>CAVUJH010000010.1:0-48671 GCA_963741775.1 uncultured Flavobacteriaceae bacterium | reverse complement strand
CACATTTTCCCAATTCGTGATTATTGGAAAAATGACTGGCAGATAATTCCTTTCCTTCGAATTGTGCTTTTCTGGAGAAGGCAAAACGCAGGATCTTATCTATTCCTGTTTGTTTGGATATATCTGAACGTTCTGTAAAGCTCTTTTCCTTACGCGTAATACAAATAGTGGGACTAAGCCCTTCAATGTGATCGACTTCAAACTGAAAATTCACGCCAACTCTTGACTGCTGATAAGATGAAAACTGTTTGGTCATTTCCTGAAGTCCGTAGCCATGCAACGTATCAATTACCAAAGAAGATTTTCCCGAACCCGAAATTCCCGTAATAACAGATAATTTATTCTTCGGAAAATCTACGTCCAGGTCTTTAAGATAATGCGTTCGGGCACCTTTTATGGAGATCATATCCCTCCGCTGATCTGATGTTTCTTTCAGCTCCGGCGCCTGAGCTTTTAGCGCATTATCTACCAGTGTATCGCAGGAAGATTTGAAATAGCCGATTATTCTCAAAGCAAAGTATCCCGGCTGTTTGTTTTTTGAGCTGGTGTAAAGCTTTCAGCAGCTGCCTCACATTTTGCTGATGCAATCCAATACTGGGTTCTTCCAGCAATAAAAGGGTCTTTTTTGATTGCTTAGCGAAATGTTTAGTGAGTTTAATGCGCTGGGCTTCCCCCCCGGACAAAGTATTAGAAGGTTGTCCCAGGTTGATATACCCAAGCCCCAGCTGTAGCATCAAAGACAGGATCCTGGTGATCTTCTTCTCTTCAGAAAAGAAATCAAAAGCTTCCTCTATGCTCAAGTTATAGATGTCGGCAATGTTCCTGTTATTCCAATGCACCTGCAGTACTTCAGGCTTAAAACGCTTGCCATTACAGCTGGGACAGACCTGGTTAATAGTGCCCATCACATTCATAGAAAGCGTGATCACTCCCGCCCCTTCACAGGTTTCACATCTTCCCCTCTTGTTATTAAAAGAGAAGGCTCCTTTAGCCAGACTCAGGGATTTTGCTTCCGGAGATTTAGCCAACAGGTCTCGAATTTTATCGGCCAGGCCGGTATAGGTAGCAGGATTGCTCCTGGGCGTTTTGCCTATGGGTTGATCTGATACCGTAAGCAGTTGCAGGCCCTTTTCTTCGGAAAATTTCTGAAGTCTATCCAGGATCTGAGGAGTCTTCCGGGTCACTACCGTAAAATCCCCTTTTTGAGGCTGAAATGAATCTGCTGACTCGCGTTTGGGTTCCTTATCAGACTTGAATGTTGACTTCTTGAGTTCGGACTAAGGTTGGACTCGATAGTCCTTCCGAATTTAAAAATTTCCGGATGGGTCCGTTAAAAATCACTTCTCCTCCGTGAATTCCCGCTTCAGGACCTAACTCCACGATCCAGTCGGCAGATCTTATAAAATTCAAATCGTGCTCCACTACCATCACCGTATTTCCACGGCTTATCAACCGGTTGAGGATATGGCGTAAATAGCTTTGGTAGTCTTCAGATAAACCGATGGAAGGTTCATCGAATACATAAAGAATGCCCTGCAGGCTGCTGTTTACCTGTTTGATCAATTTTATTCGCTGGGCATCACCGGAAGAAATATCGGTGCTTGGAGTGTTCAGCCTATATTCCTCCATTCCAAGTCGAATGAGGTCAAACAACTGAACACAGATCTTATCAACCAGTACCTGTTCCCCGGCTGTTAATTCCTGGCTTTTCAGCCTGTCATATAATTCGGTTAAGGGAAGGTCCATCCATTGCTGAAAGTTCAGGCCTTTCCATTTAAATTTCAGGTGTTCAGCCTTAATTCGTGCCCCCTTACAACTAGGGCATATGCTGGAACTGACAAATTTCAAGATGTTTTTATTCCGGTCCCGTTTTAAAATATCGCTCATAATGGGAAGAATCCCTTTATAAAAACCCTCTTCCCGGGGCTTTGCCTTAAGGCCCTCCCACCTCAGCCGGGATTCTATACTGTGTTTCCCATAAAAAACTTTTATGCGATCACTGCCGTTTAAGATGACCTCCTTTTGTTCTTCGGAAAGCTCCTTCCAGGGAATGTCGACGTTAAAACCATGGGCTTTACATACTTTATTTAATTCCTCGACAGTAACCTGGGAATAGACGATGTATCCGTTGGGTAAGGTAGTGGTGATGGCCCCTTCTCTAAGGCTTTTGTTTTCATCACCAATCAACTTATCAAGATCGATATATTCTGCCTGCCCAATTCCGTGGCAAACTTCGCAGGCTCCTTTGGGATGATTGAAGGAAAAGAGAGATTTGCTCATGGCATCTTCAGCTGAATAACGAGCAAATAAAATTCTGAAAACCGCAGCAAGCTCAGACAGGGTTCCGAAAGTGGCATTAATCGACTGGAATCGTTTCGACTGCTCCACCTTGATCACCGGTGGCAGCCCTTCGATATCATCTACTTCAGCAGTAGGTATTAATTGCGCATTTTGCTGGTTATATGCAGAGAGGCTTTCCAGAAAATAGCGGTATCCTTCATTCGCAATAACGTCCAGTGCCAAAGATGATTTCCCCGAACCTGATAATCCGGTCACTACAACCATTTGGTTCTCAGGAATGTTTACATCGATGTTTTTTAGATTGTTCTGGTGGGCATTAATGATGCGCATAAGGGCTTATTGTTTCTCTTTTTCAAAATTCAATATAGAAAGATTATAACAGCCTGAAATGGGTTTTTCAAGAAAACAAAGCATACAATTCTCCTCCCCTTGAGCTCAGAGTTTCTTCAGTATTATTTGAATAATTCAGCAACCAGCAAGACCTGGTTGTTTGCTAAATAGCCTTTTAAGGGACAGTATACGGATGGCTAGCAGCATCCGGTAAAAGCTGAGGAATAAAAATGGAGCAACCGGCCAGGATTAATAAAGAAAAGGCCTCTTTAAATAGATCAATCTGTTCAGAATAAGGTATAAAGCCTATTTATCCTTATTCTTCTTTGTATCCGTATCCTTATTCTCCTGACTGGTTAGTTGTTTAATCACTTCAGGGTTTTTAGCCATATTTTCCATAAATGGTTTAAAAAGATCAATAGGGATAGGGAAAATTGTAGTAGAATTATTTTCAGCAGCGATTTCAGTTAAAGTTTGCAGGTAACGAAGTGTCAAAGCGCTGGGCTGACCAGCAAGTACTTCAGCGGCATCTGTTAATTTTTTTGAAGCCTGAAATTCTCCTTCAGCAGCAATCACTTTTGCCCTTCTGTATCTTTCAGCTTCCGCCTGTCTTGCCATGGCTCTTTGCATTTCCTGCGGCAAATCGACTTGTTTAATTTCTACATTCGAAACTTTAACACCCCAGGGTTCTGTATTGGAATCGATAATTTCCTGCAACTCCAAATTCAATTTATCCCGTTTAGAAAGAATGTCATCCAATTCTGATTGTCCCAGGACACTACGAAGTATGGTTTGAGAAAGCTGTGAGGTACCATAATAATAATCCTCTATTTCAATAGTCGCTTTTTCAGCATCAACTACCCGAAAATAGACAACCGCATTTACTTTTAAGGTAACATTATCCAATGTAATAACATCCTGGGTCGGCACATCGTGGACAATAGTTCGCAAGGTCACCTTTTTCATTTTATCAATAAAAGGAAGAAGGATGATAAGACCCGGTCCTTTACTGCCACCGCTGGTTACCCTTCCCAATCGAAATACAACCGCGCGTTCATACTCTTTTAGGATTTTTATTGAATTGATCAGAATGAGAACAACCAGAAATATTAAGACATAAACGGGAATCATAGTTATTGGATTTTTAGCTTGGTTCTAAAGTTACGGATTTAACTGTTAGCTTAAATTGTTTAATTTCAATAACCTCTACTTCGGTTTTGGCTGCTATAAATCCTTCTTCGGCGATGGCATTCCAAAATTCTCCGTGAACCCGTACTCTTCCCTCCGGGGAAAGCTCTTCCATGGTCATACCTCTTAAGCCTATTAAGCTTTCCACTCCTGTTTTGCTCTTTCCGAATTGAGCCTTAATTCCAAAAAAGATGAGCACAATAAAGAACGCCGAAGTTACCACCACAGAAGTTATAAGTACAGACCAGGAAATATACAGCACATCGATTGAAGGGGCTTCATCAATTAAAAATATGGAGCCCAGAAATAAACAAATTACACCGCTTATGGATAATAAGGCATAGCTTTGAAATTTTATTTCCAGCACAAAAAAGATAATACCCACAATAATCAGGGCCAATCCGGTATAATCTATCGGCAAAACAGACATGCCATAACCTGCCAATATCAAGCTAATCACCCCGACTATGCCGGGCACCAATCCGCCGGGATTGCTAAATTCAAAAAATAAGCCCATCAATCCCAGCAGTAAGAACACATACATCAAATTAGGGTTGCTCAGGAAAGCCAAAAACTTTTGTTTTCCATCCATTTCTATGGTTTCTACCTCTGCAGAAGCCGTGTGAAGGAGTATTTTTTTTCCTGAATTCAGATGAACCGTCCGCCCATCTATTTTGCTAAGCAATTCCTTCAGATCATTGGCTTTCAAATCAATGATATTATTCTTCAATGCCTGTTCCGCCGAAAACGAGCGGCTATTGGTCACCATCTGCATGATCAGGGTGGTATCTTTCCCTCTGTGTTCTGCAATGGAGCGCATAAAAGCTGCTGCATCTTCTGTCATTTTCGCATTCATAATGGAATCGGGAACGCTACCTTCCAACACAGGATGGGAAGCACCGATATTCGATCCAGGGCTCATGGCAGTGATATTTGCAGCCAGTGCAATAAAAGCTCCCGCAGAACCGGCATGCGCACCCGATGGTGTAACAAAAGAAATGACAGGAATGGATGCGTTCATTATTTTACCTGTCATCTTGCGTGTAGGTGCTAATAAACCACCGGGCGTATCGATTTTTATCACCACACAAGCTGCATTTTCCTCGGCAGCTTTCTGAAGTCCGTTGTCAATATATTCCGCCGTTGAAGGATAGATTGCATCATCCAGATTCAAAACAACGACCTTCTGTGCGCGGGCGAAACCACTAAGTACCAGCCCCAGGATAATAAAGTATATTTTTAAAGAGGAATTCTTCATTGTTTTGAGCTTTTCCTTTGTTCCAACGATTAGAACAAAAATGGCGACTATCAAATATACCGAAAGTTCCGGTTTATCGAATGTAAAATGGGATTGGAACTGCTGCAGGAAGACGATTTTGAATTAGCTAGAACAGGAAACTGTTTACACGCCTGGATGCACTATACAATTTGATAAGCCTTCGGTCCACATCAGTTTTAATTTTATCTGACTAATTTTTCAGAATCAGAATATTATAGCAGAATGACCAAAAGGCTAAACCGGGTTCAGACTCAGCTCCCGAAGTTTCGGAACCGCATTCCTTCAGTCGCAAATTATATTAAGCATATTTAGGACTGAAACTTAGCGTTTAATTCCTCGACGATCATTTCTATCTTTTTGTTTTTAGCTACTTTATCCAAAATAATGGCTGGGGTTTGCCTAACCTTGCAGTCCTTAATAGCACAACGTTCGCAGGTTACGCCGACCTCTTTTCTTTTGATATTCGTATCTCCTAAAAATTTCAACTTGCGCTCCAATTGCTTATTGATGAGTAAACCAATACTTATACTTCTGTACTGGTTGTCTGTAAATGGATCTTTGGTTGCAGAAGAAAACACCAAATACTTTGTGTCATGACTGGGGTAATTAGAAATTTGAACATCAAATTCATGAGAATTCTTAGTTTGACTTATTTCTTTAATTACTTTCAGGGAAACCCAACGCCTGCAATAATGTTCATTGGTTTCATTGGCCCGCGGTGAATGCTGATGGGATAAATGAAGTTCCTTATTCAGATAAAATTTCTCGGTACCCGCTGTGTGTGTGATCCTTAAAAAGAATAAATTCTTAATATTAAATGCCTTGGGCAGGATATTGGTCAACCGCTGATAGAATGATTCCGGGGAGGCATTGAAAGCTTTTAGCATCTGAAGAAACAGCGCTTTGTCAAAAGTTTCTTTCTCAAAAACTGTCTCTAATTGGGAGATCAATTCATCTTTAGGAATGACAAGCGCTCCGGCAAAATACGAGGCATAAAAGTTATTAAGCACCTGATCAAACCTATGGAATTTTATCCATGGAAAAGTATGTAACCTATCAGTAATTTGTAAATAATTGTATGCGATTTCTTTAGCATAAATAAACGTGCGCTGCGCTTCATCGATGCCATTAGAAAGTAACAGGGTTTTGGTCTTAGGCACGAAAACAGAACGCAAATTGCCTAAAGCTTCATTTTTGCTTAATTCGTTATTATTGATAATGTAGCCATACTCTTCAATTAGTATTTCTTCCAGATCTCTTGAACTGAGAGACTTTGTTAGATCCACCTGATAGGCTTTCGAAAACTTTAAAACCTGTTGTTCAAGGTCGTCAAAGTAGTTATTATTCGCTTCCTGAAATGACCGTACAGAAGCCAGGAAGAAACTTTCTCTGCTAAAGTTATAATGATGTGCAATTTCAATTATTGTACTAATAAAGGCGTTCACTTTGGCCGGTGCATTGGCAACAATATCTATGAGATTACTTTCTTTGATACCAAAAAGCTCCAGCGGTATTTCCTTTAAAATTTTAGACTGTAATATTTCGCCAATAGGAGCTAAATTTTTATCCAGTTTTAAAGAAACCATTTGGTCATAAGGCACTTCAAGTTTATCTGAAAGCAATGCAATTTTATCTGGCTTAGGATATTTTTTCCCATTTTCAATTTCATTCAAATAGGACTTTGATAAACCAGAAAGCTTAGACAATCCAAATAAAGACAAATTCTTCTCAGTCCTTATCTGCTTTAGCTTTAATCCAAAAATCAGCTTAATATAATCTTCTTCCATAAAACAAATATAAGCTTTTCTGCGAACAGTTATTTTTGTGCGAATTTAAACTTTTAGCGAACGTTCGCTTGTTTTTTCCGAATCTTTATTCTATTATTGTTCTGTAAAACAATTAAATATGGAACACACAACTTTAAAATTAGCTAACCTGAATTTTTCAAAAGATGTAAAAAATACATATCCGGAAATTCTTACAGAAGAGGCTCTGAACTTTATAACAGCACTTCATGAAAAATTTAATAACGAAAGACTATCTCTTTTAGAAAGACGCGAAAATCAGCAAAAGGTTTTTGATGAAGGGAAGTTGCCTGAATTCCCGATAGAGACGAAAACTATACGCGAAAGTGATTGGACGGCAGGCAATATTCCTGAAGATTTACAGGACAGGCGTGTAGAAATCACCGGACCCGTAGATAGAAAAATGGTCATTAATGCATTGAATTCAGGAGCCCGCACATTTATGGCAGACCTGGAGGACAGCACTGCGCCAACCTGGGAAAATGTTATCGAAGGTCAACAAAACCTGATCGATGCTAACAAGAAAAGCATTTCCCTGGTAGATTCAGATCGAGGCAAATCTTATAACCTCAATCAGGAAACTGCAGTTTTAATGGTGAGGCCCCGGGGTCTTCATCTAAACGAAAGACACATTTTAATCAATGGCGAAGAAACTTCGGGAAGCCTTGTTGATTTCGGCTTGTATGTGTTTCATAACACCCGCACCTTGATGAAGAACAATACCGCACCCTATTTCTATCTTCCAAAATTGGAGCACTACCTGGAAGCACGCTGGTGGAATGATGTATTTACTTTTGCTCAGGACTACCTGGAAGTGCCAAAAGGAACTTTTAAGGCAACTGTTCTTATCGAAACCATTACTGCAAGTTTTCAGTTAGATGAAATTATATATGAACTTAAAGATCATATAGTAGGTCTTAATTGTGGCCGCTGGGATTACATATTTTCATACATCAAAAAATTCAGGAACCACCCAAACTTTGTAGTACCCAATCGTGATCAGGTTACAATGACTACTCCTTTCATGGAGGCGTATTCTAAACTGGTAATCCAACGCTGCCATAAACGTGGCATCCATGCCATTGGTGGAATGGCCGCTCAAATCCCTATTAAAAATGATGAAAAGGCCAATGCAGCTGCTTTAGAAAAAGTAAGGAAGGATAAAGAGCGTGAAGTTAAAAATGGTCATGACGGGACCTGGGTGGCGCACCCTGCATTAGTTGAAGTAGCTATGACGGAGTTTGACAAACACATGCCAACACCAAACCAGCTACACGTTACTCGTGAAGATATCAGCATTTCCGAACAGGACCTGGTAGAAATACCTGAAGGTACGGTAACAGAAGCCGGAATTAGAAAAAATATCAATGTAGGTATTCTTTACATGGAAGCCTGGTTGAGAGGCTATGGTGCGGTAGCACTTTACAATTTAATGGAAGATGCAGCCACTGCTGAAATTTCAAGAACCCAGGTATGGCAATGGCTAAAAAACGAAGTCATCCTGGAAGATGGACGTAAATTTAAGATTGAACTGTACGTGGATTTATTCAACGATGAAGTCGAAGAAATCCTGGCCCAATTTGATGAAAAAAGTATTGAAAAAAGCAGATTCAAGCTAGCTACAGAGCTTTTTGACAAATTAGTATTATCAGAAAAATTTGAAGAATTTTTGACATTACCCGCTTACGAATATATATAAAAAAACAATCCTGCGATTGCGGCAACAATCAGCAGGATCTAATTATTAATAACCAATAACTATCTACAAATTTATGAAAAATTTACAACAGGCTCAATACAGCTCAGCCTTACAGACTGTAAAAAACCTCAAAGAAAAGTATGGAAAAACCTGGAATGGAATAAACCCTGAAAGTGCAGCCAGAATGGTTGCACAAAACCGGTTTAAAACAGGTTTGGATATCGCCAAATATACAGCAGCCATTATGAGAAAAGATATGGCCGAGTATGATGCAGATTCCTCTCAATACACTCAATCTCTTGGTTGCTGGCATGGTTTCGTGGCACAGCAAAAAATGATAGCCATTAAGAAACACCACAAAACGACCAATAAGAAATACCTTTATCTTTCGGGATGGATGGTTGCCGCATTGCGTTCAGAATTTGGACCATTGCCGGATCAATCAATGCACGAAAAAACTGCTGTGCCGTCATTGATAAAGGAAATATATGATTTCTTACGCCAGGCGGATGCTATTGAATTGAATGATCTTTTTAAAAGGCTGGAAAACGGAGAAGATGTGCAGGATCAAATCGATAATTTTGAGACACATGTAGTTCCTATTATTGCCGATATTGACGCCGGTTTTGGTAACGAAGAGGCAACTTATTTGTTAGCAAAAAAAATGATCCAGGCTGGAGCTTGCGCCATTCAGATCGAAAACCAGGTTTCTGATGCCAAACAATGTGGACATCAGGATGGAAAAGTTACTGTACCTCACGAAGATTTTATTGCTAAACTAAATGCTATCAGATACGCATTTATAGAATTAGGTGTAGAAGACGGAATTATAGTAGCAAGAACAGATTCCGAAGGTGCTGGCTTAACTCAGAAACTCCCGGTAAGTCAGGAACCAGGAGATCTGGCTTCTCAGTATTTAGCTTTTATAGAAGCTGAACCAATTGAGATTAGCGATGCCAAAGAAGACGATGTCCTTCTCAAAAGAGATGGAAAGTTAATGCGTCCTGTAAGATTAGCCAATGGTTTGTATAAATTCAAAGATGGCTCCAATATAGACAGAGTTGTATTAGACTGTATTACGAGTCTTCAAAATGGCGCAGATCTTTTATGGATTGAAACGCCCACGCCTAATGTAAAGCAAATCGCTCATATGGTAAACAGGGTTAAAGCAGTTGTACCTAATGCAAAATTGGTTTACAATAACTCACCATCTTTTAACTGGACACTAAACTTCCGTCAACAGGCATATGAAGAAATGCTTGCAGAAGGTGAAAATATGACTGCCTATGACAGAAATGATCTCATGGATGCACAATATGATGATACGGAATTGTGCTTTCGTGCAGATCAGAAAATAAAGACCTTCCAGATTGATGGTGCAAGAGAAGCAGGGATCTTTCATCACCTGATAACTTTACCAACCTATCATACCACAGCCCTTCATATGAATGATCTAACCAAAGGGTATTTTGCAGAAGATGGTATGTTAGCTTATGTGAAAGGTGTTCAAAGACAGGAAATTCGAAAAGGTGTCTCCTGTGTAAAACATCAACGTATGGCAGGTTCCGACCTGGGAGATGACCACAAAAGCTTCTTTGCTGGAGACAAAGCTCTTAAAGCAGGAGGAGAAAAGAATACAAGTAATCAGTTTGAAAGCAATAAAACTGTTATCGAACGAGAACCTGTTCTGGACAAATAATCCTGTTTATACTATTTTGATTCAGACCCAGGTTTTTCGCAAGGACGCTGTAATCTGAAATAGAATAAAAAACATATTCAAGAAGCCGTTTTTCTGCGTGGAGAACGGCTTCTTTTTATACCTGCCTTATTCTTACCTTCTTCTTTTTTAACCTGGAATTATCCAGGGATTGGATCAGGCGCTGAGCTTTTGAAGCAGCAACCGAAACAAAACTGCAGTCCTGTTTTAACTCGATAGTTCCCAACTCCTCTTTAGTCAAATTACCTTTTTTAAAAAATAAGCCTGCAATATCACCCTTGGAGATCTTGTCTTTTCTTCCCCCGGAAATAAACAGCGTTTTCCAGTCGGTTTCCTCTTTAATAAAATTAGATTCGAGTTCCTTTATAGCCGATTCCTCAATAAACTCAGGCAACTCCTCTTTGGTCCATTTCAGCACATAAGCAGTTCCTTTTGCATCCATTCGTGCCGTTCTTCCGTTTCTATGGGTGAATTCAGCTTCTTTTAAAGGCAGTTGGTAGTGGATGATGAAATTGAGTTCAGGAATATCGATCCCTCTTGCCGCTAAATCTGTGGCAATAATAATTCTATGTGTACCATTTCTAAATTTAATCAAAGCCCTTTCCCGGTCCTGTTGTTCCATTCCGCCGTGAAAACAGCCGTGTGGCATACTCTTTTCTGAAAGGAATTCACTTACGCGCTCAATACTATCCCTGAAATTGCAAAAAATAATGCCTGGTTTATTACCAATATGGGCCAGCAGCTCCAGGAGGCTTTCCAGTTTATCCTTTGAAGGGGAATTCACGGTCCTGACCTTTAGCAAAGGCGTTTCATCGCGAAGGTAATTGACGATTTCAGGATCTTTCATTCCTACAAATCGTGGAATTTCGACATTTTGTGTAGCCGAAGTAAGCACTCTCCTTTCAATACCAGGTAAGAGTTGAAATATTTCAGACATTTCCTCTTCAAAACCTATCTCCAGAGATTTATCAAATTCATCTAAAATGATGTTCTTAATCTCTTCCGCAGGAAAAGTTTCTCTTCGCAAATGATCTGCAACCCTCCCTGGAGTTCCTATCAAAATAGCAGGAGGATGCTTTAGCTCCATTTTATCTTTGGCAAAAGCCCTGCCTCCATACACAGCATTCGCTTTAAACCCGGTTCCCATTTCCCGTATCACCTGTTCGATTTGAATGGCCAATTCGCGGGACGGGACCAGGATCATTGCCTGCACATCGGGAATATTAGCATCCAGCTCATTCAGCAAAGGCAGTAAAAATGCCAGGGTCTTTCCTGTACCGGTAGGTGATAATAAAATGGTATTTTTAGATGAATTTATCGCCGCACCCGCTTCTTTCTGCATTGGGTTCAGCTTTGAAATCTTCAGTTTTTCAAGAATTTCGCTTTCGGTTTTAATGTCATTTGCCATGGTGCAAAAGTACAGCTAAATCAGGGAGTTTTATCAGCTCGTGATTCACTTTAAAATCTTTTACCTTTGAAGCTCTGCCAATTTTAGAAAATGCACCCGAATAACCTCCATAGCGATTCTTACGATTTTGATGTTTTAACCGAATCTAATCCGGAATTATCAAAATTCGTATTCGTAAATCCCTACGGAAATAAAAGCATAGATTTCGCCAATTCCGAAGCAGTCTTCCAGCTGAACCGGGCGCTGCTTAATTATTATTACCAGGTGAAAAACTGGAGTATTCCTGAAAATTATCTGTGCCCACCAATTCCCGGAAGAGCTGATTACATCCATCATCTTGCAGATCTTCTGGCGGAAGATCAATCCTTGAAAAATATTAAAGGAATCGATATTGGCGTGGGCGCTAATGCGATCTATCCTATTTTGGCCAGCAGGATCTACAACTGGAAAATGCTTGGAACCGATATTGATGAAAATTCAATTAAAGTAGCCAAAGCGAATATTAAAGCTAATCCAGAACTTTCTTCAACTATTGAGATTATGCTTCAGGAAGATCGTGGCAGTATTTTTAAAGGGATGATCAAAGAAGGAGAATATTATAACTTCAGCATGTGTAATCCGCCCTTTCATGCTTCTGAACAGGAAGCCAATAAAGCGGCGCTTCGGAAATTAAAAAACCTGGGAAAGGAGAAGTCTTTGAACCTCAATTTTGGCGGACAGGCAAATGAATTATGGTGCAACGGCGGAGAATCCCTTTTCATCAAAAGGATGATCAAGGAGAGTGTATTATTCAAAACGCAGGTAGGATGGTTCACCTGCCTGGTTTCAAAGAAAGAAAATTTACTGAAGATTGGTAAACAACTGAAAAAATTAAAAGCTACTTACAGAATTGTTGAAATGAGCCAGGGAAATAAAAAAAGCAGATTTATAGCCTGGAGATTTGAATAAAAAAAGGCGGTATGGAAGAAATTCTTTTCACACCGCCTCTTATAATTATCCTGAAGTTTCCTTTACTGCAAAACTTCTGCTCTTTCAGTTTTCACTTCATAATCTACATAACCTTCTTTTCCTCCCTGGTAGAAGGTATCTTCATCCCAATCGCTTAATTCCACGTTTTGTTCGAATCTTTCCACAAGATCGGGGTTCGAAATGAATGGTTTTCCGAAGGCAACAAGATCGGCGTTTCCTTCTTCGATCACCTTATTCCCTTTTTCCTGATCAAAATTTGTGTTGATCATCAGGGTTCCATTATACATTGGACGGTACCGCTTCGCGATTTCAGTTTCAGCAAAAGGAATATCAGAAACGTCATTGAAAGGTTCTGACAGGTGAAGATAAGCCAGGTCGTAATCGTCATTAACTTTTTTCACGATATAATCAAAAGTAGGGATGGTCTCTTCATCCATAGTCATTCCGAAGATACCGTTCAGAGAAGGATTTAAACGAATACCTACTTTATTTTCGGGGATCACTTCTTTCACCGCGTCTAATACTTCAAAAAGAATTTTTGCACGGTTCTCTATACTGCCTCCATATTCATCCTTTCGATGGTTGGAGGTTGCGTTAAAGAACTGGTGAAATAAATATCCGTTGGAAGAGTGAATTTCAACTCCGTCAAAACCTGCTTCTACCGCATTTTTTGCCGCTGCTTTAAAATCGGCAACCGTAGTTTTAATATCTTCAATGGTCATTTCCCTTGGAGTCACAGTGTCCTTAAAACCTTCCGGCGTAAAAGATTTTGCTTCCGGATTGATTGGTGAAGGCGCCAATGGCAATTCCCCGTTATGAAAATCGGGGTGGGACATTCTTCCCACGTGCCACAACTGGATAAAGATCCTTCCGCCGGCATCGTGTACTTCTTTGGTTACTTTTCTCCATCCTTCTACCTGTTCCGCAGAATGAATTCCGGCAGTTTTTATATAACCCACTGCGTCTTTGGAAACTTGTGAGCCTTCAGTGATAATCAAGCCGGCGCTGGCTCTTAACTTATAATATTCGGCGTGTAGTTCGGTTGGTTTATTTTCAGGATTATCGGCCCTACTCCTGGTCATAGGAGCCATCACAACTCTATTTGGCAGGTCTAAATCCCCCATTTTATAACTTTGTAACAGTGCTTGTTTGCTCATTATGTATGTTTTTATTCGTCTTTTTATTTGACGAACAAAGATACCTTGAGACCACTACAATCTCCTTGATGTATGTTAGTTTATCTTGTTAAAGAATGCTAAGGATTTACAATTCCTTTCTAATACGACTCAGGCTCTCAGGCTTAATTCCCAGGTAATTGGCGATGTGATAATTAGGAACCCTGCTTTCGATCTTTGGATAGGTATTGCAAAAGTCGATATAACGCTCTTTAGCGGTTTTTTGAAGACTGGATAAGATACGACTGCGTAATGCCACAAAAGCATTGGTAGTTTTGATCCTGAAAAAGCGTTCGAACTTCGGAATCCTTTCGTACAAAGGTTCCAGGATCTCTTTATTGATCCCCAGGAGATAAGAATCTTCAATAGCCTCCAGGTAAAGGGAAGCAGGCTCATTCTTAAAAAAAGCCTCAAAATCGCTGATCCACCAATCTTCTATAGCGAACTGAATAATATGTTTATCGCCGGATTCAGAAAGATAATAGGCCTGCAAACAACCTTTCACCACATAATATTCGGCTTCTACCTGTTGCCCGGGCTGGATCAATAAGTCCTTTTTAGATAATCTCTTTTCAAAAAGAAGGCTGGTAAATTCCTCTTTTTCGGCCTGATCGAGATCGATTTCACGCTGGATATGATTTATTATTTTTTCGTACATAGGAGAGTTTACAGGAATCAGGCTTAAAATGATTTCAAAACTTTATTGTTCTTAAAAGTATAAATTCTGAAAAGATCCCGGGCCAGAATTTTACCGAAGATTGAGAAAACTGCAGGAGTTCATCGCATTTCAAGCTGACATCGGTTCCGGCTGAGTTCCCATCAAAACTCAGAAGAGACTGCCTGAAAAGTCTATAAAATGTCATCCTGAATTTATTTCAGGATCTTAAATAATTGAAAATCAAAGTTAATCAGAAGCTGAAACAAGTTCAGCTTGACGAAATAAGATTTTTTCAGACAGCCCCTTTTATTATTAATATTTCAGGATCTTCTTTCTTAAGCCACCTCTTCTTGTGCGTTTCTTCTGCTCCTTTTGATCTTGGCCTGAAGAAGGACAGCCATAGTAAGAAAACTAACGACAGTAATTATCGACAGTAGGCCTATTTCATGAGCTATAGAGGAAAATCCTCCTCCATAAATGGCAACCTTTCTGTAACCATTCAGAAAATGGGTCAATGGTATTATTTCAGCAAAACCCTGGATGAACCCCGGGATTGCCATAGATGGCCAGGTAAAGCCGCTGAGTACAAAAGCCGGAGTTGAAATCACCATGAGCAATTCGGTTGCCTTTAACTGGCTCGGAATAACTATAGAGAATAACATGCCTATTCCCATGGAAGCAACCGACAGCAAAATGGTAAGAAGGAGCATTGGCAAATTATAAATATCTGCTTCGACTCTAAAGAACTCGAAAAAACCTGCAATAACAGCCCACATAACAGGAATCATTATCAGGAACGGAACAGCTTTTAACCAGATATGAGAAACTGACCATTTTTTAATCTTTGCCAGTACGCGGAAATATCCATCTTCAAAATCCCTTGCAAACACCAGGGCCAGGGCCAGGAAAATAACCTGTTGCATGATCGCAGCAAGTAATCCCGGTAGCATAAAATTCGAATAGTTCCCGGTAGAATTATATAATTTATTAAAATTGATCTTAAAACTTTCATATGAATTCTTCGCCTGTGTGGGAGAAAGACCTTGCTTCTTTAAGCCTTCAATCTCGATACCGGCATTGATGGTCATTAAGACCGCCTGGATATTCTTACTGGCTATATTGGCATTAAGAATATTGGTCATATTTAGATCCACACGAATCTCGGGATGTCTTTTTTGCAATAGGTCAGCTTCAAAATCCTGAGGAATGGTAATAACCGAAGCATATTCCCTGAAGGGCATTTCACTCTTTATATCCCCCGGGGTATACCTCACCTCACTTACCATTAATCCTTCATTATCTCCAAAAGCATCTATGAGCTTATCTGAAGATGGGCTGTGATCCTGATCTACGATCAAAACAGGAAGATCGACCACCTTCGCCTGTTTATAAACATAGCCGAATAAGAATCCGTACAATATTGGCGCCCCAATGAAGATGGCAAGTAATACCTTATTTGCAAAAATTCTTTCAAATTCCGTTTTTAATAAGCCTTTAAAATTCTTCATCTTATTGTTTTATAAGTACCGAACTATTCATGAATAAACTCTTATCTGAAGTTTTGGAGGTTGGCACCAATTTCAGTTCATATATAGATTCAGAAAGTTCATAAAGAGGTGCTGTACTGGTGATATCGGCGTACTTTGCCAGTTGTTTTATCGCTACCACCTTCGAAGGGATCTCATCTTTTGTATATGGGTTCAAGATCGTTAAGGTATTGCCCACCTTAAAATCATAAATTTCTGATTCGGGAATGGTAAACCTGAAATAAATACTGCCTTTTTCATAGCCGTTAACCAGCACATAACCCGGCGTCAGCAATTCACCTTCACTCAAACTGATAGTTTCGACCGACATATCCGCCGGGGCGGTTAGATACTGCTCATTAGAAGCGCTAAGCACTTCTTCTTTTGAACCCAGCGCGCGGTTTAATTGGCCCTGGGCCTGGTCTATCTGTTCTCTTCTGGCTCCTTTCTTTACCTCATCCCGTTTCGCTTCCAGGGCCATAACCTGCGCCCGGGCCATATCCATCTTCATCTTTACTTCATCGTATTTCTGGGTACTCACCAGAGAATCGCTGTACATGGCCTTGATCCTGTTAAAAGATTCTGTGGCATAGTCTAATTGTGCCTGCCCGGCATTCAGCTTACCTGCAATTTGATCCAGTTGTTCTGCAGTAGCGCCGTTATATGCCATATCCAGCTGACCTTTAGCCGCGGTAACAGCTCCTTCAGCCTGCTTCATTTTGGCGCTAACTTCCGGAATATCGATCAATGCCAGGGTATCTCCTTTTTTTACATCCTGCCCCTCTTCTACATAAATTTTACTAATTCTACCGGCCAGTTTACCACTTACCGAAATGGTCTCAAATTTCACTTTTCCCCGTTGGGTTGTTACTTTGTCATTATTACTACACGAGTTTAGGCTTAAGACTGCTAAACCACTGTACATTATATTTTTGAATAGCTTCATTTCTTTGGTTTTTCTATTAGTAATTAAGTTGTCCACGGGTATGGAGTAAATCTATCATTGCTCTTCGTTCCTGGAAATTTGATTCCTGTAATTTGAATCCCGCTTTTTCAAGATCTTTTAAGGCATCCAAAACATCTTTTATCGAGGCCAGGTCATTTTTATACTGCTTATCAACCATTTCATAAGTTTCTTCAGCAAGCTCGATTTCCTTTTGTACGATCTTAGTATTTTGACGTGAAGATTCCAGGGTTTGTTCAGCCTGTGTGATCCCTAATTCTATCATTTCTTCAGCTTCTTCCCTCTGCTCCCTGTATTTTCTGGCTTCAAATTCTGCTTTTTCACCTTCCAGTCTTGACTGATTTCCGTCAAAAACATTCCATCTTACCCCTACTCCTACATACCATTGTGGATCCAGCAACGAGAGATCTTCCTTCAGCAATTCATAATGTCCCTTTAAGGCTAGTTTTGGAATAAAATTACTCCGCTCCATTTTTGCCTTATAAAGGCTCGCCTTTTCGGCTTCTTCCAAAGCTTTTATCTCATCACGTTTTTCTATGCCTGCGGAATCTTCTTCAGCAAACGGACTTAACTGAGGCTCCAAACCGCTCAGGCTTTCCCTGGATTCCCCGGTAAGCTGATGCAGGAGCTCAATCAACATGGTTTTATGGTGATTAAATTCAAGTTGTTTTGCAATGAGTTGTTGCCTTGCAAGCTCGATCTTCTTTCGCTCAATGGGAGTCGCTAAACCATTCTCGATGGCTTTTTTAACAAAAAACTCCTGTTGTTTTAAGTAGTCATCGGTAGTCTGCAGAACCTGCTTTGAGGCGTTGACCAGTCCTAATTTATCATAAGTTTCAATGATTTTTAAAGCGATCTTATCTTTAAGGGCAGAAGTTGCATAATTCAGGGAAGCTTCTTTATGTTTACTGGCTTTAAGCGCGTTGGTAGCCTTAAATCCACTAAAGAGCACCCAGTCCAGGTCTACTGAAGATTTAAGAATATTCTTCTCCTGGATCGGCGGAATTTCCTGTATTGGCAAACCCTCTGGGAAAGCCGAGTTAAATGGAATGCCGGCAGCTTCCTTAACCAGTAATTTTTGAGTACCCATCAACAGTTGTTGGGTGTCCTCATCAAAACTTATATCATCATTAAGTCGGGTAAAATTCCCATTAACGGTGATCTTTGGCAGAAACACCGATTTTGCCAGTTTCTGATCTAAAACTGCCTGCTGAGATTCGAACTTCTTTTCATTAATTTTATGGCTCTTCTCCAGGCCTTTCCCAATGAGTTCCTGAAGCCTCGGGTCTAAATCCTGAGCGCCTGAAACCAAAGGTATAACCCCAAAAAAGATCATAAGAACCTTACTTAAACCTATTTTTATCTGCATTGTCACTGTTTTTATTTTTGCAGTGCAAATGTCTTAAGGCTTATAGAGTATTCTTTTGACCTAAATCAAAAAGCGATTTTGAAAATTATTCCCGCATTTTCTTTTTCCTGATTCTGCTCAATGTTTCCTGGGACATTCCAAGATAGGAGGCAATCATCCCCAGAGGCACGCGATAAATGATTTCGGGATATTCGGTAAGCATGTATTCATATCGTTCCATGGCGGTCTGGAATTGAATCGCACTAATTTTGTGCACCACTTTGGGAAGCATTTCTGTAGCCAGGAGCCTTTAAGGAATAGCATCTCGAGCTATACTAAAAAATCTTTGCTTTTGTATGCCGGATCTGGATAACTATAAAATCCTTCTCCTGTAGCAACTCCCAATTTGTTTGTATCAATAAAGTTTTCTTTTAAATATTCGGCTGTCCTAATTTTTGCAGGATCCTTTGTTTTTTCTGAAGCCATTTTATTGATATTATAAACCGTATTAATTCCTACTATATCGAGAATAGCAAACGGTCCTAAAGGTGCGCCTGTTGCTTTCATCCAGGTTTTATCTACGGTCTGAGGGTCTGCAACTTCTTTTACCAAAAGATCTGTAGCTGCACTTAAAAATGGCACTAGTAAAGAGTTTAAAATATAACCGGGCTGTTCTTTGTGTAATGGTAAAGCCAGCATTCCAATATCTTTAGCGAAAGTAACCACATCTTCAAATACTTCGGGGTCTGTTTGTGGATGTCCCATGATTTCAGCCGTATTATTCTTCCATATAGTATTCGCAAAATGAAGCGCCAGAAATTTTGAAGGTCGTCCTGTAACTTCTGCAAACTGGCTTGGCAATAAAGTAGAGGAGTTTGTTGCAAAAACTGTTTTCTCTGCTGCAACTTTCGCTAATTTTTTATAAAACTCCGTTTTTATTTCCGGGTTTTCCGGGACGGCTTCAATTACTAAATCGGCTTCTTTTACTGCCTCAGATAAATTAGAGTTATAACTCAAATTAGCATAGGCTGCATCCAGTTGTTCCTGCGAGGCATTTAAGTCCTTTTTAAAGGCCTCACTCATTATGGCAAATTTAGCTTTTGCGTTTTTGAGGATTTCATCATTTATATCGTAAACAGTTACATTAAAATTATGAAAAGCTGCTTGAAAAGCAATTTGGTAGCCTAAGACGCCACTTCCCGCTACGGTTACGTTTTTATATTTCATGTTTATATTTTTTGATTTGATTTATAGGGATTTGATGTTTAAACCAAATCCCTATAAATACATTTTTCATTTCTTTACAATTAGCCACACATATAACTAAAATATTGAATCATAATAAGTTAACGATTACGAAACAATTAAATTTTGAGAAATCTGTGCACAGCAAACCTGCAGCTCATTTTACAGTGCAAATGTCTTAAGGCTTATAGAGTATTCTTTTGACCTAAATCAAAAAGTGATTTTGAAAATTATTCCCGCATTTTCTTTTTCCTGATTCTGCTCAATGTTTCCTGGGACATTCCAAGATAGGAAGCAATCATCCCCAGGGGCACGCGATAAATGATATCGGGATATTCGGTAAGCATGTATTCATATCGTTCCATGGCGGTCTGGAATTGAATCGCATTAATTTTGTGCACCACTTTGGTAAGCATTTCTGTAGCCAGAAGCCTTCCCAATCTTTCCATTTTGTGGTATTTGTCAAACAGCAGATCTAATTCCTCTTTAGAAATAGAATATATCACCGAATCTTCCAGTAGTTCTACATAATACAGGCTGGCACTTTCCTGGAAAAAGCTTTCCAGGCTGGTCATAAACCTTCCTTCACCAAAGAATAATTGGGTGATCTCCTTCCCATCGCTATTGAGATAAAAATTGCGTCCTATTCCTCTTTCTACAAAATATAGTTTCCGGCAGATCTGCCCCTGTTCCACCAAAGGCTGATTTTTAGGAATCTCTTCTTTCTGAAAATGAGAAAGGATCTCCTTTAATTCCTCTTCAGAGAAATCCACTAAAGTTTTGAGAAAATCGGAAATTGTTACGCCCCCCATTGATCTTTTTTTACTGAAGAAATTTAGTTTCTTCCACCAATATTCAAAGAAAAGACAAATTATCAGGCCAACAAAAGTATTCGCCTACAGAGGCGAATTTTAATATCCCAATTTACCGAAATTTTGATAGTTTTAGGAGCAGGAAAACATGCGGCATCTGGAAATAGAAATTCAATATCTAATATGGATTATAATATCAATTTTAACGAAATTGCAGCCGCATTAATCTAGATCTTTAAAGTTATGACCAGCATTATCCCTGCGGAAACAAGAGAAACTTTCAGAACCATTGCAGACCTGGCGGATATTATCTGGACCGAACATTACACCCCGATCATCGGTGCCGAACAGGTTGCTTATATGCTCGAAAAATACCAGTCGGCAACAGCCATTGAAGAGCAGGTAGAAAATGGAGTACTTTATTATCTAATACTTCACCAGGGCACTCCTGCGGGGTACTTTTCCGTCAGCAAACGGGAAGATTCGCTGTTTTTAAGCAAGCTTTATGTTCTGCAATCGAAGAGAGGAAATGGGCTGGGCAGAGCGGCAATTTCTTTCCTGGAAACATTGGCCAAAAAATTCGGCTTACAAAAGATTAGCCTTACGGTCAATAAGTTTAATACCAACTCCATCAGGGCTTATGAAAAAATGGGGTTTATCAATGTTGACGCTATCGTGCAGGATATTGGTAATGGCTTCGTAATGGACGATTACGTGCTGGAGAAAGTGATAAAATGATTTACTTCCTGCCCGAAAAATATTAACTTCCCCAATAAAACTGCTTTAAAAGCCAGGCTCTCTACCGGAATATTATATTTTCCGGCTGGCAGACAGGCGCTATATTTCAGATAATCACAAAAAATAAACAGAAATATGAATGAACCCGGGGAAAAAAGATGGAACGACAGATACCGTGAAAAAGAATATGCTTATGGTGTGGAACCTAATGTTTTTCTAAAGGAACAACTAGAGAAGTTAGATGTGGGCAAGATCCTTTTTGCTGCTGAAGGCGAAGGGCGCAATGCCGTGTTTGCCTCTAAACTGGGGTGGACGGTTTCTGCATTCGACATAAGTTCTGAAGGAAGAAAAAAAGCCCTTAGGCTGGCAGAAGAAAATAATGTAAGCATTGATTACCGGGTAGGGCAATTGCCTGATCTGGATTTTAAAAAGGAAGAGTTCGATGCTATTGCGCTAATCTATTCTCATTTGCCACGTACAATCCGATCAGAATATCACAGATTATTAAGCACCTATCTGCGGAAAGGAGGCATCGTGATTCTCGAGGTCTTTGGTAAAAACCATCTGGAATACCGACAAAAAAATCCGGATGTTGGCGGACCTAAAGATTTCGAAACCCTTTTCTCCATTGAAGAAATAAAAGTTGATTTCAAGGATTATGAAGTCATCATGTTAGAAGAAAAAGAAGTTGAACTGAAGGAGGGACTGTATCACAATGGGAAAGCTTGTGTTATAAGATTTGTGGGACGAAAAAAATAAGCTGACGCAAATCTCCTTCCGAAGACAATACAAAATTCCATAGAAACACCTCGTCCTCCGGCGGGGTGTTTTTCTTTAATTCCTGATAATATTTACATGAAAGCCCAGGCTACCCTGGCCTTCTTAGGACACCTTTTAGAGGCCCTATCATGAGGCACAAAAGGCTTCAAAATAAAATTTATTAACTTTAAAAACCTCATTAAGCCCCTGATGATCAAAATTATGTACAAACCAAACCCGTAAAATGTCAGTCGAAAGAGGTCCAAAAAGTCTTCAGGAACACAATAAATCGCTGTTATATTCTAACCGGCCAAAGTTCAAGGAGCATATTCGGGAGAATATTTACGTTGACAAGATCAGAAAAGATAGGGTGATGTTTAAAAAGGTTGAAGAAGAGGCCCTGAAGAAAGTGATGGCTCAAATAAAGAGGAATGCCAGAAGGGAATTATACAAGCAACTAAAGACGTTGGCAATATCAATATTCATTACTGTAATTATTCTTCTTTACCTTAAAGATTATCTGGACCATCGATTCTAATTCAGCTAAAATTAAACACCCCGTGCATTACGAGGTGTTTTTGGTAATTTCTGATCATATTTTTATGGATCAGGCTACATCAGCCTCCTCCTCAACTTCCTGTTCCACATCATCAGCTGCATCGTCCGCAGCAGCTTCAATTGCATCTTCTTTTTCTTCGGAAACCGCTTCAGCTACCTCCTCTTCGTCTCCTCCAAAATATGGGAAGACATCAAGGATAGGTGATTCAGTAATAGCCGGAATGGTATAGTCGCCCATCGTGCTCTGCATCGCCTGATCGGTATTTTCAAAGGCTTCCTTCACATCATTGGCCTGGACAAGCAGGTAAATATTCGATTTTTTCTCCTTGCCGCTCTTCTCATCAAAGGCGATCAGGGCCACTTTAACTTTAAACCAGCGATCGGAATTCTCAAACGGATGCACTTCGCTAAAATTGGCTACTTTAATGTTGGTGATCAAAAACTCGGCACTGGTGTAGGCTGCCATTTCTTCGGTGATCCTTGTCTCTGCTTCGGTATAGGAGACCGCGTCGAGTAAATAGGTCTCGGTGGTCATCTTCTGTTCGCCCGATTCGTGGGTCTTTCGGTATTTAACTTTGCATTCGTACCAGGTTACGCTCATATCTGTATTTTTTTTGGGAGGCCAAATATATACCTTAGAGAAAATTAGCCGGGATAATTCGGCATTAGATATTCACAATTTTGCTGAAGTAAAAACCGTCCATCGCTTACGACCTGAACTGCCGGATTTTACAAAAAGAAAGAGGCTGTCCTAAAGTCTCCCGTCCTCGCCTTGTTTTCCTAATACTAATAGTGAGATTCTGAATTTTACCCGGTAGATGTTGGGACAGAATGGGGATTTATGACTTTAGGACAGCCTCCTTTTATATTTTCTCTGCGGAATGCTTCGCCTTACCCGCGGGTAAGCCATCCCCTTCTGCTTGCCGTAGCTATCGCGTAGGGAGTGATCCAGAACAATCCGAAGGTGTACAAAATACTGTAAGAATAAGCCCAAAAGGATTCCGATAATTTATACTTTCTCGCATAGAACAAGACCGGAAAACTTGACCACACCAGGATTCCGAAAAGGGATGATGTTAAGAACAAGACCGGATGTGTAAAGACGAAAAACAGCATAAGCAACAGGAATGGGTAACTCATCGCCAGCTTGATCACCTGGTTGATGAACAGGATACGTGCTCCGGCTTTAGAACCCTCACGAAAATCGGTGAATACATATTTGGCCATAGCGATATTCTCACGCACGTTACTTCTCCCCCATCTGATAAACATTTTATAAAGTCCGCTATATTTTTCAGGCACATTGGTGTAGGCGTTGGCGTTTCTCTGAAACAGCACGTGATAACCTTGTTTCAGGATCATATTGGTCATCGCCCGGTCTTCGCCGATATCTGAAGGTTGCCCCATAAAAGTTTGATTGATCCATTCAGGAAGAACTGCAAAAACAGCCTCACTTCTGTAGGCGGCAAGGGCACCCGGGGTACAAAGCACCGACTCCAGCTTACTTTCCGCAGAACGAACAAACTCAAAGCTCAATACAAAGCTAACATCCAGCATTTTTGGTAAGATGGCTTTTTTCCCGTTGTTAAGAACCTTGATATTCCCCGCAACTGCCCCACATTTTTCGTTCACTACGAAAGGGCTTACCAGGTTGCGCAGGGTATCTTCGGTAACTTCAGAATCACTGTCAACAGTCACAAAGATCTCGCCGGTACCCAGGTTAAATCCGCGGTAAAGAGCGTGACGTTTTCCTTTGTTCTCAGGTTGCTGATAAATACTCACCCGGTCGCCAAGCGTCTTTTTAGCCTCCAGCATCCATTCCCAGGTATCATCTTTGCTACCATCGTCAATCGCCAGCAACTGTAGTTTTTCAGCAGGGTAATCACTTTTGGCCAAACTCATCAAAGTAGCCCACACCTGCTTCCCTTCATTGTAGGCAGGAACTATAATGGTGCAGGTTGGCAGAGCCTCATCAGACACAGATTTTATGGGCTTGTACCGAAGGTATAGATAAAGGTTATAGGCGAAGAATCCGGCTTTAAAAAAGAACAGCGCGCTTGCTATTCCAAAAAAGATCATTCCCCAGGTGGAGTTCAATCTTTCAAGTTTGTAGCTGGTGAAATCATTCTGCAGTTCATAGGTGAGGTAGGCAGCACCTAACAGCAGGAAAAAACTAATTCCCTGCACGAGTATCGCATCGAGATTCCTCTCTTTTTGATCAGGACTTTCATTATAGACAGAATTCTTTGTCTCTTCTGCGGAAGCCAACTGATCTGAATTTGTAACCTTATTTTTCATTCTGAAGTTTTGTTATGGTTTGTTTCTGAAAACGCCTGATGTTATTCTCAGGCCGATCTCCTGCCTAGTCTTAGCAATCGACGTACCAAGTGATAAAAGGCTGTAAATGGTGGTTTTGTAAAAGTGAACGTCAAAAAACTGGGGAATTCCCCCACATATTGCAGCGGCAATTCCCCAATTTCTGCCACATATCCTCAATTTTCACCAGGTGAACTTCCGCTGCTGAACACACCGAAGAAAATATTAGCTAAGCGGACTTCAGATTAAAAGCTTATGTTTTTACATTTGAACCATGAAAAGAACGATGATCAGAATTTTACCAATATTGATTTTTGCCATTATTCCGGGTATTCTCAAGGCACAGCTCGTGAATATCGAAGCGAAACGGATGCAGACCGATTCGGTGAGATTTGCCCTGAACGCCGATTTCTCTTTTAACTACACCAATAACGATGGCAGCAAGGTAAACCAGATCGACGGCGCCTTCAGCAGCCAGCTGAAATCGAAGGATCTCAGGAAGATCTATTTTGTCATTGGGAATTATCAACTCATAGATTCCGAAGAAAAAAACCTGCAAAACGCCTGGTTCCTGCATGGCCGGTTTAACTATAAGTTTAGCGAGATCCTGAGATTTGAAGCTTTTCTGCAGGGACAATACAACCAGCTGCTGGTGGTGGAGCAGCGAAACCTGGTGGGAGCAGGACTGCGGGCGAAATGGATGGATAAAGAGAATTTTACCGGCTATGTGGGCAACAGCTATATGTATGAAATTGAATACAGCGACAAGGCGGGAACTACCGAATACAATCATCGAAACAGCACTTATCTTACCCTGTCGTATTTTCCGAAGTCAGAGAAATTTTCGGTTTCCAATACGGTTTATTATCAACCGCTTTACCGCGACCTCAACGATTACAGGATCCTCGAACAGTTTCGCCTGGACATCCCGCTCTCTAATTGGTTCAGGGTTTTCGCGCTCTACAACTATTATTTCGACAGCAAAACGCCGCTGAAAACAGAGGAATATACCTCCAATTTTAATTTTGGAGCAGGGATCAGCCTTTAGTTCATGTGGAAAAGCAGGATCTCCTTCAGTTTGTCTACTGAAGTTTTGAATTATATTTTCCGAAGATAAAAAAGAAGCGCCGGCAACCGAAACCGCAAACCGCCTACCGGTCTGCAAATTTCTTTATCTCACCCTTGAAAACACCTAAAAAAAACACATAAATAACTATATATCAGATGAATTCACAAAAACACAATGTTTTATTGCTAAATTTATGAGAGATTTTAATTTCTTAACTCTCAAGCAATGTCAAAGATCAGAATATTGTCCCTTGATGGCGGCGGAATACGCGGGATTATTCCGGCGACCATTCTGTCCTACCTTGAAGATGAATTAAAAGAGAAAAGCGGAAATCCCGAAGCTGCCATAGGCGATTATTTCGATTTTATAACCGGCACAAGCACCGGCGGAATCTTATCACTAATGTATCTCTGTCCCGGTGAGAACGGGGAGCCGCGGTACAGCGCTAAAGATGCTCTCGACGTTTATCTGAAAAAAGGCGACAAGATATTTGATGTTTCCTTCCTGAAAAAGATAGAGAGCCTTAACGGCATTCGCGATGAAAAATATCCTTCAAAACCACTGGAAAAGCAGCTGGAGGAATATTTCGGAAAAGTAAGCCTGCGCCAGTTATTAAAACCCTGCCTTATTCCGAGCTATGATATACGCAACCGGAAGGCGTTCTTTTTCACGAGCCTGGAAGCCCGCGAAACGATCTACGACTTTTACCTGAAAGACGTAGCCAGGGCGGCTTCAGCAGCACCTACCTATTTCGAGGTCTCCAGGATACATTCCCTGCACGGCGCGCCATATACCCTGATAGACGGCGGGGTGTTTGCTAACAATCCCGCCTTATGCGCATATGCGGAAGCCCGGAAGATCAATTTCCAGGAGATCCTTAATGATCCGAAAAAACCACAAAAACCTACCGCCAGGGAAATGCTTATCATCAGCATTGGAACAGGTAGTGTGAAGCAGCCTTATTTTTACGACGACTTCAAAAATGCGGGAACTCTCGAATGGATAAGACCCTTGATCGATATCATGATGAGCGGAAATTCGGAGACCGTGGATTATCAGCTAAAAAGGATCTATGAAACTCTTTCGCCTGAAGATTCGCGGGACTACCACCGTATACAGCCAAGGTTGGTCAACGCTGACAGTGCCATGGATAATGCCAGAAAGGAAAACCTGACCGCCCTGCATGAAGACGGACTGCTGAGTATTGCAGAACACAAGCCGGAGCTGGATGAAATTGTGAATAAACTCATCTCTAATCACAACGCAGATCTTCAATCACATAAAAGTAATATGATCACCTAAAATCCGACTGGTCCTGAGCTGAAGACCTTCGGAATAAAAATAGATAAGATGAAATCACATTTTTTTGTTGACATCCATTGTCACCCATCCATCAAGCCATTTGCACGGTCTTTCAGTAAAAATCCCGGCGTACAGTCCCGTAATCCACGGCACAAGCATTCCATGTGGTACCACGACGCTCCTACTCTTTTCGACAAGATCAAAAACTATATAGCCACCCTCACCAATTTTTCGCAGGCTGATGGCACCAGTTTGCTCCGCGGCCGGGTTGCGGTGATTTGCCTTTCCTTCTATCCCCAGGAAAAAGGCTTTTTCGACAATAAACTGGGCACCGGGCTTCCTTCAGATCTTCTGACGAAGTTAGCGACCGAATTTGGACAGGCGCGGATAGATCACCTGCAAAGCCTTACAAGTTACTGGGAAGACCTGAAGCTGGAAATGAAATTTGTGAAACAGGAAAGCAATAACCCCATCTCGGTCGATGGCAGGCAGGTGAGCTACCTTCTTACTAATTCATATGCCGATATTGAGCTTCTGGAAAGGCAAATTAAACTGGCTACAGATACTATTGTCTTTATTCCTACTATTGAAGGAGCACACGTTTTTGACCAGGTTATGGATAGCGATGAACCTGTAAATAAATATCCAGAGGGAATTTCTAAAAAAAACCTCGATAGAATGCTGCAACGAATAGCTGATCTGCGGGCCGAAAGGAACGACCTTGTTAGACCGGTCTTTATGACGCTTGCTCATCATTTCTGGAATGGCCTCTGCGGCCACGCCCGCAGCCTGGGTGGTTTAGTAAAATGTGTGGTAGACCAGGAGAATGGGATCAACCTTGGGATCACCAAAGCCGGGGAAAAGGCCATTCACGCAATGCTAAAGGAAGACAGGAATGCCGATGGAATACCCGTAAAACCGATTTTTATCGATATTAAACATATGAGCCGCAGGTCACGGTTAGATTATTTCAAATTACTTGAACAATATCCCGAAAGAAATATTCCAATTATCGCAAGCCATGCTGGGGTGACCGGTCTCTCCCATCCCGGTGGCTCCCATATAACAAGCATCTCCCAGGAAAATGTCTTCAATACTGCTGACATCAATTTTTTTGACGATGAAATCCTCAGGATTGGACGCTCCAATGGTCTCTTTGGAATTCAGCTGGATGAAAGAAGAATCGGTTCAAAATCGGCCTTAAGAGAGGCCAAGGGAATCATGGGAAAACGAGACACTTTATATTCGTGGTCTAAATTGGTTTGGTATCAAATGAGGCATATCGCCGAAGTGCTGGATGCCGATGGCCAGTATGCCTGGGGAATCCAGTGCCTCGGAACCGATTTTGACGGGATCATCGATCCGATAGACGGATACTGGACCTCAGAACAAATTGATTACCTGGACGATTATCTATTGATGCACGTATACAATTATGTAAAAGAAGTAAAATTTCCCTGTCCCCTCCTCCAGGAGCGCAATAAAAATGTGAATCCCGAAAAGATCGTCGAGCGGTTTATGACCGGTAATGCATTAGAAGTATTATCCCGAATGATGTCTTAATACTCTGGTCCATTTCCGGTCTTATTTCTAATCTTCATTTCTGCTGAAATAGAAGTATCTAATGCACATTTCCTATCTCTGCGAAAAAACAGCTTCCTTGCTTTTAAATTCCTGAACTATTTCGGCCAGCTCGTTAATGATGTTCACTCCTTTATCCTTATTATACCACATTTGAAGTTGCGCTTTAAATTCAGCATCAATTTTACCGAATTTCGCCTTGTAGTCGGTTACGAGTTTTGTAGCCGCAGCAGATCTTGGGCCCCAGACAGCTATAACTTCAGGATCGGAATCTACAATGACAAGTTTCGGAATAGATCGGGTGCCATTGGTAAGGAAATTATCCATTAGTTCCGGATGCTCGTCTCTTAAAACGATCCTGAGTTCAATATTTTCTGATGCCTCTGCAATCTTATTGATAACCGGAAGCGTTTGCGCCGCATCACCACACCAGGATTCGGTGATCACCATCCATGTTTGCTTATTTTGGAGTTCATCAAAAATGGAGGTCTGAAGTTCCGAAAGCTGTAATTTTTTATTCAATCGCTGGGAACGCTTGTAATTTAACGCCGTAAAATCAACACGCTCTTTAGTAATTTCGCCAGTAGTACTTTGGTTAAGTACGAGATCTTCCATTAGTTCCATATATTCTTTATAACTAAAAGAATTTTCCAGACTATGTAACAACTGTTTTCTCATGATATGAATTTTTAAAGTGCAATTTTAAGCTTATCTCATTCTTTCTGAAATGACTATGCTCAGCTTAATAGACATTTTTCAAAATATCCCCTTCTTCTATTTTTCACCAGCAAGATTAAACACATCTTCTTTAAGGGAAGGAAAACACTTGACAAATCTGTAGTGCCCATTAGCGACGTCTGCTCAATTTTTCCGTGTTCTGCGGAAAAGTTTCAATCCCACCTTCAGCATCAGTTTCAATTTCAACATGATATAAATCATTCCTTAAGCAGGCCCGGCTTTGTATATTAAATAGCGAACTTAAGATGAAGCGATATGAAAACTATGGAAGCCACTCAAACAAGGGTTTACAGCTTTGGAAACAAAACTGCCCGGGGAAACAGTTCTATGAAAGAGCTGCTGGGCGGTAAAGGTGCCAATTTAGCTGAAATGAGCGCCATCGGCATTCCGGTTCCCCCGGGATTCACGATCACCACGGCAGTATGTACCGAGTACAACCGCCTGGGAGAAGAAAAAGTCATGAAACTTCTTATGGAAGAAACCCGCCATGCCGTCAAAAATATTGAAGAAATAATGGGCGGCGGTTTTGGTGATGAAGACAATCCATTATTGCTTTCGGTGAGATCAGGAGCAAGGGTCTCCATGCCTGGGATGATGGACACGGTGCTGAACCTGGGATTAAATGAAAAGGTTATTTCAGGCCTTATCAAGAAGACCGGAAATGAGCGTTTTGCCTGGGATTCCTACAGGCGTTTTATCCAGATGTATGGCGGCGTAGTTTTGGGCATGAAACCCGAATCAAAGGACGATATTGATCCTTTTGAAGAGATTATGGAACATCTTAAGGAAAAAAGGGGAATCCAGCTGGATATTGAATTTAGCGTTCAGGATCTGAAAGATCTGGTTTACGATTTCAAAGACGCGGTAAAAAAACGCACCGGCGCCGACTTTCCCACCGATCCATGGGAACAGCTGCAAGGCGCCATCATCGCGGTCTTTGACAGCTGGAACGGAAACCGGGCACTATATTATCGAAAAATGCACGGCTATCCTTCAGACTGGGGCACTGCCGTTAATGTGCAGGTAATGGTCTTCGGCAATATGGGAAACAAATCGGGAACCGGAGTTTGCTTCACAAGGGATGCCGGAACGGGTGAAAATCTCTTTAATGGCGAATATCTTATCAATGCCCAGGGAGAAGATGTGGTCGCGGGCATCAGGACGCCTCAGCAGATCACAAAAACAGGCTCCCTTCGCTGGGCAGAACTGGCCCAGATTTCCGAAGAAGAAAGAGTTAAAAATTATCCTTCCCTTGAAGAATTAATGCCTTCCATTTACAAGGAACTTTACGAATATCAGGCGATCCTTGAAAAACATTATCGGGATATGCAGGATATGGAATTCACTATTCAGGAAGGAAAGCTGTGGATCCTGCAAACCCGTACCGGAAAACGCACCGGCGCGGCCATGGTCAAAATTGCTATGGACCTCTACAAAGAAGACCTTATTAGCGATACCGAAGCCTTGCAACGTGTTGAACCCAATAAACTGAATGAGCTGCTGCATCCGGTTTTCGATCCAAAGGCGATAGAAAAAGCACATCTGCTGGCACAGGGACTTCCTGCTTCTCCGGGAGCAGCCACCGGCCAAATTGTTTTCTTTGCCGATGAAGCGGGAAAATTCAGAAATTCTATACTTACCCGCATAGAGACTTCCCCTGAAGACCTTGAAGGAATGAATCTTGCCAGGGGCATCCTTACTGCCCGGGGCGGAATGACCTCGCATGCTGCAGTAGTGGCACGGGGAATGGGTAAATGCTGTATCTCTGGTGCCGGCGCCCTTAAGATCGATTACAAGAACAGGACGCTTACCATCGAGGGCAAAGAATACCATGAAGGCGACTGGCTTTCCCTGAACGGTTCTACCGGAAATATCTTCGAAGGAAAGATCGAGACCAAACAGCCGGAACTTAGCGGGGAGTTTGCAGAACTTATGGAGCTGGCAGACCGGTATACTAAAATGCAGGTAAGAACCAATGCCGATACACCCAAAGACGCAAGGGCCGCAAGGGAATTTGGAGCCCGGGGAATCGGCTTGACCAGGACCGAGCATATGTTCTTCAATATCGACAGGATCAAGGCAATGCGCGAGATGATCCTGGCAGACACGGTTAAGGGAAGAAAAAAAGCGCTGACTGCCTTATTACCTATGCAACGCAGCGATTTTGAAGAAATCTTTGAAGCTATGAAAGATCTGCCTGTAACTATCCGGCTACTGGACCCGCCTTTGCATGAATTTGTACCTCATCAGTTAGCTACTCAAAAAGAACTGGCAGACGAGATGCATATTTCCTTAGCCGCGGTAAAAAATAAAGTAGCTGAATTGCAGGAATTCAACCCGATGCTGGGTCACCGCGGATGCCGCTTAGGCAACACCTATCCTGAAATTACCGAAATGCAGACCCGGGCGATCATGGAAGCAGCCCTCAATTTGAAGAAAAGAGGCGTTACCGCCAAACCTGAGATCATGGTTCCCCTTGTTGGAACTATAGAAGAGTTCAGGGAACAGGCGGGCATCATCAGGGAGACCGCTCAAAAAGTATTTGAGGAACGCAAGGATACTATTCCCTATCTCTTAGGAACTATGATCGAGGTGCCAAGAGCAGCTTTGGTTGCAGATAAGATTGCCGAAGAAGCCGATTTCTTCTCCTTCGGAACCAACGACCTCACGCAGATGACCTTCGGGTATTCCCGCGACGATGCGGGCAAGTGGCTACCGGTTTACCTCGAAAAAGGTATTCTGAAAGTAGATCCCTTTGAAGTTCTGGACCAGGAAGGTGTGGGCCAGCTTATAAGAATGGCAACCGTCCGCGGCCGGCAAACCAAACCCAATCTGAAGGTTGGGATCTGCGGGGAACACGGCGGCGAACCTTCCTCTGTGGAATTCTGTTATCTTTCAGGAATGGATTACGTGAGCTGTTCTCCTTTCAGAGTTCCAATTGCCAGGCTGGCTTCAGCTCAGGCAACCATCAAACACGGGCCGGAAAATTGAAATTTAACCAGGGCTGTCTGAAAGTCTTCTTTGAAGATTTTTAGACAGCCCGTTTTTTAACGAAATCCGGTCCCGCCTTCTCTATCCCTTCCGGCATCCCGCGGAGCTTCAAAAGGAAATTATCCGCATTTTTGGATTTATTCCTTCAGAATAATAGAAAATTGTATTTACTTTGCCCTTATGGAAGATGTGAAATTCGCTATCACAGATATTGAAACTGCTGGCGGCGGGATCAGGGGAAATAAGATCACCGAAATTTGTGTGATCGTGGTGCAGAATGGCGAGGTGATCGATCAGTATTCATCACTTGTGAATCCGGAGCAAAGTATTCCGCTCTACATCGAAAGCCTGACCGGGATCAATGATGAAATGGTGAGCAACGCTCCTCATTTTTCAGAGATCGCTGATGAAGTGGACCGGATCACCAAAGACTGCATTTTTGTGGCCCATAACGTGAATTTCGACTACAATATTATCCGTTCCGAATTTACCGACCTGGGAAGGGACTTCAAAAGAAAGCGGCTGTGTACCGTGCGCCTCTCCAAAAAACTCATCCCCAATCTCTTCTCCTACAGCCTCGGGAATATCTGTACTTCTATCAATATTCCGCATACCGATCGCCACCGGGCACAGGGAGACGCCGAAGCTACTGTGATCCTTTTTCAGCGCTGCCTTTCTTTGGACCCGGATTATGAAGTGATCACGAAATTTCTGAATCAAAGAACAGCAGCCTCCTATCTTCCGCCGAATTTTAAAAATTCCGATTTCGAAAAGTTGCCGACCTCCACAGGAGTCTATTTTTTTAAAGACAAGGACGGCAGGCCGTTGTATATCGGGAAGGCGAAAAATATCAAAAGCCGCATCAAGTCACATTTTCAGGAGCGATCTAACCGAAAATACAAACTGATGCAGGCCACCTACAGCATTGACTATGAACTCACCGGGAATGAACTGCTGGCTTTGTTGCTCGAAGCTGAATTGATCCTGAAGCATTACCCGGAGTTCAACAAGGCGCAGAAGAAGATTAGCAGGCCCTACACGCTTACCTCCTATCACAACCAAAAGGGCATAGAGCAGTTCGCGCTGCACAAGAACAAGATCGCGCCGGTAAGCTGGATGAAGTTCTATACACGAGAGGAAGCCATAAAATTCATGGAATATCTCTGCGAAGAATTTGAACTCTGTCCCAAATACTGTGCCCTGCAAACCGGCGTGGAGGTTTGCGATCATTACAAGATCCATAGCTGCAGCGGCGCCTGTCGCGATGAGATTAATGCGGAAGAATACAACCGCCGCGTAGCTAAAGCCATTGACTATATTGGTCAATTTGAGGATTCCTGCCTGTTGGTTGAAAAAGGCCGAAAGCCGGGGGAAAAAGCTTTCATCTATCTGAACCGCGGAAAATATGCCGGCTACGGATTCATTGACAATTCTGAGGACTTCAGCCACGCCGAGGAATACAGAAATTTTCTCATTCCGCAGAAGAATTCCAGCTATGCCGACAGGATCGTGAGCCGATATCTCAATACTGAAAAGAATCTCAAAAAGATTCCCGTGAATGGCAAGGAGGCACAAACTTCGGAAGCTTCTCCGGAAAAGTTATTCAGCTTTGGCTCCTGATCTTTTTCAGTAGAATTCAGAAGCAGGATTTTATTCCCCAAAAAACACTAAAAATTTGCTAAACCTTATCCGGAACTGTCCGGAACGGACCAATTTTTCGTAATTTCTTCGGAAGACAAGTTCTCAGAGAAGCACAAAAGATTCCTGTAGCAGAAACTTATCTGTCTTTAAAGACTCTTCCAAAAAGACCAATATGAAGATATTACAGATCGGTTACCCAAAATCTGGCAATTTCTGGCTCTATCAGATCCTGGAACAGCTCCTGGAAAGGAGCGGAAAAAGCACCAAAAGCTTCATTCAGCAGCAACCTATTTACGAGCTTGCGAAAAACTGGGAGCTCAACTTCCCGGAACAGGCCGATATTGATGTTATTGACATCACCGATCTTCAGACTACTTATCGCATCAGCAGTATCTTCAAGATGCCGGTTGAAAATCTCCAAAATTATCTGCGGAAGACCAATCACGTCTGGACCCATTCGCCGGTGTGCAAAAGGAGCGGGAATATCTTTCGGCATTTCGACAGAAAGGTTTATATCATCAGGGATCCGCGCGACGTGTTGCTTTCGGCTTCCCGCTATTTCTGTTCCGATTATATGCTGAAGTATTTTCCGCAGGAAGAAACGGAGCCGCGGGCTTTCCTGGAGAAGAATTTTGAAAAACTACTGAAGCAGTGGACATGGCATGTGTGGGATCATTTGCGACTTCAGGAAAAAAGCGAAATCCACATCTGTTATTTTGAAGGATTCCTGAACGATTTTCAGCAGGAATTATCTCTGCTTTTGGACTATCTCGACCTCGATCTTTCTCACAATCAAAAACAGGAACTGGAAGAAGCAGTTTCCTTTTCTCACCTGAAGAAAAAGAATCCGAAGCATCTTAAAAAAGGTTCCCGGGGACAATGGAATGAAGGCTTATCTGCAAGAGCAGAAGGCAAAGGCGCTCAGTATTGCGGGTCCTTTACTGTCTTACCTTGGCTATCCCGAAAAGGCGGGCGAAAAGCTACAATTACGGCGTTCCTTTTCCCCCAGGGCTGCACTACAGCTCAAAGAAGAAATTATTGCTTCCCAGCAGGTTCTTTATACCTGAACCAACCTGTTTACCATACCCCCAACTGCCGGCCGATGGTCTTGAGTTGCCCAATATGATAGCCGGTATGATGTAAGACCGTCATCGCCGCCCACGAAAGAGTCCTGCCATTGGCCTGTTTCTCAAAAAGCGGCACCTCCTTATTTTTCACAAGTTCGATCATCTCCTTCAATTCCGCTTCATATTCATCGATCGCCCGATTCCATTCGCTGCCGGTCGCGGGCTGATGATTTTCCGGCCAATATGCATCGGGCCAGAGGTCAATTTCTTCGGAAGGGTTTTTCATGAAATTCAGAAAGGTCTTTTGCCGTGCCCGAATATGCCCCAGCAGGATCCAGGCCGAAAAATGCAATCCGTCAAGAATCACTGCTGCCTTTTCATAGTCAAATTCGCGTAGTAGGATGATATTGGGAGCAAAACCACCCCACAATAAATCTGCAAGCTGCTCTCGCAGCTGATCTTCATTGTTCATTTCGTAGTTTTGACTACAATCTACAAATAGAATTGGAAGTTTTCTACCGCTGCGCCTGCTATAGAAGTTAAACCTTTGATAAATTTCTACGGAAGGTACCGCCGGTTAGAAGGAGTAACTGAATTTCTTTTCATTTTTACTGAATTCGGAAAGAGCTCTTAGCGGTTCTATTTCTCCGAAGATCTGCCGCGTCAGCTCCGTTAATTCAGCATCAAAGAGCTCGCGAAATTGCGGTTCTGAAGCATAGGCTTTCCACCGGTTCTCCAGTTTCCTGTGCAGGTTCTCTGCAGAGATCGAAGTTCCGTCGAAAGAACTGCCACCAGCCACTTTACTCACCTCTTTCATGCCCTCGTCGGTATGCTGCAGTTCCAGCTCTTCGGCAATTGTTGCCCTGTAACTGCGGTCTTTCACCCAGCGGTTAAAATTGATGATAACCTTATCCTTCAGGATTTCAGAGCGGCCCAATACCTCCTTTGCATGTTGTTTATAGATACGACGAAGGGTCTTGAGAGACATCGGTTTTGCGCCATGGGTTTTATGACCCAAAAGAAGTCCGGCTTTTCTGCGGCTGGCGAAGAGGTTAAAAGGATCCCTAAGGATCAGGATGTCCTTCTTCCGCATAGCTTTCCCCAGCCATTTTTCGTGGTTCTTCTGAAATTCCGGATGCTGCAGAGGCCCCAGGAACGAATCTTCGTGGCTGTAAAGCAAGTAATCTTTCCAGGCAAAATTTCCCTTTCTCTCCTGCTCTATGTCGAAATGCGGAATATTGGTGTACCAGGATCTTCCATCGCACGCCCAAGTGGTCTGCAGGTCTCAAAAGGATTGTGCTTGGGCTCGGTACAATTGAGAAAGCAGAATTTCTCTTTCTCAAAATGCCCGAGGATCCAGTTGATCACAGCGTGATTTCCACTTCGGGAAAGGCCCGTGATCCTGAATTCAGTATGATGGTTATATTGGTGTATTTGGCTTTGCTTTTTCATGCAGGCCGATTATAAAAAATTGTATGAAAACGGCAAAATTATTTCGGAGGCTATAAGAAGACTCAGCCCCTGCTGCGGGCTAATGGAAGCAGAAGATTTCGTAGCTTGGAATCCTAAAAAAGGAAGTATGGCTGTAAATAGTGCAGGAATTTTGATGTATCGCATCCGGAACAAAAAACCTGAAGTGTTCCTGGTTCACCCTGGCGGGCCGTTCTTTGCCAGGAAGGATAAAGGAGCCTGGACCATTCCGAAGGGCCTGCCCGAAAAGGAGGAAGAACTGCAGGAGGCCGCCCTGCGCGAATTTCAGGAAGAAACCGGTATCGAAATACAGCCGCCTCTTTATGAGCTGGGAAAGATTGTTCAGAAAGGTGGAAAAATCGTGCACGCCTGGGCAGCGACGGGAGATATTCCCGAAGATTACGAGCTTCGCAGTAATTTTTTTGAGCTGGAATGGCCTCCCAAGTCGGGGAAGAAAAAAGAATTTCCGGAGATCGATAAAGGAGATTTCTTCAGCCTCACCAAGGCCAGAGAATTGATCAATCCCGCCCAGGAGGAATTTCTGGACCGGCTAACGGAATTGGTTAAAAAGCAGGAATGATCAGCTTTTCTTTTTCTCCTCTTCTGTAGGTTTTTCTGCGGAAGCCGGCTTCTTTTCAGCAACTTTATCGGCGTGCATTTCTTTTTCAGCATCCGGTTTAGATGCAAATTCCGGATTAAAATCTTCGCCTTTGGCTTTTTTGGAGGTGGACTGCCGGGTTTTGTTGAACCAGAGAAAATAAATGAGAACTGCGGCAATAATAATTACGATATAGGACATAATGCTCTTCTTAGGCTGATGTTCCCTTAAATCTACAAAAAAAAGCCGAAGCAGAACAGGCGCGTTGGGGCGGCGATCTATCAAAATCCTGTTAAATAACAAACTTCTAAGGCTTCCGCAGAGAAGGGCCGGAAGGTTTTAGTTTAATATTAAGTTTTAAGAAGCCGGGATTTCATAATTTAAGGTATTAATTCTCATCGACCGTATACTTTTCTTATGGCTAAAAGCTACGCATTGATTACCGGCGCCAGCAGAGGTTTAGGCAAAGCCTTCGCACAAGAACTGGCCCAGAACGATCACCACCTCATCCTGGTAAGTCTGCCGAATGAGGGGCTGGAAAATGTCGCCATGGAACTGCACAAAAACGGCAATGAAGTCCTGTTCTTCGAAACTGATTTCTGTAAAAAGAAGAATATTGCAGACTTCTCGGAAAAGATCAATGCCCGGTACAACATTGATATTCTCATCAATAACGCCGGTTTTGGCGGGGGGATGCATTTCCTGGAGGCCGATGGGGAATACCTGGACAAGATCATTCAGCTGAATGTAAGAGCCACCTCTCTGCTCACCCACCAGCTTTTACCGAATCTTCTTAGACAAAAGAAGGCCTATGTGCTGAATGTTTCAAGCCTGGCCGCCAAAAGCCCCATTGCCTACAAGACGGTTTATCCCGCCTCTAAGGCATTTGTCCATAATTTCACCCGAAGCCTTCAGAATGAATTTTCTGAAAGTTCTGTCTCTTTCAGCGTGCTGAATCCCGGTCCCATGAAGACCAATCACGATGTCTCAGAGCGGTTTAAAAAGCACGGCAGAATGATCAACCTCATTTTTATTCCGACGGAAGAAGTCGCCAGGGTCTCCATAAAACAGATGTTCAGGAAGAAGAAAGTGATCAAGCTAAACTGGGGTCATCGCTTTGGGTGGTTTCTGCTACACGTGGTACCCGAATCCATCCGGTCGGCCATCCTGAGCCGGAGTGCGCGGAAAGAGGTGAGCAAAAAAATTGGAGGATGAAGATACTCGTTACCGGGGCAAATGGCCTGCTGGCCAGCAATACGATCGAACACCTCGTGGAGGCTGGTTACGAAGTGCGGGGGCTCCTAAGGGACAAAAGTAAATTTCACCTGAACGATGCCGGGGTAGAGCTTGTACAGGGCGATCTTCTGAATAAAGCTGAAGTTGAAAAGGCCACAGAGAATTGCGAATGTGTAGTTCACATTGCCGCGGTCACCGCTCCTGCCCTGCTCAAGTATGAGGACTATGAAAAGGCGAATGTCAATGGCACAGAAATCCTGCTTAAGGCTGCAGTTAAGAGCGGAGTTAGGAAATTTGTCTACATAAGCTCTGCCACTACTATCGGTTACGGAAGCAAAGACCGACCGGGAAATGAAAAGATGCCGGTAAAGAAACCGTTCTCCGATTCCTTTTACACCTGCAGTAAAATTGAAGCCGAGAAGAAAGTTTTATCCTTTTCTAATAAAATGCAAGTCCTGGTCCTGAATCCTTCTTTTATACTTGGTCCCTACGATGCCGGCCCCGGCTCGGGCAGGATCATTTTGATGGGCTACAACAAAAGGTTTGTCTTTTGCCCTCCCGGAGGAAAGAATTTTGTGAACGCCAAAGACATCGCCAGGGCTATCGGGGCGGCCCTAGAGCAGGGTAAAAATGGCGAATCTTACCTCGTGACCCATGAGAACCTCAGCTACAAAGAATTCTTCAGCCGGCTTGCACAGAAAAATGAACAGGAAACCAATATTTATGAAATTCCCCCTTTCCTTCTCCTTTCCGCCGGAAAATTAGGCGACCTGCTGCGCTTCTTCGGAATTAAAACGGCAATTTCTACGGTGAATATGAAGATCCTCTGCGTAAAGAACTTCTATTCCAACACAAAGGTTCGCGAAGAATTGAATGTAGATTTCGCCTCCATTGACTTCGGAATTAAAGAGGCGGTGAAATGGTTCAAAAAGAAGAAGATGCTTTGAATTTGAAGATTGCTTCAGAAGCAGGAATTTGGATCAGAAGGCCCTGCTCTTTCCAAGGAGGCAGGGCTTTTTTTCAGCTGAAACATTATTCCGGATCCTTCTTTTCTTTCGGTACCTGGGTCTTCACCAGCAGCGCACCGCAGCCGGCCAGTACTGCCCCTACCACAAAAGGCACTATAAACCCGAAGTGGACGGCATATCCTGAAAGGAAAGCTCCAAGGGAAATGCCGAGTCCGAAGGCAACGGTCAACACCGATAGCTGTGTGCCAGTTTGGCCTTTTTCAGCAAGATCTCCGGCTAAAGCCAGTGAAGGCGCAAACACCATAGAAGCACTGATCCCTTGAAAGGCCCGGGCCGTGATCATTTGCCAGGGCGCCATGGCCAGCCCCTGTGCCAGTTCCGAAGGAATAAGGCAGATGAGTCCGATAATGATAAAGGTTCTACGGCCCCATTTATCACTGGCCTTCCCCACCAGCGGCTGAAAAATGGCCAAAGCGCCAATCATCGCGCTGAATTCCACCGAAAACAAAAAAGCTCCCTGTGTCAATCGCTGGTTGGTCTCCGTTTCTATAGGTGCCAGCAGCGCAAAGCCGAAGCTCATGATGAGCGTGGCCAACCCCAGAGCAAAAATCGGATCGAAAAACCGACCTTTTTCCTTTGCCCGTATTCTTATTGACATGCTCCTTTTGCTGGGCTCGATATTCTCCGGATCATCTACCAGGAATCCCACCAGCAGTGCACTGACCAAAGCCGCTGCCGATGCTACATAAAAAGAAGCTACAAAACCGTTCAGGCTACCAATCAGCGGCAGGTTATAAGGACCACTCTCTGCCAGGACACCGCTTACCAGCGGCCCTACTCCAAAACCTATGAGCCGGAAAGAATTGTAAACTCCCATATTATTGCCACGGTTCTTCTTCTCACTCACCTCACTTACCAGCGCGATACTCGCTGTGATGGTGAGAGCTGCCGCCAGGCCCTGCGTTCCCCTTATCAGCATCAGCAAGCCATAGCTGTGGGCGAAGGAATACAGAAAATTGGCCACGGTGAAAAGAAGGAGACCGAAAACAACGAAAAGCTTCCGCTTTCCGAATCTATCTGAAAGGCCGCCGGCGAAAGGCTGAAATACGCTGGTTACGAGGCCGAAAAGTCCCAGTACCAGGCCAGTGATAAAAGATTCCGAAAATCCGAAAAAGCTGCCATGTACCTTTTCACTGGCAATGTATAGTGGAAGGACCACGATAAGAAAGGAATTTCCCAGCGAATCGGCCATTCGCGCCAGGCCCAGTGCCACTACCCTGCTATCGGTTCCAAAGATCTTTCTGTGTTCTTTCAATTTTTTTCTTTCTTTTAAGGTTTTGTTCACTTGTGGATGTCCTCCCATTTCCAGCCATCCCTCACTACCATTGAATGCAGTACTTCCCGGGTATGCCGTAACTCTTCCGCCATCTCCCCGCATTTATGATCTTTGTCGAGAAAACCTTTTTTCCGCAGCTCATCAAGCTTCACTTCCGGCACTGATACCTGCAGGGGTTTGTATTTCACCACTCCGGTAATGATCTTGACATAATTTTTAAAGGCTACCTCCAGGCTCGCCAGCTCCTGGTTACGTGGTTTCATTTCCTTCGGAAGACAATTTTTCAGGATCTGCAGGGCCTCATTGAGCCTCGCCAGCTGCAGCATGATATTGGTCTCTTTTTCGGTCTGATGAAAATAATGGATCACCGGATAAGCCCGGTGCCGCTGCCCGTACATGATGAGATCTTCTGCCAGGCTGGAAGATTTCGCAAAAAAATCGTCGAAATTTTTGCCATCCCAGGTATTGAGAATGATATCCTGCGGATCTTTTCCCAGGCTCCTGATAGTGATCGCCAACTTTCGCTGATTGATCACCGCCGAAAGCGCCGGGATAAAATAAGTGACAGACATGGTCAAAAGAATAAGACCGGTAAAGGAATAGATAGTAGAAAGTATTCTCCAGGCATCAGCGGTCTCCACAAAATCACCCATTCCCAGGGTAGAGATCGTGTAACCAGCGAAATACAGTTTCTCCCATACATCAGCCGGAAGCCGCGTAGTGCCGTTCACGATGGAATCTGGAGAAGAAGTAAGCATGAGCAGAAAGCTCAGCCAGAGAAAGAAGACCCAAACCGTAACGATAATTACCAAAAGAAAATAACCCACGTGTTCCAGGATCCTGGCTTTGCCGTTATGACCAGAAAGCTTCAAAAAAGCCGTCCATATCCAGCGGGAAATATGGCTGGTAAGCCAACCTCCTCCCTGCAAAGAAAGGGTCGTCTGGAGAATATCCACAACAATACCCACATAAAACAGAGTACCAATAATGAGCAGTAAAATATTCATATTTATTAATTCTTTGTTGGTTTTCGCTAATCAGTATATTTCCTCTGAAATCCTTCTTATCCTTTGTTACTTAATCCTTCCTTGTCGCTTTTTTTCTCAGCAGCATGTTTTCTCCTTTTGTAGGGAGCCTCCATGCCATCCTCCTGAACATAATCCACAATCTCTGAATTTAACTCAGCGCCCAGGAGCACAATAAAACTGGTGATGTACAGCCATAGCAGCAGGATCACTACCGCCGAGACCGAGCCGTAGACTTCGCCGTAACTTCCGAAGTTGCTCACATAAAAGGAAAAGCCCCAGGAAGCGATCAACCAGACGACAGTTGACAGCCCTGCGCCAATGATCACCCAACGTAAATTTGGTCGTTTTCTTGCCGGCGCAAACTGATAGATCAAACAGAGGAAAAAGGTGACGATAATGGCTAATACCGGCCAGCGTAACCAGCTTATCAGGTTTTCTACCGCTGCAGGCAATCCGAATCGATGCATAAAGGCAGGGAAAGCTACTATCAGCGCCATGCTCAGGATAATGAGAATAGTGCCGCAAAGGGTAAACAAAGAGGATAATCCCAATTCCTTAAAAAAGCCCCTGTCGTTAATGGTGTCGTAGGCAATATCTACTCCCTTGAAAAGGGATTTTGTGCCTTTATTCGCACTCCAGATACTAAAAAGCACTCCTATCACCGTGCTCCACCCAAGGGTATTTCCCGAGGTTGCGATAAAATTCTCAATGCGCTTGTGAAGCAGATGAAAAGCCTCCTGAGGCATCATGGCCGAAAGTTGCGAAAGCTGTCTTTCTATTTGCTGCGGATCTGTGGTGAGACCGTAAATTGAAATAAGCGCCATGATGGCCGGAAAAATAGCGAGAAAGGAATAATAGGCCACCCCGGCTGAAACAATACTTACACTATCTGCACTAATCTCATCTTTAACTTCTAAAAAAATTCTCTTCCATCCCGACAAAGGGATCTTTAAAGGATTATGAATCTTTTTTCCCATTTAATCTATTTTCTTTTCCATTCAACAATCTCTCTGAAAACCGCCGAATCCTCCTGTTTTGCAGCAGCTCCCAAAGAAGCTCCCTCAAATTATAAAAAAGCCGCCGGAGGCGCTGCTAAATGATTGTTAATAAAAGATTTCCGGAAGAATATCCCGAATCATTTGGAAGAGAAGTGCGTGGGTGTGCCCGAAAAGCTTTCCGCTGCTTCCATGAGGGTTTCAGAAAGGGTTGGGTGTGGGTGTATGGTCAAGGCGAGATCTTCGGCCGTGGCAGCCATTTCTATGGCCAGCGTGATTTCAGAAATAAGAGAACCCGCATTTTTCCCGGCCACGCCCCCTCCTAAAATACGGCCGCTTTCGGGATCCACGATGAGTTTGGTAAGTCCGTTTTCCGCAGCAATGGAAACCGCTCTTCCCGACGCCCTCCAGGGAAACTTCAGTACTTTAACTTTTGTTCCTTTTTCTCTGGCTTCAGTCTGGGTAAGACCGGTCCAGGCAAGTTCGGGATCGGTAAAGACAATGCCGGGAATGGCTTTCACATCATAGGCCGCTCCGGTCTCGCCGGCAATGGCTTCAGCAGCCACCCGGCCTTCGTGGGTTGCTTTATGAGCCAGCAGTGGCTCGCCGGTCAAATCGCCAATGGCGTAAATATTCTCAATATTAGTCTTCCTTTTGGGGTCTACAGGAATGAAACCTTTTTCATCTGTTTCAATCCCCGCCTTATCTGGATCGAAAGAAGCCGAATCGGGCTTACGGCCCACCGCCACCAACACCTTATCGAAGGTTTTTTCCTGTGTGCCTTTCTCATTCTTCAGGCTGACCTTTACTTTGTCTTTTTCTACGGAAGCCTTCTCTACTTTGGTTTCAAACCAGGTGTTTTCAAAGAGTTTGGCATTTTCCAGGATCTTTACCAGGTCCCGGTCGGCACCCGGAAGAAAGCCGGAAGTCATTTCGGCTACAGAAACTTTAGAACCCATAGCGGCAAAAAAACTGCCCAATTCAAGGCCGATATATCCTCCGCCAATCACCAGTAATTTCTTCGGAAGCTCCTCCATTTCCAGGGCATCGGTAGAATCGATGATCTTTTTATGATCAAGCTCAATACCTGGCAGCCCGGCTATATAGGAACCTGTAGCAATAATGGCATACTCAAAAGATAATTTAGAAGTTTTCCCGCTGTCTTTTTTTAACTCAAGTTCAGTTTTCGACAAAAAACGGGCTTCTCCCCTGATGTATTCTATTTTTTTACTTTTTGACAACTGACCAAGTCCGCCTGTGAGTTTTTCTACCACCTGGGATTTCCAGGCCATCATCTTCTTGAGATCAACCTCAGGTTTGCCGAATTTCAACCCCCATTCTGCAGCTGCCTCTGCCTCCCTTTTCACTTTGGCCAGGTGCAGCAATGCTTTTGAAGGAATACAGCCGCGATACAAGCATACCCCGCCGGGATTCACTTCGGGATCTATCAGGCAGACTTTCAGCCCAAGATCGGCGGCACGAAAGGCGGCAGCATAACCGCCGGGGCCAGCGCCAATCACCACAACTTCTCTTTTTTCATTTTCAGCCATAAATGTTCTGTTTTTTAGCTGCCCAGCAAAGCCTCATAAGGATCTTCAAGGGCTTTCGACATCCAGTGAATAAACGCTGCGCCCTCGGCGCCATCTATCAGCCGGTGGTCATAAGACAGACTTAGCGGTAACACCTGTCTTGGTTCAAATTGGTCATTTTTCCATACCGGCTGCATCTTCGCCCTTGAAACGCCTAATATCGCGACCTGGGAATGAGGGATGATGGGAGTAAAATTGGTGCCGCCAATTCCCCCCAGGTTCGAAATTGTAAAATTCCCGCCCTGCATTTCCTCTGGGCTCAGTTTTCCATCACGTGCCTTTTGGGCTATTTCGGTAAGCTCTACAGAAAGCTCAACTATACTCTTGCGGTCCACATCCCTGATCACCGGCACCAGCAGTCCTTTTTCGGTATCGACCGCAATGCCGATATTCATGTATTTCTTCAGGATCATTTCTTCATTTTCGGGATCGATGCTGGCATTAAACTTCGGAAATTGCCGTAAAGCCGTCGCGCTTATTTTTAGCAAAATTGCGGTGATGGTGAGTTTCCCTCCGGCCTTTTCAGCCTTTTCGGCATGCTTTTCCATATACTCTTCAATGCCCGAAATATCAGCCTCATCAAACTGGAACACATGCGGAATATTTTGCCAGGAGGCAGTGACGTTTTTGCCCGTGGCCTTCCTGATACCCGAAAGTGGTTTCCGCTCTGTTTCACCCCATTGGCTGAAGTCTGGCAGAGAGAAAGAAGCTCCTCTGGCACCGCCTCCTTTTTGCTTCACGAAAGCCTTGACATCTTCTTCTGAAATTCTGCTGTTTTCGCCACTTCCTTCTACCGAGTTGATATCGACTCCCAGTTCCCGCGCCAGCCTGCGAACGCCGGGGGAAGCTGCTGCACCACCGCCGGTCTTTGGTTCTTTTTTCTCTTCTTTGTCCTCTTCGGAAGTTTTTTTCCCGGCTTCAGCTTTCTCTTCTTTTTTACCAGGTTCTTCGCCATCATCCTCTTCCTCACCTGATTCTTTCTGTTCAGAATCTGAAGATTCTTCTTTTTGGTCTTTTTCCGGCTTCTCCTTTTTAGTCTCTTTTTCTTCTTTTTCCTCCTGCTCTTCCTCCTCAGATTCTTTTTCCTCAGATTCTTCAGATTCCTTCTCCGATTTAGTTTTACTCTTCTTTTGCTGTTTTTCGTCCTCTTTTCCTTCAGATTCTTTCTCTCCTCCACCTTCTTCGTCCAAAGTAAGGATCACATCGCCCACCTTTACCTCATCACCTTCTTTGACCTTAATCTCTTTGACGGTGCCACCAAAAGGCGCAGGCACTTCCACCGAAGCTTTGTCGCTCTCGACCACGATCAGGGAATCTTCCTCTTTAACAGTGTCTCCTTTAGAGACCAGGATCTCGGCTACGGTCGCCGATTCAACGCCTTCAGATATCTGGGGTATTTTTACTTCTTTAGCCATAGTTTTATTCGTTTTATTGATTGGTCATTCAGGAAGTTCTGGGATTTGCTTTGCCAGATCCAATATTCCAGTCTTTGGCCGCTTTCTTAAGATCTTTCATCTTTATTTTATCCTGAAGAGCAAGTTCATACAGTGCTGCGTAAGCGATATGGGCGGCGTTTACTTCAAAGAATTCCCGAAGTTCCTCCCGGGTATCACTGCGACCGAAGCCATCGGTCCCCATACAAACCAAAGGCTGCGGAAACCATTTTGCTACCGCTTCAGGTACGGCTTTCACATAATCGGAGGCGGCAACAAAAACGCCATTTTCCTCCTTCAGGCATTCTTCTATGTAATTGGATTCCTTATTCAGCTGCGCCTTCAGCCGGTTTTCGCGTTCGGTATCATTCGCATTGTCATAGAGTGCCTTATAGCTGGTGATACTCCAGATATCTGTTGGAATCTTAAAGTCTTTCTCAAGCATTTCGGCCGCCTGCAGCACTTCCTGCATGATGGCTCCACTTCCGAAGAGATGCACCTTTTTATCTTTAGCCTCTTTCTTCGATCTTTTGAAACAGTACATACCTTTGAGCACGCCCTCCTTCACATCTTTGGGCATTTTGGGCATCTTATAAGTGTCATTGCCAACCGTGATATAGTAAAAGATCTCTTCCTTTTCAATGTACATGCGCCGAATACCGTCCTGAATTATGAGCGCGATCTCATAGGCGAAAGCCGGATCATATGCCTGTAAAGTGGGATAGGCCAGCGCATACAGATGGCTCTGCCCGTCCTGGTGTTGCAGGCCTTCGCCGGGCAAACTTGTACGGCCCGAAATTCCCCCAATAAGGAAGCCTTTTGCGCCAGCATCGGCAGCAGCCCAGAAAAGATCACCCGTGCGTTGAAATCCGAACATTGAATAAAACATGTAGAACGGAATTGTACTGATGCCGTGGGTAAGCCAGGCGGTTCCGGCGGCGATAAATTCACCCGTGCAACCCGCTTCGGTGATGCCTTCTTCAAGGATGGCCCCATCCTGAGATTCGCGGTAATATAACAGGCTGTCCTGATCTACGGGTTCGTATTTCTGACCTTCGGCGGCGTAGATGCCTGCCTGACGGAAAAGAGATTCCATCCCAAAGGTCCTCGATTCATCCGGAATTATGGGTACAATAAGTTTTCCGAAGTTCTTATCCTTGAGCAGTTTGCTCAGAATCTGCACGACGACCATCGTTGTGCCCGCAGGCTCATCACCCGAACCTTCATAAAAACTTTTGAAAATCTGGTCATCGGGCTTCTGAAGGGCTTCACTCCTGTCTTTTCTCTGTGGAAGAAAACCACCGGCTTCTTCTCTTTGCTTTTTCAGATATTTGATCTCAGGGCTGTCGTCGTCGGGTTTTATGAAAGGAATTTTTTCGAGTTCTTCGTCGGAAATAGCCACTTTAAACCGGTCTCTGAAAGCTTCAAGGTCATCCTTTTTCAGGATCTTCGTTTTGTGTGCCACGTTACTTGCTTCGCCGGCATGGCCCTGGCCGTAACCTTTGATAGTTTGCGCAAGAATGATGGTCGGGCTGCCCTCATGTTCCATAGCCGCCTTATAGGCGTTGTAGATCTTCACAGGATCGTGGCCGCCCCGCTTCAGCCGCAACAGTTCCTTATCAGAATATCCTTTTACCAGTTCCTTTAGGGCAGGATCTTTTCCGAAGAAATCTTCACGTATAAAACTGCCCTCGGAATAGGCATATTTCTGAAGCTGTCCGTCTGGAATTTCATTCAGTAAATCGATGACCTTTCCCGATTCATCTTTTTCGAAGATAGGATCCCAGTCTTTGCCCCATAATACCTTGATCACATTCCAGCCGGCTCCCTTGTAGAAAGCCTCCAGTTCCTGGATGATCTTGCCGTTGCCTTTTACCGGCCCATCGAGCCGTTGCAGGTTACAGTCAAGCACAAAAACGAGGTTATCGAGCTTATCTCTGGCCGCGATGCTCAGGGCGCCGCGGGCTTCGGTCTCATCCATCTCGCCATCGCCAAAGAAGCCCCAAACCTTTTGGTTGTTTTCTTCCAGTAATCCGCGATTTTGAAGGTATTTATTGAACCTTGCCTGATAGATCGCCATGATGGCGCCAAGGCCCATAGAAACAGTAGGGAAATTCCAGAATTCCGGCATCAGGTGCGGGTGCGGATAAGAACTGAGCCCCTTCTCTGATTTTATCTCTCTACGGAAGTTCTCCAAATGTTCCTCTGTAAGCCTGCCCTCGAGAAAGGCCCGGGAATAAACTCCGGGCGACGCATGCCCCTGAAAGTAGACCAGATCGGACTTTCCGCTTTCATAGATCTTAAAAAAATGATTGAAACCTACCTCCCAGAGATTAGCCATGGAGGCATAGGAAGAAATATGACCGCCTATGCCCTTGTTGGCCATGTTGGCTTTCACCACCATCGCCATGGCATTCCAGCGGATAATACCCATCAATTTCTGTTCAATCTCAAGATCGCCGGGATAGGCCACCTCTTTTTCAGGAGAAATAGTATTAATATAGGGAGTATTAAAATTAAGCGCCGGCGAAATTCCATGTTTTTGAGCCTCGTCCTGCAGCAGCTCGAGCAGTTCTTTAGTTCTTTCTTTTCCTTCGTTTTTCAGAACCCATTCCAGGGATTCCAGCCATTCATGATTTTCAACTTCTTTTGGATTGGTTTTGTCATTACTGCTCATAGACCGTTACTTAAAATGAAGAGAATTCCGTGGAAAGGAAGGGCCATATTTCCTTTAGCTGAACACAACCCCTCACCTAAACTTCAAATTAAGGATTAAGCCAGTAGCTATCAAATTATTAACATATAATTAGCCCCGAAACACCTGCTGTAAAAGG
>CAVUJH010000009.1:0-21518 GCA_963741775.1 uncultured Flavobacteriaceae bacterium | reverse complement strand
CGACTTCGCTCGAGGAGACACGAGTGAATCAGGGAGAATAAGTACAAAAGAGATTAAACTCCAAAAACTGCTGTTATACTATCTCCTGGTGGGAATCACTGTATTGGTGAGTTTTCTGCCCTTCTTTTCTTCTGAATTTTTCTCAAACTTCTTCCAAAGCATCGGCCTCTGGTTTCAGAAATTCGAGTTCAATGCGAGCATTTATTACATCATCAGATGGATCGGATTTCAGACAACCGGCTATAATATTATCGGAATTGCAGGAAAAATTCTGCCGCTGGTCACTGTATCAATTTTAGGAGGGTTGGCTATTTTCCGAAGCAATAATTCCACGGAAAAACTCATCACCACCATGCTTTTGGGGATTTCAGCCTACTTCTTCCTCTCCACCACAGTGCATCCCTGGTACATTGCTACCCCGCTTTTTCTTTCGATTTTCACTAAATACCGATTCGCTTTGGTTTGGTCGTTTGTGGTCTTCTTCAGCTACTATGCCTACGGAAATACCGATTTTCAGGAGAATTTATGGCTGGTGGCGCTGGAATATGTATTGGTTTACGGGGTTTTCTTTTTGGAAATTTCGGGCAAAATTGAAAGTAAAGATCCCGCGAAGGCTTTCGATTTTTCGCGAATCTTAAGTTCTTACAAATGAGCGAAAAACAAAAAAGCTGCCCGGATTGGACAGCTTTTCTGTTAAGATATAATTTTCTTTTACATATCCAGAAGATAAGCAAAAACAAGCGGCGCCACGATGGTAGCATCACTTTCAATAATATGCTTAGGTGTATCTATATCCAGTTTTCCCCAGGTGATCTTCTCGTTGGGTACCGCTCCGGAATAAGATCCGTAACTGGTAGTAGAATCGGAGATCTGGCAGAAATAGCTCCAGAAAGGCGTGTCGGTTCTTTCCATATCCTGGTACAACATTGGCACCACGCAAATTGGGAAATCTCCGGCAATCCCGCCACCTACCTGGAAGAAACCAATTCCGTTTTTGGAATTTTCGGTATACCAGTCGGCAAGGAAGGTCATGTACTCTATTCCAGATTTCATCGTACTGGCTTTAAGTTCGCCTTTGAGCACGTAGGAAGCAAAAATGTTTCCAAGCGTACTGTCTTCCCAGCCGGGAACTACGATCGGTAAATTTTTCTCGGCCGCAGCATACATCCAGGAATCCTTCAGGTCTATTTCGTAGTGTTCTTCAAGGGCTCCGCTTAGAAGCAGTTTGTATAAGAATTCATGAGGAAAATAACGCTCGCCTTTAGCTTCAGCATCTTTCCATATTTTCACAATATGCTGCTGAATTCTGCGGAAAGCTTCTTCCTCAGGAATACAGGTATCGGTAACACGGTTCAGTCCTTTTTCCAAAAGATCCCACTCTTCTTTGGGTGTAAGATCCCGGTAATTAGGCACCCGCTTGTAATGGGAATGCGCCACCAGGTTCATCACATCCTCCTCGAGGTTTGCACCCGTACAGGAAATGATCTGCACCTTATCCTTACGGATCATTTCGGCAAAGATCTTGCCCAGTTCGGCCGTACTCATGGCACCTGCCAGGGATACCAGCATCTTGGATCCACCCTGCAGTTGCTTTTCGTAATCTTTGGCTGCATCTACAAGAGCCGCAGCGTTAAAGTGCAAGTAATATTTTTCTATGAATTGGGAAATAGCTCCTTTACTCATCTTCGTCGTCTTCGTTATGATTTAAATATTTGAATTTGTAGCTCAACATCTTGTAGTAAAGCTTGGCCGCAAGAAAATCTGAAGATCTCTCGTTTTTATTTGGACAAAGCTCTACGATATCAAAGCCTACCACGTTTTTCTTTTTGAACATCATTTTCAGGAATTCCAGGGTTTCATACCAGAAAAGTCCTCCCGGCTCGGGAGTTCCTGTAGATGGCATAATAGAAGGGTCAAAAGCGTCAAGGTCAATAGTGATAAAGACGTTTGGAGTCATTTGGCCTATCGCATCATCCATCCAGTCTTCATAAAGATCATGCGCGAAATACACCTGGTTTTCGTCCATATGTTCAGTTTCTGAAACATCCATAGAACGAATTCCCACCTGGATAAGGTTGGTGGTTTTGCTGGCTTCATGAACCGCGCAGGCATGATTGCACTTAGAACCTTCATATTCCGGACGAAGATCGGCGTGCGCATCGATTTGCACCACGGTCAGGTCTTCAAAAGATTCATTAAAAGCCTTAATAGAACCAATAGAAACCGAATGTTCACCTCCAAAGAGAGTCACGAACTTCTCCTGCTTAATATAGTTTTTGGTCGTTTTGTACACGGCTTCTACCATCTTTTCGGGAGAGGCATCTTCAGTCACCGGCGGCGCAAGATACACTCCTTTTCTATAGACTTCAGAACGTGTTTCAATGTCATAAAGCTCCATATTTTCCGAAGCCTCTAAAAAAGCTTCGGGGCCCTTGTCTGCACCTTTCTGCCAGGTACTCGTGCCATCGTATGGAACCGGAATCAATACCACTTTCGCCTCGTCAATGCGGGCATATTTATCTGGTATACCGGCGTAATTCTTCTTACTCATGTTAGTTGTTGATTGGTTAAGGTTGAGTTTATATTACCTAATATACATTTTTAATTGTTATTGCTGTAACCCAGGATCTTAAGCATTTCTGAAGCATCCTGCTGCGGACTAAAAAGTTCGGTTGTAATATTTCCCTTTTCATCTTTATTGATGAGAATATGCTTTGGCTGCGGAATAAGGCAGTGCTGCAAACCACCAAAACCACCGATGGTTTCCTGGTAGGCTCCTGTGTTAAAGAAGCCAATGTAGAGCGGTTTTTCCTTTTTAAACTTCGGAAGATAGATCGCATTGGTATGCTGCTCTGAGTTATAGTAATCGTCGCTGTCGCAGGTCAAACCACCCAAAAGAACCCGTTCATATTCATCGCTCCAGCGGTTGATTGCCAGCATTACGAATTTCTTGCTAATGGCCCAGGTATCGGGTAAGGTGGTGATGAAGGAAGAATTGATCATATTCCATTTCTCCCGGTCATTTTGCTGCTTTTGATAAAGCACTTCGTAGATCGCCCCACCACTTTCGCCAACGGTAAAGCTTCCGAATTCTGTAAAAATATTCGGCACTTCCACTTCAGCTTCCTTACAGGCCAATTGGATCTGGTTTATGATTTCCTCTACCATATACTGGTAATCATAATCGAAAGCGAGGGAATTCTTAACCGGAAATCCTCCGCCAATATTCAGACTGTCCAGCGTAGGGCAAATCTTTTTCAGACTCGTATAAACCTTCAGACACTTGTTCAGCTCATTCCAGTAATAGGCGGTATCGCGAATTCCGGTATTGATGAAGAAATGTAGCATTCGCAGGTCTACCTGTTCATTTTCTTTTATTTTCCTGTTGTAAAAAGGAACGATATTCTTGTAACCAATTCCAAGACGGGAAGTATAAAATTCGAATTTCGGCTCTTCTTCTGAAGCGATGCGGATGCCTACCTGAAATTTTCCTTCAATTTCTTCTGAAAGCAGGTCGATCTCTTCGTAATTATCAATTATCGGGATGCATTTCTTATGCCCGTTGTTCATAAGCCGGGCGATATTGGTAATATATTGATCACGTTTAAAACCATTGCAGATCACCCAGGTGTCATCGGTGATCTTGCCGGTAGACTTGAGTTTTTCAACAATATTAATATCGAAGGCTGACGAGGTTTCAATGTGAATATCATTTTTCAGGGCCTCATTTAACACGTGCTCAAAATGCGAACTTTTGGTACAGTAACAATAGTTATAAGTCCCTTTATAATCGAGCTTTGCCATGGCGTTCCCAAACCAGGTCTTGGCGCGGTGAATATTTTCAGAAATCTTGGGCAGATAGGTAAATTTCAACGGAGCCCCGTATTTTTCAACCAGTTCCATCAGGTCGATATCGTGAAAACGGAGTTCGGTTCCTTCCAACGTAAATTCCTCCTGTGGAAAATAGTAGGTCTGGTCTATTAAGTCGCTGTATTTGGTATTCAATTGAGTAGGATATTGTTTAAGGGTAAAAAATTAGAAATTATTTAAGGGTACCAAAAGAATAGATTGGTAAAAGTTTGTTAAGATAAGTGCTGAAGATATTCTCCCGGCGGAATAGAGATGCCGGAAAATGAGATGCTGATGCCCGTGAAGAGCATCAGAAGAAAATAACAGGTTGATCAATTAAGTATGCGTTTCAAAAATATCACTGTCATATCCACAAATTCCACGGCCTTTTTTATGCCTTTGCGGAAGACAAATGTATTTAAAAAACTAATTGACTGCTGAAAAAATATGAAGTATCTAGAGATTCCCTAAATTGATGATTTCCTGCTGGTTCAGATGTCTCCATCGTCCCCGGGGAAGGTCCTTTTTTGTAAGCGGACCAAAGCTCACCCTGTCGAGCTTTACTATCTCGTAGTCGAGGCTTTTGAAGACCCGCTGAACGATGTGCGGTTTAATACTGTTAAGTTCCAGTCCCACTTCATTCTTGGGCCTGTCGTTGACATAACTTACTTCCTGAACCAGCACTTTTCCTTTGTCCAGGTAAACCCCTTCCCTGATCTTTTCCAGGTCTTCCTGTGAAAGATTTTTATTAAGCTGAACGTGGAAGATCTGTCGGATGCCATTCTTTGGTTTGGCTAGTTTTTTGGCCATAGTGCCATCGTTGGTGAACAACAGAAGTCCCATTGCCTGTGTATCGAGCTTCCCAACCGGATCGAGTTTGGCTTTAGTAGCTTTGCTCAGAAGATCCATAACTGTTCTTCCTCCTTTTTCGGTACTTCCGGTAGTAAAGAAGCCTGCAGGTTTGTTCAGAAGAATGTATTCGGGCTTTTCAGGAGTAATGCTTCGGCCGTCAAACTTCACCTCATCGGTCAGTTTTACGCGATATCCCATTTCGGTGATCACCTTTCCGTTCACGGTAACGCTTCCGGCAGAAATAAAAATGTCAGCGTCACGACGGGAACAAACGCCGGCATTAGCGATGTATTTATTGAGCCGGATCCCTTCAGGTTTTGCAGCTTTTGGGGCACCACCCTGCTTCTTAATAGGGGCATTGCCACGGGCATGAGACTTTTTGCTCTTTCCGCCGCCTTGCCTTCCGCTGGATTTTCCGCGTGATGAATTATCATTCCTGCTCATATCGCTAATTTTTTGCAAATATACCGGATAGATTACGATGTAACTAAGTAATTCTCAAAAGATTTATTTCTGCCCGACAACTTTAGAACACCCTGTTGAGCACTTCTTTATAATCAATAAGCAGAATACTGAAAACACCTGCCACAATGATCAATTTCAGGATATTATGGAGTAGCAGATACTGCCATTTCGCCTTGCTGAAATATAAAAATAACAGGAAGAATATCAGCAATATCAGGGAAACATAGAAGTAATAGTCCATCAAACCTAGCTCGAAGTAGCTAGTAAGGAGCAGGATGGGCACTACAGCCAGAACCGTGAGCACCGAAAGGGAAAATTTGCTCCACCTTTCGCCGTACACGATCGGAATGGTGCGATAGCCCTGTGCGATATCTCCTTTTATGTTTTCCAGATCCTTAACCAGTTCGCGCATCACGATCATCAGATAAAGAAAAGTAGCATGAATAAAAATGACGGTTTCAAAGTTCTTGTAGTAAACAAAAATGGCAAAGAAAGGAGTGATCACGAGGATGGAAGCCACGAGATTCCCCAAAAAGAGGATCTTCTTCAGCCTGTGGGAATAGAACCAGATCGCAAAGATGTAGATCGAAAAGAAAACCACAGCGCGAAAGGACACGTAGCTGGCAAAAAAGATCGCGGCGAAATTCAGTATAAAATAAACCGAAAGCTTCGTCCGCTGACTCACCACGCGGTCCAGCATGGTTTTCTTGGGCCGGTTGATAAGGTCCTTTTCGCTATCGTAAAAGTTATTGATGATGTAGCCCGAAGCCACAACCGTAGCTGAAGAAAGGATGAGAAAAAAGAGATTTTCATCAAAAAGCACCTGGCGCAATGGCAGTTCAGGCGCCAGAATGAAAGCAGAAGTCAAATATTGAGCAATAATGAGGATCAGGATATTATAACCCCGCACCACCGAGAACAAACTCAACATCTTAAGCAGAAATCGCTTGTTCATTTTGGCGGCCATAAAAAAGTACTCTTAGAAGTTATAAACCACTTCTAAATTGTAACCCTTCAGCGCTTTTCTCGCCTTTTCGATATCTTCGGTAAACCCAAGAATATAACCGCCTCCGCCAGAACCGCAGAGTTTAAGGTAATAATCGTTAGTTTCAATGCCGCGCTGCCAGAGTTTGTGGAATTTTGCCGGGATCATAGGCTTGAAGTTATCAAGCACCACGTGCGACAGACTTTTCACATTAGTGAAAAGCGATTTCACATCTCCCTTTAAAAAGTCATCGACACAGGCATCGGTGTGTTTTACAAACTTTTCTTTCAGCATTTTTCTGAAAGGTTCCTGTTTCATGTTCTCCATGAAGATGCTCACCATAGGCCCGGTTTCTCCGGTGGTACCGCTGTCAAGCAGGAAAACCGCCCCTGTTCCCTCTTTGGTTTGCGAAGGAATGCCGGCCGGCTCAATATTGTCTTTGGAATTAATGAGGATTGGGATGCTCAAATAACTGTTAAGCGGATCGAGTCCTGAAGATTTTCCGTGGAAAAAAGATTCCATCTCGCCGAAGATCTTTTTCAGCTTCAACAATTTATCACGGGTAAGATTCTCGAGAACGGTGATCTTATTGGTCGCATATTTATCGTAAATGGCTGCAACCAAAGCACCACTACTCCCCACACCATAGCCCTGCGGAATACTGGAATCGAAATACATCCCACTTTCTATATCTGCATTGAGCGTTTTTAAATCGAATTGTACCAGTTCAGGATCCTTTTTCTCAAGCTCCAGAAGATAAGCCGCAAAACGCTTCAGATTCTTATTCGATGCGATTGAAGCTTCCGAAGGATCTTCATCTACCTTCAATGCGCCGTTGTAAAAGTTGTAAGGAATCGACAAACCTTTGGAGTCCTTAATGATCCCATACTCTCCGAAAAGAAGGATTTTTGAATAAAATAGAGGTCCTTTCATAAGACTGTTGTATTCGTCTGAATATTAATTAATCCAGAACTATGGTAAATTGCGGGTCAAAGCAAAGGTAAATCTACAAATTTTTCGCTCCGCTTCCAACCCGGTCGCAAATATAATGCCCATTCTCACAATATGCAACTAACTCATTTTTAACGAATTCTGAAACTTCTTCCTTATTTTCCGCGGGATACAGCACATGCACGTTCGCACCCGCATCAAGAGTAAAGCAAACCGGAACGCCTTTTTCCCTTCTGAATTCCCAGATCTTATTGATGATTTGAAGCGTATTTGGCTTTATCAGAATAAAATATGGCTTGCTGCTCATCATCATGGCATGCAGACTCAGGGCTTCGCTTTCCACAATTTCGATGAAGGCATCGAGATCTCCAGATTCCAAAATTGGCTGAAGTTTCTGTAAATTCTCTCTCGCCTGCACAAACCGTGCTTCGGCAAAAGGATGACCATGCATCAGGTTGTGTCCCACACTGCTGCTCACCTGTTTTGTCCCACGATCGACCAATAAAATACTGTCCTGAAAATCTTTGAAAACCTCATGCACTTTTCCGGGATAAGGAATGCCATAAAGATCGCTGCTCCCCGCTACCTTTTCATGTTCTCCCCAAACTACGAGGCCGCCGTCAATGCTTCTGCAGGCGCTTCCGGAGCCGAGTCTCGCCAGGAAAGAAGCCTTTCTCTTGTAAAAATCCTCGTTTTTTTCTGCGGAAGAGTCCAATTGCTTTTCCAGACCTACCACACAAAGCGCAAGTGCGCTCATGCCGCTTGCCGAAGATGCGATCCCGGAGCTATGCGGAAAAGAATTTTCAGTGTAGATCGTAAAGCGATATGCTCTCAGGAAAGGACAATATTTCTCAATTCGTTTGAAAAATGTATTGACCTTCGGCCTAAAATCTTCTTTTTCCTCTCCTTCGAAGAACAGTTCAAATTCAAAATCCTCCTCTCCTGCCACTTCTGAAGCTTTCAGTTCAAATTCCAGCCGGGTAGTGGTAAAACAATTATTCAGCGTAAAACTGATAGAAGGATTTTCGGGCAGCTGCCCTTCCCTTTTTCCCCAGTATTTCACCAGGGCGATATTACTTGGAGACTGCCAGCTGCAACTCCCTTTTTCAAGCTTATTCGGGTAAGGATCTTTGGGAATGAATTCCTGTTCGGTCATCATGAAAATTTTGACAAAGGTACATTTTTTAAGTTTTGGCCTTCGCCCGACTTATGCGAAATTAAATCCTTATTTTTAGAGGGAATGCAGGATCTGTATCAAAATAACGACCTATGAAAAAGACCATTCTTATCACCGGTGCCTCCAGCGGCATTGGCCATGAAACCGCTCATTATTTTGCTGCCCGCGGCTGGAACGTTGCTGCTACCATGCGCTCCCCCGAAAAAGAGACCGAACTAAAGGATTTGCCCAACATCGGCATCTACAAACTGGACGTGACTGACAAAGAAAATATCGCCGAAACCCTCAAAAAAGTGGAAGACGATTTTGGGCGTATAGACGTGCTGCTGAACAACGCAGGCTACTCCGCGGTGGGTGTGTTTGAAAAATCGACTTCGGAAGAGATCAGGAAACAATTTGATGTGAATGTCTTCGGGCTGATGGACCTTACCCGCGAGATCATTCCTTATTTCAGAAAGCGCGGCACGGGCACGATTATTAACCTCAGTTCTATTGGCGGCCGCGCCACTTTTCCGCTTTACAGCCCTTACCACGCCAGCAAATGGGCTGTTGAAGGTTTTGCCGAAAGCCTGCAGTTCGAACTTCGCCCGTTCAACATCAAGGTGAAGAATATCGAACCCGGCCCCATAAAAACCGATTTTTACGACCGCTCGCAGAACGTTTTTGAGAATGATGATATCACCGGTTACGAAGATTTTGAACAGAATATGCTGGATTATATGCAAAAGGCGGGCAATTCCGCGCCGGGACCTGAGATCGTCGCCAAAACTATCTACATTGCTGCAACCGACGGAAAGTTCAAACTGCGGTATCCCGCAGGAAAACAGGCGAAGATGGCGCTTGGCCTGCGCAGCATTCTTCCTTCTGCCTGGTTCAATGGCGTAGTGCGACGAATGACGGAAAAAATCTCTAAGAAGTCATAGCTTTGGCAGCAAGATAAGCGCCCGTCCAGGCATTTTGAAAATTAAAGCCGCCGGTTATTGCGTCAATATTGAGCACTTCGCCGGCAAAAAATAAGTTTGGATGTAGCCGGCTTTCAAAGGTCTTGAAATTCACTTCTTTCAGGTCGATGCCGCCGGCAGTAACAAATTCCTCTTTAAAAGTACTCTTACCATTTACGCTGAAAATACCTTCGGTAAGTTGCAGGCTCAGTTCCTGCAGCTGATTTTTATTCAGGTCGGCCCAGATCTCATCTTCACCGATATTCGCTGCTTTTACAAGGCTTTGCCATAAGCGCTTCGGAAGTTCAAATTGGGCATATTTCGATACCTTTTGTTTGGCCTGGCTCAGCTTCCTTTCCTTCAGCTGCTCCATTATATCTTCGGAATTCATGCCCGGAAGCCAATTCACCTTTATCTGAAACTGATAATTTCTTTCATTAAGTTCCCGTGCGCCCCAGGCTGAGAGTTTAAGAATAGCCGGCCCGCTCATGCCCCAGTGGGTGATCAGCAAAGGACCCTGCGACTCCAGCTTCTCGCCTTCCACCTTTACCTCGGCCGAAGTGGCAATTCCCGCCAATCCATTTATCCGCCGATCTTTAATGTTGAAGGTAAATAAGGAAGGCACGGCGCTAACGGTGCTGTGCTCCAGTTTTTCCAGTAAATTCCACATTTTGGGATTGCTGCCGCTGGCGATCATCAGTTTTTCCGCGGAAAAATCTCCTTTGCTGGTCCCGATGAACCAATTTTCTTCGGTTTTGGATATTTTCTTGACCGAATGATTCTTCAGCACCTGTATCTGCAGTCTTTCGGTTTCAGCAAGAAAACAATTGACAATGCTTTCCGAAGAATCGCTCACGGGAAACATTCTCCCGTCTTCTTCGGTCTTCAGCTCAATTCCTCGTTCTTCGAACCACGCCACGGTGTCGCCGGTCATAAAGCTGTGAAAGGGCCCCAGCAGCTCTTTTTCACCCCGGGGATAGCTTTTCACAAGTTCCGAAGGAATAAATTCTGCGTGAGTAACATTGCAGCGACCGCCGCCCGAGACCTTCACCTTGGTAAGCACTTCCTTTCCCCGCTCAAGGATCAGGATCTTTAGCCCGGGATTCATCTCTGCGGCATTAATAGCCGTAAAAAAACCGGCAGCCCCGCCACCGACTACAATAATATCGTAATTCGCCATTTTTTAAGCCTCTTCAGTCATCCTTAAAGCCGGTCGGGAAAGTCGGAAATAATACCGTTTACCCCAAATTTCTTCATCCTTTCAATATCGCCAGGCTCATTCACCGTCCACACATTCACCTTGAAACCGGCATCGTGCGCTCTTTTCACGTTGTCACGGGTAATAATGCCCAGCGAAGGGTGAATAGCCTTTGCATTTAGTATTTTGCCCAGCTCAATAGCTTCTACCATACTGGCTTTACTCAGCACGCCAATGGGCACATGCTCATCATACTGCCGCACCTCGAAGAGCTCGTTCTTCTGAAAACTGGAAACAATGATATCTTCATATTTCCAGCCGCGTTCATTCACGTAATGCTCGACGATCTCGCAGGCAGCATCGGCGGTGTCGAGGCCTTTGAGTTCAATATTGATCCCGCACTTACCTTCGATAAAATCCATGACCTCAGTGAGCAGCGGAATTCTGTAATTCTCACCGACTTTCAGCTTTTTCAGCTGGCTCCAGTTCTTTTTCGCCACTTCGCCCCTGCCATTGGTAATGCGGTCCAGGGTAAAATCGTGAAAAACCACCAACTCTCCAGAGCTGCAGCGATGTACGTCCACTTCAATGGCATCAATATTGAATTCCAGCGCCCGCTCAATACTGTCCAGTGTATTTTCGGTAACGTGGCCTTTTGCGCCCCGATGGCCTATTTTCAGGATTGGTTTCATATTCAGCAAAGGTACCGAAATAGGCGGAATACACTTCCATATAGAAAAAAGAGCCTTTAGAAAGGCTTAGGACATCTTAACATTTTTTTTCGTGCTTCCCTTTCTAAATTTAGATTCCTAACCAAAAAATGTATAGAAATGACCAAATCTAAAGATTTCCCCCGCCAGGAACAATCCCAGCCCGGTAAGGAGTATAAAATGGACCCGGAGCCCGAAATCATCAGGGATAATTACCGCGGAAGCCAAAAACTGCAGGAGCAGGTGGCCCTTATCACCGGCGGCGACAGTGGGATTGGCCGCAGCGTAGCCGTTCATTTTGCCCGGGAAGGGGCCAATATTGCCATTGTTTACCTGGAAGAAGATGAAGATGCTCTTGAAACCAAAAAAATGGTGGAGGCTGAAGGCCGGCAATGCCTCATCATTCAAGGCGACCTGAAAGAAGAGGATTTTTGCAGTGAACTGGTACAACAGTGTATTTCAGAATACAACAAACTGGACGTACTGGTGAACAACGCGGCGGTACAGTTTCCCACCACCGACATTGAGAAGATCACTTCAGAACAGCTTCAAGAAACTTTCGAAACCAACATCTTTCCATATTTCCATATTCTGAAAGCGGCGCTGAAGCACCTGAAGGAAGGGAGCCGCATCATCAACACCTCTTCGGTCACCTCCTATCGCGGCAGCGAACACCTGCTGGATTATTCGAGCACCAAGGGCGCGATCACTACTTTTACCCGCTCGCTCTCCAAAATGCTTGTTGAGAAGAAGATTCGCGTGAATGCCGTAGCCCCGGGGCCTATCTGGACGCCGCTTATTCCTGCCAGTTTTGACGAAGATCAGGTAAAAGAATTCGGAAAAAAAGTGCCAATGGGTCGTGCCGGGCAGCCGAGCGAAGTTGGTCCCGCCTATGTTTTCCTTGCTTCGGAAGACAGCAGCTACATTACCGGGCAAATGATCCACGTGAATGGCGGTGAAATAATTGGAAGCTAAGCCGGCCAAAAATCCTCTTACAACTAAAATTATGGAAAAATGGTTTGATACGTCCCTGGCATCGCTTATCGCAATTGTCATCACCGCTACAGGAATCTATGTGGCGGTGATCCTGTTTACCCGTATTGCGGGAAAACGAAGTTTCTCAAAATTGTCGAGTTTTGACTTTGCAATGACTGTCGCGATAGGCTCTCTTATTGCCACTACCGTTCTTAGTGAATCGGTGAGCCTGTTACAGGGAGTCGTAGGAATGGCTGCTATTTACCTGCTTCAGATAAGTGCTGCCCTGCTTCGGCGTTTTAAATTCTTCAGGAATGCTATAGACAATGCGCCTCTTTTGCTTATGGATGGCCCAAATATTATGGAAGACAATCTTAAAAAGGCCCGGGTCACCAAGGGTGATCTCCGCAATAAACTTCGCGAAGCCAATGTGATTCGTATAGACCAGATAAAGGCCGTGGTTTTTGAAACTACCGGTGATATTTCGGTACTTCACAGTGATGGCAACGAAGAACTGGAGGATTGGCTAATGAAAGATGTTAAACGTTGATCTATGCTAAACTGGACCAATATTTTAGGTCTCGTGGCCGGAATCTGTACCACGGTTTCGGTGTTACCACAGATCAGGAAAGCCTGGAAAACCAAAAAAGTAGAGGATGTCTCCCCAGGCATGTTTGGAATTTTGATGTTGGGGGTTTTTCTCTGGGTGATCTACGGAATTCTGAAAGAAGATCTTCCCATTATCGCCACCAACGGAGCTTCTTTAGCACTTAATTCTTTTATGCTTTACCTGATGATTAGATATCGAAAAAGGGATAGATCATGACCAATTTCTCTTAAGAAAGAACATCACTTTTCCACGCAATGCATTAATTTCAGAGGGCTCAAGGCTGTTAATCTTCTTTAAATTTCCACTAATTTCTTCTTAAACGGCATCCGAATAGCTTTCAAATCAGATAAATTTATAAGAAAGCACAAACTGCATGGACACTACAGTCGAAAAGAAAAAAAAGCCCCTTCAGAAGTCTGGAGAAAACCTGAGAAAAGAATTTGAAAAGTTCGTGATCAAAAATAATCATCCCTGCGTCATGGCGCAGACGGTTTTTAGCATGGATCACGTCGATTTCCATAGTTATGAAGATTTCGGTTCGGCGCAAGCAGCAAAAAAAATCCTGAGCGACCTGAAAAATTACCTCGAAAATTACGATTTTGAATCTAAAGAGTTCTTCACTTTCATCGCTGCTTTCCGCGGAAGAAAAGAATATTCAGAGCAACAATTTGAAGAATTGCTATGGAAACAGCTACAGTTGTTGCATGAAGCCGATGACCAGGAATGGGACCCAGAGGTGAGCAACGACCCTAAAAACAGCAATTTCAGTTTTAGTATCGCCGGCAAGGCCTTTTATATGGTGGGCATGCACCCTAACAGCTCCCGCAAAGCAAGACAAAGCCCGGTGCCGGCCATTGCCTTTAACCTGCACTGGCAGTTCGAGAAACTTCGGGAAATGGGCACCTACCAGACGGTACGCGACAAGATTAGGGAGAGAGATACTGAATTGCAGGGAGACATCAATCCCATGCTTCAGGATTTCGGAAAAAATAGCGAAGCCCGGCAATACAGCGGCCGGAAAGTTGATGGTGACTGGAAATGTCCTTTTCATCATGGATAAATGAACAACGATGTACCAGCCAAAGAAATATCTCAAAAAAGACAAAGAACATATCTTCAGGTTTATAAATGAACATCCCTTTGCGACCATGGTCCTGAAGGGAGAAAGCCTTTTGGCTACGCATATCCCGGTGCTTACAGAAGGAACATCGCAGGACTTCAGGCTTTTTGCCCATATTGCCAATCACAATGAGCAATTTCAGTATCTGAAGGATGGTGCCGAGGTTTTGCTGATCTTCCAAGGGGCACATGCCTACGTCTCCTCTTCCTGGTACCGGGAAAAGGACATCAGCACCTGGGATTATTCGGCCGTACATGTGAATGCGAGGCTGAAACTACAATCCAACCAGGAACTGAGCGACTGTCTTGACAGGCTGGTCCACAGGTTTGAAAAAAACCAGACTAATCCGTTGTATTACCAGGATCTGCCGCATAAAATGGTAGAAGAACATCTGGCGCAGATCACCGGTTTCTGGTGCGAGCCCTTTAGAATTCAGGCGATATCCAAGTTGCATCAGAATTTTGAACAGGAGGACCTTCAGCGGATCACCACTGAACTGGACCGGCAGGAAACTTCTTCAGCGGCAGCCTTAAGTTGCGATATCAGGAAAGAAAATGGGATGAAGTAAAATTCCGAAGAAATTAAAACAGCTTGAAAAATGAGCGAAAAAGGATTTTTAGAGAAATACCACGACAAAAGGGATTTTGACCTCTCTTCAGAGCCTTTTGGCAAACAGAAGAGCAAAAAAGATAAGGACAAGCAGATCTTCGTGATCCAGAAGCACGATGCGACCAACCTGCACTATGATTTCAGATTGCTCGCCGATGGAGTGCTGAAAAGCTGGGCCGTGCCGAAAGGGCCTTCAACCGATCCTGAGGAGAAACGGCTGGCAATCGCTACGGAAGACCATCCCATAGAATACGCCGATTTTGAAGGGATGATCCCAGAAGACCAATATGGCGGCGGCACGGTGATGGTTTGGGATGCCGGCAGTTACGAAACCGAAAAGAAAGACGAAGACGGTAATCTTATTCCGTTGGGAGAGCAACTGAAAAAAGGCCACGCCACCTTTATTCTGAAAGGAAAAAAACTGCGGGGCGGTTATACGCTCATCAGGATCAGGAAAGGTAAGCAGGAACAGTGGCTGCTGAAGAAGGTGGATGACGATGAAGCCGATGCCCGACGGAATCCTACAAACACCGAAAATAAATCGGTATTGACTGACCGGACGATGGAACAGATCAGGAAAGACTGGAAGAAAAATGAATGAAATTTTGTCGGCATTATCTGAAGAAGAAAAGCAACTCCTGAAAAAGACAAAGCAACCGGAGTGGATGAATCCTATGCTTGCCAAGCTCACGGAAGATTATTTTTCCGACGAAAACTGGATCTTTGAGAGAAAACTCGACGGGGAACGCTGCATCGTTTTCAAGGAAGGCAACCAGGTGCAGATCATGTCGCGAAATCAGAAAAACCTGAACCACACTTATCCTGAAATCGTTGAAGCCTTTGAAGGCCAACCGAACAATTTTATTGCCGATGGCGAAATGGTGGCTTTTGAAGGGAATCTTACCAGTTTCTCGAAACTGCAGCGCCGTATGCATCTCAAAGACAAAGACCTGATAAGTAATCACAAAACCCGGGTCTTTTTCTATGTTTTTGACCTTCCTTTCTTTGAAGGCTACGACCTGAGCAAGCTTGAGTTAAGAAGCCGAAAAGGCATTCTGAAAAAGGCATTGGATTTCGAAGATCCAATCCGCTTCACCGCGCACCGAAATTCAAAGGGAGAAGAATATTTTAAGGAAGCCTGCGAGAAAGGCTGGGAAGGCCTGATCGCAAAAAAAGCAGACAGCGTCTATAGCCACGGCCGTTCTTCAAATTGGCTAAAATTTAAGTGCGTTAGCCGCCAGGAATTCGTCATTGGCGGATATACCGAGCCGCAGGGTTCGCGCAAGGGATTCGGTTCTCTGCTTATAGGGTTTTATGAGGAAGACGGGCTGCATTATGCAGGAAAAGTCGGTACGGGATTCAACAATGAGATCCTGGCCGATCTTCATGAACAAATGCAGAAACTGGAAATCAAAAAAACTACTTTCAAAAAGAACAAAGATCTGCCAAGACGTGACGTTCATTGGATAAAGCCGGAGATGGTAGCCGAAATTGGCTTTACCGAATGGACCTCTACTAAAAAGCTGCGACATCCAAGATATTTCGGTTTAAGAAGAGACAAAGATCCAAAGGAAGTAATAAAAGAAATCTGAACATTATGGCTGAAGAAATTAAAATTGGGACGCACGAGATAAAGATTAGCAACCGTGACAAGGTGTTCTTTCCGAAGGAAAATTACACCAAGGGAGATCTCATTGATTATTATGAAAGGATTGCCGATGTGATGTTGCCGCACCTCAAGGACCGGCCGCTTACGATGATCCGGTTTCCGAATGGAATTCAAGACAAAAGGTTTTTTCAGAAAGATGCGCCCGATTATTTTCCGGAGTGGATAGAAACCATGCCGGCAGAAAAAAAAGAAGGAGGCACCACGATTATGTGGTATGCAATGAAAAAGCGACCCTGGTGTACCTGGCAAATCAGGCCTGCGTGACGCCGCACATCTGGCTGAGCAAAAAAGACAAACCTGACTATCCCGACCGGCTGATCTTTGACCTCGATCCCACCGAAGATGATTTTTCCGCAGTAAAAGATGCTGCTAAAAAAGTGCGAAAATTGCTGCATGACGAACTGGGCTTGCCGGTGTTTCTCATGACCACCGGTTCGCGGGGGTTGCATGTGGTAGTGCCTCTAAAACGGGAAAAAAATTTTGATGATGTGCGTGAGTTTGCGCAAAAAGCCGCAGATTACCTGGAAGAAAAATATCCGGGAGAAATGACCACGGCTGTTAGAAAGAATAAAAGGGACTGCAAGCTTTTCCTGGATGTGGCGCGAAATGCTTTTGGGCAAACTGCCGTGGCACCCTACGCGGTGCGGCCTTTGGATGGAGCACCGATAGCCACTCCCATCGATTGGGATGAGCTGAGCCGTTCAGATTTAAGTCCGCAGAGCTACAATATTGGCAATATTTTCAGGCGACTGGGCAGCAAAACTGATCCGTGGAAAGACATCGAAAAAGATACCGTCAGCCTTGACGAGGCCATCAAAAAATTGAACGAACTAACTGCATAAGAATTTACGAAATATGCCAAAGATCATAGAAAAACAAAGCGGTGCCGCCTTCCGCATAAAAAAAGGGCAAAAACTAAAAGTGACCGATCCCCAGGGAGAACAGGTGAGTGATATGGTGCTTTTTAATGCTGAAGATAAACGAGAAAAGATCTCTTCAGGAAAAACCCTTGACTTTGAAGAAAGTATCCTCATCAGCAAAGGAAATTTTCTTTGGAGCAACCGAAGCCGAAAAATGATGAAGATCCTGGAAGACACGAACGGGCGCAATGATTTCCTGTTGGCGCCCTGCAGCCCGGAGACTTTTAAGATCATGTACAAAAACAACGAATATCACCCCAGTTGTTTCGAAAACCTCTACACCAACCTGGCGAAATTCGACATTGAACCAGACGATATTCCCACTGCTTTCAATATTTTTATGAACGTGCAATTTCAGCCGGATGGAAAGATAAGTGTAGATCCGCCGATGAGCAAAGCCGGAGATTACGTTTTATTCGAGGCGCAAATGGACCTCATCGTGGGCCTTACGGCCTGTTCCGCAGAAGACAGCAACAACGGCAGTTTTAAACCAATTCACTACGAGATCCTTGATCAGGCCTGAGCCTGATTCTTCTTTCGGTACCTCATATTCAGCATTTCGATGGCCAGCGAGAAGAAAACCGAGAAATAGATGTAACCCTTCGGCACGTGATAATGCATAGCTTCCACGATCAGCATTACCCCTATCAGAATGAGAAAAGACAGGGCCAGGATTTGGATGGTGGGGTGTTTATTGACGAATTCGCCCACTGCTTTTGAAAAAACCATCATGACGATAATGGAAATGATCACGGCCAGGATCATCAGCAAAAGCTGGTTTGTAAGGCCCACCGCCGTAAGAATAGAGTCAAAAGAAAAAATGATGTCCAGCATCACGATTTGCATCACGGCATAACCAAAAGATTTCACCTCCTTCACCGAAGCTTGCGCACTCTCGTCCCCTTCTATCTTTTCGTGCATTTCGAGTGTAGTTTTTACCAGCAGAAAAATACCTCCCGCCGCGAGAATAATATCACGCCAGCTGAGTTCAAAATCGGCTATAGTCAATACCGGATCGGTTAGTTTTATGATCCAGGTGATGCTCATGAGAAGCAGTATTCTCATGATCATCGCTACGGAAAGGCCGCCTATCCTGGCCTTTTTCTGCATTTTCTGCGGAAGTTTTCCCGCTACGATCGAGATAAAGATAATATTGTCAATTCCCAGCACAATTTCCATGAAGGTAAGGGTGAGCAGGGCGATCCAGGTATCGGCTTGTAAAAATATTTCCATGATTTTTCGGCTACAGGTTGTGTCAAAAAAGGTGATAAAAATAGCCAATTTTGGATGAAATATGCGGAGCTTTTTCCGAGGAAAAATGGAAAATGCCAGAAGCCTTCAATTATCAAATAAAACTGTTAAATTTAGGCACACAAAAACAAAACATATGAACAAGTTCTTTTTTTCTTCATTATTGGCAATAGCCTTCCTATTCGTAGGCTGCAAGAATGGAGAAACCGACAAAACTGCGGAAGCAGAAAATACCGATACCAGCGCGGTAGCTGAAGGTGTAGACATCCAGAAGCGACTGGATCAATACGCTGAAGTCAGCCTTACTTCAGATGTCTCGCAGCTTTCAGAAAATCAGAAAAAAATGATCCCGTTGCTTATAAAATCGGCTAAGATCATGGATGACCTGTTCTGGTACCAGGCTTTTGGGGGCAGAGACACCCTGATGCCTAAAATCGACAGTGCAACAGCGCGTTATGTAGAGATCAATTACGGCCCCTGGGACCGGCTTCACAATCTTGAGCCTTTTGTGAAAGGGTATGGAGAAAAGCCTGAAGCAGCCAATTTTTATCCTTTGGATATGACCAAAGATGAATTCAAAAATGCTGATATTCAGAATAAAGACAGTCAGTACACTTTTGTGAGAAGAGACGACCAGGGCAACCTGAAATCGGTTTGGTTTCACGAAATGTTTCCGGAGAAAACAAAAAAGGCCGCCGGTTTCTTAAGACAAGCTGCGGAACTCGCCGAAGATCCCGGATTTAAAAAATACCTGAACCTACGGGCAGATGCCCTGGAAACCGACCAATATTACGAAAGTGATGTGGCCTGGATGCAGATGAAGAACAATTCGGTTGACATTGTGGTAGGGCCGATAGAATCTTATGAAGATAAGCTCTTCGGGAGAAAAGCTTCCTACGAGGCGTATGTTCTGCTGAAGGACAAGGAATGGAGTAAGCGCCTGGCAAAATATGTTTCTTTTCTGCCAATGCTGCAAAACGAACTGCCGGTGGAAGCGAAATACAAAAAGGAAAAACCCGGAACCGAGTCTGACCTGAACGCCTACGACGTGGTGTATTACGCCGGAGATTCGAATGCCGCCAGTAAAACCATCGCTATCAACCTGCCGAATGATGAAAAAGTTCAGGAGAAATATGGAAGCCGAAGGCTTCAGCTAAAAAATGCGATGCGCGCCAAATACGACAAGATCCTGGTGCCGATCTCCGAAGAACTCATAGTTCCGGAGCAACGCAAACACATCACTTTTGACGCTTTCTTTGCCAACACCATGTTCCACGAGGTGGCGCACGGGCTGGGAATTAAAAACACCATTACCGGAAAAGGAACGGTGAGAGATGCGCTGAAAGAAACCTATTCAGCTTTGGAAGAAGGAAAAGCCGATATTCTTGGGGTGTATATGATCACTAAACTTCATGAAAAAGGCGAATTGAAAGATGCCGACCTTATGGATTATTACGTGACCTTCCTGGCTAGTATTTTCCGTTCAGTACGCTTTGGTGCGGCTGATGCCCACGGAAAAGCTAACATGGTACGCTTCAACTATTTTCAGAACATGGGTGCCTTCAGTAAAAATGAAAATGGACAGTATAGCGTGAATGAAGATAAATTCAAGGAAGCTATCAACTCGCTTTCCAAAGATATCCTGGTGCTTCAGGGGGAAGGCGATTACGAAGGAACCGGAAAACTTCTTGACGAGCAAGGCACTATCGACGAAGGCCTGCAGGCTTCCCTTGATAAGCTGGAAGAAAAAAGTATTCCTGTAGACATCACTTTCAACCAGGGAGCTGATGTGCTAGGTTTGGAATAAACATCTCTTCTATGCCTAAAAACAGAATAAACATCTCTTCTAAAACCATAAAAAACCCGGTAACTTTTAGAAGTTGCCGGGTTTTTTAAGGTTTGATACCAGAATATATTTCAATAATAAGCTACTCTGAAGAGCTATCTCTCCCTCTTACTTAATTATCGCAATTGAAAAAGACATGTTCGTATTCAATATTATTGTCTCCGTCAAAATGTTCCTGAATATCCTGCCCACTCAAACTACCACTTACCTGTAGTCCTGCATCACTATCATAAACCCCTTCCCACGGAAGAAGTGTCAGTGTATAATCAATATAGTCTTCATTGCTATCATACACCGGTAAGTCGACACAAATAGGATCAGCAAAATATTCTCCATTCTCATCCTCCCCAGTATTATTTAATATCTCACTGTACATCAGATTTCCTTTTACAGAGATGTCCAATGAGTACCTGGCTGGAAAATGACGGCCATTGTCATCACAGTAGTTTGCGAAAAAACAGAAATTAGTAACACTAATGGGTGCTACATCAAAAAATACATATCCGTATTCATTGGCGTCTCGGTTATCATAGCACATTACCGGAACATCGGGAAATGGCTTACTACCAGCTCTAAGATTGATACTCATAGGCATTGGAGCATCTGAAAGGGCAGCCATAGGACTATCCGCCCTGGGAGCAAGACACATTAATGTACCGGATTCAGTATATACTGCACAATAATCCAAATAGTACAAGCCCGGAGCAAGTTGCATTTCCGGAACATCTTGAGTGAACATCTGATCTTTGGCCAGGTCTATTCGAAATGGTGTATCGGCATTTCCGACAATTTCAGCGCCGTCGTGCATTAAAATAATTTCAATATAAAAAGGGGTGTCATCTGCGACACATGCTGGAAAATCAACTACCGCTTGTTTTGTTATGGATTTTTTTTCAGGATCCAATAAGCTCATATTCAGGGACAGGCTTATTAATTTATCTGGTTTAGTCTGATTAACAGGTTCACCCTCATCTTTACTACAGGCAGAAAATAACAACGCAGATATGAGGACACACATCAGCTTCGAAGAGAAATTTTTCATCATTTATTGGTTTTATTAGAAAGATTGGTTAATTCTTTTCTGGATAAACCTGAGGTGATGTAATAACAACGCATAAGTAGTTAAGCTTAAAGTTAAAATTTTGCTACTAGGAAAAGATTAGGGGAGAACCCTCATTTTTTGAAGGATTAACCATTAATTCAAATTACATGGTTGAAAGTGATATTGGGCAAATTCCGGTCAGGTCTGGTGAAGCTGATAACCTGCTATAGAAGATAAACAAGAATGTTTTATAAAAGGACTAGCTTTGTTCTTAATCCATTTTAAGCCTAGGAAGTGAAATAAGGATAAACAAAAAAAGCTTCCCATTTCTGAGAAGCTTTAGTGGTG
>CAVUJH010000008.1:0-137665 GCA_963741775.1 uncultured Flavobacteriaceae bacterium | reverse complement strand
GAGGGGGAGCAAAAAGAAGCCTTTTGAGAAATCGAAAGGCTTTCTTTTTTTCATGGGTACAACATAGGTACAACAAATTTTTCCATAGTTGAAGGTTTATCAATTTCTTTATAGGTAAGCCTGGGAGATATTTCCGTTTTTGATGAACTGAGAAATTGGCTGTATTCTCATTTTTCTTTTTCTTTAAGCACATGGGTATAAAGTCGAATGAAATATGATAAAAGTGCCAGAATTTAAAATCCAATATGTTTCAGACCTCCACCTGGAATTCCCTGAGAACCAGAAATTTTTAAAGAAATTTCCAATAAAGCCTGCAGGAGACGTGCTTATTTTAGCTGGAGATATTGTCCCTCTCGTGAGTCTTGATAATTTCAATTATTTTTTTGACCGGCTTTCTCACGATTTTGAAGCGGTATTTTGGATTCCTGGGAATCATGAATACTATCATTATGATCTAGCATTAAAGAGTGGTAGCTTTAAGAAAAGAATTAGAGAGAATATATGGCTTTTAAATAATCAGGAAATTCTTTTCAGGAATTGCCGGTTAATATTCTCTACGCTGTGGTCACACATCTCTCCCCAAAACGCACTTCCAATTCAACAAAATTTGAATGATTTTCGCTTAATCAAATTCAATGGCAAACCCTACACTCCCAAAATATTCAATAACCTCCATAAACAAAATCGGAAGTTTATTGAAGAGAGATTGAAACAAAAAAGCGATTTGCAATCAATAGTAGTAACTCATCATGTGCCTACTTTTATAAATTATCCGGAACAGTATAGAAACAGTAGTATTAATGAAGCTTTCAGCGTAGAACTTTATGATCTGATCTCAGCTGAGCAGCCAAATTATTGGATTTATGGCCATCATCACTTTAATACTGCTGATTTTAGAATAGGAAATACCCGACTACTTACTAATCAGTTGGGATACGTAGCTTATAAGGAGCATAGGAGTTTTATTTTTGATAAAGCTATACCGTTTTATGAAAAATAAACTTTATAATAATTGGGGAATACAATCTTTAAAAAATGATATATTTGAGGATTACAAAATTTCATCGTTCAATTCTTAAGGTCTGCCGTCTCGCTGGCTAAATCTCAGTGGATTGTAATCATTTGGTGCATTTTGATACTTCTTCCTAAAGTTTCTTTTGGCTATATTTAATAGGTTGAACCTGTTGATATGGAAAAATTCATTTTACATGCCGGAAAGGCCCTGGCCAGATGGAGATCAGGAATGGATTATTTCCTGGAGGAGAAAGTGCAGAACAGTCCCATCAACCTTATTCTTTTTCTTCTGTCGACTTTCGTGGTCTTTATCTTAAGCTTCAGCCTTTTCTTGGGCCTCCACTCCATTGTCGATAACTATCGTATTTTCTTGATCCTATTCACCATAATGTTGTTGATCCTCATTTGGCTGGCGGTATTTTATGAATCAGAAAAGCATTTAGAAACCGGACGCCATGAGTTTCAAATCGTTTCTCTTAAGAAATTCCAGGTAAGGTTTGAATTGTTACATCTCGACAAGGAGTCAAAGGAACAATTCATCCGGCTCATGAAAGGTTTGCGGGTAAGGAAAAAGATCAATTTCACCATGGGCAACAAAAGCGGGGACTCCGCCAATCATCGTATTCTTTTCATTCTTTTCGATGAATTGCTTGTAGGAGGAATACAGGATCTTACCGGGGAGCGCAAACGCAGCTTTTTCAATCTACTGATGGAATCCTTTTTAATGAACAATGAGCCGCTAAAAGAAAATACCTTAAAGACCAGTTTTTCCGCCTGGAAAAATGATCAGGAAAAAATTAATTCCCGCAATCAGCGAAAATTCGTCCGGCAGCTGCTGGGCAAAGAATAATTATAGCATAATTTCTTTTTTACTTCCATTATCCTATTGTTTTACAGGCATTTGCTTTCCTAAGTTTGTCCTGTACAAAACGTAAAAGGCCTTTTACTCATTTTTAATTTTAATGCCAATAGTTATGAATGAGCAAGAACAAGTGGTGGGCTTACTGGAAGATATTAAAGTTTTGCTTTCCCACACAAAAAAAGTAATGAACGTGGAAGATCTGGCACAGTATACCGGTCTTTCCAAAAGCAAAATCTATAAGCTTACCCATTTAAAGCTTATCCCAACGGGCAATAATCCGAATATCCGGCAGAAGTTTTTTGATAAGGATAAAATAGATGCCTGGCTGTTGGGGGAACCGGACCTTTCTGATGAATTCCTGGAACAGCAGTTCAACCACAAGCTACTAAAGAACCGGAAGTAATTTACCCTTTACGAATCGTAAATTTTTTGAAGATGAAAAAGTTATCCTATATCAGGGTCGGTACCTGCTACTATAAAATAGTACAGATGCCCACCATTACCGGGAGTTTTAATGAAGTTCTGGTTCCATGGAATATCGAGACGCTACGCAATGATCACGGAAAAGGATTCATTGGCACCATTAAAAGATATGACGGGTTTACCTGCCTTCCCGGGCATAAGGATTTTAAGCAGGAATGCCATGGCTTTTACAATACCTATTCTCCGCTGCCTCATGCCCCGCAGGAAGGGAAGATTGAAATCTCTTTACGCTTTATGAAACATATTTTCAGAAACCAGTTTGAGCTGGGTCTCGATTACTTGCAACTACTATATTCCAAACCACTCCAGATGTTACCTATTCTGTGTTTAGTTTCCAAAGAACGGGTTACAGGGAAGACAACCTTCCTCAAGTGGTTAAAAGCCATTTTTGACAATAACCTCACTTACCTCACCAATGATAATTTCAGCAGCCAGTTTAATTCCGATTGGGCGAACAAACTTCTAATATGTATCGATGAAGTGCTGTTCAATAAGGAAGAGCTTACCGAACGGATCAAATACCTAAGCACCACCGATTTCAATAAGCTCGAGGCCAAAGGTAAAGACAAGCGCGAGGTGGAATTCTTCAGCAAGTTTATTCTGTGCAGCAACAATGAAGATAACTTCATTAAAATTGATAGTGAGGAAACTCGTTTTTGGGTATTGAAGGTCCCTTCCCTGGAAAAAGAAGAAATCCATTTTTTGGAAGCCCTAAAAGCAGAAATTCCAGCCTTTCTATACTACCTGGAGCGGCGCCAGTTAAAAACCAGGCATAATACAAGGATGTGGTTTACCCCGGAAGAGGTACGGACTGATGCTTTGGAAAATTTAATGCAGAATCACCGGAACCGTGTGGAAAAGGAACTGGCCAGTATCATCTTAAGCCTTTTGGAAACTTGTGAAGTGGAGGAAGTAGATCTCTGTCCCATGGATGCCTTATATGTTCTAAACCGCACCCGGATTAAAACCGACTTAACGCAATTGCGGCAGATCCTAAAAAAGGACTGGAAGCTAAGCAATCAGGAGAACTCCAAAAATTATCAGAAGATGATCATGTGGCAGGAAGGCGGATTGGGATTAATTCCTGCAAAGGGACGCTATTATACCGTTACTAAATCTTTCCTGCTGCAACACTTTTGGGAAGAACAGAAGAACGATGCATAATTGATGCGCTTTCGGGAGGTGTGTTTTTAAAGGGTTTTTCAGCAAAATGGCATCATTCCGGGATTATTGGGAGTAGACCGTACTACCAAAAAGCTTTAGATATTTCTTTTTTTTTGATGAATGATGATAAAATATAAATAAGACCACTGATACTAAGGGTTCTCAGCCGCATCGTTTTTGCATCGAAAAAAAAAGTGATGCGCAGAAATAGAGGAATTTGATAGCTTTTAATATAGAACGTAGAAATTTAACAATGGTAACAGAAAGAACAAGCGCAAGAAGCTGTGAAAGCGCCCGTAATATTTGCATCGTAAAAATGCTGGCAAAATTAGGGCACTTCCCCAGCAGAACAACGGAGAAAGAAGCTTGGTTTCTGAGTCCCCTTCGGTCAGAAACCCAAGCCTCTTTCAACGTTTCATTGATTAAGAACTTATGGTATGACTTCGGAATTGGAAAAGGAGGATCTATCATAGACCTGATCATGGTGATGAAATCCTGCTCAGTAAAGGAAGCATTGGATTATTTACAAGCGGATACGATTATTCATTATTTTAATAAGCCTATACAACAAGTACATTCTGATCACAAACTTGAAATTACAGCTGTAGAGCCTCTAAAGCATTCCGCTTTGAAAGGATATCTACATTACCGAAAAATTCCTCTTGAAATTGCCCGGAAGTACTGTAAAGAAATTTGGTACCTGTTGAACGGCAAGGAGTATTTTGCTATAGGGTTAGAAAACAAGCTTGGAGGATGGGAGCTCCGGAATAAATATTATAAGAATTCCTCTTCCCCTAAATCGTACAGCCTTATCGATCATGCTTCGGATCGACTGCTCATAACTGAAGGAATCTTTGATTTCCTTTCTCTGGCAGTTATGCAGGAGGACCTGGTAAATACTTCTAATACTATCGTGCTAAATTCCCTTGTCTTCCTTGAGGATATCAAAAATATTATTCCGGAATACCCTGAAGTTTTCCTCTTTCTGGATAATGACCCTGCAGGAGAAAAAGCTACCAAGGAGCTTTTGAAGCTTTCGAAGAATATTACAAATCACAGTGATTCTTATAAAACATATAAAGATCTGAATGAAAAACTGAAATCCATTCAGATCGGTAAAATCCGCAAGGAAGATTTCCATTTGGAATAGTAAAGCAAGATGTGTCATTGTCATGACAAAACTTGCTTTACTCCCGGAGGTCGCAAAATTTAAAAAAAAATGAAAAGGGAATACATCCAGATCCGCTGCTCGATTTACGAGAAGAAGCTGCTCAAAAGAAGAGCGGCCAGGGCAGGAATTTCCCTTTCAGAATATCTACGGGCTGCTGCTTTTGAACGTAATATTGTAGAACGTCTCAGCGCCGAGCAATTGGAATGCTACCAGGTGTTGGTTCAATACAAGAACAACTTTGCCCGCATCAGCAATATGTTTAAAAAACGAGATCCCAGGTTGGCTGCAACTGTAAGTCAGGTTGCAGAAGAGATTAGAATGCACCTAAAAAACTTTAAAAAATGATCGGGAAAGGACATGCTATCTCCAGTACAGGAGCTTCACTCTCCTATGGCTGGAACCAGGAGAAAGAAGCCGAAGTGGTACTCAAAGAACACCTGGCCGGGGACACCCCCGCAGAAATAACCGAGGAATTCAGGATCATCCAGTCCCAGAACCAGCGGTGCACGAATAACACCCTGAGTTTTGTGGTGAGTCCTACTATTGAAGATGGAAAACATCTAAAGCCGAAGGAACTTGAAGCGCTAGCTAAAAAGTTTTTAAAGGAGATGCATCTGCAAAACCACCAAGCCATTGGGTTTGTTCATCGGGATAAGCAGCATGTTCATGTTCATATTTATGCCAACAGGATCAGCCTTACCGGCGAGGTTTATAAAGACAGCTTTATCGGTAAAAGAAGCCAGCTGGCGGCAGATCGGGTAGCTAAGGAATTAGGCTTTAAAAGAGTTCAGGAAGTACAGTATGAGAAGCTGCAGGAGTTAAAAGGACTTCGGCAGGAAATCAAAGATATCCATGCCAAGGTAATGCGTACAAAGCCTATTTCTTTAGACGACTATATGAAGCTCATGAAAGGTCATAAGGTGAAAGTGATCCCTACTATTAATAAATCCAATCAGCTGCAGGGATTTCGGATGGAGTACAAAGGAGTAAACCTAAAAGCAAGTGAAGTTGACCGGGAGATGAGTGGCAATAAACTTATTGTGCAGATTTCACAAAACAAGGGCTGGACAAAAGAGGCCCCGCAAAATCTGCTGCTCTTAAACAAAACGGTACAATTAAGCACCAATCTTGCTACTAAAGTAGCCAAAGACATTATCAAAGGGGTCTTGAAAAGAGCGATAGATACTGGAATCGGCATGGGGTATTAAATATTTAAACGATGAAAAAACTAGACGAGATTATGGAATTAATGGCCGATGAAATGGCTGATTTTAAAACTGCTATTCTGAAGCTTCAACTGCTTTCCACGCAAATTTTTGACCTGAGCATTCCCATCAGCACCGAAGCTTTGGAAAAGAACCTGAATATATTTCTACAAAAACAGGAAGCGGAAAGCCGGGCAAGGGATGAAATTCTAAAGGAAATAAACAAGAAACTAAAACATGCCAGGATTATTCCCAATTACCTGCTTTTCCTTTTCGCAATGCTGGGATTGCTAGCCCTGGGATTGATAGGGTATTTCAGTTATACCAGCAGTGTAAAACGGGAAGAAAGTTTTGAAGTTTACCGCAGGATTTCAGAATCAGAAAATCAGCTTCAAGAGGATTTTTTTACAGCAAATCCCGAAATAAAAGAGGAATATTGCCAGTGGCTCGATGATCAATAGAGGATTTTGTCATGACAATTTTAACCCCTTTATAAAACATCCTTTTTTACTAATAATAGCTGTGAACCCCAGAAAAAACAGCTATTGCCTACAACAGGTTTTTAGTAAATTTTCAAATAGTGAGCAGATCCTCTTTACCCCAAATCCTCTGGCAAGCTTGGAAACAAGCAAAAATTTACAGTAAAAAATAAGTAGAATGCGCCCTCTGCTGTTTTTACTTCACGCTTAACTTCCCGTACACTATAAAAACAGCACAGGTTCCACGCGCAGGTAGTTATGGTAGAATTGGGGCTTATGATCCCAATCCGGTATGCATACGCTGTGCATTCTTATTTTTTTTCATTTTCCGTGTGATATTAGCAGGATACATATTGCCCTTAATATTTATTAGGATTGACATTTTCCCATATGATAATGACAATTAATAAGATGAATTCGATAGCGTCACATGAGCATTTAACCTTTGGATGAATTAGTGGCTGATCAATTCTTATTTCAGCGAATGTTATTCGATTTTTTGAGCGCAGTTTTAGATCGGCCCTTATTAAGGCATGATAGCATTTTGATGCTTCACACTTATTTAGATGCTCATTAGGCGATTCCCTTAGAACCAAGAACTGCTTTTGTTAAGTAAGGCATCCAGATGGTCTGAAAGATGTTCTTTGAATCAACGAAGAATTAAGAAGGTCAAGGTACAATTCATTTTCGCTGTAAGAAAGGCCAACTTCTCTTTCCATTAGTCTTCCTAATTTTTAAGAACTGCACTCCACTTCGTAGAAAAACAGGTAGTAATTTATCTTAAAGTATTTAGCCACCTACGGACCTCAAACCTTAGTTAATCCAAGTGATAAATTGGGTATGGCTATTTTTTATAAAAAAAATCAGCTTGATAAAATTGTAAATGGTCAAAAAACAATCATCTTGTTGTATTTAAACCAATAACTAAAAAATTACCTATTATTTTCTCGGTGCCTGGGAGCAACAGAAAAATGGTCTAACTACAAAGGAGGAGTTTGAAGAATATCTCAGAAGTACTTTATTGGAACTGGAATCAAAAGAATAAGCAATAATAGAAATGCTTAGTTTCCTAATTCTCATACTCTCGATTGAATTCAGTTACCAACAAGAATAGCCTTCTCTATAGGGATAGTCTGAAAAAACACAATGTACCTACAAATGCGTAGAATTAGCAAAAGGTGGCCACGGATTTGGTTTTTAATTTGGAACAAATAAAGACTACTCGTTACTGATCGTCTTTTCTGCTTTCGAGTTGGGAGACTCGAACTCCCACAACATAAAGCACTAGATCCATAAATCTTTTTACTTTATCTCTAAACAATATTAAAACAACAATTTCTCGCTCGCTTCATCTAGTAAAGAACTATCAAGTTCTTTCAGATAAGCTTGAGTTACAGTTAAATTTGTATGACCCATAGATTCACTAATTATATCTGTAGCTATACCTTTTTGCTTTAAACAATTGGCAAAACTATGACGAGCAACATAACTGGTAATCTTTCTATCAATTTCACAGATCGCACCTATTTCCTTTAGATCCTTATTGAAACGCTTCAAAGTTTTCGATTTTCTATCTTCAATTTGCTGCGGAGAAAGATTATTTTTAAGCAAAATAGGAAAAACATATTTTGTCCCGTTAGCGGCAGCCCTGTAATAATCCAAAATATCTTCCACTGGAGGTAAAATTTTTACTATAAAATTTCCTTTAGTTTTGGAACGAGTATAAAAAATTCTATCACCTTTAATATTTTTCCATTCAAGTTTCATCATATCGGTAAAATTCATACCTCGAGTATAAAAACTAAAAATAAAATAGTTACGGCTATCCACCAGATGGGGATAGGAATTAATATCCATTTTTATAATACTTTGCACCTGTTCTATTGTTAATGCTCTTTTTTGACCCTTACTTTTTAGCCTGGATATCTTATACGATCGGAAGGGGTAAAATGTTGACTTTATCACATTGCGGTCAATTGCACGGTTGTAGACCGCCCGTATAGCACGCATGCGGACTCCTATTCCACCATCACTGCCACCCCTTGCCCTTAAAAAAACTTCATATTTACTCAAGAATGCCGGTGTTACCTCCTGAAATTTTAGTCTTTCGGATCTATTAAAGAGTTTTAGAGAACGATAAGAATCTCTATTTGCTCTGGCATTTCCAGCTCGTCCAGACGCTTCCATTTCCTTTATAACTTCTTGCCAAAAAACAAAAAAGTTATTTTTATGAGAATTTTTTTCTACTCTGAATCGTTTCTCAAAATCTTCAAGAGAAAACTCCTCTTTTTCAAGTTCTAATTCTGTAAGCAATTTATATGCTCTCTCCTGAATTTTTAGAAGCAATCTATTATTTTGTATATAGTTCGGATTCGATTTCTTAAATCTTCCAGAGATGAAATCCCATTCATTTTCTAAAACATTAAAAATTGTCTTAAAATATTTTGATTGCCTATCTTTCGTGACTCTCAAATAAACAGGATATTCTCCATTTGAAAGTCTTTTCTTTCTAATAATAATTTTGATATTAATCATGAGTAATTAAATATGGGTACAACATAGGTACAACATTTAGGAAGTTTTCTACTACTTCAAAGAAAGTAAATATAAATAAAAAATATACAAATCATTGATTATCAGCTTAAAAGAAACTAAATATGAATAGATGAAAGGGAATTTTATCTTTCTGTTAATCAGAGGGTCCTTGGTTCGAGCCCAAGAGGAGGAGCAAAATAGAAGAAACCAGTCTTGAAAAAGGCTGGTTTTTTTGTTGGATACCCTGTAAACACTGGGCTTTGAAAAATTAAAGAAAAAATCCTCCCTTCACAAAAAGTACTAGTTTTTAAATTTTAAGGTGTCTAAAAAGGGTACCTATAAATGAAAAAAGGATACCCTTCCTTTGGTAACCGAATTTATGCCAATTGTTTCACTCAAAACCATTGGTAATGATAATTAAAAAACTTTCGATCCGCTTTGTAATCAAACTGAACAAAAGAAATAATAACGGTCAATGCCCCCTCTACTGCCGTCTTACCTATAATAAGAGGAGAAAAGTATTTTCTACAGGTCAATTAGTTTATCCAGAAAAATGGGATTCTAAAAAGCAAGTCTATCTCGCTGAGACTAATGAAGTGAATACCCGCCTAAACCTTCTAAAAAATAAACTGGAACGTGCTCATATTGCGGTACAGGTAAGCCAGACAGCTTTTGAAGTAGAAGATATCTTTAATCAATATGTAGGGAAACCAATCCAAGAAAAAGGGCACCTTATAAACTATTATAAGGCATACCTTACCCAATTAGAAAAATTAATTGAAAAAGAGATAAAAAAATCCACCTACAAGAAATTTGAATATGTGGGTAGACACTTAGAAATGTTTGTACTTTGGAACAATTAATAAAACCCTTCAGCAATTGCAGATGCCAGGCACCTAGCTTCATCCTCATCCTATTAATTTTCAGAATTTCTTACATAAATAATTATCAATTAATCGATTAACGAATTTTTAAGACATTCATCTAAAAAATTTTGTAGCGGAAATCTTCTGTAGTATTTTAGAATCACCATAACATAAGTAGGTTAAGTTCATGGTAGATTTGGGGCAAAAAAAGGTGGATCTAAAAAGTCCACCTTTTTTTATGCGATCTCAGTAACACCCTGATAAACAACTACTAATTAAATCTTAATTCCTACGGAACTTTCCCCTGGCGCAACCCCTTAACGAATTCCCGTCACCTTCATCTAAAAAATTTTGCGGCAGCTAGCTTCTGTAGTACTTTGGACTCACCATAACATAAGTAGGTTAAGTTCATGGTAGATTTGGGGCAAAAAAAGGTGGATCTAAAAAGTCCACCTTTTTTATGCGATCTCAGTAAGGCACTGATAACCTTATTTTTCGTTCATCACGTTCCTTGCCGCGAGGGCCTTTGGTTGTAATCGGTAAGAGACAATACGGAATTTACTATTCAAACAACCATCGGTAGATATCATTCCCGTTGGCGTAAAGCACCAGTGCGATTAGAATAATAAATCCTACCATTTGGGCAATCTCCATAAATTTGTCGTTAGGCTTTCTTCCCGTAATCATTTCATACATAAGGAACATCACATGGCCCCCGTCTAAGGCCGGGATGGGCAAGATGTTCATAAAAGCAAGAATAATGGAGATAAGAGCCGTGGTATGCCAAAATAACTGCCAATCCCAAATATCGGGAAAAAGGCCACCAATAGCACCAAAACCACCTAATTGGGTAGCTCCTTTCTTGGTAAAGACGTACTTGAACTGGTAAATGTAATCGCGAAGCGTCCAATATCCATCATCAAAGCCTTCGCTTATACTCTCTCCCAGGCTGTATTTTTGTGTTTGCACCTTGAAGTTACGCTGCGGAGTAATTCCCAGCAGCCCATTTTCGTCAGGAGTGACCATGGCGCCTTTTATCTCTCCGTTCCTTTCATAAACCACCTGGATCTGTTTGTTCTCATTTTCCGTGGAAATCGGCCCAATCTCATGCCAGTAGCCAATCTCCTGATCGTTCAGTGAAATAATGCTGTCGCCCTTCTTCAATCCGGCTTTTTCAGCAGCCATATCAGCCACCACACTATCCAAAACCGGCCGCTGAATAGGCACGAAAGGCTGCATCACCCCGTTTTGGAACATTTTTGTGCCGATTTCGTCCGGGATGGTGATGGTCTCTTTTTTGCCATTCTGATGCAAGGCTGTAACCGTCTTTACATCGCGCATAAAAAGATAGCGGTTAATATCTATACTGTTTTGCAGATCTTTCCCGTTCACTTGAAGTATTCTGTCCCCGTCCTGAAATCCGTAGTCTTTAAAACTATCAGCTACGGCAAAACCTTCCGGCATTTGCTTCGGCCCTACATAATTGGTTCCCCAAACGAACAGGATCATCATAAAAATGAGGAATCCCAGCACCAGGTTTACCGTAACACCGCCAAGCATGATAATAAGTCTTTGCCATGCCGGTTTACTTCTGAATTCCCAGGGCTGCGGGGGCTGTGACATTTGCTCCTTATCCATGCTCTCATCGATCATCCCCGAGATCTTCACATAACCTCCCAGCGGCAGCCAGCCAATTCCGTAGACAGTATCGCCAATTTTCTTCTTGAAAAGCGCGAATTTTACATCAAAAAAGAGAAAGAATTTTTCAACTCTAGTTTTAAATAATTTAGCCGGAATAAAGTGGCCGAATTCGTGCAGTATGATGAGGAGAGAAAGGCTTAACAGTAACTGTATCGCTTTAACTATAAATGGATCCATTCTTCTTTATCTTCGATTTTAATCGCACAAAAGTAACCTTTTAAAAGCTCCTAAAAAAGTCTGCGGCAATTTGGAATTTTCCAAAGCTGAAATTTTAAGAATAAGCATTCGACTAATTGAGAGCCAGCCCGTAATTTTGTATCAAATTTGTTACCATGCTACGTTTTTTTGCGAAGTTCAAGACTTTAGCGATCGCACTTTTTATAATTTCGGTCATAAGCCTTTACATTATTTACAATCTCCTGAAACCGGAAGAGAGATTACCGGTATACCAGCCAGATATGGTGAATGCCGAAATGGTTGATACCTCTGTGCAGTATGTGCGCAAATATCACAAGATCGCCGACTTTGAACTTTATAATCAGAACGGCGACACCATTACCCAGGATTTTTATAAAGACAAGATCTATGTAGCCGATTTCTTTTTCACCACCTGCCTCAGCATTTGCCCTATTATGACCGACCATATGCTGAAGATCCAGAAAAGGCTGAAGGATGATCCTGAAGTATTGTTGCTTTCTCACACGGTGATCCCGAATCATGACAGCGTTCCCGTACTTAAGAAATACGCCATCGAAAAAGGAGTGGACGATAAGAAATGGAACCTGGTAACGGGACCGAAAAAGGAAATCTATGATCTCGCCCGGAAATCATATCTCGCCACGAAAACCACCGGCGATGGTGGCCCTTATGATATGATCCATACCGAGAATTTTGTGCTGGTGGATAAGGACCGTCAAATCCGCGGATTTTATGACGGAACCGATCCCGAAGCCATTGAAGATCTCATGCACGACATCAAAATTTTAGAGGCTGAGTACCAGGAGTAATACTTTTTAAGTCGCAAACTTTTCTACTAGTATAATTTCTCTTACTTTTGCCTTGTTTAAATTCAATCTAAATAAAATTTGAAGGTAACTGTAGCTCATCTAAAACGCGGCCAGCGCGGAATAATAAAGGAGTTCTCTGCAGATCAGGTGCCCTTGAAATTACTGGAAATGGGATGTTTACCCGGCAACGAGGTCGAGTTGGTGCAAACCGCGCCCTTTCAAGACCCCATGTACCTAAACGTGAACGGCAGTCACCTCGCTATACGCAAAGAAACGGCCTTGCAAATTGAGATTGAGCTAATTAGTTGATATGGCTAAACAGATTAACGTTGCACTTATAGGCAATCCTAATACCGGGAAAACTTCGGTTTTCAACCAGCTTACCGGCCTTAATCAAAAGGTGGGCAACTATCCCGGGATCACTGTTGAAAAAAAAGAAGGAATTTGCAGATTGCCGCGTAACCTGAAGGCCCACATTATCGACCTTCCCGGAACCTATAGCCTTAATGCTTCTTCATTAGACGAGAACGTGGTTATAGAACTTCTGCTCAACAAGAACGACAAAGATTATCCTGATGTTGCCGTGGTGGTAAGCGATGTTGAAAACCTGAAACGTAACCTCCTCCTTTTCACTCAGATCAAAGACCTTGAAATTCCCACAATTCTGGTGGTAAACATGGCCGACCGGATGAAAAGAAAGGGAATTTCTCTTGATCTTGAGCAACTGGAAGAAAAGCTGAAGACAAAAGTTGCCCTGGTGAGCGCCAGAAAAAATATCGGAATTGACCGGCTCAAAGAGCTCATCATCAATTACCGCCAATTGCCTACCGAGCCTTGCGTAAATGCTTCTGTCATTGATCCGGAATACTTCGACAATCTTCGAAAAACCTTTCCGAACCAGGCGTTGTATAAGCTCTGGCTGGTAATTACCCACGACGTGAACTTCGGAAATGTGGACCGGCGCGAACTGGATAAAAAAGCCGGCTTTACCACCAGATCTGAAAGTGACCTGAAACGGCTTCAGCAGAAAGAGACCATTTTACGTTATCAGTTCATCAACGGATTATTAAAAGAAGCACTCACAGTTGACCTCAATTCAGCTACCGACCTGCGGGCAAGATTAGATCGCATCCTCACTCATAAAGTCTGGGGTTACGTGGTCTTTTTTGGGATTATGCTGCTCATTTTTCAGGCTATTTACAATTGGTCTACCTACCCAATGGACCTTATAGATGGGGCTTTTGCCTCTCTCGGCGAATGGGCGAAAAATTCTCTGCCGCCCGGAGCTTTCACAAATTTGCTTTCCGAAGGGATCATTCCAGGCCTGGGCGGGATCATTATTTTTATTCCGCAGATCGCATTCCTGTTCCTTTTCATCTCTATGCTGGAAGAAACGGGTTATATGAGCCGTGTAGTGTTCCTAATGGACCGCATCATGCGCCGTTTCGGGCTCAGTGGAAAAAGTGTAGTGCCGCTGGTATCAGGAACAGCCTGTGCTATTCCGGCCGTAATGGCCACCAGAAATATCGAAAACTGGCGGGAAAGACTAATTACTATTTTGGTGGTGCCGTTCACCACCTGTTCCGCACGCTTGCCTGTGTACCTTATTATCATCGCCCTCGTCATACCAGACAGGACCTGGATGGGCTTGAATCTTCAGGGAATTACGCTCATGCTGCTGTACCTTTTAGGCTTCGGAATGTCGATATTTTCAGCATGGCTGCTGAATATGATTCTGAAAATAAAGAGCAAAAGCTATTTCGTCATAGAAATGCCCAATTACAAGGTGCCCATGGTTAAGAACGTGGCCATCAACGTTCTTGAAAAGACAAAATCTTTCGTTTTTGGCGCCGGAAAGATCATTTTAGCCATTTCTGTAGTGCTTTGGGTTTTGGCCAGCTACGGCCCCGGCGATAACTTTGACAATGCTTCGGAAATCGTCAAATCTGAAGTTCCTGCAAACACCAGCTTATCTGAAAGCCAACTCGAGCACAAAATAGCTTCCTATAAACTGAAACATTCCTACATCGGAATTATGGGAAGAGGTATCGAACCTGTTGTGGCTCCTCTTGGTTACGACTGGAAAATCGGCATTGCCATCATCAGCTCCTTTGCGGCCCGTGAAGTATTTGTAGGAACACTGGCCACCATTTACAGCGTAGGAAGTGACGAAGAAAAGACCATTCAAAAACGGATGGCGGCAGAGACCAATCCCGTATTGGGCGGACCGCTATTCACCTTTGCCAGTGGCGTGAGCCTGCTGTTGTTCTATGCTTTTGCCATGCAGTGCATGAGCACTTTAGCCATCGTAAAGAAAGAGACAAATACCTGGAAATGGCCGCTGTTGCAGCTGTTTATAATGAGCGGCTTTGCCTATGTGGTCGCCCTTACGGCTTTCCAGCTTTTAAAATGATGTAAGAAAAGAAGAAAAAACCGACTGAAAGACTATGGAACTATTACAGGAAATTCTCGTATTTATTAGCTTTTCGATCGCTCTGGGTTATTTGATCACAAAATTTATCTGGAAACCCGCCTTTCTCGTAAAATCTGACGAAAAGGTGAAATCTTGCGGAGTAAGCGGTTGCGGCTGCGGATAGAAAATTGGCTTTTCTGAAAGCTATTCCGAAGTAGATGCTTTAGAAGATCAGCTAAGGCCTACATCCATGCTCATCATAATGAGAAAACCTCCGATGAAGCCAAGAGTGGCAATATCGGTGAATTTTTCCTGCTGTGATTCAGGCACCACCTCTTCCACTACCACAAAGATCATTGCTCCCGCTGCAAAGCTCAGCGCGTATGGCAACACCGGTTTAAAGGTCATTACCGCCCAGGCACCCACTACAGCAGCTATTGGTTCTACTATAGCCGACAATTGACCAAAATTGAAACTTCTCAACCTCGATAAGCCCTGCCCGCGCAAAGGCATGGCCACTGCAAAACCTTCAGGAAAGTTCTGTAATCCTATTCCGAGGGCCAATGCTACAGCTCCCCCTATGGTCGCGCCATGAAAGCCTGCTGAGACACCCCCAAATAAAACACCTATGGCCAGCCCTTCAGGAATGTTATGGAGGGTAATCGCCAAAGTCAACAAAATTGATCGGTGCCAGTTGGTACGTACCCCTTCTTTCTGACTTTCCTTAAAATTTACGTGCAGGTGAGGCAATACCTTGTCAAGCCCGAAGATGAACAGCGCCCCTAAGGCAAAACCTGCAGCAGCGGGCACTACTTTGCGAAAACCTTCGCCGTGGCTCATTTCTATAGCAGGCGCCAGAAGGCTCCAGAAGCTGGCGGCCACCATCACCCCGCCAGTAAATCCCAGCATACCATCAAAGATCTTGCGGTTCATCTTCTTGAAAAAGAAAACAAGGGACGCCCCCAGGGCAGTCATTCCCCAGGTGAAGAGAGTTGCATAAAGCGCGGCCAATACAGGATCAAGAGTACGAAAGTATTCTACTATGCTTTTCATTGCTGATTTTTGGGTGATTCTTGGGGTTAAGTAGAAATAAATATAGGAATTCTCACTTTATGCCGTACGCCGTCGACCGTAGTGCCGAATAACAAGTCCTTGAAGAAGGCATGCCCATGGCTACCTAAAACCAAAAGATCATAATCTCCCGCATTGATGATCTTTGGAAGAGCCCGTTTCGGTGATCCAAAACCTAACTGCACCGAAACCTTATAACCATGCTGCTCAAGCTCGTCCCGGTAATCTTCAAGAAACTTATTGTCGCTTGAGGTTTCCAGATCTTTTATCTGACTGCCGTACATAAGTGCCCCCGGAGTTTCCACGATATGCACCAGGGTATATTCAGCAGCTTTGTTGCCAATTTGCAGAGCCGAAGCAATACTCTTCTTGTCGGAAGTAGAAAAATCAACCGCCACCGCAATTTTTTGATATGACTCCGGAATAGACAATTTCCCAATTTCAGCAGCAGAGATATGCGGCACCATATGAGCCTCTTTCTTTTTATAATATTTCTTCAGAAGAGGCCATAAAATTATAAAAATAAGCAGTGCAGCTGCCGCTATGACCAAAGGCACTACGAAAAGCCAGATGTAAATTGGCTGCTCTGAATTTTTCAGCCAGCCTGTGACCTCATCTTTTACCAGCTTGGCATTCAGCACCACGATTACCGCAGTGATGAGCCATGAAGCCACTTTCGTAGGCCATTTGATCTGGTAACCCTTCATCAATGTTTTGTCGCTCACGAAGTGAATGAGCGGGATCACGGCAAAGCCTAACTGGAGACTCAGTACCACCTGACTGAGAACCAGCAACTCGCCGGTGGCTCCCTCTCCATATACGAGCACCGTAAAAAGCGCCGGTGCTATGGCGATAAGCCGGGTGAGCAGTCTTCGCACCCAGGGTTGTATCCTCAGGTTAAGGTAACCTTCCATCACGATCTGTCCCGCCAGCGTCCCCGTAAGGGTTGAGCTTTGGCCAGCCGCGATAAGGGCCAGTGCAAAAAGAATGGGCGCCAGGGAACTTCCGAGGAGTGGCTCCAGCAATGCATGGGCATCTTTAATTTCGGCTACCTCATACATGCCGTGGGTATAGAAGACCGAAGCCGCAAGAATAAGAATAGCCGCATTTACGAAAAAGGCAAAATTCAGGGCAATCGCAGAATCAGCAAAATTGAAACGCAGGGCTTGTTTTATTCCTTTTTTTGTTGGCAGGATCTTACGGGTCTGCACCAACGAAGAGTGCAGGTACAAATTGTGAGGCATCACAGTGGCCCCAATAATCCCGATGGCAATATACAGCGCACGGCTATTTTCGATCTTGGGAATAAAACCGGTCGCGATATCGCCCATATCGGGAGCGGCAAAGAACAGTTCCAGAAAAAAGCAGAGTCCGATGACCGCTACCAGTGAAATAATGAAGGCCTCCATTCTGCGAATACCTTTGTTCATCAGAAAAAGTAAGAGAAAACTATCGAAAACCGTGATACTAACACCCCACACGATCGGCAGGTTGAAAAGCAATTCCAGTCCTATGGCCATCCCGACTACTTCGGCAAGATCACAGGCTGCAATGGCAATTTCGGCTAATATGTAAAGCACGAAATTGACGCTTTTGGGATATTCTTTTCGGGAAGCCTGCGCAAGATCCAACCCGCTCACAATTCCCAGTCTCGTCGAAAGGCTCTGCAACAGCAAAGCCATGATATTGGACATCAGCAAAACCCATAAAAGGGAATAACCAAACTGACTTCCGCCGGCAATATCGGTGGCCCAATTCCCGGGATCCATATAGCCTACACTCACGAGGTAGGCCGGCCCGAGAAACGCCATGATCTTTCTCCACCACGTCTTGTGTTCGGAAACATTTACCGAACCGTGGACCTCTTCCAGCGATCTTCTGTTTTCCTTATCCATGATTACCCTCCAGTTGTATATACAGGTTCGACGCGGTTTTATGGGATAAGGTAAAGAGTTGGGAATCTACCTCCACCTCGAGGGTTTGATCAAATTCTTCCCGGCTCAAAAGTTTGATTTTACTACCCAGCGAGATTTTAGTTTTGTCTAGAAATCTCAGGAACGAAGCCGTCGAATCCTTAACCCCGACCACTACAGCTACTTCCCCTACCTTGCATTCGGCCAAAAGCTCCCTGGAGAATTTTTCAAAATTCCCTTCAGAATCTGGAATAGGATCCCCATGAGGATCCCTTGTGGGATAATCAAGGAAACGATCCAGCTCCTCAATGAGTTTTTCAGATTTAATATGTTCCAGCTCTTCTGCCACCTCATGGACTTCATCCCAGTTAAAATGAAGTTTTTCAACCAGGAAATATTCCCAAAGCCGATGTCTCCTAATGACTTCAACTGCGGCATTCTTACCGCTTTCACTAAGTTTGACGCCCTGGTATTTCTTGTATTTCACCAGTTTTTTTTCTGAAAGCTTCTTCACCATATCGGTTACTGAAGAGGCTTTGGTCTCCAGTTCTTCGGCGATGGCATTGGTGCTCACCCCGGCACTGTAGCTTCTTTCGAGGTGAAAAATGGTCTTGAGATAATTCTCTTCTGATAAACTGAACATAGTTCCTGTTGGTTTTCAGAAGCTAAACCTACAGCTTTCGAAGAATTAAAACAAATATTTAGGTTCGCCTAAAACAAATTTTCAGAAAATTTTAGCAGAGATGGATATTTTAAAGAAAAAATGGGAATGCTGGCAATTAAATCCAGAGTGTAAGATTGCTGATTTTCTTCGAAGTTCGCGTTAGGGATTGCAGCGGAAATCCTTTTGCGGGAGCAAAAGATTGCAGCGGAAAGCCCGGCCGCAAGGCAACGCCCAAATTATTACATTCCGCGCTCCTTCTGGATCTGCTCATAGGCCTCCTGGACTTTTCGAAACTTTTCTTCGGCTCCTTTCCGGTAAGCCTCGTCCATATGCTGAAGTTTGTCGGGATGGTATTTCTTGGCCATACTTCTGAAAGCCTTCTTCACTTCGGCGTCGGAAGCCGATTTGTCGATCTCCAGAATCTTATATGCATTATCGGCACTTTTAAGGAACATCGCCTTAATACTCTCAAAATCCCTTTGTCCTATTCTCAAATAACCTGCTATCTCAGCCAACTGACGAAGTTCCGGTTCTGAAACGCTTCCGTCTGCCTGAGCAATATTGAAAAGGAAGTGGAGTATCTGAAGCCGCACTTCATATCGCGTACGCGCCTGCAGATAAGCACATATTCTCTGGGCTGAAATTTGCCTGTTTTTAATAACCTCATTGAAGGTCCTGAAGGTGGCATTGGCTCGTTCCTTTCCGTAAGCACGCACAAAATACTGCCGCACATAATCTAATTCGGTCTGGGTAACTTTTCCATCGGCCTGGATAACAAGAGAGGCCAATGAAAGCAAGTTAAGCTCGAAATCACCTGGTGATACCCGCTGCTTCTGCGCCTGCTCCCCCATCATGCCCTTCAGCAATCCTCCGCTGTCGCGGATCCAGTTATCCAGTAAAGTTCCGATAATAAAACCGAGAATAGCCCCGGGAATCCTGAAGTACATAAAGCCTAAAACGGCCGCCAACCATTTGATCATGAAGAGTAAAACTTTAGATGGCAAAGATACTATTTTAGCGCAGTTTTTCAGGACTGTAGGCAAGCTAAACCAAAGCAAAGCTCCATAAATTCAACCTATTCATACATAGTGAATTGAGATATGCCCGGCTGAAGTAAATTTGGTATCTTTGCGTTTCAATAAAGTTTAATAAAAAAACCGATATATGTATCCAGCAGAATTAGTAAAACCCATGCGCGAAGATTTGACAAGCATAGGTTTTGAAGAATTACATACCGTTGAAGACGTTGAGGCAGCTATGAAGAAAGAGGGAACCACTTTGGTTGTGGTAAACTCTGTTTGCGGATGTGCTGCAGCCAACGCCCGTCCCGGAGCCCGAATTTCTCTACAAAACAGCAAAACTCCAGATAATCTTTTCACAGTTTTCGCAGGGGTAGATAAGGAAGCTACTGAAAAAGCCCGTGGCTTTATGGTACCTTTCCCTCCGTCTTCGCCTTCTATGGCCCTTTTTAAAGATGGAGAACTGGTTCACATGCTTGAGCGCCACCACATTGAAGGTCGCCCTGCCGAAATGATCGCAGAAAACCTGAAGGGAGCTTACGACGAATTTTGTTAAGAAAGACTCTTTTTTGATAAAGCAAAGGCCGGTTTACATCCGGCCTTTTTTTTATTTTTACAGGCAACAAACCAACCCATGAAAAAGTTAATACTTATAGCATGCCTGGGCCTTTTTGCCTGCAATGTGAACAATCCTGGCAGAGAAGCCGCAGAAGCCCAGCTACAGCAACAATTTGACGAAATCCAGGCTTTTATTGACAGCACTTCCTGTACCGAAGAATCGGGCTGCGATTATTTGCCCTACGGAAAGGAAAGCTGCGGAGGCCCCGACGGATACTTCGTATTTTCCACAAATATTGACCGTGCGAAATTGGAAGAAATGATAGCCGATTATGACAGCGCCAGGGCAGATTACAACGAAACCTATGGCAACCCTTCCGATTGCAGCGTACTTGCACCCCCAAGGGATGTTGTTTGCATCGACGGAAAATGCGTAGCGATAGAATAGCATTTGCCGCATATATGCTGAAAATCCTATTTTTGTAGCCATAATCAACGAGATGAAAAAACTATTTACTTACCCCCTTTCGGTAATTTTTTATGTCTTCTTTTTTCTCAACTTGCTGGTGTTTCATCCCATCCAGTGGTTGTGCCTGAAGCTTGGCGGCTATGAAGCCCATAAAAAAAGCGTAGACCTTTTCAACTTTTTCCTGTTGCGCTGCCTTAATCTCCTCGGAACCCGATTCAGCATCGACAGTCCTTACGACATTCCTGTTGACCGGCCATGCATCTTTGTGGCGAATCATCAGGGCATGTTCGATATTCCTCCAATTATCTGGTATTTCCGAAAACACCACCCGAAGTTTGTCAGCAAAAAAGAGCTCGGAAAAGGAATTCCCAGTATTTCCTTTAACCTGAGACATGGAGGCTCCATTCTCATCGACCGGAAAAATAAACGTGAATCTCTGCTGAAAATGGGACAGTTTGCGAAATATCTTAATAAGACGAAACGCTCTGCCGTGATCTTTCCTGAAGGAACCCGTAGCCGCACTGGTGCCCCGAAAAAATTCCAGGTAAGCGGAATGATGATGCTCTTCAAGCAAATGCCCGAAGCGCTCATCGTCCCTATCACCATTAACAACTCCTGGAAACTCTTCCGGTACGGAAATTTTCCGCTGGACATTGGCGTTCACCTTAAAATGAAGGTTCACAAGCCAATTTCTGCAGATTCCGATGACCCGGAAAGTCTCGTAGCCCTTCTGGAAAGAACCATCATTGCCGACATAAAATAAATTCAAAAAGCAAACCTCACAGGTTTCAGAAACCTGTGAGGTTTTATTCTAAAATTTCCCTTCCCTGTGAATACTCTCATTCAAAACACCATCAATTTCGTCAAAAAGGAACTGGAAAATGCTGAAGGCGGCCACGACTGGTTTCATATTCAGAGAGTCTTTAACAATGCCCGGCATATAGCCGAAGGAGAAAGTGCAAATATGCTTGTGGTGGAACTGGGAGCTTTACTCCACGACATTGCCGACTCCAAATTTCACAACGGCGATGAAAGCGTAGGCCCACAAAGAGCGCGCGAATTCATGGAATCTCAGCAAATGACTCCTGAAGTGATCAAGCATGTGGTTAAGATCATCGAAAATATCTCCTTTAAAGGGGGCAATGTAGAAAGGAATTTCAGTTCTCCTGAACTCGATATTGTTCAGGACGCCGATCGCCTGGATGCGCTGGGAGCTATTGGGATCGCTCGCACCTTCAATTACGGAGGATTCAAGGGACGAGCCTTGTACGATCCTGATATTAAGCCCGACCTTAACATGACGAAGGAAGAATACAAGGCTTCCACGGCACCAACCATCAATCATTTCTACGAAAAACTGCTGCTCCTAAAGAATCGTATGAACACCAAAACCGGCAGGCAGATTGCCGAAGAACGGCACAAATTCATGGAAGATTATCTCGATCAGTTTTACCGGGAATGGGAAGGGATTTCCTAAAATAATTTCAGCTGCCCGTCCTTGAAATCATGGTGAAGTTTACAATTCAAGACGGCTCTTTCCCGGCCCTGCAGGTATTTATTCCTGGCGATCCTAAATTGCTGCGCCACCTGCTCTGCGAACTCCCCTTCCCCCTTCATACGCGTTCCAAAACGGCTGTCGTTAAGGCTTCCGCCGTGAACATTTTCAATTTGATTCAGCACCTTCTCTGCCCTGTCTGGCATGGTCTTCCGAATCCAGTCACTAAAGATCTGGCCGATCGCACCATTAAGGCGCACGATCGTATAACCCACGCTCAGGGCTCCTCTTTCTGAAATCTCCTTCACCAGCGGCATGATCTCATGGCTGTTGATCGCCGGAATAATGGGCGCCATCATTACACTCACCGGAATATTGGCAGCAGAAAGTTTTTCGATTGTTTGCAGGCGCTTTTTAATGCTGGCGGTGCGAGGTTCCAGGATGCGCCGTGTTTCCTCCTGCAGCGAGGTAACGGAAAGGTTGACATTCACCAGCTTATCGGCAGCCAGTTCTCTGAGAATATCAATATCACGTTGCACAAGGGCGTTCTTGGTGATAATCCCCACCGGATGCCGGTATTTCAGGAAGGTCTGGAGCAATTTCCTCGTGATCTGCAGCTTCTTTTCAATCGGCTGATAACAATCGGTATTTCCTGAAAGAATAATGGGTGAAGCCTCCCAGCGCGGACTGCTAAGTTTCTTCTCAAGCAATTCCACTGCATTTCTCTTGACCAGGATCTTCTGTTCAAAATCCAGCCCGGCACTATAACCCCAGTATTCATGTGAATTCCGGGCATAGCAATAGATACAGCCATGTTCACAGCCCTGGTAAGGGTTCAGCGAAAATCCCATTCCCACATCGGGACTGTTCACCTTGTTCACAATGGTCTTGGGAAAAGTATCGATAAGAGTAGTCTGCGACTTTCGGGCTTCTTCCCCTTCCATTTCACAATAATTGAGAAAATCGTCCCGGACTTCATGGCTGTGCGCATCAAACCTATTATGCACATTCAGTTGCGCCCCTCTCCCTTTAATATAATCCTTCTCCTGTGCCATGAAACAAAAATATGGAATATATACCTAAAAAGGGATTTATTCCATATTAATATTTTCTGTGGAAAAAGATTCTATTTTCCGGGAAAATCGGCTTTGCGTTTATTGAGGAAAGCTGAAGTACCTTCCTTGAAGTCTTCCGTCCCAAAAGACCGGCCAAAACCTTCAATTTCGGTATTGAAGCCATTTACTCCATCTTCATAATTGGCATTGATCGCCTTAATGGCAGTACCAATCGCGACCAGGGAATTTTTGGTGATCTTGGCAGCTATTTCGCGCGTAAATTCCAGCAGTTCGCCCTGCTCTGTCACATGGTTCACCAGGTGGTATTGCAAAGCCTGACTGGCATCTATCATGCCGGCCGTCATGATCATTTCCATGGCACGACCTTTTCCCACGAGCTGCGGTAAACGTTGAGTACCTCCATAGCCCGGAATCACCCCGAGAGAGACCTCAGGAAGACCCATTTTCGCATTCTCGCTGGCGATACGGAAGTGCGCTGCCATAGCCAATTCGAGTCCGCCGCCAAGGGCAAAACCATTGATGGCTGCGATTACCGGTTTCGGAAAATTAGCCACATAATCAAACAATTTCTCCTGCCCTTCAGCTGCCAGTTTCTTTCCTTCTTCCGCAGAAAAATCAGAGAATTCACTAATATCGGCGCCCGCCACAAAGGCCTTTTCACCGCTGCCGGTAATAATGATCAATTTCACCTCATCATCATCCCGGGCTTCAGCAAAAGCTTCATGCAGTTCCTGAATAGTGGCTCTGTTCAGGGCGTTGAGTTTTGAAGGGCGGTTAATGGTTATCTGAAGAATGCCTTCATTTTCTTCGGTTAGAATATTTTCGAATTCCATAGAAATAAATTTTGGTGTTGAAATAAAATTTTCGCCCGAATCACTTCGGAAATCTTACCTTAAAGATAGTGCCTTTATCTGGTTTTGAAACAAAACTGATGGTCCCGTGGTAAGTCTCGACGATATTTTTCACCATCGCCAGGCCAAGACCCATTCCGCTCGATTTAGTCGTAAACTTCGGTTCAAAAACCTTGTCTTCGTTCTCCTCCGGAATGCCGCCGCCATTGTCGCAAATGGAAATACACACCGTATCCTCTTCATCCTGCACACTTACTACGATCCTGGGATCTTCCTTATCCTGAAGGGCCTGCACGGCGTTCTTCACGAGATTGGTCACTACGCGAATGAGTTGCGTACGGTCAAATTTGGCGAGAATCTCGTCCTCTTCCGAAGAAAAAGTGATGTAGTTTTCATTAAAAATATCCAGCGCCAGTTTGACGATCTTAGGCACATTAAGGGTTTCGCTCTGCTGCGCCGGCATCTTGGCGAAATTTGAAAAGGCCGATGCGATCGAGCTCATAGTATCTATCTGGTTGATGAGCGTATGGCTGTATTCCCTTACTTTTTCTTCAATACGAGGATCGTTAGGGTCAAAATTGCGCTGAAAACTCTGCACACTCAGCCGCATTGGCGTTAGCGGATTCTTGATCTCATGCGCCACCTGCTTAGCCATTTCACGCCAAGCCTGTTCGCGTTCGCCCGTGGCGAGTTTAACCGCACTCTCTTCCAGCTCATCGATCATACTGTTATAAGCAGAGATAAGCGCATAGATCTCTTCGGAAGCATTGGTGATCTCGATCTTTTGGTTCCGCTTGTCCAACCGCGTCTGATTAATTTTTTCTGAAATGATCTTCAGCGATTTGGTGATATACCTCGACAGCAAATAGGACATCAAAATGGCCAAAACCAACATAAAAAGATAGATCTCGCCCATGCGCATCAGGAAATTGTGAAGATCGCGGTTCAGCAGACTATCGTCCTGAAGGTAGGGCAAATAAAGAATGGCTAGCGGTTTGAACTTGTTGTCGGTTATATAGGAATAGGAAGATTGGTATTTTTCGCCATGGATCTCGGTCTTTCTGAGATAGCGCCGGTTTGAAGAAGATTTCAGTTCGTTAAGTATCTCCTGGTCTATCTGAACGCCCGTCGTATCGCGAAAGAAACTTTCATCGGACTTTACCAGCAAATGGCCTTCAAGATCATAAATGCTAATCGGCATTTCGTGCACCTGGGCCATTTCGTAGATCTTGTCGCGATCTTTAAAAATCGATGCGACATTAGCCGTATTTACAACATAAGTCGTACTGGCAAGGACAAATTTGATATTTTCCTTGATCGCCTGCTCCTTCCGTTCCAGCCTTTCCCGGTGATAACTTTCAGCTTCCTGCTTGTACTGGTAAACGGTGACACCGGCAATAAGAATAGAGGCACCCAACACCAACAAGATCATGGAGATGAATATCCGGGTACGTAAAGAGAGTTTTAAAAGCTTCATATAAGCGGCACTTAGCGTGCTTTAATCAATTATCACACCATTCAGGCGTCGGGATTCTTTGATCTTATGCGTTTATACATGCGGAAACCGAGCATCAAAACCGCCGAAAGGGCAAAGATCCCGAGCACACCGTAGATCCAGTTGATGGCATCTCGCACAATCACCAGAAATATCACTGCAAAAAGGATAAGCGTAGAACCTTCATTCCATAGTCGCATCTGGTTGGAAGTCCATTTTACCACGTCCTGCTGAAGTTCCTTAAAAATAAAATGGCATTTGAGGTGGTAGGCATAAAGCAACACCACAAAGGCCAATTTCACCAGCATCCAGCTTTGCTGAAGCCAGACGGGAATAAGGAACAGTAACCAGAATGCGAAAAGGCTGGCCAGTATTGCTGAGGGCCAGGTAATGATATACCAAAGCCGCTTTGCCATTAATTTTAACTGATCACCAAGAATGCTGCGATCAGGCTCCGGCTTTTCATTGGCTTCTATCTGGTAAACGAATAGGCGCGGCATATAAAAAAGCCCGGCGAACCAGGTGATCACAAAGATGAGATGCAGCGCTTTGATGTAGTTGTAATATTGTATCAATTCAAGGTTTCTTTAACGGGTTTTGCCAGGTATTGAAGACAGCCCATACTGTAATTTCCTCCTGTTCAAATTCATAAATTACCAAATAAGGGAAACTCTTTAAATTCACCTCCCTTAAAGCATTCTTTTTCTGCGGAAAATGTTCAGGATAGTGGCTCAAATATCTTAGTTGATTAAAAAGATCATCAAGAAATCGTCCTCCTAATCCTGCAGATTTACCTTCGTACCACTCCACAGCATCCTCGATGTCTGCCTGAGCTTCCATGAGGATATTAACTTTATAGGCCATACTTCTGACGAAGCCTTTTTTCTACATTCTCCAAACTGTCGGTTTTAGTACCTTCTTCAGAATATTTTCGATATCTTCTCTCTAACTCCTCATTTTGAGCCTCAGAAATACTTAAGCCATCTCTGGTTTCAAATTCGTATTTTTCAGCTTCCTCATTCACTTCAGCATCTATGCCAGCCAAAAGCTCTTCCAGTTTTAACAGCAATTCAGAATCATCGCAGGCAATGATCTTCTGCATAAGTTCTATTTTCAACTGATTCATTTCCATCGTCGCAAAGGCTTTCTAACAAAGATAGCCAATAAAACTTTTTATTCTGAAGAAAGCTCAGTAGGATTCGGTAAGAAGAGTCTATTATTTCGCGGCGTAGAAAGTGATCACAAAGATGAGATGCAGCGCTTTGATGTAGTTGTAATATTGTATCAATTCAAGGTTTCTTTAACGGGTTTTGCCAGGTGTTGAAGACCGAATGTATCAAAATATCCTTTTCGGACACCTGAAAAATGATCACATACGGAAAAACATCCACTTTTGTTTGTCTGAAATTTCCTTTGGTCAATGGATATTTCAAGGGGTTTTCTATTATCCTCCTGAAAGACTTATCAATACAAATAAGAAATCTTTTTCCAAGATCCTTTCTCCTCGATTCATACCAATCGGCCGATTCAGTTATTTCCTTTTCTGCCCGGGGAAATAAAAGTATTTTATATTCCATACTTTTTTATGGCATTAGCTCTTATTTCTTCCCAGGAGCGAGCCTTTATTTCTCCTTTTTGATATTTTTCAAAATCCCGCTCCAGCTTTTTATAATATGAATCCGGAACTATATCCCGGGTCCTGGTTGAAGCCGAATATTCCTCTGCTTCCTCATTCACTTCAGTATCTATGCTCGCCAAAAGCTCTTCCAGTTTTAACAGCAATTCAGGATCATTGCAGGCAATGATCTTCTGCATAAGTTCTATTTTCAACTGATTCATTTCCATCGTCGCAAAGGCTTTCTAACAAAGATAGCCAATAAAACTTTTTATTCTGAAGAAAGCTCAGGCAGAATCGGAGAGGAGGTTTCTTTTCACTTCCCTATTCAAAAATATACCTGTAATGATGGTCGAAAGTACATCGGCGATAGGGAAAGAGATCCAAACACCTGTTTCTCCAAAGAAGATGGGCAGGACAAGAATTAAGGGGATAAAAATAAAACCCTGTCTTGAGAGCGTCAACAGCAGTGCGGGCACAGCCTTCCCGACCGCCTGAAAATATGCAGCACCTATCAGTTGTAGTGCAACGATGGGTGTGGCGGCAAAAACCCAGCGCATGGCCGCAGGAGTTTCTGCGAGGATTTTCCGGTTTGAGGTGAAGATACCTACAATTTCTTCAGAAAAGAACATGATCCCGGCAAAAACAAATATCCCGAGGATACAGGCATACAATATAGCTGTATTGATGCTTTTACGGACCCGGTCATAATTGCGGGCGCCATAATTGAAACCGGCGATCGGTAAAAATCCCTGAGTCACTCCCAGCACCGGGAAAAGGGCAAACATGAGCATACGCCCGATGATCGCGTAAACCGCTATAGAGCTTTCCCCGCCCAGGTTGAAGAGAATATTGTTCATCAATAAATAAGTGAGACTCACCACTGCCTGCCGTGACAGTGTTACAAATCCCAAAGAAGAGATCTCCCTGAGAATCTTTTTATTTAATCCGAAATGCCCAAAATCGATCTTAAGTTCTGAATTCTTGGACATGAAAAACCAGAGAATATAGGCGAAGCAGAATAGGTAGGAAGCGGTAGTAGCCCAGGCGGCACCTAACATCCCCATGTCCATCCTGTTGATGAGAATATAGTCCAGAAGCAGATTGCCAACAGAGGGAATGATCATGGCGATCATTCCGAACTTTGGCTTTCCTTCGGCCCGTATAACGGTGCTTCCCATCATACAAAGCGCCAGAAACGGAACACCATAGAGCACTACCACATAGTAGACTTTGGCCGGAGAAAAGATATCTCCCTTTCCGCCGAAAGCCGGTATAAGTGAATCCGCAAAACTTAGCCCTACCACCACCATCAAGACGGTAAGGATAAGGGTAATACTTATCTGGTTTCCGAAGGTTTTCAGGGCTTTTTCAGGGTCATCGGCTCCCAGCGCCCGCGAAATTATAGACGATCCTCCAATGCCTATGGCCATTCCCAGAGCCGCAATAAAAAAAGAGATGGGCAGCACAACATTAATAGCTGCAATGGCGATAGGACCTATCCAGTTTCCGACAAAGATCGTGTCGATGAGGATATTCAGCGACATCACGAGAATGCCTATAGAAGCCGGAGCGGCCTGCTTTATCAGTAATTTTCCTATCGGCTCATTGCCCAGAGCCTTTGAGCTGAGCCCGGCCATCAGGCTTCAACCGGCTTTTGATATGCCCATTCATCGATCCAACGTGACAGGACATTCACCCAATCTTCACGATCGTTAAGGCAGGGAACTACGGTGAAGTCTTCCCCTCCCACTTCGTGAAAGATCTCCTTTCCTTCCATTGCAATTTCTTCGAGGGTCTCCAGGCAGTCTGAAACGAAAGCCGGCGTCACAATAGCCATTTTCTTCATGCCTTGTTTTCCGAAGCGTTCGATAGTGCGGTCGGTATAAGGTTGCAGCCATGGATCGAATCCCAGCCGCGACTGGAAAGAAACACTGTAGGTGTTTTCCTTTAATTCCAGGTATTCGGCTACCAACCTGGTGGTTTCGAAACACTGGTGCCGGTAACAAAACTGATGTGCCGAGGAAGGCGTCTGGCAACATGTGCCGTCTATCTTGCAATGGGACCCTGTAATATCACTTTTTCGAATATGTCTCTCGGGAACTCCGTGATAAGAAAACAGCAAATGTTCAAATTCCACTCCCTTCAGCTTCTCTGAAATGCTATTGGCAAGAACCCTTATATAATCGGGATGATTGTAAAAAGGAGGAACCGTGGTGAACTCCATCTCCGGAAAATGTTTCTTCCGAAGCTCTTCCGCCAGAACAAGAATGGTCTCGGTAGTGGCCATCGCAAACTGCGGATACAAGGGGAAAATCAACACCTCATCTACTCCTTGCTCGTGCAGTTCCCTTAATCCTGAAAGAATATTCGGGGTGCCGTAACGCATTGCCAGGGCAATGGGAACAGAGGTAAGATCGTCGATCTTCGCCTGCAGGCGTTCCGAAAGTACAATGAGCGGAGAGCCTTCGTCCCACCAGATCCTTTTATAGGCCTCTGCCGATTTCTTGGGCCGGGTATTCAGAATAATACCTTTCACCAACAGGTTGCGCGCCCACAACGGCACATCGATCACCCGTTCATCCATCAGGAATTCTCCTAAATATTTCTTTACGTCTTTTGGGTCGGTACTGTCTGGAGAACCCAGATTAACCATTAGCACACCTTTGCTCATAGCTTCTTTCTTTTCACTGCAAAAATAGGATTATAAATTTTTATGAAGGTAGGACTGCAATTGTGGTTTCCTATTTCTTTATAGATTTTTCACTGAAGTTTTTCTCAGCGGAAATTATAGATCGCAAAAAAATGCCCGGAAATCCGGATTGACATAAGATTGAACAATATAATTCCCCTTTACGAGCTTGCCGAAATAGACATCAGATATTTCTTAGGCGTAGTGCCAAATTTTTTCTTGAAAGCAGCTATAAAATGACTGGCTGTACTGTAGCCAACCTTCAGCCCAACTTCATTTACATTAAATTCGCCGGAATTGAGAAGTTTTCTTGAATATTCCATTTTATAATCAAAGAGGAAACTGTAGACGGAATCTCCGTAGATCTGCTTGAATCCCTCCTTGAGCTTTTTCAGGCTCAGATCAATTTCTGCTGCCAGCTCTTGCAGGGAAGGTGGTTCAGCCATGCGTGCAATCACAATATCCTTCGCCTTCCTTATTTTCAGAATATTTTCCTCGTCACTTAGGAAAGGGCATTGCTCTACGTTGGCATCTTCGGCCCGGTTAAAATACAGGCTCAACAGCTCATAAGCCTTGGCTTTGAAATAAATATCGTGGATGCTGGGAGTAAGATTGAAGTTCATCAATTGATTGAGCACAATGGCCATAGAAGGTGAAATTGGCGCGTCCTTGTAGTATTTCTTGTCCCGGTTATCATCACTCAAAAATGAGATATAATCGGCTTCCTGGGAGAACAGGGCATGAAATTTCTTGATCGAGATCATGAGGGAGATCAGCCAGGAGCGCGAACCCAGCTCCAGGTCTAAAGGCAGGTTCGTCTGCGGATTGTACAATAGCAACGATTTCTCTTCAGTTAGCGGCAAACCATAATTCCCTTTGTTGAAGAAAAACTTGCTATCCCCCTTGACATTGAAGTGAAATTGAATAAAGCTATTGTCGATCTCGCGTATGAATTTGGCTGTTTCTGAAGAGTCGTTTTGAAACTTCAGAATAAAGAAGCCTTCTTCTATCTTCGTTTCCTCCATGTACCTTTGAGCGATATTTTTTTCGGTTGTTTCCATTGTAGTTTTGGGCTTTTATTTAGAACAGGTCTAAACAATGTGGTAAAAAGGCCCGTAAAACAACTGAATTTACTACAAATCTAACTCAAAATCCGATAAAAAGGTCCATTTTTATGACAAATATCAGGAAACGACATATTTAGTACCTGAAGCGTTATATTTTCTTTTATCTATGTGTTACTTTTGCCCATCTGAATTCCCAAAAAGGTACATGGAAGATTATCACATTTCTGGAGGAAAACATTTTTACACCATCGGCTTAAGCTACAAAAAGGCTGACGCTGAGGTAAGGGGACATTTTAGCCTGGACGAAGAGACCAAGAACCGGTTACTGATGCAGGCTAAGACCGAAGAGGGCATAGACGGAATCCTGGTGACTTCTACCTGTAACCGTACAGAAATTTATGGCTTTGCACAACATCCTTTTCAGCTCATCAAGTTGCTTTGCGAACACACCCGCGGCACCGTTGAGGAATTTGAAAAGGTAGCTTATGTACATAAGAACAAGCACGCCATTTCTCATATGTTTCATGTAGGGACCGGTCTTGATAGCCAGATTCTCGGAGATTTCGAGATCATCAGTCAGTTAAAAACAGCCTTTGTACGTTCCAAGAAACTCGATTTGGCCAACGCTTTTATGGAAAGGCTGGTAAATGCCGTGATCCAGGCAAGCAAACGCATCAAGAACGAAACTGAAATTTCAACCGGAGCCACTTCGGTTTCTTTCGCATCGGTTCAGTATATCATGAACAATGTGAAGAACATTTCTGAAAAAAATATCCTACTCTTCGGAACAGGGAAAATAGGAAGAAATACCTGCGAAAACCTGGTAAAACATACCGGTAACGAAAAGATCACACTGATTAACCGTACCAAAGATAAAGCTGAAAAGATCGCCGGAAAATTCAATCTGGTGGTAAAAGATTACAGCGACCTACAGGCTGAGATAAGGAACAGCGATATTCTGATAGTTGCCACCGGCGCACAGAATCCCACTATTTCCAAAGAGCTTATCTACGCCAAAAAAGAATTATTGATCCTTGACTTGTCGATTCCAAAGAATGTATCTGAAGATGTAGCCGAACTGGATAACGTGAGTTTGATACATCTTGACCAGCTTTCGCAGATGACAGATGAGACTCTGCAACGTCGCAAGAAGGCGATTCCCGAGGCTGAAGCTATCATAAAAGAAGTGGAGGGCGATTTCAACAAATGGCTTGAAACCCGCAAATTCGCTCCTACGATCAAAGCTTTGAAGAAAAAGCTGAAAGGCATGAAAGATGCCGAACTGGATTTCCAGAGCAAAAAGATCGCCAATTTCAACAACGATCAGGCCGAGATAATTGGCAACCGCATTATTCAGAAAATAATGAACCATTTCGCCAATCACCTCAAAGAAGATTCTGAAACCACTGATGAAAGCCTGGAACTCATCCAGAAGGTTTTTCAGCTTGAAGAGCAACTTAAGGGGAAATGAACAAGGTTATAAGAATAGGCACCCGCGACAGCGAACTTGCTCTTTGGCAGGCGAAGACTGTACAGGCTGCACTCGCACATCTGGGCCACGAAGCAGAATTGGTTCCGGTTAAGTCTTCAGGTGACCTCAACCTTGACCAGCCTTTATACGAAATGGGCATTACCGGAATTTTCACGAAGACCCTGGATGTTGCCATGATCAAAGGTGAAATTGATATCGCCGTGCATTCTATGAAAGATGTGCCCACCGCGCTTCCCAAAGGAATTGTACAGGCTGCCGTGCTAAAACGAGCTCCTTCCCAGGATCTTTTAATTCATAAAGGGCTGGATTTTTTCAATGCTGAAGGCACCATTGCGACCGGAAGCCTGAGGCGCAAAGCCCAATGGCTCAACAAATATCCGCAGCACAAGGTCGTTGATCTCCGCGGAAATGTAAATACCCGAATGAAAAAGCTGCACGACAGCGACTGGAACGGTGCCATTTTTGCCGCTGCCGGCCTGGAAAGGATCAACCTGAAACCCGACAATTTCATCGATCTTGACTGGATGATCCCCGCCCCCGCCCAGGGAGCAATGCTGGTGGTAGCGATGGAAGATGATGATTTTTGCAGAAAAGCACTTTCTACTCTTAACCATACCCGCACAGCCACTGCAGTTCATATAGAAAGAGAATTCCTCCGCGTGTTGGAAGGCGGCTGTACCGCTCCTATTGGCGCTTTAGCTGAAGTGAAGGATGGAATGATCAATTTTGAAGGGGCTTTGTTCAGCATCGATGGAAAGACAAGGCTTGATGTAAAAAAGACCGTGCCTGTTGAAGAAGCTGCCGGACTTGGACGAAAATGCGCCGAAGAAATACTACAGAATGGTGGCGCCGGATTGATGCAGGAAATTAAGAAGATCTTAAAATAATCATCCTCACCCCCTCTCCCCCGAGGGAGAGGGCTGGGGAGAGGGAATGAACTACAAAACCAACATAGCCAGATCACTTCGGAAGAACCAGACCAAAGCTGAAGCCAGACTTTGGAAACTTCTTCGCAACCGGAATTTTGAAGGCCTGAAATTCAGAAGGCAATATCCTGTTAAGCATTATATCGTCGATTTTTGCTGTATTGAACGAAGAATAGTTATTGAACTTGACGGGGAATATCATCAGGACAAAGAACAAAAGGAAAAAGACGAGCTACGGGATTTGCTACTGCAAAACCTGGGATATCGGGTTCTTCGTTTTAGCAATAAAACAGTTTTCCAGGAGCCAGCGCTGATTTTTGAAGCTATTCTGGAAAGAAAGGAGGAAAAACAAAATTTCGCGGATTCTAAAATGGAAACGAAATCTCACCCTCAACCGGACCTTCTCCCTCAAGGGACAAGGCAGTCAACCGTCCTTTCCACAAAGAAACTTTCCACAAATCAGAAGGAGCTGCTGCTCAATGCCGGACTCAGCCTGGTAGAATACGATGCCATAAAGATCGAATTTCAGTCTTTACCGGTCTCAATCTCTTCCGTAGAAAATGCCATTATCACCAGCAAAAATGCGGCTAAGATTTTAATAAAGAAAAAACTTCAGATCAAAAATTGCTTTTGCGTGGGTGCCAAAACCGCCACTCTTTTAAAGGAAAATGGTTTTGCTGTGGTTGAAATGGCCGCGAATGCTTCAGAGCTTGCAGAAGTCATTACTGCACAATATTGCGATAAAAGCTTTACCTTTTTCTGCGGAAATAAAAGACGGAACGAACTTCCGGAAGCACTCAAAAAGAACCAGGTGAAATTTGAAGAAATTGAAGTCTATAGAACCGGGCTGAATTTCAGGGAATTTCATCAGGAATTCGACGGAATTCTTTTTTTCAGCCCCAGCGGAGTCCAGAGCTTTGCAAAGCTGAATAAATTTGAAAACGCCATTGCTTTTTGTATTGGCAGCACTACCGCTTCCGAAGCAAAAAAGCATACAGACAGAATAGAGATCGCCAACCAGCCCGGCATTGAAAACGTGATTGCGCGGGCGGCGAAAATTTTAAAATAAGGACCGATTTTCGGTTAAAACAGAACATACATGATCAAAAACGATTTATTTCTTAGAGCTCTGAAGGGCGAAAGTGTAGAACGGCCACCGGTGTGGATGATGAGACAGGCAGGACGTTACCTGCCAGATTTCATGAAACTAAAGGAACAATACGATTTCTTTACCCGCTGCCGCACTCCCGAGCTCGCTACCGAGATCACTATTATGCCGATACGGCAGGTTGGCACCGACGCTGCCATTCTCTTTAGCGACATTCTTGTGGTACCACAGGCAATGCAGATAGAGGTGGAAATGAAACCCGGCGTAGGTCCCTGGCTTCCGAACCCTATTCGCAGCGCAAAAGACGTGAATAAAGTGGTCGTTCCAGACGTAAAAGAAGAGCTGAACTATGTTTTTGAAGCTATAAAAATGACCAAACAGGAGCTCAATGACGAAGTTCCATTGATCGGGTTTGCAGGGTCTCCGTGGACTCTTCTCTGTTATGCTGTTCAGGGAAAAGGCTCCAAAACCTTTGATCTTGCCAAAAAATTCTGCTTTACAGAACCTGCTGCGGCCCACAATTTGCTGCAAAAAATAACCGACACCACCATTGCCTATCTTAAGGAGAAGGTAAAAGCCGGCGTTGATGCTGTGCAGCTTTTTGATTCCTGGGGCGGCTTGCTTTCCCCTCAGGATTACCAGGAATTTTCCTGGCAATACATGCAGCAGATCATCGATGCGCTGAAAGATGAGGTGCCGGTGATCGCCTACGGAAAAGGCTGCTGGTTTGCCCTGAAAGAAATGGGAGAATCGGGTGCCGCGGCTGTGGGAGTTGACTGGACCTGCTCTCCTCAAAATGCGAGATACCTTAGCGGCGGAAAAGTTACGCTGCAGGGGAATTTTGACCCGGCAAGACTGTATTCCAAACCTGAAGACATCAGGCGAATGGTGCACAATATGATCGATGAATTTGGTAAAGATCGATATATCGCTAATCTTGGACACGGCATTCTTCCGGATATTCCCGTGGAAAATGCCCGCGCCTTTGTAGATGCGGTAAAAGAATACAAAAAATAGTTCGCTATGTTAAGTAAAGGATTAAGAGACGAGGAAAACGAAAAAATGAACCGGCTTCTTAATGAAGCCCTTCAGATGGAATTCGTCCCCGATCTTTGGAAAAATCAGCAGAGAGAGGCCCTAAACCGCAAACTTCAGGAAACGCTAAACCTTACCTTAGAAGATATCGAAAACAGCGATCCTGAAGAGCTTCTGAAAAAACTGCAGGACGAGGAATTTTCCTTTGCCAATTATGAACAATTCGGCGATTTAATGATGAAAGTGCTACCGATGGAAGCTGCCGAAAATCAACCAAAACTGGCTCAAACGGCCGTTGCCATATATGAATTCGCTCAGAAGGAAAGCCAGACCTTTTCTTTTAGTCTTATTCAGAAGATAAACGAAGCCAAAGCTGAAAGTGAAGACCTGTAATGAAGGAGAAGTTTTATAAATACATTGAGGAATTACAGGATCGCATCACTTCCAGGCTTGAAGAAATTGACGGAAAAGCCAAATTTCGTGAGGATCTATGGGAACGGAAAGAAGGCGGCGGCGGAAGAACGCGCGTCATTGAAAACGGAAATGTATTTGAAAAGGGAGGCGTCAATATTTCAGCTGTTCACGGGCCTTTGGCCAAAGAGATGCAGAAGTATTTTAAAGTAGGGGAAGTAGATTTTTTCGCCTGCGGTCTCAGTCTTGTCATCCACCCGAAAAACCCCATGGTTCCTACGGTTCATGCAAACTGGAGATATTTCGAAATGTATGAAAAAGATGGTACAACCATCGATCAATGGTTTGGCGGCGGCCAGGATCTTACGCCTTATTACCTTTTTGAAGAAGACGCTATTCATTTTCATCAAATTTCGAAACAGGCCTGCGACAAATACGACCCGGACTTTTATCAGGAATACAAGAAGAAATGCGATGACTATTTCTGGAATTCTCACCGTGATGAAGCCCGCGGAATTGGAGGCCTTTTCTTCGACTACCTGAAGGCCAATGACGAGATGAGCATAGATGACTGGTACAATTTTGTGACCGAAGTGGGAGACAGTTTCCTGGAAGCCTATGTTCCTATTGTCGAAAAAAGAAAAGATCTGCCGTATTCCAATGAGCAGCGCGACTGGCAGGAGATCAGGAGAGGCCGCTACGTGGAATTTAACCTTGTGCATGACAAAGGCACTCTCTTCGGACTAAAAACGAACGGAAGAATCGAAAGTATCCTGATGAGCCTTCCGCCGCACGTGCAATGGGTTTACGACCATCATCCCAAATCCGGAAGCGAAGAAGCCAAACTCATGGAAGTGCTACGGCAGCCAAAAGAGTGGATTTAAAACATTGATAATTAAACCGATAATCGAGATATGTATCCGTTAAGAAGAAACAGAAGATTAAGAACGAACGAAGCGATAAGAAGTATGGTAAGTGAGACTGCTTTGTCTCCCCGTGATTTTATTGTGCCTCTATTTGTTGTTGAAGGAAAAAATATAAAGGAAGAGATCGCTTCGATGCCGAATTACTTCCGCCTTAGCCTGGATCTTCTGAAAAAGGAAGTGAAGGAATTGTGGAATCTCGGCATAAAGTCGGTGTTGCTTTTTGTGAAAGTGCCCGATAATCTCAAGGACAATGCAGGAACTGAAGCCATTAATCCCGAAGGATTGATGCAACGCTCCATTAAAGCCGTGAAAGAAGCCGTGCCGCAAATGATCGTGATGACCGATGTTGCCCTGGATCCGTTTTCCTCTTACGGCCACGACGGAATTATTGCCGATGGAAAGGTGCTGAATGACGATACCGTTGCTGTTTTAGCCGAAATGTCACTTTCTCACGCCAAAGCCGGAGCCGATTTTGTTGCGCCCAGCGATATGATGGACGGAAGGATCTTTGAGATAAGGACGCTTCTGGAAGATGAAGGGTTTTACGATACCGGTATCATGAGCTATTCAGCGAAATACGCCTCGGCTTTTTACGGACCCTTCCGCGACGCCCTGGAATCGGCGCCGGTTGATGCCGAAAATATTCCGAAGGACAAAAGAACTTACCAGATGGATCCTGCAAACCGGGAGGAAGCCGTAAGGGAAACCCTCATGGATATCGACGAAGGAGCCGATATCGTGATGGTGAAGCCCGGGCTGTGCTATCTTGATATTGTGAGAGATATCAGAAATGCTGTGAACGTGCCGGTAGCTGTTTACCAGGTAAGCGGCGAGTACGCAATGATCAAAGCAGCGGCTGAAAAAGGCTGGCTGGATCACGATGCGGTGATGCTGGAACAACTTCTTGCTATAAAACGTGCCGGCGCAAGCATGATCGCCAGCTACTTTGCGAAAGACGCGGCAAGGCTGCTTCTTGACAGGTAATAGTTCCTATTTGTATTATGCTAATGGACACTCCCTTCGGTCGATAAGGCTCTCCATTCGTTTAATGTTTGTTCATTTTTTTGCTTGTCCAAAAAAACGAACCAAAACCTGCCTGCAGCAGGCAGGAAAGGATACTTTTTTGTAGGTGTTTCGCTGGCTAAATTTTCTCCAAGGCTTCGAAAATTTTTGAACGCCAGGGAAGCACTACACTTGCAAAAAAGACTTCCCTTAAGAAGAAGTTCTCATTACAATTTGAGCATCGTCAATTCTTATCAATAAACCCTCCACTCATCCCTAAGATGAATTCTATAATTAATTTCCGCTAAGCCCTGAAATTTTTGGCCGGCGCATTGACTTTCTGCGTATTTTTGATTCGTGAAAGATTTTAGAAAATTAGTTGCGATCTTTTTGCTGCTTTCGGCTTTTGTTGCCATGCCGGGCGGCGAGGCATGGGCATCTCCACAACTAAACTTTCACCACGACCTTTCAGAGCTTCAATTTCTAAAGGCTAAATCGCAAGCTCCACAACTTTTCTTTGAAGATATCGATTTTGGTACTTCTCCCGAGGTGCTGAACGACAAGAATTTCAACAGCAGCGGATTACTTCCGTTGGCATTTCAGCATTCCTTCCGGCCTTATCTTCCTCTTAAAAAGGCTACTTCAGTTGGCGACATCTCCGACAAAAGAAGGGAACTGCAACACAAGATCTTTCCTTTCCATTTTTTCTGGTAAACACCTGCTCTTAAGGCAACTTCCGTAGCTCTTTTCTTCAGGAGCTGCACCACAATACGCGTTTTTCAGCCATAAAAAGAAGAACGCAAAACATCCAGTTTACCACATTCCAAAAATTCAGAAAATGGAAAAAGAATCAGTTATCATAGGTCTGGGCCTGTTCTTCCTCTTTATGGGTCCAATTTTATACATCATTTTTAAGCAATCTGCCAAAGATCGCGGCCGGTTAAAGCATCTTAAGAAAATATGCAGCGAGCACCATATGGATCCAACCCACTTTGAGATCAGCAATACTTTGCTGCTGGGCCTTGATGAAAAGGCGAAAAAAATGATCGTGCTTGAACCCCAAAATGAAATGAAATACGAGGTGATAGCCCTTGACGAGCTGGACCGAAGCCAGGTTTCCAAGAAGACCTTTACCGAGCCACACAGCAAAAAAAGCAAAGATCGTGTGGTGCATGTGAGCCTGGACCTTGTCTGGAACCACGGTACCGATAAAACCAAAGATATCATTTTCTACGATGAAGAAGACAATGATAGTCTCGACCCGGAGGCACGTCTTTTCATAGCCCAGAAATGGGATCGTATGATCAGGGCCAATATCGCCTAAAAATTAAGGTTAGTTGTTGTTAAAGGTTGTTTCGGGTCTTTGGGCCCGGAGCAGCCTTTTATTATTCCCCGGATTTATAATTTCTTTGCGAAAGTATCTCTGTAAGAATGCCTAATTTAGATATTTAAACGCAGAGCCCATATGCTGTTACTATTAGTTTTCGCCTTTATCGCCATCTTCCTTTCCTTCATGTGCTCTGTTCTGGAAGCGGCTCTTCTCAGTTTTACCCCTGCCTACATCAGGATCAAGAAAAAGGAAGGCAAAGCCTACGCCCACACCCTGGCGCGCTTTAAAAAGGACATCGATAAACCACTTATTGCCATTCTCACGATCAATACCGTGTCTCACACGGTGGGTGCCATCCTTGTGGGTGTGCAGGCCGAAAGGATCTATGGTAACGGCGGAAATGCTGTAGGCGTTGTTTCGGCGCTCATGACCCTGGCTATTCTTATTCTTTCTGAAATAATTCCGAAGACGATTGGCGCCACTTTTTGGCAAAGTCTGGGCAATTTTACTGCAAAATCGCTTTCGATCATGATCTTTCCGCTGAAGTATACCGGCATCCTGTGGCTGATGATGCTCACCACAAGGCTTATCGGAAAATCGGCCCGGGTAAGCTCCATTAGCCCTGAAGAATTTGCCGCCATGACCGATGCTGCCAAAGAAGAAGGAATGATTGAGGAAAGTGAGACCAATGTGATCAAAAATCTGCTCGTCTTCAGGTCAATACACGCCAAAGATGTAATGACACCGTTTTCAGTAGCCATGACCGAAGATGAAAACACTTCCATAGAACATTTTCACCGCCACCATAAGAACCTCAAATTCTCACGAATTCCGGTATACAGGGGGAGATCGACCAATATCACGGGCTTTATTCTCAAAGATGACGTGCTGGAAGAGATAATCGAGGAAAAGGGAAACGAGCCCCTGAAAATGCTAAAAAGGGATATCTTTGTCACTCCTGTAAATACGCCCATTCCTGAGCTTTTTGAAATTTTTGTGCAGAAGCGGGCGCACATCTCTATGGTAGTTGACGAATTTGGAAATACGGTAGGCCTGGTCACCATGGAAGATATTATTGAAACCCTGCTCGGGCTGGAGATCATGGACGAGAGCGACAGTATTGAGGATATGCAGAAACTCGCCCGTGAAAACTGGGAACGTCGCGCCAATAAGATCGGACTTATACAAAGAAATGATAACGACCACAACAATGAAGAAGACCTACCTTCAAACTCCCCTGGGAACCGCTGAAATTTGCGGAGATGAAAATGGTATTTCAGAAGTTAAAATCACCGACGCTGAAGCAGGATCTTCAGAAGAAGTCCCGAAGGAACTGCAGCCTGTAACCCGGCAGCTTTCCGCCTATTTCGATGGAAATCTGAAGGAATTCGATCTAAAATTGAATCCTGCCGGCACCGATTTTCAGAAAAAAGTATGGGCCGCCCTTCTCAACATTCCTTACGGCACTACCACTTCCTACCTGGAACTTTCAAAAAAGCTTGGAGATGTAAAGGCTATTCGTGCCGTAGCGGCTGCAAACGGAAAGAATCCGTTATGGGTGATCGTGCCCTGCCACCGGGTCATCGGCAGCGATGGTTCGCTCACCGGTTATGCAGGTGGCCTGGCGAGAAAAAAATGGCTGCTTGAACATGAGAATCCGAGCCCACAGCAAAGCCTGTTTTAGTTCCTGCTAGCATTTCTTCTTTTTTACTAAATTTAGAAAATGAAGAAATTCGCCCGCATCCTCAGTTATATCGTTGCTTTCCTCCTGCTGCTCGTTCTGCTGCTCTTTCTTTTCGATTATGACTATGTGCTCCGCGGGGCAAAGATTACTTATCTAAGCGGCCATACCACCGCTTATATTGATGATTATACACACTTCCCGAACCGAAAGATAGAAGCCGGGAAAGATCAGCCCTGGCCTCAAACTAAGGATTACAATTCCGCCGAACCAACTCAAAAACTTCAGGAATTGAATGAAGAGTTGGGAACAGCGGCTTTCCTTATCATCAAAAATGACAGTATCTGGTTTGAGAAATACTACGAGAAATACGGCCCTAAATCAAAAACCAATTCCTTTTCCATGGCCAAGAGTATTGTTTCGGCACTGCTGGGAAAAGCCATTATGGAGGGTTACATTAAAAGCCTTGATGAACCTGTAGCCGATTTTTATCCGCAGTTTGATCCCGCCCTTACGGTGGGGGATCTTTCATCAATGGCCTCGGGCCTCAATTGGGATGAAAGCTATTACAATCCCTTCGGGCAAACCGCCAAAGCTTATTTCGGCAAAGATATCCGCGAGTTGATCTTAAACCTGAAGGTGACCAGCGAACCGGGAGAAAAATTCAAATACCTCAGCGGAAACGTGGAGCTGCTGGGAATGGTGATTTCCAAAGCAACGGGAAAAAGCCTTGCAGAGTATCTGAGCGAAAATTTCTGGAAGCCCATGGGAATGCAGCAGGATGCGCTTTGGCAAATAGACAGCCGCAAAAGCGGTATGGAAAAGGCTTATTGCTGTATCGCTTCCAATGCCCGTGATTTTGCCCGCTTCGGAAAGCTCTATGAGCACTACGGAAACTGGAACGGAAAGCAACTGCTCGATTCCACGTTCGTAGCAAGATCCATTAAGCCGAGGTTTGAAGAAAGTCCGCAATACGGATATGGCTTTTGGCTGAGCGACTATCGTGACAAACACATTTTCTATATGCGTGGAATTCTAGGGCAATACGTGATTGTTATTCCTGAAGATCACCTTATCATCGTAAGGCTTGGACAAGACCTGCTTAAAAAGGCTGAAGGCGAACAACACGCGCCCGATTTCTTTATGTATATTGATGAATCTTACAAGATGCTAAACGATGCTGCAAAAACTGAATCTTGAAAATATCCTTTTCCTGGATATCGAAACGGTGCCCGAAGAAAGATCTTTTGGTCATCTTAATACTGACAAACAACTTCTTTGGGAAGAGAAAACCCTCTATCAGCGCAAGGAAGATTACACTGCCGAAGAATTTTACGACCGTGCCGGGATCTGGGCCGAATTCGGCAAAATCGTGTGCATCTCTGTAGGATACTTTAATTTTAAAAATGGCCGAAGGAATTTAAGGCTTACCACCTTTTGCGGAGAAGAACCCGAGCTGCTTCAGGATTTCAGCAGACTTCTCGAAGAACATTTCTGTAAACCTTACCATCTCTTATGCGCCCATAACGGGAAAGAATTCGATTTTCCATATATCGCCCGCCGCATGCTTATTCATGGGTTGGAGCTTCCGGCAAAGCTCAACCTCTTCGGGAAAAAACCCTGGGAAATTCCGCATCTTGACACCCTGGAACTCTGGAAATTTGGTGACTATAAACATTATACTTCGCTTCGGCTTCTCACCAGCGTGCTGGGCATTCCTTCCCCTAAAGACGACATTAGCGGCAGCGATGTGAGGAATGTGTTTTATGAAGAAAATGATATAGAACGCATCACGAAATACTGCGAAAAAGATGTGATCGCGATAGCTCAGGTGGTGCTTAAGTTACGCCGTGAAGCCTTGCTTGAATCAGAAGAGATCACTTCTGTTTGACCTGCTGCCTCGTCACATTTAACTCAAATTCAACAATTCCGCTTAGTTTTCCTCTTCCTTTATTAGTACCTTTATTAGTCTATTAGTCAAAGCGGCTGTCTTGCGCAGCAGCAATTATTAAACTAAAACCCAATATTATGTATTTATACATCGAAATGTGGAATGTTACCAATAAATGGATGAAACTTTCTAAAGAAGGCCGCCGTGAAATTCTTGACAAGATGGAAAACAGGGTGAGGGAAATGAAAGATAAAGGCATTGAAAACCTTGGCTGGGCCCGCAATGATGAACATACTCCCTACAGGAGTGATTACAGATACATGACGGTGTGGAAAATGCCTTCAAAAACGGAGGTAGAAGAATTGGAGAAAGACCTTAAAGAAGTAGGATGGTATCAGTATTTTTCACAGGCCAATTCCCGGGGAGAATTGCTCTCCAGAAAAGAAGCCATCGACTATATGATCAATCTCGAAGAAACTTCAACATCACTCAGTTGATAAAACAAAAAATGCCGGAAAAAATTTCCGGCATTTTTTTTCAGCAATGATGATCTATAGTTTAATGAATTTTTTAGCTAGATCTTTTTGTCCGTCGCTAAATATAATAATGTAAGTGCCGCTATTCAGCGCAGCCACATTTATTCCATTATTAACTTTCCCTTTAGCTACTTCAAGTCCCACAGAATTAAATATCTCATAATAAAGTTTCCTATTATCTGGTACAGAAACATTTAGACGGTTTCCATTTACAACCGGATTTGGATACAAGCTCGCATCAAAGACATTTGGCTCATTCCCCATCGGTTTCACATTCTTATAAGCATAATTTGTATTTGCTATTGAAGCAGAAGATTGACCTACAACTACGGTATAATCTTCAACTTCACCATAAGAAAATGTCTCGCAGGCGGTCTGAGCTGAATTATACTTCATGGAAACTCTCATTCTGGTAGCACCTGCTGCTGCAGTAGATGGCACAGTAAAACCTGCCGATAATGTACCACTGCTTGAAGAAGATCCACTCACTACCAATTCAGAAGTTTCAAAAGTTCCATCTTTATTAAAATCTATCCATATTTTCCAATATTCAGTATAAGAGGAACTGGCAAAACCAGTACTTATATAAATGGTATTAGAACCATATGGTAAACTTGCGCTCAAGGCCGTATAATCTTTATAACCACCATCATTTCCGGTAACATTATTAAGATCATTTAATTGAACAAGGTCTATCCATTCATAATTGGAATTGCTCCCCTTAGAACTACAATAAGCAATAGAACTATTTGAGGTTGTTACCGAGATCGTATTCGATTTTGCTGAAACATTCCCTGCCTCATCCTTAGCTTTTACATAAAAACTATAGGTAGTTGAAGCAGAAAGCCCGTTAACCGTATAGCTGGTTGAGCTCACTGTAGAAAGAAAACTACCGTTTTTATAGACATCATAGCCTGTAACGCCAACATTATCTGTAGAAGCATCCCAGGAAAGTGATGATAGATGTTTGAGTTGTGCCACTGGATGCTAAATTGGCCGGTGCAGCGGGTGCTTCAGTATCTGGTGTTCCTGCTCCAATGTTTATAGTATAATCCTCAACCTCTCCGTAAGAAAAAGCTTCACAAGGCGTGGGAATGCCATTGTATTTCATGGAAACTCTCATCCGGGTCGCACCATTTAAAGCACCAGATGGAACTGTAAATGAACCTGAAACCGGCGTAGTTTTAGATGCCGATTTACTCCATACTAATTCTCCTGAATCTCCAAAGTCTCCATTTTGGTTGTAATCTATCCATACTGCATATCCTTCATTATAAACAGTACCTGTCCATGTTGGTGTGATATTGATGGTAGCTGAGTTTCCTTTAGTTAGATTAGCCGAGATCGAAGTAAAGTCGCTATAGCCGTTTCCTCCAGAAGAAGTATTGTCTATACCTGCTAACTGCACTCTGCCAATATATTCATCACTAACACTATTCCCTTTAGAAGTACAATAATTGATCTCTCCATAAGCAGATCCTACTCCAACTGCGTAGAATGCGTTGGTTGTTGCAATTACTTCAGGAGATCCAGCACCATAAAGATCTGTAGCTGCCTGTATTCCGTAGGTTCTTGCATTAGCATAGGTTGAGTTAGCAGAAAGATAGACACTTTCCAAACGGTAAGCAATATCAGCAGCCTTGTCTATACTCACCCCTGTTACATCATAAGAGTCCCCAAGATCGTTTGTGCCAGATTCTCCTACTGCCAGAACATAGAACCAGTGGTTTAAAACACCACTGTTGTTGTGGACTCCACAATAATCATTAGTATCTGTAGGGGTACAATTAGGGTTTATCCAGTTAGTACCACCATAAGTATCTGGTTGTCCTTCAGACTTAGGATCGCTCATAGATCTCAAGGCAGCATGACCTGATCTTCTTTCTATATCTTCTCCAATTAGCCAGGTAGATTTTGAAGGAGCTGCATAATACTCCACACAAGCTCCCCAAATATCAGAAAAACCCTCGTTCATTGCGCCCGACTCCTTTTGGTAAACCAGGTTTGCTGTGGTCTCACAAACTGCATGTCCAATTTCGTGGGCGGCAACATCAATAGAAGTAAGAATATCAAAATAGGTTCCGCTTCCATCTCCATAGGTCATGACACTTCCATTCCAATAAGCATTATCATAATCTACATCAAAATGTACGTAGCTCTCAATAGCTGTTCCCTGGTTATCATAACTGTTTCTATTGTGTACATTAGACCAGTAGTCATAAGTCTTTTCAGCTCCCCAATGCGCATCGAAAGCCCCATTGTCCTTGTCGGCATTGTCATATTCAGCGGCAGTCCAGTTATTATCACTATCTGTAAAATTGATAGCATTATTATAATTGGTCCCTTTTTGCATGTTGTAAGTCTTAATTCCGTTTGCGCGTGTTGCGTCAGAAAGGATATAAGAAGATCCGCTGAAAGAGGTTTGAATAGTTTTGGAACCACTATAGCGGGTTGCAGCGTTTGCTGAAGCAAAAGTGAAACCTGATGCTTTGTTGTTTCCGATCACACCTGCTTTTGAAGAATTTGAGTGGCTGTATTTGCCTAAATGCTTAATGGTGGCATCATAAAGCAAAACTCTCCCGTTTTGGGCATCTATATAAAGATCTCCGCGACTTACAGGATCGGTTGCATAAATATCGAATTTGTAGGCCAGGCGAACTTCTTCTTTGAAACTCTTGTCATTAACTGCCTCAAATTTCCTGGTTGGCAGCAAGACTAATTCGCCTTCAGGCTTCTCGTATCCAATTTTGGAAGCACTTGCCTGGTCTTCCCACATATAGGATTTGGCGCCGACGTGTTTAATAGCCTTTCGGAAAGCCACCTCCCTTGGAATTCCCGGTTTTGTATCTACATCTTCTATCCTGTAGTATTCACCACTCATAGACTGCAGATTTTCTCCCTCTGAGTGAATGGTATAAGTAGCAAATTCTACCTTCACCCCATCATAGAACATCTGGTATTTGTCATGTTTATAACCAGCCTTATCCCTTTCTGATTTAATTTTTGAAAAGTTCGCCCGATCATTGAGTTTCAACTGTTCTTTAAACAGTTTTCGGTGATCACTGGCATGGTAACTGGAATTTTCTTTAAAGACGATGAGAGTGGGTTTCCCCTTTTCATCATTGATCCGTTTTTTTACATCCTTCTCAGAATCCTGCGCATTTGCCTGAAACGTAAAAAGAGTTAATCCCGCGATTATCACGGAATTAAAGAGTAGTTTTTTTTTCACTTTAAGTAGGTTTTATTGGTTTTTAATTCCTCCAAAGTAGGAAAATTATTATCATTAATAAAATTTTAACTCCTTTTGTCGATTTTAAGCGCCTTTTATCGAATAACATTAAAGAAAATAAGATGCACAAAAAAAGGGGTGTAGCACATGCTACACCCCTTTCATCAGGTGGTGATTATTTACTTAAATATTAACTCAATTTCATTTCAGGAATATCTCCTTCAACAACGAGTTTACCTTCAGTAGCTTGTTTTATCTCTTCTACGCTTACGCCGGGAGCTCTCTCCAGGAGTTTAAAACCATCTTCGGTCACTTCAAGAACAGCAAGATTCGTTACTATTTTAGTAACACAACCTACCCCGGTAAGCGGCAAAGTACATCTTCTCAAAAGCTTAGATTGTCCTGCTTTATTCGTGTGCATCATAGCCACAATGATATTTTCTGCGGAAGCAACCAGGTCCATCGCGCCGCCCATACCTTTTACCATCTTCCCCGGAATTTTCCAATTAGCAATATCCCCGTTCTCGGCGACTTCCATAGCACCCAAAATGGTAAGGTCTACGTGCTTCCCGCGGATCATCCCGAAACTTATGGCAGAATCGAAGAAACTCGCCCCCGGAAGGGCTGTAATTGTTTGTTTTCCGGCATTGATAAGATCGGCGTCTTCTTCACCCTCAAAGGGAAAAGGTCCCATCCCGAGAATTCCGTTCTCGCTTTGAAATTCCACTTCTATATCATCGCGTACAAAATTGGCCACCAAAGTGGGAATTCCAATCCCGAGGTTTACGTAATACCCGTCTTTCACCTCTTTTGCTATGCGTTGTGCTATTCCGTTTTTATCCAGTGCCATATTATGCTCTTTTTCTAACAGTTCTTTGCTCTATTCTTTTCTCGTAATTCTCGCCCTGGAAAATCCGTTGTACGAAAATTCCCGGAATATGGATCTGGTTGGGGTCCAGTTCGCCCGGTTCCACCAGCTCTTCCACTTCAGCTACCGTAATTTTAGCCGAACCGCACATCACAGGATTGAAATTTCTTGCAGTTCCTTTAAAGATGAGGTTTCCGGCTTTATCGCCCTTCCAGGCCTTTACAAAAGCAAAATCGGCTTTAAAAGCTTCCTCCAGTACATACATCTTTCCATCGAATTCCCGCGTCTCTTTTCCTTCAGCCACCTCTGTGCCATATCCGGCCGGTGTATAGATAGCCGGAAATCCCTGTTGGGCCGCCTGGCATCTCGCTGCTAAAGTTCCTTGCGGAATAAGCTCTACTTCCAGCTCGCCGTGCAACATTTGCCGTTCAAATTCATCATTTTCACCTACATAGGATGAGACCATTTTATTGATCTGTTTCTTCTGAAGCAGAAGGCCGAGCCCGAAGTCGTCTACCCCTGCATTGTTTGAGATACAGGTAAGATCTTTTACATTGCGCCGCACCAGCTCTGAGATTGCATTTTCGGGAATCCCGCATAGACCGAAGCCTCCCAGCATGAAGGTCATGCCGTCCTGAACACCGTCCAAAGCTTTTTGTACATTTTCTACGGTTTTTTTGATCATTTGCTAAAATTTTACCGAAAAATACGAAAATAAAAATGCCATTACAACGCTAAAGGCAGTTGTAATGGCATTTTTTTAATTTTTAGCCTGTATTTTTAGAATATCCTAAAAATCCAGTTCATCAGGCACAGCAGCTCCCGAACCTTTTTTGGCCTTATACTCATCACAGTCAACTTCGATACTCAAGTCTTCGGGACGTTCAAAATCATCCTTAGAGACATCAAGTTTCGGATCGGCATAAAGATCTTTCATATATATTCCCCAAATCGGCAAAGCCATGGTAGCTCCCTGCCCGTAAGTAATGGTCGGGAAGTGTACCGAGCGATCTTCAGCCCCAACCCATACGCCTGTAACCAGGTTAGGTACCATTCCCATGAACCAGCCGTCACTCTGATTTTGGGTAGTTCCGGTTTTTCCGGCAATAGGATTATCAAAATCATAGGGGTATCCTGTGACTGCACGTTTATAATACTCCAGGTTTTTGGCATAGGTGCCTCGCAATCTTTGGCCTGAGCCATATTGGGTAACCCCCTCCAAAAGATTGACGGTGACATAAGCTGCTTCCTTGCTCAATACATCCCGGGTTTGCGGCACTTGTTGGTATAAGAGAGTTCCGTTCTTATCTTCAATGCGGTTCACGACTATTGGTTTCACATAAACCCCCTGGTTCCCGAAGGTACTGTAGGCCGAAACCATATCGTAGAGGCTCACATCGGCCACACCCAGCGCAATAGCGGGCACCGCAGGAATATTTGTAGTGTCTATACCGAGTTTGCCCACCAGGTCGATCACAGGTCTTGGTCCTGTCTTGGCTATTAGTCTTGCGGTCACGGTATTTATGGAATTAGCCAAAGCATTCTTGAGCGTCACCATTCCTTCGTAACCTTCGTTGCCGGCATTCCTTGGCGACCAGTCCTTAAGGTTACCAAACGTACCCGCCTCAATGGTAAAACGGTTCATTGGAAGGGTATCGCAGGGGGATAATTTCAGCTGATCTATCGCCGTGGCGTATACGAAAGGCTTGAAGGTAGATCCTACCTGACGTTTTCCCTGTTTTACGTGATCGTATTTGAAATTCTTGAAATTGATCCCGCCAACCCAGGCTTTTACCTCACCAGTTTGCGGTTCCATAGACATTAAACCTGCCTGAAGGAAAGCTTTGTAGTAAAGTATGGAATCGCGTGGGGTCATAGTGGTATCAATGGTACCTTTCCAGCTGAAAACCCGCATTGGCGTTTCCTTATCGAAAGAAGCAAGGATCTCCTTATCTGATTTGCCCTGATTCTTCATTTGTTTCCATCGCACCGACCTGTGCATGGCGCTCCTCATGATCCTGCTGATCTCGCTCTTGTCTACATCGCGGAAAGGCGCTGTGGAATTGTTTTTATTCTGACGATTAAATTCCTTCTGAAGATGGGCCAGGTGCTTCTTTACGGCCCCTTCGGCGTATTGCTGCATCCTGGAATCTATGCTCGTGTAAATCTTGAGTCCGTCGCGGTAAATATTGTATTCGGTACCGTCTGGCTTCGGATTCTTTTTGATCCAGTCTCTCATAAAACTCTGAAGGTACGCTCGGAAATAAGTTGCCAATCCCTTCATCATGTCCTTCCGGAGAAAAATCGAGCTTCAACGGTAATTTCTGAAGCGAATCTTTTTCCCGCTCACTTATGTAGCCATTCTTCTGCATTTGCACGAAAACCTGATTCCTTCTTCGCTTCACCAGGTCTGGCCTTCTCACGGGATTATAAAGCGCGGCATTCTTTAGCATGGCCACAAGAACCGCGGATTCCTGGATATTGAGATCTTTAGCCTCTTTTCCGAAGTAGATCTTGGCAGCCGAGCGAATTCCCACGGCCTGGTATACAAAATCGTACTTGTTAAAATACATGGTAATGATCTCCTCCTTGGTATACTGGCGTTCCAGGCGGGTTGCGATGATCCATTCCTTTACCTTCTGAAGAATCCTCGAAAAAGGATCGTTGGAAACATCTTCGGTAAACAGCAATTTTGAAAGCTGCTGGGTGATGGTACTTGCTCCGCCACGGGTTCCGAGGAAAACAGCTGCCCGCAGCGTTCCGCGTGCGTCGATGCCGGCATGCTTGTAAAAACGCTCATCTTCGGTAGCGACCAAAGCCTTCACCAGGTGATCTGGCAAATCGTCGTATTTAACCGGGGTTCTGTTCTCGCTGTAATACTTCCCAAGCGTTTCCCCATCGGCCGAAAAGATCTCGGTCGCCAGGTTGGTTTCGGGATTTTCCAATTCCTCGAAAGTCGGCATCTTGCCGAAAGCGCCCCATCCTGCAAGGACAAAAACAAAGACTACCGAGAGTAGTCCCAGAAGAAAGAGGGTCCAAAAAGCAATTATGTAAGGACGATTACTTTTTTTTACAGGCTTTTTTTTCTTTTTTGATGACTGAGCCATTAATTTTCCTGATTATTTCGCGCTGTTCTCTATCCTGAAACCAACGTCTGTTATTCCTTTAAGATTGTCGATGCCGCCAACTTCGCCATTTTTGCGCATAGCTTGTTTGATGCGGACTTCATATTCTCCGGGTTCGGTAAAACGAACATTTTTCTTATACCAAAGCTTGTTCTCTTTCACATCACCAAAACCTGTACCAAGCCAACTTCCGTCGGGCGCGGCCATTTCATATTCGAGGGTATCGCTTACCACTTTCCCCTGCGGAAACTGCATTTCGGTGATTAAAAAAAGATTGCTGTAGTTATAATCGCTGTTGTTCCTGATGTTTATGAACAGGTTATATGCCTTCAGCGAATCCAGTTCTCCCAATTTAAACGTCACAACCGAATCTTTATTCCATCCTCCCTGAATAGATTCATATTCGTCATACACGCGCTTTGAATCGCAGGAAGCAAAAAAGCTGAATCCCACACAAAGAAGAACCAGTAAACTGAGCTTACGCATTTTTAGAAGGATTTCCTTTACGCTTTTTTCGTTTTTTATTTCTTCGCTTGTTAGGCTTGTTCGGTTTATCAAACCTCGTAAGGCTATCCTGCCCCACCACGTTGTTAAAGTCTGGTTTTTCCTCTTCCATCTGCAGCACGACCTCAAATTCCTCAAGGCTGCCAACATCTTCACGTTTCTTGTTGGCATCGATGATCTTGTTCGCCTGTTCGGCGGTAAGTTTATGCCAGTTCATCCACTCGCCTTCATAAGCATACCACAGAAGGCCTTTAAAAATGTCGATTTTCTGACATACCGCCGTTCCTTTCTTGGTATGGAGTTTTGTATCTGTACGCGGAAAAGCTTTCAGTGCTTCCAGGTACGTGTCGAGTTCGTAGTTAAGGCAGCATTTCAATTTTCCGCATTGACCCGCCAATTTCTGCGGATTCAATGATAATTGCTGATATCTTGCTGCTGAAGTGCTTACCGATCTGAAATCGGTGAGCCAGGTAGAACAGCAAAGTTCCCTTCCGCAGCTACCAATTCCGCCCAATCTTGAGGCTTCCTGGCGCAGGCCAATCTGCCGCATTTCGATACGCGTATTGAATTCGCGCGCAAATTCCTTAATAAGCTGCCGGAAATCCACACGATCATCGGCGGTGTAATAGAAGGTGGCTTTTGAGCCATCCCCCTGGAATTCCACGTCGCTTATCTTCATGCTCAAATTAAGCCTGATGGCGATCTCCCGGGCGGTTTTCTTGATTTTTTCCTCTCTCCCCCGAACTTCTTCCCATACGTCAATATCTTTTTGGGAAGCTTTGCGGTAAATTTTAAGCACCTCTTCACTGTCGGGTCGCACTTTTTTCTTGCGCATCTGCACCCTTACCAGCTCGCCGGTAAGACTCACCATGCCTACATCGTGGCCGGGAGAGGATTCAGTAGCTACTACATCGCCCATACAAAGGCTGAGATTCTCTGAATTTCTGAAGAAATGTTTCCTCCCATTCTTAAAGCGGACCTCAACAAAGTTGAAAGGCTCTACCCCGTTAGGAAGCGACATGTTCGAAAGCCAGTCAAAAACACTCAGCTTATTACATCCGTCGGTCCCACAGGTGCCGTTATTTTTACATCCTTTTGGCTGACCATCTTTGGTCGAGCAACTGCTGCAAGCCATAAAATTTATATGTTGGAATCCTCGCAGCAGCAAAACCTCCTGCGGGATTTTTGGGTTCATAAATAGGTTCTAAAAAAGTAAAGATACCAATATTATCTGGCACTGCTATTCTTAGAACGATTTGTTACTGCTTATATTTTAAAACCTCAGAGCGTCCTTTTTTGAAAATCTTGTTGCTGTTGCCCTTCCCTTTTCGCAGCGCCTTTTGCTCTTCATAGGGAAGCTCCGCAATTTCTTTACATTCTGCGGAACAGCAATTATTCATCTTCTCTGCACATTCTTTACACTGAATGAACAGCAAATGACAGGCCTCGTTGGCACAATTCACATGCGTATCACAAGGTTTTCCGCACTGGTGGCAATGAGAAATCACTTCTTCTGAAATACGCTCGGAACGACGGTGATCGAACACGAAATTCTTTCCGACGAATTTATTCGGAAGTTTAAGATTCTCAACCTGCCGGGCATATTCTATAATTCCGCCTTCCAGCTGAAAAACATTCTTAAAACCGCGGTGTTTGTAATAGGCACTGGCTTTTTCGCAGCGAATTCCGCCGGTACAATACATGACGAGATTCTTGTCTTCCTTGTGTTCTTTCAGATCCTCTTCAATAATTGGCAAAGAATCCCTGAAGGTGTCCACATCGGGAGTAATCGCGCCCTGAAAATGGCCAATTTCGCTCTCGTAGTGGTTTCTCATATCCACCAAAACAGTATTGGGATCGTCCAGAAGTTCATTGAATCTCACCGCATCTACATGCACTCCTTTGTTGGTCACATCAAAAGTAGCGTCGTTTAAACCGTCGGCTACGATCTTTTTACGAACTTTGACTTTCAGCTTTCAAAAATGATTTGGCGTCGTGTTCAATAGCGATGTTCAGCCTTACATTTTCCAGGAAATAAATATTGTCGATAAACGCCTTGAATTCGTGGAAACGTTTTGCCGGCACCGAAAGCTGGGCGTTAATGCCTTCGTGAGCCACATAAATACGTCCAAGAACGTCCATTTCGTTCCAGGCTATGAATAGGTGATTCCGGAATAATTCGGGATTGCCGATTTTCGCGTAGGCATAGAAAGAGAGCGTGAGCCGGTCTTCCCCGGCCTCTTCTATCATTGCTGCTCTTTCTTTAGCGCTTAACTTATTGTACAGTTGCATGCTATACCAATTTTTAAGGTTAAAGAAAAAAATGTCAGATCATACTAATTTCGCGGTGATGATCTTAACCGGACAGGCTTTTTGCGCCTGCAAACATTCGTCAAAAATACTATTGTCGTGAGATTTCAGCGTAAAAAATCCTTTTTTCTCCTTAGAATTGAGCAACACGCTCTTCCCGTCCTTTTTCGACATCTGAAACTCCATCGGGGCCATTTCTACACAATAATTGCACCCAATGCATTTATTTCGTTGCAAAGTTACAATTACCATCAGGATTGCACGATTTTATATAATTTATCTGAAAGCCTTATCCTGAAATCCAGCGGAATCGTACAGGAATCGCCTTTTTGTGCTTTTTCTGAACGTTCATCAGAAACCATCATTTCATTGAGATCGAATTCCTTCGCGCCGGTTGTTGGACCGGTTACCAAAAGCTTATCGCCAACTTTGATATCGTAGGCCTCGATCTTGAATTCGGCTATATTCGATTTTGGAAAATAATGAACACCTTTCCCAACATACACTTTTTTCTGAGTAGCGTGTGAGCCTGAACCATCGCTCCATTCGCCCAATTTCTGCCCCAGGTAATAGCCACTCCAGAATCCGCGGTTATAGACCTTTTCCAGCTCCTTCATCCAGGCTTCCACTTTTTCTTCAGTGTAAGATTGGTCGTAATAAGCATCGATTGCCTGCCGGTAAGTTTGGATTACTTTGGCTACATATTCCGGAGCTCTTCCGCGGCCTTCGATCTTCAATACTTTGGCACCGGCATCGATCACCTGATCGAGAAAGTCGAGCGTACAAAGATCTTTTGGCGACATCATATATTCATTGTCCAGTTCGATCTCAAATCCCGATTCCTGGTCGATAACTGTATATTTTTTCCTGCAATTTTGTTTACAGGCGCCACGGTTAGCCGAAGAATTGTGGGAATGCAGGCTCAGGTAACATTTCCCGGAAACCGCCATGCATAAGGCGCCGTGGCCAAAGATCTCGACCTCCACCAGGTTACCCGAAGGTCCTTTGATTTGCTCCTTTTCGATCTGATCGCAGATCTTCTTCACCTGTCGCAGACTCAGCTCACGGCTCATCACCATCGTATCGGCAAACAGCGAATAAAATTTTACCGTTTCAATATTGGTAATGTTGATCTGAGTAGAGATATGAACTTCCATCCCAATCTGCCTTGCGTAGGCGATCACCGCCTGGTCCATCGCGATCACCGCGGTAAGTCCTGCTTTCTTCGCGGCGTCCAGCAAGGTTTTGATGATCGAGAGATCATGATCATAAATGATCGTATTCAGCGTAAGGTAGGTCCGTACGTTTTTCTCCTTGCACCGCCGGGAAATTTCCGGTAGGTCATCAAGAGTAAAATTAATGCTCGCACGGGCGCGCATATTGAGTTGTTCCACACCAAAATACACCGAATCGGCTCCATTATCAAGGGCTGCCTGCAGCGATTCAAAATTACCGGCGGGCGCCATCAGCTCTATTTTTCCTGTAGTAGTCATAATATCTCAAATTCAGGGCTGCAAAGATACATATTTGCATCAAAAAGACCTCCGAATCTTAAAACTTGAGATTGCAAACTGCGAAAGAAATAGTACTTTAGCGCAAATAATTATGTAGCTAATAGTAGAAGATATGAGTTCTGAAAAAGAAGCAAAATTAAAGGCACTTAAGCTGACCCTTGATAAAATGGACAAAACTTACGGGAAAGGTACCGTAATGAAAATGAGTGACCAGCAGGTTGTTGATGTTGATGCCATTTCTACAGGGTCCCTGGGTCTTGACCTGGCTTTGGGTGTGGGCGGTTATCCGCGGGGAAGAGTGATCGAAATCTACGGTCCTGAATCTTCAGGGAAAACCACTCTTACGCTGCACGCCATTTCTGAAGCCCAGAAAACCGGCGGGATCGCTGCCTTTATTGATGCGGAACACGCTTTTGATCGTTTTTACGCTGAAAAACTCGGCATCGATATAGATAATCTTATCATTTCCCAACCCGACAACGGGGAGCAGGCCCTGGAGATCACCGATAACCTGATCCGTTCGGGAGCCATAGATATTATCGTAATTGACTCGGTTGCGGCCCTTACTCCAAAGAGTGAGATCGAAGGCGAGATGGGAGATTCAAAAATGGGGCTTCACGCCCGTTTGATGTCGCAGGCACTTAGAAAACTTACCTCCTCCATCAGCAAGACTAACTGTACCGTGATCTTCATTAACCAGTTGCGGGAAAAGATCGGGGTAATGTTCGGAAATCCTGAAACCACTACCGGTGGTAACGCACTTAAGTTCTATGCTTCGGTAAGACTTGATATTCGCCGTTCTACACAGATAAAAGACAGCAACAGCAACGTAATGGGGAACAAAACCCGCGTAAAGGTTGTGAAGAACAAAGTGGCACCGCCTTTCAAAACTGCCGAATTCGACATCATGTATGGCGAAGGAGTATCGAAGATCGGGGAGATCATCGATATAGGAGTAGATTACGAGATCATCAAGAAAAGCGGTTCCTGGTTCAGCTATGAAGACACCAAATTAGGTCAGGGTCGTGATGCGGTGAAGACCATTCTTAAAGATAATCCGGATCTTATGGAAGAACTGGAAGAAAAGATCAAGGCAGCCATCAAAGTTGCGAAAGAATAGGTTCATTTCTATTCAAAAATTCCGAAGAGGCTATCTAAAAAAGTCTATAAAACGTCATCCTGAATTTATTTCAGGATCTTAATTAATTGATATATCAAAATTAATTAGAAGCTGAAACAAGTTCAGCTTGACGAAATGAGAACTTTTTCAGAAAGCCTCTTTTTTATTTAAATTTCACAGAAGCTTTGGGTATTAACGCAACCCTTTTTCAGAAACTGCATCTAAGAGATAGAAACAATAATTAAATCTCTTAAAGGAAATGAAAAAGCTGGCTTTATTATTTATTAGTGTTATTACATTAAGTAGTTGTGATAATGGTGATGACGGCCCGAACATCGGTTACGAAATTGCTGAGATAACAGGGCATAATCTTCCGGAATACTTTGAACCGGGTGAGAATTATGATATTGATATCACGTACGAACTCCCTGATGCCTGTCACACTTTTGTAGGATTTGACCAGGGAGGTGTAGAAGATGATGATGACGAGAACGTGTTTATTTACTATATTCACGCAATTAGCTCCTACGATCCCAATTTAACTGAGTGCAGCAAAGAAGGTGAACTTTCTGAAACAAAAACTGCTCGTAAGAATTTTCAAGTACCTTCTGGTTCAAAATACACCACTATTCAGTTTAAGCTTTTAACAGGAATTTCTTCCACAGATGAAAATGAATATATTACAGTCGATGTACCTGTTGGCGCCCCTGAAGAAGGAGGAAGTGGAGAAACTACCGAATAAACCAATGATCAATAAAATCACCTGGTGAGTTTAGAAAAACTCATACAGAAGTGTCAAAAGCAGGAAATTAAGGCACAGGAAGAGCTTTACCGGTTGTACTCGGGCAAGCTCTTCGGCCTGTGCCTTAAATATTCTGCCGATTATCATCAGGCGGAAGACAATCTGCAGGATGGTTTTCTCACCATCTTCGGAAAAATTTCGCAGTACAAAGGCAAAGGTTCCTTTGAAGGCTGGATGAAACGTATCATGATCAATACGGCCCTTCAGAAATACCGGAAAGAAAGGCTTTTTGAAATAGTGAACGAGGGCAATATAGAAGATCCTGAAGTAGAAGTGGAAGACGAAAACGTGGACCTCGATTTTCTGCTGAAAACGGTTCAGGAATTGCCACATCGTTACCGGCAAGTGTTTAACCTGTATGCCTTAGACGGATATTCCCATAAGGAGATCGCCGATGTTCTTGACATTTCGGTCGGAACTTCGAAGTCGAATTTGGCACGTGCCCGGAATATCCTCAAAGAAAAAATTGAAAATCAGCAAAGCAAGCCCTCGGTCCAATCGTTATGAAGGAAAGGAAAAACATAGACCGGCTATATCAGGAGAAATTCAAAGATTTTGAAGCAACTCCCAGGGAAGCCGTATGGAAAAATATCGCTGAAAAGCTGGAAGAAAAGGAATCGAAAAAACCGCTAATCTTGCCCCTATGGTTCAAATTGGGCGGAATTGCAGCCGCCCTGGCCCTAATCTTAGGCCTCACCTATTTTCTGAACACCGGCAATGCAGGAGCCACCAAAGTGGTTTTTGATATCGATGATGCAGCACGCCCCACTATAGAGGCACCTCAAAAGACTCACCCGATTTTGGAAAAAACTTCAGAACAGCTGGAAGAACTGGTCAATCGCGAAAATGAAATCCAGAATACCCGGCAAAAATCATCAAATTCATCAAAAAACAACAGTCATTCCTTCTCTTCTTCGGAAGGGAATACTTCGGTCGCAGAAAATCCTTCTGAAAATGACAAAAAATCATCCAATACGGCAAATTCTTCAGCTGGAGCAACCGAAATTGCTAAAAATTCCGGGGAAACTTCAGGAATTTCAGGAAAAAACGCAGCAATAGCAGACAAATCAAATTCCGAAAATAAAGCAGGCTCTGAAAAGCCCAATTTCATCACTCCGGCTTCCGAAGAAAAGAATTCAGAAATCGCCCAAAATCAAGCAGAAGAAGAAGCTGGCAACAGTTCTGCTTCCAAAATCGCTTCCGAAGAAAAAAATCCGGAAAAAGAAAACAACGAATTGGCCCTGCTCAAAAAGAAAAAAGAAGAAGAAAAAATTATCGCTGAAAGCAACGAAAGCAGGATCAGCATCAGCAGTTTTGCCGCACCCATCTACTACGACAATATGGGCAGCGGCAATGCGCTGGACCCGCAGTTTGCCGATAATTCCTCCAGCAGCGACGTGACGGTGAGTTACGGCGTGAAAGTGGCCTACGCCATTTCAGACAAGCTGAAGATCCGTTCCGGGATCAGCAAAGTGGCCATGAGCTACAATACCAAAAATATCTCCTACTCTATGGCGTATGCTTCGTCCCAGGCCATCATTACTTCCGGCGAAAATATCCAAAATATGGCTTACAACAGCAATGGGCGCAACCTTGATATTAGCAGTGGTAGCAGTAGTTCATATGCTGCAGGCCTTGCCGCGTTTCCAGGATCCAACATTGGCTCGACCGGTGCTTTGAAACAAAAATTCGGGTTTATCGAAGTTCCGCTGGAGATAGAATATTCACTGATCGACAGCAAATTCGGACTCAACCTGATTGGCGGAGGCAGTAGCCTGTTTCTGGACGAAAACAGCATTTCGCTGGATACCCAAAACAGTAGCACGAAGATCGGGAAAGCGACCAACCTGAATCAAATCAGTTTTAGTACGAATATTGGTCTTGGGCTGGATTATGAACTTTCGGAGAAATTTAAGGTGAACCTCGAACCCACCTTTAAATACCAGCTGAACACCTTTGACAATGCCAGCGGGGTACAGCCGTATTTCTTCGGAATCTATTCCGGAGTGAGCTTTAAGTTTTAATGAAGGCTGGGATGCTCCAGCTCCTGAAGAATGATCTCGCGCGTTTTCGCTTTTATGTGCCTGCGGTCGGTCTGTTTTTTACCTTTTGTGGGAATAAAGGGATGAACGCGCACCCGAAGTTTACCCGGGCCGCCCGAAAAGAATTTATACGAAAATCGTTTGCCGGTATCGTGAAAAGTAAGCGGCACGATGGGAATCTGGTGATCTATCGCCAAACGGAAAGCCCCGTCTTTGAAGGTATCCAAAAGCAGGTCGGCGTCATCGGGAACGCCTCCTTCCGGAAAAATACAAATGCTGTTGCCCTGGTTGAGCCTACGCTGTGCCTCGCCCACCACTCCCTGGCGGCTTTTCTGGCAATTTCGGTCTACAAGAATGCAGGTACGCCGGTAGAAAAATCCGAAAATAGGGATTTTGGCCAGCTCTTTTTTTCCGACGAAAATAAAAGGATGTTTTATAACGCTCAACATTAGCATAATGTCGAGCATTGAAGAGTGATTGGCTACGAACATATAGCTCTGGCCTTTTTGAAGCCGATCCCCATTCCGGACCTTCGGATACCAACCCATTCCATAGATAATACATTTAGCCCAGATGCGGGCACACACGAAAAATTGCGGGTAGAACTTTTCTGCAGAAGTGAACAGCAGCAGGAAGGGAAGCATCAGCAAGATTGGAACCACCATGAGAATATAGAACCATATTCGCCATAATGCTGTTGCCGCTGCCTTGAGTACGCTCATAGAAGCCAAAAGTACTAAATTGAGACGAGCGGATTCCACAAAAAAAGTACCTTTGTAAAAAATTGAAAAAGCCGATGTCTAGAATACTTACGGGAGTACAGAGTACGGGTACCCCGCACCTTGGAAATCTTTTGGGAGCAATTATACCCGCTATACAAATGGCGAATGAGCCGGGCAACGATTCCTTTATTTTTATTGCCGACATGCATTCGCTCACACAAATTAAAGACGCCGAAACCCTTCGCCAGAACACTTATTCGGTGGCGGCTACCTGGCTTGCCTGTGGCCTGGATATTGAGAAATCGGTGTTTTATCGCCAGAGTGATATTCCTCAAACCGCCGAGCTTTCCTGGTATTTGAGCTGTTTTTTTCCTTACCAGAGGCTTACTTTGGCGCATTCGTTCAAGGATAAATCTGACAGGCTGGAAGATGTAAATGCCGGCTTGTTTACGTATCCCATGCTGATGGCCGCCGATATTCTTCTTTATGATGCTGAAATTGTTCCGGTAGGAAAAGACCAGTTGCAGCACCTGGAGATTACCCGCGATGTAGCTTCCCGTTTCCACAATAAAATGGGCGATACCTTCGTGATCCCTGAAGCAAAGGTGCAGAAGGACACCATGTATGTTCCCGGAACCGATGGGGCGAAAATGAGCAAATCCAAGGGAAATTATATCAACCTGTTCCAGACAGACAAAAAGCTGCGCAAGCAGATCATGAGCATTGAAACCGACAGCACTCCGCTGGAAGAACCAAAAGATCCTGATACCTGCAACGTATTTGGTCTTTATAAACTCGTGGCTACTGAGGAGCAAATCACAGAAATGCGCAAAAATTATGAAGCCGGCGGTTTTGGATACGGCCATGCAAAACAGGCTTTATACGAGGTGCTATTGGAGAGATTCGAGGAACCCCGAAAGAAGTATGACTATTACATGAACAACCTCGAAGAACTCGACAAGGAACTTTCAGTAGGAAAGGAAAAAGCCTTGAAAGTCGCCAATGAGGTGATCGCGCGGGTTAGAAAAAAAGTAGGTTATTAAATAGCTTCAAAGAGTTTGCCGGGCAAAGGCCTGATAAGGCCCTTTAGTTCCATATTCAGCAGAATACCGGCAGTTTTATACGTGGGAAAGTGGCAATTGAGCGCAATAGTGTCTAATTCTGCTTTCCCACGATCTTTTAGAAAATCATAGAGCTTTTCCTCCTCTCCGTCCAGCTCGACAAAGAGCTGTTTCTGCACGGGTTTGATTTCCTCTTCCAGCTTCCAGTTCAGCATATAAACCAGATCGGCCGCGGAATTCAGCAGATGGGCGTTCTGAGATTTAATCAGGTTGTTACAACCCTTACTGTAAGTATCGCCTGGCCGCCCTGGAACGGCAAAGACTTCGCGGTCGTAAGAATTGGCGATATCGGCTGTCACCAGGGAACCGCCTTTTTCAGCACTTTCTATGACCACTGTTGCTTCACTCAAGCCGGCAATGATGCGGTTACGCTTCAGGAAATTATTGCGGTCAAAGCTATCGGTACTCCAGAAATCGGTGAAAAATCCGCCATTTTCTTCCACCTGCTTCACGTATTTCTGATGCACCTTCGGATAGATCTGATTCAGACCGTGAGCAAGGCAGCCGATGGTCTGCAGGCCGTGCTTCATCGCTGCTCTTTGAGCGGTAATATCCACACCATAGGCAAAACCCGAGACAATCACCGGATCCAGCGGACTCAGTTTTTCGATGAATTCTTCGCAAAAGGCAACACCATGACTGGTTATCTTGCGGGTACCCACCACGCTGATGATCTTGCGGTTTTGCAGATCAATATTTCCTTTGCTAAAGAGCAAAATTGGCCCATCCCAGCAATGCTTCAGCTTTTCAGGATAATTCTGTTCCAGGAAATAGCTGCAACGAATGTTGCTCTTTTCGATGAATTTCAGCTCCTCTTCCGCAGCGCGAAAATGCGCCGCGTCATGAAGTTCCTTCAGCTTGATCGCGCCAATACCTTCGATCTTCAGCAAATTTTGCTTCTTCTCTTTGAAGACAGCTTCCGCAGAACCCAGATGATGAATGAGTTTTTTAGCGGTGCTATCGCCCAGATTCGGAACGTGTTGCAGAGCCAGGACAGGAAGCAGCGCCTCAGGATTCATAGCAGTAATTTGACTAAAAATACAGAAAAAAAGATTTGTTAATAAAATTTCTTTGGGTAACTTTATCGAACTTCATAATCCCATTATTTTTGCGCCGATGAACATAGCTACCCACATTCAGGATTTACTTTACCGCTACGAATGCGTGATCTTGCCAGGTTTCGGAGCATTTCTATCTCAGAAACAATCGGCATTTATCGACCAGGACTCCCAAACCTTTTACCCACCACGTAAAGTGGTTTCCTTCAACAGGCAACTATTGAAGAATGACGGGCTTCTGGCCAACTACATTAGCGTGGCAGAGAAGGTTTCCTATATTGAAGCGGTTAACAGAATCGCTGATTTTGTGGCGGGCATTGAAGAATCACTTCAGAATGAAGGGCAGGTAGAATTGGCCAATATTGGCATTCTCACTTCTTCGGAAGACAGGATAAGCTTTGAACCGGCTACCGGCATCAATTACCTTACCGATGCCTTTGGTCTTAGCAGTTACAAAGCAACTGAACTGAAGCGCAAAACCTACAAAAAAGAGGTGGCGCAGCTCGAGGAGAAGACACCTATCTTCTTTACGCCTGAAAGAAGAAAAACTCCTTCTTACCTGAAATATGCAGCTATTGGGTTGCTTGCTCTTGGACTCTCGGGAGTGGCTGGGCTTAATATTTACAGCGATCAGGTGACCAAACACAACATCGCCGAGCAGCAGGAAGCTGAGAATAAACTTCAGCAACAGATCCAGGAGGCTACTTTCGTGATCGATAATCCGCTGCCCGCAGTTACTTTTGAAGTCGAAAAACAATCGGGAGATTACCATATTGTAGCCGGTGCCTTTAGAATTGAAGAGAACGCACAGAAAAAAGTAGAAGAACTTCGCAAGGAAGGATACAAAGCACGCCTGATTGGAGCCAACAAATACGGACTTCACCAGGTTGTATATGCCAGCCTTCAAACCCGTTCCGAAGCCCTTAAAATGCTGCGTGAAGTGAAGAAGAACAACGAAGCAGCCTGGCTTTTGGTACAGGAACTTTAGTATTTTTTTTAGCAATAACTGCCTAAAGCTGCTTATTTTTGCCCAAAATTGGCAAAATGGAAGCAAAAACACCCGGCGAATCACGAACTACCTTAACTGACCTGGTTTTACCCAGTGAAACCAATCCTCTTAATAACCTTTTTGGGGGTGAATTGCTCGCGCGTATGGATCGTGCTGCAAGTATCGCCGCCAGAAGGCACAGCCGCAGGATCGTGGTGACCGCTTCGGTAAATCACGTCGCTTTCAATAAAGCCATTCCTTTAGGAAGTGTGGTAACCGTGGAAGCCGCCGTTTCCAGAGCCTTTAAATCTTCTATGGAAATCTTCATCGACGTTTGGGTGGAAGACCGCGAAAGCGGCAGGCGTAGTAAGGCCAACGAAGCCATTTACACTTTTGTGGCGGTAGATGAAACCGGAACCCCGATCAGGATTCCGCCGCTCGAACCTGAAACAGAACTCGAAAAGGAACGTTTTGCAGCCGCTCTAAGGCGCAAACAACTTAGCCTGGTACTTGCGGGCAAGATGAAGCCTCAGGAGGCCACAGAGCTCAAGGCATTGTTCATGGAGTAGTTTAAGAATAAAATAAATTTTGAAGACCCTGAAACTAGTTCAGGGTGACGTAAGTTATCGCAGAGTTAACCGACTTTGTGCTTCAGAAAATTCAGCGGTCTTCAGCTGAAAATTTACATCCTGTAGATCCAGTCGGCCGGATTCATTTTCTGCGTATTCTTGAAGATCAGGAAGTGCAGCGTAGTTTTTCCCGTAGTTTTACTCGTAGCAATTTCTCCCAATTCCTGCTGGGTACTCACCACGTCGCCTTTTTTCACGTAGACTTTCGAAAGGTTGTTGTAGATCGTGATATAGTCTCCGTGCCGCAGCATCACCGCTTTATTGGCTCCTTTTACAGCCTGCACCTCACTTACCACGCCCTCAAAGATAGCACGGGCTTTTCCGCCTTCATCGGTATCTATGCGGACACCGTTGCTGTTTATAGTAGCAGTTTTCACGATCGGGTGAGGTTGTTTCCCAAAGCGCATGGTCACCACTCCCGATTTCACCGGCCAGGGTAACTTTCCTTTATTTGCCACAAAATCGGCAGCCAGAGCTTTGGCTTCAGGGGTGAGTTTATAGGTATCGCGTGAGCTCGACCCGCTGGCCTTATTGGCCTTGGCGATCGAAGCACGAACCATCTCATCGATCTGCCTGTCAATAGCATTGATCTCCTGCTGCTTTTTCTGAATTTGCGCTGCAAACTGACCTTCTTTCTTTCTAATGGTGGCCATTAACGATTCCTGAACCTTCTTATTTTGCCCTAGCTCGGCACGGGTTTTACGGTTTTCAGCAATCAATTTTTCCTTTTCTTTCTTCTGATTGGCAAGATCGGCGTTTAGTGTCTGTAATTCTGCCGCGGTCTTTTTTATTTCTTCTCCCTGCTTTTTCCGGTAATTGGCATATTGCTTCATATACTGCAAGCGCTTGTAAGCCTGAAGAAAATTTTCGGAAGAAAGCAAAAACATGATGCGGCTTTGTTGAGATTTGCTCTTGTAGGTCCTTTTAATAGTGCGGGCATAATCATCCTTTAGCTGCTCAAGTTCCTTCCTCAGCTTCGCCATTTTATTGGTGTTGGCATTGATCTCCCGGGTTAGCAAGTTAGCCTGCCGGTTGGTGATCTTGATGAGATTCTCGGTGCTCCTTATCTGCTGATCAAGATCCTCCACCTGCGAAAGCACCGACTTTTCTTTCTTTTTATTACTGCTGCGCAATTTATTGATCCGGTTGATCTCGTTGCGGAGTTCAATACGCCTTTTCTCCAGCGTTTCCCGCGTATCCTGGGAATGCGCGACGCTGCCAAGCCCAAGGAAAGAAATAAACAGTAACAGTTGTAAATAGTTCTTTATCTTCATTTCACGGCTATTTCTTCGTATCCCGAAGGAATGTCAAAAGGAAAGCTTACTTCCCGGTTAAATTCTACTGCACGATAGGTAAGGTCAATATTGGTACTTTTTCCGCCCTCATTAGCGATGATTTTTATTTCCTTCGGAAAAAGAATATTTGAAACCTTCTGGTAATCGGGATAGGTAACCGTCACGCTGCGATTCTGGCTCTCCTGTGCCAGCTGCTGTGCAATAGCCTTAAAAGTGGCAGGATCCAGCAGAAACGTTCGCTTCACCGAGGCACGCGATGTCGGTGACAGCTCATAGCCCCGTGCAGACTGCGAAAGCGCATATTTGTCTTCTCTAAGATCATAGATCGACTGCCCTATTAGCAGGTTCTGAAGCTTCTGAAAATCGAGCGGTGTTCCCAACCATTTACTCAACAGGCTGAAGTCGCCATCAAAATAGGTTTTACTGACCTTTTCGTAGTAACTCACCCTCTTTGGAGTAATATAGGCTTTGGCAACAGGAAATCCGAGCACCGTGGCGCTCATCCAGATAGCCGAATCTTTTTTCATCCTAAAGCTTAGATTCACCGACTGGGTTTTCTCCTCATCCTGATAGGTGGCGCGCAGTTTCGCGGTTAATGTAGTAAAATCTGCCTCATTTTTGTAATGTTGCCTGATCACTTTGGCTGCCCCGGCATCTCTGGTGGCCATCTTCGTCTTACGGCTCGCCCCACAGGAAACCAAAACCACACACAACATCACTACTCCAACTGTCTTCTTTAACATCTAATTCAATTCTTTTTCAAGCGCATCGGCTTTTTGTTGATATTCTCGGGCCTTATCCTCCTGCTGCTGTCCCCGGAAACTTATCACCAGTTCCGAATAGAAATCTCTCTCCATCTGCTTATCGTCGATCAGGTAATCCAGGCCAAATTTAAGTATTTCTTCGGCTTCCCCATATTCCTGAAGCTTATTCAGAGTAACGCCTTTTAACAGATAAAAAACGGGCTGCGCAGGGAAGATTTCGATCCCTTCATCGCTCATGGCTTTAGCCTTCTCAAATTTCGCGAATTCTATCTGTAGCAAAATAGTACTCTTGAGAAGGTCAAAATTATCGGGATTCTGCCCCAGTCCAAGTTCAAAATAATTGAGCGCATCTTCTTTGCGTCCTTTTTTTAAGTAATATTCCCCAAGCTGCTGATACAGTTTCGGAATTTGTTCTTCTTCCGACAACATCTTACTTACCTCCAGCAGGTCGTCCTCATAATCTGGATGTTCATTCACAAACATCAGGAAATCGTTCAAAACCTTGTATTTTGACTCAGGACCAATTTCTTCGCTCCCAAAAACGGTCTTCATCGAGTGGATGGCTTCTTCAGGATTGCCCCGCTCCAAATAGAACTTGTAAAGCGCCAGGTGCACGAGAGTGGAACCGGGATTTGCTTCCAGCAATTGCTGTGCCACCTGAAAGGCTTCCTCATCCTGACCTTTTTCGCTGTAGATATAGATCAGGTTCAGGTAATTTTGCTCATTTTCGGGATCCTTTGCAATCGCCTCTTCAAGATTTCCTACCTGGGCTTCGGTATTATTAGTCTTCGCATAGATCTGCCGCCGCATCGCATCCCTGTAAGAACTGCGACCGTTTTTTCTGTCGAGTTCGTCAAGCACCGCAAGCGCCTTGTCATATTCCGAAGAAAGCAAATAAAGATTCGCCAGGTCTTCGCTGTAGCTGTCGTCTCTTTTAATGAGACTCTTTACTTCGGAAATCGCCGCCGGATAATTTTTGGCTGCCATATAAGTATGGTAAAGCTCTACCGAAATTTCGCTCTTGCCAGGCGCCAGCTCCTTCGCTTTCTGAAGGTTTTGAGCCGCAAGATCATAATCTTCTAAAGCTGAATAGTTCTTCCCCAGTTCGAAATAGACCACCGCATTATTGGGCTGCAGTTTGCGGCAATTTTCAAGAGCTGTAATGGCCTTCCCGTAATTTTCAATGCCTTTCTGCTTCAGCGCCTCAAAGAAATACTCCTGAAATTCGTCGGTTACATTACCAAGATCATCCTGATTCACTACACCGGGAGCATTCGTCTCCTCCTGGGCGCTTAGGCCCGGGGTGAGAAAAATGCATCCAAAGGAAGCCGCGAATATGAAGATGATCTTTTTCATGTTTGCCTGTTTCAGCTGCTTCGGAAAATTCTTCCGAAGTTATTCCAGCACAGAATAATCGCCGATGCTTATTTCGGTAAATTTTCCGTCGAATTTCGCAAAATTCCCGATCATGGCATTGTCGAGATTGGCGTTTTTTACCACAGCTTCTGTCTGGATAAGACTGTTCTTTATGGTAGAATTCTCGATTTTAGTTCCTTCTCCAAGAGAAACGTTAGGGCCGATCTTAGCATTTACGAGCTCCACATCGTCGCCAATATAACATGGCTCGGTGATCTCAGAATTCACAATTTTCACAGAATCGGAAATCAGTTTCTCGCCGTCCTGATGAAGGAATTTGAGCATACGCCCGTTGGTTTCCACGGTGACATTTTTATTTCCGCAGTCCATCCATTCATCAACTTTCCCCGGAACAAAACGCATTCCTTTCTGCTTCATGGCCTCAATCCCGTCGTTGATCTGATATTCGCCGCCACGGGTAAGTTTTTGGTCAAGAACATTCTGAAGTTCATCCTTCAGCACTTCCACGTTTTTAAAGTAATAAATACCTATCACGGCCAGATCTGATACGAATTCCTGTGGTTTTTCCACAAGATCGACGATCTCCCTGTTCTGGTTCAGTTGTACCACACCGTAGGCAGCAGGGTTTTCCACCTGCTTCACCCAAATTACCCCATCGGCACTTTTGTCTAACGTAAAATCGGCCTTGAAAAGAGTATCGGCATAGGCAATTACCGCGGGTCCCTGAAGGGATTCCCTGGCACACATGATGGCGTGGCCGGTCCCAAGAGGTTTGTCCTGATAATAAATAGTTCCTTTTGCGCCCAAAGTAGCGGCGATCTCCTTAAGATCTGTTTCTACCTTTTCTCCAAAATCTTCGCCTATGATAAAAGCGATCTCATCGATCTTTTCGTCGAGCACTTTGGCAATATCCTCCACAAGCCGGTGAACTATGGGCTTACCGGCGATAGGGATCAAAGGTTTTGGAACAGTTAAAGTATGGGGACGCAGTCGTGAACCACGACCTGCCATTGGTACAATAATTTTCATTTCAATTTTTTAAATTAATTCTTATTTGTGTCCTGTACTTCCAAATCCTCCGGCTCCACGGGAAGTTTCACCAAGGATATCTACTTCTTTCCAGGAAATATGTTCATGTTTAGCAATGACCATCTGGGCTATTCTTTCCCCGCTGTTCACCACATATTCTTCATTGGATAAATTTACAAGTATCACGCCTATTTCTCCGCGATAATCAGCATCAATTGTACCGGGCGCATTAAGAACCGTGATCCCTTTTTTTGCAGCGAGACCGCTTCTTGGTCTAACCTGGGCTTCAAAGCCTAAAGGTAACTCTATAAAAAGTCCGGTTTTTACGATCGCTCTTTCCAATGGTTTCAAAGTAACGGGTTCTTCCAGGTTAGCCCGAAGATCCATTCCTGCTGAAAAATCTGTTTCATAATTCGGCAATTTGTGTGCCGACTTGTTTATAATTTTCACGTCCATGAGTTAAGAATGTATAATTTTGAGAAGGTCATCTTTTTCATAAAAGTAGACTATCCCCATAAATAATAATAATAACGGGATTCCAACGAAATAATTTCCGCGGAAAACATAAAATGAGAGGATAGAGAACAGGATAGATATGAAAAGATATCCTCCTATTTTTTTCATATTGTAGGGAATAGGATAATGCTTTTGGCCAAAATAGAAGGAAAGTACCATCATTAGGCCGTATGCAGCAAGAGTCGCAATCGCAGAACCGGTATACCCAATAACAGGTATTAAAATAACATTCAGAATAATGGTGAGAAGCGCTCCCGCCAAAGAGATATATCCGCCGAATTTTGTTCTATCGGTGATCTTATACCAAACCGAAAGGTTATGATAAATCCCAAGGAAAAGGTTTGCCAGCAATATGAGAGGCACAATTTCCATCGCTCTCCAATAGGAATCATCCCGAATTAAAAAGACCTTTAAAAGATCGGCAAAAACAATTACCGACAGTAAGATGATAGCGCCAAATACCACGAAATAATTGGTGATCTGGGCGTAGGTTTTCTGGGCATTTTTAGATTCGGCGTGACTAAAAAAGAAAGGTTCTATCCCCAGTCTAAAGGCCGTTGCAAACAAGGTCATGAATAACGCCAGTTTATAACAGGCTGAATATGCTCCAATTTCAGACCTTGCAATATCCTGTGGTAACAGGTAATCGAGCATGATCCTGTCAAAAACTTCATTAACAGAAAATGCAATCCCGGCAATAAGAACAGGAAACGCATATTTCATCATTTTCTTCCATAAAGCGGAATTAAAGCTAAACTGTATCCGGAAATAGAACGGCAACATCATAAGCAATGTCAACCCGCTGGCTATCAAATTGGAGATGAATACATAACTTATCTTAAAATCGGGGACATAGATAGCTTGAAATAGCTTACTTGTTTTGGCAAGGTCTTCCAGGTATAATAGAAAAAAAACGTTTAGTCCAAGGTTAACAGCTACGTTTATGATCTTGATTATAGCATATCGCATGGGTTTCTCTGAAGCCCTGAGCCAGGCGAAAGGAATAATAACCAATGCATCCAGCAATAAGATCCAGATCGCCAGCTGTATATACTTTAATGGTATACCGGTAATAGCCGCTATAAAATCTTTAGTAAAGAAAGCTATCACAAAAAATAAAACTGATGAAATCACCAGGGACCAGCCTGAGGTGCTTAGCACATCTGTTTTATTCTCCTTTTTGTTATAAAACCTGAAAAATGCGGTCTCCATTCCATAGGCCAGAACCACATTGAACAGAACGAAATAAGCAAAGATCACCGAAATCTCACCATACTCTTCGGTAGGTAAAACTTTGGTGTATAATGGAACCAGTAAGAAACTGAGCATCCTTGGTAGCACAGTTGCCAGTCCATAAATAAATGTTTGCTGAAAGAGTTTCTTAAAGGTACTCAACAGGAGTGGATAGGTTTATTACAAATATCTGAATAAATCAGAATTATAAAAGTTTTAGCCTTAATCCTTTTCCATAATTCCTGTTAGCTTGTAGTATTTGATTTGATCATTTTGAGAAAAAACCAGAATCGCTTCGTCATCGTCAATTTTAGCAGGGGCTTTCTCGGGTTTCTGAGGAGCCTTATTGCCGTATTCATCTTCAGGCTTTTCGCTCATATTATAATCTGAACCGCCCATGCTGAAATTGGCCACATAAAGGCTCTGTCTATTTTCATCCTGGTTTAGATCTGATTTCATTCCTCTGAAGTAAACGCTTTTCAGCTCTACGCGATTATCCTGAATGGCTGCAACCGGAATAAAAAGTTTCAGTCCGTCTTCAGTATTCTGGTAATACACCTGCTGAAACTGTGCAGGAGCGCGTTCCTGAAGTTCTTTGTTACTTCCGCAGCCCGTAACAAGGCTGAAGATCAAAATGCCGCTAAAAAGTAAATACAGGTTCTTCATAATTAAAAAGCTTAGTTGTTTAAAGGTACAAAAACAAAGCGCATGCCAAATAAAAAACCCGTAAGCATTCCTTACGGGTTTTTTCTAATGTTTTGCCTTGCTTTCTAAACAGAAGGCGGCAATAATTTAATTGCTTAAAGCCTCGGCACCACCTACAATCTCGAGAATCTCGTTGGTAATAGAAGCCTGGCGCGCTTTGTTGTATGAAAGTTTAAGATCGTCCCTAAGCTCGGTCGCGTTCTCTGTAGCCTTGTGCATAGCCGTCATTCTCGCGCCATGTTCAGAAGCAAATGAATCGCGAAGCGCCTTGTATAGCTGCATTTTAAGCGACTTCGGAATAAGATCTTTTACTATGGCAAGCTTGGAAGGCTCAAAGATGTAATCAAGTTGCACATTCTTTTCTTCCTCTTCTTCTTTGTTAAACTGTTCGATGGGAAGGAATTGCTCCTTTTTCACGATCTGCGTAGCGGCGTTTTTGAAATGGTTATACACCAATACGATCTTATCATATTTTCCGTCGACAAAAGCCTGCATAAGATCTTCGGCGATCACTGCTACCTTATCGAAAGTAAGATCATCAAAAATGTCATTATCGTTACCGTAGATGTCAAAAGTTTTGGATAGGATATCGTTGGCCTTTTTCCCCAGGGTCAGCAATTCAATGTCTTTGCCCTGATATTCATCCTGCTGCAGTTGCTTGACAGCCTTGATGATGTTGGTGTTAAAAGCACCGGCCAAACCTTTGTTGGAAGAGATCGCCACAACCAAAACTTTCTTCACTTCACGATTTTCAGCGAATTTACTTCCGCTTTCATCGTCAAGAGTTGCGCTGAGATCCTGCAGTAACTGAGTAAGTTTTTCAGCATAAGGTCGCATAGCTGTAATTGCATCCTGCGCCTTGCTCAACTTAGATGCCGAAACCATTTTCATGGCACTGGTGATCTGCATGGTTGAAGAAACCGACGTAATCCTGCTGCGTAATTCTTTTAAGTTTGCCATTCTTTGTAGTTATGAGTTAGAAGTTATGAGTTAGGAGTTCTTAATAATAGACACCATGATCCTCATTAACTCGTCACACTTAGCAATTAAAATTTTACAATCTGTATTTGAAGTTGCCTCAATAAGCTCCAACCAGTATTTGGTTTCATCAGCTTCCTTTAATGCAATTCCAAATTTATTTTTGAAATCTTTTGTACTTACTCCTCTTTGAGCTTCTCTGACATTAGCTCCAATACTGGTCCCACTTCTTAAAATCTGGGAAGCCAGCTCAAATTCCTTTTGCTTTTTCAAGGAGCGAGAGAAGAGAACTATGTCACAAGCAAATTGGAAACTTTTAATCCTGATCGGGCTGTTCTCCAATTTGCTCATAACTCATAACTCTTAACTCAGCACTGGCATTTTATGCCTTATATTTCGCTGAAACTTCTTTGGCAGCTGAAGTCAAAGTATCTGTAACTTCATCTGTAAGTTTTCCCGCTTTTAAAGTATCTAATACATCGCGATGCTTGGCATCAAGATACTCAAGATAATCTCTCTCAAATTCTCTTACCTTATCTACAGGCACCTCTCTAAGAAGGTTCTTGGAACCGGCAAAGATGATGGCGATCTGGTTTTCTACCGGGTAAGGATCATTTTGTCCCTGCTTAAGGATCTCCACGTTTCTTCTACCTTTCTCGATCACGCCAAGTGTTGCGGCATCAAGGTCTGAACCAAACTTCGAGAAAGCTTCAAGCTCCCGGAACTGGGCCTGGTCAAGTTTCAAGGTACCGGCTACTTTCTTCATTGATTTGATCTGAGCCGAACCACCTACACGCGATACCGAAATACCTACGTTAATCGCAGGACGAACCCCGGAGTTAAACAAGTCGGAAGTAAGGAAGATCTGACCATCAGTAATCGAAATTACGTTGGTTGGGATATATGCTGAAACGTCACCTGCCTGAGTTTCGATAAGCGGAAGGGCGGTTAAGGAACCTCCTCCTTTAACTTTATCTTTCAACACGTCTGGAAGGTCGTTCATATTCTTCGCAATATTATCATCATTGATCACCTTAGCTGAACGCTCCAGCAATCTTGAGTGAAGGAAGAAAACGTCCCCTGGATACGCCTCACGTCCTGGTGGACGACGAAGCAAAAGAGATACCTCACGGTAAGCAACCGCTTGTTTAGACAAATCATCATAAACAATAAGAGCTGGTCTTCCCGTATCTCTGAAGTATTCCCCGATCGCAGCACCTGCAAAAGGAGCATAAACCTGCATAGGAGCAGGATCTGACGCGTTTGCAGCAACGATAGTAGTATAAGCCAAAGCACCTTTGTCTTCTAGTACCTTTGCAATACCTGCCACGGTAGAAGCTTTCTGACCAATGGCTACATAGATACAATATACCGGTTCGCCGGCATCGTAAAATTCTTTCTGGTTAAGAATGGTATCGATACAAACAGTGGTTTTCCCTGTCTGACGGTCACCAATCACAAGCTCCCGCTGTCCACGTCCAATCGGCACCATCGCATCGATAGATTTGATCCCGGTTTGCAGTGGCTCATTTACCGGCTGACGGTAAATTACACCCGGAGCTTTACGCTCAAGCGGCATTTCAAAAGTCTCTCCTTCAATCTCGCCCTTACCGTCAATAGGGTTTCCAAGTGTATCAACTACACGACCAACGATTCCTTCTCCAACATTGATAGAAGCAATACGCTGAGTTCTTTTTACTACAGAACCTTCTTTTATTTCTTTAGAAGGTCCTAAAAGTACAACCCCAACGTTGTCTTCTTCCAGGTTTAGTACAATCCCTTCAAGGCCGCCTCCAAATTCGACCAATTCTCCGTATTGAGCGTTTGCCAGTCCATAAACGTTGGCAATACCGTCACCTACTGTAAGTACGGTACCTACTTCGTCTAAAGAGGCCTCGGCTTCAAAACCTGATAATTGTTGCTTTAATATTGCTGATACTTCAGCAGGATTTACTTCTGCCATAATTATTTAGATAAAATGCTGCGCCCGGCGCAACGGTTTTTTAAATTTTTGAGACGTATGCGTTGTTTTTAAACTCTCTTTTTAATTCGTTCAAATTATTGGAAATACTTGCATCATACTGCAAATCGCCAACCCGTAGTACAAATCCTCCAAGAATACTTTCATCAAGTATATTCTTAATCTTTGCATTTGCACCGGTAAGCTCCTTCACCTTATCCTGAATTTTAGCTTCGAGACTATCAGTCAAAGGAACCACTGTGGTTACTACGGCTTCCTGGATGTGGTTTGAATGCTGGAACAGCTTGATATACTGTTTCGCAACCACGTCAAGGATATTGATCCGTTTGTTCTCCAACAGGATTCTAAAGGCACCCTGGGTAATGGCATGCGTATCTTTAAAGATCTGTTTTAGAGCCTGACTTTTAATGTTAGACTTTACTACAGGACTAGCCAACATATTCTGAAGATCTTTACTACCGGCGATAGTCTTGATGATATCATTCATATCATTTCTTACCTCCTCTGCCGAGTTTTTCTCCCTGGCAAGATCAAGAATAGCTTTCGCGTAGCGGTGTGCTGCTCTGGTACCCTTCATTATATCTTAATTTAAAGTCTTAACATCCCCCAGCATCTCATCGATCATCTGGTGTTGTTTTTCTTTACTTGATAATTCTTTACGAACTACTTTCTCGGCAATTTCGATAGAAAGATTAGCTACCTGGTTCTTCAGTTCGGCCATAGCAGAACGTTTCTCAAGCTCAATGCTTTCTTTGGCGCTCGCAACGATTCTTTCAGCTTTTTGCTGAGCTTCTTCTGAAGCCTCGGCAATCACCTTCTCCTTCATCTCACGGGCTTCCTTCAAGATAGCATCACGTTCAGCACGGGCTTCCTGTAAAAGTTTCTCATTGTCAGATTTCAGGTTCTGCATTTCCATTCTTGCCTTTTCCGCAGATTCAAGAGCATCTTTAATCCCTTCTTCCCTGCTGTTAAGGGAATTCAGAATTGGTCCCCAGGCAAATTTCTTCAGCAATAAAATAAGAACGACAAGGATTGCGACCTGCCAGAAAAATAACCCAAATGAAAAATCATTAATTAACTTCCACATAATATGATGTACTTATGATATACTTTTTAGCTTAATCTCAAATTTGAAAAAAAACCTTGCAACCAACCGTTACAAGGTTTTTTAGATGTTGGTTTGCTTATGACGCGAAAAGCGCAGCAAATGCAATACCTTCCAATAAAGCGGCGATAATAATCATCGCTGTTTGGATTTTTCCAGTTGCTTCAGGCTGACGCGCAATAGCGTCCATAGCACGACCACCGATCATACCAAGACCGATACCTGCACCAATCACAATTAAACCTGCTCCAACCATTTGTGGGATCTCCATAACTATCTATTTAAAATTAAACTTACTAAAACTTATTATTAAACTACCGGCAGATCTTCGCTGTGATCTTCCGGATGGTCTACGTGTTCTTCTACCGCCATTCCTATATAAAGCGCACTTAACAAAGTGAAAATATAAGCCTGAAGGAAGGCAACCAGTAACTCGATCAACGAGATGAAAATGGTAAAGGCGAAAAATGTTGGCCCGGCTACCCAATTCTGGAAAATAAAGATCAAACCAAGTAAACTCATCACCACCACGTGCCCCGCCGTCATATTGGCAAAGAGACGAATCATCAACGCAAATGGCTTGGTGAACATCCCCAGCACCTCTATCGGCATAAGGATGATCTTCATGGGTACCGGCACCCCCGGCATCCAGAAAATATGTTTCCAGTAGTGTTTATTTCCACTAAACTGCACGATCACGAAAGTGATCATAGCCAATCCAAAAGTCACCGCAATATTCCCGGTAACGTTTACCCCAAAAGGCATCAGCCCTACAAGGTTCATAAACAGGATAAAGAAGAATATTGTGAGCAAAAAGCTCATATACTTCTTATACTTAGGACCGATATTCGGTTTTGCAATATCATCTCTCACATATACCACCAAAGGCTCAAGAAATCTTCCCGACCCGCGTGGCACTTCGCTCTTGGTATAATTCTTTCCTAAAAGCCAAAAAAGCACAAACAGAAGCACGGCTACAAGAAGCATGGCTACAACATTCCTGGTAATGGAAAAATCCAGCGGCCTGTCATTTGAAGGAAAACCCCTCTCCCCGTATTCAATATGCCCTTCAGCATCTGTTTTGTATATCTTGGTATGGTAAAGACGGTAATAAGTACCGTCTACCTCAGCGAGTTCTTCTCCATTTTCGAACCTTGCAGCCGAAAAAACTTTCAAACCACCATCCCAGATGATCACCGGAAGTGGGATTCCGTAGTGCTCCCCGGCTTCAGCATCGGCAAAAAGGTTGAAATAGTGGGAATCTTTGAGGTGATGCCCAATAAATTCCTTTATCTCCTCCTTAGTATCTACTTTCCCATGCACTTCACTTTCTTCATGAGATTCATGCTCCTGAGCATGAAGCCCGACTGAAAACAGCACAAAAAGGCAACCGAGAAAAATTCTGAAAATGTGTTTATTTCGCATTTTTAGCTAAAGTTTCGATCTCTAAATTTCGGTGCAAATGTAATCAATTATATAAAAACTTATCCTATAAAATAATTAATTAGTTGAAAGCCGTCAAAATCCGTTTAATCAATTGTTTTTATTGAAGTTAGCGCGGTTCAAAACCCGGGTGATGTAAAAGATTTCAACAAACAGGCAAATCACAAAGGGGACGAAAAAAAGCAGAAAGTCTGACCGGCCCAATTCATAATTTGAAGATCTTGCAAGGAAGAAAAAGAGGCCAAATTTCATAACTCCACTGCCTAAAAATATGAATCCGATGAATCCCAGGAGCTTTTTTTGGAAAATGATAAAATTGGAGAGGAGCAGGTAAGAAAATGCGAAATTGAAGATATAACTGAACTTTAGCAGTTGATATTCGTTTCCAGATAAATCGCTTCCCAGAAGCTGTGAATGCAGAAGATAAGTGAGCCCCAGCGGAACGCTGAGCGCCAGGAAAACAAAGGAAAGTTTTTGGAGCATCGCGGAAAAAAGCTATTTATTGAGGTCGTTCAATTGTTTGATCACAAGGTAAATGGAGGCAAAGACCCCGAAAAGCACAAATCCGATGGTGAACCAGTTCTTGCCCGACGGATATTTTTCATCCAGTTTCTTCCCGATCCAGGCACAAACAAAAATGGTCGCACCCATTTGAATGGCAATACCCGAGAGCTTGGCCCAATTCTTAAGCGGACTGTTCTTTTTATTCTCGTCTTCTTTCATACCTGGTTTTTTTCAGAAATCTCTAAATTGGAGCTTTACCGCCTGAATTTGTATGAATTCTTTTACAAAAATCAGGGAGCTTCTGTGGAGCTAAGATAAACATCTAAATTTTTCCTGATCTGAATAACCCTGTAATTATCTGCCGAAACCGGGATACCTGTTTTAGTCACCTGGTAATCTTTATTTATCTGGAGCAACTCCGAGAAGCCCTGAGCCGACATACCGTCTGGCAACCCATGAACCACCACAAAGATTTCTTCAGGATTATAAACATCAACAGAAACAGAGAACGGTCTGTAATCAAGGTCAGAAATAGCTTTTTCAATGGTGGCCTTCAGTTGTTCCGCCTCCTCCCGATCCTCTTTCTCAAAGCGGTAGATAAGCTTGAAATTTCCGGCTGTGCTGTCTTTGCTGAACTGTAAATTCATCAACTGCGGAATGGCGCGATTGAGAATATCCTGCGCCTTCTTGCCCTCTTCAGATTGCGGATAGGTTAGCGCCACCTGGTTCAAAGCCGATTTGTAGGCGTCAACTCCATAAAGACGACCGGCAGCCATGGCCTTTAAAAGCTCGAATTTCGGCACAATCTCATCCCCCGTGTATCGGGAAATATACTGGTTGCTTTCAGAAATCACCTCCTCATACTTTTGAGCTTCAAATTTTTTATAAACGCCCGCATATTCCGTTTCGGGCGAGTCTGCTTCGGTCGCACGACTCTGCGGATCCCTGATGTACGCAGCATACCGGGAATCGGAATAATTTTGCAGAATATCGGCCCTCATCTGCTCTTGTTTCTGAGGCTCATGCAGCTTTCCATAGGTCTCATAAAGCTGATATTTGGCAGGAAGCACCAACCTTTCTTCCGGGGAATTGGCAAGCAACGCTTCCAGGCGTTCCGCAGCCATTCGATATTCGCCGAATTTCTCCTTATAGATAAGCCCCAGCTGGTAATAAGCCGAATTCCTTTCCCTTTTCAGGCTGTCAAGCACCATATTCTCTGTAGGAATCTGGCTCACGTAGGTCATCGGGTCAAATCGCGGATCATTCTCGAAATTCACTTCTGTTACTTCGGAAGTGTTTGCCGCAACTCCGGTATTCATTTGATTATCGTTCCACCTCCAGTTGTCGCCCAGTTTTCTATTGCCCCAGGTGATAAAAAACTGGCGCAATCCGTTGGTCACCCTGGAAGGATTATAGAAATAGAAGGAATTTGACCCGCTGGCACTGGTTTCGCCCAAAGGAATGGCCGGCCCGGCATTCTGGGCAAGTGCCAGCTTTCGGTTACCCTCTTCTATTTGTTTCTGAAAGTCTTCCTTAAGCGTATTGGTATATTTGGTAAAATAAGCAATCCTGTCTTCCCCGGTCATATTGGCCAATTTCAGGATACTATCATTTTTGTCGGCTATCTCACGATAAAGAATCACCTCATCAAGATTCTCCCTTTTTTTCTTAATACTGTGGAATTCCCTGAGGTTTGGCGACATATTTACCAGGGTACTGTCGTAATATTTGCTTGCCACCCGATATTTGGCCTGGTCAAAGTTGATATCGGCAAGGATCTCGTAATCTATAGATTTCAGGTATTTATCACTCGACGGTTCGCGCAAGGATTTGTTGTAATATTCAACAGCAAGTTTGGTCGAATCGAGGCTGCGGTAAAATTCGCCCGTCTGGAAATAGATTTTATCCAAAAACGGCCGGTTTTCACGATCTTCGGAAAGATCCTTCAGCATTTCCCTTAATTGAACCGTATTTCCGCCTTCATAACTAAGGTTACGCGCCTTTTGCACATAGGCATTCACCATGTAAATACGAGGAGACTTGCGGTTTAGCTCTATGACCTCATCAAAGGCCTGATTGGCTTCGGCGGGGCGATTGAGCCTGTTGTAAAGCTGCCCTGCAATGTAATAATAGCGTCCTTTTTCTTCATCTTTATCAGTATATTCCGCGGCGGTCTGTAGCGGTACGAGAGCGGAATCGGGCTGCTGAAGATTGATGTAAGCCTGGGCAATGGCGGCATTGGCATCGGCCAGATTTTGTTCATCAATATGTTCAGAATTGATGATCTCCTTCAGATTCTCCACGGCAAGCTGTTCATTCTCCAGCCTGATATTGGTCTTTTCTCTCCAGACTTTCGCCGTGTTGATATTTTCGCTCGCGGGATATTTATGCAGAATGTAGTTGAAAGCATCCAGGGCAGGCACAAAACGTTGATCGAAGTAACGGGCTTTCCCTAGCAAAAGATAAGCCTCATCGATCTGCGGATTTCGCTCTTTGCCTTCAATGAGCATGGAATGCCGCTGAATGGCCTTTACCGCTTTCTCTTCGGCTATGCCGAAATTCTTATTCCTGATGCTGTCGGGAAGGGTGATATTCTCGTCTATCGCCATACGCTCTACCGGCAGCACATCCCAGAAATTGTCGGCATAATTTGTCCGAAGCTCTTCCCTACCCTGCTCTAAAGCAAGATTCCCGTTGTACAAGGTATTGTACTCGGTGGTCATAGCATGCCATTTGCGATTAATGAAAGTATTCTTTTTTCGCGAGCAGCTTAGGATGCCGAGTGCGATGAGCAGCAGGAAAGAAAGTCTCGTAAATCTGTTCAAAATCAACCGGTTCTTAATAGCATAATAACTCCTGAAGAGCTATTTTAGTGTGTAAAAATAAGCTTCTTTTTAGAAATACAGCCCCCGAATTGGCGGGTTTTCAGGAAGAAGGCTATTACGATTGCATCAGTTCCCGCGAGAAATACTCTTCGAGCTCTTTAAGGGTAGCTCCTGAAGTTTTCAGATCTTTTACGATCAATCCCTTATCGAGCACCACGATACGTTCGCATACCTCGGTAACATGAATAAGATCATGGCTGGAAATAAGCACCGTGGTATCGGTGGTTTTGGAAATATCACGAAGGATCTTTTTCAGCCTTATCTGTGTAGTGGGATCGAGGTTGGCAAAAGGCTCATCGAGGATCACTACTTTCGGGTCTCCTATAAGCGCAGCAATGATGCCTGCTTTTTTCTGATTTCCTTTGGAAAGATCTCTCAGGTATTTTCTCTTTCCCAGGATCTCTCCATTGAAAAAATCGCCGAATTTCTCCAGGAAGGCATCAATATCAGCCTTGTTGCGGTTTCGAAGTTCTCCTACAAAGTAGAAGTATTCTTCAGGCGTAAGGTAGCCTATAAGAAAACTTTCATCTATAAAAGAAGAAGTAAAAGGTTTCCATTCTTCACTCTGGCTCACGGTAATTTCCGCATTAAAAATATTCCCGGTAGTTGGCTGGATCAGGTCGAGCAAAAGGCTGAAAAAAGTGGTTTTTCCGGCGCCGTTGTTTCCGACCAAACCAAAACTTTGACCGGTAGGAATGTCCAGATGTTCAACATCCAAAACGGTGTTTCCGCTATAAACTTTTGTAAGATTTGTTGCTGTTATCATAGTTGAAATTTGTTATTCACCGGTCTGTTTAAAGCCCTGGATCATTTCGTATTTTCTCTTCTGGTAGGCCGCTGCAATAATATTCAGCAGATTGCTCCTAAGAAGCAGCCCAATAAATCCCAGTGTTCCGAGAAGAATCAGTGCCGCCTCAAAACTAATCAGTTTAAACATTCCGTAGAAAAGAAGAGAGGGCACAAGAATGAGGGGCAAGGCCACCAGCCACTGCGCCGCACCTGTTCCCTGGTAATTCATAAACGGACTTTTATCGAGATCAATGCGTTTCTTGTTAAAGGAGCCGGCATAAAGCAGCAGAGGTATATTCACCCCGAGATTATAAACGGCGCACACCAGGTTCACCATCAAAATATGCCAACCATAATATAAATAAGGAGTAGAAAGAATAGTCAATACCACCACGCTAAAGCTCATCAACCCGGCTTTGGAAGCGAGGTATTGCCTCATAGGAATGTTCTGAGCCATGATCATTGGATAGTAAGAGGCATCCCAGGCCGGAATGAATTGCCCGAAATTGATCATAAAAATTCCGGTGATAAAAATTCCGGCAAAAATGAACATCACCGGCATATTGCTGTATCCTTCATTATTATAGATCAAAAGACCATAGGCCAGGAAGATAAAAGAAATAAAGACCGTGGTGCGGGGCCTTTTGTTCCTCCAAATGAGTTTCAGATCCTGCTGAAGGAATGGCGCAATGCTTCCGAATCTTCGCGTCCAGCCAAAATCCTGGGTTTGTGCCGTCTGTTTTTTGCCTTTCAAGCCGGAATCGAGGTAGAAGCGTTTTTCAAGATGAACCTTATTCCAGAAATAGAGCGCAAAGAGTGCCAGCAATGGCAGAAGCACGAGGTAAGGTATTTGTACGATCATGTCAAGACCATATCCAAACCACTCCCCGATCTGGAAAATCTCCAGGTAATCAAGAACTGCCAGGATCACTATTACCGCCACTAACGGAATAAGAGCTTTGAGATTTTCGGTGAATTTCTTCTTGATAATGAAATTCCCGTAGTTCACACAAAGGCTCAGAGAAATAATACTCACAGCCCAGGCCAGCATTTCAACCGGGGTGTGGGCCTGTTTGTAAACGTTGAATACGGCAAAGGGGACAAAGATCAGTATCGGCAGAAGGTTGTAGAATGACAGCAGCGATTTTCCCAGGACGTAATTCACCACCTTCGATTTTTTGACCGGAAGGATCATAAGCGGTTTGATGTCCATCACCGGCAGGGTTTGCAGGAGAAACCTCAGCACGAGCTCAAAGACCAGCCAAAGCAGGAAAAATCGGTTTACCATCTGCAGCGGATCCTTTTCGGGCGCCATCTCCTTCAGCAAAGGATAAAGCCCAACTCCCAAAGCGAGGAAAGCCACAGAGAAATAGAGCGCGAGAAAGATTAGCAGAATCCGCAGGCCCAGGCTCTTGCCAAAACTTGCCGATCTTACGAAAGCCTTCCATTCCAGGCCAATAAAATGTTTTACCATATTTTTTCGCTTTAACAATTGATTAGTGGCTTAAAACCTGAAATGTTACACATCAATCCAGTCTTAGTTGAGGATAAGTGGCTTTCAGGATCTTATTCTTCATCCCTGGTAATCGAAAATAAATGATGTATGAAAGCAGGAACTGAAAGGCCACGATCAGGGCCAGCAGATTGGAAAGCCAGAAATTTTCAGCAAAATTGATATCAGAAAGGTACAAAAGGTTTATAAAATTAATACCCAGGGGAAGAAACAGGTTCACCTGCCCTGTCGTGGAAATAAGGTCATCCAGCAGGTAAGGTTTTCGCTCCTTCTTCTTCATTTTCTTTCTGAAGTTCCTTTTTCGCAGACCGGCCAACAAGGCAAGACAGAAAAATTCTGCGATAATAACTGCCATCAATATGGTTTCTCCGGAATGACTTTGAAGGGCTATTCGGGCGATGGTAAAAATAACTGCTGCCGCTATCAGGAACAGTGGCTCAAGAAGTAATTGCAGAGAATGTCTCCAGATCATTTTAAGGTAGATTTTCTCCATAATTTTCTGCCTCTGCTCTACGATTTCCATAAATCCGAAGACACCGAATTTCCGGAATTCCTCCTTAAGCAGCTTTTCAAATGCTGCTTCGGGCTCTTCCAGCCACCTGGCCTCGATCGCGTTGGCTAAATGATCTACAAGTTCCATTTGTACATCCCGATGTTCTACATAATGGCGCTCGGTAAACTGAAACAAACGGCGGGATTCTTCTGCTGTGATCTTGCGCATCTCCTGATTCCTGACTTAACCTATTTTAAGGTCAATATTAATAATACCGGTGAGGGCCTGAAGAAATTCTTCAAGTTCTGCCAGCTTTTTAGCAGTTTCTTTATTGCCCTTTTTTGTGAGCCTGTAATATTTCCTCATGCGGTTATCTACCTTCATAACTTCGACCTCTAAAAGCCCATCCCCTTCCAGTTTATGTAAAGCAGGATACAGCGCTCCTTCAGTGATATTAAACTTACCCTTAGAAAGCGCTTTCACTTTCTGGGTAATTTCATACCCATACATTTTCCCTCCGTCTTCCAGCAGTTTGAGGATCACGGTAGCTAAGCTTCCCTTGAAGAGTTTTGAATCGGACATGTGTTATGCTTTCCTCAAAATTAGGAAAATTTTGCATACCTAAATTACTTAGGTATTAGATTTCAGTATAATTCTGTAAAAAAAGGTCCGTACTTTGTATTTTTGCACACAAAGAATTTTTGATGAGCACATTTTATCCCCTAAAAATAAAAGAAGTTATTCGTGAAACACCCCAGGCTGTAAGTTTGTCCTTTGTGGTCCCTGAAGATCTGAAGGAGGAATTCAGCTTTAAAGCGGGTCAATACGTTACCCTGAAAACCTCTGTGGACGGAGCAGAAGTAAGGCGCGCCTATTCGCTATGTTCTGCGCCAAACAGCGATGAATTCAAGGTAACGGTGAAGGAAGTTGAAGGTGGTAAATTTTCGGTCCTTGCTAATAATCAGCTAAAGGCCGGGGATAGTCTTGATGTACATCCGCCGGAAGGAAAATTCACTTTAACTCCCGGGGACAAACCACAAAATTACGCGGCTTTTGCTGCGGGAAGCGGAATTACTCCGGTTCTTTCTATCATAAAGACCGTACTGCGCGACGAGCCTCACAGCAGGTTTGTGCTCACCTATGGTAATAAATCTCCCGAAGACACGATCTTTTTTAAGGAATTGCTGGAATTGCAGGCCGAATATGCCAACCGGCTTTTTATCGAATTCATTTACAGCCGCACCCGCGAGGAAAATGCCCATTTTGGAAGGATCGAGACCAGCACAGTTAATTATGTGGTGAAGAATAAATTTAAAGATCATCCTTTCACCGCTTTTTATCTGTGCGGACCCGAAGAAATGATCAATCATGTGACCGAAGTTCTGAAAGAAAACGGGGTTTCTCAGGATAAGATCTACTTTGAACTTTTTACGACAGATGATTCAGGCGAAGTGCAGGCAGATCTCGAAGGCCAGACCGAACTCACCATCATGGTAGACGACGAGGAAACCACCTTTACTATGGAACAATCTGGATCTGTGCTGGACGCGGCGCTGGAACACGATCTGGACGTACCTTATTCCTGCCAGGGCGGAATTTGCAGCAGTTGTATTGCCCGCATCGTGGAAGGGAAGGCCGAAATGAAAAAGAACCAGATCCTTACCGAAGAGGAAATCGAGGAAGGTTTGATCCTTACCTGCCAGGCGCATCCTACCACGCCAAAGCTGAAAGTTGATTACGACGACGTATAAGAATAATAGAATCTATAGAAAAAGAGGCCGTCTAAAAAGTTCTTAGTTCGTCAAGCTGAACTTGTTTCAGCTTCTTACTAATTTTGATTTTCAATTAATTAAGATCCTGAAATAAACCTGCCTGTCGGCAGCCAGGTTCAGGATGATGTTTTATAGGCTTTTCAGACAGCCTTTTTTTATTCTAAGATTGGCCGGAAATTTCTCAATAACTATTCTGTTCCGATAGCTATCGGAGATCATTTCAGAATCTAACCGATTGATTTCCTGTTCAGGAGTGAAGTAAGTAAGCTTTTGAGACTGTTTGGGCGAAATTGGTCTTTTTCAGGCTCTTTTTATTCCAGAATCTCCTGAATTCTTTCAAAAACTCTTTCCGGAGGAATACTTCGCATCACTTCCTCATAGCCTTCCGGGTATTTATTTCCGTAGATAGAAGTAGGGATCTGATCGTATTTTTGAAGATCGGGCAACAGGCAGTTTTCCAATGGCTGCTTAAAAGCCTTAAAACCGGCATGGGGATGAGTCACTCCCCACAACGTCACCACCGGAATGCCATACAGGGCGGCAAGATGTGCATTCCCGCTATCCATAGAGAGCATCGCGTCAAGATTGGAGATCACCCCGAGTTCCTCTTCAAAAGACATTTTTCCCGCCACACAAAGCGTATCGGGAAAAGTTTGTTCCCAATGCTCAAGGACTTCCTTTTCGGCTTTACCGCCTCCAAATAGCAGTATTTTCAGATTTAATTCTTTCTGTAGCTTCTGAAGCAGTTCCTCCATCAAATCCAGCGGATACATTTTTGAAGAATGCTGGGCGAATGGGGCAATACCCAGCCACTTTTGAGGTGCTTTTCCCAATATTTCCCTCACTTCTTTAGAGATCTCCTGTTTTGCAGGAAAAGACACGTCGTCAAGCTCTATGGGATAGCCAAGCTGCTCAAAAACATCAGCATAGCGCTGATGGGTAGTTTTTAGGGGTTTAAAAACCTTTTCTGTCAGGACGGGTAAGTGCTTTTTTCTCGCTTCGGCCTTTGTCGATCTGCTTCACCGGAATTCCGTAGAAATAGAAGATCGTCTTTAGCACATTGCTGCGAATCACATCATGCAGGTCTGCCACAGCATCTAGCTCCAGGTTCCTCAGTTCTTTTCCAAGACGCGCCAGCCCCCTCACGCCATTATGAACTCCTTTGAGATCGGCGGGATAGACCGATACATTTTCAATTCCTTTAAAAAGAGGCGTAAAAAAACTTCTGGTCAGCACCGTGATCTTCAACCCGGGATAGGTCTTTACTACCTGCCTTAGCACCGGCACTACCATAGCCACGTCGCCCATGGCCGAGAAACGGACCACCAGGATATGACCCGGAGATTTTGCTGTCTCCGCGGGCTTTTCCGATCTAGAAGTTTTATCACTCATATTTCATATCCTTTTCCGAAGAAATTCCCTGGAAAATCTGACTACTTCTGACCTCGCAATACGGGATTCAGCTCGTCATCGTTGTACATTTTCATCTGCTTGTACACCTTCATGTATTTTTCGCCATTCTCAATGTCATTCAGCAGCTGATTGATAGCGGTAGAAAGATCTACGCGCTGTTCCAGCAGCACATCCAGTTTTGCCTTACATTTCATCTTGTGCTCCTGGCTGGCGTCGTCACGCTGCACCTCTTCATCCATATGATAGATCTTAAGTGCAAGAATTGACAGCCTGTCTATCGCCCAGGCAGGACTTTCGGAATTGATCGTTGCATCTTCCTTAGGGGTCACATCTTTATATTTTTCGAGGAAATAGCTGTCGATGTATTCTACCATATCGGTACGGTCCTGGTTGGAAGCATCGATCTGGCGCTTGAGTTTCAGCGCAGCTACAGGGTCAATATTCTTGTCCCTGATGATATCTTCGTAATGCCATTGCACCGTATCGATCCAACATTTGCGGTAAAGCAAATGCTCGAGCAGCTGAGTATTTTTATCGTAAGGATTTTCAAAGGGCTGATCGACCGAGTCCTTTTCGTGGTATTTAACTATAACTTCCTGAAAAATCTGGTTGGCTTTATCTGAAAACATATTCTGTTTTTTTCTGAATAATTATTATAAAATCTGCGGAAAAAAGGACTTCTGCGGTACCGTTTTTCCGGCTACAAAGGTATCATATTTTGTAATAGTATCCTGATAGGACACCATTGCTGTCTTCCTTGCTGAAATTCTTAAAAAATGAAGGGTATTGCAAAGGGCATCAGGATGAGGATCACCAGCAGAACTTCCCTGAAGATCTTATCCCTTTTGCTGTCAAAATAGTTGGAAGCAATGATACTTAAGGGCACAAAGAAAAAGATGAGCTCGCTGCCATCCTTGTGTGGTGAAAATACAGCGATGGTAATATTGGTAAAAAGGCTGAGCAGAATCAAATGGAGCAAAGGCCTTTGTGTTACGCTGGCTTTCTGAATGATGGACGCGTAATAAAGCAGCGTCCACAGCAGCAAAGCAAGAATAATACTTAGCGGCACCAATATCTGCGGCTCCCTGTAAAGGCTGAAATCAAAATTGCTGGCCTGGAACCACTGCGGAAGAGTATAAAAAGCATCATACGCGATGATATGAAAAGAAGTGGTGATGGCCGCTACGCACAGAAAAGCGACCGGCGGGATCAGCCAGTTTTTAAGCCTGGCGGCATAGGCCATGATGCCGGCATAAACCACAATTACGAATAAAATTGCCCAAAAGTAAAACAGAGAAGCAATACAGATCCAGAAAGTAGCATCAAAGATCTTTCTCTGCATAAATTTATGAGAGCGCAGGCTAACAATTCGTCTCAGGGCAAAAAGAAGGAAAAGATTGGCCAAAATCGCCTGTTGGTTCTTCAGAAGAGCTACAAAAGAGCAGGAAAAAACGGCAAAAAAGAGAATTTTATACGCACTTCTTTTTGTGAGGTCATTCTTCCTGGCAATGAAATTGAGCACCAAAATACTCAGCACGAAAACCAGAAGAACTCCCAGAATTCCGAAAAAACCTGTAAGACTGACCTCCTCAAATCCCTCATGAAAATTTGCCGCAACAAAAAAAGCAGTCATGAAAAGAATCACCACAATTAGGTTTAAGGGCTTTGATTTTCCAAAAAAGCTTGTTAGCATTGCGGTTTTTTATACTTTTGCATTATTAAAACAAACATTATGATGACGGAGTTTTTCTATTTTATTGCCTATATCTTTGAAGATATACTATTTGTTCCTTTAGATCTTCTGCGCGAACTGCAATTAGAATCCTGGTTGGCTGCCAATATGGTGAACTGGATCTTTTTATTAGTGGGAATTTCCGCTTTCATCTATTGGCTAAGACAGCTTAAGAAATTCGGAAAGGAAGACCGTCCATACGACGAGCATTCCCCTTTCTTAGGATAGGTCAAAACCTATATCCTTTCTAAAATACATCTTATCGAACTGCAGCTTTTCTGCATTTTGGTAAGATTTTTTTAGTGCCTGTTTGTAATCTTCCCCGAAGGAGGTAATGGCCAGCACGCGTCCGCCATTGGTTACCACTTTTCCGTCGGCAGTTTTTGTACCGGCATGAAAAAGAAGGGAATCTTCCACATTTTCAAGTCCGCTGATCTCCTTTCCCTTCTCGTAAGCTTCAGGATATCCTCCTGAAACCAACATCACCGTAGTAGCTGCGCGTTCTTCTATTTCCAGTTCTATTTTTTCCAGGTCACCGTCAAAAGTTTTCTCCAGAAGCTCTACCAGATCGGTTTTTATCCTCGGAAGGACCACCTCGGTTTCGGGGTCGCCCATCCGCACGTTGTATTCGATCACAAAAGGTTCATCGCCCACTTTGATAAGACCAATGAAAATAAATCCTTTATAATCGATTTCTTCTGAATTTAATCCTTCTACCGTGGGCTTCACGATTCGCTCATCCACCTTCCGCATGAAATCTTCATCAGCAAAAGGAACCGGCGAAACTGCGCCCATACCACCTGTGTTAAGACCGGTATCGCCCTCCCCTATTCTTTTGTAGTCCTTGGCTGTTGGCAGGATCTTGTAATTTTTTCCATCAGTAAGCACAAAAACGCTGAGTTCGATCCCATCGAGAAATTCTTCGATCACCACCTTGGCACTCGCTGCGCCAAATTTTTTTCCGGCAAGCATATTTTCGAGTTCCGTTTCAGCCTCCTGCAGGTCGTTCAGAATAAGAACTCCTTTTCCGGCGGCGAGGCCGTCGGCCTTCAGTACGTATGGTGGTTTCAGGGTTTTAAGAAATTCCTTTCCGGCATGCAGGCTTTCTTCGGTAAAACTTTCATAGGCTGCAGTAGGAATATTGTGCATCGCCATAAACTCTTTTGCACGCTCTTTGCTTCCTTCCAGCAGGGCGCCGCGTTTTGAAGGACCTATCACTTTCACTTCCTTTAGTTTTTCATCCTGCGCGAAAAAATCCACAATTCCTTCTACCAGCGGATCTTCGGGTCCTACGATGAGCATCCCGATGTTTTTTTCCAGCACGAAATCTTTAATACCTTCAAAATCGGTGACTTTTAAATCCACATTTTCAGCGATCTCAGCGGTTCCTGCATTGCCGGGAGCCACAAAAAGCCCACTGCAATTTTCGCTTTGGGAAACCTTATAGGCAAAGGTATGTTCGCGTCCGCCGGAACCGAGTATTAAAATTTTCATCGGGAATTGTTTTTAGTTGTTGTGCCAAAAATAATTGTTTGTAAATTGAAGCACCAACTATTTCGTACAAAAAAGAAATTTCAACCTTGGACTGGTTTAAGCTTTCATTATTATTAAACAGATTTCCCATCAACAGGGCGCAGGATTTCTTACATGAAATTCAGGCGATCCCGGAGGAGGATTTTTGTCACTATATCGTAAAGCAGCGAGCTGAGATCGTAAAATATCACCTTCAAAACAATCCTTTTTATAAAGGTTTCTTCGGAAATTCTACCTATCAGAAGTGGGAAGATGTCCCGGTGATGAGTAAAGCCGATCTGCAGCAGCCGCTGAAGAAACGTCTGAGCAAAGATTTCAGCAGGCATAAAATCTATGTTGGAAAAACTTCGGGCAGCAGCGGCCAGCCTTTTATTTTTGCCAAAGACCGCTTTTGCCATGCCTTGAGCTGGGCCGGCTTCAACGACCGGTACAAATGGCATGGCATTGACCTCAACAGTTCCCTACAGGCGAGATTCTACGGAATTCCTCTCGATTTCTACGGAAATCTTCAGGAGCGGGTAAAAGACCGCATCAGCCTTCGCAGAAGGTTTAGCATTTTTGACCTGAGCGACCGGAAACTCGAAAAATTCCTGAATCGCTTCAGAAAAAACAAATTCCACTACATTAACGGCTATACCAGTGCTATTCTTCTTTTTGCCAAATTTCTTCAGGAAAAAGACCTTCAGCTAAGGGAAATTTGTCCCAGCCTCAGGTTGTGCATTGTGACTTCTGAAAGGCTTTTCGAGGAAGACAAAAGACTTATCGAGAGCGCCTTTGGAGTACCAGTTGTAAATGAATACGGGGCAAGCGAAGTGGGCCTCATCGCTTTTGAAGATGAAAACCACCAGTGGATGGTTAATTCCGAAGACCTCTTTATTGAAATTCTGGATGAACAAAATCAACCTGTTCCCTTAGGAACCGAAGGTCGCGTGGTGATCACCTCTTTTTACAACAAGGCCCACCCAATGATTCGCTATGATATTGGGGACTGGGGCATCCTTTCAGAAGAAGGCAGCCCAAAACACCCAATTCTGAAAAAACTGATTGGTCGCACCAACGACATCGCCCGCTTAGCAGATGGAAAGGTGGTGCCCGGCCTTACGTTTTACTACGTCACCAAGACCATCATCGAAGATAACGGCAATATCAAGGAATTTGTGATCGTGCAGACGGGACTTGATCATTTCAGGATTGAATATGTGAGTGAAGAGGAATTTTCAGCAATCCAGATTCACAAGATCCTGAACGCGATACAAACCTACGTGGGTAAGAACCTCAAAGTCGATTTTGAGCGAAAACAAAGCCTGAAAAGGTCCAAAAGCGGCAAACTAAAACAGTTCACTTCAATGCTGTAGCTTTTTGAGCTGTTTACGCTTAATAAAGAAATGTTCCCGAAGAAATATGAACAGCCACTTCAGGCTTTTCAGAAAACTGAAGCCTAACACCTTGTGGTAAATGTTGAAGTTGTATTTAAGCATCTCCAGTTTGTTTCCGGAAATGGAACTTTTCCGAAGCCGGTACAACGCCAAAGGTGCCTTGATACTTCTCGCTGTGTCTGCTTTTTTGACGGCATTTAGCCAAAGCCCCCAGTCCTGCCTCTTTTTGACCTCGGGGCCATATATTTTACCTAGCTTTTTACAATTATAAATGCCGGTGAGATTCCCTACGTAATTCGACTTCAAAAGCTTCTCATATTTCAGAAAAGGCAGGGCTTCGACCACTTCCTTTCTTCTTTCGCCGTTTTCGTCTATTCTTTCGTAACTGCTGTAAGAAACATCCACATCATTTTCACGCATGAATTTAAGCTGATTTTCCAGCTTTTGAGGTTTCCAGAGGTCATCGGCATCCAGGAAAGCTATAAAATCGCCCTGAGCTGCTGCAATTCCCTTATTTCGCGAAATTCCGGGCCCTTTGTTCGTCTCATTGGTGATAAGCCGGAGCCTTGACTCCTGGTTGGACAGTTTCTGAAGTATTTTACGGGTTCCATCGGTAGAAGCATCGTCAATCACGATGAGTTCCCAATTTGTGTAATTTTGATCCCGCACCGACTTCACCGCGGCCTCAATGAATTGAGCAGCGTTATACGCAGGCATAATCACAGAAACCAGGGCCGAATTCGTCATAGCAGATCTTTACCTCCGGTTGTGCTCTGAAAAATCGCGGTGTTCGCTTTTTTCCAGTTCTTCGCGGGTGAGGCCTTTAAAATATTCGTAGGTGAGTTTCATGCCTTCGCTCCTGGAAACCTGTGGCTCCCAGTTGAGAATGGCTTTCGCCCGGCTAATGTCTGGCTGGCGCTTAAGGGGATCATCCTTGGGCAATTCCTTGTAAATGATCTTTTGATCGGTTCCGGTAAGGTTGATGACCTCCTCGGCAAAATCCTTGATCGTGATCTCGTCGGGATTCCCAATATTCACAGGATTGCTGTAATCGCTAAGCAAAAGTCGGTAAATTCCTTCCACCTGATCATCGACATAACAAAAAGAACGGGTTTGAGAGCCATCGCCAAAAACGGTGAGGTCTTCCCCGCGCAACGCCTGACCAATAAAAGCAGGAATTACTCTCCCGTCATTCAACCGCATTCGTGGCCCGTAAGTATTAAAAATCCGGGCGATCCTGGTTTCAAGGCCGTGGAAACGGTGGTAGGCCATGGTGATCGATTCCTGGAAACGCTTGGCTTCATCATAGACCCCGCGTGGCCCTATGGTATTCACATTGCCGTAATAATCTTCATTTTGAGGATGCACCAGCGGATCGCCATACACTTCAGAAGTGGAAGCAATGAGGATACGCGCGTTTTTTTCCTTGGCAAGGCCCAGTAAATGAAGCGTTCCCAGAGACCCGACCTTCATGGTCTGAATCGGGATCTTCAGGTAATCAATAGGGCTTGCCGGCGAGGCAAAATGGAGAATATAATCCAGTTTTCCCGGCACATGAACAAAGGTACTGACGTCGTGGTGGTAGAATTCGAAATTCTTATGTTTGAACAGGTGTTCAATATTTTTGATATTTCCTGTGATGAGATTATCCATCCCAATCACCTCAAAGCCTTCATCTAAAAACCGATCGCACAAATGGGAGGCGAGAAAACCAGCGGCTCCCGTAATCAGTACTCTTTTTGCCATATTTAGTCAGATATTTTTGAAAAGATTATTCTGTCTTCACCCTGCTTTCTATCAGCTGCCGCAGGCTGTCTTCCCAAGTTAACAAAGGCTGGTGGAAAGTTTCTTCTACTTTGCTTTTATTTAACAGGCTGTAGGCCGGCCGGGCCGCCACAGTCCTGTAGTTGTTGCTCTCATTAAGCTGCACCTGCTCCTCTTTTCCCGAAAGCTCAAGAATGGATTTCGCAAAATCGAACCAGGTAGCTTCGCCAAGATTGCTGAAGTGATACAAGCCAAATTCGTTGCTTTCTTCTGAAATTATTTCCAGCAGCAGCCGTGCAAGATCATTGGCATTGGTAGGCGTGCCTTTTTGTGAAGTAGTGATATTCAGTTCGGCGCCTTCCTCAGCTTTTCGAAGAATGGTCCTGAAGAAATTGTGACCAAATTCAGAATAAAGCCAGGAGGTCCTGAAAATAAAGTAATCATGAAGAATATTTCTGATGTATTCCTCACCCTTCAGCTTGGAAGCCCCATAAACATTAATGGGATTGGTTTCATCTTCTTCGGAATAAGGCTGGCTGGCCTTTCCGTCGAAAACATAATCAGTGGAAATATGCAGAAGCACCGCATCATTCTTTTTGCAGATTTTCGCCAGGTTTTTCACCCCTTCAGCATTAATATTAAAAGCTTTTTCCTGCTCTTCCTCAGCTTTCTCCACATTGGTATAAGCAGCGCAATTAATGCAGTAATTGATCTCTTTGGCGGCAAAAAGCTGCTCAAGCTCACATTTGCTCGTAATATCTACTTCGGAAGAAGACATAAACAGAAAATCCAGCTGCGAATATTCGTCGGCAATTTTCTGAAGGCAACTACCCAACTGGCCTGAAGCCCCGGTCACTAATACTGTTTTCATTCAAAAAGTTCTTTAAATTTCGGCTGTTTTTGGTCCTTTTCGGAGATGATCATGTCCTCTTCCGGAAAATTCCAGTCGATAGCCAGGGTAGGATCGTTGTAAATTATTCCCGATTCGGATCCCGGCCTGTAGTAATCGTCACATTTGTAGGCGAAAACGGAAATTTCAGACAAGGTAATAAATCCGTGGGCAAATCCCTTCGGAACATAAAGCTGGTGCAAGTTTTCATCGTCCAGAATAGCCTTAAAGCTCTGCCCAAAAGTGGGCGAATCCTGCCGAACATCGACCACCACATCCAGCACCTTTCCGTGGATAACTCTCACGATCTTCGTCTGTGCATGCTCTCCCTTCTGAAAATGAAGGCCCCTTAATACACCGAATTTCGATACTGACTGGTTATCCTGTACAAATTCACAGTCGATCCCGGTTTGCTCAGCCAGGCGCTTCCGGTGGTAGGTCTCCAGAAAGATCCCTCGTTTGTCCCTGTAGATCTCGGGTTTAATGAGATAACAATCTTTTAATGGCGTTTTTTCTACCTGCATAGTACTATTTAAAAATTTGTTCCAGGATCTTTTCTGTAATCAGATATGTTGGTTTTACTCCGGTGGTCCCCAGACCTCCTGAAGCAAGGGTACTTCCGGTTTCCAGCGGATTATCTGAAGCGTAGTAAGCATAGCGCACCTTCACATCGCCATTGATGTTGCCCCTCAGCTTTGAGGCAGCCTGGATGGCTTTTTGATAATGTGCACCTTCCATCTCAAGACCACTCACATTCCAGGTGGAATCGTGGAAAAACCTCAGCAGATCCTTATTCTGCAAAGATGTTCCCAAAACCGTGATCATAGAACCATCCAGCACCGCAATTCCATGGCCTTCAAGATCTTTCTTGCTAAGTTCGTTGTGGAAGGGATAATTATCTGCCGTCCCCTCAAAAAGGTGAGCTGTAGGGATCATGATATCTCCCTTGGCTCCTTCCAGGATCCCCGCTTTCCCCATGATCGAGATAGATTTTACGTTCATATGGATCTCGTTATCCTCAAAAGTATAAGGTTTCAACAGCTCGTCCATGGTTTCATAAGCCTGCTCTCCAAAAGCATAATCCATCACGACAATCACCGGCTTCTCATCATCTTTCTTCGAATTGAATCCGGAATTTTTAAAGCCCTCGTCCATTCGGGAAGTATCAAAAATCTGAACATCGATATTAGTGCCACTTTGGTCTTCCACGAAGGTCATTCCTTTGCCTAAGGCCATCTTCTGAACCCTGCTGCGCAAAGCGCCGTTACCATTATCGCTCAGCTCTTCATAGATCTTCAGCGGCTCTTTCTTCTTGAGCTCAGCCTTGAATGCGGCAGGCGTGTACAGCGTATTCATCACGCTGTGCATATTGGCACTTATTATATGGATAGGCCGGTGCATCAGGTTTTCCTTGATAAGGTGCTGCTTGATATTATCGGCCCATATCTCGCCGTGAATATGGTGTCCCAGCCTTTCCCTTAGCACAGGGCTAAAGGTAATGAGGCGTTTATCATTCTGAATAGTTTCAGCGATAGCAAGTTTTCCAAGCCAGTAGATAATATGAAGAAAACGCTCGCGATTCTCCGGAATGGAAAACTTCGGATAAATGCTTACCACTTCGTGGAAAGTCCTTCCGAGGATATTTGCGGTATGGGTCAAAGCCACTTCCCGCTCTGCCTGCGAAAGATCGCCGTTCGCCATGACTGCTTTTTCAAGCTTTTGCCAATCGCGGGTTACATTGCCTTCCTCATCGATCACCACACGACGCATGATCTTATGAGATTCCACGAAAAGAAAGGTAAGGTGGGTAAGGATATCATAAATTTCAGAACGCCCGCGGGTGATCTCAATATTCATCTGTTCCTCATCAATACGGTAACAATTACGGCGGCGTTTTGGCGGCACAATAGGCTTGAAATGCGAATTTCCGTAGCCTTCGTCACTGGTAAGGTTGATGTAACGGCATTCTTCAATCCCGATGGGCAAGCGGTCAATGACGTACAGCAAGCCGCTCAATTCTGCTTTTTCATCGGCTACCGAACCATAGATTTCCGGTCTTAAAGTGAGCAGCGCTTCGCGCAAAGTTTCTCCCGAGACGCCCATAGGTTTATAAAAGCCACGGTTAAAAAGGTGTCGCATCGTGATGTACATGCGCTCGATAGCATTCGTACTTTCCTGCGCACGGGTGCGGCCCTCTAATTTCAAATTTGCCATATTTACTTTACATTTTTATTAGTTCTTCAAGCTTGGCAGCGATCTTTCGGTCGTTAGAAAGCCGCGGCAGCTTGTTTTGCCCTCCAAGTTTTCCGATGCTTTTCATATACTCCTGAAAACCACTGGCGGGCACTTTGGTTACTTTTAATTTCTGAAGGATCTTTCCTGCGATAAGATCCAAATAATACGAATTTTGCTGCTGAAGGGACTCGTCGAGAATCTCCCGAAACTTCTGCATATCCCCGGGCTCCTTTTCAAACTCTACGAACCACTCATGATAAGGCAGCTCCTCCCCTTCCGGAGTTATTTGTGGAGCCACCGTAAATTCGTTGATTCTTGCGCCGGTTTCTGAAACCGCCTTCTGCATGGCCTCTTCCACCTCTTTGGCGATCACGTGCTCTCCAAAAGCAGAAATATAATGTTTGATCCTGCCCGATACGATGAGGCGGTAAGGAGCCGTAGAAGTGAACTGGACAGTGTCTCCTACATTGTAAGCCCAAAGGCCGGCATTGCTTGAAACGATCATCACGTAGTTCACCCCGGTTTCGACCTCTCCGATGGTCAGGCGTCTTGGATTTTCATCAAAAAATTCACCGGCTTTGATGAATTCGTAGAACATCCCTGAATCCAGTTGCAGCAACATTCCCTTCTCGTCCTGCTTATCCTGAAAGGCGAAAAAGCCTTCAGAGGCGGGATAAAGCTCAATACTATCGACTTTTCTGCCAATCAGGTTCTCGAAGCGTGCCCGGTACGGTTCAAAATTCACTCCGCCGTAAATGAACAACTGGAAATTCTTAAAAAGATCTCCCACGTTTTGTCCCGTTTTTTCCTTCAGCCGTTCAAAATACATCTGCACCCAGGATGGAATTCCACTAATTACGGTCATATTCTCATTCCGGGTTTCTTCAACTACCGCATCAACCTTTGTTTCCCAGTCGTCAATGCAGTTGGTTTCCCAGCTGGGCATCCGGTTTTTCTGAAGATATCCCGGAACATAATGCGCCACGATTCCGCTTAAACGACCCAGCTTTACCCCGTTCTTCTCATGAAGCTCAGGACTGCCCTGCAGAAAGATCATCTTTCCATCCACAAACGCGGAATTCCCCGTTTCAGCTATATAACAGAGAATAGCATTTCGCGCCGCATTAATATGTGTGGGCATAGATTCCTTTGTTAACGGAATATACTTGGCGCCACTGGTTGTGCCAGATGTTTTGGCGTAGTACAGTGGCCTCCCCGGCCAGAGCACATCCGGTTGGCCGTTGAGCATCTTCTCTACGTAAGGCTTTAGCTCTTCATAATCTCGCACGGGAACTTTGGCGGCAAAATCTTCAAAACTGTTGATGTTTTCAAAATTGTGATCCTGCCCAAATTGGGTGTTTTTAGCGGCCTCTATGATCTCCCGGAAAACCTTCGCCTGCGTTTCTTCAGGTTTAGAAGACCACTTGTGTATTTCATGCTGAATGTATTTCGCAAATATCTTTGCTGCAAACGATTTTATAGACATAGTTACTAATCAAAATCAATATAATCTGTGGGATCAACCGGCATGGTTTGGTTCCACAATTCGAAATGCAGGTGCGGCCCGGTGGTATATTCTCCGGTAGAGCCGGCCGTAGCGATCACCTCGCCTGCCTGCACCATGTCTCCCTGTTCTTTGGTGAGGGAGGCATTGTGTTTGTACACCGACAAAAGCCCGTAATCATGTCTCACGATGATCACATAGCCTGTTTGCGCCGTCCATTCAGAAAAAACAACTCTTCCATCGGCCACAGACTTGACCGGCGAATTCTTCGCAACCACCACATCTACCGCATAATGCCGTTTTTTGGCATCAAAACCGTCAGAAATAGAGCCCTTTACCGGCGGAAACAGGGAAAAATCCATGTTATCGGTTGCTTTTGGAAGAAGGTTATACTTATCCTCCTGCGCCACTTCAGCACGCAAAATAGAATCTTCTTTTGAAGGAGTTACTTCTTCAATTTCGGGCGCTTCTTCTGAAAACACAACCGCAGAATCGCGGTTAAGCGCATCGGTTTGCACATCTCCGGAAAGGACCTTCTTAATAGAGGTGAGATACTGCTCATTCAGCTTAATGACCTGCTGAAGGGAATCGGTGCGGTAGGCAAGATCGGCTGCTTTATCCTTCAATTCAGTCGAAGAATAACCAGGGATATATTCTTTAAGTGGTGTAAAAGCGATAAGTAAGGTCGTGCCAGTAATAAGCAGGATGGCACTCAGGCTCACTACCACGAACACATTCAGCTTGGTAAGCCTGAAGGAGAGCCGCTCTTCAAAAGTATCTTCATTAAGCACCACCATCCGGTACTTATCCACCAGCCTGTGCGTAAACTTTTTCCTGTTCTTCTGATTTTTATTTTCCTGGGACATAATTTAAAAACTGTTACAAAGATATAGCAAAAATTCTCGTCACAATAACCTTGCAAATCGCCTGAAATTCCTGCTTTTTTAGACTTTAAAATTGCCGGGCAGCCTTTCCGTTTTTCTCATATAGAAAATACTGTAAGACAACGGCTTAGTTAAATTTTATCTTTTTATTTTCTTTAAACCTATTGTTTATTTAATTCTTTCTAAATTTGTAGTCTCAAAATTCTAGTTATGAATGCAATGATTTTACCATTAGTTATAGGAGCTCCGCAAATCGTCCTTATCGTGATTGCGATTTTGTTATTATTTGGAGGTCGCAAAATTCCTGAATTGATGAGAGGTTTAGGTAGTGGTATCAAGGAATTTAAAGATGCTTCCAGAGATGATACCCATGACACTCAACAGTCAAACTCACCAAAGAAAGAAGCTCCTGAAGAAAACAAATAATTCTTTTTCAGGATAGACATTAAAGAAAACCCAACCTTCCGGTTGGGTTTTTTATTTGTTCTACTTGATCTCGGCTGACCGGAGAATGGCATCGAGCTCAAAGATGTTGTCTCTTTTTCCTCTGGAAGGAGAAAACACAAAGCCTTCCAATATAAGGTAGCGGTTATTCTTTTCATCTCTAACCGCGTAATTCACAAATGGCCCGGCCATAAAAGCGTTTGTCACTTCCCAGGTGCCGCGGGTTTCGTAGGCAAATTTGCCATCGATCTTCGTCTTAAAAAGATAAGGAGCATAGGCTTCTTCGGTGATCATGTGACTTCCTTCAACGGGGCCCGGAATATGTGCTTTTCCTATTGAATCCCGCATCTTAATAATATTGCCGATCACGCTGGTGTCTTTATCGATAGTGCTTAAAGGCACCTGATAAACCAGGATCTCCATATTTCCCTTCGGAATATCTTTTCTAATCCAGAAGAAATTCTTGTCTTTTACAGCATATCTGTAAGCGGTAGGGAAATCAAGAGATAAGCCAAAATTCTTTTCAAGTGGGGCATCATCCTTTAAAGCCTTGGCGATGCGGCGCTGTTTTTCTTTTAGCTCGGTCCTTTTGAAGAGATCTATAATAGAATCGGACTTTGACTTAACAGTATTGACGATTTCATCCTTATTCCCGCTTATGACCACTCCCATTTGCGGCCTGGCATAAAGCTCGGTGACCACATTAAAATTCGGCGCCTGCCCGTCCTCAACCTTCAAAAAAAGCCTGTTTTTCCTTACAAAACCTGTGAATGCCTCGGGCGGAATCTGGCTCAGTGAAAATAGCGGTTCTTCCTGCGGAAGACCTTCTACCGGAGCTGCCAGTGAGGTTCTTATCGCCTCTCCTACTTTCCCCTCCCAAAGGTTATTTTTAATTACAACTGTAAGGTGATTGATATTACCTGAAGAATCACTTAAAATTCTTTCATTTTTCCCATCTCCATTTTTACAGGAAACAAAAAAGATGATACTTAGTACGAGGACAAAGGCTTTTTTCATTATTTAGTTTTAGGTTAGATATTGTTCACCCCTTGGAAACCTTTAATTTCATTCCGGGTTTCAGGCTGGTGCTACTCATATCATTCCATGTCCTCAAATTCTGTACCGTAACACCCGGAAACTTCCGCGAAATGCTCCAAAGCGAATCTCCCTGCCTCACCGTATATACTTTTGGTGACTCAGAACGAGAGGAATGGCTTTTAGAAGAATTAACTGCAGCTGCAGGTTTTCGGGGATAGATTGTAAGGTATTGACCCACCCTTAAATTATTGCTTCTAAGGTGATTCCAACGTTTTATACTGGTAATGCCCACTCCATACCTGTTAGCGATCTTCCCGAGGTAATCTCCTCTTCTCACCCTGTACCTTATCCTTTCTTCCGCCTCGATATATTTAGGCATATCTTCCTTATGTTCTGCGATATCTTCGGTGGCGAACTGATAAATAGCGGCTTCGTTGTTCACAAAGGCTCCGGTAGCTGTTCTTGGAAGTCGCACCGTGTATTTCTCATCATCTACAAACGGAATAATGTCCAGTTTGTAACTCGGATTCAGGAATTCCAGCATTTCTTTCTTCACACCGGTGACCTTGGAGATCTGATCGAAAGTGATCATCTTCTTAACGCGGATAGTATCGGTCTGGAAGAAGGTTACCTCCGGCCTCTTGGGTTGGAGACCGTGTTCATCGGCATATTCAAAGATATAGAGCGTGGCCAGGAATGCCGGAACATAGCCTGCTGTTTCACGTGGAAGATATCTCCGCAAGCGCCAGTAATCGGTAGAGCCGCCACTTCTGCGCATCGCCTTTGAAACATTACCGGGCCCGGAATTATAGGAGGCCAAAACAAGATCCCAGTCGCCAAACACGCTGTAAAGATTCGCCAGGTATTTTGCTGCCGCTTCCGTGGAACGCATAGGATCCATGCGCTCATCTACATAAGAACTTACATCTAGGCCGTGCATTTTCCCGGTGGTGAACATAAACTGCCAAAGCCCTGTTGCACCCACGCGGGAACGGGCCCTGGGATTCAATGCCGATTCTATGATAGCCAGATATTTCAGCTCCAGCGGCACATCATACTTATCCAGTTCCTGCTCGAACATCGGAAAATAGTAATCGCTTAGGGCCATCAGCCGCTCCAGCGACTTTTTGTTGCGCTTCAGGTAAGATTTAATCACGCTCTCCAGCGACGGATTGTATTCAATATTGAAAGGAGTCCGTGCATTAAGTCTTTTCAGCCTTGCCTTGAGCGTATCTGTGGGAAGATCGGCATACACCACATCTGAATAATCCTGCTCCTGAATGCTTTTGTAGATGGTGTCAAACAGGTCAGAATTTGTTAACTCTGCCCGCCAGAGAGAATCAATCACAGCTGCTTTTGGCAAATCCTGGAGGGCTACCGTTGTAGAATCTTTAAAAGCCGAGATCGGAAGCCGGTCCTGAACAGCCCCTTCGGGTTTTTCAAGCACGATTTCTGAATCATCGATTTTATGAAAGATCTGCACCCTGAAATTGGCCTTTTCAACCCTTTTGTGCTTCTTCGTCTCCTGCGCAAAAAGGCTACCGCCGGCCAGCAATAGCAGCAATAAAAAATTTCTCTTCAACATATTGACTTTTCGTTTTCCTAAAGAACGATCAACCAGCAAATTTCGTACCTCTTATTTGCTAATTGCTTCGATGCCCGGCAAAGATTTTCCTTCGAGCATTTCAAGCATCGCGCCACCACCGGTGGAGACATAACTCACTTTATCTTCGAAACCGAATTTTTTTACTGCAGCAACCGAATCTCCTCCACCTACCAGGGAAAATGCCCCGTTTTTCGTGGCTTCGGCAATAGCATCTCCAAGCGCGATCGTTCCTTTTGCAAAAGTATCCATTTCAAACACTCCCAAAGGACCATTCCAAAGGATAATTTTAGATTTTTTAATGACTTCAGCAAAGTTCTTTATTGTCTCAGGCCCTACGTCCAGCCCCATCCAGCCATCAGGAATCTCATCTACTTTTTCTACCTGCGTACTGGCCTGTTCTGAAAAACTATCGGCAATAACCGAATCTACCGGTAAATGGACTTCCACTCCTTTTTCTTTGGCTTTTTTAAGGATTTCCAAGGCGAGTTCCTGCTTGTCATCTTCCACGAGGGAATTCCCGATTTTTCCACCTTTAGCCTTGATGAAGGTATAGGTCATTCCGCCGCCAATAATAAGATGATCGATCTTGTCAAGAATATTTTCTATCACGGTGATCTTAGAGGAAACCTTTGCTCCACCCAAAACCGCGGTAACCGGCTTTTCTTTACTGTGCAGCACCTTATCCAGGCTTTCAATTTCTTTGGCAAGTAAATAACCGAAGCATTTTTCTTTGAAGAATTTTGCCACGATGGTGGTAGAAGCGTGTGCACGGTGCGCGGTTCCAAAGGCATCATTCACGTAAATATCGCCCAATTGAGAAAGTTGCTTTGCAAAAGCTTCGTCACCTTTGGTTTCTTCTTTGTGGAATCTCAGGTTCTCCAGTAGCAGGATTTCCCCTGGTTTCAGGCTATCGGCTGCCTCTTTTACTTTATCGCCTACACAGTCATCGACAAACTTTGGTTTCACGCCAAGAACCTCTTCAACTTTGTACACAATATTCTTAAGCGAATATTTTTCTTCCCTTCCGTCAGGTCGTCCCAGGTGAGACATCAAAACGGCACTTCCGCCATCGTCGAGGATCTTTTTTATAGTTGGTTTTGCTGCTTCAATCCGGCTGGCATCGGTAACCTTCAGATTTTCATCCTGGGGCACGTTAAAATCCACCCTTATAAGCGCTGTTTTATCTTTAAAATTGTAGTCGTCTGGTGTTTTCATAGTATTGGTTTATTACAAATATAATTTTTTCCGAAGACTTAAAAGAGCATATAAATTTTATATTTGCTTATGCTTTTTTCAGACATAATAGGATTACCCCATCTCAAGAATCACCTGTGCACAACTGCCGATAAAAATCGGATTCCACACGCACAACTCTTCGTGGGGAGCAGTGGCAGCGGCACTCTTCCAATGGCTATTGCCTACGCGCAATATATCCTCTGCAAAAATTTAAATTCCGAGAATAATTCAGGCAACCAGGCCTGCAATTTGAAGTTTAATCACCTCTCTCATCCCGACCTGCATTTCGCCTTTCCGGTAGCAAAGAACGACAAGATAAAAAGCCATCCGGTTTCAGGGAATTTCATGGAAGAATGGCGGGATTTTGTTAAGACTAATCCCTACGGAAGCCTTTACGATTGGTACCAGCTTTTGGGTATTGAAAACAAGCAAGGCCAGATAGGAGTTGATGAAGCTCAGGATATCGTAAAATCACTTTCGCTGAAGGCGTATGAAGGAGGATTTAAGGTAATGCTGATATGGAGAGCTGAAAAGATGAACACGGCGGCGGCTAACAAGCTGTTGAAGCTGATAGAAGAACCGCCCAATAATACTCTTTTCATCCTTATTGCTGAAGATGAAGGCCAAATTATTCAAACCATCAGGTCACGTTGCCAGACGTTGCATTTTCCACCTTTAGCCGAAGCAGATATTGCTAACGCCCTTATCAAAGATGAAAACTGCGACGAACAGGAAGCCTATACCATAGCTCACCAGGCGAACGGTGACTATACCAAGGCGCTTCATCTCTTTCAGAAAAATGCGGGAGACGAGCAATTTGAAACCTGGTTCATTGGCTGGGTACGCAGCGCTTTTCGCGCCAGGGGCAATAAAGCTACTATTCTGGAACTCATCTCCTGGAGTGAAGAGATCGCAGCTTTGGGCCGGGAAAGCCAGAAAAGTTTTCTGCTGTATTGCATCGACTTTTTCCGGCAGGCGCTGGTGATGAACTACAAAGCTGAGAAACTGGTCTACCTAAAACCAAAAACCAAAGGTTTTCAGCTTGAAAAATTCGCGCCTTTTGTACATGGAAGTAATATTGTTGAAATCACAAACGCCCTCGAAGAGGCTATCTACCACATTGAACGAAACGGAAACGCGAAGATCATTCTCACCGATCTTTCGATCAAACTCACCAAATTCTTACACAAAAAAGCAGCATAAAAACATATGGAAAATTTAGAATCTTACATCTCAGAAATTCTTATCCTTTTATTCATTCTCATTACATTTCTGCAGTCGGGCATTGACAAAGCCGCCGACTGGAAAGGGAATGTGGGTTGGCTAAAAGAACACTTCGCCAATACTTTTATGGCGAATATGGTGCCTTTCATGGTGGGACTTGTAATGATCCTGGAGATCATCACCGGTCTCCTGACTATCCTGGGAATCGCTTCTCTCCTGCTCTATGGCAGCACCCTACTTGCACTCTATGCATGTATTTTGGCAGCAATCACCTTACTTATGTTATTATTCGGACAACGGGTGGCAAAAGATTATGCCGGGGCTTTTACGCTTACCGGATATTTTGTGATCGTGATCCTGGGAACTTTCCTCCTTTCTTAAACGTAAAATCATAAAACAAAAAAGCTCCGGAAATTCCGGAGCTTTTTTGTTTTATGATTATTTACAGCAATTAGTTCTTGCTATAATCTTCATTGAGTTTTAAAAGGATTTCATCGGTGATATCCAATCCGTCCTTGGCATACATGATATTTGCCGATTCGTTGGATCCAAAGATATAAGTGTAGTTATTCTCTTCACCGTAAACCGCAACGTAATCTTTCACCTTATTCACAATTGAATCGATCACTGCATCGCTTTCCTTCCTTAGCTGCCCGCCTTTCATTTGCTGTTGCTGCTGAAGCCTTTGTTGCTTTTGCATCAATTCCTGTTGTTTTTCCTGGCGCTTTGATTCGCTCATAGATTTCATCCCTTTCTGAAATTCCTGTACTTCCTGCTGAAATGCTCTTGCAGCCGAATCCAACTCCTGTCTCACAGAATCAGATTTCGTAGTGAAGTCTGCCTGCACATCTTTCATCTCCTTATATTCCTGGATGAGTTTTGTGGTATCAACATAAGCGGTTTTTTGTTGGTTACAGCTTACCAGCATCACTGCAACAAAAGCAATCATTAAAATTTTTTTCATCATTATTCAAATTTGTTTTCACAAATGTAATAAAGTATATCTTTTCCTGAAGATGGAATTCCCCGAAGTTATTTCTAATAAAACCTGAAGATAGGTCCCTAAGGCTTAAAATCCATAAAATAAGTATCCCTTATACTTTCTACATAAACTATAAATCCCTACTATAAAAACAGGCTTTAATAGCTTAAATTTGAGAATGGATCAGAATTTGGGAGTAGGATAAGATCTTCTTTAAGAAGAAGAGGCCTTAAAAGGGCTAAAATCGCGTTTTTCATGCCCGTTTAAAGAAATATACGAGCGACGAGTACTCTGAGGTGTCCCTGGCCGACCAATTAGACCTCAAACCTTCAAGGAAAGCTTTTATTAAATTTTTTCTTCCGGATCTGTGTTGTTCCGAAAGAAGACTCACATAGAAAGAGTCGAATTTAAGAGGTTCTATCTTTTGAAGTGAAAAACCTCTTTCCGCAAAGAGTGCGGTAATTCCTTCTTGTGAAAAATGCCAAAGATGACGAGGCACATCATAAGCTGCCCAATCTTCTCCATAATATCGGGCATCGTGACTTTTATAATTTGGGACCGCGATCACCAGAATTCCATCTTCTTTCAAAAGACGATCTAACTCCGTGAGTTGCGCATCAAGATCGGGAACATGTTCCAGCACATGCCACATACTGATCACGTCGAATTCAGAAGATGAAAATTCGGAGGAATCCTTTTTAAGCTGAATTCCTTTTTTTTCTGCCAAAGCCCGTGCTGATCCATTAGGTTCCACCCCCGCGGCTTTCCATCCATCCTTCTTCGCTTTCAGAAGAAAATCGCCGGTTCCGGCACCAAGGTCTAGAATACTTCCTCCTGTTTTTATCTCCTTGATCCACCCGATCTTTTTTTGAAGCATATAATTTTTTACCAGGCGATAAATTTTATCGGTCAGGTTTTCTGAAGAATCCGTATGGGAAATATAATCCTCACTTTCGTAATAAAAAGATAAATTTTCGGGAACAGGACGTGTCTCTAAAATATCGAATTTCGGGTGTGGGTGAAGTTCAAATTCCTCCCCCGAAACCAAGTGATCTTTACAGTGAAGCACAGCTTTATTTTTGTTCATTTAAAAAATTATTCAGTCTCTTTTTTATCAATACGCAAATCTTTCCATAATTTTTTCCGATACGAAATCAGAAGCCGATTAAGAGAATATGGAGAAACGAAAGTTGTTTTTTTATTCCTGTTCATTCCGTTTAAAACTTCTCTTCTCCAATTCCATTTTCTTCTTCAGAAGCAAAGGCCGAAATTAGTTATTTCCCAAGAACATTTTAAAAAATAGACGAAAAAACCTTCTCTTTCAGAAATAAAAAATTCCCGCCATATAACGGGAATTTCTAAAATTTTTATCTGCGTTCCACGTGGAACAATAACAATTTACCGTCCCATATAAACCAATAAAACTGAAATATCATTGGGGCTTACCCCGCTGATTCTTGACGCCTGGGAAACTGTGGCGGGTTGTATTTTATTCAATTTTTCCCTCGCTTCAAAAGACATAGATTTGATCTTTGAGTAATCAAAAGAAGAAGGGATTTTCACTCCTTCAAGTCTGTTAAGCTTATCGGCATTATTCTTTTCTTTCTCAATATAGCCGGAATATTTCACCTGAATTTCGGTTTGCTCAAGCATCTCTTCATCCAGTTCATTTTCCTTTATATACTCTTCTACCCCGGGAAACTTACGAACATCATCCATGCTAATATTGGGTCGCGAAAAGACCTTAAATATCTTATCGCTCTGTTTCATGGATGAAGAATCATAGCTTTTCCAACACGGGATTGGCGTCTTCAGGAACCACACTTGTATCCTTCAGAAAATTCACAAAGCCTAAGGATTTCTCTTTCTTTTCTTCCATCCTTCTCATTCGATCTTCAGAAGCTAAGCCAAGCTCAAAAGAACGTTCCGTCAGTCTAAAATCGGCATTATCCTGACGCAATAAAGTGCGATATTCGGCACGCGAGGTAAACATACGATATGGCTCTTCGGTTCCTTTTGTGATCAAATCATCAATAAGAACACCAATATAAGCTTCATTCCTCTTCAGTATAAATTCCTCTTTTTCCTGAATTTTTAAAGCAGCATTTACCCCGGCCATAAGCCCCTGGCAAGCCGCCTCTTCATAACCAGTCGTTCCATTTATCTGTCCCGCGAAATACAAGCCTTCCACCAATTTGGTTTCGAGCGTATGTTTTAACTGCGTTGGTGGAAAATAGTCGTATTCTATCGCATAGCCCGGACGAAAGAACTTTACATTCTCAAACCCGGCTACCGTTCTTAAAGCTTTAAACTGCACATCCTCGGGAAGCGAAGTTGAGAAGCCATTCACATAAACTTCTACCGTATTCCAACCCTCAGGCTCCACAAAAAGCTGATGCCTGTCCTTATCTGCAAAACGGTTAATTTTATCTTCAATTGAAGGACAATAGCGGGGACCAATACTCTTGATCCTGCCGTTAAACATGGGAGACCTGTCAAACCCCTCTTTCAGGATCTCATGTACCTCATTCGAGGTGTAGGTCATGTAACAAGAGCGTTGTTTACTTAAAGGTTTTGTCTCTTCTAAATAGGAGAATTTTGCAGGCTTTTCATCCCCGGGCTGTTCTGTCATTTTAGAATAATCTAAAGAGCGGCCATCCACTCTGGGTGGCGTTCCGGTTTTCATTCTGCCGGCTTCAAATCCCGCGTCGATAAGATCTTTAGTGATTCCGGTCGCAGCTCGCTCTCCTGCTCTACCGCCACCAAACTGTTTCTCGCCAATGTGAATCAATCCGTTTAAGAAAGTACCATTAGTACAAACCACAGCTTTGGCTCTAATCTCCAATCCCAGCGAAGTACGGACCCCTTTCACCTTTCCATTTTCCAGGATTAAGCCACTAACCATTTCCTGGTAAAAATCAAGATTAGCTGTTTGTTCAAGTCGCATCCTCCAGTCTTCCGAAAAACGCATTCTGTCACTCTGTACCCGGGGGCTCCACATCGCGGGTCCCTTGGATTTATTAAGCATTTTGAATTGTATCGCGCTGCTATCACTAACCAGACCGCTATAACCCCCAAGAGCATCGATCTCACGCAGAATTTGCCCTTTCGCGATTCCACCCATAGCGGGATTACAACTCATTTGTGCTATGTTCTGCAGATTCATAGTTACCAGCAAGGTACTGCAGCCCATATTAGCTGCTGCTGCCGCAGCTTCGCTACCGGCGTGCCCCGCTCCTACTACAATCACATCATATTCCTTCTCAAACATAAAACTTGCTTCTGCTGTTATTGTTCCACGTGGAACATTTTCATCTTTTCGTTTTCCTTTTGTCGCATCAAAGCCGAATCACTTTCACTTTTATCTTTATACCCACAAAAATGAAGTATCCCATGAGCCATCACCCTTCGTAGCTCCTCCTCGAAGGAAACATTAAATTCTCTGGAATTTTCCAATACCCTTTCTGTACTTATAAAAATATCTCCACCAAGAAGATTACCAAGGCTATTGTCAAAACTAATAATGTCGGTATAGGTGTCGTGATCCAGGTACTGAAGGTTTATCTTGTGCAGGTATTCATCATCACAGAAGATATAGCTTATTTCTTCCAGGTCTTTTTGTTCCGATAAAATAACCCGCTCCAGCCAGCTACGGAATTGATCGCTGTTGCTTAGCTCAAAATCATTTTCCGAATAAAAATTAATCGCTTTGTCCTTCAAAATATTCCTTAACTTTTTGCTTGTAAATTTGCCGCAAAGGTAATATTTGTCTGTTTAAAATCTCGGTGCTATTGAAATATTCTTTAGCCTTAAGGTTTTGATCCTGAGAAGGATTCTTATACTCCCTTTCATTGGTTCTTGAAATACGCTTGTTATCCTCCCCTTGCTGGAGCCTGGCATCCTTAAATTTCAATAATTGATGCTTTAAAAAGTCCATTTGTTTCATCACATCAGGATCGAATCCTTTATTTAAAATCTCCTTTTCCAGTTGTTCCATTTGACGGTCGAGATCGCCTTTCCTGGAATTTCCATCTTCCTTCCGCATCAGGTCTTCCAATTGCATCCGCAGCTCCTCCTGTTGCTTATATATCTCGTATAATTTCGCGTTTTCTTCTTCACTTTGTTCCTGCCCTTTTTCCCCGGGTTTTCTGCCCTCCTTCGGCTGCATCCCTTTCTGCATTTGCTGGCGAATCTCTTCCTGCTTCTTTATAATATCAGGAAGTTGAAATTCTTTTTCGCCCTTTCCCTTCCCTGCCTGTGGATTGGCCTGTTGCTGCAGGGAACTCAGAATGCGGCTAAGCAGATAAGCCAGATTATTGGCCCCAGTGATCACATATTGCTGACTTGCCGTACCCTGCGGAATTTCATTCTCGGCCAGTCGCTCCAGAGACTTATCAAGTTCAAATCCAACCTCTGTAAGATTTTTCGTAATCTCCTCATTGATCATAGGATTCCGTAGAGCCAGCGTATATAGGCTGTCATCAATGTGGCTGAAATTCTCTTTAAGTAAATTCTCCTCTCTTAGCCTCGCCGCATAAGTAGGATTGCTGTTATCTATGCTCCTGAAATCCTTCATCAGGTCTTCCTGCTCAAAGGAAAAAATCAGTAAATTATCCAAAATCTGCCTTAGCGTCGCAATATCAGCATCCAGCTGTTCTGCCGATTGCGCCATCGCAGCACTCTGCATCTGCGCACTCATTTCTTTCATTTTACCGGCAGCCTTTTTTTGCTTTTGCTTTGCCTTTTCCTGTGCCCCCTTCTGAAGATCTTCCTCTGCCGATTTCTGCTCTTCTTTTACACTCTCCTCCTCAGCTTTGTCCCGGCCAAGATCCTTGGGGGATTTTAAATTTTCATTCTCCTTTTGAAGCTCTTCCATTGCTTTTTGAAATTCCTGGAATTCTTCTGAAATTTTTTTCTGAGCCTCCGGAGTATTTTCTTCCCCGTCCTTCTTCGATAAAGATTCCTGCTTTTCTCCCAATTTTTCAAGATCCTCTGCTAACTTTCTCGCCTTTTCCTGAACGTAATACTGCTTAGTAAGTTCCAGTAATTGTTCAAGATTTCGTTGTTCCGAAGTGTTTCTTTTCGAAAGCTCTTCCAGCTTTTCTCCAAGATCTTCCTCCTCGATTTTCTGAGATATTTTTTTAAGCTCCTCCAGTAAGGCTTCATTCTCCTTTAAACGCTCCTCATTCTGTTCCAGCCTTTTTTTAAGTTCCTCGCGATATTCTTTATTATCATTATTTACTTCGGCTTTTTCAAAGCTTCTCTTAAGCTTTTCAGAATAATTACGCATCAATTTATTCTGTTGTTCCTGCCGCTTTAAAAAATTATCCAGCTTCTTGCGTTCATTATAACTCAGCTCTTCCTTCTCCTTTTTAAGTCGTGAAATTTCATTCAATTCTTCCCCGGATTTCTTCATTTCCTCAAGGCTCCGGTCAAGCTCATTTATGGATTCTCCCTGCTGCTGCAATTGCTCCTGTTGAACTTCAGTAGTAGATTTTTCTCTGTAGGAAAATACCTCACTCTTCTTCCTTTTGGAACCATTCACGCCGTCGTTGTCGTAAACCTCAAAATACATTTCATAATTGGTTCCTTTCTTCAACTGAAGATTTCCGGGAAAAGTGAACAGAAATTCCCCAACCGATTTACTACTCAAATCGAGATTCACGATTTTAGCGCTATCCTTAGCCTCTTCAGGATAATAAACGAACCTAAGTTGCCTTAAGCCATAATCGTCCGACACACGTCCTTTAAAATACCTAATTTCAGGTTCCAGACTATCCTTTTTCTGCTGAACTTCGATCTGCGGATATTCATCTTTCACCACTCCTATCTCGAAACCCAGTTGTTCAAATTCTTTGACTTCGTTATTTTCCGTACTTACAGTATACGCGAAGTTCTTTACAAGTTGCTGTTCGAAGTGGGTATTTCCCTCCTCCTGCCTTAGCCGATAAAGACTATCGGAAGTTTTCAGCTGTACGATTTCGGTATTTCGGGTAGTGAAATTCCACTTCACCAAGGTACCTTCAGGAACGGTGGCGTTTCCCGTACCTTCAATTTTTTCATCCTGCCGACCGGTATAGGCGGGATAATCAAGTTCCAGCCCGAAATTCACCAATTTCGGCACCTTAATCACTTCAATTTCATAGGGTTTAGACACCACCTCATTCGAAGAAAGCCGAAATTGCAGGTTGTTATCCAGATGCCGGAAATCAAATTCAAAAATTCCAGGTGAAACTGGTTTCAGATAATATTTCTGATCATTAAAATGAATGGAAACCGTCTCAGGTACCAGCTTTCCTTCGGTCGTGATCCTCAATTTCAGGCCTTTGTTCTCCTGTACCCGCAAATCTCCATTTTCGATGCGGAAGCTAAAAGGCGCAGGTGGCTCATAAGCAGTATTATAATGGCTCACCCGGGTATAGCTATCCTCAAAAAAGTTAATGTGGCCCGAAATTATGATCGCCAGGATAATTATTACCGGAAAGGCTGCATATTTCAGATATTTTATATTCGTCTTGAATTTTACTGCGGAAGTAAAAGGAACCGGTTTCAATTCCCTCGATCGCTGTTCAATACTGGCCAAAAGTAATTCAGATTGTTTGCTGTCTTTTTTAAGCTGAAGAAGATTTAGCAATTTATCACTGACTTCAGGAAAATGACTTCCGATGATCCTGGAAGCTTCAGTTTCGGAAATTCCACCGGAAAGTTTCAGAAGTTTCAGAATCGGGATAAGAATAAAAGACACAAAAAAGAAGGCTTCCGCAGCAATAAAAAGCCAGAAAAGAATTTTTCTGCCCAGGCTGTTCAACCAAAGAAAATACTCAATGCTTAAGGTGATCAAGAAATAAAGAAGTCCGGCAGCCAGGAAAAGGATGGCTCCCTTCAGCAGCTCATTCAGATAAAATTTCCGAATAAAAGCCCCCAGCCTCTGCTCTATCAATTTGTAATTATCCATTCGTCTCCGTCTGATTCATCCCTAAAAATACAATAATTTGTGGTTTAGAACTATAGGTGCAATTCCATAATGTTTTATTGAAACCGGGTTTGGGCGAAAATCGATGCTTTTTAGGATTGCTTCAATAAGGTTGTATCTTTGCCTGTAAAAATTTCGAGTTATGTCAGCTACTGTACGTGTACGTTTTGCGCCAAGCCCTACCGGGCCTTTGCATATTGGCGGAGTGAGAACGGCTTTATACAACTATCTTTTTGCCAAAAAACACCAGGGGGTTTTTGTGTTGCGTATCGAAGATACCGACCAGAATCGCTATGTAGAAGGTGCCGAAGATTACATCATAGAATCGCTTAACTGGTGCGGCATTCCCTATGACGAAGGCCCCGGAAAAGAAGGTAAATTTGGCCCCTACCGTCAAAGTGAGCGCAAAGAGATCTACAGAAAATATGCTGAAAAGCTCGTAGAAAATGGCCATGCCTACTATGCTTTTGATACCGCCGAAGCATTAGACGCTCATAGAAAAGATCATGAGGCCAAAGGCAAAACCTTTATTTACAACTGGCACAACCGACTGAAATTGGACAATTCTCTGGCCCTTTCAGAAGAAGAAGTAAAAGAAAAACTTGATGCCGAAGAGGATTATGTGATCCGTTTTAAATCTCCTGAAGACGAAAGTCTGCACCTCAAGGATGAAATTCGTGGAGAAATGCTCATTGATACTGCTATTCTTGATGATAAAGTGCTTTTTAAGAGCGACGGAATGCCTACCTATCATTTGGCGAATATTGTTGATGATCATCTTATGGAGATCACCCACGTAATACGAGGGGAAGAATGGCTGCCTTCACTTGCGCTGCATGTATTGCTATACCGCGCTTTCGACTGGGATTCTCCTAAATTCGCTCATTTGCCGCTTATTCTGAAGCCGCAGGGAAAAGGAAAGTTGAGCAAGCGGGACGGTGATAAAATGGGATTCCCTGTTTTTCCTCTGGAATGGAAAGACCCGAAAACGGGTGAAATTTCTGCCGGTTACCGCGAAGACGGATATTTTCCGGAAGCCGTGACCAATATGCTGGCTTTCCTTGGCTGGAATCCAGGGACGGAGCAGGAATTCTTTAAGCTCGACGAGTTGGTAAAGGCCTTTGAACTTTCGCGTGTACATAAAGGAGGTGCAAAATTTGATCCTGAAAAAACAAAATGGTTCCAGCAGCACTACCTGCAGGAAGCCGATAATGAACTTCTCACCGAAAAATTTTCAGACTTCCTTGAGAAAAAGGGAATTTCTGCCGAAAAAGCCTACGTAAAGCAAGTAGTAGAGCTCATTAAGGAAAGGGCTGTGTTCATTGCTGACCTTTGGGACCAGGGATTTTTCTTTTTTACAGCGCCTACTTCATATGATCCGAAGAATGCAAAAAAAGCATGGAAAAGTGGCACTGCTGAACTCATGGAAGAGCTCATCGCGGTGATCGAAGAAGAAAATGATTTTACTACCGAAAATCTGCAGGAAAGAGTCAAAGGCTGGATCACTTCAAAAGAGATCGGTTTTGGCAAGGTAATGCAGCCTTACAGGTTAGCATTGGTGGGTGCCATGCAGGGCCCGGATTTGTTTCAAATAAGCGCAAGTATCGGAAAAGAAGAAACCATCAACAGGATTAAGCAGGCAATTGAAACCCTGGGATAATAGCTTCTGAAAATCGAATAAAAAAAAACCGGACTCATCTGCAGCTCCGGTTTTTTTATTTTAAACTCTCCAGTGATCAGGAATAATCTTACAGAAAGAATTCCAAATAAAAAGCCTCTGAAGTTATCCTCAGAGGCTTTTTTATGCTGTTTAGAAGCTTATATCGAATTTTGGGAGGACTACTTCCTCTTTAATCCCAAAAGCTTGGTAGTGGCTTTTAAAAGCAGGGCTTTCTGAACCACTGCACTAACTGTACTACCTATTAAAGATTTTGGAGACAGGCTTTGCTTAGTTTGGTCTAAGGCCATTTTAATTTCTTCCTTATCGATTTCGGTCTGAAGTTTTAATATCTTCAGATCCCGGTCAATTTCTTCGAATGAGCTGTATTCCTTCATTATTTTCCCTTTAGTCGTTAAAAAACGCCCTGGACAATTTCACCAACAGCAGCTTATCAATAGGTTTTTTTCCGAAGATCAATACCAGGATGCATAGCAGCAGGTAAAAACCTCCTACAATAAAGAATCCTGAGCTGGGAACGCCAATCTCCTGGCTTATCCAAATGGATAAGGCTACAGAAAGGATCACAATGGCAAGTAAACCGAAAAGACCCAACAAAGCAAACTTCACCAGTGCAGATGCACCTTTAGTGGCCTGCTTAAAGAATTGGAGTTTGTAATATTCGGCATTGCTTTGCGCGAATGCCTGAATATTTTCATTCAGTTCATTAATGCTGTTGGTTACCTTCTCAAATGCCATAAAAAGATTATACTACGGCTTTCTTGGCCTTGGTTCCGCCCCCTTCAGTCTTGGAGTCTTTTTGTAGTTTGGCGTTTTGCTTTCGCAGTTCTTCCAGTTTCGATTCCATAGCCGAAAGAATATCATCGGCTTTATAGCTTGCTGAAGAAAGAGTTTCTTCCAGACGCTCTTCGAAATCAGTTCGGGCCTTTTTGGCCTTTTCGCTAAGGTTAGAACTGGTTTCGTTATATTTCTTATTAAGACGATCCTGAGCTTTCATGCTCTCATCTTTTATTCTTTTTCTGGTCTCTTCACCGCTGTCGGGAGCATATAATAATCCGAGTCCTGCTCCTATAGCTGCACCAGTGATCAATGCCAGAAAAGTGCTACCTGTATTTGCCATAATAAATAGTTAGTTTTAGTTAATACTTCTATCAAATATACAAGATGGGCTATTCCTTCGTTGTTAATAAGCGGTTAATATGTTAACATCCTTTACTAAAATATTCTTAAAACCGCCGTTATTACTGGAGTTTCCCTAATTTTTAATCTTAGCCCAACTATCTCTCAAGCCTACGGTTCTGTTCATTACAAGCTTCTCTTCGGTGGTATCACGGTCTACACAAAAATAACCTATCCTCTGGAACTGGAATTTGTCCTGAACATCAGCAATCTTTAGACTTGGCTCCAAATAACCGGTAATGGTAGTAAGAGATTCGGGATTTATGAATTCAAGGTAATCCTTTTCCTTGTCACCATCGGGTGCCTCTTCAGTAAAGAGACGGTCATAAAGCCTAATTTCGGCCTCTATGGCATGTTTCACTGAAACCCAGTGCAGGGTTCCCTTCACCTTGCGCATAGATTCCTCGGTGCCGCTGCCACTTTTACTTTTTGGATCATAGGTACAGTGGATCTCCAGGATATTCCCTTCGGAATCCTTGACCACATCTTCTCCTTTGATGATATAGGCATTTTTCAACCTTACCTCTTTTCCAAGCGTAAGCCTGAAGAATTTCCGGTTGGCGCTTTCTTTAAAATCTTCCCTTTCAATGTAAAGCTCTCTAGAAAAAGGCACCTCTCTTGATCCTGCGCTCTCATCTTCGGGATTGTTCTCGGCCTCCAACCATTCTTCTTTCCCTTCTTCGTAATTGGTGATCACCAGTTTTACGGGATCTAAAACTCCCATTACCCGTGGTGAGGTTTTATTGAGATCTTCACGGGCACAGAATTCAAGATGCGCCACATCAATCATATTCTCTCTCTTCCCAACCCCTATGGAATCAGCAAAATTTCTAATAGCCTGGGGTGTATAACCACGTCTTCTAAGTCCTGAAATCGTGGGCATTCGAGGATCATCCCAGCTTTCAACAACACCTTTTTCTACCAGTTGCGATAGTTTTCGCTTACTCACCACCGTATGGCTCAAATTTCTACGGGCAAATTCCCGTTGTTTTGGCCTCATTTCGCCTGGCTTTACGACCCGGTCCAGGAACCAGTTATAAAGCTCACGGTGCGGCAGGAATTCCAGGGTACAAAAGGAATGTGAAACCTGTTCAATAAAATCGCTCTGTCCATGAGCCCAGTCATACAAGGGATAGATCTTCCACTCATCCTTGGTACGGTGATGACTTTTATGCAGGCACCTGTACATTACGGGGTCACGCATGAGCATATTTTGAGAAGCCATGTCGATTTTGGCCCTTAAAACATGGCCTTTCTCTGGAGTTTCCCCATTCTTCATTTTCTCAAAAAGCTCCAGATTTTCTTCTACGGAACGATTGCGATAAGGGCTATCCTTACCCGGTTCGGTAGGAGTTCCTTTCTGTTCGGCAATTTCAGCTGAAGTCTGGCTGTCCACATAGGCGTTTCCGTTTTTGATCATTTCAACAGCCCAATCATAGAGCTGCTCAAAATAATCGGAAGCATAACATTCCTTCTCCCATTTAAAACCTAACCAGAGTACATCGGTTTTGATGGCATCCACAAATTCCTGTTCCTCCTTGATAGGATTGGTATCATCAAAGCGAAGGTTTACAGGAGCCCCGTACTTCTCCCCTAGCCCGAAGTTCAGGCAAATGGAAGAGGCGTGCCCTATGTGCAGATATCCGTTAGGTTCCGGAGGAAAACGGAATTTCAATTCTTCTTTCTTATGTGAAGATGTTAAATCTTCTTCTATGATTTGCTCTATAAAATTGAGCGACTTCTTTGCTTCAGCCATAACAGTGAATTAATAAGAGCGCAAAGTTATCAAAAATAAGATGCTTTACGTCATGCAGCTGCTCCCAAAGAAAGAATAAATTTTGAAAGCCAATATATCTTAAAATTCGCATGATAATTTCCATTAAGGTCTCTTCAGCTGAGCCTTTTAAAAGATTACAAGGAAGAATATTTCCGAAGAAAAGCGCGAATGGGTTGAAAGAATGCCACCGTGGCTTTATCTTTGGCAAAAAGATTTTCACGTGGGAAGTATAACATTAAAGAATATCAGGGTTTTCGCCTATCACGGCTGCCTGGATGAAGAAGGAAAAATAGGCAGTGATTACCGGGTAGACCTGAAGGTGAAAGGAGATTTGAATAATCCTGCCAAAACCGATGCCCTGGCCGATACCATAGATTATGTACATTTGAACCGTATAGTGAAGGAAGAAATGGCTATTCGCTCTAAACTCCTTGAAAATGTGGCTGAACGGATCATCAATAGAGTTCTAAAGGAAATAATCCTGGTACAAAAAGTAAAGGTAGAAGTGTCAAAAATTAATCCTCCTATTGGTGGGAATGTGGCGATGGTAACGGTAAGCCGTACTAAATCGCGCTAGTTTTTGGTTTTAGAACTTAAAATTTTATTACATTTGCCAACCAATTAAAAATGGCATCGTGGCCGAGTGGCTAGGCAGAGGTCTGCAAAACCTTGTACAGCGGTTCGAATCCGCTCGATGCCTCTTCAAAAGCTTCCCTTGTGGAAGCTTTTTTTGTGCTCAAAATTCGCTGTTTTTAATGCCTTTCTTCGGAAGTATTCACATTAAACCTGAACTTGAAACCTGAAACTTGAAATTTCAGTTGAAATAAGCTTCAGAATCCCCCAGGGTATCTCCGGGAGTGATCGTCTCGATCTGATCTTTGAGATTATTTACCTGCTTTGGGAACAGGCCCTGAAAGATCAGGATTCCACCGAAAAAAATAAGCAAAATACTGATGGCCTTTTTCATAAAATAAATGCGGCCGGGAGTAAGTTTCCGGTTAAGCTTTTTGGCCAGAAGAATTTTAAAAACATCCACAAGAAGATAAGTTCCCAGGACGGTTCCCAGGAAGACCAGGATGCGGTCATTCTGCATATCCAGCTGCGGACCAAAGACGATGATCACCCCAAGCCAGAAACCCAACACCCCAATATTAATAAAATTGATCAGGAAGCCTTTTACGGCCAATCCCAGATAATCACTTTTACCAAGTTTTCTGATCTCGGGAGTCTCTTCTTCCTGTTGAAATACCTTTTTGGTCTGGATAAAACTCATCACTCCGTAGGTCGCAAGGATCACTCCGCCAAAGATAAACAAGGCCGGATCGTCCTTTAACCGGGTAAGTAGTTTTGTGGTACTCAGGTATGCTATGCATAAAAAAACAATATCGGCTAATATTACGCCGATATCAAATGAGAAAGCTGCTCTAAAGCCTTTGATAGCCGCCGTTTCCAGCAACACGAAGAACACGGGTCCCAGGAGAAAAGATAGGAAAAGGCCAAGGGGCAAAGCACTTAAAACATCTTGTAGCATACAGTTCTAATATTTTACAAATGTAAAACTTTAGTTCTTTCTATTTACTTCCCCACCCAGCAAGGTGTTCTTGTCAATGACTTCAGGATCGCCGTAAACGTTCACCGTTCCACCGGCGCGCACCTTGGCATTGACTTCTTTTTTGGCAAAAATATCGGCTACGCCGCCGGCGCTAATGCTTATATCTACGTCGTCAGATTTGAGATTTTTTGCGTAATACTGGCCTCCAGCCCTGATGGTTACATCCTGCCGGTCTGCCTTTCCTGATACCTCAATTTCACCGCCGGTAATACATTTAGCGCGGAAGTTATTTACATTGATTTCAGCGGTGATATCCCCTCCTTCCTGCACTTCCAGGTCAAAATTGTCCTGCCTTATCTTGTCTTCAATGTTCACCGAAGAATTTTGAAGGGCATCTACTTTTTCAAGTTCCTCATAATACAGCACCACGCGGGTATCATTATTATCTTTAAAAATGTTGTTTATACTTAACCTGATCTTCAGGATGCCATGATCGATATCGAAATTTACCTCATCCCGACTTTCTCCGGTCACTACCGCTCTGGCTTCTTTCGCCTTTACAAGTTTAACTTTAAGGCCGTTATAGACCTTCACCTGCCGGAAATAATCCAAATCGTGGGTAGTATTCTGTGCACTTATGGCCACAGAAAACAACATTACCAGTAAAAAAGCTAATTTTTTCATTCTGAAAATTTTTTAAGATCCTTCCACCTCGTTCTTGGAGCCATGAAGGGTGAAATCTAAATGCCTTTTCATTAGATCGGCATTCTTAACGCTCACATAAACCTCATCTCCCAGCTGATATACCTTCTTGGATCGCTTGCCGACCACGGCATAATTCTCTTGATCAAATTCATAATGATCATTTTTTATGTCTCTAAGGCGTATCATACCCTCACATTTATTCTCAATGATCTCGACAAAAATACCCCATTCTGTAACTCCGGAAATAACTCCCAGGAATTTTTCATCCTTGTGATCCTGCATGAATTTTACCTGCATGTACTTGATAGAATCCCTTTCGGCATTGGAGGCAAGGTTTTCCATTTCGCTGCTGTGGTGGCATTTTTCCTCATATTCTTCCTCCTTAGCTGAAGGTTCTTTTTCCAGATACCGCTGCAGCAACCTATGCACAATTATATCAGGATAACGTCGTATTGGGGAAGTAAAGTGTGTATAATAATCGAAAGCAAGGCCATAATGACCTATATTTTCCGTACCATAGTAAGCTTTGCTCATGGTCCGGATCGCCAGTGTATCTACTAAATTCTGTTCTTTTTTTCCCTGCACATCTTCCAAGAGGGCATTAAGCGAAGAAGTAGTGGTTTTTCGGTCTTTCAAATTCAAAGAATGTCCAAACCTTCCTACCAGTTTGTTCAGTGAAGCCAGTTTTTCATCGTCAGGTTCGTCATGACACCTGTAAACAAAGGTCTTTTCAGGCTTTTGTTTTCCTATGAATTCAGCTACTTTACGGTTTGCAAGAAGCATAAATTCTTCAATAAGCTTATTGGCATCTTTCGAAGTTTTAAAGAAAACTCCAACGGGATCATTTTCTTCATTTAGCTGAAATTTCACTTCTACCTTATCAAAAGAAATGGCACCCTGTCTCATTCTAACCGACCTCATCTTTTTTGCCAGAGAATTCATGGTTAAAACGGCATCCACAATTTCCTCGCTGGTAGAGTAAGCTTTCTCCTGAATAGAAACATCTTCAGGAATTTCGCCTTTTTTAGATTCTATTATATGCTGGGCTTCCTCGTAGGCAAAACGCGCATCGGAATAAGTAACGGTTCTCCCGAACCATTCATTTTTCACCTTCGCGTTTTTATCCATTTCAAAGACTGCGGAAAAGGTATATTTTTCTTCATTTGGCCTGAGGGAACAAGCATTGTTAGAAAGAATTTCCGGCAACATGGGTACTACCCTGTCCACCAGGTAAACTGAAGTCGCGCGCTCATAGGCTTCCTCATCCAGCAAAGTTCCTTTTTCCAGGTAATGAGAAACATCGGCAATGTGAATTCCAATCTCAAAATTGCCATTTTCCAGCTTCTTGAAACTGAGGGCATCATCAAAATCTTTGGCATCCTTGGGATCTATGGTAAAGGTAAGATCCTCCCGCATGTCGCGACGCTTTTTTATCTCCTCTTCCTGAATAGAAGTATCAATATTGTTGGCAAAATCTTCAACTTCTGCCGGGAAATCGTGAGGCAGACCATATTGGGCAAGAATAGCATGGATCTCGGTTTGATGTTCTCCCGGTACCCCGAGCACCTTGGTGATCTTTCCGAAAGGAGAATCGGCTTTTTTCGGCCATTCTTCCATTTCCACTACCACTTTATCGCCATCTTTGGCATCCCCGATCTTGTTTCGCTGCACGAAAAAATCGGTGTACATCTTGGGATCCTGGATTACAACAAACCCAAAATCCTTCTTCAAATCAAGCGTTCCGACGAATTCGGTGCGCTTTCGCTTCAGGATCCGGGTGACTTCTCCTTCCGACTTCTTTCTGTGCCTTTTATTATAAATATAGATCTCCACCTCATCCCCGTTAAAAGCCGTATTAAGGCTGTTTTCAGGAATAAAAACATCATCTTCAAGTTCTTCTACAGTAACATAACCATAGCCTTTAGTAGTCACATCCAGAATTCCCTGGTAATAATCGCGGCTATCTTCTATTTTGAATTTGCCTCGCTCTACTTCTTCTATCTGTTTCTTGGCGGCAAGTTGGGAAAGCTTTTTTATGATCTGATTCCTGCTACTGGCATCATTCACTCCTAATTTTGAAGCTATTTGTTTGTAATTAAAGGTTTTACCCGAATCACTTCTTAGAATATCAATAATGCTTTTGGAGAGATTGCTAATTTTTGGAGATTTATTTGTCTTCTTTTTCTTCATTTGTCTAATTAAAACATAAAATTACAGCTTAAAAAGAACAAAGCTAGTTTTTAAATGTAAAGATTTGTTAAGCCGCCATCCTGGTACATTCCGCTTATATCTTACTGATTTTAAGCAGAGTTTAAAAATGGAGGAAAACCCCCAGTTTTGGTTCAAATCTTAAAGAAAGTTATAACTATCTTAAAAATTTCTTAATTTTGTTTTAACATTGGATGCGAAAGAAAGCAGTACTTTTCGCTAAATAAAGGTTAAAATGAAGAAGCCCAATAAATTAACTCTTCTGTTCCTGGTGATCTTCATCCTGGGGGTGATCGGCTTTGTTTTCTTCATCAATAAAACCCTCAATAAAAAGTCCCAGCTGGACCTTTTTCCAAAGCAATACAACACTCAAAATTCTTCTGTCACATTTGAGGAATAAGTGGTATCTTAAGTAGCAACTTGTGCTGCTATGAAGAATTATACCTGTATCGCAATTTTCACCTATCCCCACGAATGCATCGTCATAAAATCTCTATTTGACAGTGCAGGGATCGACTTTTTCTTTGAGAACGAAACGCTCATCAGCCTTCTCCCCTTCTCGTCTTACGCCTTTGGCGGCATCAAACTTCACGTTCACAACACCGATTATAAAAAAGCCAAAGATATTCTGGACAGTTTACAAAACAATTCGCCTCATCTCAAAATCGTTTAGTTGTTAACACTATATATATTTATTATTTCTTTTCTCTTTTATAAAAATTAAAAATGGATGTTATTATTGTCTGTTAATTTGTAGAACAAGTTTCCGTAGAAATATTTGGAATTTCAGTTGTGATCTTTTGATAACAGGTTATGAACAACCCAGGGAGATCCTAAGCACCTGATTCTCTTGTTAAATTAAGATTAACTTAACAATAGCTGAAAATTAAATGTTAATACCAATTCTTAAAATTTTAAGAATTTAAAGCTGTTCACAACAGGATTTTTAGTGCTCATAACTTGATCAAAAATAAGGGAGTTATAATTTGAGTTTCTGCACCTCAACGCTGTATTGTAATTTATTTTAATTTCTCCAAAAGAGATTGTAAGATTCTCGTCCCTGCTTATCCACATCCCATTGTCAATACTAAAGGCTTGTAAATTAAGCGTTCCTGAAAAGTAATTAACAATTAAAAAACAATGGGTTAATAACGCCTTTTTTTACCTTTGTTACCTTAAACTTTAAGCATGAAAATAGCCATAGGAAACGACCACGCAGGAACTTCTTACAAAAAAAGGGTTGTGGAGTACCTGAAAAACAAGGGAATAGAAGTTATTAACTACGGAACCGATTCTGTTGATAGCGTTGATTATCCCGATTTTGTTCATCCCGTTGCAAACGATGTTGAAAATAACCATGTTGATATGGGAATCATTATTTGCGGAAGTGGAAATGGTGCCAACATGACCGCCAACAAACATCAGGGGGTACGCTCTGCGCTTTGCTGGACTAAAGAAATAGCCGAACTCGCCCGCGAACATAATAATGCCAATATTCTTAGTATTCCTGCCCGCTTTGTTTCAGAAATGCAGGCGATAGATATGGTACAGGTATTCTTGGATACCAAATTTGCAGGAGGCAGGCATCAGAAAAGGATTGACAAAATTCCGGTTCGAAATTAACAATTCCGCCAATCTGTTTTTAATACTGAAGTTTTCACTTCGGAAATTATACTGTGTCCTATAAATCCTCTTATGATCATCAAGGAAAAGAAATTTGAAGAGCTTACCACCGCTGAACTTTATGAACTTTTACAGCTTCGCTCTGAAGTCTTTGTAGTGGAACAGGATTGCGTTTACCAGGATATAGACGGGAAAGATCAAAAAGCGCTTCATATCCTGGGCTACAGGAATGATCGGCTGGTGGCTTACACCAGGTGTTTCGACCGCGGTTTCTATTTTGAAGAAGCGGCTATCGGGCGGGTGCTTGTGAGGGAGAATGCACGGAATTTTGGCTATGGCCATGAAATCATGAAAGCCTCTGTGGCAGCCATCCGAAAAAATTATAAAACTGAAAGCATAAAACTCTCGGCACAACAATACCTTGTAAAATTCTACGAATCTCACGGATTTGTAGCCATTGGAGAAGGCTATCTGGAAGACGGAATTCCACATATAGCGATGGTCAAATAAGTAATTTTAGACTTTCTTTTTTCTTCGGAATTTACCGGATAGGGACATTCCTTTTATTCCAGTATCTTGTGGTATTCTGAAGGATTACCAAGGATTTCCTGCGCTTTCAGAATCTCCGGATTGTGAATTACATAATGATCATAAAGACCTTCCTTGTAGAAGTATCTTTTGATGATCTCATCGGTTAATAAACTTGCTATTTCAGGCCTTTTTTCATCCAGCTCTTTTAGCTTTTCCTGATCTATTTCAGAAGAAATGTTATTGTAATCCTGAATTATTTCCTGATCAAAACCTTCGTTCTGCGCAGTTAAAAGCAGTTTTTCCATCTCCTTTTCCGTTTCTGTTTTGTAGCTGAAACCGCTTTCTTTCAGAAATTTCTTGAAATTTTCATAATCCTGGTCTGTGAACCTGAAATCTTCAGGAGTAGCCAGTTTGTGGGAATAGTAGTAATTCGTGGCATAATCAAAGATGGCATCTCCCCGAAGGAGCGCATTGGTGATGCTGCTGTACTCGGAAGTGGCCAGCCGCACATCGGGCAGAATTCCTCCGCCGTCATAGACTTTACGGCCGTTTCTGGTCTTAAATTCGTTGTAGTCTTCTACTTTTCGCCTGATGGCATGTCCTTCTTCATCCCGTGTTCTGTAATCAAGTGCCTGGATACATCTTCCGCTAGGGGTATAATATCGGGAAATGGTGATCTTGAGCTGGGTTCCATATGCCAGTTCCTTTGGCCTTTGTACCAGGCCTTTTCCAAAGCTCCTCGCTCCCACTACCACGCCCCGGTCCAGATCCTGAATAGCGCCCGAAACAATCTCGCTGGCTGAAGCGCTTCGGCCGTTGACCAGGACCACAAGAGGAATCTTGGTATCGATAGGCTCCCGCTGGGTATAAAATTCGCGGTTGTATTTGTCAATGACCGATCTGGTAGTGGTGATCAATTCTCCTTTGTTGAGAAAGATATTGCAAACGTTGATGGCTTCTCCCAATAAGCCGCCGGGATTTCCCCGAAGATCGAGAATGATCTTTTCGGCGCCTTGATTTTTTAATTCCTTCACTGCGCGCGAGGTTTCTGAAGAAGCTTTTGAATTAAACCGGCTTAGCACGATATAACCCGATTTATCGTCGAGGAGCTTGTAAAAAGGAACGGCCTTGATGTTAACCGCACTTCGCGTGAGCACCGTATTTTTGGTTTCTCCCTGGCGCTTATATACAATATCCACGGTAGTATTGGCGGCACCATTCAGCAATTCTCCGGCATCATCTTTAAATTCAGCAACCTTGACATCTCCGATCTGAATTATTTCATCTCCGGCCTTTAAACCGGCTTTATCGGCGGGATAATCCTTGTAAGGTTCCACTATTATTAAAGAATTCTTTTTGCTTTTTACCAGCGCCCCAATGCCGGTATATTCTCCTGAATTATTGATACGTGCCAGCTCTACGTCCTGTTCGTTCCAGTAATTGGTGTATGGATCCAGATCTTCAAGCATGGCCTTGATCGCGGTATCCATGAGTTCTGCCGGATTGGTTTCATCAACATAATTCATATTGATCTCCTTGAACAAGGTAGTGAAGATCTCTATTTGCTTGGCGATCTCGAAAAAATCTGATTTAAAACCAACTGTACCGAAGAAGACGGTGGCACCAATAAGAACAATTATAATTCGTTTACTAAGATGATTTTTCATGGCTTTTCTCCTTTTCATTGAACTTTTCCAACAACAAGATCATGGTTTTGGTCATTTGTTCGCTGCTTATTTTTTCCCGGGAGATATAAATGAACATGAAAGCGAATTTTGACTGCTGGAGGCTTTCTACAAGATACTTATTTTTTCTAAAAGATTCTCGCATAAGACGTTTTATGCGGTTACGGCCCACCGCGGTCTTTACCAGTTTCTTCGGAACCGAAAATGAGGATTTGCAGGTAGCTTCTTGGGGAGAATCAAGGGGCAGATAAACGAGTTTGAGAGGAAATTTTTTGACCTGTTGACCTTTCAGAAACAATTGGTCTATGAGCTTTTTGCTCTTTAATTTTTCGTTTTTTCTCAATCGCTGATCCATGCTCCAAAAATAGAAATAGAATTTTTACTACTGAATGCTCTATCTTCTTTTTTCGGAATTGGGCAAAAAAGAAAGCCTTTCCAAATGTGGAAAGGCTTTTCAAACTATAGGATTGATCTTTTTTACTGTTGATTTTCAGGTTTTTCTGAAGCTTCGTAGGTATTGTTCTCCCTGTTAACATCAGCCATCAAGCCGGTATCATCAATAACAATAGAAGAAATTTCTGATTTTGGCTTATCGATCTCCAACTGATAGGTAGGAGCCGCCCAGGACCAGTCTTTGGCCACAGTTCTCTTTACTCCTGGAGATGCGGGTTTTTCCCAGCGCATCATTCTAAGCGGAATGTAATACACCTCTTCCTCGCCATTGTTGTAGGTCACCTTCAGATCTATCGGCATTGGCATAAGACCTTTTCTTTCCAAAGTCACTTCAGTGGAATCCCCGGCCTCATTAACAGATTTTATTCCGTAGTCGATGGTATTGGTGGTTTCCGTCCAGTCGGTCAGGTACCAGTTTAGTTCGGCACCACTCACTTTTTCAGCAACCCTTATAAAATCGTTTGGAGAAGGATGTTTAAATTTCCATTCATCATAGTAACGATTCAGGGTTTTAGCTAGATTTTCAGGACCAATGATATAGCCAAGCTGCGAAAGGAAAACGCTGCCCTTGCTGTAAGCTGCGATGGAATAAGCCACATTCAGGTCATAGCGATCACCATGCGTGGTCATTGGCTGTTCCCTGCCTGACTGCACAATATAATTGTAACCGCGATAGGATCCCTTCCAGGGATTTACACCTTTCCTGCCGGCAAGTTGTTGCTGAGCCAGCGTAGAAATGTAGGTTGTAAAACCTTCATCCATCCACGGATGTTCAGATTCATTGGTTCCCAATAGTTGCTGAAACCAGGAATGTGCAAATTCGTGGGCTACGGTACCCATAAGTCCGCTGTAATCTTTTCCGCCGGTAATAAGGGTACAATTGGCGTATTCCATACCGCCGTCTCCTCCCTGGATCACAGAATACTGTTTCCAGGGATAAGGGCCGATGTGTTCGTTGTAAAACTTCAGAAGCTTTGCGGTTTCCGGCTGAATTTTCTTCCAGGAATCCACAACTTCAGGATCATTTCTGTAAATAAAATTAAGAGTCACCCCACTTTCGGTTTTCATGGAATCGTGGACAAAATCAGGATCGGCGGCCCAGGCAAAGTCGTGTACTTTATGAGCTTTAAAGTGCCAGGTAAGTTTTTTGCCTTTCGGGCGTTTTACCTTGGTTCCTTCCGCTTCATAACCATAACCGATTTCCTGCGGATTCTGAAGCACACCGCTTCCTCCTACCAGGTAATTTTTGTCGATGCTGATATTCACATCAAAATCACCCCACACGCCGAAGAATTCCCGGGCGATGTAAGGATCGGCATGCCAGCCTTCATAGTCATATTCGGCTAATTTTGGGTACCATTGGGTCATCGACAAGGCTACTCCATCGGCATTGTTCCTTCCGGAACGACGGATCTGCACCGGCACCTGCCCCTTGAATTCCATGTTGAAAGTGGTGGATTTTCCGGGTAAAATGGCATTGGCCAACTTTACCACCAGGATCGTTCCTTCTTCGGAATAATCTACTTTTTCACCGTCCTGATCCAGGGAAGTGATGTGTAAATATCCAATTTCATCTGGCGATAATTTACTGATGCGGCTCTCGTATTCAGGATTTTCCTCAGTACCAAGATTATTCACCATCCTGCTGTCGGGATCTGCAATATCCTGTAAGCGCCGGTCCATCTCGCTACCCGGCTGAAAAGCATTCGGATAAAGATGGTAAAACACCCTTTTCAAAGTGTCGGGGGAATTATTGGTATAGGTCAACTCCTGGGTTCCGGTGTACTGATAGTTGTCGACGTTCATGTCGACATCCATCTTATAATCCACATGCTGTTGCCAGTATGGGGTATTATTTTGTGCCTGTACCCAGGTTGTTGCCAGTATTGTAAGACTTAAAATCAGTTTTCTCATAAAATTCTATTGGTTTGCATATTGAGAGGCCAAAATCAGTGCATTGTAAAGATTCACTATTCTGCCTGAAGTCGAAAGTTCACTGAACTTCTGAACATTGTTCTCATCTCCTCCCACAATTACCGAAGCACTCACAGGAAGTCCACTGTTGATAATGATCTGTTTCACCTGACCAGCGGTAAGTTTAGGATAAAATTCGCGGATCATGGCAGCCACTCCGGCCACAGCGGGTGCAGCCATAGAAGTTCCCTGAAGGAATTTATAGCTGTCATTTGGCGTGGTTGACCAGATCTTTGTTCCGGGTGCAAATACGTCAACATTGGTTTTTCCGTAGTTAGAGAAACCAGCGACAAGGTTAGATCCGTACTCATAGTTAAGCGCTCCCACGGTAAGGAAGTTATTGCTGATCTCCTTCGGATTATCGGGAGTCTGATCATTCGGATAGATCCTTTTTTCATCGAGATTTATTCCGTCATTTCCGGCGGCATTTACAATAAGCACATCATGATCGGCAGCATATTTAATGGCATCGATCACCCACTCAGGATTTGTAGAAAAAGCTTTTCCGAAGCTGGTATTGATCACTTTAGCACCATTATCAACCGCGTATCGTATACCCAAAGCCACATCTTTATCGTACTCATCACCATCAGGCACGGCACGTACCGGCATGATCAATACGTTATTGGCAACTCCGTTTATTCCGATGCCGTTATTTCTTTCCGCGGCAATGATTCCGGCCACGTGAGTTCCGTGCATGATATCTTCTTTTTCAGGATCAGGTCCCATTACACGGTTGTCCCCGTAATCAGTATCTGTGATATCATAAGGATTATCGCCTACCACGGCTCTTCCGTTAAGGTCAAGGTTGAAATGAGAATTCAACCTTCCGCTGTAATATTCAATGGCATCATCCAGTTCAGCAATAGCATCCGGAATATTTTCATCTACATTATTCTGCACCTGCATTAAGATCTCCTTGTACTGGGATAGCGGCTCCGATTCTGCAGGCATAGCGGCAAGTTCTTCCTTAGTGTAATCTTCTTTTCCCAATTGAGAAGAAACTGCCTGATGCGCGGTAACGAGCTGTTGTTTGATCTGCTCGTAGCGATTTTTTCTATCAAGCGTTTTCTGATATTCCTCCTCGTATTTAGCTTTCGCCTTCTTGTAAAGGTCGTATTCCTGCATATCTGCAGTGCTTATGGAGCTTTCAGGTTTATTTTCGTATTTCGGCTTCAGCCTTTTGTAGATACGGGTGTATTCGAGGTTTTCCTTAACGGCACCGCCAAGAAAATTCCATCCGTGAACGTCATCTACATACCCGTTGTGATCGTCATCTTTTCCGTTGTTCGGAATTTCATCTTTATTGGTCCAGATAATATCCTTGAGGTCTTCATGATCTATATCAACACCGCTGTCCACAACTCCCACGATCACGGTTTTGCCTTTATTGTCCTTGATGATCTCATCATAGGCTTTCTTGACGCTCATGCCTGGAATGGTATCGCTCACCAGGTCGGCACCGCCCCAGCCCTTCAGCTGAGTTTCAGAAAGGTCGGTCACCTTCAGGGGAATGGAGTCAATGTTGGAAATTGGGGTAGAAAGAATTTTTGGTGCGGTACTGCTACAAGAAGAAAGCATTCCGGCGGCGGCGAGCACCAGCAGTGGTTTGTAATAGGGTATTTTCATCATGTTTTAATTAAAAATTTCATTAAAAGTGTGGGTGTCCTTGAGTCTGACACCTTTCTCGGTGTTTTGGACGGTAATAATTTCGTTGTGGGCATCGTGCTCCATAAAAAGATAATAATCTTCATCGGCTGCTTTCCTGAGAAATTGGTCCTTTTCAGGCAAGGTTAGCAGCGGCCGGGTGTCAAAGCCCATCACGTAGGGCAACGGAATATGCCCGGCGGTAGGCAGAAGATCGGCCATAAAAACAAGGGTTTTCCCCTTGTAGTTTATATGCGGAATCATCTGTTTGTCGGTATGACCGTCCACAAATAAAGTGCCGAAGTCCAGCTGCGGGATCTTTTCGATGAATTTTGCGTCAGGCTGACGCTCGACGAAATTAAGATGGCCGCTTTCTTCCATCGGCAGGATATTCTCCTTCAGAAAAGAGGCCTTTTCACGCGCATTGGGCTTTGTTGCCCAATCCCAGTGCTCTTTATTGCTCCAGAAACGGGCATTTTTAAAGGCCGGTTCGTAGCCGGTATGCTCTTTATTCCACTTAATACTTCCGCCGCAATGGTCAAAATGAAGGTGTGTCATAAAGACATCGGTGATGTCATCACGGTGAAAGCCGTACTTCTGCAGGGACTTATCGATGGAAGCATCGCCCCATCGAAAATAATAGCTAAAGAACTTTTCACTCTGCTTGTCCCCCAACCCGGTATCGATAAGGGTAAGGCGGTCGCCTTCTTCCACGAGCAGGCATCGTGCGCCGATGTCGATCATGTTGTTGGAATCGGCCGGATTGGTGCGGTTCCAGAGGGATTTTGGAACCACGCCAAACATAGCTCCGCCATCCAACTTGAAATTGCCGGCTTCAATAGGATATAATTTCATTTATGCTGATTTTAATGGGTAAAAAATCTGCTATGCAAAATAGAAAAAGTATATTTTAAAATTATATAAAAGAATTGGTTTAACAAGTATTTGTTGGCAGAAGAAGCCGATTTTCGCCAATCTTTAAGAATGGACATTTTTTAATACTTTTAGAACTTCAAACGCGTTGAACTGAAATGGTAGAATTAGCAGGAATCATAATATTAGGAATATTGGCCCAATGGGTCGCGTGGAAGCTGAAAATTCCGGCTATTCTTCCGCTTATCCTTATCGGCCTCTCTGTTGGGCCGGTCGCCACGCTTTTTACTCAGGATGGCGGCAAGCTTATAGAACCCATCTGGAATGGAACCTCCGGACTTTTCCCCGGCCAAAGCCTGTTCTATTTCGTTTCTCTGGCTATCGGCGTTATTCTGTTTGAAGGCGGGCTCACGCTTCGGAAGGGCGAGGTTCTGAATGTAGGCCCCGTCATCGTTAAGCTTATCACTGTAGCGGTCGTGGTGACCTTCATTGGCTCCGGAATTGCTGCTCACTTCATATTTGGTCTTAGCTGGGAGATCGCATTCCTGTTTGCAGCGCTTATCATCGTGACGGGACCAACTGTGATCACCCCCATACTCCGAAATATTCCCCTGAAAAAAGATGTTTCCGCTATTCTGAAATGGGAGGGAATTCTAATCGATCCGATAGGTGCTCTGGTTGCCGTTCTTGTTTTTGAATTCATCAGCGCCGGCCGCGGCAGGGAATTCACCCAAACCGCCTTACTCGAGTTTGGTAAAATTGTGCTTTTTGGCCTTACCTTCGGTTTCACCTTCGCCCATGCCCTTGCCTTCGGAATTAAAAAGAACATTATTCCACACTATCTGCTGAATGTGCTCACGCTTGCCACCGTGCTCGGGGTTTTTGTACTTTCTGATTCCTTCGCGCATGAAAGCGGACTTTTAGCCGTGGTGATCATGGGAATGGTGATGGGGAATATCAATCTTCCCAATATCAAGGAATTGTTGTATTTCAAGGAATCCCTAAGCGTGCTGCTTATTTCTATTCTGTTCATTCTGCTGGCGGCAAATATCAACATGGAAGACCTGTACCTGGTATTCAATGCCCGCGCTTTGATACTTTTTGGAGTGATCGTTTTTGCGGTGCGTCCGCTGGGAGTTTTCCTGAGCAGTATGGGTTCTTCCCTGCGTTTCAATGAAAAACTTTTTATCAGTTGGGTGGGCCCACGCGGAATTGTTGCCGCAGGTATCGCTTCTCTCTTCGGAATTGAACTTGCCCGTCAGGGCGTGTCAGGTGCCGAATATATAACTCCGCTGGTGTTTATGGTGGTGTTGGGTACGGTATTGCTGAATGCTACCACTGCCCGGCTTTTTGCCAAATTAGTAGGGGTTTTTCTGAAGGATTCCGAAGGAATATTGATCATTGGTGCTTCTACTTTTTCACGTCTTATCGCCTCTTATCTGAAGAGAAATAACCGCCATGTGGTGCTGGTTGATAACAACGGAAGCAATGTTCGCAAAGCCAGGGAACTCGGGCTGGACGCCATTCAGGATAACGTGTTTTCAGATGATCTTGTGAACAATATCGAGCTGAACGATATTGGTTATCTTATGGCAATGACCAGCAACAGCGAGATTAACCAGAATGCGATCACGAAGTTCAAAAAGCATTTTGGTGAAAAAGGATCTTTTCGGGTGGTGTCTCAGGACGAGATGCTCGATCCTGAAAAAAATCCATCTGAAGGCTTGTTTTCACCAACCGATGATTACATAAAACTCACCAATCTTGCCCGTAAGTATTCTGAAGTTCATGAGATCGATCTTAATTCCCGCGAGCATTACGACGGTCTCATCGAGATCACCAAAACCGATCCCGATATCATTCCGATTTTTGTGAAAGATAATGAAGGCAACCTCCAGATCATTCCTTCAAACAGCAAGGAGATGGAGATTGGAGAAGAGTATCAGCTTGTTTACCTCGGAAAAGAACTCGAAGCCGCCAAGATCGCTGCTTCCCGAGAAAAGAAGGAAGAGAAGGAGACCCTGGAAGAAAATTCGAAATAATCAAGGTAGAATTAGTCGTTTTCTTCCATCGCCTCTATGAGTTCATCTGAAATCTCAAGATTGTGATAGACATTTTGAACGTCGTCGTCTTCCTCAAATTTTTCAACGAGGTTCAGGATCTTTTTAGCGTCTTCTACGGGTAGTTCAACCGTGTTTAGCGGAATTCGCTGCACCTCTGAATTTTTAGACTCTATTTCCAGTTCTTCCAGCTTTGAAGACATGAGTCCGAAATCCTGGAATTCCGTATAAATGGTAATGAGATCGTCTTCCTTTTCGATGCTGCTGGCGCCGCCTTCGATGAGTTCCAGCTCGAATTCTTCCATAGGGGCTTCGATCTTTTCCCTTTCAATAACGAAAACTCCTTTTTTGTCGAAAAGAAATTCCAGAGAGCCGTTGGTTCCTAAACTACCTCCGTTTTTTGAGAAAATCGACCTTACCGAGGCTACCGTCCTGTTGGTGTTGTCAGTTGTACATTCCACGAAAATCGCTATGCCGTTGGGACCGTAACCTTCAAAGGTTACCAGTTCATAATTTTCGGCATCTGCTCCGCTGGCCTTTTTGATTGCCCGTTCTATGGTGTCTTTGGGCATATTTACGCCCTTGGCATTCGAAATCGCGTTGCGCAACGTGGGATTAGCTTCGGGATCGGGGCCTCCGCCCTCTTTCACCGCCACACTAATCTCCTTGATCGCCCGCGTGAATTCCTTTGCACGTTTCTTGTCCTGCGCCCCTTTTCGGTGCTTGATATTCGCCCATTTACTATGTCCGGCCATTTTTTAGTCTCTGGTCTTTAGTTTATAGTCGATAGATTTTCTACCGAAAATGCTTCGAAAAATCGAGAATATCACAAAGTTAAAAAAATGTTCGGGAAGTAACAGGGAAGTGTATTTGCTCTATAAAATCAGCATTGGACTTAGGTAGAAATGGAATGTTTTCCTGACGACAGGTAGGTATAGAGTGTGAAATTGGTCTGTTTTGGGAGGCTTTCCTGGAATAATGGTACCGAAAGAGAAAGACCTCACGGGTTTCAAAAACACGCGTGGTCTGAACTTGATATAAATTTACTGTCTTTAGAAATTCTGAAAATATATGAGGATGAAATTTGCTGATTTATCAGCTATTTTCTCCTTCAGGTTGCGTTAGGGACCTGCCTGACGGTAGGCAGGTAGCAGTGGCAGCTTTTTGGACGCGGGAGCGGACAAAAACTAAAACGGATAGCCCGCCGCCGACATATGGAGGCGGAACGCCCAAGCAAAATTGATCAAAAAAGGTTAATCTAGAAATTGGGAATGAAAAAACTCCTCACACGTAAGGCTTCGACCTTTCGCCTACGGCCGCTCAGCCTGACATTTTGGAATTAGTTAAGGGACTTCTTATGAAAAATCCACTCTCCTCTCTCCACTTTCCTCTGAAAACCTATTTAATCGTTCAGCTTCAATACCGCCATAAATGCTTCCTGCGGAATTTCCACATTTCCGACCTGGCGCATGCGTTTCTTACCTTTTTTCTGCTTTTCAAGAAGTTTTCGCTTACGGGAAATATCACCTCCGTAACATTTGGCGGTAACATCCTTCCTGAGCGCTTTTACGGTCTCTCTGGCAATGATCTTGGCGCCAATGGCAGCCTGGATAGGAATATCAAATTGCTGACGCGGAATGAGCTCTTTAAGCTTCTCGCACATTTTCTTTCCAATATCGTAGGCGTTGTCCACGTGAAGCAGTGCAGAAAGGGCATCTACTTTGTTCGCGTTCAGCAATACGTCAACCTTCACGAGTTTGGAAACCCGCATTCCGATTGGAGAATAATCGAAGGAAGCATACCCTCTGGAAACGGTTTTCAGCCTGTCATAGAAATCGAAGACGATCTCTGCAAGTGGCATATCGAAAGTTAATTCCACCCTTTCAGGAGTAAGATAGGTCTGATTGGTGATCTCTCCACGCTTCTCGATACAAAGGGACATCACAGGGCCCACAAAATCGGCCTTGGTAATGATGCTCGCCTTGATGTACGGCTCTTCTACCCTGTTGAGGGTGGAAGGTTCCGGAAGGTCAGAAGGATTATTCACCAGGATGATGTCATCCGGGTTTTTGTTGGTATAGGCGTAGTAGGAAACGTTGGGAACGGTGGTGATCACCGTCATGTCAAATTCCCTCTCAAGCCGCTCCTGAATAATTTCGAGGTGAAGCATTCCGAGGAAACCGCAACGGAAGCCAAAGCCAAGGGCGGCAGAACTTTCAGGCGTAAACACTAACGAAGCGTCGTTGAGCTGAAGTTTCTCCATAGAAGCCCGAAGTTCTTCGTATTCTTCGGTATCTACCGGATATATTCCGGCGAAAACCATTGGCTTCACATCCTCGAATCCGGCAACGGCTTCGGTAGTCGGATTCTTGGCGTCGGTAATGGTATCTCCAACTTTTACTTCGCGGGCATCTTTGATCCCGGTGATGAGGTAGCCCACATCGCCGGTTTTTATTTCGTTCTTCGGAAACTGTGTAAGTTTCAGCGTTCCCACTTCATCGGCATCGTATTTTTTACCCGTTGCCACAAATTTTATGTGCTGCCCTTTTTTGATAGTTCCGTTAATGACCCGGAAGTAAGTTTCCACTCCACGGAAAGGATTGTAAACAGAATCAAAGATCAGCGCCCGAAGCGGGGCATCTACTTTTCCGCTTGGAGCCGGAATCCGGGTGATGATGGCATTCAGAATTTCCTGGATTCCCAGTCCGGTTTTGGCACTGGCAGGGATAATGTCCTCGGGGTCACAGCCCAGAAGATCTACGATATCGTCGGTAACTTCCTCAGGATTGGCGCTGGGAAGATCAATTTTATTAAGTACGGGGATGATCTCAAGATCGTTTTCCAAAGCCAGGTAGAGATTCGAAATGGTCTGTGCCTGGATGCTCTGGGCGGCATCTACCACCAGCAAAGCGCCTTCACAGGCCGCGATAGAACGGGAAACCTCGTAGGAAAAATCTACGTGCCCGGGAGTGTCGATAAGATTCAGCACAAAATGTTCTCCTTCGTGCATATAGTCCATTTGGATCGCGTGACTTTTAATGGTGATCCCGCGCTCGCGCTCCAGGTCCATGTTATCCAGCAGCTGTTCCTGTTTTTCCCGTTCGGTTACCGAACCGGTGAAATCAAGCAGCCTGTCGGCCAGCGTACTTTTTCCGTGGTCAATATGGGCTATGATACAAAAGTTGCGTATGTGCTTCATAAATTACTCTAACAATGCGGGTTACAAAATTAACGGGCAAATATAAGGGAACAAAGATAGTTTATTTCAGAGTCTTAAAAGAATCTTGGTTGCCTCCTGGCAAAATAAATTTTAGTAGAAACGTCCAACTTCCTGTTCCGCAGAAAACTCCGCCTTTTAAATGAAAAATTATATAATCCTACTTCAGTTTATAAAAAAACTTATAGAAGTACATAAGTTTTATAAAAAGTTTCTTTTTTTTGTATATGTTCTTCTCCTGCTAGGATTATTTTAAAAATAGTTGAAGCTTTGGGAGAGAATCTAACCAAGCTTTAAACGTTCTACAAATCATTTCATTATGGCCGAAACCTCGCAAAGTAATAGTAACAGCAGATCTATAGTGATCATAGGGGTGTTGTTTTTTATCTTCGGATTCGTCACCTGGCTCAACTCGGTGCTCATCCCTTACCTCAGGATCGCCTGCGAACTCAACAATTTTGAGTCTTATCTTGTGGCTTTCGCTTTCTATATCTCTTATCTGGTGATGGCTATTCCGTCTTCCAAAGTTTTGAAGGCAACCGGTTTTAAGAATGGAATGTCGCTCGGCCTGGTCGTCATGGCGGTGGGAACCATTCTTTTTATCCCTGCAGCCATCACCCGAACTTATATTCTCTTCCTGCTGGGACTTTTCGTGCAGGGTACAGGACTTGCCGTTCTGCAAACCGCGGCCAATCCTTACATTACCATTTTAGGCCCTATGGAAAGTGCTGCCAAACGCATTAGTATCATGGGCATCTGTAACAAGGTCGCTGGCGCTATCGCGCCTATTGTGCTTGGTGCCATTGCCCTTAAAAATGCCGATGAACTGGTTTCCAGCCTGAAAACGATGAATATTGCTGAAAAAACAGCCGAACTCGATGCTTTGTCAGAGCGCGTGATTATCCCCTACATTATTATGACCGTTGTTCTTATCGGTTTGGCTGTTTTGATCTATTTCTCTGCACTTCCCGAAGTTGAAGCCGATTCTGAAGATGAAGAACTGGCAGCAGCAAATAAAGACAAGACCAGTATTCTTCAATTTCCGCATCTCTTATTGGGAACCCTGGCGATGTTCCTTTACGTGGGCGTTGAGGTGATCGCCGGCGATACCGTTATTAGCTACGGAATGTCTCTCGGCATAGAAACAGCAACGGCTAAGTTCTTCACCACCTTTACCCTCATCGCCATGATCGTGGGATATCTCGTGGGAATTGTTGCGATTCCGAAGTATATCACCCAGGAGAAGGCGCTGAAGTTTTCAGGTATTTTGGGAGTTATCCTGGGAGCGGCTGCTCTGCTTACGCATGGCTATGTTTCGGTGCTTTGCATTTCGTTGTTAGGACTTGCAAACGCCCTTGTTTTTCCTGCAATCTGGCCACTGGCGCTTGCCGGGCTTGGCAGATTTACAAAGATAGGGTCGTCTTTCCTCATCATGGCTCTTGCCGGGGGTGCGGTGATCCCTTTGCTGTACGGACTTTTAGCCGATGAATTGAACTCGCATTACGCATATCTCATCGTGATCCCTTGTTATCTCTATATCTGGTTCTTTGCAATCTCGGGTCACAAAATCAAGAAATCCTAAATTTTCGAAATATGAAAGCTTCCCTTGCTCAGTTATTTATGGTTTTCGCTCTGTTCATAACGGCATCAGGAAATGCCCAATCTCAGCAGGATGTACCGTCAATTATTCCAAAGCCGATGAAGGCTGAATGGAAAAAGGCTGACTATAAGCTTCCTTCGGAAATCACTGTTTGCTATAATCCTGCCGCGGCTACTTCAGCTAAATGGCTGGTTCAGCTTTTAAAAGGAACTTCTTCCGAAGTAAAGAAAACAGAAGGTCAAAATTGTGGGAATTTCAGCATGCTGCTAAACGAAGAGCTTAAGGAGCAGCTGGGGGAGGAAGGTTATAAACTTTCGGTGACTTCCAAAGGGGTTAAAATGGAAGCGGCTACCAATACCGGACTTTTTTATGCGGTGCAGACGCTGCGGCAAATGTTTCCGGCGGCTATAGAACGGGAAAATCTAAGCGGCCAGATCAGGCTGAAACAGGTTGAAATTACTGATAAACCGGTGTATTCCTGGAGAGGTTCTATGCTGGATATTGCCCGCAGTTTCTTCGGAATAGATTACCTGAAAAAACACGTTGATAGGATGGCCCTGTACAAGCTCAATCGCCTGCATCTGCATCTTAGCGATGATCAAGGCTGGAGAATTGAGCTGAAGAACAAGCCGAAATTAACGGAAATAGGAGGGAAGAGCTCGGTGAAAAATGGACGTTCCGGATATTTAACTCAGGAAGAATATAAAGAACTTCAGGAGTACGCTGCAGCAAGAAATGTGATTATTATTCCTGAAATTGACATGCCCGGCCATACCTATGCCGCACTGATGTCTTACCCCGAGCTGAATTGCGATAATTACGCAAATCTCGATCCGCAGCGGGCCCTTCCGCCAGAGCATTATCAGGAATACCGCGTGGGTTGGAGCAGGTTGTGTACCGAACGACGCCGATACCTATGATTTTGTTTCCGAAGTCATTTCAGAATTGGCCAAAATGACCAAAGGCCCATGGCTGCATATCGGTGGCGATGAAATTGACGATGAACACTACAAGGAATTCGTGATCAAAGCCGATTCGATCGTGAGAGAGAATGGGAAAACCGCCATTGGTTGGGAAGAAGTAACCCAGGCGGCAGTTGATAGCAGTTTTATTAGTCAGCGTTGGAACGGAAGAACAAAAAGTGTGGTAGATACCAAAGTTATTGAGTCCATCTGTTCCAGTTTCTATTTTGATCATGCCAATATACCCGGCCAGCCCCACACCAATAACTGGTGCAACAAAGAAGGCGTTTCGCTGAAGGATGCCTATACTTTTACAACCAATGACAGGAGCGTAATTGGAGTGGAAAGTGCCTTGTGGTCAGAATTCGTAGTTTCGGATGATATGGCCGACAACCGTTTATGGCCAAGGAATATGGCTGTTTCTGAAGTTGGCTGGACCCCATTGGAAAAGCGTGATTTCAATGATTTTACAGCACGTCTTGGCAGGCAGGGTTCAAGATTGGACAATCTGAACATCAATTATTTCAGAAGTCCTGAAGTGAAATGGAATACCGAAGATAAAGAAGGAATTTTTGCCGGATTTATGCCTGGCGATGAATAAAAATAAAGAATGAAAGAGAAGAATCCCGATACAGAGAAACCCTCGAAATATGCCAATCTCGAGAGAATGAGCACTTCTGAGCTGCTCTTTAATATCAACCAGGAAGACAAATCGGTGCCGGAAAGCATCGAAAAGGTACTTCCGCAGATTGAGCTGCTTATTGAAGTGATCGTGCCGAAGATGCAGGCGGGAGGCCGATTGTTTTACATTGGCGCCGGCACCAGCGGCAGGCTTGGTGTTTTGGATGCTTCTGAATGTCCCCCAACCTACGGAGTTCCTGATAACATGGTCATAGGACTCATTGCCGGTGGGGATGGCGCTTTAAGAAAGGCTGTTGAAAATGCCGAAGATGACACCAAACAAGCCTGGAAAGACCTTCAGCAATACGATATTAATGAAGGAGACATTTTAGTAGGCATTGCAGCTTCAGGCACTACGCCATACGTCATTGGCGGAATCAAAGATGCCCGCAAAAACGGCGTAACCACAGCCTGTATTACCTGTAGTTCGGAAAGTCCGCTGGCTGCCGCTTCAGAATTTCCCATTGAAGTAGTCGTAGGCCCCGAATTCGTAACCGGAAGTACCCGCATGAAGGCCGGGACCGCACAAAAACTCGTGCTGAACATGATTTCCACCACGGTGATGATCAAGCTCGGCAGGGTGAAAGGAAATAAAATGGTCGATATGCAACTTTCCAACAAAAAGCTTGTTGGCCGTGGCACGCGGATGATCATGGAAGAACTGGGGATAGGAGAGAAGAAGGCTGCAGCCTTGTTGAAGGAGCATGGGAGTGTAAGGAAGGCGGTAGAGGCTTATAAGAAGTAAAAGAGGAAGTCTAAACATTAGAAGAGGAAAGAAGTTTCAGAAGAG
>CAVUJH010000007.1:0-88476 GCA_963741775.1 uncultured Flavobacteriaceae bacterium | reverse complement strand
CCGCAACAGGAGAAGCACACCTTCGAATTTAAATCCAGGATCAACGAATATGATCCTTTAGATCCCTTTGCGAGAGATCATTCCAACCGTAGCTTTTTCTCCGGAAATTCTGGCAACCCTACTTTCAGGCAAAACTACTCAAATTCTTATTTTGGCAGTTACTATGTGCCCTTCAGGCCTATCTATTACTATTGATCTTTCTCTTCCTCTTGCAGGTAAATTCCGTCTTCACGAATATCAATCAGTCTTTGTTTGTAAAGATTTCCCGCAGCACGCTTAAAGCTCTTTTTGCTCATTTTCAACAGCTGCTGAATTTTTTCCGGAGCAGATTTATCGGTAACTTTTAAAGAACCTCCGTGGCGGGTAAGTTCGTCAAGAATAGTCTGTGCATTCGGTTCAATACTGCGATAACCAGGTCGCTGCAAAGTCACATCGATCTTGCCGTCGGGACGTGTCTTTTTGATGTAGCCTTTCATTTCATCGCCCACATTGATCGGCTGAAAAATATCGTCGTGATAAATCAGGCCGAGGTGCAGTTCATTGATGATCACATTATAGCCCAAATCGCTTTTATTGCTGATGATCAGATCAACTTCTTCAAAAGGTTCTATGGTCAGTTCAGAATTATCGAGAAAGGCGTGCACTTTACTTGAAGCAACGAGACGTTCGGTTTCGAGATCAAGATAACAGAAGATCAGGTACCAGCTGCCCTTTTTCATAGGGTATGCCTGCTCCTTGAAAGGCACAAAAAGGTGTTTTTCAAGCCCCCAATCAAGGAAAGCTCCAAATTCGGTGGTTTCCACGCATTTCAAATAAGCAAATTCATCCAGTTTCACCAGGGGCTCAAGCGTAGTGGCCACGGGCCGCTCCTCATGGTCAAGGTAAACAAAAACTTCAATTTCATCTTCAAGTTCGAAGTTTTTCGGAATGTATTTATTCGGAAGCAAAACTTCATTCCCTTCGTCATCCCGCAAAAACAGTCCTGGATCGGTCTCCCGATCTATGATCAACTTGTGATATTCGCCAATTCTAAGCATATTCTCAATTTAGGCTGCAAAGGTACTTTATATTTCCCGGTTTGCGAATGAATTCTATTTCTGCGGAATTTTACCGCATAAAACTGAAATAGTTCAGCAGCACCTCATCATTCACCTTCCTCGGAGTAAAGATCTCCAGCAGTCTTGGCCGCTCCGAAGCTTCAAAGAAATCTTCCAGACCCGCTGAAACCTCTTCCGAAGATGCTGCAGCGCGATATTCGAAATTGTACATTTCGCACAGAGATTTCGCACTCAGGTTGTGAACGGTTTCAAAGTAGGTGTCGAAATTTTCGCTGTCTTTATTTCCGGGCAAAATTCTGAAGATTCCGCCTCCATTGTTATTCAATACGATGATGCGGAAATTCGAAGGGATATAATTGTTCCAGAGCGCATTGCTGTCGTAAAAGAAGCTCAGGTCTCCTACGATCATCAACGTAGGCTGATTTTTGGCACAAGCTGCTCCCACTGCTGTAGATACGCTGCCGTCAATACCTGAGGTGCCGCGGTTACAATAGATCTTCAGGCTCTCCTTCCATTTAAAAAGCTGCGCGTACCGGATTGTGGAACTATTCCCTAGCTGCAGAATGTTATTTTCCGGCACTTTTGGCAACATCAGTTGCATCGCCTTCAGATCGGAATACGGAATTTCATCCATATATTCTTCATGCCGCACCTGCCTTTTCTTCCGGATATCTTTCCAGAATTGGCCATAATCACTTTCCACCTTTTCCGTAAGCGGAAAAAAGGCTTCAAAAAAGGAATTTACATTCGTCTCAAAATGCTTGTTCAGGCAGAAAAAAGTATTGTAGGCTTTCTTCGGATCGACGTGCCAGTGTTGCTTCGGATTATAATCGCGCAAAAAAGCCTTGATCTTTTTTGAAACGATCATTCCACCGAAGGTGAGCAGAATATCCGGCTGAAGCGCCTCAAAAAGCGCCTCGCGTTTTTCGTCCTTTTCTATGGGACCAATAATAGTATCGATCCTCGTGAAAAACTCCTGCTGATGCAGATTCGAGGTGGTTTCGGTAAAAACGATCACCGAATCATCGGCGGCCAGTTTGTCGAGAAATTTCTGTTCCACCACATTTGGCTGCGCCACGCCAACAATGACCATTTTCCGTTTCGCCTTATTCCAGAGCTCGGCATAGCTCTGCAATTGCTTTTCAGAATAATGCCTTTCCTCAATTTCGGGAAGGATTTGCAACGGGTTCACCTCCACATTTTCCACCAGGTCGTAAAGCGGCTCGTAGAAGGGAACGTTAATATGGACCGGCCCTTTTTCTTCAATAGCTTTATTGAGGGCAAGGTTCACTTCCCGCTCGTTATGCTTCCGGGCCTCAAATTGTTTCTGCTGAAGTTTCTTGTCGGTGGCGGCCGTTTCCAGCACCAATTCCGAATATAAATTCGCAGAATACAGAATATGATTCTCAAACACGTTTTTCTGCCGAATGGTTTGTCCGTCGCCAATGTCTATGCGTTCCACAGGCCTGTCGGCAGAGATCACCACCAGCGGAATATCGCTGTAAAAAGCTTCGGAAATCGCCGGATAATAATTCAGTAAAGCTGAACCCGAGGAACAAACCAGCGCCACCGGCTCCTGCAACTGCTGGGCCATGCCCAGGGCAAAAAAGGCCGCACAGCGTTCATCAACAATACTGAAAGCTTTTATTTCGGGATGATGGGTGAACCCAATCGTGAGAGGAGCATTTCTCGATCCGGGAGAGATCACTACGTGTTTTATATTTTTTGCAACGCAAAGCGCCACTATGGAACGCGCTACAGGAATTTTGGAGTATTTCACTAATAAAATTTTTCTGTTCGAAGAATGAGGTAGACCCCGCAGGTCTCGAAGACCTGAGGTCTTGTTTGATTCCACCAAATTTACGAATTCAGTAAGAGCTTCAATAATTTTATTTGACCAACACCGATTTCATGGTCTGGGATTTGTTTTCGGTCTCCTCCCACTCCTGCGAGGGCTTCGAATCTTTGGTGATTCCGCCGCCCACATAAATATTGGCGATTCCACCATCGAGTTTCAGGCAACGCAGATTCACGTATAACGAAGTCTGATTCAGAATACTGGCATAGGCTTGGTTCTCCTGATTTCGGCGGTTATTATTTCTCTTGATTTCGGTTTTAAGATTGAGTTCGCCTAAAAACCCGGTGTAGAATTCCCGGTCATAATTCTCATTCTCCAGGATGAATTTTTTGGCTGCTTCCCGCGGAAGTCCGCAAACCGCCGGGGTTGGATGAAGTGCTTTGACTATTTGTTTAAGATTCGAACTTTCTGACCGTTGATGTTCTGCCCCTCTTGAAGGTCCCAGGCTCCCGATAATATTTGTCCTTAAATGCAGCAGATTTCCGGCGCGGGCAGTGTAAGGTCCGGCAGTTTCCACCTGCTCTATTCCGACTTCCTTCAGACTATCAAGGATGAAATCAGTAACTATTTGCTGTTCTTCTTTTTCCTTCTCTCCCCATTCCACATCAGTAGTATCTATAAAGGCCTGCGTTCCTGCGAGCGCCATGGTGGAGAAGCGATTTCTCTCTACACTCAGTAAAGTTTCGGGAGTGGCGCCCATCCAGGTATCGGTTTCAGGATGAAACCACAGGTAAACGAACGCGTTCTTGTACTTCTTCAAAAGAGTTTTAAAGATCGAAATAGCCTCCAGCTGCGTCTCTACCTTTTCCCTTCTTGAAACTACCACTTTTTTAAAAATACCGTCTTCTATAAAATCTACGGCTTTTTGCACCAGCTCCTCGTGCGCCACCCTTTCTTTCTTTTCCAATTGCACCGGCGGAAATTCCACATCCTCCTGCTCCATATCTTTTTCTTCGGCTTCAATGCCATCATAGAAAGTTTCAAGCCTTTCAGCTGCATCTGCGGGAATCAAATAATTTTCCTCCCGATCGTCAAAAGGCGCGAAGACAAAGCCGCTGTCGTTGAAATTTTCCATCCTGTGAGCCGCTTTATCCTCCTGCAAAAAAGCAAAAGTATTTTCTGGAGTTTCAGAAAGTTCAGGTTTCCTGTAAGCGACAAAAGGAAGTCCTTTCTCCAGCTGTTTTTCCAGACGTGTAAAAAATTCTTCGGAAGTTATCATCTATTTCTTTTTTGGAAGGGTGATGGTGGTCAATTTCACTACTGAAATAAGGTTCTCCTCAGCATCTGTTATCCTGATATCCCAAAGCTGCGTGGTGCGGCCTTTATGGATAAAGCTGGCTTTAGCAAAAACCTCACCTTCAGAAATGCTTTTCAGGTGATTTGCGGAGATCTCAATACCACGAACAAAGAATTCATCAGTATCCAAAAAAACGTAGCTGGCCATGCTGCCCACACTTTCGGCCAGGGCAACAGTAGCCCCGCCATGCAATACGCCATCGGGCTGATGCACACGGGAGTTAACAGGCATTTTGGCAACAAGATAGTCCTCTCCGACTTCAGTGAATTCAATATCAAGAGTTTCCATTAAGGTATTTTTACAAACCTTCCGGGAAAGCTCCAGTATTTCTTCTTTGGTCATAGCAAATAGATTAGTTTCTTTGTAAAAATACAAAACCAGTCAGGAAAAATGAGTACCGAAAAACAGGTTTCTTACCAGATCAGCAATACTTACAGTACCTTGAATGAACGGACTTCAAAAACGAAGAATATCTGGCTCGTCTGCCACGGAATTGGGTATTTAAGCCGATACTTCATTCGGCATTTTCAGCATTTGAACAAGGAAGAGAATTATATTATCGCCCCTCAGGCCCAGTCGAAATATTACCTCAGCAACAAATATACCCATGTGGGCGCTTCCTGGCTCACCCGGGAAAACACTGAAGCAGAAATTGGAAATATGCTGAATTATCTCGATGCTGTTTACGAAGCGGAAAACCTTTCGGAAACCTCGAATCTTATCATCCTGGGCTATTCACAGGGTGTTTCGGTGGCTACGCGTTTTGTGGCGAGAAAAAATATCAGCTGTTCAAGACTGATCATGCATTCCGGAAAAGTTCCTGCGGAATTGCAGCCGGAGGATTTTGAATTTCTGAAGAACACTCCAGTTTCTTATATCTACGGAACCGAAGATGAATACCTAAAAAGAGGAATTGTAGAAGTTGAAGAACAAAGGCTGAAGCAGCTGTTTTCGAACCTGGAGATCATCACCTATAAGGGTGGGCATGAGATAAATACAGAAATCCTCGGATCCCTTTCCAAATTAAAATCATAAGAAAGCCGCTCAAAGGCGGCTTTCTTTAAACATGTCCGGTTTTTCTTTAGCTCTTACGGCTGATAACCGGTGGAAGATGATTTTGCTCCTATTCTGGAAGTCGAAATTTTATTTCGACTCTCCAGGGATTTCAATGAAGCGATTGGAGTTGTATCGATTTTCGCTACACCAGCCAATACTTTTGTGTTGGTAGTGTCATAGAACAACGGATAATCATTTGGTCCCGGCTCAATCACTGATGCGCAGGCAATGGTGAGATCGGTAATTCCCTCCATTATCGGATGATCGCGGTTTGAGGACTGAGGAATTACAGTATATCCGCAATCCACATAACCTCCAGTGTTATGCAATACAGCTCCCATATTTAAAAGAAACTGATTTTGCACATCGATATTTAAATAAAAATTGGAATGTTCTCCTACGAATATAATCCGTCCTCCTTCAGCTGCAAAGGCTTTGAAGGCATTGATCTCCGCAACAGTATATTGAACTGTAGGCATGACGAGGAAAATAACTTTCACATTAGAAGGGATATCTGTCAAAGAACCTGAGCTTGATAAAACGGGATCTACAGTCAATCCTGCTCCAGAGATTACATCTTCCATTGTGCTCCATCCATCTGCATCGCATTCACCGTTAGCATAACAGGCGGCACTGCGCCCCCGGTCGATCCAAACTACGTTACCATCATTTCTGGAACCAGTGGTGGTATAGTTAACGAGATTCTGGACAAACCTCACATTGTCGGGGTCTTCCATTGCATTATCATCAAACATATTAGCATCGTTAAATACTACCACATCTCTTCCTGGAACCTGGATGCTCTCACATCCCTTGCTATCCACTGCAGTTCCCGCAGGAGTATCAGGACATTCGTCGTTGCCATTGGTTACCCCATCATTGTCACAATCACTATCGGGATTATTCGGATCACACTCGCCATTGAAAGGACATCCTGAGACATCTACCGGAGTTCCCTCGGGGGTATCAGCACAGCTATCGCAGGCATCTCCAACTCCATCTCCATCGGCATCAGCCTGATCTGGATTCGCGACATTAGGACAGTTGTCCACATCATCCATCATTCCATCATCATCGCTATCGTTCTGGCCCGGTTCGCAATTAATAAACACATGCCAGTAATCGGTTGTTTCACCATCAGCACCAAAAAGTGCCTGTACATCATTCCAGCTTAGAGTTCCACTGGCCATATGACTTCCTGCAGCGCCATAATTATCTGTCCAGTCCAACAAAGTCATTTCATAATACAAATAAGGATCACCTGCAGCTTCTCCGTTGCGAGGGCTAGGAACCTTTAAGCAAAGTGGGTCGGCATAAAATTCGCCATCCTGCCCTGTCGTGGATGTTTGGTCCTCGTATAATAAGGTTCCCGCATCAGAAGTTCCATAATAAAGGTTAAGACTGTAGTTTGCTGTATAATGCCTGCCGGAATCGTTGCAATAGTTAGCGAAGAAACATAGGTTATAAACTTCCTGCGGATGAATGTCGAAGAACTGATAACCATAAAGATTTACCTGCCTCTCATCAAAACAAATGACATCGACATTAGTGTAGGTTTTTGAGCCAGCACGTAATTGCCAGGTCCTTGGCAAAGCCTGTTCAACCATACTTCCAAAATCACTTGAGGCCAATGGCGCAGCCCAAATAACATCTCCGGGAGAACCGCCGGAATCATTCCAGACAAGGAAGGAATTTAGAGTGACCGATACCGTTGTTGCCCCTGCAGGAATGGGAATTTCAAGAGCCTCGTCGTAGGCAGTGAAAAGTCCGTTCTCATCGCTCAGGATATCTACAACTACATCTACGGCAGTATTAGAATCCCCATAGGTTAAAGAAATCTGAGCATAGGCGGGGGCATCTTCCGAACATGCCGGAATATCACTAGCCGCCTGTTTGGAGGCCGTTTTATTTATCATGTCATTCAAAACAGGCCCTAGTGAGAGGACTGCAACATCATTCGGAACGGCATCTCCGACATCGGGCTTTTCTTCCTTACTACAAGAGGTAAGAAGGAGCGCACATACTGCTACTAGAGAAAGGTAGTAATTAAAGGTTTTCATAAGATGAATTTTGTGTTGATTAGTGAAAAATGTCCTTACATTATTCCTTTGCAAAAGGAATAAGCATCTGTGATCAACGAGGGGAAATGACCTTGAGTAGGGCGAAGGCCAAGCGGAGGGTAAGTATTTATATGGCTAGAAAAATTGTATCGAGTTAACTTCCTTTTACCATAACCGGTCCTTAAAGATATGATAGTTGCTACTGTTATATCAATAGGTAATTTCCCTTCTTTTGTCAAAAACCCCGAATAAAATACTGTTTTATAGACACTCACTGAAAAATTGGATTCCCACATGATGACCAGGGTTCTTCTTCAGTTTTGGCCATGGGAAATCTATAGATTAATTTGCAAGACAAGGCAAAACATAACTTTAAAAATGAGTACCGAAAAACAGGTTTCTTACCAGATCAGCAATACTTACAGTACCTTGAACAAACGGACTTCAAAAACGAAGAATATCTGGCTCGTCTGCCACGGAATTGGGTATTTAAGCCGATACTTCATTCGGCATTTTCAGCATTTGAACAAGGAAGAGAACTATATTATCGCGCCACAGGCGCAGTCGAAATATTACCTCAGCAATAAATACACGCATGTTGGCGCTTCCTGGCTCACCCGGGAAAACACTGAAGCTGAAATCGAGAATATACTGAATTATCTCGATGCTGTTTACGAAGCGGAAAACCTGCGGGGATTGCCTAATCTCATCATTTTGGGCTATTCACAGGGAGTATCGGTAGCTACACGTTTCGTGGCAAAAAGAAAGATCAGCTGTTCCAAATTGATCCTGCATTCGGGAAAAGTTCCTGCAGAACTGCAGCCGGAGGATTTTGAATTTCTGAAGAACACTCCAGTTTCTTATATCTACGGAACCGAAGATGAATACCTAAAAAGAGGAATTGTAGAAGTTGAAGAACAAAGGCTGAAGCAGCTGTTTTCGAACCTGGAGATCATCACCTATAAAGGTGGGCATGAGATCAATAAGAAAAAAATTTTGGATATCCTCGGAAATAATTAATCAAAAAAGGCCGCCTCAGATTGCTGAGACAGCCTTTTTTACCTTTCATAACGTTTTTATACCTTACCAAGATGAAGTAAGGAGGTATTGTCCCATATTTCCTACTCCAGAATCCCCTACAATTACTCGATAAGTGCCGCTCTCCGGAGCACTGTTCACCACGAGCTGAGTCGACTCACCATGCACTGTATAGGCTCTGCCCACAACATCTCCTGAAGGCGATATTAAACGAATTTCGGGGTTCAATTCCCCGAAGTCCGGGCCATAGTCAGTTGGATAAAATGCCCCTTATCCGTTGTGAAACTCCACTGATCAAGATCTCCTAAAGGAATGTTACCTTCGTGATTGCCTCCGTTCGTTAAAGCGCCTCCCTCATCACCCGAAGGAACCACAAAATCCGGCGGCGCCTGAGCGAGACGAAGTAAGTATTCTCCTGCATTGTTCGTTCCTGCATCCCCAACAATAACACGGTAAGTGCCATTCTCAGGAGCATTTTGCACCACTAGCTGAGTGGATTCACCATGAACTGTATAGGCTCTTCCCACTAAAGTACCATTAGGCGAGATCAGACGGATCTCCGGATTCAAGTCGCCTGCAGTTCGGACCATGGTGAGGTGGATAAAATTCCCTGCATTTGCCTCAAAGCTCCATGTATCGAAATCGCCTAAAGGAATGTCTCCAACTTGATTGGCTCCATTTGTCAAAGCACCACCCTCTCCTGAGGGCTGATTAACTTCACAGGCATCGCCTACTCCATCGCCATCTGCATCCGCCTGATCCGGATTGGCCGTATTTGGACAGTTATCTACATCATCGGCAACGCCATCGCCATCGGTATCGGCTACATCACATTTGTCGCCTATGCCATCACCGTCAGTATCAGTCTGGTTAGGATTAGCCTTGGCTGGACAGTTGTCGCAGGCATCACCTACGCCGTCTCCATCAGCATCCTTCTGGTCGGGATTAGCGGTATTCGGACAGTTGTCTACATCATCGGCAACACCATCGCCATCAGTATCGGCTATATCACAGGCATCGCCCACTCCATCTTCATCTGCATCAGCCTGGTCAGCATTAGCCTTGGCAGGACAGTTGTCGCAGACATCACCTACGCCGTCGCCATCAGCATCCTTCTGGTCAGGATTAGCTGTATTTGGGCAGTTGTCAACATCATCAGCAATGCCATCCCCATCAGCATCGGCTATATCACAGACATCGCCTACTCCATCTTCATCTGCATCAGCCTGATCGGCATTAGCCTTGGCAGGACAATTATCGCATACGTCACCTACGCCGTCGCCGTCAGCGTCCTTCTGGTCTGGATTAGCTGTATTCGGACAGTTATCAACATCATCGGCAATACCGTCACCATCACTATCACTAGTATCGCAAACATCTCCTACTCCATCTTCATCGGCATCGGTCTGATCAGCATTGGCCACAGCAGGGCAATTATCACAGGCATCTCCTATTCCATCCCCATCAGTATCAGCTCTGATCTGGATTTGCAACATTAGGACAGTTATCTACATCATCATTCACTCCGTCACCATCAGTATCAGTTACGACTAGCTTCATCACAAACATCCCCTATTCCGTCCCCATCGGCATCGGCCTGATCTGGGTTTAGCAGTATTCACACAATTGTCACATGCATCTCCTATTCCATCCCCATCAGCATCAGCCTGATCTGGATTCGCGACATTAGGACAGTTGTCCACATCGTCCATCATTCCATCCCCATCGCTGTCGTTCTGGCCCGGTTCGCAATTGATAAAGACATGCCAGTAATCGGTAGTTTCTCCATCTGCACCAAAAAGTGCCTGTACATCATTCCAGCTAAGGGTTCCACTGGCTGTATGACCGCCTGCAGCACCATAGTTATCGGTCCAGTCGAGTAAGGTAACCTCATAATATAAATATGGATCGCCTGCAGCTTCTCCATTATATGGAGAAGGAACGTTAAGACAAAGAGGTTCTGCAAAGAATTCCCCATCCTGGCCTGTAGTGGGTGTTTGTTCCATATATAATGGAGTTCCTTCATTGGATGTACCGTAATAAAGATCAAGACTATAATTAGCGGTGTAATGCCTGCCGGCATCACTACAATAATTGGCGAAGAAACAAAGGTTGTAAACCTCCTGCGGATGAATATCAAAGAATTGGTATCCGTATAAGTTGACCTGCCGTTCGTCAAAGCAGATCACCGGCACGTCAGTATAGGTCTTTGAGCCTGCACGAAGTTGCCAGGTGATAGGTAAGGCCTGATCAACCACGCTTCCAAAGTCGCTGGATGCCATGGGCGCCGCCCATATAACATCACCTGGAGAACCGCCGGAATCATTCCATACAAGGAAGGAATTTAGAGTGACCGATACCGTTGTTGCCCCTGCAGGAATGGGTATTTCAAGAGCATCATCATAGGCGGTAAAAAGTCCGTTCTCATCGCTCAGGATATCTACAACTACATCAACAGGCGTATTAGAGTCGCCATAGATAAGTGAAATCTGCGCATAGGCCGGCGTATCTTCCGAACATGCCGGAATATCCCCAACTGCCTGTTTGGAAGCCGCTTTATTTATCATATCATTCAAAACAGGCCCCAAAGAAAGGACTGCAACATCATCCGGAACAATATTTCCGGCATCGGGGTTTTCTTCCTTGCTACAGGAAGTAAGCAGAAGCGTGCATACCACCGCTAAAGTCAGGTAATAATTAATAGTTTTCATAAAAAACTGAATTTGGTTATGGTTAGAGAATACCCACTACATTACTCCTTCTTTCGAAAGGAATAAGCATTTTTGATCAACGGGGGAAAATGACCTCGGGTAGGGTGAAGGCCAAAACGGAGGGTTGCGTATGAAAAAATTGAAACCGGAAGAAATGCGGGCTTCAAAAATTCCATTTCAAGATACAGGTTGTTCTGCCAAAACGGCAATGGGGGAATTCTCCACTTTTGGATTTTTTAAATCGCAAATTACTGTTTTATAGATTATTACCTAAAAAAGCAGCTGCGCGACAATTCACTTTCGGAGAAAAAAGATTACCTGTCCGTTTTCCCATGAGAAAGCATTTTTCAAAAAAGCATATTTTTACTGGTAGCTAAAAATCATACCTTTAACCTCTTCCTGATGAAACAACAGAGTCTCCAGCAAAAAACTTCTAAAAATTCCCTTTTAAAAAGCATTGGCCCGGGCTTTCTATTGGCCGGTGCTGCCATTGGTGTTTCACACCTCGTGCAGGCTACCCGTGCGGGAGCCGACTACGGTTTTATCCTGATCTGGGTCCTGGCAATTGCCTGCATCTCCAAATATCCTTTTCTGGAATTCGGGCCGCGCTTTGCCGCCGCAACCGGACGACATCTTATTTCAGGCTATAAAAAAATGGGTAGCATCCCTTACTGGATATATGGGATCCTGACCGTTGGGAGCATGTTCATCATCCAGGCTGCTGTAACTATAGTGACGGCAGGTTTAGCCGAAAGATTGTTCCACCTGGCCTGGAGCCCCTTCGTATGGAGCATTATGATCATTGGAGCCTGTATCGCTCTATTGCTCATCGGGAAATATCCGGGACTCGACAAAAGCATGAAAATTATCGTAACGATTTTAGCTATCGCTACTCTTGCAGCCGTCTTAATGGCTTTCGGCGCAGGAACGATAGATCGTGCTGTTTCTACCCCTGCTCCTTCCCTATGGAGTACGGCCAGTATCGGTTTTATGATCGCTTTTATGGGCTGGATGCCCATTCCGCTTGATGCGGCCGTTTGGCATTCTATCTGGACCAGGGAAAAAGCAGTACAAAACAAGCAAAGATCAACACTCAAAGGTGCTTTTATCGATTTCAATATTGGCTATCTTTCCGCAGCTTTTATTGGGTTGCTTTTCTTCCTGCTGGGGGTATTGGTCATGTTTGGAAGCGGAACTTCCTTTTCAAACAACAGTGTTGAATTTTCTACTCAGCTCATCGGACTTTACGGAAAGACCCTGGGCAGCTGGAGCAAACCCATCATTTCTATCGCGGCTTTTATTACAATGCTCAGCACGGTTATTACTGTGACCGATGCTTATCCGCGGGTGATTTCTGAACTCAAAAATCCCGACAGAGAAAATCCTAACGATGTTAAAGAAAAGTGGAATATTTACCGAATTTCGATCTTTTTAATTCCTGTTCTGTCGCTTTCTATCCTGTTCTTCCTTTCCGGATCTTTTACAAAATTGGTCGATTTCGCCGCAGGATTGTCCTTTCTTTCGGCTCCTTTCCTGGCCTGGTTTAACTATAAACTCGTTACCGGAGAGCAAATGCCTGAAGAAGCTCGTCCCGGTCCAAATTACCGGATTTTCAGCCTCCTTTGCTTCTGGCTCCTGGTGCTGTTTAATTTCGTATATCTCTATTTCACTTTTATCCTTTAAGAGCATCTGGTTCTATCGCATAAAAAAAGCGCAACCAACTAAATGGTTGCGCTTTGCTATTTTTGAGGTCCTCCCCCGTTGGGGGGAGGATTTCGGAGGGGGCTATTTATTTAACCTCCTCGAAGTCTATCCTTCGACAAACTCAGGACAGGCTACTTGACTTCTTCGAAGTCTACGTCTTCTACATCGTCTCCACCTTTAGACTCACCGCCTTCGGCTTGTCCTCCCTGGGCTCCGGTTGCACCTTGTTGTGGTCCTCCGGCTTGTCCACCCTGGGCTTCGGCTTGTGCTTTATACATCTCTTCTGAAGCGGTTTTCCAGGCTTCGTTGATCTTGTCTAAAGCAGGCTGAATGGTTTCAACTTCCTTGGTTTCGTAAGCTTTCTTAAGCTCTTCCAAAGCATCTTCGATAGGTTTTTTCTTCTCGTCTGAAAGTTTATCACCAAATTCCTTCAGTTGTTTTTCAGTCTGGAAGATCATCGCGTCAGCTTCATTCAGCTTATCAACTTTCTCTTTTGCTTTTTTATCAGCATCAGCATTGGCTTCAGCCTCTTTCTTCATTTTTTCGATCTCTTCTTCTGTCAATCCTGAAGAAGCTTCGATACGAATATCCTGAGACTTACCGGTAGCCTTATCTGTAGCGCTTACTTTGATGATACCGTTGGCATCAATATCAAAGGTCACTTCAATTTGAGGTGTTCCTCTTGGCGCTGGTGGAATTCCGTCTAAGTGGAATCTACCAATCGTTTTGTTATCGGTCGCCATTGGACGTTCCCCCTGAAGTACGTGAATTTCTACTGAAGGCTGATTATCGGCAGCGGTAGAGAAGGTTTGTGACTTCTTGGTCGGGATCGTAGTGTTGGCTTCGATCAGTTTAGTGTTCACACCTCCCATGGTTTCGATACCAAGAGAAAGCGGAGTTACGTCAAGAAGCAATACGTCTTTCACGTCTCCTGTAAGTACACCACCCTGGATAGCAGCACCAATGGCCACAACCTCATCTGGGTTCACTCCTTTAGAAGGTTTTTTTCCGAAGAAAGCTTCCACTTCTTCCTGAATTTTCGGGATACGGGTAGAACCTCCTACAAGAATCACCTCGTCAATGTCGCTTTTGGAAAGACCGGCATCGCTCAGTGCTTTTTGTACAGGGTCCATAGAACGTTTTACAAGATCGTGAGCCAATTGCTCAAATTTTGATCTGGTAAGAGTTTCCACAAGGTGTTTTGGTCCGCTGGCAGTAGCGGTAACATATGGCAGGTTTATTTCGGTTTGAGTAGAAGAAGAAAGCTCGATTTTCGCTTTCTCTGCAGCTTCCTTCAAACGCTGAAGTGCCATCGGATCTTTTCTAAGATCAATATCTTCTGCTTTCTGGAAAGTATCGGCAAGGAAATCAATGATCACCTCATCAAAGTCATCTCCACCCAGGTGAGTATCACCGTTGGTTGAAAGCACTTCAAATACGCCATCTCCTAATTCAAGAATAGAGATATCGAAAGTACCACCACCAAGGTCATAAACAGCGATCTTCTGATCCTGAGATTTTTTGTCCAGTCCGTAAGCAAGTGCTGCTGCGGTTGGCTCATTAATGATCCTTTTCACTTTAAGACCTGCGATCTCTCCGGCCTCTTTGGTTGCCTGACGCTGAGAGTCATTAAAGTAAGCTGGTACGGTAATTACCGCTTCGGTCACATCCTGACCAAGGTAATCTTCCGCAGTTTTTTTCATTTTCTGAAGCACCATCGCAGAAAGTTCCTGCGGAGTGTACATACGACCGTCCACATCTACACGTGGCGTGTCATTATCTCCTTTCACTACTTTATAAGGAACACGTCCGGCCTCTCTTGAAGACTCAGAAAATTTGTTCCCCATAAAACGCTTGATAGAAGAAATAGTTTTTTTCGGGTTAGTTACAGCCTGGCGCTTTGCAGGATCTCCTACTTTAATCTCGCCACCTTCTACAAATGCAATGACAGAAGGTGTAGTTCTCTTACCTTCGGCATTAGGTATAACCGTCGGTTCGTTCCCTTCCATTACGGCAACGCACGAGTTGGTAGTACCTAAGTCAATTCCAATTATTTTACTCATAACTTTATACGTTGATTTATATTATTGATTTCAGTTCGTTTCGCTCTGTTAAAGTCAATCATTGTGCCAGCGGAAAAGTTATGACAGGATGTCAGAGAAAAAGCTGACTTCTCTCAAACCTGCCAACAGTCAGGCTTCTCAAGCTTTAACAAGAAATTAGAACTGCTCCTGAAGTATCTTTCGTAATTTTTATAGCCTAAAAAACAAACTAAAACATAAGATATGTTATCAAAAGGATTGCTCGCGACTGTAGTCGCTAAAGAAGGAAAGGAAAAAGAAGTTGAGGATTTTCTCAAAAATGCCCTTGAACTGGCTAAAAAAGAAGAGAAGACGGTCGACTGGTTTGCCTTTAAGATGGACAACGAAACCTTTGGAATATTTGACACTTTTGAAGGCGAAGAAGGTCAGGAAGCACACCTTAATGGAGAAATAGCCTCTAAGCTCATGGAGAATGCAAAAGACCTGCTGAGAGCTTCTCCCAATATTGCGAAAATCGACATTCTGGCCGCAAAATAAAGTTGCGAATTGAACTGAAGATTTCTTCGGAAAATTTTTCCCGGAACTTAGCAAATTCCTGTGCTGAGATTGTTTATTATTTTCTCATTTTATTCTTTACAGCGCTAACAAATCACTATTTTTGCCGCAAAATCTTATTCTGAAATGCGGAAAATAGAATGTATCAGTGTTTTTGATATGTTGAAGGTGGGCGTAGGACCGTCCAGCTCCCACACTCTTGGCCCCTGGCGCGCGGCCCAGCGATGGATCGGCGAGCTTAAGACGAAAGGCACTTTCGACCTGGTTCAAAGCATTCACGTTGATCTCTACGGCTCCCTTTCCCTTACCGGAAGAGGACACGCTACCGATATTGCGACCATTCTTGGTCTTTGCGGCCATGATCCCGTGACTATTGACACCGAAATAATCGGCCAGGAGATTGAAGGCATCCGCCAGAATAAAAAGCTTTTTTTTAACGGCGAAAAAGAAATCGTTTTCGATATAGATAACGATGTAAAATTCAACCGAAAATTCCTCGAATTTCACCCTAACGGAATTACGTTCCGCGCGCGGCTTTCCGACGGAAAAAAATGTTCTTCCTCCTTCTATTCCATCGGCGGCGGCTTCGTGGTAAAAAAGGAAAGAAAAAATGCCAAAAAGAAGATGGAAACCTTTCAGGATTTCCCATTTCCGATAGAAAAAGCTACCGAGCTTCTCTCCTATTGTAAAGCTGAAAATAAAAGCATCTCAGAAATAGTTCTGGAAAACGAAAGATCGCTGCGAAGTGACGAAGATATTGACGCAGGCCTGAAGCAAATATGGCAGGTCATGCTCGAATCGATGTATACCGGCTGCCATACCGAAGGCACACTTCCCGGCGGCCTCAATGTGAAACGTCGTGCCTTTGAAATGCACCAGCGTCTCATAGGCGAACAAAAATATTCTTCCCCTGAAGAATGGATCACCGCCATCAGGAATACCGAAGTGAAATTCCGCCAGATCCTGAAATGGGTAAGCTGCTTTGCGTTAAGCGTAAATGAAGTGAACGCCTCTCTGGGCCGTGTGGTGACGGCTCCTACCAACGGAAGTGCCGGTACCGTTCCGGCTGTGATGATGTATTATACAGTGATCGAAAATCACGAGGCTACTTTTGAAGATCTGAAACGATTTATGCTCGTGGCGGGGGAAATTGGCAGTCTTTTCAAGAAAGGAGCCACAATTTCAGCAGCCATGGGCGGTTGCCAGGCCGAAATTGGTGTTTCTTCGGCAATGGCTGCCGGAGGACTTACCGAGCTTCTTGGAGGCACTCCCGAACAGGTGCTTATGGCCAGTGAGATCGCTATGGAACACCATCTTGGGCTCACCTGTGATCCTATCGCCGGCCTCGTGCAGGTACCTTGTATTGAAAGAAATGCGATGGGTGCCATCAAGGCCATCAATGCGGCCGAAATCGCTCTTGAAAGTGATGCCACAAGAGCCAAAGTCCCGCTGGACAAAGTGATCGAAACCATGTGGGATACGGCAAAAGATATGAACTCGAAGTACAAGGAAACTTCAGAAGGTGGCCTGGCTGTAAGGGTAAACCTGAGTGACTGTTAGAAATTATGCCTTTATTTGCAGTGACAATTGTGAATAATGGCTTCCGCAGAAAATCCGATAAAAACGAAACTAAAAAATCTCCTGCGCAACTATTGGTTGATGCTGGCCTGCTATTTTCTGTTTTTCTTTATCCTGAGCCTGCTCAGCTCTGTTTATCCGCAGATAGATTTTGAAAAGTACAGGCAAACGGAACTCTTCAGGCTGATGAATGAAAATCCGTTGAAATTTGGCATTATGGCGGTGGTCATTGCGCCTATTATTGAGGAAAGCGTCTTCCGAAGCCTTGTGAAACCTTCAGAAAATGACATCCTTATTTTCCTTTGTGCCCTTCTTAGCCTTACCGCGGTTTACTTTATACCCGTTGAAGCCTATTGGCTACTTAAGTACAGCCTCCTGCTGCTTTCAGTATTCATAATTTTTATTTTTCTGAAGGCTATCATTCCGCAGCCTCTTCTGGCGCGGATCAGCCACATCTTTTCCAGAAGATATATTCTGATATGGCTAATTTCGGCAACGATTTTCGGCCTGGTGCATATTGGAAATTATGTCGAGGGCTGGGAATTCAATCTCATGCTGTTCCTGCTCATTTTTCCGACGGATTATCGCCGGATTTTTCTTCGGAAAGGTAAAGATCGAAAACGGTAGTCTTCTTTGGCCAATCTTACTCCACGCTATGAACAATGGCCTTATTGTGCTCTTCAGCCTTCCGTCTCTATTTAACATTAGCTTATAATTTGTTCGCTAAGGCTTTTTGTAACTTCTGATTCCAAAAAATTTAAGTTATGAAAGCAGCACAAGTACAGAAAAAAGGTGGTGATTTTGTCCTAGTAGATATGGACAAACCCACTCCAAAAGAAAATGAAATTCTTATTAAAGTGGAAGCCTGCGGAATTTGTCATAGCGATGCATTCGTTAAAGACGGCACTTTTCCCGGATTGGAATACCCGCGGGTGCCCGGCCACGAAGTGGTGGGAATTGTTGAAAAGGTTGGAGAGAATGTCAGCCAATGGAAAAAAGGTCAGCGCGTAGGCGTGGGCTGGCACGGCGGACATTGTTTTGAATGTGAACCCTGTCGCCGTGGAGATTTTATCAACTGTGAAAACGCTAAGATCAGCGGGATTTCCTATGATGGAGGTTACGCCGAGTATATGACGGCTCCACAGGAAGCCATCGCGGCTGTTCCCGAGGATTTATCTTCAGCCGATGCAGCGCCGCTTCTTTGCGCCGGTATTACGGTTTTTAATGCCCTTCGGAATTCAGGAATTAAAGCGGGTGATCTTGTAGCTGTTCAGGGAATTGGCGGCCTGGGACATCTCGCGATTCAATATGCTTCAAAAATGGGAATGCGCACAGTAGCCATTTCCACCAGCGACAGCAAAAAAGAGCTGGCCGAAAAGCTGGGAGCTCATCATTTCATCAACACCGGAAACAGCAATGCGGCAGAAGAGCTCCAGAAACTTGGTGGCGCCCGGCTAATTCTGGCCACCGCACCCTATAGCGATGCTATTACTTCGGTCGTGGACGGCCTTGGGATTGACGGGAAGCTTTTAATGGTAGCCGCCACCGGAGAACCTATTGAGGTTTCACCGATGCAGCTGCTCATGGGAAGAAAATCGGCAGCCGGTTGGCCAAGCGGTACCGCAATGGATTCAGAAGACACTTTGAATTTTAGCGCGATGACAGGAACTACACCCATGATAGAAGAATATCCGCTGGACAAAGTAAATGAAGCCTATGACCGAATGATCAACAATAAAGCCCGGTTTCGGGTAGTATTGAAACCGTAATAAAGAGGAATCAAAAGCTGCACAAGCTAAAAGAAATTTCCACCCGTCCCCCTTCACAATGTCAAGGCACCGTTCTTTTCATTATGAAGGGGTTTTGATTGTAGCAGACTTATTTACTACTTTTACTCAAAATTAAAATCCGACCCATGTCTGTTGCAAAAAAGGAATACAAAAGGATCACCACGAAATCCCTGGTTGATATGAAAGCTAATGGCGAAAAGATCGCCATGCTCACAGCTTACGATTATACCATGGCCAAGATCGTTGACGGTGCGGGAGTTGATGTGATTCTTGTAGGAGATTCTGCGAGCAACGTGATGGCCGGGCACGAAACCACCCTTCCCATTACACTGGACCAGATGATCTATCACGCCACGAGCGTGGTTCGGGCGATTGACCGCTCCCTGGTAGTGGTTGACCTTCCCTTCGGAAGTTATCAAAGTGATCCTAAAGAGGCCCTGCGGTCGGCTATTCGGATCATGAAAGAGAGCGGCGGCCATGCCGTAAAACTTGAAGGTGGCAAAGAAGTTAAAGAATCTATCAAGAGGATCCTTAATGCGGGAATCCCGGTGATGGGTCACCTGGGACTTACTCCGCAGTCTATCTATAAATTCGGAACCTATACAGTTCGCGCCAAGGAAGAACAGGAAGCCGAAAAGCTGAAATCTGACGCTAAACTGCTACAGAAATTGGGCTGTTTCGCGATAGTTTTAGAGAAAGTTCCTGCCAAACTGGCCAAAGAAGTAGCTGAAAGCGTTACCATTCCGGTAATTGGAATAGGTGCCGGAAATGGAGTTGACGGCCAGGTACTGGTGATTCACGATATGCTGGGAATGACCCACGAGTTCAATCCGCGTTTCCTTAGAAGGTATGCCGACTTGCATTCAGAAATGACCAAGGCCTTCCAGCATTACCGCGATGACGTAAAAAGCCGGGATTTCCCTTCAGAAGACGAACAATACTAACTGAAGTTAGAAGTTAGAAGTTAGAAGTTAGAAGTTAGAAGTTAGAAGTTAGAAGTTAGAAGTTAGAAGTTAGAAGTTAGAAAGATCAAAATTCACATCTTCACAGACTATTGAAATTCTCACTTTTTTAAAGAATTTATTTACAAATTGGCTCCAGATACCCATTCAAATAAAGCTAATCTTCAGGTCCTCTACGAGGATAATCACCTCATTATCGTGAATAAGCGGCCGGGAGATATCGTGCAGGGAGACAAGACCGGGGATAAACCTCTAAGTGAAGTGGTGAAATCCTTTCTCAAGGAGAAATACAACAAGCCCGGCAATGTTTACCTGGGTGTGGTCCATCGGCTGGATCGGCCCACCAGTGGGATTGTGGTCTTTTCAAAAACCTCCAAAGCGCTGCCTCGCCTGAATAAATTATTTCAGAAAAAAGAAGCTGAGAAAACGTACTGGGCTATCGTCAAAAATCAGCCGCCAAAACAGGAGGATACCCTCACACATTTCCTGAAAAGAAATCCGAAGCAAAACAAATCTTACGCCCACATTAAGGAAGTACCCGACAGTAAAAAAGCTGTCCTGGAATATCGAATTTTAAAAAAACTGGATAATTATTATCTTCTGGAGGTGGATCTTCACACCGGCAGACATCACCAGATAAGAAGTCAGCTTTCGGCCATTGGCAGTCCCATCAAGGGAGATCTGAAGTACGGCTTTGACCGCAGCAACAAAGATGCGAGCATTCATCTGCACGCGAGGGAACTAAAATTTCTCCATCCCGTAAAAAAAGAACCCATCCATATCATCGCTCCCCCACCCGACGAGGTGCTGTGGAACCATTGTATCAACCAATAAATAGCCTTTTAATCCCCCGTCAAAATGAAAAAAATCTTTACCCTGCTCTTCCTATGTCAAATCGGAATTGTATTTGCACAGGACACCATTTATATGGATAAGAATTATAAGGATCTGGAAAGCTCTGCCAATGCCAAATTCTACAAGATTACCGAGAAGGTAGAAGGAAAAAATTATGACTTCATAAGACGAACCTACTGGATGAACGGACAGATAAAGACTGAGCAATCCTATTATTTGGAAGGTGACCGGCATGTTTATCAAGGGCAGCACCGCCACTGGTACGAGAGCGGCAAAGCCTTCTATATGGCAGACTATCGTAAGGGAACACTGGATGGCAATCTTGTAGCATTCTGGGAAAATGGACAAAAAAAGCGGCAGGACCGTTTTCGGAACGGTGAATTCGTTTCAGGAAAGGTTTGGGACGAACAAGGGGAAGAAATTGAGCATTTTCCCTACTGGATCCCGGCATCCTATCCCGGAGGCCAAGAGGCAATGGCAGAATTCCTAAGAACAAATGCCCGACATGCGGCCCATAAGCAGGAGGGGAATCCTGTAAAAGTGGTCGTGAAATTTGTTGTCGATGAAGAAGGAAAACTTACCGATCTTGAGATCATGAAGGGCAGTTCAAAGTCATATAACCGGGAAGCATTGCGCCTGGTAAAAGCAATGCCCCGCTGGATTCCAGGTAAAAGATTCGGGGAGACTGTGCGGACAAGTTTTGCCCTGCCTTTCGTTTTCTAACCGAAAAGGTCATTATCTCTTCAAATTGGGATGCTTCGGCCAGCAATTAGTTACCGTGGGTTTACTCTACAACTTACCGGGGACTGGCATGTACCGGACTTCCTCTCATGCTCCGGCTGATTTCAACTAATACTGCACAGATAATTAGTGCCCCGCCGATGAGCGTGTTTACAGCAGGATATTCTCCCAGAATGACCAAACCCAGCAAAATTCCGTAAACCGGTTGTGCACTGCTGATGAGACTGGCCGTAGTCACCGAAAAATTTCTGAAACTACTGAGTAACAAAGTATGGCCCATACTCGTGGTCACCAAGGCAAGGAAGAACAGCGGAAGCATTTGCGAAGGCACTTCAGAAAGGTCGAATATGAAAAATACCGGTAACAGCAGAATACCGATGATCAACATCTGATACATCATCAAGACCGAACCGTTGTACTTTTCCACCTCCTGCTTCATCAGGATATTCCGCAGGGAATAAAACAAAGCAGAAGTTACTCCGAAGGCAACGGCAACAGTCTGTTCATTTTGAAAGCTGAATTCGGGCACCAGAAAATAGATTCCGCAGAGCACCAGCACCGCCAGCCCCAGATGCATTTTGCTAAAGCGGGTCTTCAGAATCAAAGGCTCCAGAAAAGTGGTGATAACAGGATAGGTATAAATGGAAAGCATCCCAATCGCCACACTCGAGAGTTTCAGCGAGAAAAAGTAGGTAACCCAATGGATGCACATCAAACAGCCACCCAGGAGAACTTTCAGCGCATCTTTTTTATTGGCGATCTTTAGCCTGAAATTTCTGAATCTGCAGTACAGATATAAGATAGTTCCTGCCAATAAAGCGCGGAAAAGAATGATCAAAAAAGGGCTAAGATCAATATATCTCCCAAAGGTTCCCGAGGTACTTATCAGAATTACCGCGAAATTCAGTTCAAGAATATGTCTTAGATGACTTTTTGTTACCGCCAAAATGATTTTTTGTTTTCCTGCTGGTTACTTTTTACAATCTTCCGGATCAGCGGCTTACCAGCTGTGCCTTTTGGGCAATAATATCGGCTACGGGGCGGTTTTCAATCTTACTTTCCAACCACGAAATGATATCCAGGTAAAGGAAAGCCCGCCGCTCAAAAGGATGGTCCTCATATTGCTTAAGGGTGGTGTGCAATTTCCTGAATTCGTCCTTAATATCCAGCGGGGAAACATCGGGTAGATTCCGCAGGAATTTGATCATTTCCTTCTGCACCTCATGCAGGTCATTCATCTTGATAAGGAATTTATAGGTAGATTTTATGAGGCTTTCCAGGTGGTAATCCAGGCCGGCCTCGTAATGCGCCACCAGGTTCAGAATTCGTGAAAAACACATGAGGTCTTCCCGCATTTCAAGATCCTTGTTATTAATGATCTTCTTGAGGAATTCGATCGATTTTTTGTTGTTTCCGTCGCCAAAATAAAGCGAGGCGATCTTATAGTAGAACACCATAATATGATGTTCATCCACCCGCGATTTATATTTCTTTATTTTCTTCTGAATTTTTTCGACTAAGGCGTCCCCATTGGCAAAATCTCCCTTCATAAACCGAAGATTCAGCTTGTTGGAATACAAATATAGGAAGGCCAGGGAAGCACTATTGTCGTCATCAGGGATCTTTGGATCCTTCAGGGTAGCCTCAAATTTTTTCAGCGTCTTTTCAAAAAGATTGGTGTGATTCAGATAAAAAAGAGATTCGAGCAGGTAATGATTTCCTTTGATATAAGAAACCGGATGTACAGACACCAAATGGGGGTTTTCATTAAAAAGATCGATCCATTTGGTGGCATAGCGGTAACAGGAAAGGAAATCTTGCGTGATAAAACTGTACCACAAACTGGCCTTGTAGAGCCATAGCTTTTCGCGGAATCCGAGTTCTTTGAAGTTATATTCTGGGAGGTTCTGCCGGAAATAATTCCTTATGGAATCGGCCTCTTCTTCGGTCCGGGCGTATCCCATCTTCAGAAAAATCGCGTACAACTGAAGCGAAAGATTTGAAAGTTTGCTCGCAATGACATTTAGCTTCGTAAGGTCTTCTGTTTCTTTTATAAGAATTTCGGCCCTGTTACTGATACTGCGGGTGATGTACTGAGATTCGATGATTTTTTCCAGGTCCAGGATTTCATAAGCCACATTCTTCTCTTCGTAATGCATGGCGGTAGATTTCACCTTATCAAGCAGTTTCAGGCTTTGCTTATACAAGCCTTTTCGGTAAAGAATAAATGCAAAATCGAGCTGCTCCCTTATCTGCACCGGAATGCTCTGGTGCGCGGGATTAAGCCTCAAACTTATCAGAATCTGCCGGTATAAATGTCCTTTGACATTGGAAAGCTGCTGTTTGGTGATATTGGTGCTTTCGAGAATAAGTTTCTCATTGTACTTTTTTTGCCTCGACATCACCTTGAATAAGTTAAGAAACTTACTGTCTGTATTCACACCGATTCTCCCCACGTAAAGAGAAAATTGTCGCTTTTCAGAAGGAGAAAGAGATTTTATCAGAGAAAATAGGTTATCAGTTAAATCGTTAGTCATTGTAACAATATTGAACTCAACTAATTGATTTACAGTGTTTTAAAAATGAAGCCTGTAATTCAATTATCGTAATAGAGATTTGGTTTTAGCCTTCGGGTGCTAATGTTTGTAATACTTTAGTTAAAGATAAAGTAAAAAAAACCTCTTATGAGCACAGAAAAGGTAGAAATTTTTGACACGACCTTACGGGATGGAGAACAGGTACCGGGCTGTAAATTGAATACAGCTCAAAAACTGAAGATTGCGGAACGACTGGATCTGCTCGGTGTAGATGTTATTGAGGCAGGCTTTCCTGTTTCCAGCCCCGGCGATTTCCAGTCGGTTTCTGAAATATCGAAATTGGTTAAAAATGCTGCCGTTTGTGGACTCACCCGGGCAGTGAAAAGAGATATCGAAGTTGCTGCCGAGGCTCTTAAATATGCCAGAAAACCAAGAATTCATACAGGGATCGGGACTTCCGATTCTCATATCAAGTACAAATTCAATTCTACCCGCCCCGAGATCATCAAACGTGCGGTAGAAGCTGTCTCCTATGCGAAGAACTTCGTAGATGATGTAGAATTCTATGCTGAAGATGCAGGCAGGACCGATAACGAATTTTTAGCTCAGGTATGTACCGCCGCTGTTAAAGCCGGTGCTACAGTGCTTAATATTCCCGATACTACCGGTTATTGCCTTCCGGAAGAGTACGGCAAAAAGATCAAATATTTAAAAGACAATGTGAAGGATATTGAGAAAGTGACCATTTCCTGCCACTGCCACAACGATCTTGGAATGGCTACGGCCAATGCTATCGCGGGAGTGATGAACGGTGCAAGACAAATTGAATGCACCATCAACGGGATTGGGGAACGTGCAGGAAACACCGCTTTGGAAGAAGTCGTCATGATCTTGAGGCAACATCCACATTTGGACCTTAACACTTTGATCAATCCAAAATATCTTTATGATACCAGTAATATGGTTTCCAGGGAAATGGGAATGTTCGTCCAGCCTAACAAGGCGATAGTCGGGGCGAATGCTTTTGCACACAGTTCAGGGATTCACCAGGATGGCGTCATTAAGAACAGAGAAACATACGAAATCATCAATCCAGCCGATGTCGGAGTAACCGAGTCGGCTATTGTTTTAACAGCCCGTAGCGGAAGGGCTGCATTGGCCTTCAAGGCGAAGAAAATGGGGTATGAACTTACCAAGCTTCAGCTGGATACGGTATACTCAGAATTCCTGAATTACGCCGATGCCAGAAGATGTGTTGAAGACCATGATATTCATGAGATTATGGAGATCTCACAGCGAAAAATGAGAGCGATCGCTTAATTGACTATGAAGAAAACTTTATTTGACAAAATATGGGATTCCCATGTGGTGGAATCCGTTCCTAACGGCCCCGATATTCTTTATATCGACAAGCACCTTATTCATGAGGTGACGAGTCCGCAGGCTTTTAATGAACTAAAGGAAAGAAATATACCCGTTTTTCGGCCCGAGCAGATTGTCGCTACTGCCGATCACAACACGCCTACCGAGAACCAGCATTTGCCGGTTAAGGATCTGCTTTCACGGAAGCAGCTGAAGGAGTTGACCCAGAATTGTAAAGAAAATGATATCACCCTGTACGGACTGGGACATCCTTATAACGGAATTGTGCATGTGATGGCGCCGGAACTTGGAATCACCCAACCCGGAATGACCATTGTTTGCGGCGACAGCCACACCTCTACTCATGGTGCCTTCGGAACTATTGCCTTCGGAATTGGGACCAGCCAGGTTTCGCAGGTTTTTGCCAGCCAATGTTTGCTGGTTGAAAAGCCGAAGAAACTTCGGGTGAATGTGAACGGAAAACTGAAAAAAGGAGTGCTTCCGAAGGATGTGATCCTTTATATCATCAGCAAACTGGGTACCAATTCGGGTACCGGTTATTTCTGTGAATACGCCGGAAATGTGTTCGAAGAAATGTCTATGGAAGGCCGCATGACCGTGTGCAATATGAGCATCGAAATGGGTGCCCGCGGCGGAATGATCGCTCCAGACGAAACCACTTTCGAATACGTAAAAGGGCGTGAATTTGCACCCAAAGGTGTCGAATTTGACAATCTCAAAGCCTATTGGGAAACTCTGAAGACCGATGAAGACGCAGAATTTGACCAGGAATATTCTTTTGATGCCGAAGATATTGAACCCATGATCACCTACGGAACCAACCCGGGCATGGGAATGAAAATTACCGGCTCCATTCCGTTGGAAGGTGGCAAAAGCGATGCGAAGGCCTTCGCCTATATGGGCTTCAAACCCGGTGAAAGTTTACTGGAAAAGCCAATCAACTGGATCTTTATTGGGAGCTGTACCAATTCGAGAATAGAAGATTTTCGTGAGGCAGCCAAATACATCAAAGGAAAGACTAAAGCCGACAATGTGAATGCTTTGATTGTACCGGGCTCCCAACAGGTTGCCGCACAGATAAAAGAAGAAGGCCTTCAGAAAATCTTTGAAGAAGCCGGATTCACCCTTCGGCAACCCGGCTGTTCAGCTTGTCTGGCTATGAACGATGATAAAATTCCCGCGGGAGAATATTGTGTTTCTACCAGCAACAGGAATTTTGAAGGAAGACAGGGCCAGGGTTCAAGGACCATCCTTGCCAGCCCACTCACAGCGGCAGCCACTGCAGTAGCAGGAAAGCTGACCGATTTTACCAAAAATCTGAATTAGAATGGAAAAGTTTAAAACCCTTACAGATACAGCAGTTCCTTTAGATTCCGAAAATGTGGATACAGACCAGATCATCCCTGCCCGATTTCTGAAAGCGACTGACAAAGCAGGTTTTGGTGAGAATCTTTTTCGCGACTGGAGATACGACAAGGATGACAATCCCAATCCCGATTTTGTCCTGAATCAGGACCAATACAAAGGATCCATTCTTGTAGCCGGAAATAACTTCGGCTGTGGTTCCAGCCGGGAACATGCCGCATGGGCTATTAAGGCTTACGGATTCAAAGTGGTGGTTTCAAGCTATTTTGCCGATATCTTTAAAGGAAATTCACTGAATAATGGTGTTCTTCCGGTACAGGTTAGGCCTCAGTTTCTCGATCAGCTATTTCAGGAGATCACAAAAGATGCTTCCGTAGAAATTAAAGTGGACCTCGAAAATCAACAAATAAGCGTTCCTTCCGCAGAGATATCAGAACATTTCGATATTGATCCTTATAAAAAGACCTGTCTAATCAACGGTTTTGACGACATAGATTTTCTGGTTAGTAAAGTGGACGCCATCCGGAAATTTGAAGAAAGAAAAGCTGTCACCACACAACCGACAGCCGAAATGCAGTAAAAAACAATGGCCGCTGAGAGTGGCTTCAAAACAAAAATGAAATGAAACTAAATATAGCAGTACTACCCGGAGACGGGATAGGTCCCGAGATCACACAGCAATCAGTGAAGGTGTTGAATGCCATAGCCGATCGTTTCAATCATCAGTTCATATTTGAAGAAGCCGCGGTTGGCGCGGTGGCCATAGAAAAGACAGGAGATCCGTTGCCAGGGGAAACTCTGGATTTATGTAAGAATTCTGATGCTGTGTTGTTCGGGGCAATCGGGCACCCGAAATACGACAATGATCCCGAAGCTAAAGTAAGACCTGAACAAGGCTTGCTTAGACTGAGAAAAGGACTCGGACTTTTTGCTAATATCAGGCCTGTAAAAGCTTATGATAAACTTATAGAACAATCACCCCTGCGCCCGGAAAGAATAACCGGGGCCGACATGGTGATCTATCGGGAACTTACCGGCGGAATTTATTTTGGTGATAAAAGTACTTCGGAAGACGGCCAAAGCGCCACCGATGTTTGCACCTACTCTGTTGAAGAAATTGCCCGCATGGCACACCTTGCTTTTAAAGCCGCGCAACAAAGGGAGAAAAGATTGACCCTTGTTGATAAAGCCAATGTCCTGGAAACTTCCCGGCTTTGGAGAAAAACAGTGACCGCAATCGGCAAAGAATACCCTGATGTAAAACTGGATTTTCTTTTTGTTGATAATGCCGCGATGCAAATGATCCTGAATCCAAAACAGTTCGATGTGATCCTTACCGAGAATATGTTTGGCGACATTTTATCTGACGAAGCCAGCGTAATTGGTGGAAGTATCGGTCTTTTAGCATCGGCTTCAGTAGGAAAAGAGAACGCGATGTTCGAGCCTATTCACGGTTCTTACCCACAGGCAACAGGAAAAGGTATCGCGAACCCTATTGCTTCTATACTTTCCGCAGCAATGCTCCTGGAACATTTTAACCTGAATGAGGAAGCAGAAGCAGTAAGAAAAGCTGTGGAAGCCAGCATTCAGCTGAATGTGTGTACCCAGGATATCAATAAAGATAGTAATTACAGCACCGAAAAAGTTGGTGATTTTCTGGAAGGGCTTATCAGCGAACCAGAACACCTTCGAATCAATAATGAGAATCTGAGTCTTGGCCAGATGACCATTATATAAGAGTTTTCATTTATGTTTTGAGCCTCCCGTCTTCTGTGTGGTTGCGGGGGGCTTTTTTTTACCCTGAGCCTGTCGAAGGGTTCATTCATTCCTTAGTTATAAAAGAAAAGAAGACCTCACAGGTTTTAAAAAACCTATGAGGTCTATTATAAGCTTCTTTCCAATTTTTTTAGATCCTGAAATAAATTCAGGATGACGAAAAATTCTATTTCTTTTCCTTCTTTTTTCTGATCTGGTCCAAAGTGAGATTATCCTTGCTTCCCAGATGGGTGTGATCCTTTAATGCAGCAGGTTTATAGGTGTTATTCTGTACCTGCTCCCCTATTTCCTTATAGGCATCCCTAAAGGATTTCCCCTGCATCACCAGGTCGTTGATACTATCTACGGTAAAGAGATACTTGTACTTCTCATCATTCAGATCTACATCTTTCACCTTGATCAGGGAAATAGAGTGGTTAAAAATGTCCAGGATCTCCTTGATGTTTTCTACCGCGTAAATACTGTTCTCTTTTATTAGCTGAAAATCCCTGTGATAGCCGCTGGGAAGATTGTTGGTGATAAGGATCATCTCGTTAGCGATCGCCTGAAGTTTATTGCATTTTCCCCTGATGAGTTCAAACACATCAGGATTCTTCTTATGCGGCATGATGCTGGAGCCCGTGGTGAGTTCATCGGGAAAGGTGATAAAGTCAAAATTCTGACTCATATACAGACACACATCCATTGCGAAGCGCGACAAGGTATTGGCCAGGGAAGCGATGTTCGAGGTGACCGTTCTTTCACATTTTCCGCGGCTCATTTGCGCGGCAACAACGTTGTATTTTAAGGTGGAGAAACCGAGTTCTTTAGTGGTAAATTCCCTGTCGATAGGAAAAGAAGAACCATAACCTGCCGCCGATCCCAGCGGATTCTGGTCTACTACTTTTAGCCCGGCTTCCAATAAATAAAGATCGTCGATTAAAAGCTCGGCATAGGCAGAGAACCAAAGTCCGAATGATGATGGCATTGCGACCTGTAAATGGGTGTATCCGGGCAGCAATTTTTCCTGGTATTTTTCAGCTAATCCAAGCAGAACCTCGATAAGATCTTCGGTTTTTGCATGGATCTGCTTCAGGTTTTCTTTGAAATAAAGCTGTTGGGCCACCAGCACCTGGTCATTCCTTGACCTTGCAGTATGGATCTTCTTACCGGTATCACCCAAAGCCTTGGTGAGTTCGAATTCGATCTTGGAATGCACATCTTCAAACTCCTCTTCTATCTGAAATTCGTCCTTTTTAAGCTGCTCTTGTAATTTATCCAATTCCTTTAAAACAGAATCCACCTCAGCCTCATCCATGATACCAACCTTTCCAAGCATCTTCGCGTGAGCCTTAGAAGCGATAATATCATATTCCGCCAGGTACATATCCAGCTCCCTGTCGTTCCCAACGGTGAACTTTTCTATCTTTTTGTCTATTGAAATACCTTTATCCCAGAGTTTCATAGTTTTTAATTTCTATAATTGTCATCCTGAACTCGTTTCAGGATCTAAAAGAAGCTGAATCGAGTTCAGCCTGACGTTAAAAATGTTAAGCATAGATCTCACAGGTTTTGGAAACCTCTGAGGTCTGGCATTCTCACTTTATAGCCTTCTCAAGCAACTTAATATATTTTTCAATTCCTTCTTCGATCTCTTTCACATAGATGAACTCATCTGCGGAATGCGATCTTGTGGAATCCCCGGGACCGAGTTTCAAAGAAGGACATTTCAGCATCGCCTGGTCAGATAAGGTCGGTGAACCGTAGGTTCCCATTCCCAGATCTATTCCGGCTTTTACCAAAGCATGATCTTTTGGGATAGAAGAAGAGTTCAGGCGCAGCGAACGTGGCTTGATTTCATCTACAGGAGCATTATCCTGAAGAATATTAGCAATCTCCTCATTCGAATATTTATCATTCACCCTTACATCTATCACCAGATCTACCTTAGCGGGCACCACATTATGTTGTGTTCCGGCATTGATCTGCGTGACCGTAAGCTTCACCTCGCCCAGCGCTTCCGAAGTCTTTTCAAATTTGAAATCTTCGAACCATTGCAGCACTTTAGCCGTTTTGTAAATGGCATTGTCATTATTTGGATGTGCGGCATGAGAAGGAGTTCCCCTTACCGCCGCATCAAAAACCACTAATCCCTTTTCGGCAATGGCCAGATCCATCAAGGTAGGTTCTCCGACAATAGCGACATCAATTTTGGGCATTACCGGCAACAGACTTGAAATTCCATTTTTTCCGTTGGTTTCTTCTTCAGCAGAACCCGCAAAGATCAGGTTGAATTCCAGGTCCTTGGCATTATAAAAATAAGTAAAAGTAGCCAGTAAGGAAACGAGGCAGCCGCCGGCATCATTACTCCCCAATCCGTAAAGTTTTCCGTCTTTAACAGATGCTTCAAAGGGATTGCGCGTGTAGGCATCATTGGGCTGTACCGTATCGTGATGGGAGTTCAGCATCAGAGTAGGCTTTGACTTATCAAAATATTTATTGGTCGCCCATACATTATTGAGATGCCTAAAGAACGGGATGTCCTTTTCCTTAAACCAGTTTTCGAGCAGGCTGGCTGTCTTATCTTCCATTCTGGAGAAAGATTCGGTTTCGATGAGCCTCTTTAATAATTCTATGGCCTCTTCCTGTAATTGCTTTATCTGCATTATTTTACGATTTTGGTATGGATAGAGTTTCTCTGAAGCAAGCTGGAATCCCCAAGATATATGCGTTCCACTCCTGCTTCCAGCGCCTGAAAGCAATTATGGAGTTTCGGCAACATTCCGTCACTGATGATCCCTTTATCAAGTAATTCCCGGTATTTTTTGGTATCTACCAGTTCGATCACCGAATCATCATCTTCGGCATCAGCAAGTACACCTTTCTTCTCAAAACAGTAATAAAGTTCGGTTTCATAAATTTCACTCATGGCCTTGGCAATCTCTGCGGCTATGGAATCGGCATTAGTATTTAGAAGTTCTCCTTCCCTGCTCCAGGAGATAGCAGAGAACACGGGAACTACCGCGTCTTCCAGAAGAGCCGAAATAAAACTGCTGTTCACCTCTTCTATATCGCCCACATAACCATAATCTACTTCCGTCACAGGTCGTTTTACCGAAACGATACTCTTACCATCAGCGCCACAAAGTCCAATGGCATTAGTGCCAAGTTTCTGCAATCCTGCCACGATATTCTTGCTGATAAGTCCGCCATAGACCATCGTGATCACCTTGATGGAATCGGCGATCGGTGATCCTTCTCCCATCTAGCATTTTGGTTTCATACCCGAGTTTGGAAGCTATTTCAGTAGCCATTTTTCCGCCGCCGTGCACCAGGATCTTTGGCCCTTCCATGGAAGAAAAATCCTCCAGAAACTGACCAAACTTATCCTGATCTTCGATAAGTTTCCCTCCTGTCTTTACGACTTTAAGTACTTGTTTCATTTCTTATTGATAATCCGTCAAGCTGAACCTGCCTAAAGTCAGGCAGGCTTGTTTCAGCTTCTTATAGATCCCGAAACAAGTTCGGGATGACGATTTTTTTAACTTTTCTGTCGCATCGAGCGGAGTCGAGATGCAATTATTTCCCGACTCCGCTCGAAATGGCTTGATGATTTATCTATTCTCCAACAACCTCTTCAAAACCGCCTGGGCTGCATATGTCCGGTTTCCGGCCTGCTGTAGCACCACCGAGTTCTTACTGTCCAGCACCTCATCGGCGATCACCACATTTCTTCGCACCGGCAGGCAATGCATTACCTTGGCGTTATTTGAATTCTCCAGTTTTTCACTATTAAGAGTCCATTCCCTGTCGGTTTTCAGCACTTTTCCGTATTGCTCATAACTGCTCCAGTTCTTTACATATACAAAATCAGCGTCCTTAAGGGCCTCTTCCTGATCGTGGTTTACCGGCGTGTCCTTCACCACTTTCGGGTTAAGATCATAGCCTTCAGGATTGGCAATTACCAGCTCCACATCCATTCGCTGCATCACTTCCACAAAGGAATTCGGCACCGACTGAGGCAATGCTTTTGGGTGTGGGGCCCAGCTAAGCACCACTTTTGGCCTTTTAGCCGATTTTAATTCGGTCACAGTCAACGCGTCTGTAAGCGCCTGCAACGGGTGGCCGGTGGCGCTTTCTAGATTCACTACCGGAACCGAAGCATATTTCTTAAAACTATTCAGGATAACTTCAGCCTCATCTTTTTCCTTATCCTCCAGCCCCGGAAATGCACGGACTGCGATGATATCGCAATATTGTGAAAGCACTCCTGCAGCTTCTTTTATGTGCTCAGCCTTATTGGAGTCCATTACGGCTCCATCTTCAAATTCCAATGCCCAGCCATCCTTATCGGCATTCATCACCATGACTTCCATTCCCAGCAATTTTCCGGCCTTTTCGGTACTCAGCCGCGTCCTGAGACTGGGGTTAAAAAACAACATTCCGAGCGTCTTTCCCTTCCCAAATTCTGATGCTGTATTTTCCTTCTTCAGCGCAAGCGCCTCCTGGATGATTTCCTCTAAATTCTCTATATCTGCTAATGTGGTGTAATTCTTCATTATTGTACTATTTTCTGTCGAGCTGAACTTATCTGTGTTAAGCAAGCTTGTTTCAGCTTCTTAAAGATCCCGAAACAAGTTCGGGATGACGTGTTTCATTGATTAATAATTCTCCAAAGCAATCTTCAGCGCTTTGAAGAAAACGTCAAATTGGTCTTTTCTGATATTCAATGGCGGAAGGATACGCAACAGCTTTTTATTGCTCGCCGCGCCAGTGAAAATCTGGTGTTTGAAAAGTAAATCCTTCCGAAGTGCCGCTACCTCAAAATCGAATTCGAGACCTATCATCAAACCTCTACCTTTTACCTTTTTGATCTGCGGAATCTCTTCTGTCCTTTCCTTTACATAACTGAAGAGTTCTGCTGCATTATTCAGCAACTGCTCTTTTTCAATCGTATCCAAAACTGCGATCCCGGCCGCACAGGCCAGGTGATTTCCGCCAAAGGTGGTCCCCAGCATTCCGCTTCTGGGTTCGATTTTCTTGTCGATCAGAATTCCTCCTACCGGGAACCCATTCCCCATTCCCTTCGCGATGGAAATGATATCAGGACGAATTCCGTGTTTCTGAAATGCGAAGAAGTCACCTGTTCTTCCATACCCTGCCTGTACCTCATCGGCGATCAGTACCGTTCCGTATTTGCTGCAAAGGTCCCCGGCTTTCTGATAAAATTCACTGCTCGCTTCATCGAGACCGCCAACGCCCTGAATAACTTCAAAGATCACCGCAGCCACATCGCCTTTTTTCAGTTCGGCTTCAAGGGCTTCCGAATCTTCAAAAGCCAATTTTGTAACCTTATGATCCTTGTTGAATGGTGATTTTATCGTCTCATTATCGGTCACGGCCACAGCTCCGGAAGTCCTTCCGTGGAAAGCTTTTTCAAAATAGATCACCCTGCTTTTTCCGGTGTGAAAAGAGGCTAATTTTAGCGCATTTTCATTGGCCTCGGCTCCTGAATTACATAAAAACAAACTATAATCTTCTACTCCCGAAACCTTCTCAAGTTTTTCGGCCAGTTCCTGCTGTAAAGGATTCTTCACCGAATTGGAATAAAACCCGATCATTTTCAGCTGGTCCCTCAGCTTGTTCACATAAGCAGGATGTGAATGCCCGATGGAGATCACGGCATGTCCTCCGTAGAGGTCGAGATATTTATTACCATCCTTATCAAAAACATAAGAGCCCTGCCCTTTTACCGGAGTGATATCATAAAGCGGATATACGTCGAATAGATCCATAATTATTGTTCAGAAATATTATTGATTTTTTTAAAGGAAGCCTGGATCCCTTTGATAAGAGAAGAACTCAGGCCGTTGTGTTCCATTTCGTTCAGCCCTTCTATAGTACAGCCTCTTGGAGTGGTCACCTTGTCGATCTCCTCTTCGGGATGATTCCCAGACTCTATCAGCAAACTTGCCGCACCCAGGCAGGTCTGCATAGAAAGCTCCTGAGCTTCTTTTGCATCGAACCCGAGTTGTACCGCTCCCTGAGTGGTTGCACGTATCAAACGCATCCAGAACGCCACTCCGCTGGCACAGATCACGGTGGCGGCCTGCATTTTATTCTCGGGGATGATAATGCTGGTCCCAAGCCGGTTAAAAATAGCTTCGGCAATAGCGATCCGCTTTTTGCCCTTTTCGTTACTGCAAAGGCAGGTCATAGATTTCCCCACCGCAATGGCGGTGTTCGGCATAGAACGGATTATAAAATGCTCCTCCCCAACAATCGCTTCTATCTTCGGAATCTTAAAACCAGTCACGGTCGAAATCAGCACGTGTTTATCGGTAAGCAGGTCCTTGATCTCTTCCAGTATTCTCTCTAACTGAGTGGGCTGAACTGAAAATATGAGAATATCAGAATTTTTCACAGCCTCCCTATTATCGGCGGTTGCAGAAACTTTAGAATATTCTTCAAATTCACTGATTTCTTCCACTTTTCTTTTAGTGAGGTACAAACTGGTAAAAGCATTGCTAAATATCAGCCCTTTGGCTATTGATATTCCCAGGTTTCCAGCCCCGATAATTGCTATTTTCATGTTATTATATATTGTTTTAGTAAAGCTGAACCTGCCTACCGTCAGGCAGGCTTGTTTCAGCTTCTAATCGGTTTTTATTTTCAATAGTTGCGATCCTGAAACAAGTTCAGGATGACCTTTTTCTTGGTCTTGGGTCCTGGATCCTGGATCTTGGGACTTAGAATTAAAAATAATTCGCTTTTAACCTCAATCCCATTTCCTCTTCAAGGTCAAACATCAGGTTCATATTCTGAACCGCCTGCCCGGAAGCGCCTTTCAGCAAATTGTCGATGATACTGGTCACTAAAAGTTTGTTGCCAAATTTCTCCAATTTCAGCAGGCATTTATTGGTATTCACCACCTGTTTCAAATGCAGCTCCTCCTCTACCACAAAGGTAAAGGCCGCGTCTTCGTAGGTTTTTTCATAGATCTCTTTGGCTTCTTCAAGGCTTCCTTCGAACTTGGTATAAGCCGTAGCATGAATTCCCCTGGAAAAATTTCCCCTGTTCGGAATAAAATTCACTACTCCTTCGTAATCGGGTTGAAGTCTTTTTAAACTCTGGCCTATTTCGTTCAAATGCTGATGTGAAAAGGATTTATAAGCTGAAAAGTTATTATCTCTCCAGGTAAAATGGGTTGTCTCACTAAGTGAGGTGCCCGCCCCGGTAGCTCCGGTCACGGCGTTGACGTGCCATTCGTCACTCAACTTTCCTGCTGCTGCAAGTGGCAGGGTTGCCAGACTAATCGCGGTGGCAAAACAACCCGGATTCGCGATGTTTTTAGCCGACTTGATCTTCTTTTTATTGAATTCCGGAAGTCCGTACACAAAATCATGATCTTCCCCAGCCATCCTGAAATCGGTGCTCAAATCAACGATTTTCGTCTTATCAGAGAACTTATTTTCGGCCAGGAATTTTTTAGAATTTCCGTGGCCCAAACAAAGAAAAACCACATCCACGTTCTTATTGAGTTCCCCGCTGAATTCCAGATCGGTTTCGCCCAAAAGGTCCTGATGTATCTGTGCTATCGGTTTCCCCGGCTGGGAAGTACTGTAAACAAAATTCAGGTTTACCTCCGGATGTCTCAGTAATATCCTGATGAGTTCTCCGGCCGTATAGCCCGCACCTCCTATGATTCCTGCTTCGATCATTGTTCCTGTTTTACGTGTTGGTAGATCTTCCCTGAATTCGACAATATTTTAATAAAGCCTTTGGCATCATCTGCAGTCCAGGCCTTATTCTCTTCCCCGTATTTTCCAAAACCGGAATTCATAAGATCAAATTTCGATTTAATTCCGTTTAAACTAAACCTGTATGGATGCAAGCTCACAAAGACTTCCCCGCTCACCTGCTCCTGGGAACTCTGAAGGAAAGCTTCAAAATCTCTCATTACCGGATCCAGATACTGGCCTTCATGCAAATGTGTTCCGTACCAGTTCGCGATATAATCCTTATGCTGTAACTGCCATTTGCTCAGGGTGTGTTTCTCAAGCAGGTGGTGCGATTTTATGGTAATAAGTGCGGCAGCAGCCTCAAAGCCAACTCTTCCCTTGATCCCGATAATGGTGTCACCCACATGAATATCCCTTCCAATGGCATATTTCTTAGCGATCTCTTCAAGGATCTGGATATTTTTTTCAGGACTGTTCTTTTCCCCATTTACGGCGGTAAGTTCTCCTTTTGTAAAAGTAAGACTGACTTCACTGGGCTCCGTCTCTTTCAATTGCGAAGGATAAGCCTCTTCCGGTAACGGTTTTTCGGAGGTCAACGTTTCGGCACCGCCAACACTGGTTCCCCAAAGTCCTTTATTGACCGAATATTTCGCTTTTTCCCAGTTCAACTCTACTCCTTTCGATTTCAAATAATCGATCTCTTCCTGTCTGCTTAGTTGTTTGTCCCTTATTGGAGTGATGATCTTAATGTTCGGCGCGATGATCTGAAAGATCATATCGAACCTTACCTGGTCGTTTCCCGCCCCGGTACTTCCGTGAGCAATATATTCGGCTCCGATCTCCTTTGCATAATTAACGATCTCGATAGCCTGCACGATCCTTTCGGCACTTACCGAAAGCGGATAGGTGTCATTCTTTAAAACATTTCCGAAAATGAGGAATTTCACCACCTTCTGGTAAAAACTCTTTACCGCATCGATATTCTTATAAGTGGTGGCCCCGATCTTTTTAGCATTCGAACCGATCTTTTCTATTTCTTCTTCGGAAAAGCCTCCGGTGTTCACACTTACCGCGTGAACTTCGAACTTTTCTTCATCAGATAAATATTTCGCACAATATGAGGTATCCAGCCCGCCGCTGTAAGCAATTACTACTTTTTTCATTTTATTTTAATTCGTTTTGTCATCCTTATTTCAAAAACAGAAAATAACGTCAAGCTGAACTTGTTTCAGCTTCTGAAAGATCCTGAAACAAGTTCAGGATGACTATAATTTATATAAGGTTCACTTTTAGTGTTGATTCAAAGCAAGCCTACTCATTTTCAATATTCTCCTTCTTATAGAAGAGAGTTTGTTTTATATGCTTCAACCTTTGAAAAGCCTTGTCGTTGAAATTGCTTTTCGGTTTTTCTTTTTTCTTGGCATCGACCTTCTTCTCCGGATCATACATCATTCCTGTACAAAGACACATCTTTCGCTCGGTCCTGGTAAGAATATCATAGTTCTTGCAGGTTTGGCAGCCTTTCCAGAAACTTTCATCATCGGTAAGTTCAGAAAAAGTTACAGGCTGATATCCCAATTCATAATTGATCTTCATTACCGCCAATCCTGTGGTAATTCCGAAGATCTTGGCATTAGGATGTTTCTCTCTGGAATAGTTAAAGATCACCTTTTTAATGTCTTTCGCCAGCCCGTGATTTCTATAATCAGGATGTACAATGAGTCCTGAATTGGCCACATACTTCTCGTGGCTCCAGGTCTCGATATAGCAGAAACCAGCAAATTTGTCGCCATCCAGAGCGATGACCGCGTTCCCTTTCTCCATCTTGCTGATGATGTACTCGGGCGTCCTTCGGGCAATACCCGTTCCACGGACTTTAGCCGACTCTTCAATGGTGGTACAAATGATCTCTGCGTAAGAAGCATGAGATTTATTAGCAATGATAATCTTCATCTGCTAAGAAATTAAGGTTAAAATATAATTGATTTTGTTTTTTCGAAGGGGGAACCGGACTCACCTAAGTTCCATAATAATATACACGCACTTACGTGCGGCGGGGGAAAAAGCGGCGCATCGGTGATATATCAGTGAAAATTCTGATATAAAGTTTAAATTCTATGCTGCTGATGTGTTTCAAGGTAATAAGATACAAATAATATTAAAAAAAGGTAGGATGAAATGATTCGCTTACCGGCGCCTGAACGGGCGGAAGCGAAAAATCGGCAGTATTATTTGTGTCATTGAATTCACGCAGTAAATGTACATTATTCTCTGAATTGACAAAATATATTATACTAAAAATTGAAATAAATTGGGCTTATCGTTCAGATATTCACCATAAAAATTTTTCTTTTTCATTCTTTCAACCAGCGGACCAAAATCGGCGGGATCGTTCAGCTCTATTCCTACTACTGCCGGACCGTTCTCTCTGTGGTGTTTCTTGGAATATTCAAAATGGGTAATATCATCATTGGGACCCAGTACCTTTTCTACAAACTCCTTAAGTGCTCCTGCCCGCTGCGGAAAACTAACCACGAAATAATGCTTTAAACCCGAGTATAAAAGAGCTCGTTCCTTGATCTCGGCGGTACGGGTAATATCATTATTACTGCCACTGACGATGCAAACCACATTTTTGCCCTTTATCTCTTCAGCAAAAAAGTCCAGCGCACAAATAGCCATGGCTCCCGCGGGTTCCACTACGATGGCATCCTGGTTATAGAGATCTAAAATAGTTTGACAGATCTTCCCTTCAGGTACAGTGACCATCTTATCAAGATTCTCCTTACAAATAGCAAAATTCCTGGAACCCACCTTTTGAACGGCAGCTCCATCTACAAAGCGTTCTATTTCTTCCAATTCCACTACCCTTCCCTCTTTTAAAGAAGAAGTCATAGAGGCCGCACCTTCCGGTTCTACTCCTATGATCCTGGTATTTGGTGAGAGTTGCTTAAAAACCGAAGAAATTCCGGCGAGAAGCCCACCACCTCCAAGGGGAGCAAAGACATAATCTATGGGTTCATCGGCTTGTTCAAGAATTTCCAGGGCTATGGTCGCCTGGCCTTCTATTACTTTCTCATCATCAAAAGGATGAATAAAAACAAGACCGAATTTATCGCCATGCTTCATAGCATTCTTATAGGAATCGTCAAACGTATCGCCTTTCAACACTACTTCTACCCATTCCCCGCCGAACATCTTTGTTTGCTTCACCTTCTGTCTTGGAGTAGTGATCGGCATGTAGATCACGCCTTTTGCCTGCAGTTTATTGCAGGCAAAAGCAACACCCTGTGCGTGATTTCCTGCGCTGGCACAAATAACTCCCTTGTTGAGCTGTTCCTGAGGAAGGCTCGCTATCTTATTGTAAGCCCCGCGAATCTTATACGAACGTACCTGCTGCAGGTCTTCCCTTTTCAGCAAAATACGGGCATCCAATTTCTTACTATAAGTAAAAGAATCGGCCAGCGGGGTTTTCACCACCACTTTCGAAATGCGTTCCGCAGCTTCTTTTACAGCTTTCAGTTCAGGTTTATATGTCTTTTTATCTGCCAGCAAAGTATCCATTATTCGTATATTTTTTTCATTGCAGTCATCGCCTGTCTCAGCACCCCACCAACCTTCTCAACGGGATGATTTCTTATGCCGTCATTCACCGTTATCAATTCCTGGTTATCAACGCCCGTGTACTCGCCGTCATAACTTTTACCGGCAACTTCGGGTTCCAGGCTGTTCACGTAATCTTTGATAAGCGGTTTTGCAGCATGGTCAAAAAGATAACAACCGTATTCAGCAGTATCTGAGATCACGCGGTTCATCTCGTATAATTTCTTACGTGCGATGGTATTCGCGATCAACGGAGTTTCATGCAGCGATTCGTAATAGGCCGATTCTGCTATAATTCCGGCCTCTACCATAGTTTCAAAAGCAAGCTCCACCCCGGCTTTCACAAAAGCAATGAGTAACACTCCTTTATCAAAATATTCCTGTTCTTTTATCTCTTCGGAAGTAGCCTCCGTCTTCTCAAAAGCAGTATTCTCGGTAGCAGCACGCCATTCCAGCAGTTCCTTATCATCATTTGCCCAATCAGCCATCATTCGGCTGCTGAAAGCTCCGGAAATAATATCATCCATATGCTTCTGAAAAAGAGGCCGCATCTGTTGCTTAAGATCTTCAGCAATCTCATTGGCTCTGAGTTTCGCCGGATTCGAAAGCCGGTCCATCATATTGGTGATGCCACCGTGCTTGAGGGCTTCGGTAATAGTTTCCCAGCCGTACTGAATAAGTTTCGCAGCATACGAAGGTTCTACCCCATCGGCCACCATTTTATCAAAAGTGAGGATAGATCCTGTTTGCAATACTCCACAAAGAATGGTTTGTTCTCCCATGAGGTCGGACTTCACTTCGGCTACGAAAGAAGATTCCAAAACTCCGGCCTTGTGACCACCGGTAGCATAGGCATAAGCTTTGGCCCATTCCAGCCCGATACCCTGCGGATCATTTTCCGGATGCACCGCTATCAATGTCGGCACTCCAAAACCTCTTTTGTACTCTTCCCGCACTTCAGAACCGGGGCACTTCGGCGCGACCATAATTACTGTAATATCATCACGAATCTGCATCCCCTCTTCCACAATATTGAATCCGTGGGAATAAGAAAGCACCGCATCTTTTTTGATGAAAGGCATAATGGCCTTGATCACGGGCGTATGTTGTTTGTCGGGAGTGAGGTTGATCACAAGATCAGCCTCCGGAAGAAGTTCCTCATAGGTCCCGACCTTGAAACCATTTTCGGTGGCATTTTTCCAGGACTGGCGTTTATCTTTGATAGCGCCTTCGCGCAGGGCATAGGAAATATCCAGCCCGCTGTCGCGCATGTTCAATCCCTGGTTTAACCCCTGGGCCCCACAGCCCACAATAACTATTTTTTTGTCTTTCAGGGCAGCCACTCCGTCACTGAATTCATCTAAAGCCATAAAACGGCAGGTACCCAGCTGGGCCAGTTGTTCACGTAAAGAAAGGCTGTTAAAATAGTTCGTCATGATAATGAATTTGTAGTATTAAATTTTTCTAATAAGCCTGAAATAGGCATTTCATTTTTGGTGACTGCGATAGTCCCCGATCTTACAAACTGCATGAGTCCGTAAGGTTTAAGTGTCTCATAAAGCTGATCGACCTCCTGGCGCTTACCGGTCTTTTCGATCACGAAAAAATCTCTGGTCACCGTTACAATTTGCGCATTGGTTTCCTTAATGAAACTCTGAATGTTGTGATCGTCCAGAAAGTCCCTGGATCTTATCTTGTACAGCGCAGTCTCCTGGGAAATCGTCTCCTCATCAGTATGATAAAAAGCCCTGATCACTTCTATTTGTTTCTCTATCTGTCCCACGATCTTCTTGATCTGTTCTTCGGTTACCTCAACGACGATAGTAAAACGCATTACCTCGTTCACCTCGCTGGGCGAAGCGGTAATACTTTCAATATTGATATGCCGTTTCAGAAAGATCGCGGCGATCCTGCTCAACAACCCCAGGTTGTTTTCAGTATAGATCGAAACTGTATAATTTTTCTTTTCCATTACTCCAATAATATTTCTGAAACCGATGCGCCCGTTGGTATCATCGGGAACACGTTTTCTTCCTGTTCAACTTTAACCTCGAGGAAGAAAGCTTCCTGAGATTCCATCATTTCTTTCACTGCAGACTCCAGATCTGCTCTTTCGGTCACTCTTCTCGTCTTAAGGTGGTATCCCTTTGCAATGGTCACAAAATCGGGGTTGACCATTTCGGTGGAAGCATAGCGCTTGTCGAAGAACATTTGCTGCCACTGGCGCACCATTCCGAGGAAACCATTGTTCAAAACCACGATTTTCACCGGCACCCGGGTTTGAAAAATGGTACCCAGTTCCTGGATGGTCATCTGGTAACCTCCGTCCCCGATGATCGCCACTACATCCCGCTTCGGACTGCCCATTTTGGCTCCAATAGCTGCCGGAAGGGCAAAGCCCATCGTTCCAAGGCCACCGGAGGTCACATTACTCCTGGTTGTATTGAACTTCGCGTACCGGCAGGCTTTCATCTGGTGCTGCCCCACATCTGAAACAATGACGGCATCCCCTTTGGAATATTCGTTGATTTTCTCGATCACCTCAGCCATGCCCAATTCTGCCTTCTCCTTATCGAGATTACCCTTAATAACCTTATCGTACTCTATCTTATACATATCCTTGAACCTCTGATGCCATTCCGCATGCTTGTTAGGCTGAAGAAATTCCAGCAACAGCTTCAGCGTTTGTCTCACATCGCCCAGGACAGGACAATCAGCTTTCACGTTTTTGTCCACTTCAGAAGGATCTATCTCAAAATGAATAACTTTAGCCTGCTTCGCGTAGGTATTGAGATTTCCGGTCACACGGTCGTCGAAACGCATTCCGATGGCGATCAAAACATCGCATTCATTGGTAAGCATGTTAGGCGCGTAATTGCCGTGCATTCCCACCATTCCCACATTTAAAGGATGATCTGTAGGCAAGGCTGAAAGCCCCAGGATAGTCCAGGCCGCCGGAATTCCGGCTTTTTCAACCACCTCTTTCAACAGTTCTTCAGCACCCCCAAGGATTACACCCTGCCCAAAAACTATCATTGGCTTCTTTGCTGCATTTATAATTTCGGCAGCCCTTTCCACCTGCAGTAAATTCACTTCAGGCACAGGCTTATAACTGCGGATGCCCGAACATTTCTTATAACTGAAATCCAGCGAATCAAACTGGGCATCTTTGGTAATATCAATCAGCACCGGTCCCGGTCTGCCAGATTTGGCGATATAAAAAGCTTTGGCCAAAACCTCCGGAATTTCCGAGGCTTTGGTTACCTGGTAGTTCCATTTTGTAATTGGGGTCGAAATACCCACAATATCGGTTTCCTGAAAGGCGTCGCTTCCCAGCAAATGTGAGCCTACCTGTCCCGTAATACACACCAAGGGCGTAGAATCGATCTGCGCATCGGCTATCCCGGTTACAAGATTTGTCGCGCCGGGTCCTGAAGTAGCCACCGCCACTCCTACTTTTCCCGATACTCTCGCGTAGCCCTGGGCTGCATGTGTAGCGCCCTGCTCATGCCGCGTGAGGACATGGTGAATCTCCTTGCGGTATTTATACAACTCGTCATAGACGGGCATAATCGCCCCGCCGGGATAACCATATATGGTATCCACTCCTTCCTCCAGCAAACACTTGATCACTGCTTCGGCACCGGAAATTTTGGTACTTTCCGTAGTGCTCACTTTTTCAAAACTTGCAGTTTTTACTTCCATAATTCACCATTATTAAAATTCATCGGTCACACAGCCTAATGAAGCCGATGATACCGTTCTTGCATATTTATAAAGCACGCCTTTTCTGAATTTCAGATCGGGAGCACTCCAGTTTTTCTTTCGTTCTGCGATCTCTTCTTCTGAAAGCGCTACTTCTATGGTATTGTCTTCGGCATTGATGGTAATCTCATCGCCATCCTTCAGAAATGCCAGCAATCCTCCTTCCTGGGCTTCGGGGGTAATGTGCCCCACCACAAAACCGTGGGTTCCTCCTGAAAATCTCCCGTCGGTGATCAATGCCACCTCTTTCCCAAGACCGGCTCCCATGATCGCTGAAGTTGGTTTCAGCATTTCAGGCATGCCGGGACCGCCTTTCGGACCTTCGTAACGAATGACCACCACATCGCCTTTCTTCACTTTTCCTTCGGAAATGCCATCATTGGCCTCATATTCGCCGTTGAAAACCCTCGCTTTTCCGGTGAATTTCAATCCTTCCTTGCCGGTGATCTTCGCTACGGAACCTTCTTCTGCGAGATTTCCGTAAAGCACTCTGATGTGGCCGGTCTTCTTGATCGGGTTGTCCAGATCGCGAATTACGTCCTGACCTTCCTCAAGATCCGGTACATTTTCGAGATTTTCGGCCAGGGTCTTTCCGGTAACGGTAAGACAATCGCCGTGAAGCATGTCGTGCTTCAGCATATATTTTAATACCGCCGGAATTCCTCCAATTCTGTGAATATCTTCCATCGCGTACTTTCCACTTGGCTTAAGATCGGCCAGGAGCGGTGTACCGTCACAGATCCTTTCAAAATCGTCAAGGCTAAAGTCAACTTCCGCAGCCCTCGCAATGGCAAGGAAGTGCAGCACCGCATTGGTAGAACCACCCAAAACCGTAAGCAGCCTGATGGCATTTTCAATAGCCTTTTCATCTACGATATCGCGTGGCTTAATATCTTTTTCGATAAGCAGACGCATCGCTTTCCCTGCTTCAAAGCTTTCAGCCTTTTTCTCTCCTCCCACCGCAGGGTTGGACGAATTATACGGAAGCGACATTCCCAATGCTTCGATCGCCGAAGCCATAGTATTTGCCGTGTACATTCCGCCACAAGCGCCTGCACCGGGACAGGCTTTTTCGATCACATTCTCATATTCTTCCTCGTCAATATCGCCGGCAGTCTTTGCTCCCCAGGCTTCAAAAGCAGAAACCACATCGAGTTTCTTTCCTTTGTAACATCCTGAAGCGATCGTACCACCGTACACGAGAACGGCCGGCCTGTTGATCCTAAGCATCGCCATAAGCGCGCCGGGCATGTTCTTGTCACAGCCCACCACAGTCACGAGACCGTCATAAGACATGGCGTTGACCACGGTTTCCATAGAGTCGGCAATCAGGTCGCGCGAAGGCAGGGAATATCTCATTCCCGGCGTTCCCATGGAAATACCATCACTTACTCCAATCGTGTTAAAAATTAGGCCTACCAGCTCATTGCTGTTTGTTCCTTCCTTTACTAGTTTTGCCAGGTCGTTAAGGTGCATATTACAGGGATTTCCTTCATAACCTGTGCTGGCTATACCCACAAAGGGCTTCTTGAAATCTTCCTTGGTTAAGCCTATGGCATGTAACATGGCCTGGGAGCCTGGCTGCGAATCACTTTGCGTGAGAATGCTACTATACTTATTGTTCATTTTTTATCTCAATCCTTTTTTTAATAATCTAAAATTACCGCCTTAAGAAGAGCTCGTTTCCGGTAGCAGAGAGCATTAATTACTTTCAGAAAAGCCGAAAAAGATGTAAAACACTAATTTACAGCATTTTAACTATAAAATTGTTACGATAGCTGAAGGTTTCAGCCAAAAAAGAGAATGAGCTAAAATATCTGTAAAAGAAAGGCTGCTAAGAATGGAGAATTTCAGAATAGAATAATTGCGAGGCGGTTGAATTAAAGTTTTAATGATTTAAACCGATAAAACTGCTAATCTGTAAAAACTTTAAAAATACATGGAAAGGTGGGAAAAAGCTGTTCCCTTCCGGCTATTTCTGCGGAAATCGGATTATATAAACTGAAGAAGAAATGAGCAGCAGAGCCTTCAGAAGCACCTGCACAAGAAAGGGGCTGATACTGAGCGTGGGAAAATGACGGAAAATCCTGTTTAGTGGAAATACTCTTATGAAGGATCTTTTTTGCAAGTGTAGTGTTTCCCCGGCGTTGAAAATTTTTAAAGCCTTGGAGAAAATTTAGACGGGGAAGCACGATTCCAAATTGCGGGAGCAAAATTGGAAACACCTATCAAAAAAGTGTCCTTTCCTGCCTGCTGCAGGCAGGTTTTGGTTCGTTTTTTTGGACAAGCAAAAAAATGAACAAACATGAAATAAGACGAATTCCTATTGACCGAAGGGAAAATTTCTTCTATAAAAGAAAAATATCAAAGGTAACCTGGCTGCCGACAGGCAGGTTTATTTCAGGATCTTACCTAAATAAAATCAAGATAATTAGAAGCTGAAACAATCCCGAAACTCCGGACAGCTTGACGAAATAAAGACTTTTCAGGCAGCCTCGATCGTTGCCGGATTTATTTTTTCTTTTTAAGAGAATAAAGATCTTTACGACGATCTTTCATATTGCGAACGCTTCCGAAGTTATGCAGTTCCTTCAGTAGATCAAGATCCACATCAACCAGCAATGTGCTTTCGGTATTGGGCGTGGCTTCCGCTTTGATCCCGTTCACGGGAAAAGCAAAATCTGAAGGAGTCAAAACCGCGCTCTGCGCATACTGAATGTCCATATTGTTCACCTTGGGCAGATTCCCAACCGAACCGGCAATAGCCACGTAACATTCGTTTTCCACGGCTCTCGACTGGGCGCAGATCTTTACACGGGAATAGCCATTTTGAGTATCGGTCATAAAAGGCACAAAAAGAATATTCATGCCTTCTTCGGCAAGAATGCGGGAAACTTCGGGAAATTCGATGTCGTAGCAAATAAGAACACCAATCTTGCCACAGTCGGTGTCGAAAGTTTCCAATTTGGTGCCGCCCTTCATTCCCCAGGCCGATTCTTCGGCAGGAGTAATATGCAGTTTTTCATAGCGCTCATAGCTCCCGTCCCTTCGGCACAAATAGCCCACGTTGAACATGTGCTCCCCGATCACCTGCGGCATACTGCCGGTAATGATGTTGATGTTGTAGGTAATGGCGAAGTCGCGGAAGGTCTGCAGCAATTGTTCGGTATAAGAAGAAAGTCCGCGAATGGCTTCGGCTTCATTCAAATGGTTGAACTGCGCCATTAGCGGCGCGTTGAAAAGTTCCGGAAACAGAATAAAATCACTCTGGTAATCGCTCACCGCATCCACAAAGAATTCGATCTGCGAAACCAGGGCTTCATAATCCTTGAACAGCCGCATCTGCCACTGCACCAGTCCCAGCCGTACCACCGTCTTTGTAGTATCGATGAGTTTTTGCGACTTGGTGTAATAGATATTGTTCCATTCCATCAACACCGCGTACTCCTTACTTTCGGAATCCCCCTGCAGATAACCTTTAATGACCTTCTTTACGTGAAAATCATTGGAGAGCTGAAAGGAAAGCACAGGATCATGAATTTCCTGTAATTTCACCTTGTCGATGTATTTTTTGGGAGTGAGTTCCTTGGCGTATTTCGAATAATTTGGGATCCTTCCGCCGAACATGATCGATTTCAGGTTCAGCTGCTCGCAGAGTTCCTTGCGCGCCTCATACAGCCGGCGGCCCAGGCGCATGCCGCGGTATTCGGGATGTATAAAGACATCTATTCCGTAGAGAACATCACCGTTCTTAGTGTGAGTTGAAAAATTTTCGCCGCCAATAATATCGTCGTAGGTGTGATTTTCATCGAATTTATCGTAATCGACAATGATAGAAAGAGCGCAGCCCGCGATCCTGTTATCGATCACGATACAAAATTGCCCGTCGGGGAATTTATTGACCAAAGTGCGGATCTCTCCTTTGCTCCAGTACTCATCGGGCATCTTATGATAACTCTTGATCATAGATACCTTCAATTCTTCATAATCCTGCACCTTCAGGTTCCTCAACTCAATCTTCGCCGAATCTAACACGTTTCTCTCCATTTTTGGGTTTCGCTGCGAAGATACTGCGGAATTCAGTTAATTTGAAATCTATTGATAAAATTCAGAAGATGAGGCTAAAAAGGAATTACCGAATATAAATTCACTAGAGGTAAGAACATAAAATTGTATATTTCGGTTATAAATTAATGAGTGATGCTGACTAAAACAACAGATTGAAAATCTTCCGGAAGAATTCCCGATCGATCAACTTGTAGAGCGATTGATTTTAATAGAAAAAATTGAAAACGGGAATAAACAATCAGAGAACAACGACACAATTTCTGAAATTGATCTAAATAACGAAATTGGCAAATGGTTCAAATAAATTGGACCATTCAGGCAAAAAATGATCTCCGGGATATCGCGGCGTACATTTCAAAGGTTTCCAAAAACTACGCAAAACTTCAGCGTTGATCCCGAAAGAATAGATATTTTAACTATACATCATTCCGCACGCGATTCATCTGGTGGAAATATCTGATATTTTTTTACAAGAATTTATTCCCTGTTATCCCTTCTCCTAAGTCTTCAGCTATATCTCACAGAGCTTGTGCTTAATAGCAAAGATCACCATGCCAATGCGGCTTCGCACCTGCAGCTTCTGAAAAAGGCTTTCCCGGTAACCATCAATGGTCTTGGGGCTAAGGTTCATTTCGTCGGCGATTTCTTTGTACGTTTTTTCGGTACAGGCCAGGGAAAGAAATTCCATCTCACGGCGGGTGAGGTCGCGCGAAATTTTTTGAACATAAGTCTCCTGAAGATTTTCTTCCATTTCCTCACGGCAATAATAGCCGCTTTCCATCACGTCTTCAAGAGCGACAAGAAATTCATCTGGTTCAATATCTTTGAGCAGATAACCCCGACAGCCGTATTCCACCATTTTGATGATGGTCTCCTCATCATGTTCCATAGTGAGGGCGATCACTTTTTGTTCCGGATGGTTTTTCGAAAGCCAGGACATAGTTTCGATACCATCCATTACCGGCATACGCACATCCAGCAGCACAATATCGGGTTTGGTGTGGTTGGCCTCAATGTAATCTACGAATTCCCGACCGTCCCGGCAGACCTTTGAAACCTGGTAATCCTGAAAGGAATTGATAAGTCCCTGCAGGGATTGAGCAAAGAGGTTGTGGTCATCAACGATAATGATCGTTCTGCTCATTTTGTTTAATTTTGGTTGGGTAGCTTAAATATAAGGAAGTTCCGCCATTTAAAGCAGAATCAAGTCTAAAGGAAGAGTTAATAATTTCGGCGCGTTTTTTCATGTTAAACAAACCGGAACTTTTTTCGACTTTTTCCACATCAAAACCTTTTCCATTATCTCTAGCCGTAATCTGTAGTTCTCCACTCCTGTAGAGGAAAACTACCGACAATTTGGTGGCTTTGGAATGCTTCAGCACGTTGGAGAAAAACTCCTGCAGAATGCGGAAAAGAATAATAGTATCCTCTTTAGGCGGAAAGAATTTTTCACCTTCCGAAGAAAAAGAAGCTTCAATAACATTGAGCCTGTTAAAGCGCTCAATTTCATTAGTAACCGAAGCCTCCAGCCCGGCGTACTCGACTACGTCGCTGTTTAGAGATTTTGAAAGCGCTCTCACCTCTTGTAAAGACCTACCTACTATATCTTTTAGTTCGTGAATGGAATCGGGATTTGATTCCCCACTAGTGCGCGCCAGGATGTTCAGCTGTAAATTAGCGACCGAAAGTAATTGACCAATATTGTCGTGTAATTCCCAGCCCACATTCTTAAGCGTCTGTTCCTGGATCTCCAGCCGCGACCGGATAATCTCCTCTTCGTATTGCTTCTGAGCTTCGTATTTTTCTATCAGTAACTTATTCTTGCGCCTCTGGAAAGTGATAAAGAAAATAATGGCAAAAGCCGTCAAAAGAACAATGACCACAATAAAGTAGATCAATAATAAAAGTTCTTCCCTGGCAAGCATGCAGTTAGTTTGTAGAGCAATATTACGGAAAAATTTCGGCTCTCAATATTTTTAGCTGTCAAAGGCCTTATTTCACTGCTGTTTCCCGGGATCTTCGGAAGTCAAAGCAGAGCTTATTTAACGGTCCAATTCCTTGAAAGTCTCCACCTGCTTTCTCTTTGGCAGCAACTTCAGTGCTCCTGAAAAATAGAGGAAAACTGTACAAAACCAGGAATACAGAAAGATGTTGCTATAAGCGTTCACCGAAGAATACAACTCCACAAAGGCAGGGCTTACCGAAAGCTTGAAATATCGAAAGTAGATGTAAAAAGGTGTGATCATCAAATGGAAAACAAGAAGCGCTACGGAAAAATAAAAGCTGATATCCTTTGAAACATAGAGTATTTTTTCACTCCTCAAAATCTCATCATAATAACCAATAATGCTCAGCAGGATCAGGAAAGTACCGGCCATGGTAGTATAGGCAGAAAGGCTAAGCATTAATACATCGCTAAAAATAAGGTTCAGTACAGCCGTAAGAATAAAGGCAAATATCAGGATCTTCAGTATTTTCCTGAAACGGGGCCGGGAAAGTTTCGTCCTGAAATAGTTCGCATAGAACGCGTAACTAAGGATCAGGTAAGGGTTAAAAAACCAGAAATTCTGATGCCACAGGCCCTCGCGCAAATAATTCAGGTCTTTATGCAGGTAAAATATGTAAGGCAACCATCCCAGGCTTTCCACGATATAGGTGAGCAAAAGAAAACAGGCAAAATAGAAGTTGGCCCTGTCTCCAGGATTCTTTTGAAAATAGTAAAAACCACATACGGCAGCTGCTCCTTCCAGGAGGTAGGCCAGGAAAACAACATCATTGATCATGTGGGAGAAGTATCGCGGGTAACATATTTAATTTGCTTATTCACATGGGAGTTTTCAAATAGTTCTATCCGTACGATTTCTTCCTACAGTGAAATTGTTTTCGGGATTTCTGCTAAGGCAGGAAAGGATTCTAAGATTCTCAGAATCACTTTTGTTAAAATTAGCGATTAAAGTAGAAATATCACGGCCTGAGCTTAAAAAGGGGGAAAAATCCCCCTCCTTTATGACTTGCAGTAAACCTGTCTTTCTGGGGCTGGATTCTTTCGGGCGCAATACACCAAAGCGAAAGTATAAAGCCCATACATAAACATGGCGCTCACCTGTAGAATAATGGAGTGAAGACTAATAAATGACAGGACTGCTAGCCGTAAAATAACTACTGTAGATATACAGGGGCGTAACCACCAGGTGCCATACAACAGCAGCAATAGAAATGTAAAAAGCGAGGCTGGAAAACACCTGGAGTATTTTTTCACTGGTAAGCATCTCATAATAGTAAGCCCCTATAATAACAGCCAAAAGCACTGTGCCACTCATGGAAGTATAGCTCGACATAGCCGTCATAAAATTCCCTTCGATGAAGAAGCTGATGATCGAAGTAGAATATAAAGAATAAGCAGTCCCTTCATGATCTTTTTTAGCCGCGCCGAATGTAGCTGGGCAATAAAAAAGTAGCTGTAGCAACTGTAGGAGATGACCTTGTTGGGATTTGCCAGCCAGAAATTGCGCTCAAAAAGAGTTCCCTTGATAAAGGTCAGGAACTGATAATGGTTGAAATAGGCTATAAAAGCATAACTGTTAATCGTTTCTATGGCGATAATCCACCAAAGAAAGCCGACAAAGAATTTCTCTGATCTTGTATAGTCGGCTTTTTTCAGAAAATAAAGGCCGGCCAATGCTGCCAACAGTTCCATAAAGTTTCCCAGGAACAACTTTGAAAAGTAAAACTCAAGCAAGATTTAATAATTTATTGGAGGCCAGCCGTTCTGCATATCGTTCAAAGGTTCGATATCGTAATTATTGTCTCCGGTGTTTTCCCCGCTTTCTTCGTAAACCGCCGATCCTTTTTCTTTGGTAGGAGCAAGAAAGACTGTTGAATAACTTCTTTTCTTTTCGGTGCCGGCATAAGCTCCCAGGTAAATGCGGATTCCCGGTTTGTCAATTCCCTGTTCCGCAGATTTCTCCTTCACGTAAGCCAGGTATTCCTCAAGTTCTTCAACACTTAACCAGAATTCGCGGGTATCGCGATAGCCCTGCCCGTTTTCGATCTCTTTGCCACGGGTTTCTTTCCAGTTTTTTTGAAGGCCACGGGCATCTTCAACATCGATACATTTTGATGGTTTTTCCATAATTAAAGGTTGGTTAGTTGATCAATAATACCAAGATTTTTAAAATTTGATATCGCTTTTATTCTTTTTGAACTCCTCTTGTATCAGGCATTCCAATTCTCTAAAATCATATTTCAGAGTGTTCGAAGTTATTGAAAGTGGTGTACCATACATTTTCATATTTGCCCGCAACAGTCTGGCCTTCATTCCCTCTGCTTTTTCAATATACTTTTCGGGATTAACCAGGTCTATTAAAAGAAATTTAGTAGTCATTACCTGTTTTCGCCTGATTGCTGAAATGTCTGCCCATTCAATCAAACCTACACTCGATGCGTTCGAGTTATCTGTGATCCCATTTTTGCCAACGGTCAATCCTGCTTCTGTTTCGAACAACTTTTTAATCCCAATAATTCCCATCCCTCCAAATAACAACATCCCCAGTATTCCAATTCCTTTAATTAACATGGGATTTCTTAAGAATTTTAAAGGCATTTCCCGAAATTCCGAGGCGTTATAAAAAAGAAAGATTCCGACTAATACAAATAGCAGGGAACCAATAAGCAATAAAAAAACTTTTTGTTTGCTAAGGGGAATTTCGATCTCTTCTTCCATTATTCTTTGTTTGATACCGCGGAAAAGCAGCTTCTTAAGAGTTTGTTAAAATTAACGATTTTAACAAGGAAAACAAGTTAAAGCATGAAAAAAGGGGAAAATTCCCCTTGTTGACGGAACTTCTTTAAGATACTTTTACAAAGTCATTTTAGTTAGCTAAAGTGTTTTGGGGCAAAAAAGTGCTGTCAAAGTGTAGAATACTATCTGGTAGGGCATTTAGTATTTAGTTCATTGAGACGGCACTTTTTTATTGTATCCCTTTCTCAAAATCCTCTTCCCGTAATTTCCGGAATTCCACCTCATCGCCCATCACCTTCTGCGCGAGGCTATTGATCCCATTTTCACTAAGTTGCAGCACTCTTGGGTACCCCCCGGTGGTTTGGCAGTCTCTCATAAGAACGATCAGGTTTCCCGACGGTGTCAGCTGCACGGTCCCCGGAACTACCGGCCCGGTAATGATAGGCTCAAGCTGATTCTCCACCTTTTCCTGTAGCTGAATAGCCATACGGTTGTTGTTCTTATCTACCGAAAAGGAACTGTCCATCAGGTGCACCTGCTGTTCTTCATCCAGGAGATGAAATTCCGGTCCGGCATAAACGCCAATATCGGGCGAAGTCAGATAGCTGTCATCAAATCTCAGCGAAGAGTGGGTTTCAGAAAGCTCAGCATCCGAAATTTCATAAGACAACCTCATCCCGTTCTCCAGCCTGAAGTTCTCTGTTACTCCTTCATACCAGCTACGGCTCTTCATGCTTTCTTCGGAAAGAATTCCGCCGGCAACAGCCATAAAAGCACGGCAGCCGGCTTTCCGGCGCCCAAAGGAAAGTTCGTCGCCCGGAAAAACCTGCAACACCTGGTTATTTTCCACAATTTCGCCATTGATGCGTGGCGAGAGATCGGCGCCACTCAAAGCGATTAGGGTCGCTCCTGAAAACCGAAGCTTTGGTCCCATTTGGGTGATCTCGAGTACGGCGGCATTTACAGAATTCTTCAGGATAAGATTGGCCATTTTTGAGGCATAGCTATCCATGGCTCCGCTCACCGGCACTCCAAATTTTCTGAAACCGAATCTTCCAAAATCCTGTACACTCGTGAATAATCCAGGTTGTAAAACTTCAATTTCAGCCTTCATAGATTTCATTTTTAATCTTGAAATTTCCCGCGGAAACCTCTTCGGAAATTGCCTCAAATTCTTCTTTGGAGATTGCATAAAATTTCAGCTTATCCCCGGCTGAAATTTCACAGGGAGGAAAGTGATTTTTGTCAAAAACAGGCACCGGACAATTACCGATAATCTGCCATCCACCCGGACTCATTTTTGGGTAAATTCCGGTCTGTTTTTCGCCTATGCCAACAGCCCCTTTTTCGACCTTTAAACGCGGCTCATTTTTACGTGAAATTTGCAGTCTTTCATCCAGGCCTCCCAGGTATAAAAATCCGGGTAAAAATCCGATGAAATAAACGGTATAAACTGGCAACGTATGCAGCTGAATAATTTCAGAAACCTGGAGGTTTTTTTCCGCGGAAATTAGTTCCAGGTCCAGACCGAATTCCGGGTCGTAACACACCGGCAAATAAAAAATTCTGGATTCCCTGTTTTTCACTATCTTCGTCCTGTCCAGAAGCTTCCTAAGGCCCGAAACCTCTGTATAGACATCCTCTATAGTGAACATATAACTAATTAATAACGAGTTATATGTATTTGTTACTTCAACGTTTTCTTCAACTAAATAATTTTCGAGTTCTTCCCGAACGCTGAGCACTTTCTGAAGGACAATTTCAGAGATCTCAGGTTCAAATTCGAGCAGAATTGCCCGCTCTCCCATCGGCATTATCTTCGGAAATTCTTCTTTCATGTATTCTTTATACTGATGTTTCTTTCGGTAAAATTCTCATGTAAGAACTGAAGAATTTCCACCGAATTCGGGGTGTCACTATGCACGCAAAAAGTGGTCGCGTGGCACTCGATTTCACGGTCGTTTTTACACCTGATTTTTCCGTGAGAAAACATCCTGTAGAGATGCTCAAAAACGGCTTCTTTTTCGGTGATCAAAGCATGCGGTTCAGAACGTGAAACCAGGCTGTAATCTTCGTTGTAATTACGGTCGGCAAAAGCTTCCAAAACCACCGGAATTTTTCCTTCAGCAAGACGCGCAATTACCGATCCCGGGGGAGCAAAAAGCGCGAGATTTTCCTCGAATAAAAGCATGGTTTCGATGATGATTTCTGCTGTTTTTTCATCCCTGGCGGCATCATTGTAAAGAGCACCATGAGGTTTAACATGAGTGAGCTGAGAGCCTTCAGCTTCGGCGAGTTCCTTCAGACTTAATATTTGTGCTTCCAGAGACAATTTCAGGTCTTCGGCAGAAATATCGATGCTGTTCCTTCCGAAGTTCTTCTTATCGGGATAAGAAGGATGCGCGCCGATCTCTACCCCATACTCCATCGCGAGATCTACCGTATGTTTCATGGTCTCAAGCGTGCCGGCATGGCCACCGCAGGCAATGTTACAGGCCGAAATAAGTGGCATGAGCCGGGCATCATTGTCCCCACCTTCGCCTAAATCGCAATTAATGTGTATTTCTTTCATCTTTAAAAGCTTTGAATAACAATATAAACAGATTTTATTCCCAGGAAAACAGCGATCCCTATTACCACCAGGGCAAGAAGGTTCTGTTTTAACGAATTTCGGTACTTTCCGAGGACTGTCGGCCGGTTTACTATCCAAAATAAGAAAATAGCAATTACCGGCAACAAAAGACCATTGGCAATTTGGGCAAAACGGATAATCTCTACGGGATTCAGCTGAAGCGAACTAAAGAAAACGCCCAACAACAGCACCGTTGCCCATACCAGCCTGAATTTGGTCGATCTAAGACCGCCTTTCCAGCCAAAGCATCCATTTACCACATAAGCCGCTGCCAGGGGCGCGGTGATAGAAGAGGTAATTCCGGCAGCAAATAATCCAATAGCCATAAAGATACCTGCAAAATTGCCAAAAAGAGGTTGCAGCCCCTGCGCGAGATCGGCGGCGTTGTTCACGTTGCTTACATTGGCAGCGGCTGCACAAATGACTATTGCCATAGAAACCAGGCCTCCGAGAATAATAGCTACGCTCAGCTCCTTCCGCGCTACCGGCAGAAAAGAGGCATCTTTCCATTTTTCACCTACCAAAGAAGCATGCAGAAAAAGGTTATAAGGCACCACCGTGGTTCCCACCAAGGCTATAACGCTAAGGATTCCGGCAGAAACATTGGAAGGAAGGAAACCTCTTAAAATTCCTTCCAGATCAGGATGGGTCATGAAAGCTGTAAAAAGAAAAGAAAGACTCATCAGCAAAACCAATCCGATAAAGAACCTTTCGAGACTTTTGTAATTTCCGAGGTACAGCAAAACAAAAGCAAACAAGCCAATAAGCACACTCCAGAGATTGAGCTGAAATTGGCCAAAACTAAGCTGCTGTGTTCCAAAGACTGATTCCAGCCCCAGGACGGCGCCGGTAATATTTCCGGCTTCGTAAGCCGCATTTCCGATGGCAATTGCTGAAAAGATGAGGGCCAGGGCTAGAAACCGAAGCAGAGGAGTTTTCAACTCCTGCCTGATATTCTCGCTAAGTCCTTTTTGTGTGATCAATCCCAGCCGGGCAGACATTTCCTGTAATACAATGCAGGAAACTATGGAAAGTACCAATGCCCAAAGCAGGCCGTAGCCAAAATCTACACCCGCCAGGGTGCAAACGGTGACCGTCCCGGGGCCAATGAATGCCGCCGACACCAGTACACCCGGCCCCAGCTGCTTCAGAAAGCTTCTCACTTTTCCTTTTTCGATTCCTGCAGAGCATAAACCGCGAAGGTTCCCAGCCAATGGCCACCTTCATAGCTGTCTCCCACGAGGTTTGGGAAGGAAGCAGCCACATGTTTATCGGCTAAAGCTTCCAGGTGCCCAAGTTCGTCGGGATACACCCGTGCCAGGCGGTAAAACACCCAGGCGCGGCTAAAATTGAGTCCGTCGAGATGAACCAATTTGCCATCGGTACGGTCGGAGACTTCCCCTACTTCCACATCAAAATCCTTGTTTTTAAGCTGAGGCATAAAATCATCCAGCCAAAGGCTGAAGGCATTCTTTGGAAGAACGCGGCTCATGATATCCACTTCCTCAAGGCAGGGCGAAAGGAAATCGAAACCGCTGGGTTCCCAGCTAAAGGGGCAGCTATCGTCGGTAAGATAGAAATCCCGTGCCCTTTCTGAAATCATTTTGGTTAGCTCTTCATTATTGGTAGCCTGGGCGTAGTCATAGGCAAGGCTAAGGGCAAAAGCAGTATTCTCATGCTCTCCCACCCTAATGGGGTAATTGAGCTTCGGAAGAAAAGTCATAAAATTCTGCACCATAAGATCGGTAAGCGGCTGCAGGTTCTTTTCCAGTTCCTGCCCTAGCGGATCTTTCCAGGTATGCAATTCTTCGGCCAGTTTCAGCAACCACGCCCAACCATAAGTGCGTTCGTAGGTGTCGCTTTCTGCCCGCTTGAAATAATTTACTTCTCCCTGAATATTTTCAGCAGACAGAGATTTTTTAAGAGTCTCCCTTATTTCCTTCGTCTTATCCAGATCAGGAAACTGCTTTAGAAGGCTCACAAGCGTCCAATGAGCATGAACGGATGAGTGCCAGTCGAAACAGCCATAGAAGGCCGGGTGCAGCTCCTTAGGCTCACCCATCGCCTCTTTGTTCTCAAGGGTCTGGCCCAGTTTATTAGGATATTGCGTATTGATACAGTTAAGCGGAAGCTGGGCCAGCTTATTGGCTTCTTTCACGCCAAATTCCACTTTTTCTGTATCCAGAAAATTTTCCGGAATAATATCATCACTCACTACGGTATCGGTTTTAGTGTCAGACTGGTTGCCGGTATTATCGGGCTCTTTGCCCTTACAGCCGACAAGGAGAACTGCAAAAAGAATAAGGATCTTCTTCATTGGTATATTGGGTTGTGCTGTTAAAGATAGGACTTCTAAGAAAATAAAAATGTTTTGATCTTGTTAAACCGGTGGAACAACATCAGCTTCAGCAGCGAAAAGAAATCAACCGAGCCAGCCATCGCGGTCCAGACTGCGGTATTGTATGGCTTCGCTTAAATGATTTCCGCAGATATCTTCAGAAGCCTCCAGATCGGCAATGGTTCTGGCGACTTTCAGAATCCTGTCATAAGCCCGGGCAGAAAGACTTAGCCGTTCCATGGCCGTCTTCAGCAGCTGTTTGGAAGAATCATCAAGGCCACAATATTCCCGGATGTGTTTCACATTCATTTGCGCATTGTAATGCACATTCTCCATTTCGTTAAACCTTTCTGTTTGAAGCTGCCGCGCCTTTGTGACCCTTTTCCTGATCTCTACACTACTTTCCCCCTTTCTCTCCTCGCTCAGTTGCTCAAAGGGCACCGGAGTGACTTCAATATGGATATCGATACGATCCAGCAATGGTCCGCTAATCTTGCTCAAATAGCGCTGCATTTCGGCGGGAGAAGAGGTTAAAGGCGCATCGGGGTCATTAAAATATCCGCTGGGACTCGGGTTCATGCTCGCTACCAGCATAAAACTGGAAGGATAGGTTACGGTGAATTTGGCCCTTGAGATTGTCACTTCCCGGTCTTCCAGTGGCTGCCGCATCACCTCGAGCACGCTGCGCTTGAACTCCGGAAGTTCATCAAGAAACAACACGCCGTTATGAGAAAGGGAGATCTCCCCCGGCTGCGGATAGGCCCCGCCGCCGACTAATGCTACATCTGAAATCGTGTGATGAGGGCTACGGAAAGGACGTTGAGACATGAGCCCCACATTCTCCTTAACCCTGCCCACCACCGAATGGATCTTGGTCGTCTCCAGGGCTTCGTGCAGTGTCATGGGCGGCAAAATACTTGGCAAGCGCTTGGCCAGCATGGTCTTTCCCGCACCGGGCGGACCAATAAGGATAATATTGTGGCCACCCGCAGCAGCGATCTCCATGCAGCGTTTGATCGATTCCTGTCCCTTGACATCGGCAAAGTCGTGATCTGGATTATCGATGGAATTATAGAATTCTTCACGGGTATTGATAATGGTTCTCTCCAGTGGCTTGCCATCGTGAAAAAAATCGATGACCTCAGTGATATTATCGACGCCGTAAACCTCCAGGTCACTCACAATCGCGGCTTCCTTCACGTTTTGCTTCGGAAGGATGAAACCTTTAAAACCTTCTTCCCGGGCTTTGATCGCAATGGGTAAGGCCCCTTTTATGGGTTGCAGGCTGCCGTCCAGGGAGAGCTCTCCCATGATGAGATATTCTGAAATGTTTTCGGCATTAATTTGTCCTGAAGCGGCAAGGATTCCGAGGGCAAAAGTAAGATCGTAAGCCGAACCCTCTTTCCGGAGGTCGGCCGGCGCCATATTAACAATGATCTTCTTTCCGGGAAATTTGTATGCATTATTCTGAAGCGCCGCAGCTATCCTGAAACTACTTTCCTTTACTGCATTATCGGGCAAACCTACCAGGTGATAGCCTATACCCTTGGCCACGTTGACCTCTACCGTGATTGTAGTTGCTTCCACTCCAAAGACGGCGCTCCCGTAAACTTTTACCAACATGTATTAAAACTTTTACTGAAGGTAATTTATTTTAGCTAACTCTGTACCATGATGTAAGTTACGCCCTTCAAAAAAAAATAACGGGAAGATCTTAATCTGACCTATTTATGAGATTTAGTTCTGTACGAAACTTACCGCTCCTGTTGGAAGTTTTATTCAAAAAGATTGAGAAAGTTGTACCGTTTTGCCCGTTGCTTTCCAGTTCTACCCTGCCTCCATGAGCTTCAGAAATACCTTTAACCAGAGTCAGACCAATACCCCAGCTTTGCAAATGGTGAGGCTGGTGGTCATGAGCACGGCTAAGGAACTTAAAAATACTTTTCCGGCTGCTCTCAGGAATGGGATCACCGAAATTGTGCACCCTCACCACTACCTCTTCCCCAATATCTTCAACCTTTATTTTCACTGGTCTATCGGTATCTCCGTATTTAACGGCATTGGAAACAAGGTTTTCTACTATTCTTCTTATGGCGGTACCATCAAAAATTCCCCTGATCTCTTTCTTTTCTGTCTCAAATTCGAATTTTGCAGAATAGATCTCTGAAGCTTCCCAATAAACCCATTCAATTTCCTTGACAATATCGATTTCTTCAAAATGCAGAGTCATCCCTTCTCCCGCTTTTACCGAAATAGCATCAAGAAGCCCTTCTACCAGCCCAAGGGCTTTCCTGAGGCTTTTCAATCCCATCTGACGAAGATTCTCCAATTTTTCTTCACCTTGACTGTACCGCATGATGTCCAGGGCAAAATAAGCGGTGGAGATGGGTGTCCTGATATCGTGCGCAAGTGTGCCCACCAGCTCTTCTCTCATCGCCTGAATGGAATCACTAAAAGAACTGACAGAATAAAGCATGGCATTTTCAATAGTATACTTTAAAACGATCCCCACATCTGTGGTATAGCAGTCATTTTCAGTTAGAACTTCTGTCAATACACGATGCAGAACAATATATTCCCTAAGGATCTGTTTTACTGTATAATGTGAGGTGGTGGCCCGGTGACGACCATGGTTCAGGCTGTTCTTAATGATCTCTCCATATTTTTCATATTGCTTCACCCCATCGAGACCTTCATGCCTTTCCAGGATATCAGCGATATCGTCTAATAGGTTCGGTAATTGGTTTCGCAGCGCGAGATCACTGGATGCATTTGAAGCGGGAATTTTCTCTTTGATCTCTTTTTCCCAGGACGACATGAGCTTCTCAATATTGCTCCTTATGACATTCGCAGCCCGCTCCATAATAGTAGTTTTAATTATAAATTTAAGATACTTCCTGTTCTTTTACAAGAAGATGAAGAAGTTTAGATGCTGGCTATCAGTGTCCTGAGATATTATCACCAATAAAAAAGACCCTGCAGATCGCAGAGTCTTTTAAATAAAAGGAATATTTTTTCTCAGGTATTCAGCACATGATCGCGATAATAATCGATAATTCCATCTATGGGTCTTCTCACGATATTCCCAATCTGGATACCGTAAGGTTGCGCTACGGCGCGAATAATATCTTCACTAAAATACGCAATCGTACCTATAAAATGAACAGGAACATTCTGCGCCTGCTTATAGCATAACACCCGGGAATGCATAAAATCGGTAATGCCTTCGTGCACCAGCTTATAGAAATAACCGTTGCGCTCATTGCTGAAAATGAATTCAGCGAAAGATGCGAGATAGGTATTAGGATTTTCTTTGCGATAAAGGTTCTTTTTGATCTCGTCGGAATCTACCTGGAACTTTTCTTCGAATTTAGTAACCAGTTCAGGAGGCATTCTTTTGTAGTAGTAGTCTCTGATTAGTCTTTTTCCGAAGTAATTTCCGCTGGCCTCATCCATCAGAATATATCCGAGAGAGTGCACCGCCTGGTGAATGTCTTCCCCATCAAAATAGCAGCTGTTAGAACCCGTTCCAAGGATACAAACGATCCCCGGCTCGGTAGTAGCGGCGTAAACTGCGGCCACCATATCTTCTTTCACCAGTACGTCGGTAGCATTTACAAAGAATCTTGCCAGAATAACTTCCAGGACCTTCCTGGGAGTTTCGGTACCGCAACCGGCACCATAAAAATGAACTCTTTCAACTTTTTGTTTTACCCCGTTTAGATCGTCGTTTTCCTTTAAACGTTCTTCTAAAACAAGTTCCTGAAAGACTGCCGGATTAAGTCCTTTTGTCCGGGTTTTGAAAACTTCATTTCCTTCGGCATCCAGCAAAATCCAGTCACATTTTGTAGAGCCACCGTCCGCTATTAATATCATGAGTTAGAGTGTGATTAGAAAAAAGCCTGAAAAAACAGCCTCAGATCATTATCAATGAATAATCCTACAGCACGATTTTTTCAGGCTTTTATAAAATATTATAAAGAAGCTATATGTGCTGCCAATTCAACTAATTTGGCAGAGTAACCATATTCGTTATCATACCAGGCAACTAATTTAAAGAAATTATCGTTCAAAGCAATCCCTGCTCCTGCATCAAAATTACAGGTATGAGCGTCTGAAACATAATCCTGTGAAACCACAGCTTCTTCAGTATAAGAAATCACTCCTTTATAGGCTCCGTCGGCAGCTTTTTTGAAAGCAGCCTTCACGTCGTCGTAAGAAGCAGATTTTTCTGTTCTCACAGTAAGGTCTACCACAGAAACATCGGTAGTTGGTACCCTAAAAGCCATCCCGGTAAGTTTTCCTTTTAGTTCAGGAATTACCTTGGTTACGGCTACAGCAGCTCCTGTAGAAGTTGGGATGATATTGGCGATCGCGCTTCTTCCCAGTCTGTAGTTTTTCTTAGACGGAGAATCTACGGTGAATTGAGTAGAAGTGCTTGCGTGTACGGTAGTCATCAAACCTTCAACGATTCCAAATTCATCTTCGATCACTTTGGCAAGTGGTGCCAAACAGTTGGTTGTACAAGAAGCGTTAGAAACGATAGTATCTTCAGGCTTCACATCGTTATGGTTCACACCCATTACGAACATAGGAGCATCTTTGGAAGGAGCTGAAATTGCCACTTTCTTGGCTCCGGCTTTAATATGAGCTCCGGCGCCTTCTTTGTTGGTAAAAATACCAGTACATTCCAGTACTACATCTACACCCACTGCATCCCATTTAAGGTCTTCAGGGTTGCGTTCAGCCGTTACGCGGATAGTGTTTCCGTTTACAACAAGGTTTCCGTCTTTTACCTCAACGTCTCCCTTAAATTTCCCGTGCACTGAATCATAAGTTAACAAATAAGCCAAATGCTCTACATCTAATAGATCATTGATTGCTACTACTTCAACATCGCTGCTTTGAGCCGCTATTCTAAAGGCAATTCGCCCGATACGGCCAAAACCGTTAATTCCAATTTTTGTACTCATCTTTCTAATTTTAAAATTTAAACAGAAGTGATGTCTGCCACCCTTCTTAATTCTTTATCTACTTTTGCTTCACCCTTGATGGCTTCTTCCAGCGGAACGAAAACCACCTTCTCGTGGTGAATTCCCACCATTTGATTGGTCTTCCCGTCCAGTAAGCCTTCTACAGCGCCTACCCCCAGTTTACTTGCCAACACCCTGTCGGCACAGCTGGGAGCACCACCTCTCTGAATATGCCCCAATACCGAAACCCTGATCTCGTAATCATTGAGATTCTCTTCGATATATTCGGCCAGTTCAAAGATGTTCTTTCCACTCTTCTCACCTTCAGCCACAACGATAATACTGGAAGTCTTCCCAGATTTCCTGCTTTTTCTAAGGGATTCCAGAAGGCGTTCTGTTCCCAGGTTTTCTTCAGGAATAAGGATCTCTTCAGCGCCGGCACCAATCCCGCTGTTAAGCGCAATATCGCCTGCATCGCGACCCATTACCTCGATAAGGAAAAGCCTGTTATGAGAACTGGCGGTATCGCGAATCTTGTCGATCGCTTCCACCACGGTGTTCAGTGCGGTATCATAACCCAGCGTGTAGTCGGTACCGTTGATATCATTGTCGATAGTAGCAGGGATTCCCACCAACGGAAAATTGAATTCCTGGCTGAAATATACCCCACCGGTAAAGGTTCCGTCGCCGCCGATCACCACCAGGGCATCAACGTCGTGTTTTTTGAGTTGGGCATGAGCCTTGGCTCTTCCTTCCTTGGTCTTGAACTCCATGGAGCGGGTAGATTTCAGGAAGGTTCCGCCTTTATTGATTATGTTCCTTACAGAACGGGCATTGAGATCTTCAAAGTCTCCTTCAATGAGTCCCTGGTACCCTCTGTAAACTCCTGCACATTGTAACCCGTAATAGGAGCAAGCCCTTACTACCGCTCTAATTGCGGCATTCATTCCCGGAGCATCTCCTCCGGAAGTTAGTACTGCGATTTTGTCTATTTTCTTAGCCATCAGGCCAAAGCTATTTTAATTCAATAAGATAACCTAATTTTCCAAGAAACTAAAACGATTTCGGTTGATAACTAACAAAAAGAGCCCATTTCATTGGGCTCTTTTTAATAATTTATGATTTTTATCATATTTTTAATAATAATTTATACTCCCAGGGCTGTAGGTCCATTTTTTTATCCTTCTGAATTGTAAAAGTACTATCCTTCAAATAATCCCGGAATTTCCCCTGAAGTTCAATGTCAAATTGCACGGATTTACCGGTGAAATTCCCAATATAAATCACCTCTTTTCCCTCTTTGGATCTTTCGAAGGCCAAAATCTTTTTCTCTGCGGAAGTTTCCACCGGAATATAATCGGCGGCTTCTTTCCCGCCATTCAATGCAGGATTGCTGTTCTTCAGTTTTCCCAACTTCTGAAGAAGCGGCCACATCTCGCCTTTTTGATGCGGAATGCTGTCTTTTTCGAAGAATTTCAGCCGCTTGTTCAAATCGTATTCCTGCCCGCTGTAAATAAGCGGCATTCCCGGAATGGCGTAGGTAAGCGCCAGCATGGCTTCCGAAGCATCTCCCATTCGCTCTTCTACAGTGCCGCTCCAGGCGTTCTCATCGTGATTAGTTATGAAATTCATCAAAATATCATCCTCCTGGTAAGTCGTATCGATCTTCTTCATATAATCGTCATAATCTGCAGCATTAGCCTTGCCCTGGGCGATGTCGTTCATTAAATGCAGACCTTCCCAATTATAACCCATATCGAATGCGTGGTGAAAAAGATCTTTGTCCTCACTTTCAGCCAGCATAAAGATCGGCTTTTCCTGTTTGAGCTCATCGGTGATATTCTCCCAGAAATCGGTCGGGACATTTCCCGCAACATCGGCTCGAAAACCATCAATATCGAAATTCTCCACCCAATATTTCATTTCGTCTCCCATGGCCTTCCGCAAATCGGGATTATCGTAGTTAAGGTCGGCAACATCGGTCCAGCCCCATGGCTTGCCGGTCTCAGGATTCAAAGGATCGGTGATCTCTCCTTTTTCATTCTTAGTGTAATAGTCGGGATGCTCTTTGATCCAGGCGTGATCCCAGCCGGTGTGGTTGGCCACCCAGTCCAGGATCACGTACATTCCATTTTCATGCGCCGTATCAACTAATTCCTGGAAATCCTCATCGGTTCCGTAATCTTCATTGACCGCGGTATAGTCGGAAATCGCATAATAACTTCCCAGGTATTTTTTGCGCTCTTCCGGATCTTTGATGTCCTCAATAGACTTATCGGCGGTAGCTTTTCGGTTCTTCATCGAAATTGGATAAATAGGCATCACCCAAATGATCTTCACTCCCAGCTGCTTGAGCTGCGGAATATCTTTGGTAAAAGCGTCAAAAGTACCTTCCGGCGAGTATTGCCGAATATTCGCCTCATAGATTACCGCCGACTCGAGGACGTCGTCATCAATAGGCGCGATTTCCTGCTGCTGAGCTTCTGCAGGTTTAGGTTCTTCCTGCTTGTTTTCCTTACAGGAGGCCATAAATGCCACAACAGCAAGGGCGAGAACGGTTTTTTTCATAATTGGAAATTTTAATTGGTTGTTGTTTTTAATATTGGTCATTTTTATAACTTCTTCGGAAATGGTCTATTTCGAAAGATCGATCACCATGGATGTTTTTCCGGGAATGCTGAAAGGTGCGTCCAGTGCAACGTTCTCTCCGGAAAGAATATCTTTTCCGCTGCGGAAATCCCTGATGCCTTCAGCAAAACTGGATGGATCAATTTTCTGCGCTTCCTCATTATTGTTGATGACCACCATCACCGATTCTTTTTCGTTGTAGCGGAAATAAACATATATGTTATTATTCGGCAAATACTGAAGTAGTTTTCCGAAGTGAAGCACCTCCTTATTTTTCCTGAAATTCAGAAGTTTTTTGGTAAAATCGAAGTATTCGGCCTGCTTTTCAGTGCGGCCCTGAGAGGTAAAGGCACTGTGCTCATCGCCGCTCCATCCGCCGGGAAAATCCTTCCGGATATCGCCGTCACCGTTCTTCTCCTTGTTACCCATCATTCCTATTTCATCGCCGTAATACAACTGCGGAATTCCGCGGGTAGTGAGCACCAGCGTCATCGCCAGTTTGTACTTGTCCACATCGCCGCCATAGATCTCATTGATGCGGCTGGTATCGTGGTTTCCGGCGAAAACAAGAATGTCATTAATGTCGGCATACAGAAAATCATTGACAAAATTTTCATAGCCTCTTATCATACCCTGACCCCAGCCCTGATCTTCTTCATTGAACATCTGGGTAAGGGCGTCGTGCAGGGTAAAATCCATTACCGAAGGCAGGTGAGAGTTGTAATCTTCGATGGCTCCTACCTTGCTGTCTGCCTGCCAATAGGCGATCTGCGCCTGGTCATGCATCCACACCTCCCCCACAATGTTGAAATGAGGATATTCCTTCATAATGGCGTTGGTCCATTTTGAAATGCCTTCCTTATCATTATAGGAATAGGTATCGACCCGCATACCGTCAAGACCTGCATATTCGATCCACCAGATGGCGTTCTGCGTGAGATAGTTCAACACCAACGGATTGCTCTGATTAAGATCGGGCATCGTCTTTACAAACCATCCGTCCACGCAATACCGCTTATCCTTTTCTGAACGATGCGGATCAAATTGGGTGGTCATCCTGTAATTGGATTGTGCATAACCCGGAAACTGGTGGATCCAATCGTAAGTTGGCAGATCCTTGATCATCCAATGTTCTGCACCCCAGTGATTGGTCACGTAATCCATAATAAGCTTCATGTGCCTCTGATGTAATGCATCAGCAAGATCTTTATAATCTTCGTTGCTTCCGTAGCGCGGGTCAACATTGTAAACATCACTTTGGGCATAGGTATGGTAAGAATATGCGGGATCGTCGTCTTCAAGCAAAGGCGTACTCCAAAGCGCGGTGACGCCAAGATCTTCTAAGTAGTCCAGATGATCTATGATACCCTGAATATCTCCTCCATGTCGACCGCCCTGGTTTTCACGATTTGCTTTTTCCTGCATTTCAGGACTGGAATCATTTTTCGGATTTCCGTTAGCAAAACGATCGGGCATCAGCAGATAAATCGCATCACTGGCATCGAAGCCCTGTCGATATTGTGAATTTTCCTGTCTCTCTTTAAATTCGTAGGTTTTCGTGAACTTTTCGCGGCCTTTCTTTGAAAAGCTGAATTCGAATTTTCCCGGCTCAATGTCGCGCGTGTCCAGCGTTACAAATATGTAATTGGGATTTTCGGTTTTTACGATACTTTTAATAGTAATATCTTCGGAAGCGGAGACCTGGTATTGCGCGATATCTTTGCCGTGGAACATTACCTGCAATTCGCCTCTTTCCATTCCGCTCCACCAGAAAGGAGGCTCCATTCGGTCGATCTGGGCCTGCAGCAGACTTCCGCAGAGCAGAAATAACATCAGTAATATTTTTCTCATTTCATTTGGGATTTAGGTATTAAAAAGAAAGCGCAGCCAGAATGATTTTCCGGCCGCGCTTACTGAAATTCTATATTTTGAAGTTCTCTCTCAAACTACACAATTACAAGGTTGTTAGGTTCTACCTCTATTGCTTTTCCGTTTAAGAGGATTCCCAGCGGTTCTGTTCCTTCCAACAGGAAACTGGTCTTGCCGGCAGCCACTTCGATCTTCAGAATTTGATTTCTGAAGTTCACCTTAAATGAGTAAGCCGTCCATTGTTCAGGAATGCGCGGATTGAAACAAAGTTTGTCATCTACCACCCTCATTCCGCCAAAACCTTCCACGATACTCATCCAGGTGCCGGCCATACTGGTAATATGGCAGCCCTGCTCTACTTCGTGGTTGTAATCGTCAAGATCGAGCCTTGAGGTGCGCAGGTAAAAATCATAAGCCTGCTCCATTCTGCCCAATTTCGCCGCCTGTATACTGTGAACACAGGGAGAAAGCGAAGATTCATGCACGGTTAAAGGCTCATAAAAATTGAAATGTTTTTCAAGGTCCTGATGGCTAAAATGGTCTTCAAAAAAGTAGAAGCCCTGCAGCACATCGGCTTGTTTGATGTAACAGGAACGAAGAATGCGGTCCCAGCTCCACTTCTGGTTGATAGGTCGCTGAGATTTCTCCAGTTCAGAAACCGGAACGATCTCTTTGTCAAGGAAGCCATCCTGTTGGAGGAAAACTCCGTGATCTTCAGAGTACGGAAAATACATGTTTTCGGCCACCTCTTTCCAGTCCATTAATTCTGAATCATGAAGCCCGGCAAGGCCCATGACCCTGTCGTAATCTTCAGGATAACCGTCTTTCACCTTGTCGATCATCTGCATACAATACTCAATGCACCATTTGGCCAGGTAATTGGTGTACCAGTTATTGTTGATATTGTTTTCGTATTCGTTTGGCCCGGTCACTCCCAGGATCACGTATTTGTTCTTCGGAATGCTGAAGGTAGCTCTTTGCTGCCAGAACCGCGCCACCGCGATCATCACTTCCAGCCCCTTTTCAGGAATATAACTGAAGTCGCCTGTGTAACGAACATAGTTGTGAATGGCGAAGATCATGGCGCCGTTCCGGTGAATTTCCTCGAAGGTGATCTCCCATTCGTTGTGGCTCTCTTCCCCGTTCATGGTCACCATTGGGTAAAGTGCCGCGCCATTGGAAAACCCGAGCTTTTGGGCATTTTCCTTCGCCTTTTCAAGTTGATTGTACCTGTAGGTGAGAAGATTTCGGGCCACCTGTTGATCTTTGGTAGCCATATAAAATGGAATGCAGTAAGCTTCAGTGTCCCAATAGGTACTTCCGCCGTATTTTTCGCCGGTAAAACCTTTCGGTCCAATATTCAGCCTTTCATCTTTTCCGAGGTAAGTCTGGTTCAGCTGAAAAATATTAAAGCGGATTCCCTGCTGCGCTTTCACATCGCCTTCAATGGCAATATCGGCCATTTCCCATATCTTCGCCCAGGCGTCCTTTTGCTCCTGAAGCAGCTGCCCGTAACCTGAAGCCAAAGCTTTATCCAGCACAGCATTGGCCGCAGAAATAAGCTCCTCGCGCTTGTGATTCTGATCGGTCACATAACCTGCATATTTCTTAAGGCTAATGATCTGCCCTTTTTTGGCATTTAGCTTATAGGAAAAGCTGATCTTATCTTCGGTCAGAATTTCTTCAAACGGAAGTTCCTGTTTTTCATCATCCACAAAGATCTCCGACTGCATAAAGCTGCCCACATGGAATTCGGTTTTAAGCGTCTTTGACAACAAAAATCCGCGCTTGCCTTCAGATCGTACTTCCAGGGTTTTCCAAAAGCGCTCTTCCCAGTTGGCATCGGTATTGGTGATGCCCCCATCCAGGTAAGGTTCCAGAGTGATTTCAGCATCTGAATTCAGTAGATCCAGTTCAAAATTGATCGCGCCAAGTTCGTCTTCAACAATAGAAAGGAAACGCGTGGCCCTCACGGCCAGCTCTATTCCATTGGGAAGTACAGCCACGAAATTGCGACGGTGATAACCTTCTTTCATGTTCAGCTCACGCGTGTACTCTTCTACCTTTGTACAGGTATGGAGATCCAGGGCTTCGCCGTTGATGTAAATGTTGATCCCTATCCAGTTAGGTGCGTTGAGCACCTTGGCAAAAAATTCGGGATAGCCGTTCTTCCACCAACCTACCTTAGTTTTGTCGGGGTAATAGACCCCGCCAATGTAGCTGCCCTGGAAGCTGGCCCCGGAATATTGTTCTTCAAAATTGGCACGTTGCCCCATGGCGCCGTTGCCAATACTGAACAGGCTCTCAGACGATTTTACGCGATTCTCATCGAATCCCTCTTCTATGATCGACCAGGCATCGGGTTTTATATAATCTTGATTCATTTCTTTTTATTTATTCAACAATTCTTCAATAAACTCTATGGTAATTTCAGTGAAGTCAGAAAAAACGTAATTGGCTTCGTGCAACACCTCTTTTTCACCAATTCCAATACTGAGCATCTTCGCGTTGTTCGCAGCCTGAATTCCGGCTACCGAATCTTCAAATACGATGCAATCTTCGGGGGCGAGACCGAGTTTTTCCGCAGCCACCAGGAACACTTCAGGGCTGGGCTTGGCTTTGCTCACATCATTCCCGTCAACAACAGCATCAAATTTTTCGTAAAGTCCGATTTTCTCCAGGATGAGCGGCGCATTTTTGCTGGCCGAACCCAAAGCGAAAGGAATGTTCTTTTCGGTTAAATGATCAATTACCTTTCTCACTCCCGGCAAGATCTCACTGTCGTCCATTTTTTCTACATAGGAAAGGTAGTTTTCGTTCTTTTTGGTGGTTTGTTGCTGAAATTCTTCTTCGGAAAGCTCCATTTCTCCCCACTTCAATATCTTCTGAAGCGAATGTACCCGGCTTACGCCTTTTAGCTGCTCATTCTGCTCCTCGGTGATGTCGAAGCCCAGGTCGTTCGCGAGCTTCCGCCAGGCAATAAAATGGAATTTGGCGGTATCGACGATCACTCCGTCCAGATCGAAGATTATTCCTTTATGTTTGTTCATCTATAGTTATTCTTTTATTCGTTTTTACCCTAAGCGTAAGCAGGCCCGACAAAATCATCGAAAAACCTCCTACCACAAGGGCATAAATAGGTTCACTGTTAAACCATTCCTTGACCAAAAAGCCCAGGATCGTTGCAGCCACTATTTGCGGGATTACAATGAAAAAATTAAATACTCCCATGTAATATCCCATTTTAGCCGAAGGCAAGGCTCCCGACAACATCGCATACGGAATTGACAAAATACTTGCCCAGGCAACTCCCACGCCGATCATTGCCAATAGCAGGCCAGCTTTCGAAGTGAGAAAATAAACTGATATGAGACAGATTCCTCCAATGGTCAAAGCCAGCAGATGCGTTACCTTGTTACTTGTTCTTCTGGCCAGCACGGGCAGCAGGAATGCGACCGCAGCCGCGACGCCGTTGTAAACGGTGAACATCACCGTCACCCAGTCGGCGGCATCGTTGTAAAGTTCAGAAGTGGTATCGTGGGTTCCAAAAACGTGTCCGGTAACCGCCGGTGTGGAATATATCCACATAGAAAACAGCGCGAACCACGAAAAGAACTGAACCCAGGCCAGCTGTTTCATGGTGGCCGGCATGTTGAGCATGTCCGTTACAATAATGGTGAAGCCGTTGCGTACTTCCCGCTTTCTAAGCCTTGCCGCAACCATAAAGAGAATTCCGGCAACGATAAGCCCTACAAAAAGAATGTAGAGCTCCTTGGTGAGCGAGTTGGAATAAATAAGATAGGTCACAATTGCTCCTACCGCGATCATCCCAATCCCGGAATACAGTTGATTGCGGATATTTCGCTGCTTGTTGTCGGGCTCAAGTTCAACGGGATGGCTTTTCTCCCGCGCCTTTTCGAAAGCTTCCAATTCTTCCGGCGAATACTCTTTTGAATTCACCACCGTCCAGATCACAGCTAAAAGGAAAACAATTCCGCCCACGTAAAAAGACCACTTCACCGAATCGGGAATGATCCCTTCAGGCGCCGTATTGCTGATCCCAAACCAGTTGGTAAACATATACGGCAGCAGAGAACCTACCACAGCCCCGGTTCCGATGAAGAAACTCTGCATCGCAAAGCCCAGCGTGCGCTGTTTGTCCGGCAAATTGTCTCCTACAAAAGCCCGGAAGGGTTCCATCGAAATATTGATGGAAGCATCCATGATCCACAGCGTCCCGGCCGCTACCCAGAGGGTTGGCGAGTTCGGCATTAGGAATAAGGCGAGTGAGGAAAGAATTGCACCGGTAAGAAAATAGGGCCGTCGTCTTCCAAGCCTGTTCCAGGTGCGGTCGCTAAAATAACCAATGATAGGCTGAATAATCAGGCCTGTCACTGGTGCCGCGATCCAGAGAATAGGAATGGTTTCTACTTTGGCGCCTAAAGTCTCAAAAATTCTGGAGGTGTTGGCATTTTGCAAGGCAAAGCCAAATTGGATTCCCAGGAAACCGAAACTCATGTTCCATATTTCCCAGAAACTTAGGGTACGTTTCTGCATATCGTAAAATTCAGTAACAGTTACGATAAGCACTAAGACTTATCAAAACTTAATTTAAGTAGGAAGTAAAATGTAAGTTCTGATAAATATAATTCGGCGACAAAGATATATAAAAATTAATCAGGCATATGTTAAATTAGTCTTTGTCGAATTCCTTTCGATCAATTCGGTCTCTACAATGATGGTTTTGGCGATCTCTGTTTCTTCGGAAGTGCTTTCCAGTCTTTCTATCAGAAGCTTTGCGGCTTCAGCCCCCAATTTGGCCCCGTGCTGGCTTACTGTAGTGAGGCTCGGAATAAATCTTTTAGAGAGTTCGCCATTGGTAAATCCAACCACCGAAACATCTTCCGGTACTTTACGGCCGCTCTCCTGAAGGGCCTTCACCGCATAAATAGCGTAGTGCTCATTCACAGCAAAGACTCCGTCAATATCCTTATTCCGAAGAAATTCCTCTATTTCCTGTTCGCTGTCGTCCATATTCTCATTCTTCAGGATAAGCGATTCGTCCACCGGCATTCCGTTCTCCCTAAGAGCCTGCAAATATCCCTCGGTTCGAAGTTTCCCCACGCTCACGTAATCTACGGTAGAAATGATCGCGATCTTCCTGCAGCCAATATTGATGAGATGCTGCACGGCTTTTTTGGCGCCATTGGTATCGTCAATGACCACCTTGTCACAATTGACCTCGTCTACAGCCCGGTCAAACATAACCACAGGCATTCCCTGGTGGATCACTTCCTTTAAATGATGATAATCCTGTTTTTGCATGGTTTCCTTGGCCAGGGACAGGATGAAACCGTCGGTGCTGCCGTTGGCAAGCATTTCCAGGTTCAAAACTTCCTTGTCGAAGGAGTTATTGGTAAGACATATAATAACGTTATAACCTCTTTCATTAGCCACCTGCTCTACCCCGCTAATTACGGTGGTAAAGAAATGATGAACAATCTCGGGGATAATGATGCCGATGGTCTTGGTTTTCCTGTTCTTCAGGCTGAGGGCAATATTGTTGGGCTTGTAGTTGTAAAGCTTTGCAAAAGCCTTGATCTTCTGCTTGGTGTCTTCGCCAATTTCCGGACTGTCTTTAAGGGCTTTAGAGACGGTTGAAATGGAAACATCTAATTCTTTGGCAATTTGCTTAAGGGTAAGTTTGGGCTTCATGTGGAGTTCAGGGATTCTTTACTAAAAAGCAATCATTTGAATATTCAGCAAAAATATTACAAAATCTTCTGGCATTCTAAGGATGTCTAAAAGTTTTCAACACGCAAACGTTTTCGCAAGGTCTATGGGGGAAAACCCGTAATTATTAACGTTAATTTTACATAACTTCGACCACAGGAAGTAAAAATGTAAGCCCAAATTTTTAGTTAAACCAATAGAAATATTTATGAGAACATTATTCAAAAGCACGTTGCTGATGCTATTTATGCTGCCAATGAGCTTTTTTGCCCAAAACACCCTGAGCGGTACGGTCACCGAGAGTGCCACCGGTCTGCCGGTGCCGGGCGCGAACGTAATTGTTAAAGGTACCACCAATGGGTCGGTCACCGATTTTGACGGAAATTATACCATCGATAATGTAAGCGAGGGAGACGTGATTATTTTCTCCTTCCTTGGCTTCGCTAAGCAGGAGATCCCTTATGAGGGGCAATCCACACTTGATGTAGCCATGAAAGAAGACCAGGCTACCCTTGACGAGGTTGTACTGATCGGTTATGGTTCGACAACCCAACAGGATGCGACCGGATCGGTACAGAAGATCTCGCCCGAGGAATTCAACCAGGGTGCGGTGATCTCTCCTGAACAATTGATCGCAGGTAAATCGGCCGGGGTACGAATTACTCCCGGAAACGGGGCACCCGGGCAAGGAGCTGAGATCCGTATTCGCGGTGGTTCTTCGCTAAATGCCAACAACTCTCCGCTGATCGTAGTGGATGGAATTCCGTTAGACCAGCGAGGTGTTCAGGGGGTAAGAAACCAGCTGAACTCCATCAACCCTAACGAGATCGAAGATTTCGTGGTGCTTAAAGATGCGGCTGCTACAGCTATCTATGGTTCCAGGGCTTCCAACGGGGTGATCCTTATCACTACCAAGAAAGGGAAGAAAAGCTCTCCTTTAAGTATCACTTATGATCTTAAGGCTTCGGTAGGCAATATTATTGACAAAGTAGATGTACTTAACGCCGAGCAGTTTAGAACAATTATAGAAGGGCAATCAAACACCGATCCTTCTCTATTGGGTGACGCGAATACCGATTGGCAGGACCAGATCTACCAAACCTCTGTGGGAGCAATCCACAACGTGACCGTAACCCAGGGTTTCAAAGATTTTTCTTATCGTGTTAACTTCAACCACACTTCTCAAACCGGGGTTCTTAAAACTGACCTTTACCAGAGAAATGCGGTGAACCTTGCTTTAAACCAGGATCTTTTTGACAACAGCTTGAAACTGACCCTGACTTCAAAAGGAATAATCGATCAAAACGGCTATGCCGACGAAGGTGCCATAGGAGCAGCGATCTCTTTTGATCCTACTCAGCCGGTTTACGATCCTACCAGCCCATTTGATGGCTATTTTGAATTCCGCACCGGAAATACTATCGACAGCGAGATGAGACAGGCGACGAGAAACCCGCTGGCTCTCCTGGAGCAGCGTCAAAATAATGCAAAGAACAAGCGAAATATCTCCAATCTTAATGTTGATTATCGCTTCCCCTTCATGCCTGAACTTAAATTTAACCTGAACGCAGGTTTCGATTATTCTGAATTATCAGGGTATGAAATGAGGCCTTTAACTTCAGCCGTGGTAGGTGACGCGATTCCTTATGAGAATTTCTATTCAGGAATTAACCGAAATACCTTGCTTGACTTCTACTTCAACTATAAACGCGATGTAGAAGCCATAAACACCAATATCGATCTTACGGCTGGTCACTCTTACCAGGAATTCTACCAGTCAAGTGACCGAAGGTACACTGCGTCCAATGCGTTTTATACGCAACCTACTGCTATAGATCGCAATTCACTCGAATCTTACTTTGCCCGTGCCAGTTTCAACATTGCAGATAAATACCTGATCTCGGCCAGCTACCGTCGCGACGGTTCTTCAAGATTCAGCAAAGATAATAGATGGAGTTCTTTCCCTGCAGCCTCTATTGGCTGGAAGCTACAGGAAGAAGATTTCCTTAAAGACTCCAATGTTATTTCTCAATTGAAACTTAGAGCAGGTTACGGGGTAACCGGTAACCAGGAAATTGGTCCTAATTACGGCTATATGGGTCTTTACACTCCAAGCGTACAAGGCGCCAGCTATCAGTTTGGCGACCAGTTTATGAGCACTTTGAGACCCGAAGGATTTGATGAAAACCTTAAGTGGGAAGAATTGAGAACTTATAATGCCGGTCTTGATTTTGGATTCCTGGACGACAGGTTGAGCGGTAGCGTAGATGCCTACTATCGTCAAACCAACAATCTTTTGGCCCAGGTGCCTGTTCCTGCCGGAGCAAACCTTACTGACCTTTTGGTGACCAATGTGGGAGAAACCACCAGTAAAGGGATAGAGGCTGCACTTTCTGCCGAGATATTCCGCAGCAAAGATTTCAACTGGAGCCTGGATTATAACATTACTTTCCAGGACCTGGAGATCACTAAACTTACTTTGGGAGACAATCCTAACTTCTTTATTCCAAAAGGAGAGATTAGCGGAGGTGTTGGAAACAACATTCAGTTGCTGAAAGAAGGCTACGACCCTTCTACCTTCTTCGTATACCGCCAGGTTTACAATGAACAGGGACAACCCATAGAGGGAGCATACGTAGATGTGAACGGCGATAACGCCATCACTGAAGCCGACAAACAACCTTACAAAAAGGCTTCTCCTGATTATTTCATGGGTCTTACCAGTACCATGAATTACAAGAATTTCGACTTCAGCTTTACCTTTAGAGGTAGCTTCGGAAACTATATGTATGACAACGCCCAGTCGGCTAACGGTTGGATCACAGCAGGTACAGTAACTCCTCAGGATTACTATTCAAACCTGAATTCTAATGTATTAGAGACTAATTTCGTGAACAGCCAGTACTTCTCTGATTATTACATCAGAAATGCTGATTTTGTGAAATTGGACAATGTTTCTATAGGTTATCTTGTTCCTGGGGATAAACTTGATTTCAAAGTGACCCTCACCGCCAGCAACGTGTTGACATTTACCGACTATGAAGGTTTAGATCCTGAAATTGCCAGCGGAATCGACAACAACTTCTATCCAAGATCAAGAACATTTGTACTTGGACTGAATTTCAACTTTTAATAAAAATAAAATACACTAGTAGCTATGCTTAATAAATTCAAATCAATTCTATTGGTTTTCTTCAGCCTCAGCCTCCTGTGGTCCTGTCAAAAAGACCTGGAGCTGCAGCCGGAAGACAATAGGTCTTCTGCCGACAAGGCTTTTCAGGATCCGGCGGCCTACAAGCAATTTTTGTCTAAGTTGTACGCCGGGCTAGCGGTAAGTGGCCAGGAAGGCCCAGCCGGCAAACCCGATCTTCAAGGCCTTGATGAAGGCTTCTCTCAGTACATGCGCCTGTACTTCATGATGCAGGAACTGCCTACCGATGAGGCCGTAATTGGCTGGAATGACGGTACGATCAAAGACCTTCACGCTCAAAACTGGACTTCAGGGAACGAGTTTATCAGGACCATGTATTCAAGGCTGCTTTACCAGGTGGCTTTGAACAACGAGTTTTTGAGACAAACCACTTCTGATAAGCTGGACGCCCGCGGAGTTTCTTCTGAAGAACAGTCGAAAATCGAGGAATATCGATATGAGGCAAGATTTCTGCGTGCCCTAAGCTATTATCACGCGATGGACCTCTTCGGAAATCCACCTTTTATTACTGAAGAAGATCCTATTGGGGCCTTCCTTCCGAAGCAAATCAAGCGTGCCGACCTTTTCAACTACATCGAAAGCGAATTGCTTGACATTGAAGGCAAGATCACTCCTGCCGGGCAAAATGAATACGCCCGTGCCGATCAGGCAGCAGTGTGGATGTTGCTTTCCAAAATGTACCTCAATGCTGAAGTGTACACCGGCACACCACGCTACGCCGATGTGATCACCTATACCGAAAAGGTCATTAATTCTGGCCAATATGAGCTTGTGGATGATTATCAGAAGCTTTTCCTTGCCGATAACAACACCAATGGCGCTCAAAAGGAGATCATTTTCCCGATAGCTTTCGACGGACTTCACACTCAGTCTTACGGCGGGATGAGTTTTATTATCCATGCCGCAGTTGGAGGCAATATGGAGCCGGCTAATTTTGGAGTTAGCAGTGGCTGGGCTGGTTTGAGAACTACCTCTAAACTTGTGGATCAATTCTCTGACGGAGCAGATTCTGAAGATAGCCGTGCCCTTTTCTTTACCGACGGGCAAAGCAAAGAGATCAAGGACATTTCCAGCTTCACCGATGGTTATGCCGTGGCCAAATACAAGAATGTAGATGTGAATGGAAACCAGGGCTCCGATAGCAGCGGGGAATTTGCTGACACCGATTTCCCTATGTTCAGGCTGGGAGATGCTTACCTCATGTATGCTGAAGCCTATGTGCGAGGCGGTGGTGGTAGCGAAGCCAAAGCAGTGGAGTACATCAACAAACTGCGCGCAAGAGCTTACGGAAACTCAAGCCACAATATTTCAGGAAATGACCTTGATTTAGATTTCATCCTAAGTGCACGTGCCCGTGAATTATATTGGGAAGCACAAAGAAGAACCGATCTTATCAGGTTCAACCAGTTCTCAGAGAACGGCATCTGGCCTTTTAAAGGCGGCGTTCCACAGGGAGCAACAACTGCAGCTTACAGGAACCTGATGCCAATTCCGGCTTCAGACCTAGGCGTAAACACCAATCTAACCCAGAATCCAGGATATTAATATTATAAATGAATTTTAAGATGAAGAAAATTTCGATTTTTTTAATAGCAATAATCGCTGTGATAGGCTTTAATGCCTGCACCAGTGACGACAGTGTGAACTTTGTGGCTCAGCCCGACCCAGAAGGAGTTAACTTCACCAATACGGTGGCCTCCAGCTACATTCTTACCGAAGCAACAAAATCTAACGTTGCTGAAAGATTTGTATGGAATGAAGTTGATTTTGGAACTCCTACTACTGTGACCTATGAACTTCAGGGTTCGGCTACCGAAGATTTTTCTGATTACGCCGTAATCGGGGAAACAGGAAGCAACAACCTGGAAGTAAAGGTGAGCGATCTTATGAAACTTGCTAAAGACGCAGGTCTGGACAACGATCCTACAACCGACGCTCCTAATACCGGAATGGTTTACTTCCGCGTTCGCGCCTATGCAGGAAATGACGGCGGAAATGCTTTGGAGCATATTTCATCTCCAATTGCCCTATCTGTGATGCTTCCTGAAGCAACAACCGAAGAGCCTGCTAAACGTGAGCTGTACATGGTAGGTGATGCTACCGCTGCAGGATGGAATCCTGATAACAACAATACACCTCTTTTCCGCGATCCTGCCAACGAAGATATTTACTACTTCGAAGGAAGATTTGCCGGAGGTGCCGATGTTGAAGGCTTTAAATTAGTTGAAGTACCAGGACAATGGCAACCACAATGGGGTGGAACTGACGGCGTTCTTGCTGTTAATCCCGGCGATGGAACTGATCCAAGCGCTTTCCCTGTAGACAGTGATGCTTACTACAGCCTGTCAGTAAACATTGCCGATATGACCTATACCTGGGAAGAAGTAAATGTGAGCGATGCTGCTACTTACTCTTCCGTAGGAATCATTGGAACAGCTACAGCAGGTGGTTGGGATGCTGAGACAACCATGACTCAGTCAGATTTCAACCCACACATCTGGTACCTCAATGATCTTGAACTGGCTGACGGTGATGCTAAATTCCGTGCGAACAATGCATGGGATGTGAGCTGGGGAGCTGCAACAGCAATAAGTGGCCAGGGTGCCAACGACAGTGATCCTAATATTCCTGTAACGTCCGGAACCTACAATGTTTGGTTCAACGACCTTACAGCGCGATATCTCTTTATTCCTGTTGCACAACAATAGGAACCTTTAAAAACCAAGGGCTGTCTCTGTGACAGCCCTTTTTTTAACCCTTTTTATATGAACAAGAAACATTTTTTATTCCCGCTCATCTTCAGTTTTCTTTTGCTGTTAGCCGGATGTTCCAAAGATGATACTCCCGACACCCCTGAACAGGGCGGCGGAGACAAGACCGGGGGAAAAACCGAACAACCCGCTGATCCGCAACCCATGGACCTCAGCAGCTATGACAGTGGCAGCGGAGTAATGATGCAGGCCTTTTATTGGGATGTGGAGCCGCGTTTTGAATGGTGGACCACCCTCACCGACCAGGTGGCGGATTGGTCTAATGCCGGGTTTGATCGTATCTGGTTGCCCGTAGCCTCCAAAGGAGCTTCAGGCGGATATTCCATGGGCTATGACGTTTCCGATTATTTTGACTTCGGAAATTACGATCAGCACGGGACAGTTAAAACCCGCTTTGGAAGCAGAGATGAACTGGAAACTCTCATCTCGACTGCACATGACAACAACATCGAGGTGATCGCCGATATCGTGATCAACCACAATAATGGAGGCGGCGAAGAATACAACCCGTACCGCGACAAGATGACCTACACTCTTTTTGATGAACAACACGGAAATGCTTCCGGAATGTTCAACAGGAATTATGAAGATTTCTACCCAAACAGCGTTGATGATTATGCCGATGACGACATGTTCTATCCGGAACAAAACCTGGATCATCACCGCGAGCACGTGCAGGACTGGCTATGGAAAAAAGACAGTTCCGTAGCAAAATACTACAAGAACGTGATGCATTTTGACGGGTGGCGCTTTGATTACGTGAAAGGCTATGAGCCATGGGTGATCAAAGACTGGATGGATGCTGTAGGTGGATTTGCCGTGGGCGAAAACTGGGACGGAAATCCTACTGTCCTGGAAGATTGGGTACAGGCTTCGGGAATCGCAGCTTTCGATTTCTCTACCTTTTACAAACTCGATGAAGCCATGGACCGGAATGATGACCTTAGCCTTCTTAAAAGAGATATGCTTTGGAAAACCTTTCCCGATAAGGCCGTGACCTTCGTAGCCAATCACGACACCGAAAAGGATAGCAATGAGGATAATAACATTTCCGCAGAGAATAAACTGAAGGCTTACGCTTACATTTTGACTCATCCCGGATATCCGACCATCTTCTATCTTGACTACGAAAACCCTGATTATCAGGACCAGATAAAGCAACTCATCAAAATTCATAAAAGTTTGGCTATTGGTGACGCCGAAATCCTTTATGCCGATGACGATGAATACGTGATGAAAAGAGGCGGTTCAGGTGATAATCCTGGATTAATTCTTTATATTTACACTGGTGACAACACCAAAAGACGATCAATTTCTACAAACTGGAATTCGGTTACCCTGCATGACTACAGTGGTAACACAACTTATAGCCCTACCTCCGATGAAAACGGAATGGTAACAATTGAAGCTCCGGCAAACGGATATTCAATTTGGTCCGTCACAAAATAGCTTTATTTTGAATTTTCATAGGTGTTAATTCAAGAAGGCCGGTTGAAGTTTCAACCGGCCTCTTTTTTTGCTCTTCCCCCGGTTTTGCTCACAAAACCTTAAGAATAAATATTTTGAAAAATTTGTCAACTTTCTTGTGTTGATAAATTTATAAATAACTGTTTTACAGTTAATTAACATGTAGTTTTTGATAACTTTATTATTTACTTCCCTAAATAGTGCTTTATCTTTGCATATAATTAACTACTTTTCATCTTGTAATTAACTAATCCAAAAAAGCCAAAATAAATGAGCGTACAAGCCACTCCTGCCGCCCCCCAAATCTACTCCCAGGAAGAAGCATTCCAGGCTTCTCTGAAATACTTCAAAGGAGATGATCTCGCTGCCCGTGTTTGGGTGAACAAATATGCCTTAAAGGATTCAGAAGGCAATATTTATGAACTTACCCCCAATGATATGCATCGCAGGATAGCAAAAGAGATTGCCCGAATCGAGCAACGCTATCCAAACCCGATGAGCGAGGACGAAGTTTTCGACCTTATTAAGGACTTCAAATACATCGTTCCGCAAGGAAGCCCTATGGCTGGAATTGGTAATCCATACCAGATCGCTTCCCTTTCCAACTGCTTTGTTATTGGAAATGATGGGGTTTCAGATTCATACGGCGGGATTATGAAAATTGACCAGGAGCAGGTACAGCTTATGAAACGCCGCGGGGGAGTTGGTCACGACCTTTCTCACATCCGCCCAAAAGGTTCGCCAGTTAAAAATTCGGCTTTGACTTCTACAGGAGTTGTTCCATTTATGGAGCGTTACTCCAACTCTACCCGCGAGGTAGCTCAGGATGGAAGAAGAGGTGCGCTTATGCTTTCGGTTTCCATCAATCACCCTGACGCCGAGAATTTTATCGATGCCAAGATGGAGCAGGGAAAAGTTACCGGCGCCAATGTCTCTGTAAGGATCGATGATAATTTTATGCAGGCGGTTAAAGACGGAAAATCATATCTTCAGAAATACCCCATCTTCAGCGAAAATCCGAAGTATTCAAAAGAAATAGATCCGGACAAGCTCTGGAAAAAGATCGTCCACAATGCCTGGCAATCGGCGGAACCAGGAATTCTATTCTGGGACACCATCACCAGGGAATCTGTACCGGATTGTTATGCCGATCTTGGTTATAAAACGGTTTCTACAAACCCTTGCGGCGAAATTCCGCTGTGTCCCTACGATTCCTGCAGACTTTTGGCGATCAACCTGTTCTCTTATGTTGAGAAACCTTTCACTAAGGAAGCAGCTTTCAACTTTAACCTGTTCAAGAAACATATTGCGGCCGCCCAAAGGATCATGGACGACATCATTGACCTGGAGCTGGAAAAGATCGATGCGATTTTGGCCAAAATCGACGCCGATCCTGAAAATCCCGAAATCAAATCGGTAGAACGCAATCTTTGGCTGAATATTCAGAAAAAAGCCAACGAAGGAAGAAGAACCGGAATTGGTATCACTGCGGAAGGCGATATGCTTGCCGCCCTCGGGATAAAATACGGAAGCGAAGAAGGAGTTGATTTCTCTGTTGAGATCCACAAGACCATTGCTCTTGAAGCTTACAGGGCTTCGGTTTATGCTGCCAAAGAAAGAGGTGCTTTTGGAATATTCGATTCAGATCGTGAAAAAGAAAATCCTTTTATTCTTCGACTGAAGGAAGCCGATGAAAAGCTTTATTACGATATGCTGGAATATGGCCGAAGAAATATTGCCTTACTTACCATTGCCCCTACCGGGACTACAAGTTTGATGACTCAAACTTCTTCAGGTATCGAGCCTGTATTTCTTCCTGTATATAAACGAAGAAGAAAAGTGAACCCTAACGATAAGGACGCAAGAGTTGATTTTGTGGACGAAGTTGGGGATTCCTGGGAAGAATATGTTGTTTTCCACCACCGGTTCAAGGAATGGATGCGCATAAACGGACACAATACCGATAAAAATTATACCCAGGCTGAACTGGATGAGCTTGTAAAAAGTTCCCCATATTACCAGGCAACTTCGAATGATGTGGACTGGTTGAGCAAGGTTCGTATGCAGGGCGCTGTTCAGAAATGGGTGGATCATTCCATCAGCGTGACTATTAATTTACCGAATGATGCCACCGAAGACCTTGTTGGGCAGCTTTATCTTGAAGCATGGCAGGCAGGTTGTAAAGGAGTGACCGTTTACCGTGATGGTTCCCGTTCCGGTGTGCTTATTTCCAACGAAGAAAAGAAAGAAGAAGCCGCCGAAGAATCCAATTCTCCTTTCCCAACCGAAAGACCACAAACTCTGAAAGCCGACGTGGTTAGGTTCCAGAACAATAAGGATAAATGGATCGCCTTCATCGGACTTATTGACGACCGTCCTTACGAGATCTTCACCGGTTTTGCCGATGATGAAGACGGAATTCTTATCCCTCGCTGGGTAACCGAAGGGCTCATCATCAAAAACAGAAATGAAGACGGTACTTCCCGTTACGATTTTCAGTACCAGAACAAAAGAGGCTATAAAACCACCATTGAAGGACTGTCTCACAAGTTCAACCCTGAATACTGGAATTACGCTAAACTGATCTCTACGACCCTTCGTCACGGGATGTCTATCGAAAAAGTGGTAGATCTCATCAACAGTCTGCAGCTCGACAGTGAATCCATCAACACCTGGAAAAACGGAGTTGCCCGCGCTCTCAAGCGTTATATCGCCGACGGAACCGTGGCCAAAAAGCAGAAATGCAGCAACTGTAATTCATCCAACCTGATCTATCAGGAAGGCTGTCTTACCTGCCAGGATTGTGGTTCTTCCAAATGTGGATAGATCTTATTAAAGTTCCGATCATAAAAAATGCCTTCAGGTTTTCTGAAGGCATTTTTTTATAATTTATATCATCTTTTTTCTCCTATCCCTATGCCGCATCATTCTCCAGGGGCTTTATGTTGTTGATCTCCTTTCCCTTTAAAGATCGTTCCTCTTCAAGGTCATAATCATCTTGTAATCCCATCCAGAATTTAGCTGAGGTTCCAAAATATTTTGAAAGGCGAAGAGCTGTATCTGCAGTGATCCTTCTATTCCCTTTGAGTATTTCGCTGATTCTCGTCTGGGGAATAAAGGTTTCTTTAGAAAGTCGGTAAGCACTGATCTTCATCGGCTCCAGAAATTCTTCCTTTAAAATTTCCCCCGGATGTATATTTTGAAGCTTTTTCATTTTTATTCTTTTTTAGTGGTAATCAACAATCTGAACCTCCAATGCATTATTGTTTTCCCACTGGAAGATAATTCTCCATTGCTTGTTAATTCTGATACTATGATAACCCTCCAGATTTCCACTTAATTTTTCCAAGCGATTAGCTGGTGGAATTCGGAGATCATTCACATTTTGAGCATTATTGAGCATTCTTAATTTTCTCCTGGCGAAATTCTGAATATTTGGAGGAATCTTCTTAGACTGAATTCCATTCCATATCCCCTCCGTTTCCTTATCTGCAAATGATCTTATCACAAATTAATCATGTTTCAAGATACTAACGCTAAAGGTAAGTAAATATACAATAGAAGGCAATATCCTCTCTCCTACTCTTTTCTACGATTCTAACCCCATCTACTCCAGTTCCACCCGCACAATCCCGATTCCTTTTGGCTGCTGAAGCTGCTCCTGCTCTATTCCCGGCCCGATCGAAAACTGAAGAGCTTTCAGCATTCTCCAGTTGAAACTTACTTTTAGTACTATGCTCAAAATAGTACGGCAAAAAAGAAGGATAAGGCCTTGGCAAAGTCACTGTTTTTACCGGCTGCAACTCATCCAAAGAAATCTCATATTCCTTCAGCCCGGGTTGTAATTCCACGATTTTCCCGAAAGCAGAGCCGTTCTTCATGATCAAAGCCACCTGCAGTTTCACCGGATTTTTTGTTAAAGATTCGGCTTTTATTAGCAGCTTTTGCTTGTTCTGAAGTTCTTCCCGGCGGCCTTTCACCTGGCGGTTGAAATTGTAGCGAAACGAATAATCATAGACCGGCTCCGCGTTTTTATTTTCAATGTCTTCATGGAACAGCTGCTTCAGGTTCACCTGGTATTCGGCTTCTCCCGGTTCTCCCGCAGGCACGAGCTTATTTCCTGGCCGCCACTCCCCAACCACATGATCTGCATTTTGTGCGGCATCAAAAAGAGTGATCGCCGATTCTTTCGGCACGATTCGGGTGGAATAAAATTTGTCCTTATAAAAATCCCATTGCCCCGGATTTCCCTCTGCTCCGCCTGGAAAAGTGTAGGAATTCCCAGCAGTCGTCACGATGATGCGGTATTTCAGGAATCCCTGTTGCAATAATTTCCGCGGAACTTCAGCCGAAGAAACATAACCTTTTTCCCGTTTCAGTTCTACAGAATCATAATCATTGCCATTCTGCAACCATACCTCCACTTTGCTGATTTTTTCGTTGGAAATAATTTCCGCGGAAATCTTCAAAGGAGAATCGGCCGAAATTTCCTGTACCGGCTTGTGCAGCACGTAAGTTTTCTCTATCGTAGTCCCGGGAGCCGTAAATTCCCTGAGGCCGATGCGCTGAAGATGATAATCTTCATTTTCGTTGAATTCCGCTCCTTTTTCCTTCAGAAGATAAGTTCCGGGAGCGACCTGAAATTGGCCATTTTCAGCTTCAGTTTCAAAATTATTCCCCTCGTTCAAGGCCTTCACAGAAAAATTCTCGTGGAGATTTCCCAATTTCAGCATCATGGGCCAACTTTTCCAGTTGATGACCGCCACGGTTTTCTCCGGACTGTTCTTCCCGAGCGGATTCTGCACAATGATGGCATCGGGCATCACTTCAAGCCGCCATACTCCCGGCTTCAGCTTATCCAGAAAATAAGCGCCTTTTCCCTCGTATTCTACTATTTCTGAATTTCCGTAGCCGGCAAGATGCTTCAGAGCAGCAGGATCTTTTGGAGCTATAGTATTGGAATTGGTGTAAACAAAGTCTTCTGCAGAATTATAAGTAGCCAGGTTTTTATCATAGCTGACCGAAAAATCACCAAATTCGAGGTTTTCAGGATAACTTCCGAAGTCCTTATACAATGGCACTTCATGAAAAACCTTTCCGGCGATCATGAGCGACAAGGCCTTGGTGGGCGTATAGGCGAGATTGGTGAAATGCGTATTGTATTCGGTATTGTGAGAAGCCATAAAAGTAGGATCGTACGCAAATTGCGTGGCGAGCTGGATTCCGGCTTCGCGGAAACTCCTCGCCATCGCCGGATACATATAACTTTTCAATACATCAGCGGCATCAAATTCATAGACGATCTTCGCGCCGTGGTTCTTTTCAATAATAGAATCAAACGGGATATGATAATCGTTCACATTGGGCAGTAAATTTCCCTCCAGTTCCTTTCCGAAGCCAAGCCCCGTGGGATACCACTGGAAAGTCCCACCATCAATACCTGCCTTAAAATAGGCATTTTCGAGTTGCGTACTGTGGCTAATATTATAGAAAATCGGCTTTTTGATGCCGGTACTGCGCATGGCCTGTACCATTTTCCTGATAAAAGCCGTCACTTCTTGCGGCTCTCCCCGATGATGAGGCTCATTGCTGATCTCCAGCGCGATCAGGTTAGGCTCGTTTTTATAAGCCACACCCGTGTAAGGATTCACGTGGTTGAGAAACTGTTTCAGATAATTTTGCTGCGCCCTGATGGCTGCAGGATTGGTGAGACTTGCAGCTTTACCGTATTTATGGGAAAAACCGGGTGTATCCTCATCAGGTTCCGGCCAGCCGTTGCCCCAGTAAGCAATAGGGGTAAGAATAAAATTAATGCCCCGGTCCTTTAACTTTTTCAGCAGATAATCGAAGGTTTCCAGATGCTCATTCTCCAGAAGATTCCCCAGCGTATCGCTGATCTCCGTATCCCACACGTGAACCCGGTAAAGATCGAAACCCAGGCGGGTGAAGTGATACACATCATTATCTATGGCTTTTTTCACATCCACTCCCATTCTTTGAGCCGTGCGATAGGCGTGCGCAAAGGGAGCCGTATAGTTCACACCAAACCCGTGAACCTCTTCATTATTGGCTTTCCAACGTATTACCCCATTATTATCAACATAGGCATTACCCTCGGAATTTTGCGCATATTGCTTTCCTGAGATCAGCAGAGCAAACAGAAAAAGGAATTTTATCTGTCGGAAAAATATTTTCATTTTTTAGGGATTTTCGATCGTAATTTCTGCCGGTTTCAGACCTGGTGCGGTCGCTTTGATCTTCAGGGAATGCAGAAAACTTTCGGTGCGCAGCAAAATTGTGGCTATTCCGGCTTCAGCATTGATTTCCACAGGACCAATGAGTTCAGCATTTTCAGGATTGCCTTCCAAAGAAAAATGAATATGATTCTGCGCGGTTGGCACTACGGTGCCGTTCTTGTCCACTACTTTTGCATAAACGAAGATCACATCAGGGGTATTAAGAGCGATATTCTTTCCTGAAAAATCTGCAGTCACCTTCAGTTTTGCAGGCTCTTCAGGCGTTCGCACTACATGGCTTGCAACCTCTTTCCCGTCAATATAGCCCACGGCTTTAAGACTTCCTTTCTCAAATTGGTCAAGATGGAAAGTGAAAGGCGGAAACGACAATTCATCTGAAATTCGATTTTGATCAGGTTCCTTTTTAGCTACCAATTCTCCGTTAAGATAAAGCGCCACCTCTTGAGTATTGCTGAAAACCTTCACATCGGTGGTAGAAGCCGGCGTCCAGAAATTAGCTATAAAGACCATAGGATCTGAAAAGGCATTGGCAAAAGCTGCCTCCTGGCTTTGGTAAAAATAATAGCTGAATTTGGGGATTCTGAAGATATCTTCAATTCCTGAAGCCTCCAGATCGTCGCTGTAGCCACGGTTGTAGTCGAACATCAGCCAGTTCGCCTGGCCTACAGTATGTTTTCCCTTCAGGTTTGAATTGAAGGCCTCCTGAAAATTCAGGGCCTGCTGCAGCATTCCCGCCTCACCTGCACTGCGCAACTGCCGGCTCGAACGCTGCTCTTCCTTCAGATCGCTAAAGGTCTTCTGATTAAAACCTGCATTTTGAGCGTAATATTCCCAGTCGCCGTATTCGGCAATAAAAATCGGCCGGTCCGGCTTATCATATTTATTCCAGTAAAACGGTGGCTTTGCGTGCTGCCTGGCCGGAATGTAAAGATCATAGGCAGGATTATCTATCCAGCCGGCAGTATAAGTATCTTCATAAGGCAATTCGGCATTAAGAGTCTTATTGGCCTTTTTCATGTACTCTTCAGTCATTCCGGATTCATTCAGCGAATTTTCCCAGAAGATCACGCTGGGATGATTCCTGTCGCGACGGGCCATATCTTTGATATTCTGAAGGGAATTCTGCACAAATTCCTCTTTTCCGAAGAACTGCCAGCCGGGAATGGCATCCATGACCATAATTCCCAATTCATCACAGGCATTCAAAAACGCAGGTGATTGCGGATAGTGTGAAAGCCGGACAAAATCGAAGCCGGCCTCCTTGATCTTGTAGGCATCTCGATATTGGGCTTCATCTGAAAGCGCATAGCCGATATAGGGATATTCCTGATGCCGGTTGGTGCCATTTATGAAATGTCTTTTTCCATTGAGATAGAAAGCGGTGCCGGTGAGCCGTATCTTTCTTATTCCGGTTTTGATTTCTTCGGAATCGACCAGGTCTCCATCGGCAGTCACCTCCACCTTCAGCCGGTATAGCCTTGGATCGGAAGGAGACCATAATTGGGGATTTTTAAGGCTGATCTCTTCGGAAATTGAAACGGCTTCTCCCGCAGCTGCTTCAGCTTCAGAAGACAAAAATTCCTGGCTTTTTTCATTTTCATCGGTAAAAACAAGGCGAACCTGTAATTGCTTTGGTTCTTCAGACTCATTGCGGACCTGCGTTTTCACTATTCCGCGGGCAAATTCAGCGGAAATCGAATCAAAATGAACCAGGATTCCGCCGTCATTGACCTCATTCGGCCCGAACGGGATCGGTGATATAAACCGGATTGGTTTTGACGAGATAAACATTGCGGTAAATTCCGCCGTAATAGTTGAAATCGAGGTTTTTCAGGGGTTTTCCTGGCGGAATGGCAGGATCATCAGTATTGGTGACCTCCACTTCAATGCTGTTTTCCCGTCCTGCCTGAAGGTAAGGCGTGGCATCAACAGTAAAAGGAAGATAGCCGCCCTTATGAATCATTACCACAGAATCATTGATGGAAACCTTCGCCTCCTGCATCACGCCTTCAAAATGAAAGAACCATTTTCGGCCTTCAAGTGAGGGCACCTGGAAATTTTTTTGGTACACCGCTTTCCCCTGCCACTGGTCGTTTACCACCAAAGGCTCGATCTTCAGCGAATGTGGAATATTTACTGTTTCCCAATTTTCCTTTTCTAAAGTATCTTCAAGACGCCGGAATTTCCAGTTCCTGCCGAAGTTCTGTTTTACACGTGTTTCTGTTGTGAGGCTGTCGGTCTCAATTCCCGTTTTACAGGAGGACAAAAACAGGCCAAAAAGAAAGGCCATTAAAAAGGCCTTTCCGAAGGAATTCAATTCCCGTTTATTCATT
>CAVUJH010000006.1:0-213867 GCA_963741775.1 uncultured Flavobacteriaceae bacterium | reverse complement strand
AATGAAGCCTTACACCACAGTGTGAGGCTTTTTTTGTATTCAGAAACAAAGAGACTTCAAAAATATTGCCGCAGTTCATCCTGCACAACTCAAAATCCTTATCTTTAATAGCCTTTCAGAAAGAAAGGACCTCCCCTCCTCCTCCTGCTCTTGACCTTACCAAATTTCGTACCTGAATGAAGGATTTTATATCAGAAGAACACCGGAAACTGGCCGAGAATTACGCCCGAAAGAAAGACTGGCTGCACTGGGGTCCCTATCTAAGTGAACGCCAGTGGGGAACTGTAAGGGAAGATTACAGCCCCTATGGCACTGCCTGGGATTACTTTCCGCACGATCACGCCCGTAGCAGGACCTATCGCTGGGGCGAAGATGGCCTTGCCGGGATTTCAGATCGCTATTGTAATATCTGTTTCGCCATTGCTCTCTGGAACGGGAAAGATCCCATCTTAAAAGAACGTCTTTTTGGCCTGAATGGCCACGAAGGGAATCATGGAGAAGACGTTAAAGAATTGTATTACTACCTCGAGAATACTCCCACCCATTCCTATATGAAACACCTTTACAAATATCCTCAACGGGAATTTCCTTATGGCCAATTAATCGAAGAAAATGGCCAAAGAGGGAAAACCGATCTGGAATATGAATTGCTGGATACCGGAATTTTTGACAATGATGAGTATTTTGATGTCACTACAGAATACGCCAAAGCCTCACCCGAGGATATTCTCATCAGGATAAGCGTTTGCAACCGAAGCGATAAACCTGCAGATTTGCATCTGCTGCCCACTCTTTGGCTCCGGAACTACTGGAGCTTTATGGAAGTGCCAGAAAAGCCGTTCATAAAAAAGAGAAAAAGGAAGGAAAATACCTATGTCTCCGTTTCATATCCTGGAATTGGCAAATATAACCTCTATTTCGACCCCGCAGATAATTTGCTCTTTACCGAGAATGAAACGAACAATAGCAGGCTCTTCAACGTGCCCAATGACCATCCCTTTAAAAAGGACCTTTTTCATTCCGCAGTGATCGAAAATGAACTTTCTCTGGCCACACAAAAGGACCAGGGAACAAAATTTGCTCCCCTTTATTTCCTTAAGTTGAACCCGGGAGAAACAAAATCAGTGCGGCTAAGGTTGTGCAACAAAGAAAAAACTTCAGCTTTCGGAAAAAATTTTGCCGAGACCTTCCGGAAGCGCCAGGAAGAAAGCGCTGTCTTTTTCACTTCAGTAACGGGAACCGAGAACCTGGACATCTGCAATATTCAGAAACAGGCTTTTGCAGGTCTTCTCTGGTCCAAGCAATATTACAATTATGAGGTGGAAACCTGGCTAAGAGGAGACCCGAAACAGCCACCTCCACCTCCCCAGCGGCTCACAGGAAGGAACGCTCACTGGAAAACCCTGCGTAATCACGATGTTATCGCTATGCCCGATAAATGGGAATATCCGTGGTATGCCTCCTGGGATCTGGCATTTCACTGCATCACCTATGCAATTCTCGATCCTCAGTTTGCCAAAGAGCAACTACTCCTGTTCACTAAAGAGTGGTATATGGCACCCAATGGCCAGATTCCCGCTTACGAATGGGCCTTCAGCGATGTGAACCCTCCCCTGCAGGCCTGGGCTGCACTTCAGATCTTTAAGATTGAGCAAAAAGACAAAGGCACCCGGGACATCAGTTTTCTAAAGCGGATCTTTAATAAACTTGCCCTAAATTTCACCTGGTGGGTGAACCGGCTGGACCGCACTGAAAATAATGTCTTTGAAGGCGGCTTCCTGGGCATGGACAATATTGGTGTTTTCGACCGCAGTCATGGCATTCCCGGCAATGGCCATTTGGAACAGGTAGACGGCACTTCCTGGATGGCCTTTTATTGCCTGAATCTTCTCGAGATGAGCCTGGAAATAGCCATGGAAGACAATTCCTATGAAGATATGGCGACCAAGTATTTCGGACATTTCGTCTATATCGCGGAAGCCCTGAACCAGCGAAGCAAAGATTATCAGGGCACCTGGGATGAAAAAGACGGCTTTTTTTACGATACCCTCATTCTTCCGGATGGAAAAAACGTCCCGATCAAGGTAAAATCTATCGTAGGACTGATGTCTATGATAGCGATTCTTTCAATAAAAAAGAGCACCTTCAAAAAACTGCCAAAATTTGCCAAAAGCGTCAAATGGTTCAGGAATTTCCGGATGAATATGTTGAAATACCCCGTGGTTCAGGAATTCGCTGAAGGCAGCGACCTGCTTTTATCCCTGGTGCCGAAAGATCGAATGAAGATCCTCATGAAAAGCTTTCTGAATGAGGCCGAATTCCTTGGTCCCCATGGCATCCGTTCTTTGTCGAAAACCCTGGAAAATCCGTATGAGATCACTATTGAAGGCAAGGTCTACACCATCAATTATGAACCCGCGGAAGCTACCAGTGGTGTCTTCGGCGGAAACTCGAATTGGCGCGGCCCCATCTGGATGCCTATAAATTACCTCTTCATCCAGTCGCTGAAAGAATATTACGAATACTGCGGCAGTGATGTGAAATTCGAATTTCCCACGGGAAGCGGAAATATGGCCGATCTTAATGAAATTTGCCGCAACCTCAGCAGGCGCCTCATTGGGCTTTTTGAAAAGGATTTTGGCGACAATCGCCCTGTGCATGCCCAGCACTCCGAAAAATACCAGCAAAAGCATTTCAGGGACCTTATCCTTTTTTACGAATACTTCCACGGAGATAACGGAAGAGGGGTCGGCGCTTCTCACCAAACCGGCTGGACCGCAGTAGTGGCAAATCTCATAAAGGAAATGAGAGATTATTAAGATGAAAGATACCTTTTCAAAAGAATGGCTGGTCACCAATGGACTTGGCGGCTATGCTTCCGGATCGCTTTCCGGCGCCAATACCCGCTGCTATCACGGGCTGCTGGTCGCTGCCTTTTCGCCTCCGGTTGACCGCAAGGTCCTGGTGGCGAAGATAGAAGAGCAGGTAAATTTCGGCCAAAATCATTTCGAACTTTCTGCCAATCTGTATCCGGGTGTAATTCACCCGAAAGGATATCAATATTTGTCGAATTTCATGCCCACCCCTTTTCCGAAGTGGAAATATGCAGCAAAAGACTGGCAGCTTGAAAAAAGGATCTGTATGCTTCGGAATTCCAACACCACGGTGCTTGAGTATAAAAATACCGGCAGCCGCAATATTTCGTTGGAACTCAATCCTCTCTACAGCTTTGCCGAATTTCACAGCAGCTTCAGCGAAAATAATTTTACCGATTTCTATTCTGAATTCCGAAAAAACAGCCTCAAGACTTATCCGCACTATGGCAGCCGGCCCTTATTCACCTCCTGGAATAAAGGTGAATTCACTGAAGCCCGCGCGTGGTATAAAAACATTCAGCTTCCCAAAGAGGAAGAACGGGGGCTGAATTTCACTACCGATTACTACAGAATTGGCCATCTTAACTGCGAGCTCGGGCCCGGCGAAAAACTCTTCCTTATTTTTTCCGCCGAAGAAAAACCAACTGAAACAGATGGGGAAACGATCTTTGCTGCGGAAAAAAAGAACGCCTATGCTCTTCGGAAAGGCCCAAAAAGCCGTTTTTTCAAAGATCTTTTAGCTGCCGGAAATCAGTTTATCGTTTATCGAAAATCAACAAATCATCTGTCGATACTTGCCGGTTACCACTGGTTTTCTGACTGGGGCCGGGACACCATGATCGCCATGAGAGGCCTTAGCATTGCTCCCGGAAAAAAGAAAATATCAAAAGAGATCCTCTCCACCTTTTTGGCAAACCTAAGTGAAGGAATGCTGCCTAACAGGTTTCCCGATCATAGTGAAGACAAACCAGAATTCAACAATATCGACGGCAGTCTCTGGCTGTTCGTCGCGATATATGAATATTACCTAGAAGTTCGGCGATAAGGCTTTTATTAAAAGGCATTTGAATACGCTGCAACGAATTCTGAAGGCACATCTGCAGGGGACACGTTTCCATATTCATGTTACTCCTGAAGGCTTTTTGTACGGCGGCGAAGAAGGAATGCAGCTTACCTGGATGGATGCAAAGGTGAATGACGAGGTGATCACCCCGCGCATTGGCTGCCCGGTAGAAATAAACGCTTTGTGGTACAACGCTCTTGAAATTTACAGTTTCTTTTGCTAGTGAATCCCACATTTCCATTGACCCTGAGATTACCGACACCCTGGAAAAGTTTAAAAAGAATTTTGCTCCCCTGTTTACCAACAGTCAAGGCACTCTTTATGACGTGATCATTCCCGGCATTTCTTCAGACAATGCAATACGTCCCAATCAACTTTACTGCCTGAGTCTTCCTTTTTCTTTCCTGAAAAAAGAACAACAAAAGCGGATTTTTCAGCTCATAAAAAACAAATTGTATACCCCATTCGGGCTGCGGACTTTGGATGAAAAAAATCCTGATTTCAAAGCCAACTACAGCGGAGGTCCGGCCGAAAGAGATGCCGCTTATCACCAGGGGACGGTATGGCCTTTCCTCCTGTACGACTATTTTCATGCCTTTCTCAGGCTTTATGGCGCATCTGAAAAAAACAAGAAAATCGTACTCCACGAATTGGAATCACTTCAAAAGCATTTCTATGAAGAGGAAGGCTTGCATTGCCTTTCTGAAGTTTTTGACGGAAAAGAGCCTAAACAAGGCAAAGGCTGCATCCATCAGGCCTGGTCGGTTGGTGCTATATTAAAGTTGTACTGCGATTATAAACTACATGAAGTGGAAATCTGAATCTTGGAAAAGATCAGGTTAGCTCATAATATTCCTTGAGATTAAGATTATCATCGAACTGGTACATAAAAGGAATACCCGTAGCCAATTCCATCCCGGGAATCTCATCCTTCGGAATATCCCGAATCTGAGCGATGAGAGCTCTCAAAGAATTGCCGTGCGCTGCAACTACCACTGTTTTTCCTTGCACCAGTTGAGGGGCGATGCATTCAAAAAAGTAAGGGACAGCTCTCTTACGGGTGTCTTCCAAAGATTCGCTGGCCGGCAGCAGGTTGGCATCGAGCTTTTTGTAGAGAGGGTCAAATTTAGGATGCCGGTGATCGTCCTCCTCAAGTTTGGGAGGCGGCGTGGCATAACCTCTTCGCACCTTCCAGAAAAAATCCTCTCCCACTTCGGCTTTTATCTCATCTTTGTTGCGACCCTGCCAGGCGCCGTAATTGCGCTCATTCAGTCTCCAGCTATAAATGCAATCCACGTTCATCATTTCGGCAGCTTCCAACAAGATCCAATTGGTCCTGATCGCTCTTTTCAGAAAAGAAGAAAAACAAATATCCACGGAGATCTTATTCTTCTTCAAAATTTCGCCTGCCTTTTTGGCTTCCTCTACCCCTTCCGGTGCAAGGTCAATATCGGTCCATCCGGTAAAAATATTTTCAAGGTTCCATAAACTTTTTCCGTGTCTTATAAGAATTAGTTTCCCCATAATTGTTTGTCTTATTATTTCTGAAGTTGCTGAGTTTCTGTAAATCTTCTCTTGAAGATACGATTTTCAGTCTAAAAGGAATCCGGTTTTCCCAAATTCCTTTTCCTGCGGTAAGGCCTTCCGAAGAAAAAAGAATGGTGACCGAAACAACCGAATTTCAGTTTCCTCTGAGGCTTCAGAACACCGGGAAACGGCCGCTCTCAAAATAGATCGCTAAAAGACGCGGAATAAAATTCATTTTTAGAGGCATTTGGTTAAATTTGCCCAAACTTTTCTCTATGCTTATTATTGGAATTGCCGGAGGCACGGGAAGCGGCAAAACCACCGTGGTAAACCAGATTATTGACGAATTGAAGAATGAAGAAGTCGATGTGATTTCGCAGGATTCTTACTACCAGGATACCAGTCACCTCACCTACGAACAGCGCGTCAAGATAAATTTTGACCATCCAAAATCCATAGATTTCGACCTGCTCGTGCATCATCTTAAGGAGCTGAAAGCGGGCAACAATATTCAGCAGCCAGTTTATTCGTTCACAGAGCACAACCGCACCGGCGAAACCATTGAAGTGCATCCGCGAAAAGTGGTGATTGTAGAAGGCATTTTGATCCTTACGCATCCTGAAGTAAGGGAAATGTTCGATATCAAGATCTATGTTCACGCCGATAGTGATGAGCGACTCATCCGCCGGTTGAAACGCGATATTGCAGACCGAGGCCGCGATCTCGACGAAGTTTTGTGGCGTTACCAGACCACCCTTAAACCTATGCACCAGCAGTTTATAGAACCCACTAAGGAATTTGCAGATATCATAATTCCAACCAACCGTTACAACACGGTGGCTGTTGATATCGTGCAGACCATCATCAAAGATCGCTTAAGCTAATTTTGTATCTTTAAGCCTGTATGAAATTAAAAGAGCTGCGTAAAAAGCCCTGGTTCAAATTCATCAGTAATAAATATGTATTGCTGAGCCTCATCTTTGCCGGGTGGATGCTGTTTCTTGACAGCAACTCCTGGCTGATCCATCATGAGCTGAATCAGAATATAGACGAGCTTCAGGGCAATAAAGAATATTACCAGAAGGAGATCGCCAAAGATAAGGCCATCATCAAACAGCTTAAAGATTCGGTGGAGCTTGAGAAGTTTGCCCGCCAAAAATATTTCATGAAACGTCCCGATGAAGATATCTATATAATTGAATACGACACGATCGATTGATTTGTCTTCGTCGCGGAATTGACTTTCATTAAAAACAAAAAAATGAAGGAAGCATTATTCCAGGAATTTGAAGAAGTTTCTGCCAAACAATGGAAACAAAAGATCCAATTTGATCTTAAAGGCGCCGATTATAACGAAAAACTCATTTATCACTCCCCCGATGGGATTGATGTGAAGCCGTTTTATACTTCCGAAGATGTAAGGGAAAATATCACTACCCCTTCTCCCAAAAACTGGAACATCTGTGAAAGGATCTACGTGATTTCTGCGGAAAAAAGTAATCAACGCGCAAAAGAAGTACTCGAAAAAGGAGCTGAAAGCCTGTGGTTTATAATCCCTTCGGAAGAAATTTCTCCGGAAATGCTGCTGAAAGGGCTTGATCTTGAAAATACTCCTGTTTACCTGAGCCTGCACTTTTTATCTGAAGAATATTTCAAACGTTTTCGGGATTTTTTGGAAGGAAAAAAGACCAAAATTTACCTTCAGACTGATATTATCGGGAAACTGGCCAGAAGCGGCAATTGGTTTCACAACCTCGCGGAAGACCATCGTCTCCTGGATGAAATTGTAAAGAATTCTGCCGAATTTCAGTCGGTCATCAGTGTTGACACCACGGTTTACCAGAATTCCGGGGCCACTATACCGCAGCAGCTGGCTTATGCCCTGGCCCATGCGAATGAATATATGAACCATTTCAAGAAGCAGCCTGAATTTGGCCAATTTCAGCCTCAGTTTTTGATCGCTTCAGGTTCCAATTACTTCTTCGAAATTGCGAAAATAAGAGCCTTGCGCTGGCTATATGCCACTCTGGCCAAAGAATATCAATTGCCCGAAACCTGCCACATTCTGGCTCAGCCAACCAAAAGAAATAAAACCCTTTACGATTACAATGTAAACCTGCTTCGCACCACCACCGAGAGCATGAGTGCAATTTTAGGTGGCGCCGATAGTATTAATAATATTCCTTACGACGCGATCTATCATAAAAACAACCAATTTGGCGACCGCATTGCGCGCAACCAGCTGCTGGTGATGAAGAATGAAGCCTATCTCGGCAAAGTTGCCAATGCTGCGGAAGGGACTTTTTACATTGAAAGCCTTACCCGTCAATTTGCCGAAGCTGCCCTGGAAATTTTCAGAGAGATCGAAAAAGGCGGCGGCTTACTGAAAGAGCTCAAAGCCGGAGTCATTCAGAAAAAGATAAAAGAAAGCGCCAAGAAAGAGCAGGAATTGTTCGACATCGGAGAACTGGTGCTCATCGGAACCAATAAATATGAGAATCCGCAGGACCAGATGAAAGATGAGCTGGAATTATATCCATTTCTGAAGAAAAATCCGCGCAAAACCTTACTTGAACCTATCCTGGAAAGACGCCTGAGCGAAAAGCTTGAACAGGAGCGCCTGAAGCAGGAAAAAGAGGAAAAAGTAGGCTAATTTTAAAGTGAACATTCATGCAGAGAAAAGATCTTCAACATATAAAATTGAGCGAACCAGATTTGGGAACGCGCGAAAAAGAAGGCAACACTCAAAGTTTTGAGACTCCTGAAGGAATAAGCCTGAAATCCTCCTATTCTGAAAAGGACCTGGAAGGCCTGGAACATCTTCATTTTGCTGCCGGAATCCCGCCCTACCTGCGTGGCCCGTACAGCACCATGTATGTGAGCCGCCCGTGGACCATCAGGCAATACGCCGGATTTTCAACGGCTGAAGAAAGTAACGCCTTTTACCGAAGAAATCTCGCAGCAGGGCAAAAAGGACTTTCCGTAGCCTTTGATCTTCCTACACATCGCGGCTACGACAGCGATCATGAACGCGTAGTGGGTGATGTGGGAAAAGCCGGAGTTGCCATTGATTCCGTAGAAGATATGAAGATCCTCTTCGATCAAATCCCGCTTGATAAAATGTCGGTCTCAATGACGATGAACGGCGCTGTACTTCCCATTATGGCCTTTTATATTGTGGCTGCGGAAGAACAGGGTGTAAAACCGGAACAGCTTTCGGGAACTATTCAGAATGATATTCTGAAGGAGTTTATGGTGCGAAACACGTACATCTACCCTCCTACTCCTTCGATGAAGATCATTTCGGATATTTTCGAATACACCTCTCAAAATATGCCGAAATTCAACAGTATCAGTATTTCGGGATACCACATGCAGGAAGCCGGTGCTACCTGCGATATCGAGCTGGCCTATACCCTTGCCGACGGACTGGAATACATCCGCGAAGGCCTGAAAGCAGGAATGGATATAGATAGTTTCGCGCCGAGATTGTCCTTTTTCTGGGCTATCGGGATGAATCATTTTATGGAGATCGCCAAGATGCGTGCTGCAAGAATGCTTTGGGCGAAACTGGTGAAACAGTTCAATCCGAAGAACCCAAAGTCGCTGTCTTTAAGAACGCACTGCCAAACCAGCGGCTGGAGTCTCACCGAGCAAGATCCATTCAACAATGTAGCCCGAACCTGTATCGAAGCCGCAGCGGCAGCCTTTGGAGGAACACAAAGCCTGCATACCAATGCTTTAGATGAAGCCATTGCGCTGCCCACAGATTTTTCAGCAAGGATCGCCAGGAATACTCAGCTGCACCTTCAGCAGGAAACGAAAATCACCAAAACGGTCGATCCCTGGGCGGGAAGTTATTATGTTGAAAAGCTCACCGATGAGATTGCCCACAAAGCCTGGGATCTTATCCAGGAGGTGGAGGAACTCGGCGGAATGACCAAAGCCATCGAAGAAGGAATTCCGAAGATGCGTATAGAAGAAGCTTCCGCCAAAAAACAGGCAAGAATTGACAGCGGCACCGATATTATTGTCGGCACTAACAAATACCGGCTGGACAAGGAGGACGAACTGGTGACCCTGGAAGTAGATAACCAGACGGTGCGTAGGCAGCAGGTAGAGCGCCTGGAAAAAATAAAAGCTGAAAGAGATTCTGAAAAAGTAGAAAAAGCTTTATCCGCTTTGACTGAAGCTGCACGCGAAGAAGACAAAAATTTGCTGGCTTTAGCCGTGGAAGCCGCGAGAGAACGGGCCACATTGGGCGAAATAAGCGATGCCCTGGAAAAAGTATATGGCAGGTATAAGGCCAAAATTCAGAGCTTTAGCGGCGTATATTCTAAAGAAATGAAAGACAATACTTCCTTTAAAAAAGCCAGGGAACTGGCCGATAAATTTGCCGAACAGGATGGCCGCAGACCACGCATTATGATTGCGAAAATGGGCCAGGATGGGCACGACCGCGGCGCAAAAGTTGTTGCCACCGGTTACGCCGACCTCGGATTTGATGTTGATATTGGTCCGCTTTTCCAGACTCCACAGGAAGCTGCAAAGCAAGCCGTAGAAAACGACGTGCATATCCTTGGGGTTTCCTCACTGGCTGCAGGTCACAAAACACTGGTTCCACAGGTGATTGAAGAACTTAGAAAGCTTGGTCGCGAAGATATTATGGTGATCGTAGGAGGCGTCATTCCTTCTCAGGATTATCAGTATCTCTTCGATGCCGGTGCGGTAGCGGTTTTTGGCCCCGGAACAACCATCAGTGATGCCGCCATTCAGTTGCTGGAAATTCTCATTGAGGAGTGATAGAGAGAGTGGGAAGAGACAAGAGACAAGAGACAAGAGACAAGAGACAAGAGACAAGAGACAAGAGACAAGAGACAAGATTGCGGAGTTTTAAGATAGGTTGATTTTCGATGATTTCAGACTAAAAAATACAAATATGGACTACACAAAAAAAATGTTGCGCGACGATGCGCTTGAAGGAAAAACAATAGTGGTGACCGGTGGCGGAAGCGGCCTGGGAAAAGCAATGACGCGTTATTTCCTCGAATTAGGCGCAAAGGTCGCCATCACCTCCAGAAACCTGGAAAAACTTCAGCATACGGCCAAAGAACTCCAGGAAGAAACCGGCGGAAAATGTTTCGCAGTGCAGTGTGACGTTCGCGATTATGCGCAGGTAGAAAATATGCGCGATGAAGTGCTGAAAGAATTTGGAAAAGTAGATGTGCTGCTGAACAATGCTGCCGGAAATTTCATTTCTCCTACTGAAAGGCTCAGCGCCAACGCCTTCGACACCATCATCGATATCGTGCTGAAAGGCAGCAAGAACTGCACCCTCGCCTTCGGAAAGCATTGGATTCATGAAGAAGAAACAAGCAAAACCGTTCTGAATATCGTCACTACCTACGCCTGGACGGGTTCCGCCTATGTGGTGCCAAGTGCAACGGCAAAAGCCGGCGTGCTTGCCATGACCCGCTCGCTGGCTGTAGAATGGGCAAAATACGGCATCAGGTTCAACGCCATCGCACCCGGACCTTTTCCTACCAAAGGCGCGTGGGATCGGTTGCTGCCCGGCGACCTGAAGGAAAAATTCGATCTGGCCAAAAAGGTGCCGCTTAAACGTGTGGGAGAACACCAGGAATTGGCCAATCTCGCGGCTTACCTGGTTTCAGATTTTTCAGCTTACGTGAACGGCGAAGTCATCACCATAGATGGAGGGGAATGGCTGAAAGGCGCGGGCCAGTTCAATTTACTGGAAGCAATTCCGGAGGAAATGTGGGACCAGCTGGAGGCGATGATTCGAGCGAAAAAAAAGTAAAAGATTTCAGAAAGGAAAATTTTCTTCCGAAGTAAAAATGGATTCGGAAAAAACAAATTCAGGATTACCAGATTATGGGAAGTTAGGTCGTTTTACATAAAAATTAAAGGCACAATTATTGATATCTCTATTTTTACTAACAAAATATCTGTTTTATGAAAAAAATTTTACACCTTCTAAGCCTTGTTTTATTATTGCCTGTAGTTCTTCACAATCATTAAATAAAGAAACATACACCAAAAACCTGACGGTAAGGGCTTATCATCCCTATGATAATAAGGGCCTTTTTATCAAAACTCTTTCCGCACCTCAGGAAAGTTATAAAGTTTCCACTCCCCTGGTAGAGGGGAAAGTCTATGAGGTTATTTTAGAAATTCCCAAGGAAACTGCTAAAGGCATTAAAGAGGCCAAAGTTATTTCCTATAGCATGAAGTAGAGCTATATTTTCTAATGATAAAGCTAACCGGCAGTGAAACTTAGATTGTTCATAGCCGGTTTTCCATTTATTAAAAAGCTGTTAACAATTAGATTTTCTAAACCTGTAATTAATTGTATTTTTACCTTCTAAAAATTACAGACACTTAATGGGTAAAATCATTGCTATTGCCAACCAAAAAGGAGGTGTTGGGAAGACCACAACTTCTGTAAATCTTGCAGCTTCACTGGGGGTACTTGAAAAAAAGGTGCTGTTGATCGATGCCGACCCGCAGGCCAACGCTACTTCAGGACTGGGAATTGATGTTGAGGAAGTGGAATTGGGAACTTATCAACTGCTGGAGCATTCGGTGGCAGCCGAAAAAGCGATCATGAAAACCGGGTCTCCAAACCTGGATATCATTCCCGCGCATATTGACCTGGTGGCGATAGAAATTGAGCTTGTAGATCAGGAATCCCGGGAATATATGCTGAAAAAGGCTATTGATCCGCTGAAGGAGCTGTATGATTACATCCTGATCGACTGCGCGCCTTCCCTGGGACTTTTAACGCTGAATGCTTTAACAGCTTCAGATTCGGTGATCATCCCGATACAGTGTGAATATTTCGCGTTGGAAGGTTTGGGCAAATTGCTAAATACCATTAAAAGCGTTCAGAAGATCCATAACAATAAGCTGGATATTGAAGGTTTGCTGCTCACCATGTATGATTCAAGGTTAAGGCTTTCGAACCAGGTGGTGGAAGAAGTTCAGAAGCATTTTGGCGAAATGGTTTTTGATACAATCATACAGCGAAATGTGCGTTTGAGTGAAGCGCCGAGTTATGGCGAAAGCATCATCAATTATGATGCTTCCAGTAAAGGAGCCAGCAATTACCTGAGTCTGGCACATGAAATCATAAAGAAAAACTCTTAGAAGATGGCGAAGGCTACGAAGAAACAAGCGTTAGGAAGAGGACTTTCGGCTTTGCTGAAAGATCCGCAAAACGATATACAATCTGCTGAAGATAAGAATGCCGATAAACTGGTAGGACATATTGTGGAGCTCGAACTGGAGTCGATAGAAGTGAATCCATTCCAGCCGCGTACCAGTTTCAATGAAGATTCATTAAAGGAACTTGCTTCTTCGATCAGGGAACTAGGCGTGATTCAACCAATTACGGTAAGAAAGCTCGATTTTGGCAAATATCAGCTGGTATCGGGAGAACGACGTTACCGCGCCTCGAAATTGGTCGGTTTGGAAACTGTACCGGCTTATATCAGGATTGCCAACGACCAGGAATCCCTGGAAATGGCGTTGGTAGAGAATATTCAACGGCAGGACCTGGACCCTATCGAGATTTCGCTTTCCTATCAGCGGCTTATCGATGAGATCAGCCTCACCCAGGAACAACTGAGCGATCGGGTTGGAAAAAATCGTTCTACCATCGCTAATTATCTCAGGTTGCTGAAGCTTGACCCGATCATCCAGACCGGAATGCGCGACGGATTCCTAAGCATGGGCCACGGTCGTGCACTTATCAATGTGGAAGACCCACAGAAGCAGCTGGAGATCTATGAAAAGATCCTTCAGAAGTCACTTTCGGTAAGAGATACCGAGCAGTTGGTGAGAGAAGTTCAGAATGGTGGAAAAGAAGCAAAACCTGCCACGAAGGCCAATGGAGTTCCTGTTCCCTACAAAAAAGGGATCAAGGAATTTTCAGAATACCTTGGAGCGAAGGTAGATGTAAAGGTTTCTAAAAAAGGAAGCGGAAAACTTACAATTCCGTTCTCTTCCGAAGAAGATTTTAACAGAATCAAAAAACTGATTCAAGGTGAAGATTAAGTCCCTTCTTCTCACAGGCTTTTTCCTGTTGCTGAGTTTTGTAGTTTCGGCCCAAAAGGACACGATTCCGGAAAACCTCAAGGTAACGAAGGAGAAAGTGGTGAAAGAACAGGATTATAAACCTTATAATGCCCTGGCTCCTGCCAAAGCCGCTTTTTACTCGGCTGTATTGCCCGGCCTGGGGCAGGCTTATAACGGGCAGTACTGGAAGATCCCCATTGCCTACGGAGGACTTGCCGTGGGTGTTTATTTCTACCTGAACAACGACGATGAATACGATCGTTACCGCAACGCCTATAAAGACCGGCTGGCGGGACGAACCGATGAATTTGAAGGGCGAATTTCGCTTGACGGGCTGCAGAGGGCGCAGGAATTTTACCAGCGAAACAAGGAAATTTCGTTGATGGTGATCGCCGGAGTTTACATTCTGAATATCATAGATGCCAACGTGGCGGCGCATCTGCAACAGTTCAACGTGAATGAAGACCTCTCTCTCAAACCACAATTTAATCTGAACAACTTTTCGGGAAAAACCAATTACGGACTCTCCCTGAACTACAGCTTTTAATTATCACAGAAATGCTTTATTTCCTGCTGGTTTTATTCCGAAGAAACAAAAAATATCAATAATGAAAATCGCAATTTTAGGCTACGGAAGAATGGGCAAAACGATTGAAGAAATTGCTGTGGCCCGCGGTCATAAGATCGTGCTGAAGATCTCTGACGATATTGCCAGTTACGACCTGAACAAAGCCGATATTGATGTAGCCATTGATTTTAGTATTCCAAAGGCTGCTTTTAAAAATATCACCACCTGCTTTAAACATGGAATTCCGGTGGTGAGTGGTACCACCGGCTGGCTTGACAAATACGACAAAGCTGTTACCATCTGCAAAGAAGAAGAATCGGCTTTTCTTTACGCCTCCAATTTTAGTATTGGCGTGAATGTTTTCTTTGAGCTGAACAAAAAACTGGCTCACATGATGAAAAACCTTGATGAGTACGCTGTTGATGTTGAAGAAATTCATCATACCAAAAAACTGGACGCTCCCAGCGGCACCGCGATTAGTCTTGCCGAGCAGATCATGGCCGAAAATGAGAAGTTGACGGGCTGGCAGCTTGATCATGCTGGAAAGAATGAGATCCCTGTCTATGCCAAACGCATTGCCGATGTGCCGGGAACTCATACCGTGGCTTACCGTTCACCTATAGATTCTATTGAGATCATGCATACGGCACACTCCCGCCAGGGCTTTGCAAAAGGCGCGGTTATAGCGGCAGAATGGCTACAGGACAAACAAGGGGTTTTCTCCATGAGGGATGTGCTTTCAAGCCTTTTCGAATAATTTTCAGTAACAAATCAGCATAAACTCACACTAACTCAACAGCAAACATTTTAATTATGACATTCACACAATGGTTTCTGTTTTTCTTACTGGTTCAGGTAATACACTTTATTGGAACCTGGAAACTCTACCAGAAAGCAGGAAGAAAAGCATGGGAAGCCGCGGTACCGGTTTATAATGCCGTAGTCCTGATGCGAATCATCAACCGCCCATGGTGGTGGGTTCTTCTAATGTTCATTCCTATAGTGAATCTCATTATTTTCCCCGTAGTTTGGGTAGAAACGATCAGAAGTTTTGGTCGCCATTCAACTGCCGATACCTGGCTCGTGGTGCTTACGCTCGGATTCTATATTTATTATATCAACTACGCGACAGATGTAAAGTACATTGAAGACCGCGATCTGAAACCTCGTACGGCAGCCGGAGAATGGATAAGTTCTATCCTTTTTGCGGTGATCGCAGCCACCATTGTGCATACCTATTTCATGCAGCCTTTTACGATCCCTACCTCTTCCCTGGAGAAAACCTTACTGGTTGGCGATTATCTTTTTGTGAGCAAGTTCCACTATGGAGCGCGTGTTCCTGAAACTGCTGTGGCTTTCCCCATGGTGCATGATACTATTCCATTTTTAGGTATTAAATCTTATCTGAACAAACCTCAGATCCCATACATGCGTTTGCCCGGCTTTGAAGACGTAGAACGCAATGATATTGTGGTCTTTAACTGGCCGGTAGATACGGTGAAGCAATTCTTTGATCGCTCCGGAAAACATTTTACAAAACCCATCGATAAAAAGTCCAATTACGTCAAGAGATGCGTGGGGATTCCCGGCGATTCCCTCCAGGTAAAAGACGGTAGAGTATTTGTAAACGGGCAGCAGCTGAAATTACCGGGCCGGGCCAAGGTACAGTATTCCTATATTGGTAAGACCAAAGGCGAAGGCTTTAATCCGCGGTATCTTTATGAGCGCTATGATATTACTGATGGATTTTCCTATAATCCTGAAAACAATGTTTTCTTTATCAGGGCGCTAAGCGAAGAGAACTACCAAAAGTTCCGGAATCATCCGAATGTCGCCTCGATAGAAAGATATGTAGATTCGTCTAAAACAAGTAGTTCTGCGCTTTTCCCCAACAATGGGAAACATGCCTGGACCAATGATTCTTTCGGGCCGGTATATATTCCGAAGAAAGGAGCAACCGTAAAACTTACTCCCGAGTCCATACCCTATTACAAAAGGATCATCGAGGTGTATGAAGGTTTTGAAATGGGCATTGATAATAAGCTAAGCCTTAACGGTACGCAGGTGCTGCTCAACGGCCAGCCAGCGGATTCCTATACTTTCAAACAGAATTATTACTGGATGATGGGAGATAACCGCAATAACAGTGAAGATAGCCGTTATTGGGGATATGTGCCGGAAAATCATATTGTAGGAAAACCTGTTTTCATCTGGCTAAGCCTGGACCAGAATGCCAGCGGCTTTGACAAGATCCGGTGGAACCGAATGTTCACTACGGTGCAGGGCGAAGGAACTCCAATTTCCTTTCTCCCCTACTTTCTGATCCTGTTGGTTATCATTATTGCCTGGCAATACTTCAAAAAACGTCGGGAAGAAAGCTAAAATTTAAAAGAAAGAGGCTGTCTTAAAAATATATACAACGTCATCCTGAACCTGGCTGCCGACAGGAAGGTTCAGGAACTTAGCTAATTGAAAATCACAATTAATTAGAAGCTGAAACAAGTTCAGCTTGACGAAAAAAGAATTTTTTAGACAGCCTCTTTTCTAAAAATTTCTCTATGGAAAAGATTCTTATGCACCCGTCTTATTTTGGTGCTATTTCACAATACGTGGCTATAGCGCAGGCGGAAGAGCTGGTTTTTGAGAACGAAGACAACTATCAGAAACAGACTTACAGGAACCGGATGTATATCTACGATTCCAACGGGAAGCTGCTCCTGAATGTTCCCATAAAGCACAAATCTGCTTTAGGTATACAAGGCGCGGGGCATCAGAAATACAAAGAAGTACAGATAGAAAATGAATTCGACTGGCAACAACAGCACTGGCGGGCGCTAAAGGCTTCCTACCAGACTTCGCCTTTTTTTGAGTTCTATGAAGATGAGATCTCTCCTCTTTATCACAGCGAATACAAATTCCTGATGGATTTCAATTATGATTGTATGGAATTTGCCGCAGATGCCCTTCAGCTGGATCTTGAATTTGAAAAGACTTCAGAATACATTCTGCACCCGGAAAATGTAAAAGATCTACGTCCTTTAATAAATGCCAAAAGCGGACTTCATCTTGAAAATGAGCGCTATCACCAGGTGTTTGAGCCGAAGCATGGTTTCATACCCGATCTAAGTATTTTGGACCTTCTTTTCAACCAGGGACCGGGAGCGCTTCAATATCTCGAAGAGCATAAACCCGACTTCAATTTATAATTTAAGGCTTGCTTTGATAGGAAAGTGATCTGAGCGTAGGACCCGCATAGTCTTGAAAGATTTGACTTCCATCCCTTCACTGGTGAGGATGAAATCGATGCGTAGCGGAAAGTATTTAAAATTGAAGCTGCGGCCGAACCCGCTTCCTGCTTCTTTGTACGCATCATTCAGGCCGTACCCGGCAGAGCGCAATTTCCGGTAAATATAGGAATAGGCGGTATTATTAAAGTCGCCAGTCAGGATCACCCGATAGGGAGAATCCATGATCACGTCCAGAACCATCTCCATCTGCTCTTGCTGGATCGCAAAGGTCTGCCCCATTCCGAGGAAAACCTTTTTAGAATGCTCACTTTCGATGTTGTTCATATCAGGTTTTGTGCTGAAGGATTGAAAGTGCACATTGATCACTCTTAGCGTATCCTTCCCCTTCACCAGATCGGCATAGATCGCGTTGTTGTTACTGCTGGTCGGGAAGTCCAGAGAGACCCTGTGGATCATTGGATATTTCGAAAAGATCGCCAGCCCAAATTCGGCATTTTTCGTCTTCATTTTTATGAAGCTATGCGGAAAGAGTTCGGCCACTTTTCCCTCCTCCTTATAATATTCCTGAAAATTCATAATTTCAGGATCCTGTTTTTTTACAAAATCAGCAACTTCTTCTGCTATTTTTCCTTCATTGCCATAGATCTTATTTTCATTGAAATGCCGCACATTATAGCTCATCACATCCATATTGCCTTCATTCGAGGCATCCTCTTCATCAGAATTGATCTCATAGATGGAGGTAAGATGGTTAAAACCCAGCAGCAGCACTATAAGCGGCAACAGGAATTGCCTTTTAAACCTCAGCATCCAATAGATAAGAAATACCACGTTAATAATGATCAACATTGGCACCGTGAGGCTCAATACTGAAAGCAACGCAAAGCTGGTGGGAGGAATGTAAGGCAGCAAATAGGTAAACAGCAGGGCCGCTGCAAAAAGGAAGTTCAGCAGGAACAGAAATTTGTCGAACCAGTTCAATCTCTTCATCTACTCGTCTTTTCCCGCCTTGAACAAAAAGTCTTTTTCGGCTTTGCTCAGACTGTCGTAGCCACTTTTGCTGATCTTATCGAGGATCTCATCCACCCGCTTCTGTTTTTCATCACGGTCCATGCGGGTAGCATGGCTATAGGTTTTAGTGGTCGTTTGTTTCTGTTTGGTGCGGTACACCGTCTTCATTTTGGCCTTTTTCTCCCCGGGTTTAAAGAGACCTACAAACCAATCCATTAAATGGCCAAACCAGGCACCTATGTCGTTTCCCTTCTGAAGTTGTTTGGTATAGACAAACCCCAACAAAGCTCCGCCAAGATGCGCCAAATGGCCGCCGGCATTCCCCATCGGGATCTGGATAAGATCCAGAGCCACCAGGAAGGCAGCGATCCACCAGAATTTCAGGCTTCCCAACAACACCAGTCTTATCCGCATATAGGGAATATAGGTGGCGATCCCTATAAGGACAGCCATTACCCCTGCCGAGGCGCCAAGCAGGTAAGACCTTCCGGTGGCCTGGAAAGCAGGGAAAAGATTGTAGCTCAGCATGAACACCAAAGCTCCTATAATCACTCCCAGGAAGTAATAATTAAGCAATCTTCTTGGTGAAAAATAGGTGAGGAAATACATGCCCGAAAAGTACAGGATAAGCATGTTCCCGAGAATATGCCAGATTCCGCTGTGCAGGAAAGAATAGGTAATAATCGTCCACGGCTTATAAATGAACTCTCCTATTTCCTTCGGAAAAACAAACCATTGCAACAAGAAGTCGGAAGGTAGTTGAAAGAGAAATGCGATAGTTCTGAAAAGAAAAAAAAGTACAAAAACCAGCACATTAACACCGATGAGTTTTTCAACCACCGTCGCCATTCTGATCTTATACCTTAAATTATCTCCTATTCCCATCAATCCCACCGATTTTTATTGAACTGGTTTTTCTTCCAGTACCACATCATTATAAAGCCGAACAAGGCGCCGCCCACGTGGGCAAAGTGTGCAATTCCGCCGCCAAAAAGCGAGTAGCCCGTAACCCCTGAAAACAAGTCGAGAGCAATGATCGCCGGAATAAAATATTTCGCTTTGACCGGTACAGGTACAAATAAAAGAAAAAGTTCCACATTTGGAAACATCATTCCAAAAGCAACCAGAATTCCGTAGATAGCGCCCGAAGCACCAACTGCCGGTGTGTTATAGCTCATATACAGGTCCTGCAAGGTATCCTTGGGAACCGAACTTAATATACTCGTTGAATATTCTCCCGTCTTCAGCAATTTCTGAATCCCTTGCTGGTTCATTCCGGCATCCAGCAGAGCGTTGTAATCTACCTCAAAATGGTAGTAATTCACCAGGCTGTGCAGCACAGCCGCCCCGATCCCTGCAGAAAAATAGAAGAAAATAAATCGCTTTTGCCCGAGCATTTGCTCGATAGGGCTTCCGAAGGCCCAAAGAGCATACATATTAAAGAAAATATGCATAAACCCGCCATGCATAAACATGTGGGTCAGGATTTGCCAAACGTGAAAATTGTCGTTCTTAAAGAAATAGAGAGAGAAAAGCCGAAAGGCCGGCTCCCCTATAATCATAGTTCCAATGAAGAAAATGACATTGGTGATAAGAAGTATTTTTACGGTCTCTGTGATTCTTCCCATTACATGAATTTTTTGTCGAGCTCATCTACGGTAAGGGTCACAAAGACCGATCGGTTAGATGGGCTTAATCCCGGTTCCTTACACGCAAACAGCCGGTTTACGATATGCTGCTGCTCGGTATTGTTCAACACAGTACCCGATTTTATGGCCATTCCCCTGGCCAGCGACCGCGCCAGCAAGTCGGTTTGCGAAAAACCATTATCTGGCAGATCTTTTTCCAGATCAGAAAGTAGCTGTTCCAGCAACATTTCGACCTCACTTTCCGAGATCATTGTCGGTATTCCGCTAATCTCAACCTCGTCATTCTCCCAGCGGGTGAAAACGAATCCTGTTTGTTCCAGCGATTCCTTTATCTGTTTCAACAGTTCCACCTCATTGGTGCTAAACTGCAACTTCAGCGGGAACAACAACTGCTGACTAACCGCCGCCGAAACAGTGATATTTTTCAGCAGTTCTTCATAAAGAATGCGCGTATGCGCCCGGTGCTGATCTATTACAAGAATACCGCTTTTAAGTGTGCTTACAATATATTTTTTCTGAAGCTGAAAAGTGGATTTCTCCGGCTCCTGTTCGCTGCTGCTAAAAAGGCTGCCAGTTACCTCCTCACTCTCGAATTCTATCTCTCTGAAATCTTTTTCGCTGCCTTTGCTTCCGCCGTCCATTCCCGAATACAGGCTCTCCCAGGAAGGCGAAAATTCCTTCTTCTGAAAAGCCTTTGTACCAAAGCTGTTGCCTCCATTTGACCTTGTTTCCTCCTGAAAAGGATTATAATTCCTGTCGACCTCGACCCTGGGAATTTCGGCTCCCTTATTCTTGTAGTCGTAAGGTGTATCAAGGTTCGAATCCCGTTCAAAATCCAGTACCGGCGCCACGTTGAACTGGCCCAGACTATGTTTTATGGCACTGCGCAGAATAGCGTACAGCGCATGTTCATCGTCAAATTTGATCTCTGTTTTGGTAGGATGAATATTGATATCGATGCTGTGCGGATCTACCTGAAGGTAAAGAAAATAACTGGGGTAGGTCTTCTCCTTTAGCAAACCTTCAAAAGCTGCCGTAACAGCATGGTTAAGATAAGGACTTTTAATAAAGCGGTCGTTCACAAAAAAGAACTGCTCTCCTCTGCTGCGCTTGGCAAATTCAGGCTTTCCAACGAAGCCCGAAATCTTTACAATATCGGTCTCCTCGTTTACCGGAACCAACTTCTCATTCGTTTTTCCGCCGAAGACATTAGTGATACGCTGCCTGAAATTGGCCTGCGGCAGCTGAAAAAGTTCGCTACCATTGTGGAAAAGCGAAAAAGTGATCTGCGGATGTGCCAAGGCCACCCGCTGAAATTCGTCAATTACGTGACGTGCTTCCACCGTGTCTGATTTCAAGAAATTGCGGCGGGCGGGAATATTATAAAACAGGTTCTTTACACAAAGGGAGGTGCCTTTTGGAGCCACACAGGCGTCCTGAGAAACCACTTCGCTTCCTTCAATTTTAAGACAGGTGCCTACTTCTTCCTCTTCGGGACGGGTCTTGAGCTCCACATGGGCGATCGCCGCGATCGAAGCAAGCGCTTCCCCTCTAAATCCCTTTGTTTTTAAGCTGAAAAGATCTTCTGCAGATTTTATTTTTGAAGTAGCGTGACGCTCAAAGCTCATGCGGGCATCAGTAAGGCTCATGCCCACCCCGTCATCCACTATCTGGATAAGGGTTTTCCCGGCGTCTTTGATCACCACCTGAATATGCATAGCCCCGGCATCTATAGCATTCTCCAATAATTCTTTCACTACGGAAGCAGGTCGTTGTACAACCTCTCCGGCAGCGATCTGGTTAGCTACATGATCGGGTAAAAGTTGAATGATATCACTCATTTAATGAGAATTCGAAAAGATAGACAAATCGAAATCTATGATCCAGAGGAAAAGTAAAAGCAGAATGAGGATGATAAGAATGACCCGTTTGTTGATTTCCCTGTTCCCCCGGTTCCTGCTGTCTTGACGTGCAGAAGACCACTGAGACCCGAAATCTATATCGTTGGTCGCATCTTTATACTTATGGAATTTCGAATCGAACTCGTAAATATTACCAGTATCTTTCCCTTTATAATAACGCGGAGTGTAATTATAGCGGGTATTTTTCCTGGTTTTCAAAAAGTTGATTCTCAAAATATGGCTGCTTTAAAATGGTACTTCAAATTTACTCAAAAAGCATCAAAAAACCGAGGCAAGTCTGAGTAAAATAACTTCAGCAATAATAGTGCCGCTTCAGAATTTGTCTTCCTGATGCTTCCTGCGGAATAAAAAATAATTTTAAAACTGAGAATCCTTGCGGAGCTGCGCCATCTTAATAGCGGCAATAGCGGCTTCGGTGCCTTTGTTCCCGTGCCGACCTCCCGAACGATCGATCGATTGCTGCATATTTTCATCGGTAAGTACACAGAAGATCACCGGAATATCATTTTCGACATTCAGATCTTTAATGCCCTGAGTGACACCCTGACATACAAAATCAAAGTGCTTGGTCTCGCCCTGGATCACGCTGCCAATAGCGATAATAGCATCGAGCATATCGAAGTTCTCCTGCATTTTTTTGCAGCCGTAGATCAGTTCAAAACTTCCGGGCACATTCCAGCGCTGGATCTTTTTTTCTTCCACCCCGTTTTCAATCAGGGTGTCGTAAGCTCCGCGGAAAAGTCCTTCGGTGATCTGGTCATTCCATTCAGAAACAACAATCCCAAACCGAAATCCTTTCGCGTCTGGGATTGTATTTTTATCGTATTCCGACAGATTATGTCCTTCGGTTGCCATACAGTCTTATTTCATTGCCTGCGCCTGTCCAAGGTAAACAGGTACCTCTTCGGCTTCAGGAGAGTCAGGATATTCCTCCTTGATCTTAGTCAAATATCCTTCTGCATCATCAGCTTTCTTCAACTGAAGAGCCGTGATAGCGGCTTTCAGTAAAAATTTAGGAGTAGTGAAAGCGTTTGATCGTATTTTAGCTGCTTTTTCATAGTATCCCAGCGCTTCTTCAGGCTGATCTAATTGCATAAAAGCATCACCTATACCACCTTTTGCGAGGGCAGACAGGATTTGATCATCGCTGTCAAAATCCTCAAGATAGTCTATAGCTTCCTGATATTTTCCGGTGTAGAGATAAGCGAAGCCGGCATCGTATTTTGCCAAATTAGCAGCATCAGTTCCGCTGTAGTTATCTACGATATCCACAAAACCGTATTTTCCTTCTCCTCCGGTTAGCGACAGGTTGTAAAGAGAGTCACTCTCGGTACCTGAGGCTCTAAGGGCGGCAGCAAAGTAATCCTGCGCCTGTGCCATTTCATTGGCTGCTTCAGTTTCTTTAGGCTCCTGAACGAATCTCTCCCAGCCCAGATAACCCAAAACTACTACGATCGCCAAGCCTACTATTATAAAGATGAAATTCTGGTTTTCTGCTACCCAGGTTTCCGTTCTGCTTGCACCTTCGTCTAACGAGTTAAAAACTCCGGCTGTTGTTGATTCTTGTTCAGCCGCTCTTTGTTTCTCTTCTTTACCAGAAGGCTTGCGGCCTTTTTTCTTATACGTTGCCATAAAAACTGTTTAATGCGTGGCAAAAATAGAATTTTTCTGCAAAATTAAAAGAGAAATTATTTGTATTTTTTCAATAATTTCGGGTCATTCGCAAAGTTTTGCGTATCCCAAATTTTAACCTAAAAACCAGCTGAATAACAGCAACCTATGTTTCTGAAACATCTTTCCCTGCTCCATTACAAGAACCTGGATTCGGCTAATTTCGAATTTGACGAAAAAATAAATTGCTTTGTGGGCAATAACGGCGTGGGAAAGACCAATGTCCTGGACAGTATCTACCACTTATCCTTCGGAAAAAGTTATTTCAATCCTATTACCAGCCAGAATATCAATCACGATGCTGAATTTTTTGTAGTTGAGGGCGCTTTCGAAAAGAAAGAAAAAGAGGAGAATATCCTGGTGAGTGCCCGGCGTGGTCAGAAAAAAGTGATCAAGAGGAATAACAAACCCTACGAGAAATTCAGCGAGCACATCGGCTTTATTCCCACGGTCATTATCTCCCCGGCCGACCGCGACCTCATTATCGAGGGTAGCGAAACCCGGAGAAAATTCATGGACGGGGTCATTTCCCAAAGCGACAATGTATATCTCAACGATCTTATTCACTACGGAAAGATCCTTGCGCAACGCAATTCGCTCCTAAAATATTTCGCCGCCAATCGCAGCTTTGACCGCGATACCCTGGAAATCTACAATATGCAGTTGTCGGAATTGGGCCAAAACCTGTTCGAAAAGAGAAAGGCTTTCCTGGCAGAGTTCATTCCGATCTTCAATAAAAGATATGCCGATATTGCCGAAAATAAGGAACCGGTAAATATTACTTACAAAAGTCAGCTTTTTGAAGCTTCACTTTCTTCCCTGCTCGAAGAGAATCTGCAGAAGGACATGGCGCTGCAATACACCAGTGTAGGCACGCATAAAGACGACCTCAACTTTGAGATCGAAGGGCATCCTATCAAGAAGTTCGGCTCGCAGGGACAACAAAAATCTTTTCTGGTCGCTTTAAAATTGGCACAATTCGATTTTATTAAAGAAATTAGCGGGGTTAATCCTATCCTGCTTCTCGATGATATTTTTGACAAACTGGACGAGCAGCGGGTAACCCGGATCGTCGCCCTGGTGGCGACCAATGAGCTGGGACAGATTTTTATTAGTGACACCCACGCCGAAAGGACCGAGGAGGTCGTAAAACAGAGTAACCAATCTTATAAAATATTCAAACTGTGAAAAAGATAATCTTCACATTACTGGCAGGAATCTTCCTCCTGGTGAGCTGTCAGGAAAAACAAAAGCCGGAAGAACAACTGAAATCCCTGAGCGGGTACTGGCAAATCGAAAAGGTGGATGTATCCAAGGATTCTGTAAAGGATTACCAGATAAATCCTATTGTAGATTATTTTGAAATGGACGGGAATAAAGGCTACCGCAAAAAGGTACGTCCTAAACTCGATGGCACCTACACTGCCAGTGAGGATTCAGAAAAAATAGAAGCCAAAATTGAAGATGACAGCCTCAGACTTTACTACAGCACTCCCTATGATAAATGGAAAGAGACGGTGATTCACGCCGGAAATGACAAACTGAGTGTAAAAAACGAGGATGGAAAGATCTATCACTACAATAGATTCACTCCTCTCTTAAGCGATGAAGATAAAGATGGCAAAAAGAAATAACGAAAACCTGAGTCTGAGCGAGGTCCTAAGGGAATTTGTCGATAAAAACAAGTTGCAGCAGGGACTGGACAAGGTGAATGTACGAGATGTATGGAACAGCCAAATGGGCCCGGCAATCGAGAAATATACCACTGCCATTAAGCTACAGGGCAGCACTCTTTATGTGCAGCTAAGCTCTTCGGTGTTGCGGGAAGAACTCAGCTACGGCAAAGAAAAGATAGTTCGCATGTTGAACGAAGAACTCGGAAAAGACCTGGTAAAAAAACTTGTCCTGAGGTAAGAGTCTTTTTCAACGATTTTCAACTCCCTCCTTAATTTTTCCGGTACAGAAATCCCTGTACCGAATTTCCTATTTTCTAAAAGTATATTAAAACCGGCCAATTTTCATTAAGCCAGCAGGCATTCTCATTTCATTTCTTTAACTTTAAAAGAAGATCAAAGCAGAATAAAGATGTATGCCACGCAGGAAGAAATGATCGAAAAGCAAATTAAAAAACGCGGGGTCAAAGATCCTGAAGTCATCAGGGCCATGTGGGAAGTGGACCGGGCGCTATTTGTGCCCGCAGAGCTACAGGAAAAAGCTTATGAAGATGGCCCCTTGCCCATTGGTGAAGATCAGACTATCAGCCAGCCGTATATTGTAGCTTATATGGCTGAACAACTGCAGCTCGATCCGGATGATATCGTTTTGGAAGTCGGCACCGGCTGCGGGTATAACGCTGCCGTGCTCTCCCGCATCGCAAAACACGTGTACAGCATAGAGATCATCGAATGGCTGACAGACCTGGCCCGAAAGAACCTCGAAAATGCAGGAATAGAAAATGTAAGCACCCGCTACGGTGATGGCTATGAGGGCTGGCCTGAAAAGGCACCTTTTGACGCTATCATTTTAACCGCCGCCCCGGCCTTTATTCCTGGCCCTCTAAAGCAACAATTAAAAATCGGAGGAAAACTACTCGCCCCGGTCGGGAAGACCAACCAGAGACTCATTTCTATTGAAAGGACCGGCGAAGAGAGCTTTAAAGAACGAACCCTCCTGCTGGTCAGCTTTGTTCCCATGACCGGGGAGGCTCAAAAATAATCAGCAAAAACAACCAAGATAATGACCGAAGAGAAACTGAAGCAAGCCAGGGAACTAATAGACGATTATAGTAAACGCACCGGCCTTACCGATGCAGGCGGAGATCCTTCTAACCGATATCTCTGGACCGACGCTTTTGCAGTACAATGCCTGTTTGGCCTTTCCCGCACTCTGCAGAATGAAACTTATAAGGAAAGAGCCTTTAGGCTTATCGACCTGGTCCACCGATACCTGGGAAGACATCATGCTGAGGATTCGCGCCAGGGCTGGATAAGTGGCTTGAGCGAAGAAGAAGGTGAAAAACATCCAACTAAGGCAGGTTTGCGCATCGGAAAAGAGATGCCCGAAAGACGGGAAGATCAGCCGTACCACGAACAAGAGGAATGGAACCGCGACGGACAGTATTTTCACTATCTCACCCGCTGGGTTTCAGCTTTACTGGAGGCGCATCGCGAAAGCGGCGAAGAAAAATATGCTACCTGGGCGGCAGAGCTACTATTGGCTTCAGAAAAATTCATTTACAAGAAAGGTAACCAGCTGCGCATGTACTGGAAAATGAGCACCGATCTTTCGAGGCCGCTCGTATTCAGTATGGGAGCTCACGATCCGCTGGAAGGATTGATTCTGGCGCTAAGTGTGCAGCAGGCCCTTCCCTCGAAAACGAAGGAATTCCAACCTCTTCTCGATAATTTGAGAGAACTCTGCAGCAATCAAAGCTGGACCACTTCCGATTCCCTGGGAATTGGTGGCTTATTGTTAAATGCGCGGAAAGCTGCTTTGCTGGAAAAAGCTGGTGTAGAACTTCCTGATGCTGTAAAATCTCAAAAACTCCTGAAAGAAAGCAGGGAGAGTCTGGAAAAATTCAAGAAGGTATTTATTCCGCAGCAACAAGCAGAGCAACGACTGGCCTTCAGGGAATGCGGACTTTCCCTCGGCCTCCGGGTTATTCGCAACTCAGCAGAAAAATCTTCAGAATTTGAGGAATATCAGATCATAGCCGACAAGATCGAGGATTTCTGGAGCCTTCAGAAAAATCAACAGGCCAGTTCCTGGCGCGACCATCTGAACATCAACCAGGTTGCCCTGGCCTCGAGCCTCATTGCCGGGAAAACCGCCGCTGTTTTTTCCGCAGAATAGAATCAGGGAATTTCAGAAATAAAAAAGAGGCTGTCCAGAAAGTCTATAAAACGTCATCCTGAATTTATTTCAGGATCTTAACTAATTGAAAGTCAAAATTAGTGAGAAGCTGAAACAAGTTCAGCTTGACGAAATAAGAATTTTTAGACAGCCTCCTATATTCTATTCAGGGAAATGCTTAGAACATTTCTCTCGTAGCGAAATGGAAAGCACCTTCAATTTGTGCATTCTCGTCGCTGTCACTTCCGTGAACAGCATTTTCACCTACAGATTTCGCAAATTTCTTACGGATAGTTCCTTCAGCAGCATCTTCAGGATTGGTAGCGCCAATAAGGGTTCTGAAGTCTTCAACAGCATTCTCTTTTTCAAGAATGGCCGCAACGATAGGTCCGCGGGTCATGAATTCCACCAATTCTCCAAAGAAAGGACGCTCTTTGTGGATCGCGTAAAAAGTCTCAGCGTCATCTTTCGTCATCTGCGTAAGCTTCATCGCTACAATTCTAAATCCTGAAGCGGTAATTTGTTCTAAAATTGCACCAATATTGCCTTGCTCAACTGCGTCTGGCTTAATCATGGTGAATGTTCTATTTCCTGCCATTTTATGGTTTTTAAATTTGGTGCAAAAATAACCAATTCCGGCCCAAATGCAAGTCCATTAGAAGTTTATGTTATTATTAATAAAAACGGCCATACTTTCCTTTTTCTACGGATTACTTCGGAAGTGAAAATGCCCGGAATTACAGTCAATCTGAAGCCTTGTTCGCAACCAACACAAAAAATGATAGCAGGATTGGAGAAAATAGCTCCAATTTTTGTTGATTTGTGTTTCGGCAAATTCACAGCTGGCACAGGGAAGATTTATAAATTGTATCTTTACCCATATTTATGATAGAAAAGATTATTTTAGAGATTACCGCCGAACTTTCTAAGGCGCGGAATATAGTGATCATTCCTCACAAAGGCCCCGACGGCGATGCAATAGGCTCTACTCTTGGCCTTTGGCATTTTCTGAAGGAAAAAGGACACAACACGCACGTGATCTCTCCCAATGATTATCCGCAGTTTTTGAAATGGCTGCCCGGCAGCGAAGAAGTGCTGATTTACGAAAGCCAGAGGGAGAAATCGGAGAATCTTATTGCTGAAGCCGATATCATCTTTACCCTCGATTTTAATGATCTTTCGCGTACCGGCGGACAGATGGAGGAAGTGCTGAAGACTTCAGAAGGGGTCTTTATCATGATAGACCACCACCAGGAACCTGCCGAGTACGCCGATTATACATACAGCGATGCAAGCATGAGCTCTACCTGCGAGATGGTGTATCATTTTATCGAAAAACTACATGGTCTTCATAATATTAGCCCCGATATCGCGACCTGCCTTTATGCAGGAATTATGACCGATACCGGTTCGTTTCGCTTCAGCTCCACCAGCAGCCTTACACATCGCGTGGTGGCCGATCTTATAGACAAAGGCGCCGATAATGCACGCATTCACAACAATATTTTCGACACCAATAGCGAAAGCCGCATGCAGTTACTGGGCGTAGCCCTTAAAAACCTGAAGGTGAACCAGCTTTTCAGGACGGCCTATATTACCCTCTCACAAGAGGAGCTCGATTCGCATAATTTCAGAAAAGGAGATACCGAAGGCTTTGTAAATTATGGATTATCTTTGGAAGGAATTATTTTTGCCGTGATCTTTATAGAACACAAGGCCGATGGGATCGTCAAAATATCTTTCAGGTCTAAAGGCGATTTTTCGGTGAACGATTTCGCGCGGCAGCATTTTGAAGGCGGAGGCCATATTAATGCCGCCGGGGGAAAAAGTGAACTTTCCCTTAATGACACGGTAGTGAAATTTAACCGGCTACTGCCCGAATACAAAGAAGAACTTTCGAGATGAAAATAAGGATCGGTATTCTGTTTTTAATTCTTCTCGCCTCCTGCAAATCGCCCCAGGCGCGCCAGCCTGTGAGTCAGCAGTCGGGATCGTACATCAATGAATCGGTGGCGAGAAATAAAGATTTGCTGGCAAAGGAAGAAGAGCGTATTCAGAATATTATCGACAAAGATACTAGCACCGAATATTTGAGTTCCAGCAACGGATTTTACTATTACTACAACAAAAAATCCACCGACTCAACCAACACCAAAACTCCCGAATTTGGCGATGTGGTGGTCTTCGACTACAGCATCTCCACTCTGGAAGGAAAGCCTATTTATGCTGAAGGAGAAAAGCCAACAAAGGAATATGCCGTAGACAAAGAGAAGCTTTTCAGCGGGCTGCGACAAGGAATAAAACTGATGAAGGAAGGAGAAACTGTTACGTTCTTTTTCCCTTCCTATAAAGCCTACGGGTACTATGGCGATAAAAATAAGATAGGCACCAATATTCCTATTTCGGCCAAAGTCACCCTTCATTCCATTAAAACTGAACCTAAAACAGAATCCAATAATTAGTATGAAAAAAACAAATCTTCTCGTTTTATTCGCGGTGGTACTTTCAGTACTCGCCTGTAATGACAAATATCCTGATCTTGATGACGGTATGTATGCCGAATTCAATACCTCTAAAGGAAATTTTGTCGCCGAACTTTACTACAAGCAAACCCCTATTACGGTGGCCAGCTTCGTTTCACTTGCCGAAGGAACCAACCCGATGGTTGACAGTACTTACAAAGGAAAAAAATTCTATAACGGACTCACCTTTCATCGCGTGATCGATGGTTTCGTGATCCAGGGTGGTGATCCTACCGGCACAGGTTCGGGCGGCCCGGGCTACAAATTCCCTAATGAAACCACCGACAGCCTGAGCCATGACAGCAAAGGCATCCTTTCTATGGCCAATGCCGGCCCAGATACCAACGGCAGCCAGTTCTTTATCACTCTTGCCCCTACTCCACATCTTGACGGAAGACATACGGTCTTCGGAAAAGTGGTTGAAGGCATGCCCGTGGTAGATTCCATCGGAAAAGTGAAAACCGGCCCTATGGACAAACCCGTGGAAGACATCGTGATCAAGGAAGTGAATATCATCAGAAAAGGCAGTGATGCCAAAAACTTTGATGCACCTAAAGTTTTTGAAAATAAACTGAAGGATATTCAGAAAGAAAATGAAGAGGCCGAAAAGCGCAAAGAAGAAGCTCAGGCTCAAAACCAAAAAGAATTTGAAGGCCTGAAGAAAAAAGCCGATTCTCTTGAGAGCGGACTTAAGATCTATTTCGAAGAAAAAGGCGACGGTCCTAAACCCGAAAATGGCGACACGGTTGAAGTGAACTATGAAGGTTACTTTGCCGACGGAACCATCTTTGACACCAACAAGGAAGATCTTGCAAAAGAAATGGGTATCTATAATGCAGCAAGAGCAGCCCAGAACGGCTACGGGCCAATGGCTACCAAGTATGGTCCCGATGCACCAATGATCCCTGGATTTAAGGAAGGTCTGCAGCAAATGCAGGTAGGTGATAAAGCGGTATTGTTTATCCCGAGCCACCTGGCGTACGGAGAAAGAGGTGCCGGCGGAGTAATTCCTCCCAACACCGATCTTATCTTCAAATTGGAAATGGTTGATATCAAAAGCATGAAATAATCCCTTTGATTATTATCCATAAAAAAAGCCCCGGAAAACGGGGCTTTTTTTTGCTCAATTCCGAACTTAATTCTTCGGGATATTCTTCAGGATCTCCAACACGAATTTCCAATATTTTTGAGCTGAAGAAATGCTGGCGCGTTCATCGGGAGAATGCGCTCCTCTAATGGTAGGACCAAAAGAGATCATATCCATTTCGGGATAGTGATTTCCGATGATTCCGCATTCGAGACCTGCATGGCAGGCTGCCACATCAGCTTTTTCCCCGTTCATCTTCTGGTAAAGTTCATCTACCACTTTCAGAATATCCGAATCCATATTAGGTGCCCAGCCGGGATATTCCCCCGAAAGTTTTACCTTGAAATGTGCAAGCTCAAAACTTGCCTGCAGGCTATGTGCAAGATCTTTTTTAGAAGACTCTACCGAAGACCTGGTAAGGCAGTTGATCTCCATTTTTCCTTCTTTCACCTCTACTTTTGCGATATTGTTGGAAGCTTCCACGAGACCTTCAATGTCGGGACTCATGCGATAAACTCCATTGTGAGCCGAGGCCAGGGCTTTCACCAGCTCCTGCTGAGCCTCCACCTTCATCACCTTGGCAGGCACTTCAGCTTCGGTGATACTTATCTCAAGATTGGGCTCCAGGCTGGCATATTCTTCCTTGATCTCCCTGATCCATACCAGCGTCTCATTCAGAAAGGTGTCGGTATTAGATTTATCGATCACCACTACCGCGTGGCTTTCCCGCGGAATTGCATTCCGGAGACCGCCTCCATTGATCTCGGAAACTCTGAGTCCGAAATCGCGGTGCGCATCATAGAGCACCCGGTTGAGGAGTTTATTGGCATTTCCAAGGCCTTTGATAATATCCATTCCTGAATGTCCCCCATTAAGACCTTTTACTTTTATATCATATCCCACCGAATTCTCTGGCGTATGCTCTTCTTCATATTCGCGGATCGCGGTAATATCTACTCCCCCGGCACAGCCGATGCCTATTTCGTCGTCTTCTTCAGTATCGAGGTTTAAGAGGATCTCTCCCTGAAGCATTTTAGAGTCAAGGCCTTTAGCTCCGGTCATTCCGGTTTCCTCATCAACGGTAAATAAAGCTTCCAGCGCGGGATGCTCAATGTCATCACTTTCAAGAATGGCCATTATGGTGGCAACTCCCAGGCCGTTGTCGGCGCCAAGGGTGGTGCCTTTTGCTCTTACCCAATCCCCGTCAACATACATATTGATGCCCTGGGTTTCAAAATTGAAGTCGGTGTCGTTGTTCTTCTGGTGCACCATATCAAGGTGAGACTGCAGTACCACCGGCTTCCGGTCTTCCATCCCCGCTGTTGCAGGTTTTCTGATCACCACATTGCCGGTATCATCTACCAGGGTTTCCAGGTTGAGGCGATTGCCAAAGTTTTTCATGAATTCGATCACCCGCTCCTCCTTTTTGGAAGCTCTGGGCACCTCATTCAGGTCTGCAAATTTTTTCCATAACGCGTTGGGCTCCAGGGCCCTTATTTCTTCATTCATTGTGAGTTTATTTGGTATATTCACAAAGGTATTGGTAATTGCTTAAGATGTGAAATTTGAAGCCGCCTAAAAATTGTATTTTTGCGACGTGAAGAAGAAAGCAAGCCTCATTTTAGCCCTGCTCCTGCCGGTGCAGATCATGGCCATACGGATCATCGCCCGGCACCCGATGTTTGTTGAAGACTGGTACAGCAAGGGTATTTTTCCGCTAATTTCGCGCGTCATGAGAAGCACGCTGGGTATTATTCCCTTCTCTCTGGGCGATTTTCTCTACGCTTTTTTCGGAATCCTACTCATCAGGTGGCTACTGAAGAGAGTAAAAACCAGGTTCCGGAAACCCAAAAGCTGGATCATCGAAGCCATGGCCACGCTTTCAATTATCTATGCCTGCTTCCACATTTTCTGGGGGTTCAACTATTACCGGCTTCCCCTGCACAAATCCCTGGGCATCGATAACGAATATACTACCGAAGAGCTTATCCAGCTTACAGAAAAACTGATCGAAAAATCAAATGAACTTCAGGTGGAGATCACGGGGAATGACAGCCTGAAGGTAAAAATACCTTACACAAAACAAGAGCTCTTAGACAAGACCATTGAAGGTTATGCGCACATCAGCCGGGATTTTCCTGAGCTCGCCTACAATGGAGAAAGCCTGAAGCGATCGCTTTACAGCATTCCGCTTTCCTATATGGGCTTTAATGGTTATCTGAATCCGCTGACGAATGAGGCCCAGGTAAACACCATCATTGTTCCCTACAGAATTCCGACTACCGCGAGCCACGAGGTGGGGCATCAGCTAGGATTTGCCAAAGAAAATGAGGCTAATTTTATCGCCTGCCTTGCCACAATGAACCATCCCGATATTTACTTCCGCTATTCCGGCTTCACCTTTGCCCTTAGCTATTGTCTCTCGGAATTGTACCGGCGTGATCCTGAGAAAACAAAAAGTCTTTCAGAAACCATCAATCCCGGCGTGACAAAGAATTACCTGGAAGTAAACGAATTCTGGATGAAACATCAAAATCCGTTGGAGCCCTTATTCCAGGCTACCTACAACCGCTTTCTCATCGCCAACAACCAAACCGAAGGCATGAAGAGCTACAGTTATGTGGTCGCCCTGCTGGTGAATTATTTTGAAGACGTCGACAGCAGTTTTTAATTCCGGTTTTCGAAGCATCTTTTAGAAATTCAACTTATCTAAAAGCAACTTCTACACTTTAAAATCTTCTGAATTCAGAATGGTCTGCGTAGAAGGCGTGCCCGGATCCTGCTTATCTTCTGCGGTGATATAGATCCGGATGGGCTCATAGGGAGTGACGGTTTCGAGAGAAGCCTTACTCTTTCTGTTTACCTTGAGATTCCCAATATTTAGCGTACCATGTTTTTTAGTTTCCATCCATACCGAATAATATTTTCGGGAAGGGGTAAGTCGCTCCGGTTCAGCCAGATTTTCCACTTTAAGGGCTATGTTGTAATTCGCATTCTTCGATTTATCGATCTGCACTACCGCTTTAGCTGCGGGCACCATTTCAGAAGCCGGAAAAACCACTCTTTTAGCGCAACTGTTCAGCATCATTAACAGACAGATAAAGCCCGCTGCCCACGTTGTTCGGGACAGAAAATCGCTTGTTGAATTTTTCTCTTTTTTCATTTGTTTAATTTTTTCTCATTTAATTTAAACCATTTTTCTTGTTTCTAAAAACGGAAAGGCCTTTCAGCAGGCTCTGTGGCCCAACTTTAAGTCAGGTTTAACTTTTTCGGGCGGTATTTCTTCCGTTTTGAGTCTCCTTCAGGTAAGCATCCACTTTAGTATATTTGTGGCATGTTTAAAAAAATCAGCAGCGCCCGCAATCCGGAAATAAAAAATCTGCTTCAGCTTCAGGAGAAATCCAGGAACCGGAGAAAAGAAGGCGCTTTCCCGGTGGAAGGTATCCGGGAAATAAACCTCGCCCTAAAAGGCCAATTTCAGCCTGAACGTTTATTCTTTTGCGACGAATTATTTTCCGCAGAAAAGCTTCAGAAATTAATTGAAGATGTGCCTGGGCAGCCCGAAATTATAGAAATTTCTGCGGAAGTCTATCAGAAGCTGGCTTACCGGGGCAGCACCGAAGGCCTAATCGCTGTTTTTAAAACCCGAAACACGGCTTTGGAAGAACTGAAATTTTCCAGTAAAAATCCGTTGATACTCGTTGCCGAAGCACCCGAAAAACCCGGGAATATTGGTGCTATCCTGAGAACGGCAGATGCTGCGAAGGTAGACGCCGTGATTTTGGCCAATCCTAAAACCGATCTTTATAATCCCAATATCATCCGCTCCAGCGTAGGCTGTGTTTTCACCAACCAAATCGCCAGCGGCAGCACCACTGAAATTATTTCCTACCTCAACCGACAAAACATTGGGATTTATGCGGCAGCTTTACAGGCCTCGAAACCTTATCATGAAGTTGATTTTACAGGCCCTTCGGCCATAGTGGTAGGTACCGAGGCTACCGGGCTTAGCGAAGAATGGCTTCAGAATTCCACGCAAAATATCATCATTCCCATGAGCGGCCAGATAGATTCCATGAATGTTTCAGTGGCCGCCGGCATCCTGATCTTTGAAGCGAAAAGGCAAAGAGGATTTCGAGGTTAGAAGTTGGAGCTAAAAGTTTATCTTTTCAGAATTATTATCAAAACAAAGAAAATTGAATCCGGAAACTTTATTTTACATCATCATAGGCATCATCGTCGTAGATTTCATCATAGACAAGATCCTGGACGCGCTCAATGCCCGACATTTTGACGATCCCATTCCAGCCGAACTCAAAGACGTTTACAATCCTGAGGAATACGAGAAATCACAGCGCTATAAAAAGGAACGCTACAAGTTTGGTCTGCTCACCTCTACTTTTTCGGTTTTGCTCACGCTCGCCTTCTTTATTTTTGATGGATTTGCCTTTGTAGATCAGATAGCGCGAAGCATTTCAGATAATCCTATTATCATCACGCTTATTTTCTTCGGAATTATTATGCTGGGCAGCGATCTTATCATGACGCCTTTTTCCTGGTACAGCACCTTTGTGATCGAAGAGAAATACGGCTTTAACAAAACCACTAAAAAAATCTTCCTTCTCGATAAACTGAAGGGACTCGGAATGATGGCTATTATTGGCGGAATTATCCTGGCGCTTATCGTCTGGTTCTACCAGGTCGCAGGGGAGAATTTCTGGTGGTACGCCTGGATCCTGGTGGCGGCTTTTGCCGTAGTCATGAACATGTTCTATGCAAAGCTCATTGTACCGCTTTTCAATAAGCAGAGCCCCCTGGAAGAGGGATCACTGCGCAGCAAAATCGAGGAATATGCCCGTAGCGTCGGCTTTAAACTGGACAATATTTTCGTGATCGACGGCTCTAAAAGAAGTACTAAGGCCAATGCCTATTTTTCGGGCTTCGGAAGCGAAAAAAGAATCACCCTTTACGACACGCTGGTTAATGATCTTGAGGAAGATGAGATCGTGGCCGTGTTGGCGCATGAAGTGGGACATTACAAAAAGAACCACATTATCGTCAATCTGATTGCTTCCGTTCTCACTACCGGCTTTACGCTATGGCTACTCTCCTTATTTGTGGGCAGCCCGGTGCTTTCAGCTGCACTGGGAGTGGCAAAACCGAGTTTCCATATTGGTCTTATCGCCTTCGGAATTCTGTACAGCCCGATTTCAGAAGTAACAGGACTTATCATGAATTATCTGAGTCGGAAATTCGAGTATCAGGCCGATAATTTCGCCAAAAGCACCTATGATGGCAGCGCGCTCATCTCCAGCCTGAAAAAACTTTCGAGGAACAGCCTGAGCAATCTCACCCCGCATAGATCCTATGTTTTTGTACATTATTCACATCCAACCTTACTGCAGCGTTTTCGCAATTTGAGAGGAAGTTTGTAGTTGTTTCTTTACAATCTTAATCGTACTTTTAAATCATGACAGAAGCAGCAATTGAGAAGGAAAATAAGGATATAGCAAGGCAGTATAAGGAGCTGCTGCGTATAAGTTATCAAACCCTTACCGATGAAGATAAAAAGCTGATACGCTCAGCTTTTGATACGGCCGTAGATGCCCATAAAGACCAGCGCCGTAAATCGGGCGAAGCCTATATCTTCCACCCCATTGCTGTAGCCAAGATCGTAGCTGCTGAAATTGGGCTGGACGCGACATCTATTGCGGCTGCCCTGCTCCACGATGTAGTGGAAGACACTGCCTACACCCTGGATGACCTGGAACGTCTTTTTGGTTCTACCGTAGCGCGAATTGTTGATGGTCTTACCAAGATCTCCCACCTTAAAAAGGACAAGGATGTTTCGCTGCAGGCAGAGAACTTCCGGAAAATGCTGCTCACTCTGAACGACGATATTCGGGTGATCATCATTAAGATCGCCGACCGGCTGCACAACATGCAAACCATGGATGTGATGCGGCCCGACAAGCAGGTGAAAATTGCTTCGGAAACCCTCTACATCTATGCTCCCCTGGCCCACAGGATTGGGCTTTATAACGTAAAGACCGAGCTTGAAGATCTCGGCCTGAAATATACCGAACCTGAAGTATATCGCAGTATCCTTACCAAAATCAAGGAGAGCAAGGAGCAGCAGGATGAATACATCAGGGAATTTTCCAAGGTCATCCAGGATTCGCTGAAAAAAGAAGATTTTGAATACGAGATCAAAGGAAGGCCAAAATCGATCTACAGCATTAATCGCAAGATGAAAAACCAGAACGTAAGCTTCGACGAAGTCTACGATAAATTTGCGATCCGTATTATATACAAGGGCACTCCCGATCAGGAGAAATTCCTTGCCTGGAAAATCTATTCCATCGTAACCGATCATTTCAGGCCGAATCCTACCCGGCTCCGGGACTGGATCTCTTCGCCAAAATCCACTGGGTATGAAGCCCTGCATATCACCGTAATGGGCCCCAAAGGCCGGTGGGTCGAAGTACAGATAAGAAGTGAACGCATGAACGAGATCGCCGAGAAAGGTTATGCGGCACATTATAAATACAAACACGGCAGTGCTAAGGAAGAACAGGGAATTGAAGAATGGCTGAACCGCCTTCAGGAGGCTCTGGAGAACCCGGATATAAACGCTGTGGATTTTGTAGAGCAGTTCAAACTGAACCTGTATGCGAAGGAAATTTTCGTATTCACTCCGCAGGGAGATCTCAAGTCGCTTCCGAAGGGTTCTACCCCGCTCGATTTCGCCTTCAGCATTCATACAGAAGTAGGCTCTCACACCCGCGGAGCCCGGGTAAACAACAAGCTGGTGCCGCTGAGTCATGAGCTAAAGAGCGGCGACCAGGTAGAGATCATCACTTCTGATAATGCCAAGCCCAACATCAACTGGCTCGATTATGCGACCACGGCAAGGGCTCGTGCAAAGATCAAATCTTCCTTAAAAGACGAGAAAAAGGAGATTGCCGAAGAAGGAAAAGCTGTTTTGGCGAGAAAACTGAAGGCCCAGAAGATTCCTTTCAATGAAAAGACTGTCAACGAACTGGTGGTTCATTTCCACCTGAAGACCAGTCTGGATCTTTTTTATAGAGTGGGAATCGGCAAGATCGACAACCAGAAACTGAAGGAGTTTTCGTCTTCACGGAGCAATGCTTTGGTAAGCTACATCAAGAGGAAGATCAAAAAACCTGTAATTTCAGAAGATCTGAACAAAGATGAAATTACAGCGAAGTACGATCAGCTGGTTTTCGGGAAAGACGAAGATGAAACCCTGGAATACAAACTCGCGAACTGCTGTAATCCCATTCCGGGAGACAGTGTTTTCGGATTTGTGACGGTGAACGAAGGCATCAAGGTCCATAAAAAAGACTGCCCGAATGCTATTCAGCTACAGAGCAATTACGCCTACCGCATCATTCAGGCGAAATGGATCGATTCGTCACAACAAGATTTCAAAGCGGTGCTGAGACTTACCGGAATTGACAATCTCGGCCTGGTGAGTGAAGTCACAAAAGAGATCTCCAGCAACCTCAACGTGAACATGAAAAAGATCAATTTTGAGAGTGTCGATGGTGTTTTTAGCGGAAGGATCACCCTGATTGTCAAGAACAATTCGATTTTGACCAAGATCATCAACAGGCTCAAAAAAATTAACGGCATCGATAAGGTCACCCGTGAATAATCGTATAACTTTGCAACACTTATGAGCAAGAAAGTCGTAAATAAAAACGACCAGGCGGTGGTGAAAAATGTTTTCACCAAGTTCCTGGAAGACAAAGGTCATCGCAAAACACCAGAACGTTTTGCTATTTTACAGGAGATCTATAATAACGACGATCACTTTGATATAGAGTCGCTCTACATCAAAATGAAGAACAAAAAGTATCGCGTGAGCCGTGCCACGCTTTATAATACCATAGAATTGCTCCTGGAATGCGGACTCGTAAGGAAGCATCAGTTTGGGCAAAATCAGGCACAATATGAAAAATCCTATTTTGACCGGCAGCACGACCATGTGATCCTCACCGATACCGGAGAAGTCATAGAATTCTGCGATCCGCGCATTCAATCCATAAAACAAACCATTGAAGAAGTGTTTGATATCGAGATAACCAAACATTCTTTATATTTTTACGGCAACAAGAAAACAACCAATTAACCAAATTATTTCATGGCGGTAGATTTACTACTCGGTCTCCAGTGGGGCGACGAAGGCAAAGGAAAGATAGTTGATGTTCTCACCTCAAAATATAACATTATCGCACGTTTTCAGGGCGGTCCCAATGCCGGACACACGCTTGAATTCGACGGACAAAAACACGTGCTTCATACTATTCCTTCGGGAATTTTCCACGAGAACAGTGTAAATCTCGTTGGGAATGGAGTGGTGATAGATCCGGTGATTTTTAAGAAGGAATTGACCAATCTTAGCAAACACAATATCGACTACAAATCGAAATTGCTGATCTCCCGAAAAGCTCACCTTATTCTTCCTACTCACCGGCTTTTAGATGCTGCTTCGGAAGCTTCCAAAGGGAAGGCCAAGATCGGTTCTACATTAAAAGGAATCGGGCCTACTTATATGGACAAGACCGGAAGGAACGGAATTCGTGTGGGTGACCTTGAACTGGATGACTGGAAAGAAAAATACCGCAGCCTTGCCAACAAGCATGAGAAAATGATCAGGTTCTACGATGTGGACGTGCAGTATAATCTTGCGGAGCTGGAAAAAGAGTTTTACGATGCCGTAAAAACCCTGAAGGAACTCACTTTTATAGACAGTGAAGAATATTTGCAGCAGGCGCAGAGAGACGGAAAAACCATTCTCGCTGAAGGCGCACAAGGCTCTTTGCTCGACATCGATTTTGGAACCTATCCCTTCGTAACTTCTTCCAATACTACGGCTGCAGGCGCCTGCACCGGACTTGGAGTTGCACCCAACCAAATTGGAGAAGCCTACGGAATTTTCAAGGCCTATACTACCCGTGTGGGCAGTGGCCCCTTCCCTACCGAACTTTTTGATGAAGACGGCGAGACCATGGGCCGTGTAGGAAATGAATTTGGCGCTACTACCGGAAGACCACGCCGCTGTGGCTGGCTTGATCTGGTAGCCTTGAAATATGCAGTAAGGATCAACGGGATCACGCAGCTCATCATGATGAAAGGAGATGTGCTTAGCGGATTTAAAACTTTGAAGGTTTGCACGTCTTACAATTACCGCGGAAAAGAAATCAGCCATCTCCCCTACAATATCGAAGCTGAAAACGTAACGCCGGTTTACACCGAAATGAAAGGCTGGGACGCCGATCTCACTAAAATGACTGAAGCTTCAGAATTACCTGAAGAATTCAATGCCTACGTTGATTTTCTTGAAAAAGAACTGGAAGTGCCGATTTCTATTGTTTCCGTAGGACCAGACAGAAAACAGACTATCAGAAGATGATTACATCTTCCTTAAGATAAGAAAGGCCGGTTTCATTAAGAAGCCGGCCTTTTATTTTCACAACAAACCACAGATTTAAGAATTCTGAACTAAGAACAGGCAGGCAACCGTCAGGTTTCAGGCTCATCAAAGGCGAGGGAAACCGATTCAGTTTTTTATAGGGTCTCCTGAGGCTAAACGATTTCTTTTTAAGCACATCCTTGAGTTCAGGCGATTTTCGCTATTTTTGATGAAAATTTCTATAGCTTGAAAAATTTCATCTTAAGCTTTTTCTTTTTCCTGGCTGGCCTGTCATTTCTGCAGGCCCAGGCCACCAAGATTAAATACGAAAGTGATCGCCAGGAAAAACAGGAAGAAAAATATCCGGGCGCCATCGTGCTGTATAAGGTTCAGCATCAGGTACATTTCACCCATGAAGGGATTGAGGTGTGGTGTGATCTGGCAGCTTTTTATAACCAGGATAACTTTTTTAAAGCCTACGGAAATGTAAGAATGGAGCAAGGAGATACGGTAAGCATGTCCAGCAATTACGCTGAATACAACGGTACCACCGAATTCGCGTTCGCCAGCGGAGATGTGGTAATGAAAAGACCACAAACCACACTCCAAACAGACAGCCTCTTCTTTGACCGCTTAAAACAGGAAGCCTATTACCGAGGCGGCGGTACCGTGCGTGATACGGCCAGTGTGCTCACCAGTATTGGGGGCCGGTATTACATGGATCAGGATAAATACTCTTTTGTTACCGATGTTAAGCTTACCAATCCCGATTATGTTATCAATTCACAGCAGCTCGATTTCTATTCAGAAACCGGAAATGCCTATCTCTACGGGCCTTCTACCATAAAAAGCGAGACCAGCACCGTGTATTGCGAACGCGGATTCTATGATACCCGGGGAGATTCAGGATATTTCGTAAAGAATTCCCGCATCGATTATGATAACCGGCGGGTGGAAGGCGATAGTCTTTACTTTAACAGAGACAGGCATTTTGCTTCAGCAACCAATAATATCAAAGTTACTGACACTATTAATCACAGTCTGGTCACCGGAAATTACGCCGAAGTCTATCGTGAGAAAGATTCGGTCTTCATCACCAAACGTGCGGTAGCCGCGGCGCTTCAGGATCAGGATTCGTTGTTTATACATAGTGACACCATCATGATCACCGGCAAGCCGGAAGAGCGGATCATCAGGGGTTTTTATGACGTTCGGCTTTTCAAAAGCGACATGAGCGGCAAATGCGATTCGGTTCACGTGAATCAAAAAACTGGCCTCACCAAAATGATCAATCTTGGCAGCGGCCCAATTACTTCGGTCGATAAACGCCGTAGCCCGGTACTTTGGTCCGGCGAGAGCCAGATGACCGGCGATACCATTTATCTGCAGAGCAATTCAGAAACCGAACAGCTCGACTCCCTGAAGGTTTTCAACAATGCCTTTCTCATTCAGAAGGACAGCATTAAAGGCTTCAACCAAGTAAAGGGAATGACCCTGGTTGGGCTTTTCAGAGAAAATGAACTGTACCAGGTCGATATCAACAAAAATACCGAAACCCTTTATTACAGCCGCAATGACGACGGGAAACTGATAGGGATCAACAAAACCCTTTCCAGCTCGATCAGGATGATCATGCAGAACCAGGAGATCAACGATATTTATTACTACAATAATGTGGACGGCACCCTTACCCCCGAACCGGACTATCCGGAAAATGCCCGAGAACTGAAAGGTTTTAACTGGCGTGGCGACGAACGGCTGCAAAGCAAAGAAGATCTGTTTAGGGGACAGGCGCCGCCGGAGCTAACAAAAATAAAAGGAATCCCGTTGCCCGAGGAGCAGGAAGAATTTTTTGATGAGCGGAAGGACGGCGAAGAAATGCTGCTGAACGAAAACTCCCGCCTCAAACCAGAAGACCTTCAGAACAGGCATCCTGACAGCACTAAGGTCAGGAAAGAAATGAAGAAAGCACAGGACAGCCTGCAAACCAAGCCGCAGCAAAAGGATTCGGTGCAAATAGAATAAGAAGGAGGAACAAGTTGAAAGAAGATTTTTTGAAATACCAGGCGCAAACAACGCCTCACCCGCTGGCGCTGGAAGTTTCTCACGCCTCAGGAAGTTATATATATACCACCGACGGAAGGAAACACCTTGACTTTGTGGCAGGTGTCTCTGCCTGCAGCCTCGGTCATTGCCATCCGCGGGTGGTGAGAGCCATCCAGGAACAGGCCGAAAAGTATCTGCATGTAATGGTCTATGGCGAATACGCTCAGCAACCAGCCGTGGAACTCACCAAATTACTTGCAAAATATTTTCCCAATCCTCTCGAGAAGACCTATCTCACCAATTCGGGAACCGAAGCGATTGAGGGCTCAATGAAACTGGCGCGCCGGGCTACCGGAAGGAGCCAGATCATTGCCGCAAGAAACGCCTATCATGGGAACACTATGGGTTCCTTAAGCCTGATGAGTCTGGAAGAAAGGCAACGGCCTTTCCGACCTCTCATTGGAGACATTTCACATATCACTTTTAATGCGGAAGAAGACTTGTCGAGGATCACCGCCAAAACTGCCGCCGTGATCCTGGAAACCATCCAGGGAGGCGCCGGCTTTATTGTTCCGGAAAAAGATTACCTAAAGAAACTAAAAGCCCGCTGTGAAAAAGTAGGCGCCTTGCTGATATTGGACGAAATTCAGCCGGGCTTTGGCCGCACCGGAAAACTCTTCGGGTTCGAGAATTTTGAGGTAACACCTGACATTGTGGCGATGGGCAAAGGAATGGGCGGTGGCATGCCTATTGGCGCCTTTTCCGCTTCAGCCGAACTGATGGATACTCTCATGGACAACCCAAAACTTGGTCATATCACCACCTTTGGAGGAAATCCGGTAATCGCCGCAGCTGCGCTGGCTACCCTTCGGGAGATCACAGAAACCAGCCTGATGGAAGAATGCCTTCAGAAGGAAAAGCTATTCCGCGAATTACTGGTCCACCCGCTCATCAAAGAAATTCGCGGGATGGGTCTCATGCTCGCCGCTATGGTCGATTCCGAAGAGATCGCAAATCAGGTAATATTGAAAAGCAAAGAAAAAGACCTCATTCTTTTCTGGCTGCTCTTCGAGAAAAAAGCTGTTAGGATCACTCCTCCGCTTACTATTTCCGAAGAAGAAATCAGAGAAGGTTGTGGCATTATTATTGACGTATTGAATGAAATTAATAATCTGCAGTAGCTGTTCATTAATTTGTTAACAAGATAATAAAGAAAAAGGCCAATCGCCGATATGCTTTATTAATTTTAAGACTGTAGAAATCCTGTAATACTCATGAGTATGCACTTTAGCCCGAACGACGAAAACAATTTCTCGCTTACCCGCTTCGAATCCATGCTAAAAACCAACGATGTTCTTTTTTTCGACTCAAACGAGTTTGAGAACATCATTCACCATTACCTGGAGAACGGAAAAATAGCATTGGCCAAGAAAGCAATAAAGATGGGTCTTACTCAGCACCCTTCCTCGATAAACCTCAAGCTGTTCCAGGTCGAAATACTTGTGTTTGAAGACAAGCTTGATCTTGCTGACGGATTGTTGAATGAACTTCAAAACCTCGAATCTTCCAACGAAGAAATATATATCCAAAAAGCCCAGATATTTTCTAAGCGCGATGAGCATCAAAGAGCTATCAAGGTTCTGGAAATGGCCCTTGACGTAACCGATGAACAGGCCGAGATCTTTTCCCTGATCGGAATGGAATACCTGTTCCTCGAAGATTTCCAGAATGCCAAATACAGCTTCATGAAATGTCTTGAAGCAGATGAAGAAGATTATTCTGCTTTGTACAACATCATGTACTGCTTCGATTTTCTTGAGCAAAAGGAAGAAGCCATCGAATATCTGAACATGTACCTCGATAAGAACCCATATTGCGAGGTGGCCTGGCACCAGGTGGGAAAACAGTATTTTGATCTGAAGGATTACGAAAGGGCTCTTGCTGCTTTCGATTTTGCTATCATCAGCGACGAATATTTTATTGGCGCCTACATGGAAAAAGGCAAGGTGCTTGAAAAGATGAAGCGCTTTAACGAGGCCATCGAGAATTACCAGATCACTCTTGAGCTGGACGATCCAACTTCTTTCGCCTATTTGCGCATCGGGAAATGTTTCGAAAAGATCGGACTCGATGAACAGGCGTTGAAACATTACAGAAAAACCGTGAAGGAAGATCCGTTGCTTGACAAAGGCTGGATCGCTATCACCGATTTCTACATCAGAAAGCGCAATTTCCAGAAGGCTTTGTATTACATCAACAAAGCTCTTAATATAGACGAGGAGAACGTGCTGTACTGGAAACGTTATGCGAAGATCAACACCAGGCTCAAATTTTACGAAGAAGCCGAATATGGCTATAAAAAGAGCCTCGATCTTGGAAATTACGAGCTGGAAACCTGGGTGAAGCGTTGCGACATCCTGATCGCTATTGGAGAGTATGAGGCGGCGGTTCAGAATTTGCTGCAGGCAGTAGAATTTTATCCTGAGACAGCCGAAATTGAATTCCGACTGGCAGGCCTGTATTTCTCACTCAATGATGGAGACAAGGCTTACTACCACCTCAAGAACGGACTGCGGATAGACGCCGAATATTCGATCATTATCGAAGAACTTTTCCCAAAAATTTTTAACAGAAAAAGCGTGCAGGAAATTATAAATTCCTTTTCAAATCTCTCTTAGTTATTTTGCTAACTTTGACGGAATTTTAATTTTTCAGCATGCAGCGCAGCTTTCTCGATTACCTTACCATCACCCTCAAAGGAATGGCCATGGGAGCGGCCGATGTGGTCCCGGGTGTCTCGGGAGGAACCATCGCTTTTATCTCCGGAATTTACGAAGAACTGATCTCCTCCATTAGCGGCGTAGATCTTTCTTTGTTTAAAACCTGGAAGGAAGAAGGCTTTGGCGCCATGTGGAAACAATTCAACGGAAATTTCCTGGTGGCTTTGTTAAGCGGAATTCTCATTAGCATCCTTACCTTAATGAGGCTAATGAACTATCTGCTGGAAAATCACCCCGTACTCATTTGGTCCTTTTTCTTTGGCCTGGTGCTGGCAAGTATCTGGTTTGTCGCGAAGCAAATCCCAAGGTGGAATTTCAAGACGATCCTTTCGCTTCTGCTAGGCGCAGTGCTAGCCTGGTATATTGTATCACTTCCGCCAATGGGAGCGACAAATTCGGGACCTTTATTTATGTTTTTTGCCGGGGCGCTGGCTATTTGCGCCATGATCCTCCCCGGAATTTCAGGTGCTTTTATTTTAGTGCTTTTGGGAGCTTACAAAACCGTGACCGAAGCCGCTCATAATTTCGATTTCGCCAAATTGGGCTTTCTTGCCCTGGGCGCCGTATTCGGGCTGCTAAGTTTCTCAAAGATCCTGAAATGGCTGTTCGTACATTACACGAGCATTACCCTGGCCGCCCTCACCGGTTTTATTGCCGGTTCCCTCAATAAGATCTGGCCCTGGAAAGAGGTGCTGGAAACAGCTACTTTTGGCGACAAGGAAATGGTGATAAGAGAAAGTTCGGTGTTGCCGTGGAATTTTGACGGCTCTCCCCAACTAGCCTTTGCCATAGCTCTTATGCTGGCAGGATTCTTCCTGATCATTCTCCTGGAACAACTCGCTACCCCACAACCCGAAAAAGCCCATGCAGCAGACTAGAACCCTTACCGATAAGGTGCTCCTGGTCTTAAAAGGACTGGCCATGGGTGCGGCCAACAAAGTTCCCGGAGTATCGGGAGGTGTTGTCGCGTTCGTTGCGGGTTTTTATGAAGAATTCATCTATTCTCTTCAGAAAATCAATCTTAAGGCTTTAAAGCTCCTCATTAACGGGAGGTTTCGAAGTCTTTATCAATATTTGAACGGCAAATTCCTGGGCCTGCTCATCCTGGGGATGGTGATCAGCTATTTCAGCGTTTCAAAATTGCTCGATTATCTCATCGAAAATTTTGAGCTGTATGTTTGGGCCGGTTTCTTTGGAATGATCATCGGCTCGATCTATTACATCAGTAAGGATTTTGAGGAATGGAGCCGGCGCAGCATATTGTTCGTGGTCCTGGGTATTATTGCCGGGGCGGCCATCAGTTTTTTAGAACCTGCCCGGGAAAATGACAATCTCTGGTTTGTGTTCTTCTGCGGAATTATTGGCGTCTCCGGCATGACGCTCCCCGGTCTTTCCGGCTCTTTTGTGCTGATCTTGTTAGGAAACTACGTGCTCCTCCTGGTCGACTCGGTGAACGCCTTGTACGATACCCTTGCCGATATTGTTACCCTGGACTGGAGTTTTTTTCAGGATGATGAACGTATGCGTCTGCTGCAGGTATTGATCGTTTTTTCAGTCGGTTCACTGGCGGGATTGGTCTTTCTGTCACACCTGCTGGGATATGTGCTGAAGCATTACAAGAAAGACACATTTTCAGCAATAATAGGCTTTATCATCGGCTCGCTTGGCGTGGTATGGCCGTGGAAAGAGAAGATCTTCAAGAAAAATTCCGCGGGAAATATTCTTATGGACCGGATGGGCCATCCTGTTATAGATGATTATCACAGATACTGGCCACATCTTGGCGAGGCTCAAACCTGGCTGGCTATCTTCTTTATAGCTGTTGGCGCCTTTATCGTGCTTGGCCTGGCCTGGTATGAAAAAAAGAATTCGAAGCAATGAAAACCTACGGACTCATAGGCAAGAACATCGACTATTCCTTCTCCCGAAAGTATTTTTCAGAGAAGTTCGAAAAGGAAAAAATTTCTGCGGAATACCGCAATTTCGACCTGGCTGAAATTGGTGATTTTCCGAGGGTCTTTAAAGCTGAAGAAAATCCCGGAGGTTTCAATGTGACCATTCCGTATAAACAAGCCATTATCCCTTACCTGGACCGGCTCGACGAAGATGCGCGGCTAATTGGCGCGGTGAATACCGTGAAAATCGAAGAAGACCGCAGCCTCACCGGCTACAATACCGATTATTACGGCTTCATCGAATCGCTGAAGCCTTTCCTGAAAAAAGAGCATACTCACGCACTTATTCTTGGAACCGGAGGTGCCTCGAAAGCCGTGGCTTTTGCCCTGCAAAAACTGGGGATTGAATACAAATTCGTTTCCCGCACTGCAGATGGCGAAAAACTAAGTTATGAGAAGTTAAACGAAAAGCTTCTTCAGCAATATCTTCTTATCATCAATTGCACACCTCTTGGAACTTTTCCGAAGATCGAACAGCATCCGGCGCTGCCATTCGAAGGGATTACTGAACAGCATTTAGTGTACGATCTTATTTACAATCCGCCGGTCACTGCGCTGATGAAAAAAGCTTCAGAAAGAGGCGCCGCTACTGTCAATGGATTGCGTATGCTGGAGCTGCAGGCCGAAAAAGCCTGGGCAATCTGGAATAGCTAAATTCTCTTTTTACCAGCCCATTCTCATTACAAATAAGGGCAAAGCCTTGCCCAATTTTGGTGTAGTTGTTATCTTTCAGCCTTATTAAGTTTTAAAGAACCCTAACATTGAAAGATATGTCTCAACAAGAAAATGAAAACAAGAAGAAAGAGCTTTCGAAGGAAGAAATGACCAATCCGCAGCAGAGTCAGGATACTGGAAAGGAAGAAAGTAAGCCCGATGCGCCCGAAACTGATGAACAATCATTTTCTAAACCTGTTGAGGACACTCAAAACCCAGATAAACCTGAAGAAAAAGAGACTGCTGAAGAAAAACCCGTGAAGGCTGAAAAAGAAGATGAGCTGGAAGACGCGATGCTGAAGGAAACATCATCGGTTCAAAAAGCTTCGGCTTCTAAAGAATCACAAGACCTGATCTCTGATCATTCCGAAGATGAGAAAGAGCATTCAGAGGAAACTTCAGAAGAAAAAAAGATCCAGGAAGAGGCCAAAAGCGGCAAAGCTTACGCCGAAGAAAAAGCAGCAGATAAAGAGGAAAAGACTTCAGCTGCAACTTCAGAAGAAAAAGGCAAAGATGACGAGCTGGAAGAAGCTATGGTTCAGGAATCTTCTTCGGTAAAAAGAACTTCGTCACAAAACGATTCCGAAGAGGATGAAGACGAAGAAAATGACAGTTCTGATGCCATGGTGAAGGAAAATGCCAAATCCAGGGGTCACCAGGAAGATGTAGATGATGCCGTTGCTGAAGACAGTGAAGATGAATCGGCCAACGAACGCCACGATATTCCGAAGAAGGATTACCATTCTATGAGCAAAGAAGCCCTTGCCGACGAGCTGGAGCATTTGCTGAAAAAGGAAAAAGTACAGGCGATCAAAGACCATGTTATCGAAATTCGCACAGAATTTAACGCGAAGTTCGATGAGGAAATGGAAGAGAAAAAAGAAGAATTTCTTGCCGATGGTGGGAATATCATTGACTTCCACTACTCCACTCCACTTAAAAAGCGATTCAATTCAATATATTTCGATTACAAGGAAAAACGAAACCGCTACTATAAACAGCTAAAACAGGACCTCAACGAGAATCTCTCGAAGCGCCATGAGATCATCGAAGAGCTCAAAGGCCTTATTGATGTTGAGGAAAATGTAAATACGACCTATAAACATTTCAAAGATCTGCAGGATCGCTGGAAAGTGGCAGGCCCTATACCTCGTGATAAATACAATGATGTCTGGAATACCTATCATCATCACGTGGAGAATTTTTACGATTTTCTTCACCTGAACCGCGAGTTCAGAGACCTTGACTTTAAGCACAATCTTGAGCAAAAGCTCAAAGTGATTGACCGGGCTGAAGAGTTGGTGCTGGAAGCAGATACGAACCGGGCTTTCAGGGAGCTGCAAATGCTCCACAAGATGTGGAAAGAAGAGGTTGGTCCTGTAGCCAAAGAGTTTAGGGAAGACATCTGGGAAAGATTCAGTGCGGCTACCAAAAAGATACACGACAAGCGTCAGGAATACTTCCACAAACTCGATGAGGAATTTGAAAAGAATTGGGAAGCCAAACAGGAAATTATTGGAAAGATCAGTGAGATAGCTGAGCAGGACTTCAATAGCCACGGAAAATGGCAGCAAAAGATCAAGGAGATCGAAGCCCTAAGGGAAGCTTTTTTCAAGGCCGGAAAGGTGCCGAGAAGCAAAAATGAAGACACCTGGACCGAATTCAAGCAGACCGTTCGAAAATTCAACCGAAAAAAGAACGCGTACTATAAAAACCTGAAAAAGCAACAGTACGAGAATCTTGAAAAGAAGAAAGAGCTTATACAGATAGCCGAAGACAATAAAGACAGCGATGACTTTAAAACCGTTACCCCGCTGATGAAGAAGATCCAGAGCGACTGGAAAAAAATTGGTCATGTGCCCCGCAAAGACAGCGATAAGGTGTGGAAACAATTCAAGGCTGCCTGCAACCATTATTTCGACCGGATGCATGATAATCGCAGCGATGAGAACAAGGAAGAAATGGAAGCTTTCAACCAGAAGAAAGAGATTCTGGACCAGGTGCGAGGCCTGGAGCTAAGCGGCGATAAAAAAGAGGACCTACCGAAAATCAAGCAATTCATTGAGGCCTGGAAAAACACCGGAAGGGTGCCTTATAACAAGCGCTTCATAGAGGGCAAATTTAACAAAGCTCTTGACCAGTTGTTCAACAAACTGGATGTTGATCACACCAAGGCTGAAATGCTTAAATACGAGAACAAGGTACAGGCACTGAATGATGCCGATGACGACAAAAAGATCCAGAACGAGCATTATTTCCTTTCTAAAAAAATAGAGGAAACAAAAGCCGAGATAAGGCAGCTGGAGAACAACCTGCAATTCTTCTCCCATGTTGATGAGGAAAATCCTTTAGTTAAAGAGGTGCTGAATAATATTGAAAATCACAAAGGTCAGCTGGAAGTCTGGCAAGAAAAATTGCGTAAGATCAAATCGCTTTATTAAAAAGAAAAAATATGCCTTGCAGTCTGTGCAGCGGAAGAACCCTGGAATTCATGGAATTTGAAAACCGGGAATACTTCAAATGCACAAATTGCGGGGCTGTTTTTCTTTCGCCCGCCTGCTATATCCCCCGGGAGGCTGAAAAGCAGCGTTACGAAACTCACAACAACGACGTTAATGACCCCGATTACCAAAAGTTCGTTAGTCCCATTACCTCCGGGATTTTAGAAGATTTTGGCCCTCAGCATCAAGGTTTGGACTATGGCTGCGGCACCGGCCCGGTAATCACTTCAGAACTCGGTAAAAGGAATTACAAAGTTTCCCTATACGATCCCTATTTCAGACCGAATTCTTCGGTGTTGGAAAATCAATACGATTATATTATTTGCTGCGAGGTGATGGAGCATTTTCACGAGCCCGCCAAAGAATTTGAAAGGCTGTCTTCCCTCCTGGTTACCGGTGGCAAGCTTTATTGCAAGACCTCACTTTTTTCAGAGGAAATAGACTTCAGAGACTGGTACTATAAAAACGATCCTACCCATGTGTTCTTTTACACCCGGGAAAGCCTGCAATGGATAAAAGATAATTGTGGTTTTAAGAGCCTGGAAATTTCCCCGAAGCTCATCGTTTTCGGAAAATGATCAGAGGGCTTTAGCCTCATTCCAGAAAACATCCATTTCGGCCAGAGTCATATCCTTGAGGGCCTTGTTGTTTTCCTTCGCCTTTTCTTCCAGGTATTGAAACCGCTGAATAAATTTCTTATTGGTGCGTTCCAGGGCATTCTCGGGATTCACTTTCAGGAAACGGGCGTAGTTGATCATGGAAAACAATACATCGCCAAATTCGGCTTCTATCTCGTCTCTGTTCGATTCTTCCACTTCGTGCTGCAGTTCCCCCAGTTCTTCCTGAAGTTTTTCAAATACCTGCTGTGGCTCTTCCCAGTCGAAGCCCACGCCGGCTACCTTGTCCTGTATCCTGTTAGCCTTGACCATGGCAGGCAGAGAACGCGGCACTCCTTCCAGTACACTTTTCTTTCCCTCCTTTAGTTTGAGGTTTTCCCAGTTCTTTTTTACTTCCTCTTCATCGGCAACCTCGACATCGCCGTAGATGTGCGGATGGCGGGCTATCAGTTTTTCGCAGATGCTGTTGGTCACATCGGCAATATCAAAATCCCCGGTTTCACTTCCTATTTTAGCGTAGAAAACAAGATGCAGCAATACATCTCCCAGCTCCTTTTTAACTTCTTCCAGATCTTTGTCCAGAATAGCATCGCCCAGTTCGTAAACTTCCTCGATGGTAAGATGCCGAAGCGATTCCATGGTTTGCTTGCGATCCCAGGGGCATTGCTCCCTAAGCTCATCCATAATAGTAAGGAGACGGTCAAAAGCCTTGAGTTGTTCTTCTCTTGAATTCATAGCAGATTGCAATTTCCGTAAAAGTACGGGATTCAAAAGAAATCTCATAGTGTCAAGGAAGCCGGCTGGAAAACTGTTTGCCACGAATTCGCAAACAGTTTTCTAAAAAGAGTAATATTTGACCACTCCGTCCTGTGTACCCACCTGCCAACCGTAAGGTGGGTTCCCTCAATTGAGGAGGGGAACGCTTAAGGAAATTGATTTTCAGACACAAAAAAAAGCTCCCAGATTTCTCAGGGAGCTTTAAGGGTGGAAGACCGGGTTTCCCTCGACCAGCTCGGGACAGGCCTCTCACCCTCGCTCCTTCTTTTCAGAAAATTCAGGCACAAAAAAAGCTCCTCAATTTCTTGAGGAGCTTTAAGGGTGGAAGACCGGGTTCGAACCGGCGACCTCTGGAACCACAATCCAGCGCTCTAACCAGCTGAGCTACAACCACCGTTTAATTGCGGTTGCAAATGTAAGTGATTTCTATATTTCCGCAAAGATTTTTTATTAATTAAATAAGATCAAAAAGCGAATCGACTGCAACATAGCGTTCTACGGTAAAGCCTTCGCCATAGTCAGTATTAATGAGCCTGCCCAGGTCTCTGGCACGGTAATCTATGCTATCCAGAAAGTTACTGCTGGAAATTGGTGTCTGGGGTTCTTTGCTGTTCTCATCGTAGAATTGACTGCCATATGCCCGTACCGAAGCCATCTTTTTATCCATATATCCGGAAATATCCACTACCAGATCGGGTACCAGGTTTTTCCACTGAATATAATGATATACATGCTTTGGCCTCCAGGCCTCCTGATGGTTGCCTTCAAACATGGTTTCGATCCTTCTCAGGCCGCTTAAAAAGCAAGAATCACTTACCAGGCTCGCTCCTTTTCCGTGATCGATATGCCGGTCATCAACCGCATTGCACAACACAATTTCAGGCCTGTATTTCCTGATGATCTTGATGACCTCCAGCTGATGGGCCACGTTATTCTCGAAAAATCCGTCGCTGAATTCCATATTATGCCGCGTCTTCACGCCAAGAATCTCTGCCGCAGATTTCGCTTCCTTATCACGAATTTCGGCGGTTCCGCGGGTTCCCAACTCGCCCCGGGTGAGATCAACAATTCCTACTTTCCGGCCACGATCAACCTCTTTTGCAATAGTTCCTGAGCAACTCAGCTCCACATCATCGGGATGAGAACCTATTGCCAAAATGTCTAATTTCATATAGTTATTTTCTTTCTCTTCCGCAGAATAATTTTTCCATTCCCCCGGAAGCCTGAATTTATTTTTTGATTTCTGCTAAAGCCTGTTCAATGTCTGCCATGATATCCTCTTTTTCCTCGATTCCTACTGAGAATCGCAGCAATCCGTCTTTGATGCCCTGTTCCTCCCTTTCTTCCGGAGTCAAAAGTCCGTGAGATGTTTTTGAAGGAGAAAGTATGGTCGATTCTACTCCGGCGAGGCTCATGGAGGATTTTATCAATTTCAGTTTTTTCTGAAACTTACCTGCATCAAGCCCCGTTTTTAGTTCGAAGGAAAGCATTCCGCCGAAACCCTTCATCTGGGCAACCGCTATATTGTGCCCCGGATGAGATTTCAGCCCCGGATAATATACTTTTTCGACATCAGGATTGGAGTTCAGCCACTCTGCGAGGGCCATGGCATTCTCATTCTGCGCCTTCACTCGAATGCCCATCGTCTTCAGGCTACGTTCCAACAGCCAAACGGTATAGTCACTCAGGCTTCCGCCAAGGTTCTTGGCCATCTGGAAAACCGTGTTGATATGTTCTTCCGAAGAGATCACCGTTCCCGCCAGGATATCACTGTGTCCGCCCATATATTTAGTCGCCGAATGTATTACCACATCAATTCCGAAATCAATCGGATTCTGGTTCACCGGCGAGGCAAAGGTATTGTCGATCATGCTCACCAGGCCGTGCTTTTTAGCAAGTTCAGCAACCGCTTTGATGTCGGTAAGGCTGAGCAATGGATTGGAAGGAGTTTCGATATATATGACCTTCGTATTCTCTTTCAGCTCTTTTTCAAAGGCTGCTGCGGAATTATCTCCGGCAAAAGAATATTCTACCCCAAATTTGTCGAATTCCTCCACTACCAGATTGCTGGTTCCGCCGTAAAGACTTTTCTGAAGCACTACATGATCCCCCTGATGTAAAAAAGCCAACAGCGCTGTGCTCACCGCCGCCATTCCGCTTCCGAAGATAATCGCGGCTTCGCCGTGTTCAAGAGCGGCCATTTTCTTTGCCAGGGCCACCTGGTTAGGAGTATTGAAATAGCGCGGGTATCGCTTCACTTCGACATCTTCAAAAGCATAGGAAGTTGACATATAGAGCGGGGAAACCGCTCCTTTGAATTGTTCGTCTTCTAATTCGCCTGTATGGGTACAAATAGTATTGATACCCGGAGATCTTTTAGTCATTCCTGTATTTCAATTTAAATTTCGCCCTAAATTACTAATAAGCGCCAAGCTTTGCCACTTTTCAGCAATAATTCCGCTGGTAATAGCTTCTGAAATCTGAATGAGAACAGCTCTGTTTTAGCACGGGTTTAAGGTCTTTCCCCGGCACTTTTCTATCTTTACACTACAATCACACAAAAGGATCAGAAAATGAAATTATTGTTCACCAACATAAAAGAATTGCTGCAGGTTCGGGAAAACCCGGTCAAAAAAGTTTCCGGAGCCGAAATGAAGGAACTGCCGACGCTCAAAAATGCCTGGCTGCTTGTGGAGGATGACGAAATAAGCGATTTTGGAAATATGGATAAGCTCCCTGAAATCAATGCCGACGAGGTCATTGATGCCAGTGGGAAAATTATCCTTCCTTCCTGGTGCGATTCTCACACCCACATAGTTTACGCCGGAAACCGCGAACAGGAATTTGTTGACCGCATCAACGGCCTGAGCTATGAGGAGATTGCCAATCGCGGTGGCGGAATTCTGAACAGCGCCAAAACCCTTCAGGAAACTTCGGAAGAAGAACTTTACCGGCAATCGGCAGAGCGTCTGGAAGAAGTGATCGCCTTAGGAACCGGAGCCGTAGAGATCAAATCTGGCTACGGACTCACCGAAGAAGCCGAACTAAAAATGCTGCGGGTCATCAAAAAGCTGAAAGAAAATTACGACCTGCCCATCAAAGCGACTTTTCTGGGCGCACATGCCCTTCCGAAGGAATATAAGGAAAAACCTTCCGCCTATCTGGATCTGGTGATCGGAGAGATCCTGCCGAAGGTCGCGGAACAAAACCTGGCGGAATACATCGATATTTTCTGCGAAAAAGGCTACTTCAGCGTGGAAGATACCAATCGTTTACTTTCCGCAGCAGAGAAATTCGGACTTCGCCCAAAGATCCACGTGAATCAGTTCAACGCTATTGGTGGCATTCAGGCGGCAGTCAATCACAACGCGCTGAGTGTAGATCACCTGGAAGTAATGAATCCGGAAGACATCGAGAGCCTTAAAGGCAGCGATACTATGCCGGTGGCGGTTCCTTCCTGTTCTCTTTTCCTGAGCATTCCCTACACGCCGGCCAGAGAGATCATAAACGCCGGACTACCGCTGGCCCTGGCTACCGATTTCAATCCGGGCAGCACGCCAAGCGGAAACATGAACCTCGTGGTTTCGCTCGCCTGCATCAAGATGAAAATGACTCCCGAAGAAGCGATTAACGCGGCGACCATTAACGGAGCCTACGCCATGGACCTTAGCGAGACCCACGGCAGCATAAGCAGGGGAAAAAAGGCCAATTTCATCATTACGAAAAACATCCCTTCCTACGCATTTTTGCCTTATGCATTCGGCACAAATTCCATAGAATCGGTGTATCTTAATGGTAAGAAATTCAAATAGGATGGAAAGTATTAAATTTTACACTGAAAAGAACCTCAGGAATTACTTCAGCCGCCGGGAAGGCGAGACTAAATTTGGTGAAAAGATCCAATTCATCAAGGATCTTGAGGAACTGGAAGATCACAAGTCGAAATTCGTCATTTTTGGCATCCCCGAAGACATCGGGATCAGGGCCAATCACGGCAAGGCCGGCGCTGCCGGCGCATGGAAGGAATGCCTGAAAGCATTGCTGAATATTCAGCACAACCAATTTACCCATCCCGAAGACCTGATCGTTCTTGGTGAGATCGATTGCCGCGACCTGATGGAAAAAGCATCTTTTATTGACGAAGATGATCCCAATTATTACCAAAAGCTGGGGGATCTTGTCAAAAAGCTGGATTCGGTGGTGAGCAACCTGGTTGAAGAGATCGTTTTAGCAGGAAAGGTCCCGATCATTATTGGCGGAGGCCACAATAATGCCTTCGGAAATATCAGGGGAACTTCCAAAGCTCTGAAAAAACCTCTGAATGTTCTGAATATTGACGCCCATACAGACCTGAGAAGGCTGGAGCACCGTCATAGCGGCAATGGCTTCAGTTTTGCCAAAGAACAGGGCTATCTTGGAAAATATGCTATTTTCGGACTGCATCAGAATTACACGCCACAATACATTTTCGAGGACATGACCGCCTCTGAAGTTTTCCGTTTCCACCTTTATGAAGACCTGCTGCTCATGAATTTCGAAATGAAGCTGGCGTGTTTCAATAGCCTGAAGCAGTTTGTGGATACCGGAGCATTCGGACTGGAAATAGACTGCGATGCCATAGAGAATTTCCCCAGTAGCGCGCAAGCTCCTACGGGTTTCAGCATTGCAGAAATACGAACTTACATCAGACTTGCAAAGGGCAAACACTGCAAGTATATTCACCTGTGCGAAGCTGCTCCCAAAACGGGAAAAGAAGCCATGGTGGGAAAAGCGCTTAGTTACTTCGTTACCGACTTTCTATCGAAAGATATCATCATGGATAGCAAAATGGAGGAACTGCATTGATCAGCCATTCGTGGTAAAACCGGGATAACAGGTCATCCCGCCATCTACGAAAAGCGTTGTACCGTTGACATATTCCGATTCGTCGGAAGCCAGCCACACCGCGGCGCTTCCAATATCTGCGGGCATTCCGATCCTCTTGTAGGGAATTAAGTTATTTAAACGTTGCAGGGCATCGGGCGTTTCCCAGGCCGGCTTGTTAATGGGCGTTTTGATGGCTCCCGGCGCGATACTGTTGCAACGCACTTTGTAGGGAGCATATTCCTGGCAGATGCTTTCCATCAGCATTCTGAGGCCGCCCTTGGAAGCCGCATAATTGGCATGACCGGCCCACGGAATTACCTGGTGTACCGAGCTCATATGAATGATCTTGCCCAGAGATTCGGAGACTTCGTGCCTCATTCCTCTTCTTAGGAATTCTGAAATAGCTTCGCGGGCGCAAAGAAATTGTCCCGTAAGATTTACGTCGATCACCATCTGCCAGTCGGCCATGCTCATCTCGTGCAAGGGCGCATCTCTTTGCAGGCCGGCATTGGGAATGCAGATATCAACGGTTCCGAAGTGATCTACAGTTTTTTTGAACATTTCCTTGACCTGATCTTCCTTGCTTACATCGCATTTAATGGCAATCGCCTCGCCCGAAGGACTGCTTTTGGAGATCTCATGAGCCACCTCCTCGGCTTTTTCCGGGTTACTGATATAATTCACGACAACATTCGCGCCGTCACGGCCTATCGCCATGGCTACGGCCTCTCCTATTCCTGAATTGGAGCCTGTGACTATGCAGGTCTGTCCTGCAAGTCTTTCATTTGGTTTTTGCATTTTCTAAAGATTTTTCAATGGTTTTCCTGAGAAATTCCGGATTTGAATTTCTCTTTTTCCTTCGTTTTCCAAGGCAATCTTCCCTCGATCTCCAGTTCGATAGATAAACTTAAAAAGGTCCGGATAAGTACAATGACACCCAGGACCAATACACGGTCCATCGTGGGTTCGGTTACTACGGTAGCTATGATATCTCCGGCCACGAGGATCTCCAACCCCAGCAGGATGCCTTTTCCAAGTTCCTGGCGCAGGATCCGGTAAGAACGGGGTTTGCTTTCCTGAAGATTAAAGATGAATTTTCCCAGCGCCAGGATCGTACCGATGACAATAGTCGCCACTCCGGCTGCTTCAATGATTCTCGCGATATAGTCGATGTAAATTTTGAGATTATCCATTTAAGGTCGTTTGCCACCCTGAAATTATAAAAATTCTCAGGCTCAACAGGAGCATTTAAGAATGTTTATGATTTTGATAACTTCTGATAAACACCATTGGTCCAGCCAAAACCATCCTGCGTGGGATATTCACCGCCCCCGCTTTCCTTAGACAGATCTTCCACATTGTATTTCTCAAGCATCTTATAGGTATTGCGATACACCCTTTGATTCAGCTGGAGCCAACGCTCCTGGATCTCATTGGCCAAAACATCTTTTTGGTAGTTCCGAAGTCCTTCTATGGTGAGATATTCCAACGGAGCCCAACCATTAGGCGCATCCCATTGTTCGCCGGTTTCGTTGGGAGTTGTCACTACGCCACCGGGCCGCAGGAAAGTATCCTCAACCGTATCGGCCACTTTTAAAGCCTGTTCGTTGGTGGGAATTTTAAAAAAGAGCGGATATAGTCCTGCCAGGCTGAAAATGCCGGTGGTTTTATCGCTTCGGAAATTATAATCGAAATAGAAATTTTCTGATTCTTTCCATAGATATTTCTGAATGGCGGCCTTTCTTGCTGAAGCCTTTCCGCGGAATTCCTCAGCCTTCTCCTGATTCCCTTTTACCTCGTAAGCTTTGGCAATGGTTTGCTCGAGGTTAAAAAGCAGGGAATTCAAATCTACAGGAACAATATCGGTTGTGTGAATAGTAGTAAGCTGAAATTGGCCATTTTCACCCTGGCTTAACCAGCGACTGGAAAAATCCCAACCAGATTCGGCAGCAGCCCGGAGGTTGCGATACACTTCTTCTTTTGTGAGCTGCGGATTAGCTGCCACCGCTTCTTCGGCGGTCTTTACATCTTCACGGTAGCTTTCTGGTCTTGGAGCCGCAATATCATCATAGTACCTGTTGAGGATTTCCCCATCGGGCATACGCACCACCCGGCGGAAAGCTTCATCTTCGTCATTTAGATTTTCAGTTCCGTTCATCCAGAAGTTATACTCCTTTACAAGGTATTCCAGGTATGTCGCATACACCTGCTCCCCTTCCGAGTCTGCCAGCAAACTGACCATGCTTGCATAAAAGGGCGGCTGGGATCGTCCAAGATAATAGGTACGGTTGCCGTTGGGAATAAAGCCGTATTTCTCGATGAGGTAGGAAAAATTATCGATCATATTCCGGATTGTTTCGAATCTCGCCGTCTTCCTGAAGGCCGAGCATGGTGAAATAGCTGTCCCAGTAATAGATCTCCCGGAACCTGCCCCCGGGCACGATATAAGGATTGGGCAAGGGAATTAGAGTGCCCGAAACCTGCTCGTCGGCAGGACGCTTCAGCACCTTCCAGAGTTTGGAAATATGAGTGTTTACTGAAGAGGAATCGGTTACGTAATTTCCGCCCGCTTTTGGAATTCTGAAGTTTTTGTCCAGAAATTCAGAAATATTCTCTTCGGTCTTAGGTTTTAATTTACGGTAATCCTCACGAATCTCGTCCACATCATGAATCGGAACGGCATCTACAAAAGTTTTGCTGTCGGAGAAAAGTTCGCCGTCGGCCTGCACATCATAAAAAAGATCTCCATAGAGCTCGTTCGGCGGAAGGATCTGTACCTTTTTTTCTTCGGTAGTGGCTACAGAAGAGCAGGCGGTCACCGATAGAATATAAAAGATCAGCAGGAATTTTTGTGATAATTGTTTCATACAGAAAGATTTAATCAGCAGATGCTATTATTTTAGTTAAAATAGGAAAAGTTTGAACAAAAACCTGCGCTGCCGGCAAACATTGGCAAAACCATGTTCAAAAAAGCCGATTTTCGTAAATTTGCAGCTTCTTTTTGAACTTTACTTACTTTCGATTTCAATGGAAATAATCTCTTTTGATCCGGCCTATGCCGATGATTTTAAAAGGCTGAACCTGGCCTGGCTCAACAAATATTTTTGGGTAGAACCTCATGACGAGGAAGTTTTGGGAAATCCGCAAGAATACATTATCGATCCCGGCGGAAGCATTTTCCTGGTAAAAGACGAAAATGAGATCATAGGCACGGTAGCCCTGATGAAGATGGAAGAAGGGGTTTTTGAATTGACTAAAATGGCTATCAATCCACAGCAGCAGGGAAAGAAGATCGGGCAGCGATTAATGGAACACGCCCTCGCTTTCGCGAAGCAGCAAAATTGGGATCATCTCATCATATTTTCGAACCGAAAACTGGAGAATGCCATCCACATTTACAGGAAATACGGCTTTGAAGAGATTCCCATCGGAGAAAACAATCCCTACAGCCGCGGAGACATCAAAATGAAGTTGAACCTTTCTTAAAACTTTATTAAACAAAATCTGCTTCCGCTTCGGCTTATGTAACTTTATCTCAAAATCAACCAATTATGAGATCCTTATATGCATTATTCCTGGTCGGCATTATGATGACCGGCTGTAAGAACGAACAGAAAAAGGAAAGTGAAACAGCTACTTCCGAAGAAAATGAAAATACCGAACAAATGGCAGCTACCTCAGAAATGGATTCCGCAGAAATAGAGATCGATCCGATTTCTCATGCCACTACCGTGATTCATTTTGGAGACAAGGTTATTTACCTCGATCCCGTTGGCGGTGCTGAAGGTTTCGACGGAAAGGATAAAGCGGATTTTGTGCTGATCACCCATACACATCCCGATCATATGGACCCGGAAACCCTGAAAGACCTCAACCTGGGCGACACACCCATCATTGTACCGCAAACGGTAAAAGACGCTCTCCCTGAAGAGCTGCAAAAGAACCTCATTGTGATGAACAACGGCGAAAGCCGGGAACAATCTGGAATAAAGGTTCAGGCTTTGCCTATGTACAACCTTCCCGAGAGCAAAGACGCCTACCACGTGAAAGGAAAAGGGAATGGTTATATTCTTGAGAGCAACGGAAAAAGGCTTTATATAGCCGGTGATACCGAAGACATTCCGGAAATGCGCAATCTTAAGGATATTGATGTGGCCCTTATCCCGATGAACCTGCCTTACACCATGCCGGTAGACCAGGCGGCCGAAGGCGTGCTTGCCTTTGCTCCAAAAAAGGTTTATCCGTATCACTACCGCAACAAAGACGGTCTTTCAGATGTGGAACATTTTAAAGAGCTGGTCAACGAGAAAAACAAGGATATAGAGGTGGTACTGCTGGATTGGTATCCCGACAGAAAAGAGACGAATGAATAAAAGAACATAAAAAAACCCGGTGATGAGCCGGGTTTTTAATTTTCTGCGTTTTTTGACTGATCTTCTTAAAGTTTGATCAAAATAGGAAGCGTGTATTCTTTGATGGCGGGATCCAAAACGCTGTACATTTTCCTGTGATCAAGACGCCTGGTGATGAGCTTTCGGAGGTAAGGATCATCAACCTCGACATTTTTTACAATGATCTCGTTTTCATTGTTCATGGTAAAGATCACTTTCACCTCTACCTCTTCTTTAACCTCCACCGGAAGGTGGTTCAAATACTTGTACACTTCCTGCGTGAAAGTGAAATCGGGTGCATTCACTGCCTTGCAAAGGCTTGTTGCGCATAGTGCCAGCCCAACAAAAATTAACTGTAAAGTTCTCATAATGTAATTATTAAGGTTTCTATCTTAAAGACTATTCAAAACTTGCTCTGTTACAGTAGATTAAAATTTTTCTGAAAATGTTTTCCGTAGAAAAAAAGAAGGCTGTCTAAAAAGTCCCAATTTCGTCAAGCTGAACCTGCCTGATGGCAGGCAGGTTTCAGCTTCTAACTCATTTTGATTTTCAATTAGTTAAAATCCTGAAATAAATTCAGGATGACGTTTTATAGACTTTTTAGAAAGCCTCCAGAATTCTTACGCTTTTTGACTGATGGAATAATTGATGATTTTAGGGTTGGATTCTCAAAGGAAGCTTATATTCCACAAGATCCTGATCTACCTTGCTTTGCAGCTTTTTGTAGTTCAGCCTTTCTTTCACGAACTCTTTAATGTATTCATTGTCTGAATCTACCGAAAGTACTACTACTTCATTGTCCTTATTTACCGTGAAAGCAACATCGGCTTTAAGATCTTTGTAGATCACCATATGGGGACCTTTCAACATAGACTGAAGTTCTTTTGCGATGCTTTGCGGATCTCCAGATTTTTTGGGATCGTGATTGTGTGCTGAGGCAAGGCTGCTAAAGCCAATTGCAAGTGCTAAAAATAAAAATTTTAAACTTTTCATAATAAACTGATTTTTAAAGGTTTTACATTAATAAAGACTTCTCAAAAATCCGCTTGTTACAATCGGGCAATTTTTTAATATCTCCTTAACATCACAACATAAAAAAGCCGCCCGAAGGCGGCTTTATATCGTTTATTCGAAGCAAGAACTTAGGCCAGCACTTCCTGTACCTTGTCTGCAGCTTCTTTAAACTGAACGGCGCTATACACATCCAGTCCGCTGTTATCTATGAGTTCTTTGGCAACATCGGCATTTGTACCCTGCAGCCTTACGATGATAGGAACATTAATAGCGTCACCTAAATTCTTATAGGCATCCACAATTCCCTGGGCCACACGGTCACATCTTACGATCCCTCCAAAGATATTCACGAGAATAGCTTCCACTTTCTCATCCTTCAGGATCAAACGGAAAGCCTCTTCCACTCGTTTTGCATCGGCAGTACCTCCTACGTCAAGGAAGTTGGCAGGTTCTCCCCCGGCCTGTTTAATAAGGTCCATCGTTGCCATTGCAAGTCCGGCGCCATTCACCATACAACCTACGTTTCCGTCAAGGTCGACGTAGTTAAGACCCACTTCCTTAGCTTCCACTTCGGTTGGATTCTCTTCACGCGTATCCCTCATTTCTGCATAGTCTTTATGACGGAAAAGGGCATTATCATCTAAAGTAACCTTGGCATCTACCGCAAGAATCTTATCGTCGCTGGTTTTAAGCACAGGGTTAATCTCAAACAAAGAGGAATCAGATTTTTCGAATGCTTTGTAAAGAGACATAACGAATTTGGTCATTTCTTTAAAAGCAGTTCCAGAAAGTCCAAGATTAAAGGCAATGCGGCGTGCCTGGAAAGGCAACAATCCGGTTGCAGGGTCAATCTCTTCCTGGAATATCAGGTGCGGAGTTTCTTCAGCAACGGTTTCGATATCCATTCCACCTTCAGTAGAATACATGATCATATTTCGGCCGGTAGCGCGGTTGAGCAATACAGACATATAGTATTCCTCTGGCTCGCTGTCTCCGGGATAATAAACATCTTCAGCAATCAAGACCTGGTGTACTTTCTTACCTTCAGCAGAAGTTTGCGGAGTCACGAGATTCATCCCGATGATCTCCCCGGCGATCTGCTCAACCTCTTTGAGGTTCTTGGCAAGTTTCACCCCACCACCTTTTCCACGGCCCCCGGCATGCACCTGGGCTTTTATCACGTGCCAACCGGTTCCGGTTTGTTCAGTTAGTTCTTTGGCAGCATCCACTGCTTCTTTTGAATTGTGGGCAACAATACCGCGCTGAACGCGTACGCCAAAGCTGCTTAGGATCTCTTTTCCTTGATATTCGTGTATGTTCATAATGAGGTATTTCTTCAGTATTGATTACGGTGAACAAAAGTAACAAATACAAAGGTATTGTACCAATCTTTTTTGGGTTCTTAGGCGCAGGATTTGTGGCGCTTTCCGCGGAAATGCTTCTTCGGAAGAGCTCGCCTGCAATCCTTTAGCCGGACAGGAAAAATTTTGGCCTACAAAAAACAGCTCTTCCCGAAAGCCAAATAAAGTCTAATTAATTGTAAATCTGTTAATTATAAATCTATATACGGTAGTAATGCCGAAGATGATGCCTTTTCTTTGTAGAAGAAGAATTTCGAAAATTGAACTTTCTTCAAACCATTCTAAATTAATAGCGCATGAAATTTTCACCCTCAGAGGGATTTCTTTATTTACCCGACTCCCCCCAAACGCTTCCGGCAGGATTAGCTGCCTGGCGCTATGATTATTACTTCAGCCTGGAAAATCTGAATTCAGGTTTTAGCCTGGAAGTGACAACCAGGATCATTTTTGCATTTGAAAAGATCTTTACCCGAAAATCGGTTCACCTCGTCAAGCTTGGGGAAATCCAGCTGTGCATCAAGGAATGCCTGCTAAGCCATCTCCTGAAAACGGGAATCTCACGTACAAAGGCTCATCTTGTATTGAAAGATTTTCGCCTGGATCCACAGAAAAAACAAACTTTACAGGCTTTTTAAAGTCAGCTTTTTTATTCCCTGGTTTTAAACGAACCAGGCTTTCTTAAAAATTGTGCTTTGGTCGACCTCAACCTTATTACAGATGCTAATAGCTTCTGATATCCAAAACTTTAAGATTCTAAAATAAATTCAGAAAAACATCTGAATTTATTTTAAAACTGCCTCTTTTTCCTGCTTTCCACTACTAAAAGCTTTTCGTAGTTTTTGCACTTGTTTTTATGCCATAACAGGAGTCTCCCTTATTTTTGCAATTTGCTACTCTTCCCATTTTGGGCAAAGCAGCAAAGTAAAAAACTACTATGAAGAAGGCATTGATAGCATTGGCAGTAGGAGGATTTGGCATTGGCCTTACCGAATTCGTGATCATGGGCATTTTGCCCGAGGTAGCTTCAGCGCTGCACATCACCATTCCACAGGCGGGGCATTTTATTTCTGCCTATGCCCTTGGCGTCGTGGTAGGAGCGCCGCTGCTTACCATGTTCGGCGGAAAATGGCCTGCGCACAAGGTCCTGTTGTTGCTCATGCTTTGGTTCACGGTCTTTAATACTCTTTCGGCTTTTGCCAATTCCTATACCCTTTTACTTATTTCCAGGTTTTTGTCGGGCTTGCCTCACGGCGCTTTCTTCGGAATTGGCGCCGTAGTCGCCGGAAAGCTTTCCAAACCGGGAAGATCGGCCCGGGCCATCGCCACCATGTTCACCGGCCTGACTTTAGCTAACGTACTGGGCGTCCCTTTCGGAACCTACCTGGGCCAGCATTTCAGCTGGAATGTTTCCTTCCTTTTGGTGGGAGTCGTAGGACTGCTGGCCATGCTCAGCATCAAACTCTGGATGCCCGAACTGCCAAAATCTTCTACTGAAGGAGTGAAAAAAGATCTGAAAGTGCTGAAGCGCGCAGAACTCTGGATGGTGATCCTGCTTACCACCATAGGAACCGGCGGATTCTTTGCCTGGTACAGCTATATCGCCCCGCTCATTACCAAAGTCGCGGGTCATCCCGAAAGCATGGTGAGTTACGCCATGATCCTGGCGGGTTCAGGGATGGTAGTCGGAAATCTGATCGGTGCGAAAATGGCCGAAAAATTCTCCCCTATTTACGCGGTGATCATCGCGCTTACGCTCATGGTGATCGCCCTTATTGCCAACACCTACCTCGCCGATAACAAGATCATGGTGCTGGTACTCACCTTCAGCATTGGCACCATTGCCTTTTGCCTTTCCACACCCATTCAAATGGCGGTCATTAATTCGGCGAAAGGTTCAGAGATGTTGGGAAGTTCGATGAACCAGAGCGCTTTCAATATGGGCAATGCTTCCGGAGCTTATTTGGCGGGACTTCCCATCGCAATGGGCTTCGGCTTAACTTCAGCCACGCTGGTAGGAGCTGCTATGGCCGGGACGGGAGTGCTGTTGGCCTTTGGTGTGATACTCATCAGGAAAAGGAATAACCGAAACGCTGTTGTTCAGGAATAAATTTCTTCTTCAGCTTCCGCAGAAAAAATAACAAATCGAAGGAATTGGTTATTTTTGAACCCTGAGCTTGCAGGAGTTGAAGTTTCTCCTGTATTTTTACCACCTTAAATTGCAGCTTACCTATGAACAATCAAGACCTGCTGGCTATAGCCAATGAATTCGGAAGCCCGGTATACGTATATGATGCCGAAAAGATCGAATCTCAGTACAAACGTTTGACCGGTGCCTTTGGCAAGATCAGGGACCTTCGCATTCACTATGCCGTGAAAGCGCTGTCGAATATTTCTATCCTGAAATTCCTTAATTCCCTTGGCTGCGGGCTCGATACGGTTTCTATCCAGGAGGTAAGGTTGGGAATCAAGGCCGGCGTAGATCCTTCCAGGATCATCTACACTCCCAACGGCGTTTCGCTGGAAGAGATCGAAGAAGTGACCAAACTCGGCGCCCAGATCAATATTGACAATCTCAGTATTCTTGAGCAGTTCGGAACCCGGCATCCCGATATACCCGTCTGCATCAGGATAAATCCGCATATCATGGCGGGCGGCAATTCGAAGATTTCTGTGGGCCATGTCGACTCGAAATTCGGAATTTCCATTCATCAAATGCCGCACCTGCTGCGCATTGTTGAAAACACCGGCATGAACATCAACGGGATTCACATGCACACGGGCAGCGATATTCTTGATATTGAAGTATTTCTTCGAGCTTCGGAGATTCTTTTTGAAGCGGCCATGCATTTTCCCAATCTTGATTTTATCGACTTCGGAAGCGGTTTCAAGGTGCCTTATCGCCCCAACGATATTGAGACCGACATCGAGGAACTCGGTGAGAAACTAACCGCCAGGTTCAAAAATTTCTGCAAGGAATACGGCCGTGAACTTACCCTCGCCTTCGAACCCGGAAAGTACCTGGTGAGTGAAGCCGGAAAGTTCCTGGCCCGGGTAAACGTGATCAAACAGACCACTTCCACGGTTTTCGCCGGAGTAGATACCGGTTTTAATCACCTCATCCGGCCTATGTTCTACGGTTCTCACCACGAGATCCACAATATCTCCAACCCCGACGGAAAAGAAAGATTTTATTCGGTAGTTGGGTACATCTGCGAGACCGACACTTTTGCCAGCAACAGGCGAATTTCAGAAATCACCGAGGGCGATATTCTCGCTTTCAGCAATGCGGGTGCCTATTCCTTTACGATGGCAAGCAATTTTAACAGCCGCTATCGTCCCGCCGAAGTGCTGTGGTACAAAGGCCAGGCCCACCTGATAAGGGAACGGGAAACCTTTGAAGACCTGTTGAGGCACCAGGTAGTGGTTGATCTTGAAAGCCACAAGAGCCCGGCGAAATAGATTTTAAAAATCTTTTTTAACTTCATCCTGAATTCAGGCGCACCTGAGATTTTCAGCAAATGAAGTATTTACTTACCGGGCAAGAAACCGAAAGACTCAAATTCCGATTGCTTCGGGAAAGCGATTTCGATTCCTGGCTTCCGCTCTTCCAGGATAAGAATGCTGCCTTATTCCTTGGCTTCGATGTTCATTTGAGCCCGGAGAAGCATTGCAACAAGTGGTTCGAGAAAGTCTCCTTCCGCTATAAAAATGACCTCGGGGGAATGAATGTTCTGATAGACAAGAACAGCGGCCGCCTCGTTGGCCAGTGCGGATTGCTGGTACAGCTGGTGGAGGGCATTGAAAGGCTCGAAATAGGTTATTCTGTCCTGCCGGAATTCTGGCGAAAAGGATATGCTTCCGAAGCCGCCATAAAATGCCGGGATTATGCTTTTCAGAATAAATTCGCCCAATCGCTCATTTCTATCATTCACGTTGATAATTTAGCTTCAGAAAAAGTCGCTCTCAAAAATGGCATGAGCCTGGAAAAAACACTTGATAACTATAAAGGTGTTCCGGCGAAGATCTTCAGGATCAACAAACAGGAATGGCTACGTGAAAATCGGTAAAAACCGGCAATAATTACATAAGGTCCTGATTTTTAATAAAATCATAACCTTTTCTACAGAATGATTTCGGTATCTTAATGCGAAAAGCCGAAATGAGTTATAAGCTGGAAAAACAGGAAAGTCTTCCAAAAACTGTGCAACGGGTGGCCATCGAAGAAATTGATGGTTCCCTGGAATCGATGAAAACGATGAATGTGCACGAAGCCGTTCACGATGTTCGAAAACGTCTGAAAAAGCTCCGCGCCCTTGCGCGTCTTGTTCGTGATGAAATGGGCGAAAAAGATTATAAGGAGATCAACATCTATTTTCGCGATCTGGGCAGAGATCTCTCCCCTATCCGTGACCTCACCGCCCATATTGAAACCATTGAAGCCTTGCGCGCGCGTTATGGCGATCACCTCTACGCCCTCTTTTTTAACAGCGTCATCAAAGAGATCGAAAAAGAAAGGGACGAAATGGAAGCCAAACTGAAAGAACAGGAATTCTTTTCTAAATATGTCGTTGAGAAACTTCAGAAAGCACAGAAAAGCGTCAAGAAATGGCCGGTAAAATCGAAAGACCTGCAGGTGGGCCTACCCGGCGTGGAGCGGGTTTATAAAAGAGGCTACAAAGCCATGCACAAGTCTGCCGAATCTCCCGACGATAAGATCTACCACGAATGGAGAAAACGGGTGAAATACCTCTGGTATCATTACCGCCTGCTGGAAGATCTCTGGCCGGGACTTTTCAGCACACTTCAGTCTGAAGTACACGACCTTGCCGACCTCTTAGGAAATGACCACGACCTGGTAGTACTCAACGAAAAACTAAAATCGGGAGACCTTGAACTGAAGGAAAATAAGCAACAGGAAGTGCTCGAAGCGCTCAGCCAGGAATATAGCGACGATTTACGACAGCGTTCCCAGGCACTCGGCCAGCTGATCTTTGCCGAGAAACCCAAGGTTTTCACGGAAAGGATTGGGAAGTACATCGAAATGAATTGGGACTGAAAAACACGAATTTTGGCAATTCTCATAGCTATACTTCGCGGCATTAATGTTGGCGGAAAAAGAAAAATCCCGATGGCACATTTAAGGGAGCTCTTTGAAAGCCTGGGGTTTTCAGACATCAGCACGTATATTCAGAGTGGAAATGTCATCTTCCAAACCTCCGGTGCTTTAAATCAACGCGCCATTTCAGAAAAAATAGAGGAGGCTATTCTGAAAGAATTTGGTTTTGAAGTGCCAGTGATACTTCGTACTGCTGAAGAGCTACAGAGCACTGTGGACGGAAATCCGTTTTACAACATTTCTAATCCCGAGATTGACCGTCTTCACCTTACTTTCCTCAAGGAACCTCCCCCGCCGGAAAACCTCGAAAAAATCTCCAATTTTGATTTTAATCCGGACAAGTTTGCGATCTCTGGCCGGGAAGTCTTTGTTTACTGCTCCGGAAAATACTCAGATTCGAAGCTCAGCAATAAATTTTTCGAAAACAAACTCGGCACAGGTGCCACGACCCGAAACTGGAAAACTGTGCTAAAACTGAAGGAACTTACAGAGAAGCAAAAATAACCAAAATAGAAACGAGCCTTTAGGGAATGTGAATTATTGATAACGCACATCAAACTGCTTAGAATCAGTATAAATACGCAGACAAAGAGGTGGAATTTCTTTTTTTATCACCGCTTTATAATTATTTTTAACTCTCCACATATCTATCCTTTCTTTCCTATAAAAAATCTGGAAATGATCTACGGAATTCTTTACGTACTGGGAGGCTTGGTCACGCTGCTTATCGCTGCTTACTTCCTCTGGCGCCAACTTATCTCGTTTCGGGCCAAAAGAAGGAATTAAAGGCATGCAGACTGCTTCTTTAACTTCTGAACTATGAGTCAGCAGAATCCCCTGTATTTTATAGCTCTCATTGCTCCTGCCGGAATCAGAATGGAGATCGAAAACTTCAAAAAAGAAATAAAACTGAAGTACGGCGCTAAACATGCCCTCAAACTTCCTGCTCACCTCACGCTGCAGATCCCGTTCAGAATGGAAGAGAAAAAAGAGCGGCTGCTGCTGAAAGAACTTCAGAAATTCGCCGCTTCCCAAAAAGCCTTTGAAGTAAAGCTCAATGGCTTCGGGAAATTCTCCCGCAATGTCATTTTCGTAAAGGTTGAAAATCCCGAACCTGTTGTTCATCTTTATGAAAATTTGCAGGGAATAATTCAGAAAAACCTGGAGCTGAAAGATCACGAAAAAACTTCCAAAATCCATCCGCATCTTACTATTGCTTCCCGCGATCTCTCCCGGCAGCAGTTTCCGCAGGCATGGAACGATTTCCGGGATCGGGAGTATAACGCCAGCTTTTCAGCAGGCAGTATTTTCCTTTTGAAACACAATGGAAAAACCTGGGAGCTCTACCGGAAACTTAGTTTCGACGAATCACCCGGTTCAGAATAAATACTCGGTTAGAATTCCCCTATTTCACCCTCCATTTAAGCCATCTAAAGAAGGGATTAGTAAAATAAATGCTAACTTTAGATAAATCCCATTAGCACAGCTAATAACTTTTTGCATTTTCTGAACCACTGAATTCTTTTTATGAAAAGATCAAAGAAACGGCTTAGGAGCCTCGCAATATTAATGATGGGCCTGATCCTTTTTCAGAGCTGCAATATCTATTACAACCAGACGGGGAGTATAAAGGAAGCGGTAAAGACCCACACTAAGGTGAAGTTACTGGATAAAAATGGAGCAAAATATAAGCTGAAACGCCTGCAAAAACAAGATGAACATCTCTACGGATATGCCCCGAGAAGTTCGGCAACCGCTAAATTGCTTTACGACCAGATCATCGAAGAAGGAAGTAACGCAAGGATCGTCAAACTGTTGATTCCTGAAGAAAGCATAGAGGAGATCCATTTGAGGAACTCTGAACTGTCTACGGCCGTAACCATTGGAATGTGCCTGGTAATTCTAATGGGCGCAATTAGCGTCGCTGCCGGACTTACCGTTGATAATTCGGGCTTATCGCTTTGGAATTAGAATTGCGATTTTCAGGTTTCAGGTTCTAAAAAATCTGAAAGAAATTAAAAATGCTACGATGAAGACGAATTCCATCTCAAATCCCGCTGCGATTTTCGATAAAAATGCTGAGGCATACCAGGAAAGATATATGGATCAAGGGCTGTACCGGGAATCCCTGGATCTTTTTTGCAGCCAACTTTCCACACCCAATGCTCAAATTCTGGATGCCGGCTGTGGCCCGGGAAATATTAGCAGATATCTTCTGGAAAAACGTCCCGACCTTCAGATTCTTGGGATCGATCTTTCCCCAAACATGCTTGCACTCGCCCGCAAAAACAATCCTTCCGGCGATTTCAGAAAAATGGATTGCCGCAATATTGCTCAGCTTAACCAGGAATTTGATGGCATAGTTGCAGGTTTCTGCCTGCCGTACCTTTCCGAAGAAGAAACGAAAAAATTCATTGAAGATGCCGCAGCAAAACTCAAGTCCGGCGGACTTCTTTATTTGAGCACTATGGAAGACGATCCGGAAAGATCAGGCTGGAAGACCTCTACTTCTGGAAAGAAACCTGAACTTTACATTCGCTATTATGAGGCAGCCTCTTTGGTAAAAGCTCTGGAAGAAAACCAGCTGAAAGTCCTGGACGTGAGGCGGGTGAAAAATCCGCAGGAAGAGGAAGAAACGTGTCAGGACCTGCTGCTCATTGCAAAAAAATAATTTCAATATGAACAAAATCAGAATTTTTGGTGTCTTGCTTGTAATTGCTTCTATCCTTATCGCCGTATATGCCGATGACCAGGGCTTTGGGTTTGTCTCTGGCCTGCTTGGCGCTATGGGCCTCATCTGGCTCATCACCGGGAAGATGAAATTCGGAAAATAACTTCTGTCGCCAGACTAAGGCAGATTTTCATTTAGGCAATTGAAAATGGCATTTTTAAAAAAGAAGCTGTAATTTGTATGACCATAAACGCTTAATTATGAATAAATTCAGCCGAAACCAGGGAAATTTCAGAAAAGATTCAAGAAGAAAATTCATTCAAAAAAGCGGACTCTTTGTAGCCGGTGCCGGAGTTGTAGGATTATCGGGAATGGCCATTTCCTGTAATGACCAGAAAAAGACCGAAACGGCAGAAAACGAAAAAGAGGAAGAGGAAAAAGGCGAAGAACAGGTTTCTCCTAACGAAGATCTCATGCGCGAACACGGCTTACTACAGCGCATGTTGCTCATCTATGATACCGCCCAGTCCCGCTTTAATGGTAATGAAGAATTTGATCCTTCCTATATCAATCAAACCGCGACCATCGTACACGACTTTATTGAAGAATATCACGAAAAGCTGGAAGAAGATTTCGTTTTCCCGCGGCTGGAAAAAGCAAACCGGCTCACCGAACTAACTGCCACACTAAGGCAACAACACATTAATGGCCGCAGCGTGACAGGAAATATTCTGAATCTTACCAAAAATGGACGATCTTTGAAGGGAAGCGATCAGCAGGAATTAATAAAACTCATGCAGAGCTTCAATATCATGTACCGGCCGCACGAGGCGAGGGAAGACACTATACTTTTCCCCGCTTTTAAAGAAGTGGTTTCGCGGCACGAATACGATGCGCTCGGGGAAGATTTTGAAAAGAAAGAACATGAAAAATTCGGGGAAGGCGGCTTCGACGGTATGGTAGATAAAGTCGCGGAAATTGAAAAACAGATCGGGATCTATGATCTCAACCAGTTTACACCCCATGTAGAACAGCACAGCAGTAAATGAAAAACAGTTTTCTAAAAAACCCGGTAAAGATCTCCAGGATCTCGACCATCATTATTTTACTCGCCCTTGTAAGAACCCTGGCTGAACCCTTCCGCCTACAAGCCTATTCCAGTAGCAGCCTCACTTTCCACGAAATCATGCCTTTTCTGCTCGCCGCTCTTCTCTGCTCGGCAGGTTTGTTTGCCATGCTCCTTTTCTCGTTTTATAAAAAGTACCTGGCAACTATAATATCGGCAGTTATGGTTATCTTCGGAATGTTGATCATTAAGACCCTTTATCTATAAATATAAAACTGAATCATGAACTTAATCAGACTTTACAAATGCAAGAAGTTTTTAAGGAGGAAGAATTCTTTGAAAAACTGAATTTTTCCAAACAGCCTCTTCCCCGGGGCGAATATGAGGCCTGTAGCTTTTCCCACTGCGATTTCTCTAATGCTGTGCTCGCCGAGATCCGTTTTATTGAATGTGAATTTACCGATTGTAATTTCAGCAGTGCCAACCTCAACAATACTTCGTTTCAGGATGCGCGGTTCCAGGACTGTAAAATGCTGGGATTGCTGTTTGACAAGTGCAATGACTTCGGTTTTGCCGTAAACTTCGAAAACTGTCAGCTCGACCATTCCGGTTTCTATCAATTGCGGCTTACCGATACCATCTTCCTCAACTGCAGGCTTCGCGCTGTAGATTTTACTGAAGCCGACCTAACCAATGCCGTTTTCGACCAATCTGATCTTTCGGAAAGCATCTTTGAGAATACCGTGCTGGAAAAGGCCAATTTCAGCAGTGCCCGAAACTATTCTATAGATCCCGACAAGAACCGGTTAAAAGGCGCGAAGTTTTCTGTTCCTGAAGTTCTCACCCTGCTGCATAAGTACGAGCTGCAAATTGAGACCGAATTCTGACCGAACAACTGAAAAGTTTAGCTTTATTTTTAGAAGCTTTTAGCCGAAACTATTAACTTTAGAGAAGGTAAAATCGCATTTTACCTGCTAAAGACGGCTCTCGCATGACACCACATGACCAATACAGAATTCCTGAAAATGTTCGCATTGGTCACGTACATCTAAAAGTGGCCGATGTTCAGCGTTCCCTTGATTTTTATTGCGGACTGCTGGGTTTTGAGATCACCACCACCTATGGCGAAGATGCTGCCTTTATCTCTGCCGGTGGCTACCATCATCATATTGGCCTGAATATGTGGTTCAGCAAAAATTCTGCTCCTGCTCCTATTCATGCGCCCGGCCTTTTTCATACCGCTATTCTTTATCCTGAACGAAAAGAGCTGGCGCGAATTTTCCGAAGGCTTCGGGAAGCAAAATATCCCATTACCGGGGCTTCAGATCACGGAGTTTCCGAAGCTATCTACCTCAACGATCCCGATGAAAACGGAGTAGAACTTTATTGGGATAAACCCCGCTCAGAATGGCCAAAGAAGCCTGATGGTTCTCTGGAGATGTACACCCGAAAACTTGAAATAAGCGATCTGTTGAAGGAACTTGAAGAGTAAAACCTGCCTGAAAAATTCATTTTTAAACCAGAAAATTTATCAAACCCTCGTGAAGTACGCCAGGCAGTTCAAAAAAGTTCTTGATGAAAAGGAATTTCTGGACCAGCCGCTAAAGGATCAGAAGATCTCAAACTGAATCCCGGCCTGCAGCATTGTTTTGAGTGCGAAGAGTAATAATTGACTAAATCCGAAGGAATATCCATAATAGCGAATTTCACTATCTTCAGCCGGTAAATTTTTAACCCTTTTATGAAACACTACTATTTCCTGCTGTTCCTTATCTTTTTCTCGATGCCGGCCTTTGCGCAAAGTACAGCCTCTCCGAACGTGAAGATCTTTAGTATTCCGGCACCTCAACTTGATACTGTACGGACCATCAGACTTTATTTGCCGGAATCTTATGCGAATTCAGAAAAAAATTATCCGGTGATCTATATGCACGATGCGCAGAATCTCTTTGACAAGGCAACTTCTTATGTGGGAGAATGGAAAGTGGATGAATACCTGGACTCTTTGGCTTCCAAAGAAGTGATCGTGGTAGGTATTGACCACGGGGGCGAGAAACGCATCGATGAACTCACTCCTTTTCCCAATGAAAAATACGGAGGAGGAAAAGGAGATGCCTATGTCGATTTCATTATCAGTAACCTCAAACCCTATATCGACCAACATTACCGAACGCTGAAAGATCCTGCAAATACCGCTATTTTCGGTTCTTCGCTAGGCGGCCTTATTTCCTTTTATGCCGCATTGAAGTATCCCGGCACCTTCGGCAAAGCCGGGGTTTTCTCACCCAGCTTCTGGTTCAGCGATAAGATCTATGATTTTGCTGAAGCCTCAGAGCTGAATTCCGACACAAAACTTTACTTTTTGGCAGGAACTAATGAAGAGGAAGGTGAAATTCCCGATATTGAAAAGATGCTGGATCTTCTCCGGAAAAAAGGCCTTGAAAAGCAGAATTACAAGGTGAAGTTCATTGAGGGCGGCGAGCATAATGAAGCTTTATGGAGTTCGGCTTTTCCCGCTGCCTTTGAATGGCTGATGGCAAATTAAACAGAAACGGGGAAAATCCTCCAAGGTTAATACCTCATAAATCTTGCTGTTTTTTAATAACTTAGAAGAATACCTTCCTGAAATTTCTTCCTGACGGGCCAAAAATTGAACTTTCATATTTTGAAACCGAAAGCGCACATATTGCCCGTTATTGTTCTCGCCCAGTTTTGCTGTACCTCCCTCTGGTTTGCAGGAAATGCCGTAATGAGTGATCTTGTAGTAGTAGCCGATTCCCCGCTGTTCTCGACCCTGGTGGCACGGAACGCTCCCGCCGGATCCCGCGGTACAGCCCTGACTATCGTAAACCCGGTAGGTTTTGCAATCACCATCATAAGCATTCAACTGCTGAATTTGCTAAATGAGCTGTATAATTCCATCTTTCTGTTCATGATCCTTGCCCCAGGCCCGATATTGGGGTTACTTGCCATGTTCAGAAAAAAATCGGGAAGCAACCATTCTGTAAATTCTGCATCTATTAAATAACTAAGCATCCTGAACTGCCCAAAATGAAAAACATGCTGACCTATTTTTTACTCTCTTTACTCCTGAATTCCTGTTCTGTAAGTGCTCCCATCAGTCAAACAACCGAAGCGGAGCAACTCCTGGGAAGATGGAAGCTTGTGGAATCTTCAGGCGGAATTGCCGGAAGAACAGAAACTCCTTCCGGAGAAGATATCATTGAAATTTCAGAAAATACTATCAGTCGTTATCTCGACGGGGAGCTGCTTAGCAACAGGCAATATGAATTGCGCATGGGAAAATCCATCAGAAGTTCTGAAGAGATTCCGCTGATCTTTTATTCCGGCGGCACCAAACAATCCTTCGAGCTCCGTAACGACAGGCTTGTGCTCTACGATGAATGCTATGACTGCTTTCAGCATGAATATGAAAAGCTGTAAAGCTTACTTGTGAATTTCTTTATTTCTATTCTATTTTTTCTTTCCCGACTTCTTCAGCAGCTTGTTAAACAAAAGCGGAAAGACGGGCAGAAAAATTCTTATCTTGCAGTAGAATATCATCTCTTATGCTCTATATTCTCTGCCATTCCGAAGATTCAGAAGAGGTAAAAGAAAAGATCCTTCCGCTGCTGGGAGAACAGGAAATCCAGGTAAAGGAATTTCCACTAAAACCAGAGGACCGGTTTGAAGAAGAGGATGTTATCCTTCCTTATCTCAATGACCAGAACCTCCGGAATTTCCTGGCAGAAATCAATGACCGGCAACAAAAAATATTGCTACTCCAACATCCGGAGGCGAAAATGGCTACCAAAGGTTACGGTATTGCTTCCAGGCCAGAAGAGGTAATTGAACAGTATAGAGCCGGCAAAGAGTCGAAACTTGACCTCCTGCTCTGCAACGGCAAACCCGTGTTTAATTCGGTGAATATTGGGAATGTTTTTATCCTTTCTGAAGACCAGTCGCAGAAGAACTTTTTTGCTGAAGTCTTTTTCTTCATCAGGAATATTCGTCGCATCGCATCGCTTTCCCTGCGGAATTTCCTGCTTTCCTCTGACGACGAAAAAGTGGTAAAAACAGCCGCGTTAGGGATTATCGTGGTAGAAAATCCTTCGGGATCGGTGGTTTCGAAACGTCTCGTTCCTGAAACCGCGCTGAATGACGGCATGTTCAATGTTGTGATCCTTGCCCCGCAGAATCTCGCGGTTTTATTCTGGTTCCTTTTGAGAAGCCTGCTGCCGGGGAGCAGGCCCATAAAAGAACTACCTAAATTTATAGGACACATCAAAACCTCCAATCTTAGCATCGAAGATCAGGGGGAAATGGAATATACGATTGATGGCGAAAAAAGTACTGCTCAAAAGATCGAACTTAATTTGATCAAGCAGGCGCTCCCTTTGCAGCAGGAAAGCAGCAATATCGTGGAAGAAAGCAGTGATGGCAAAAAAAGTCTGAAGATCGACAGCCTGCCTACGGGCGAAAAACGAGAAGAGCTTACGCAGAGAAAGCTACCCTGGTTGCCAAGGGCCACTACCGAGGAGTTTCAGGAATTATTCAAGGTGCTGCGGGAAAATGCAAGATTAAAAGCATCTTTCCTGGTCATGATGATCCTCTCCACTCTCATCGCGACCTTCGGCCTTTACGGCGATTCCTCTCCCGTAATTATCGGCGCCATGATCCTGGCTCCCATTATTGCCCCCATAGTTTCTTTTTCGATGGGAATGGTGCGCTATGATGTGAACATGCTCAAAACCGGAATTCTCACCATCATTGGAGGTACTTTGGTAGCTCTGCTGGTGTCTGCGGGCGTAAGTCTCATCATTCCCCTGCGCATTCTTACCCCCGAAATTAATGCCCGTCTCTCCCCCACTCTGCTTGACATGGGGATTGCCATAGCTTCGGGTGTTGCCGCAGCCTACGCCCATGCCGAAGAAGGAATTGCCAAGAGCCTGGCGGGAGTGGCTATTGCCGTGGCCCTGGTGCCGCCACTTGCCGTGGCGGGAATAGGTATTGGCTGGGGCGATTGGCAGGTTTTTTCAGGGGCATTTTTGCTCTATCTCACAAACCTTTCTGGCATCATCATGTTTGCAGGGATCACCTTTTTGCTCCTCGGGTTCGCGCCTTTCAAACGGGCAAGAATGGGACTCATCTATACCTTTATCATCATCCTGGCCGTCATGGTACCGCTCTCCCTTTCTTTTGACCGCATTATGCAGGAAGCCCAGATCACGAAACAACTCGAGGGCACCAGCTTTAATGAAGTAGTGCTAAGAGATGTAAGTGTGAGGTTTGGCACCCCGCTCACCGTTTCCCTCAAGATCGTGGGCCCACAGCATATTGATCCCGCCGAAATGCAGGAGTTGAAAAGGAAGATCGAAAAACGCATTGGCAAAAAAGTGCGGCTGGAGGTGGTTTCTGCCTTCGGATTTTAATGGCTGCTGAAGTCAAAATTCGCTATTTTGTAACATTCTTTGATTATGATGGTCTCTAAAACAGCTCATCCATTGTGAGGATGAAGATAGACTAAATGAAAACTTTATCCTGATATACGATGACTGACTCTTTCCAATGCCAAAAACGATCATTTAACGGAATTCTTCCTGTACAGCTTCGGATTTTCCTGGTTGGTCTGGATCTCTATGATCCTCTTTGAACCGGCTGCTGAAGCCTTTCTGCCTCTGCTCTTTTTAGGAGCTTTTGGACCTGCCCTCGCTGCACTTTTTCTGGTTCTTCGCCACGGAACGGCCGACGAGAAAAAAGAATTCCTCAAAAGCATCATCGATTTCAAACGGATCAAACTGAAATGGTACCTTGTGATATTCCTTATTTTTCCGGCGATCCTTTTTATCGGCTTTTATGTCTACTCCTTCTTCGGAAGAGAATTCCCCACCTGGAGTGACTATCTCGGCGGAGTCGAAAGCGTACGGGATTTCCTTATGTTGCTACTTCTCATGATTATAGGCGGACCTTTGGCTGAAGAACCGGGATGGCGCGGATTTGCCCTGGACCGGCTTCAGAAAAGATTTGGAGCGGTGTCGGGAAGCGTCATTTTGGGAGGAACCTGGATCCTCTGGCATTTGCCGCTGTTCTTCATCGAAGGCACCTCCCAGAGTCAAAAAGGATTCGGAATCGCTTTTTGGTCCTGGTCGCTTCAACTGATTGTAATTTCACTGATTTTCACCCTGGTTTACAACAACAACCGCAAAAGCATCCTTGCCGCGATCCTGCTGCACCTCATGGCAAATATGGCCTATCCGCTTAACCTCGATCCCACAGGAGAAATGATCTTCTCGGGAGTAAGATTGTTGGTAGCAGCCGGCGTTATTGTGCTTTTACTTCGGAAGAAAGAAACTTTAATCGCGTCTTTGCGTCCGCAGAAAGCCTGATCATATTTGGGCTATTTCATCATCCATTTCAGAAAAGTTATCTTTGACAGAAAGACTTTCAAATGAAAATACTTATCATCGGCGGAAACGGGACCATTGGGAAACATGTTTCCGAAGTTTTGAAGAAAAAACACGACCTCGTCATAGCTGGCAAGACTTCCGGGGACATCCAGGTAGAGCTTTCAGATTCGGCTTCTATCAAAAAAATGTTTGAGGAAATTGGTAATCTCGATGCCATCATCAGTATAGCGGGATGAGGCCAAATGGGATAAATTTGAGAAGCTCAGTGAAGAAGATTTCTACATCGGGATAAAGAGCAAACTGATGGGCCAGGTAAACCTGGTAAGGATTGGAAAGGATTTTCTGAATCAAAACGGCTCGATCACGCTCACCACAGGTATTCTTGCCGATGAGCCGGAATATATGACCACGAGTGCTGCAATGGTAAATGGTGCCCTTCACAGCTTTGTGAAGGCCGTTGCCATTGAACTGGAAAGAGGGATCAGGATCAATGCAGTCTCCTCTGATCTTGTGGAAGAGGCTGCCGAAAAATATGAGGATTTCTTTCCGGGCCACACTCCTGTTCCTATGCACAAAGTAGCAAATGCCTATGTAAGATGCGTGGAAGGCCGAATTAACGGGGAAATAGTGAGGCTTAAGGAATAGATGCTATGGCTGCGATTTATGGAATTCTTCATAAAGCCTTCTGCGGAAGCACAGCATGAAATGTTAATAATTTCTAAAATGACCGGGATTAAATATTAAATACCATTGTCAGCAATCCGAAAAGAATAGATTTGAGGCCTTAAAAAAATAAAAGATATTATTATGTTTAAAACAGGAAAAATTGCCGGTATGCTATTCGCCGTTGCACTTTTGGGTGCAGCCCCGGCCTTTGCGCAAACACAGCCAGCGCCACAGCAGCAACAGGAGAAAATAGATGTTAGCGATGCTGAATTGGCCAAATTTGCCAAGGCATACCAGGGAATGAGAATGGTAAATCAGCAAGCTCAGCAGAAGATGTTGCAGACGGTACAGGAATCTGGATTTGATGTAAAACGCTTTAATGAGATACATCAGGCAAAGATGACCGGAAAAGAAGATGTGGAACTGAGTGCTGAAGAAAAAGAAAATTACAAAAATGTTCTTGGTAAGATCCAGGAAATGCAACCTGAATTTCAGAAGAAAATGGAAGACGTGATCACCTCAGCAGGGCTCACCATGGATCGATATGAACAATTGGCTATGGCCCTTCAGAATGATCCACAGTTGCAACAAAGACTTAAGGATATCCTGAGCAGCTAGAGACTGCTCCTGCAAAAGCCTGTGAGGCTGTCTAAAAGTAACGTTCACGTCCTGGGCTAGTTTCAGATGACGTTTCACTACTTTTAAACAGCCTCATTTTTTATGGAAAAAGCCCCACACGAACCACTCTCACTCGTGTTATTATAAATAATAGTTCCCATTTAGAATGATTAAACCTTAATTATTTCTTAATAAACACTCTTTTTTACTGAAAACCAGATATTTTACCCTATCTTTGCCCAAATTAAATTTATATATAATGAGTAAAGGAACTGTCAAATTCTTTAACGACACTAAAGGATTCGGATTTATCACAGAAGAAGGAACTAACCAAGAGTATTTTGTACACGCTAACGGACTTATTGACGAGATAAGAGAAAATGACGAGGTTGAGTTCGATTTGGAACAAGGAAGAAAAGGATTAAATGCGGTGAACGTAAAACAAGCTTAGGCTTTTTTTTCACCTATAGAACTTTTGGCCTTACAGAGATGTAAGGCTTTTTTTTTGTAATCAATTTAACAGCCTCATTTTTTAAAGCCGTCCTATAAGCCTTAATTTTAGGAGATAACTAAAAAACACCTAAAAAAGAAGCTGCGAGTATGAGACCGCTAAAATATCTTGTTTTTATTTTCCTGGTTTTGGCACTGCAGCCCTGTTCTTATTCCCAGACTATGAAACAGAAAGACAGCCTGAAATTCAGCAACAAAATAGTTCCTGATAAAATTTGGCGCGAAGCCTATGTTGCCCTTTCTCATTATCCCGAATTGAAAGATACGCCTATAGAATTTCGTTTCAAGAAAGATATTAAGAAGAATTTCATGCAGGCGCAGCCCAAGTTGTCAGGCGTTTTAAAAACGAGGAAACATCGTTCCTATGTGATCAACATGAATTCCAAGATCAAAATCGAAGGGCAGGAATTCGACCTTACCACAGTCCCTTCAGATGTTCTCATTGGCTGGCTGGGTCATGAACTGGGCCACGTGATGGACTATCGCCACCGCGGTACTTTCGGTATGCTCTGGTTCGGGATCAAATACCTCACTTCAAACAATTACATACAGGAGGCCGAACGCGCTGCCGACACCTATGCCGTGAACCACGGAATGGGGAAATATATCATCGCCACGAAAGATTTCATTCTGAACCACGCTCATCTTACCCAGGAATACAAGGACCGCATTAAGAAGCTCTACCTCTCGCAGGAAGAGATCATGGTGCTGGTAAACAAACTCGATGCCCGGTAGAAATAGGTCCGAAATTGGCCATTTTCATCATTCTTTCTGAAGATCTGCTGTAGTCGACAGTTACGGAAATACTGCTTCAGCCACTTTCTTTCAGGGAAAGCTTCGGATAAAATTCTCCATTCCATTCTTTTTAGCTCCCTTCGGAATAGCCACAAAGACCGTCATGATTTTTCCTTCTGGCATTTCGGGCAGAAATAAGTACTTCTGCCGGAGACCTTGATCATTTTTATTTTTCCGGTGCATTTGGGGCAGTCCTCTCCTTCTTTGCGGTGCGGAGTAAGATAATCCTTCGGAAATTCCGAGCGCTGGCCTTCTTCTTTTATGGCCATTTTCAGGACCTTCCCCATTTGTTTGTGAATTTCCTTCTTTTCGGCTTCGTCAAGTTTTTCTACCTTCGACTTTGGATGTATCCCGCACTGGTACAGAATTTCATCGGAATACACATTGCCAAGGCCAGCAATAAAATGCTGATCCATCAAAGCCCCTTTAATGCTTCCCCTTTTTTCCTGAAGCAATTCCTTGAAATCGGTCCAGTTCAAATTCAGTGCATCGGGACCCAGCTCATGTTCCCTGCGGAATTCCTCTTTCCCGTCGGCTACGAAGATCTTGCCCAGTTTTCGCCTGCAAACAAAGGCCAGTTTAGAAGAATCCTTGAATTCGATAATCATTTCAGAATTTTTCGGGTGCTCCTCGTGTTGGTAGGATTCCAGCTTGCCCGTCATCCCAAAGTGAAGGACGAGGCATTTCCCCTTGTCGGTATTCAGAAAAAGATATTTTCCCAGACGGTCGGTTGAAGAAAATTCCTTGTGCAGCAATGCCTTTTTACAATCATCTTCGGAAACCTGCAGCAGCTTTTTTCCGTTCGGAAAAGAGATTTTAGTGATCTCCTTGTTTAACGCGGTTCCTTCTGCATACTTTTTGTAGAGCGCGATTTCGGGTAATTCAGGCATAAGCTCGAAGTTTATAAAATCATTTTGTATTCAGTTGTTTCTTTATAAAATCTTCCCATTCGGCAAATTTCTCTTCCTGCATCACTTTTTCCATCTTCACCTGGCCGCCTTTCTTCTTGTTCACCGCGTTCCACTCGTGAAAAAGATCGGGCGGAATGGTGGTTACCTTCACTCCTTTTAAAGCTTTCGAGCGGGCAACATTGTAGTTCTTGTTGGCATTTTTCAGCGATTCATCAAGCGCCTGCGCGAGTTCTTGATCGTCGACTTCAGCTTCGGTTCCCAGGTACCAGCTATGATAGAATTCGCCATCAATGCGTTTGGCCGCCAGGGTAAATTCAGGAATTTTGATGTCGAACTTTTCTTCCAGCTCCTTTACGGCATCATTCATCTTATTCACCGAGAGCTGTGAGCCCACCACATTCAGAAAGAATTTTGTTCTTCCGGTAATTCGGATCTCTTTTTTCTGCAGATCAGTAAATTTTACGGTGTCTCCAATCAGGTAACGCCAGGCTCCGGAAACCGTGCTGATAAGCAACACGTAATCTTCCTCTTCCTTTACTTCGGAAAGAGAGATCACCGGCGCATCTTCGGTTATAGAACCGTCCGGATTCACATATTCGGGCTTGAATGGCACAAATTCGAAGTAAATACCGTTGTCCAGAATGAGTTTCATAGCGTTAGTATCTGGCCGTTCCTGAAGCGCCAAGAAGCCTTCGGAAGCAAGATAAGTATCTATGACCGTCACCGGGTGATCCAGCAGCGCGTTGAAACTTTTTTCATAAGGCTCGAAAGCCACTCCACCCGAGGCGTAAACCCTGAAATTGGGCCAGATCTGATGAATATTTTCCAGATCGTGATGTTCAATGATCCTTTTCAGCATCAGTTCGGTCCAACTGGGAATTCCGCTAATGGCACCAATGTCCCAGTCTTTGGCTTTTTCGGCAATCTTCTGCACCCGCTCGTCCCATTCTTCAATACTGGCAATCTCTTCGCCCGGTTTATAATAACCGCGGAACCAAAAAGGAATATTGCTCGCGCTAATCCCGCTGATCTCTCCTTCTTCGTGGTCGCCTTCTTTATTTAGGTCGGTAGAACTGCCCAGCATCATGATCTCCTTTTCAAAGAAATCGGGTGGCAGGTCAAAATTGCTGAGGGCACTCACCTGCTTCACTCCCGCTTTCCTTATGGCTTCCACCATCTCGTTGGTAACCGGAATACGCTTGCTCGTCTTTCCGGTTGTTCCCGAACTCAGGGCGAAATAAGGCGGCTTTCCGGGCCAGCTCACATCTTTCTTTCCTTCGTGCAGCAAATGCCACCATTCCTGCTGCATTTTGTTGTAGTCGAAATAGGGCACCCGGCGGGCAAATTCCTTTTCTATATCTTTTGAAGCGAGAATCCCCTCAAAATCGTAATGCCTCCCAAAAGAGGTATTTTTAGCTTTTTTCAGCAGTTTCTTCAGAACACCTTCCTGGGCTTTTTCTCCTTCCGCTTCGGGAACTATACTCTCCCTCAGGTCAATAAGGCTTTTTATGATCGAACCTATTACTGGCATTTTTGTCTTTTTATATGTGGATTTTGAAGATAACCAAAACCGAAAATCCGTTCAAAACGGAACTGTGAATTATCATTATTTTAACGCTGTACAGAAGAGAAGAACTTCCTCGAGAATATTCTTCCGCAGAGGAAAAGACAGGAGAAAAAGGCTATTTTTGCCTTCTGAAGAACACTCCTCTACTATGAATCCCGATCCTAAAGTCCTAATAGAACTGGCCCACGCCAAAATGTACTTCGGAAAGTATAAAGATTACTACCTTTCTGATATTCCCGAATATTACATGGTTTGGTACAGGCAAAAAGGATTTCCCGAAGGCAAACTGGGGCAGCAGATGCAACAGGTTTATGAAATGAAGCTAAACGGAATGGAACATTTGTTGAGGCAAATCCGCAGAAAATATCCAAAAAATCGCTAAAAGCGCCTGTATATCAGCATTTAACGAGCCCATAGATTCGGTTTAAAAATTAACTGCTTTTTCTATTCTTCTTTGTAATTTAGCGCCCTGAATAAACACAACGCAACAAACACCTACACAATGGCCGAAACCAAGTATATTTTTGTCACTGGCGGCGTTTCTTCTTCCCTCGGAAAAGGAATCATAGCGGCGTCTCTGGCAAAATTACTGCAAGCGCGTGGCTTTAAAACCACTATTCAGAAATTAGATCCTTATATTAATGTTGACCCCGGAACGCTTAATCCTTACGAACATGGCGAATGCTATGTGACCGAAGACGGAGCGGAAACCGATCTTGATCTTGGCCATTATGAACGTTTCCTGAATGTGAATACTTCTCAGGCGAATAATGTGACCACCGGGCGCATCTACCAAAGCGTGATCGAAAAGGAGCGCCGTGGAGAATTCCTCGGAAAGACCGTGCAGGTGGTACCTCACATAACCAACGAAATAAAAGAAAGAATCCAGATTCTTGGGAATAACGGCGATTACGATATCGTGATTACCGAAATTGGTGGAACCGTAGGTGACATCGAGTCCCTACCGTACATCGAGGCAGTAAGACAGCTGAAGTGGGAGTTGGGCGATGACAACGCGCTCGTGATCCATCTTACGTTGGTACCTTACCTCTCTGCAGCAGGAGAACTTAAAACAAAACCTACGCAGCACAGTGTAAAGACGCTCATGGAAAGCGGAATTCGCGCCGATATACTCGTATGCCGTACCGAGCATGAACTCTCGGATGATATTCGCCGAAAACTGGCAATCTTCTGTAACGTGCGCCAGGAAGCGGTGATTCAGTCGATCGATGCCGCCACCATCTATGATGTCCCGAATATGATGTTGAAAGAAGGGCTGGACACGGTAACCCTGAAAAAGCTCGGCCTGCCGAATGACACCACGCCTAACCTTGATCGCTGGAATCAGTTTCTGGACAGGCACAAGAATCCGAAAGGGGAAGTAACCATCGGCCTGATCGGGAAATATGTAGAACTTCAGGATTCTTACAAGTCTATCCTCGAAGCTTTTATTCACGCCGGTGCCGAAAATGAAGTGCGCGTGAACGTGGAAAGCATCCATTCAGAATTCATCAACGAGAACACCATTCACCACAAGATCTCGCATCTTGACGGAGTGCTGGTTGCTCCCGGTTTTGGCGAACGCGGGATAGAAGGAAAAATCGATGCCGTGCAATATGCACGGGAACAGGGCTTGCCATTCCTCGGAATTTGTCTTGGAATGCAAATGGCGGTGATAGAATTCGCACGAAATGTGCTTCAGCTTAAAGGTGCAAGTTCAACCGAAATGGATCCAAAGACGAAACATCCGGTGATTGACATTATGGAAGAGCAAAAATCGGTAACCCACAAAGGCGGCACCATGAGATTGGGCGCCTGGGACTGCCACCTTTCCGAAGATTCAAAGATCTTTGAGGTTTACGGTTCTTCAGATATCCAAGAAAGACATCGTCATCGTTATGAATACAACAATAAATACAAGGAGCAACTTGAAAAAGCCGGGATGCTGAGTTCAGGAATAAATCCTGAAACCGGCCTGGTCGAGGTGGTGGAACTCAAAGACCATCCGTGGTTTGTGGGCGTGCAATATCACCCTGAATATAAGAGTACGGTTGCGAGCCCTCATCCCCTGTTCACAGCGTTTGTAAAAGCCGCACACGAACATTCTAAGAAAAAGAGCAATGCCAAGTTGGCACAGAAACAGTAATTGGCCATTTTTTTGACATTGGAAAGTCACAGTAAACAATAGCATGGAAGAAAAGAAATTTGACGTTAAATCCTTAATTGGATTTTTACTTATTGGAGTAATTCTCATCTGGATGTTGTACAACAACGCCCCTACAGAAGAAGAATTACAAGAAAAGCAGAAGACCGAGCAGGTCGAAGATCAAACAACTCCCGAAGAAACCCCGGTTGCTTCAGAAGAAAACGCATTGCCACCGGCGCAGGATTCTACGGCCCTGGCAGATGCCCAGAAACGTCTTGGCGCTTTTGGATATTCCAACACCCTGCCTTCTGCAAAAAATAATACCACCACCTTCTCGAATGATGTTCTGGAACTGAAGATCGATAACAAAGGTGGTTATATTACTGAAGCCCGTCTTAAGAATTTCAAGACCTACGACTCTATTCCCGTATATCTCATTAAAGACGGAAATGCTTCCTTTAACCTGAATTTCACCACTACGGACGGCAGAACGCTGAACACCGAAAATCTTTATTTTGAGCCTTCAGTAAGTCAGGATGGAGAGAACAAAGTGCTTTCCATGAAACTGAAGGTTTCAGAAGACGAGTACCTTGAATATCGCTACGTGCTGAAACCGGGTGAATATATGATGGATTTCAGCATTCATTCAGAAGGGCTGAAAGATGTTTTCAACAGCTCACAAGACATCGGCCTTGACTGGAAACTCAAAGGCTATCGCCATTCCAAGAGTATTTCCTATGAAAACCGTTATACCCGCCTTGTTTACGAATATGACGGCGGAAAAGATGACCACCTCGGCCATGGAGACAGCGATGATGAAGAAAATAACGTTACCTACGTAGCTTTCGACCAGCACTTCTTCTCCTCTATTCTTCTAACCGATACACCTTTTGACAGCGGAAAATTTACTTCTCACAATCTTGTAAAAGATGAAGAAGTTGATACGCTGTACACCAAAGCCTTTGCGGCTCACATGCCGTTAAAGTTGAACGGGGGCGAGCTTAACTATAATATGAACTGGTATTACGGGCCAACCGATTATAAGATCCTGAACGATTATAACAGGAATCTTGATGAGATTGTACCTCTTGGATGGGGAATCTTTGGCTGGATCAACAAGAACATTTTTATTCCGTTCTTTGCCTTTTTGGCAGGCTTCCTGCCAAGCTACGGCCTTGCGATCATTGTAATGACGGTAGTAGTGCGTATCCTGATGTCTCCCGTAACCTACAAATCTTACCTGTCTCAGGCCAAGATGAAGGTTTTACGTCCTGAGATCAACGAGCTCAACGAGAAGTATAAAGATAACGCAATGAAAAAACAGCAGGAGACCATGAAGCTGTACAGCAAGGCAGGAGCCAGCCCTATGAGCGGTTGTTTGCCGGCGCTGATGCAGATCCCGATCTTCTATTCGCTGTTCCAGTTCTTCCCGAGTGCGTTCCAGCTAAGACATAAGAGCTTCCTTTGGGCAGACGACCTTTCCAGCTATGATGTGGTGGCCCATTTGCCATTCCACATTCCGTTCTATGGAGATCACGTGAGTTTGTTCCCGATTTTGGCCTCTATCGCTATCTTTATCTACATGACGATGACCACGGGTCAAAACATGCAGGCGAGTCAGCAGCCGGGAATGCCGAATATGAAATTCCTAATGTACCTGTCTCCGCTAATGATGCTGTTCTTCTTTAACAACTATGCCAGCGGACTTTCATTATACTATTTCACTTCAAACCTTATCACCATCGGAATTATGTTGGTGATCAAGCACGTGATCATCGATGATGAAAAGATCCACGCCAAGATCCAGGCAAATAAGAAGAAGCCTAAGAAACAAAACAAATTTACCCGCAAAATGCAGGAGATGATGGAGCAGGCTGAAGAACAAAAGAAAAAAGGAAAATAAGAAAATCAAAAAGGCTGTTCAGAAAGTTTAATCTTCGTCACCCTGAACCTGTTTCAGGGTCTCTTGAAATCCTGGAATATTCAAGAGGAGATTCTGAAATAAATTCAGAATGACGATAAAAGATTTTTTCTGAACAGCCTTTTCTTTTACAGAACTGTTAACCTAATCTGCCAGTTCGGGCATTAAAACGGTATCAAGCACGTGTATTACGCCATTATTGGCCTGTACATCTGCAGCAACTACTGTAGCCGTTCTGTCTTTTTCATCGGTGATAGTAACACTGTCGCCAAGATTCACGGTAAATTGACCTCCTTCAAGCGTGGTGACCATCATTCCATCGGTAAGATCTGAGGAACGCACATTGGCGCCTGAAACTACGTGATAACTCAGTACCGAAGCCAATACATCAGCAGGAATATCATCCAGGCTTGCAAAATTCATTTCCGTAAGAAAGTCGGAGAAAGCAGTATTGGTAGGTGCGAAAACGGTAAAAGGCGCAGCATCGCCGTTGCTTTGAAGTGTAGTGACAAAAGTGTAATCTCCCTCTCTGGTCAAAGCTGAAACCAGGGTTTGAAAAGTAGGATCGGCCAGCGCAAAAGTGGTAATATCGGGCAATCCGATCACCGCATTCACCTCATGGATCACGCCGTTATCTACTTCAATATCGGCATTGGTAACATCGGAAATTCCATTGATACTCACCCCGTCTTCAGTATTGATATACATACTGAGATTTTCCCCGGAAGCAGCGCCGGTTGCCAGGGTAGTTACATAACCAGTGCTCAAGTCACCGGACATCATGGTGCCGCTAAGCACATGGTTCAGAAGAATTTCCCGAAGCGCATCTACGGGAACATCGTTCAGACTGGCATAACCATTGGAGGATAAGAAAGCATTAAAAGCAGCATTATCAGGTGCAAAGACAGTATAGTCTGCTGAACCTGATAAAGTAGCGGTCAACCCTGCTGCATCGATCGCTGCGGCAAGAGAGCTGTAGTTATCGTTTGATGCAATATAGTCGGCGATGGTATTTCCGGGAACGATTACATCGCCGGAATCATCATCATTGCAGGAAAAAAGCGCGGCAGAACAAACCACCACAAGCACGATTTTTGTTAATTTTGAAATAAAATTCATCTTTTTCTGTTTTTTTATTTGGTACAAGATAGATGAAGAAGTCAAACCACAATGTTTAATGTTTGTTAATAATGATTGGACAAAAGTTAAAATACTTATTCTTAATACTTTACCTGCCTCTCTTCGCACAGCAGAAGATAAACCAGTATGACCAGGAAGGTCGCAGGCAGGGAGAATGGAAGGTGAACTTTGAAGGCACCTCCCAGACAAAATTCGAAGGACAGTTCGAACATGGTAAGGAAAAAGGAGAATTTAAATTCTATAAAAAGGGTGTTGATAAATTCCCCACTGCCATCATGCAGTTCAAGGAGGATTCTCCCCTGGTAACAGTGACTTATTACACGCAGGATGGCCATCCCATCAGTGAAGGTCATATGCTAAATAAGGAAAGAGAAGGTTTGTGGGTTTACTATCACAAAAATTCTCCCGACACCATGATGACCGAACACTATAAGGGCGGTCAACTTCGGGGAGAGCAGCTCACTTATTTTCCGAATGGACAGCTCGCCGAAAAATCTTTTTATGAGAACGGTGAGAAAGACGGGGAAAGTTTTATTTACACTGAGAAAGGTCAGCTGCTGCGTCACCTCAACTATACGAATGGCGAACTGGACGGCCCAGCCGAATATTACAATAATAAAGGAGAGAAAATCATTGAAGGCCAATATGTTGACGATCAAAAGAAAGGAACCTGGAAATATTACGAAAACGGAGAATTGAAAGAGAAAAAGGAATATTAAATTAGATAAATTTCAATATATTTAGTTACCTAATCAAAAAATCAGTGTTATGAAAATGATGAAAAAATTTCTATTTATGTTTATGTCTATGGCAGTGCTGAGCGCCTGCAACAATGATGATGACAATTCCAACAGTAGTGATAAGATTGCAGGACAATGGTACCTTGCCGGAGCCAACAACGTGCCCGGTTACACCTACAACACTTGTAGTTCCGATTCTACAATAACTTTTATGGACGACGGAACAATGGCCTCCACCTTTTATACTGATGCCAGCGGCACCTGCCAGTCTGATACCGGACAGGGAAACTGGACCAACGATGGGAATGGTATCTATACCATGGACATTCCGGGCCTGGGTACTGTTCCCGGCACAGTGGATTTCAACGGAGATTCAGAATTCACCTTCACGGCAGCGGGAACCAGCTCCAGCCTCACTTTCGAGAAGCGTTGATCCGGTCATAAAATAATCCAATACAAGGTGGCTTTCGCCACCTTTTTTTATTTCGTAATTTTGCACCTCGTTTTACGACTTTAATAACGGCCGCCATTGGCCGTTCACAGAGAAGGCATCAAATTTCGGGAGAATATTATGAAAAAAGTGGTTGTTGGTTTATCAGGCGGAGTAGATTCCAGTGTTGCAGCATATCTTTTGCAACAGCAGGGTTACGAGGTGATCGGCCTGTTCATGAAGAACTGGCATGATGATTCGGTGACGATCTCTGATGAATGCCCCTGGCTGGAAGACAGCAATGACGCCATGATGGTAGCCGACAAACTGGGAATTCCGTTTCAAACGGTAGATCTTAGCGCGCAATATAAGGAGCGTATAGTGGATTACATGTTCAACGAATACGAAAAGGGCCGTACGCCCAATCCCGATGTGCTATGCAACCGCGAGATCAAATTTGATGTTTTCATGAAGATCGCGCTTTCGCTCGGCGCCGATTTTGTGGCCACCGGCCACTATTGCCGCAAGGGAGAATTTGAAAAAGAAGGAGAAACTGTTTATCAGCTGCTCTCCGGAAAGGATAACAATAAAGACCAATCTTACTTTTTGTGTCAGCTAACCCAGGAACAGCTTTCTAAAACCCTCTTCCCTATTGGAGAACTTCAAAAATCTGAGGTGCGCCGCATCGCTTCGGAACAGGATCTGGTAACGGCCGAGAAGAAGGATTCGCAAGGTTTATGTTTCATCGGAAAAGTGCGCCTGCCGGAATTCCTTCAGCAGAAATTACAGCCTAAAGAAGGAGTTATCGTGGAGGTTTCGGCCGAGGAAGAAGTCTACAAGAATGGAGAAAATCCTGAATTCCAGTCGAAAATCGAAGAATTAAAGCACCTTTCCAAAAAATATCAATACAGCCTGCAAGACGGGAATGTGGTAGGCAAACATCAGGGCGCGCATTACTTCACCAAAGGCCAGCGCAAAGGCCTTGCCGTTGGTGGCACTCCCGAACCCCTTTTCGTGATCGATACCGATGTTGAGGAAAACGTGATTTACACCGGACAGGGCAAAAACCATCCCGGGATCTACCGCAGCGCGCTTCTGGTAAAGAACGATGAAGTGCATTGGGTGCGAAGAGATTTGGCTCTTGCTGAAGGAGAAGAGTTAAAGGTGAAAGCCCGCATCCGGTATCGCCAGCCATTGCAGGAAGCTACGCTTCATCAAACAGCACAAGGAATGTTTGTGGTTTTCGAAGAACCGCAGGCTTCGATTACCGAAGGGCAGTTTGTAGCCTGGTATGATGGAGAAGAATTGCTGGGTTCCGGAGTTATTTCTTAAATTCGGAGAAATTTTAGTCCGAAATGTCCCAAAACAGAATCACCCAACTTTTCAATATCGAATATCCACTCATCCAGGCGGGCATGATCTGGGCCAGCGGCTGGAAACTCGCCAGTGCCGTTAGCAACGCCGGCGGCCTTGGTATCATCGGTTCCGGTTCTATGTATCCTGAAATCCTCAGGGAACATATTCAGAAATGTCAGAAAGCGACCAATAAGCCATTTGCGGTGAATGTGCCTATGCTCTATCCCGAAATCGAAAAGATCATGCAGATCATCATCGAAGAAGGCGTAAAGATCGTTTTTACTTCCGCCGGAAATCCGAAGGTTTGGACAAAGCATTTGCAGGAGCATGGGATTAAAGTCGTGCATGTGGTGAGCAGCGTGAAATTCGCTTTAAAATCGGAAGAAGCCGGAGTTGATGCCGTGGTTGCCGAAGGTTTTGAAGCCGGAGGCCATAACGGCCGCGATGAAACCACAACTTTCACCCTCATCCCGATGGTGCGGGAAAAACTGCGAATTCCGCTCATTGCTGCCGGGGGCATCGCTACGGGTCGTGGCATGCTGGCCGCGATGGTATTGGGTGCCGATGCCGTGCAGGTGGGAAGCCGGTTTGTAGCAAGTCCTGAAGCTTCCTCTCACCAGAAGTTTAAGGAGATGGTAGTGAAGGCGCAGGAAGGCGATACAAAACTCACCCTGAAAGAGCTCGCGCCGGTAAGGCTTCTGAAAAATAAATTCTACGAAGATATTGAGCAACTCTACCTGAAGCCTCATTCCAAAGAAGATCTTATTGAACTCCTGGGCAGAGCCCGTGCGAAAAAAGGCATGTTCGAAGGTGACCTTGAGGAAGGGGAACTCGAAATTGGGCAAATTTCAGGACTTATTCATGAAATAAAACCTGCCGCCGAGATCGTAAAGCAAATAATGAGCGAATTCGAAGAGGCCAAAGCTGAAGTTACAAGTCTTTAGCTGCTGTATTGTTGCAATTCTGAAAGTTTTTTAGCGATCATTTTTCTCCAGCGGAATTCGGCTTCGCGATTCTTGCTGTGGTTACTCTCAGCGTCGTAAGCTTTCTCCATTGCTTCCCGCTCCTGTTCAACCTGGTTATAAATATTTTTGAGATCGCGCCTGATATTGCGGCCAATTTCATACTCTTCCAGCACCTTCCGAAGTTTACGCGCATAGAGTTCAGAAATATCGAAATGCAGCTGTTCATGCGCCAGGATATAATCTCCCTCTTCCAGTTCGCGCGACCAGGAAAGCTGCGGATAAAAATAAGTATGCACTTCGTATCTCAGATCAGGCCGGCCGCTACTGGTGCTATAGGTCCAGCTGTAGGAAATTCCGGAATTGGTATTGGCCTCATAAGGATCGTTCGCGGGTGGCTCCGCTTTAAAATCGGCCCAGGTAAGCGGGCGATCCCGATTCCATTCAATCTTTTCCTCATCACTTTGCGAAAAAGCGAGTCCCGAAATAAGCAGCGCTATCAGGAACAGGAATTTCTTCATTTATATTGAAAGGTGATGTCTTTTTCTATCTCGGGATGCAGGCTTTGCAGCACCGGGCAGGTTCGGGCGGTATGCTCAAGGATCTTTGTGTCTTTCTCTGAATAAGTCGCAGGAAACTTCAGCTGCACTTCAATCTTAGAAATGCGCCGCGGGTCAGAAGCCATGGTTTTGGTGACTTCCGCAGTAGTTCCCGTAATATCGGCTTCCAAATTTTCAGCCTTAATTCCCATTACCGTAAGCATACAAGTGGCCAGAGCAGTCGCCACCGTATCGGTAGGAGAAAAAGCTTCTCCCTTCCCGTGATTGTCCACGGGAGCATCGGTGATCATCTTTGAACCGCTTTGCAAATGCTCGGCCTCGGTCCTTAGTCCGCCTTTATAAATTACTTTTGATGTCATTCACTACACTTAAAGTTAGATCTTCATTCACCCGCATAATATAAACGGCGTCGTTGTGGTAACCACCACCTTCCTGCGGAAGATAACGGAATTTATTTTCGTTATACTCGGTATAGCCTTTATGCTTCTGAAAAGACTCGTACAGGTTATCTGCTGAAGACAGCCTGAGCAGGATATCCAACGTAAGATCATAACCTCTTACCGCATATTGATTCGGAACAAGGCCATATTTCGCCTGGTATCCATCGATAAATTCCCGTGACATCATCAGGGTCGTATTCTTTATCTACGGAAGGATAGTGGAAATGCAGGTTTGCAAGGTGCTCGTTCACCACATTATCATTCTCATAGGCGCTGTTCCTGTTGGTGGTAAAAAGGCTGATATTGTAATCCCTGGAAAGCCGGTTCAAAGCTGAAGTTGCACTGCTCACCACCCCAAGATTGGAAGATTCCAGCAGCACCCAGTTCTCTCCTTGCTTCGCGAGTTGCGGAGCGATCTTATCTTCGGCTACAAAACCTTCTCCCGGAGCCACGAAGCGGGCATTGGGAAACATGAAGCCTATTTTTGATTTCAACTCATAGGCACCGGGATCTGCAATCACCACGAGATTCTTGCCCTGTGCTTTTTCTTTCAGGAAAGCCAGCATAGCTTCCGTAAGCATTTCATCGGTCGGCCTGGAAAGAAAAAGATTATCCAGGTGGCGCATGGGCCGGTTGGAAAGCGGACTTATTACCGGGACATGCGAAGTTTGCAGGCGGCCGGCAGCAGCTTCCGTAGTATTTTGTAAAAGTGGACCAATTACAGCATCTACATTGCTGAAATTATGGGAATTGATGATCTGGCTAACTTCCTGCGCATTTTGCCGGGTGTCATAAACCTGGAGGTTTGTAGAGATTCCCAACTCTTTAGCCTTATCTACAGCCATCAAAACCCCGCTGTAGAAGTCGAGTGAAATCCGCAGAACTCTTTCATCAAGAATGGCCTTTTTATAAGTTTCCAGGGAATCCTTCTCGATCTTGTCCAGATGGTAAGGCAACATGAGAACGAGATTCTTGGTATCGAAGTTAGTAATAGATCTCCTGAGGTCAATTTTTTCAGAATTTGCCTCTGCTGCGACTTCATTTCCGGTGCGCAGCCTTTCGGTTTCCTCTTCTGAAAGCTTGCTTTCTCCTTCTCCTTTGTTGGGAACCTTCAGCACCATACCCGATTTAAGGCCATCTTGCAGCCCGGGATTCAGAGCCATCAAAGAGTCTTTGGAAACTTCGAATTTCAGGGTGAGTCCGTAAAGTGTTTCCCGTGGTTTCACTTCGTAATATTCAAAAGTATCCCCTTCCAGGAAGACCGGCTGGTCTATTACATCGGTTCCTACGTTGAGCATGGTTCCGGGTTTCAGGACGTCGACGGCAGGATTCAGTTCTTCAAGTTCACGAACGGTGAGACCGTATTTGCGGGCGATTCCGTATTTGGTTTCCTTCGGAAGAACAATATGTTGCCGGGTCTTCATTATCTGGACCTTTCTTTCCTGCTGTGGCTGTGCCACCTGCTGCGCCGCAGATTTATGAAAAACAGGAATACGGATATCTTCCCCGGTCCGCAATTCCGAAGCATATAATTGCTTGTTATACTTCTTTATGTCGTCAACCTCAACATTGTATTGTTTCGCCAGGCTATAGAGCGTTTCGTGACGGGCTACTTTATGAGTGATGAAATCTACCGCTGCTGATTTATTCTCCCCCTCCTGAGATTTAGTCGCACTAAGAGGGATCACCAGTTTACTCGATACCTCTATCCCGTCCCTCGCATCGGGGTTGTATTTATAAATATCCTCTTCACTGATATTATAGGATTTGGCTATGCTATAAACGGTTTCCCCCTTCTTAACGGTGTGGTACTTATATTCCTGTCCGAACACTGAAGTAGTCAGGAACTGGAAGAAAAAGCATAGCACAAAAAGGTATTTCATCTTTTAAGTAGTTTTTTATTTGTAATTCTCTGGTCGTGAACCTACTCCCATTCTATCGTTGCAGGCGGTTTTGAACTAATGTCGTACACTACTCTATTAACGCCTTTCACGCGGTTTATTATTGTATTTGAAGTTTTTTGCAAAAATTCGTAAGGCAAATTCACCCAGTCTGCGGTCATCCCATCGGTCGATTCCACTGCCCTTAAAGCCACCACCTGCTCATAGGTTCTTTCATCGCCCATCACTCCTACGGAATGGATTGGGAGCAGGATCGCGCCTGCCTGCCACACCTTGTCATACAACATCCAGTCTTTCAAACCCTGAATAAACACGTGATCTACCTCCTGAAGAATTCTCACCTTCTCTTCGGTAATATCTCCAAGGATCCTGATGGCTAAACCAGGTCCTGGAAACGGATGCCTTCCGAGCAATTCGGCATCAATCCCTAATTCTTTACCTACACGTCGCACCTCATCCTTAAATAGCATCCGCAGCGGCTCTACCACCTTCAGCTTCATAAAATCGGGCAATCCGCCCACGTTGTGATGCGATTTGATCGTAACCGAAGGACCGTTTACCGAAATAGATTCTATCACATCGGGATAGATCGTCCCTTGTGCAAGATAAGTAACATCTTTTATAGTATGAGCTTCATCATCAAAGACTTCGATAAAAGTATTTCCTATGGCTTTTCGCTTCTCTTCAGGATCACTGATCCCTGCCAGAGCATCCAAAAAACGTGCCGAAGCATCTACCCCTTTTACGTTCAGCCCCATATGTTTGTACTGGTCCAGAACACTCTCAAACTCATTCTTCCGAAGCAAACCATTATTCACAAAAATGCAATACAGGTTCTTACCGATGGCGTGATGCAGCAAAACAGCGGCCACGGTAGAATCTACTCCGCCGCTCAGGCCGAGCACCACTTTATCGTCGCCGATCTTTTCCTTTAATTCTGAAACGGTAAGATCAACAAAAGCTCCCGGAGTCCAGGATTGTTCTACGCCCGCGATCTTTACGAGGAAATTTTGCAACAGTTGCTTTCCATCGGTTGAATGATAAACTTCCGGATGGAATTGAATGGCATAGGTTTCTTCTCCTTCAATGCGGTAGGCCGCATTCAGAACATCGGGAGTACTGGCAAGCCGCACGCCATTTTCGGGCAATTCCTTGATCGTATCACTATGGCTCATCCATACCTGCGAATTTTCCACAATATCTTCAAAAAGCACTTCGGAATCCTTTATAACCGAAAGATTAGCACGGCCATATTCGCGAATTTCTGAAGCCTCTACTTTTCCGCCGTTAAACTGCGCCAGGTATTGCGCCCCGTAACAAACCGCAAGTACTGGCAGCTTTCCCCGGATCTTTGACAAATCGGGATGCGGGGCATCTTCATTTCTTACAGAAAACGGACTTCCGGAGAGGATGACCGCCTTAAAACCTGAAATGTCGTCTGGAATTTTGTGATAGGGATGAATTTCACAATAAATGTTCAGTTCTCTTACCCGCCTTGCGATAAGCTGGGTGTACTGCGAACCAAAGTCTAAGATGAGTACGTTGTTTTGCATGCGCAAAAGTAAGAATTTGAGGCAGAAATTAAATAAGCCATTCCATTATTTTCTATCTTTAATACATTCATCAAGCTCTTTAACATGAAGTATATCAGTGCTATTATTTTCTCGGTGGCTATCGTAATTGCCGCTTATTTACTAGGGGAATCCTACGTAAGCAGAGCCAATCCCGATGGCGTGATCTCGGTTACCGGTTCGGGAAGTGAGAATTTCACGTCAGACCTCATTGTGTGGGAAGGCCGTTTTACGAGAGTCAATCCAAACCTGGAACAGGCTTACAAAGAACTGAACCGCGACAAAGAAGTGGTCAAAAATTACCTGACAGAAAAGGGTATTTCTCCCGACAATTTCATTTTCAATTCTGTTCAGACCAATGAACAAAGGGAAAACCAGTATCAGAATGGGAATTATGTGGGCAGCACTTTCAAGGCCTATGAACTGGTTCAGACCGTAAAAATTGAATCAAAGGATGTAGAACTGGTGGAAAATGTTTCCCGGGAAATAACTGAATTACTCAATAAAGGGGTTCAGTTCAATTCAACTCCCCCACGGTATTACTACACTAAACTGGCTGATCTCAAGATAAAAATGATCTCTAAGGCTACGGAAGATGCGCGCCTGCGGGCCGAAAAAATCGCAGGGAACAGCGGCGGAAAACTTGGCAGATTAAAGAGTGCCAATATGGGAGTGTTCCAGATCACCGGCCAGAACAGCGGCGAAGACTACAGCTGGAGTGGAGCCTATAATACCACCGATAAGCTGAAAACTGCTTCCATCACCATGCGCCTGGATTACAAAATTGATTAGAAAACTGCGGATAAAAAAACCTCCCAGGTCTTTGATTCCTGGGAGGTTTAATCTTTATGAAAATCTCTTTTACTCCAGGGTATCAAGGATCATATCGATGTCTTTTTCGGTGGTATCAGGATTTATAAAACAAAACCGAATTACAGTTTCCTTCTTCCAGGTAGTTGGAGTTACCAGCGCGAATCCCTCATTGTGGTTCTTATAGGTCCAGTCGCGATATTGCTCTGCCGTCCATCCTTTTCTTCGGAAAAGTACTACCGAAAGACTGGTGGGTCTCACCATTTCCAGGTCTTTTCTTTCTTCTATCTTTTTACTGGCGATCTGGGCCAGTTCGATTCCCCTTTCAATAGCCTGGCGGTACTTGTCTGTGCCGTGCATGGCCAGAGAGAACCAAAGCGGAAGTCCGCGTAATCTTCGGGTGAGCTGGATCTGGTAATCGGCAGGATTAAAGCCCTGTGCCCCTTCATCTTTGAAGATCTCCAGGTAGGCTCCTTTCTGAGAATGGGCATTTTTGGCGTGCTCCAGGTTTTTATAGATCACCGCACCGCAATCGTAAGGTGAAAACAGCCATTTGTGAGGATCAATCGTAATGCTGTCGGCACGTTCAATTCCGTTGAAAAGGTGCCTTACCGAATTTGCAGCCAAAGCTCCGCCTCCATAGGCGCAATCAACATGAAACCATATTTTTTCAGCTTCACAAACATCAGCTATGCTGTCCAGCTCATCAATGATCCCGGCATTGGTGGTTCCTCCGGTACCGACCACTGCGAATAATCTCTCCCGGTCTTTCTCCTCAAGCTTATCAATCGCCTGGCGCAGATCTTTCCCGGTAAGGAATTCATCTTCAGAAGCTATCATGATCACATCGGCATCCATGACCCTTGCCATCGCCTGAACGGAACTGTGGGCACCATTGGAAGTGAGCAGCAGCGCTCTGAGTGCGGCATTTTCATCCTTGCGGGAACGCCATTCCTGGCGCGCCGCCACGAGGGCCGAAAGATTCGCAACCGTACCACCGCTGGTAAAAACGCCAAAAGCGCCTTCCGGTAAGTTAGTGAGGGAGACCAGCCATTTCATCGCCTGGTTTTCACAGAAGATCCCTCCTGCTCCTTCCATCCAGTAAGCACCGTGAATACTGGAGGCCGAGGTCACCAGGTCAAACATGATGGCCGCGCGGGTGGGGGCTGCGGGTACAAAGGCTAAATGCCGCGGATGGTCAATCGGGACCGTGGCCTTTACCAAAACATCTCGAAATAGTTTAAAAGCGGTCTCGCCGCCAATACCTTCCGGAGTAATAGTTTCGCCCACAATGCTCAGCAGATCTGATTCTTTCTTGGGTGATCCCAGCTCGGGAGTCACATTAGAGATACGGTCAATGGCGTATTTCATGACGTCGAGGGTCATTTCCACCAGGTCCATATCAATGGTATGCATTTTATTTGTATCCTTTTCCAAAGGTCAGAATTTTAAAATTTGATTCTAATGGGTTCAGGTTTTCGATCAAAGTCGGGATTAGTTCCTCGCCATACTCAGCATAGATTTCGCTGAAATTTGTCTGTCTTTCCTGCAGACTTCTGTTCGGAAATAATTCATTCTGAAGCGCGGCAATCCGCGACACCTCATCTCCCAACTTTCTCTTTTGGGCTTTAAGCAGGCGTTTTTCGAGTTTTTCAAGACCCTTCAGTTGCTTTACTTCCTGGGCTTTCACCGCTCCCAGAAAAGACTTATCGGTTTGTTCTGCAAGTTCATATAGATGCTGAAACTGCTCCACCAGGTGTTGCTTCTGCGGAGAAAAATCGATGTCGATATTGGAGATTTGCCGCACTTTGCGGTTGATGAGCTCATGCTGACTCAGGAAAAGCTCCGCCATACTGATGTTGAGCTTTCGACGTTTTTCATCCTGTTTTTCTGACTGGATCAATGCGGAATTTCTCAATAACAGGATCGGAAAAGGCACATTTTCGGCTTCAAAATAATCTTTCAGCTCCAGCCAGTAAGCCAGTTCCCCGCCTCCGCCGATGTAGCTCAAATTGGGCAATATCACCTCTTCATACAATGGCCTAAGCATCACATTGGGGCTGAACTTTTCCGGAAATTGCTTCAGTTCTTTCAGAATTTCATCCCGGGTGAAGCTCATTTTGGTGTCGTGCACAAAATATTTTCCGTCCCTCTCAATGATTCGCTCCCGCAATCCGTTGGATAGGTAAAACAGGTTAATTTCCCGTGGGTTCACCTGCACATTATAACCCGATTTCTCCAGCTCTGCTGCAACTTTAGAAGTAGTTTCATGAGAGGTCTGGTGGGTCAGTTCATTTTTGGCGTAAGGAATAAAAGCCTCTTTCAGCTCCCGTTTTTGAGCATCCAGGATCACAAGTCCGTAATCCTTAAAGAGTTCGTTCGCCAGATACAAAGTGGCATCGCTAAGATTGTCGTGTTTCAGATAGGCATTTTCAAAAAGCTGCTTCAGAGTTTCAGCATCCCTGCCTCCTCCTATTTCTGCTGAAAAAAGCTTAAAAACCTCCTCGAGACCTTCCGTAGAAAGATTTCCAACGGCATCTCTGCCGGCATTCTCACTGGCATTGTTCCATTTGAATTTCTTGCCGTTCAGGTTGAAGAAATTGATCTCCTCAAAATCGTGATCTTCCGTCGCCATCCAGTAAACCGGCACAAAATTGTTTCCGGGAAATTCCTGTTTCAGAAGCCTGGCAAGATTAATGGCCGAGACGATCTTGTAAAGAAAATAAAGCGGGCCCGTGAACAGGTTAAGCTGATGTCCCGTGGTGACGGTAAAGGTATTTTCATCTGCCAGAGATTCTATATTAAACCGGGTGGCATCAGAAACTTCGAAGTTTTCGTACTGCCGCTGCAGGCTCTGCACCAGCAACTCCCGCTTTTCCGCAGAAAATGAGCCCTTTTTTTCTTCAATCTGGGCCTTGAATCCGGCCATGTCAGGAAAATTATTATAGAACCTTTTCAGCTCCTCTTTCCTGGCCAGATAATCTAATATTAAACTGGAAAAATAATTGGTTTCAGCGTGCGAAATACAATCGGTTGGCATAGGTAATTTTTGAAAACGTAAAGATACCGAACTTAAATATTTTATATGGCAAATTTTAGTTAATTCGGCGGTGAGCACTATCTTTACTCACATTCCAAACTTCATCAAAACATTCAATGAAAAAAATATTACTCCTTTTCCTCTCTGTTTTTTTAACAGTTGAGATAAGCCTGTCACAGGAAATAAAATCCCCTGCCGAATTTCTGGGTTATGAGATCGGGGAACAATTCACCCGTCACGCCGATGTGGTCAATTACTTTTCGTATATAGCCGAAAACTCCCCGCTGGTGAATTATCACACCTACGGAAAAACCAATGAACGCCGGCCACTTACCTATGCCGTGATCTCTTCGGAAGAAAATCTTCAGAATATCCAACAGATCCGCAAAGCTCATCTTATTTCTGCGGGGCTGATGGAAGGAGAGGCAAAATCAGACAAAGCGATCGTCTGGTTAAGCTATAATGTGCATGGCAACGAGGCTTCCAGTACCGAAGCCGCCATGAAAACACTTTATGAACTAATTACTTCACGGCAGGATTTGTTGAAGAATACCGTGGTGATCATCGACCCCTGTGTAAATCCCGACGGCCGCGACCGTTATGTGAACTGGTACAACCGGGTAAAAGCCGAACCTTACGATATTTCCCAGGTGGCTGCGGAACATCACGAACCATGGCCGGGCGGCAGGCCCAATCATTACCTTTTTGACCTCAACCGCGACTGGGCCTGGGCTACGCAAGTGGAGACCCGCGAAAGACTGAAGGTGTACAACAAATGGATGCCTCACATCCATGTAGATTTTCACGAACAGGGAATTAATGATCCCTATTATTTTGCTCCGGCCGCAGAGCCTTTCCACGAGATCATCACTCCTTTTCAGAAGGAATTCCAGACAGAAATTGGAAAGAATAACGCCAAATATTTTGATAAAGAAGGCTGGTTGTTCTTCACCGGAGAACGCTTTGACCTGCTTTATCCAAGTTACGGCGACACCTACCCCACATATATGGGCGCGATAGGAATGACCTATGAACAGGCCGGCCATGGCCGCGCCGGGCTTGGCATCATGACCGATGAAGGCCACATCCTGACCCTGAAGGATCGGGTGGCCCACCATTTTACTACCGGCATGTCTACCATAGAAGTGGCTTCTGAAAATGCCCAAAAGCTCAATTCGGAATTCGCAAAATATTTTAAGTCTTCCGGATCTTAAATATCAAAGTTATGCGCTTAATGGCCCTGCCGATAAGCTCGAAGAACTGAAGCGGCTGCTGGATAAACAGGAGATCAAATATTCGGCTGCTGAAAGCGGCACGGCAAAAGGCTTCAGCTACATGAAAAATGGCAACGGAAAACTGCAGTTAGATAACCAAAGCCTGATCGTAAGTACCGATCAACCCAAAGGGAAAATGGTGAAGGTGCTTTTTGAACCGCAAACAAAGCTGAACGATTCGCTTACCTACGACATTACCGCCTGGAGCCTGCCCTACGCCTACGGCCTGGATGCGGTTGCAAGTACAAACAAGATCTCGGGAAAGCCGGCAGAAGCTCCCCAAAAAATCACCAATACCGCAAATCCTTCGGGAGCCGGTTATATTTCCAAATGGAACAGCATGGAAGATGCCCGCTTCCTGGCCGATCTTTTGAAGGCCGGGATCAAGGTGAGATTCACCGAGGTTCCTTTCCAGAACAATGGTCAGAAATTTGGAGCAGGCAGCCTGATCATCACCAAAAGTGACAACCGGAACAACGAAAATTTCGACCAGAAAGTGGTGGAGATCGCCAATAAAGATCAGCGGAAACTGCTGGCCACCAATACCAGTTTCGCCCAAAGCGGCCCCGATTTTGGTTCGGCAGAAATCAAACTGATCAATAAGCAAAATATCGCGGTTCTCAAAGGGGAAGGCATTTCTTCGCTGAATTACGGCGAGGTCTGGTATTTCTTCGAACAGGAACTGAATTATCCGCTCACCTCCATAAATACCAGTTATTTTGACGAAGTTGACCTGAGCAGATTTGATGTGCTTATTCTTCCGGAAGGTGATTATTCCAGCATTCTTGGGAGTGCTGAAATGAAGAACCTGAAGGAATGGGTGAAAAGTGGCGGAAAAGCCATTGTCATTGGCAGCGCATTGAATGCCTTTGCAGGGAAAGATGGTTTTGACCTGAAGCAAAATAAACCCGAAAAAGAGAAAGACAGCCTCAAATCAGGGAATCTTGTACCGTACAATCAAAGAGAGCGCGAAGACCTGAAAGGGATCATCACCGGCAGCATTGTACAAACTCAGGTTGATTCTACACATCCGATGGCCTTCGGCTACAATGACAAATATTTCAGCCTGAAGTTAAGCAGTGACAGTTACAGCCTGCTCAATAAAGGTTACAATGTTGCCTATATTCAGGAACCGAAAATCGTTTCGGGTTTTGTGGGTAGTGAAGCCATGAAGAATCTGAAGAATTCCATGGTCTTCGGAGAGGAGCGCATGGGAGAAGGAAGCTTTATTTATCTTGCCGATAACCCGCTGTTTCGGGCTTTCTGGCAAAACGGAAAACTATTCTTCGTAAATTCGGTTTTCTTCGTCAACAACAATAAAATCAGGATCTAAAATTTCATATCAATGGATTTAAAAAAATATATTCTGCTACTCGCTGTTCTGATCTGTTTTCAGGGAAAGGCACAGCAAAAGACCTCCGATTTCAAGGTCGATTTTGAAACTTTTCAGCTTGAGAATGGGCTGCAGGTGATCCTGCACGTAGACCGTTCCGATCCTGTTGTGGCCGTGGCACTCACCGCACATGTAGGATCGGCAAGGGAAAAAGAAGGCCGCACCGGTTTTGCCCATCTCTTTGAACACTTGCTTTTCCTTCAGTCTGAGAACCTGGGAAAAGGAGGATTGGACAAAATGAGCGCCCGCGTTGGAGGTTCGGGAGCCAATGGTTCTACCAGTCGCGATCGCACCAACTACTATCAAACGGTTCCTAAAGATGCGCTCGAAAAAATGATCTGGGCAGAGGCCGATAAGCTTGGCTTTTTCATCAATACCGTTACAGAACCTGTTTTGGCTAAAGAAAAGCAGGTTGTAAAAAATGAGAAACGCCAGAGTTACGACAACCAGCCATATGGACAGACCATGTATGTAATAGACAAAAATCTCTATCCCGAAGGCCATCCCTATCACTGGGAGGTGATCGGCTCGCTGGAAGATCTTCAGAATGCCACGCTTCAGGACGTAAAGGACTTCTACAACAAATGGTATGTTCCGAATAATGTGATCCTCACTATCGCCGGCGATTTTGATAAGGAGCAGGCCAAAGAATGGGTGCACAAATACTTTGATGAAATTCCTTCCGGAGAAAAGATGACGCGACCCGAAAAGCAGATGGTAGATCTTAAAAACACCAAAAAGCTTTACTACGAGGATAATTTTGCACGCCTACCGGAACTCACTCTCGCCTGGCCGAGTGTGTATTTCTACCACGAAGATTATTACGCTCTTTCCGTGCTCAGCAAATACCTTTCGGAAGGTAAAAATGCTCCTCTTTACAAAAACATCGTGGCCGAAAAACAACTGGCACCCAACGTGGAAATGTACGACTACACCACTGAACTGGCAGGACAGCTAATGCTTCAGGTGAGAGCTTATGAAGGGACAGATCTGGATTCAGTAAAAGCAGCAATTGATGAAACTTTCAAAGAATTCGCAAAAAAAGGTATCCCTGCAAAAGACCTCAAAAGGATAAAAGCCGGAGAGCAAACCGACTTTTACAACAGTCTTTCCAGTGTGCTTGGAAAAGGTTTTAAGCTGGCGCAGTACCAGATCTTTGCCAACGATCCCGACTACATTAACAAAGAAGTAAACAAGATCCTTGCGGTGAGCCGGGAAGATGTGATGCGTGTATTTAATAAGTACATCAAAAACAAGAATTTCGTCGCTACGAGTTTTGTCCCGAAAGGGCAGCAGGAACTTGCTCTTGAAGGCTCCAAAGAAGCCAGGGTCGCAGAAGAGAAGATCGTGGAAGGTGCCGAAGAAAATTTTGATCTTAGTAAAGAAGCCGATTACGAGAAAACTCCCTCCAGTTTTGACCGAAGTAAGGAACCGCCCTATGGTTCTTCTCCCGAGTTAAAGGTACCAGACGTATGGGAAATCCCTATGCCTTCGGGACTCAGGATTTATGGCATTACCAACACTGAAGTTCCGTTGGTTAAGTTCAGCCTGGAAATGAAAGGCGGACTCATGCTGGAAAATAAGGACAAAGTGGGAGTGTCTAATTTGCTGGCCAATATAATGACCAAGGGGACGGCAAACAAGACTCCGCAGGAACTCGAAGAAGCTATAGAATTATTAGGTGCCGACATCCGTGTGGACGCGCAGGATGAAAAATTTGTGATCAGCGGCAGTACACTGGCCAGTAATTTTGGCGAAACCATGGATCTGGTTCAGGAAATTCTTCTGGAGCCGAGATGGGATTCCACACAATTTGAACTTGCGAAACAACAAACCCTCAGCCGCATTCAGCAACAGCAGGCTGATCCCAACAGCATTGCCAGCAATGAATTTCGAAAGCTTGTCTACGGAAAAAGCAGTATCCTTTCCCATAACATTCTTGGAACAGAAGCTTCCGTAAAGAAAATTGAGCTCCGGGACCTCAAGGATTATTACTCAAATTATCTTTCACCGCTTTACACTAATTTTTTAGTGGTCGGCGCTGTTGACAAGGAAAAAGTTGCCAAGGCTATCAGAGGCTTATCAGCGAACTGGGCTCCGAAAAGCGTGAAGTTCCCGGAACTGCCGGAACCGGAAACTCCGGCCACAGCAAAGGTCTATTTTTATGACGTTCCGGGGGCAAAACAATCGGTATTCCGGTTTGGAGCACCCGCCCTGGCTGCCACCGATAAAGATTATTACCTGGCAGAAGTGATGAATTACCGCCTTGGAGGCGGCGGATTTGCCTCGCAACTCACCCAAAAACTCCGTGAAGGTAAAGGCTACACCTACGGAATCCGTTCCCGTTTCGAAGGAAGCAAAACGGAGGGGCCATTCGTGGTCTCCACAGGAGTTCGCAGCAATATTACCTATGATGCCGCGAGGCTCATTAAAGATATCCTGCAAAATTACCCGCAAAGCATTACTCCGCATGATCTCGAAGTAACACAGAGCTACATGATCAAGAGCAATACCCGAAAATTTGAGACCCTGAACTCAAAACTGCAAATGCTTGAGGAGATCAGCGACTACGGAAGAGATTATGATTTTGTGAAGCAACGCGAAGAAAAGGTGCAGAATCTGTCGGTTTTCGACCTGCAGGCCCTGGCAAGAAAATATATCAATCCGCAAAAGATGTACTATGTAATCGTGGGCGATGCTGAAACCCAACTTCCGAAGTTGAAAGAACTGGGTTTTGGAGACCCCATTCTACTGAATCCGGAAAAATAAAGAAGAAAAAAAACGAGAGGCCGTCTGAAAAGCAATAAAAATCGTCATTCTGAATTTATTTCAGAATCTCAAAATATTGATTATCACGTTAAATTGAGACCCTGAATCAAGTTCAGGGTGACGGAAATAGGCTTTTCTGACAGCCTTTTTTATGCCTAAAAGTTAAAATTCATATAATCAATGTTTGAAGTTCAGGAGCTTGTTTTAAATTAAAGCAAAGCCTGAACCAATGAAGAATATTTACTTCCTTTTTATAATTATTGTCTTCACGTCCTGCCTGCATGGCAGTGATGCCGAAAATACCGAAGCCCCTATTGATATTGAGGTAAAGCGCACCGGCATGGATTCAGTGAAAAAGGAGAATGATTCATTGAAGGCTGTCCTTAAAAAGATCAGGAGCCGGGAAGGAATGCATTTTCCAAAAGCTTTAGACAGCATGGAAAAGCCCGAAGAATACGTACTCGAAAGGATGAATGAGCATCCTGAACTTCTTCCGGAGAAAGGAGTCCATGGCGGTACCATGAGATTCGTGAATATTGACCTGCTTAACGATCGCTTCATATGGGCCGAATTCGAAGATGGTCATATTAACGGAGAAGCCCTTTATTCCTATAAATTCACGAAAGATGGAAAGCCGGAATTCGAATTTTTGATGAAGCTGAAGAAATAACGCTGAGCGGCAAGAATTTTTCATCCGGCAACTGCCATTCCCTCTCCGGAAAACTTTTCAGGAATGAAAACCTCTGGTATTTTAGGTTTTTTTTATAATCCTGTTGAAATAATTTCATCGCAAATTATTTAACTTCAGGACATTAATCAAAATTCGATTCCGAATGTATCCTTCCGACGCGACCAAAATAGATCTCTCCAAATATTATCATCCGCTGGAAAATTCCAAAGATCTCGATCCGCTGATGGAAAGGATCGGAGATTCAAAATACGTTCTTTTGGGAGAAGCAAGCCATGGCACTCATGAATATTACACCTGGCGTGCGCAGCTCTCAAAGAGGCTGATCAGGGAAAAGGGCTTTTCATTTATAGCCGTTGAAGGCGACTGGCCCGATTGCTATAAGATCAATCAGTGGATAAAAGGGCTGTGGAAGAAAGATGCTTCTATAAAGGAAGTACTGGAAGAATTCAGGCGCTGGCCAACGTGGATGTGGGCCAATTGGGAAATTGCAGCTTTTTGCCAGCTGGCTCCGGAGTCATAACGATGAACTGCCGGAGCATAAGAAAATCGGCTTTTACGGGCTTGACGTTTACAGCCTTTGGGAAAGCATGGAGATCATCGTGGAATACCTGGAAAAAGAAGATCCTGAAACGGCCAAACTCGCGCGTGAGGCCATGGTGTGTTTTGAGCCTTATAAGGCAAGTGATTCCTATGGTTCAGTCTTCGCTTCTGCAAAGAAAGGTTGCAAGGAAGAAGTGGTAAAACTGCTTCAGGAAGTGAGGAAAAAATCTCATAGTTATGACCGCGAAGCAGAAGCCGATCTCAATGCTGAGATCAATTCCCTGGTGTTGACGAATGCGGAAAAGTACTACAAGGCGATGTCAAATTTTGGGGATGATTCATGGAATGTGCGGGACCGGCATATGGTGGAAACATTGAACACCCTGATGAAATATCACGACGACGATGCGAAGGTGATCGTATGGGAGCACAACACTCATGTGGGAGATGCCCGCGCCACTGATATGGCCCGAAGCGGTCTTATCAATGTAGGACAACTGGTGAGGGAGCAGCATGGACGCGATGAAGTGACCCTGGTAGGCTTCGGGTCTTATACCGGCTCGGTAATAGCCGGAAGTCGCTGGGGTGCTCCTATGCAGGAGATGGACGTGCCCGAGGCCATTCCCCACAGCTTTGAAGCCATGCTGCATGAAGGAGAGCCTGCAAACAAATTGCTGATACTCGATGAAGATCCCAAACTTACCGATACTCTCTCGGGCAGGGAAAGTCATCGTGCCATTGGCGTGGTGTATAATCCGGAGAGGGAACGCGGCAATTATGTGCCTTCCCGTATTTCTGACCGTTATGACGCCTTCCTTTTTATAGATGAAACCCAGGCTCTGCACCCGCTAAGATTGCATCCAGAGGGTAAACTTACTCCCGAAACCTATCCTTTCGGAATTTGACCGCACGAAACAACTAACCAAGATTAATCAATCAAACCAACCAATATGAAAACAATAGACAAGATCACTGAAAACCTTGGAGAAGATGCTTCCTATCTACTCGATCACGTAAGCAAGAAAATTCCGAAAGAGCGCCTGATGGTGCCCGGGCCCGAAAGTGTTGCCAGTTTCGAAGACAGCGACAGGAATCCGCAGGTGCTGAGGAGCCTTGCCCAGCTTTACGACCACGGCGCGCTTGGCGGCACCGGCTACCTGAACATCCTCCCGGTGGACCAGGGAATAGAACATACCGCCGCGGAATCCTTCTATAAAAATCAGGATTATTTTGATCCTGAAAATATCATTAAACTTGCGATGGAAGCTGAATGTAACGGGGTTGCTTCTACGTTTGGAGTTTTGGCAAGGCATGCGAGAAAATATGCCCATAAGATCCCTTTTATAGTGAAGCTAAATCACAACGAGCTCCTCACCTATCCGAACAAATACGACCAGATCCTGTACGGAGATGTACAGGAAGCATGGAATTTGGGGGCTGTAGCCGTGGGAGCCACCATTTACTTTGGAAGCGCCGAAAGCAACCGGCAGATCGTAGAGATCGCAGAAGCCTTCGAACAAGCCCATGAGCTGGGAATGGCTACTATCCTCTGGTGCTACACCCGGAACAGCGCATTCAAAACCGACAAACAGGATTACCATTCCGCGGCCGATCTTACGGGACAGGCCAACCATATCGGCGTGACGATCAAAGCCGATGTGATCAAACAGAAACTACCGGAAACCAATTTTGGATTCAGGGATATTGGCTTCGGAAAATACAGCGACAGCATGTACGAGGCCTTAACTTCGGCTCATCCTATTGATCTTTGCCGGCTTCAGGTAGCCAATTGTTATATGGGTAAAATTGGTTTGATCAATTCCGGAGGCGGTTCAAAAGGAAATTCAGATTTTGAAGCCGCGGTAAGAACGGCAGTGATCAATAAACGCGCCGGCGGCTGCGGACTCATCATGGGCCGTAAAGCCTTTCAGCGGCCTTTGGAAGATGGCGTAAAAATCCTTAAAAGCGTTCAGGAAGTTTATCTGGAACCGAAAATCACAGTGGCCTGATAGAAATTTAAACAATGCTTATGGCTTCAGGGTGACAAAATCCATTCCTGGCAGGACTTTTAAAAACAAAACCCCTTGCTACTAACAAGGGGTTTTTTGGTGCCCAGAGCGGGACTCGAACCCGCACACCCTAATGGACACATGGTCCTGAGCCATGCCTGTCTACCAATTCCAGCACCTGGGCGGTGTACTATACCGATCGTACCTTCAATTCTTTTCTTGCAGGTTTTTCGGATTTCGCGTCCAAAGATACTCCAAAAAGATCAAAATCGGCAGCATCGGTGATTTTTATATCGTAATATTCGCCGGTTTTTAGGTAGGTTGAAGTAGCATCTATCAGCACCTCGTTATCAACATCGGGCGAGTCAAATTCGGTACGACCCACAAAATAATTCCCTTCTTTTCTGTCTATGACCACTTTAAAGATTTGTCCAATCTTCTGCTGATTCAGTTCCCAGGAGATCTGCGACTGAATTTCCATAATTTCATTGGCTCTTTGCTGCTTCACTTCCTGCGGCACATCATCCTCGAGATTGTAGGCATGCGTATTTTCTTCATGAGAATACGTAAAACAGCCAAGCCGTTCAAAACGCATTTCCTTAACCCATTCCTTCAGCTCCTGAAAATGTTCTTCGGTTTCGCCGGGATATCCAACGATAAGCGTGGTCCTGATAGCCATTTCAGGAACTTTCTTCCGGAATTCCTTCAGAAGTTTCGTGGTTTTTTCGTGAGTAGTACCACGGCGCATCGATTTCAGAAGATCATCTGAAATATGCTGCAGTGGAATATCGAGATAATTACAAATTTTAGGTTCACGCTTCATCACGTCAAGCACATCCATTGGGAAACCGGTAGGAAAAGCATAATGAAGCCTGATCCATTCGATGCCTTCTACTTTTGCAAGATTCTCAAGCAATTCAGCTAAATTTCTCTTTTTATAAAGATCAAGACCATAGTAAGTAAGATCCTGAGCGATAAGGATAAGCTCTTTTACTCCGTTGGCAGCCAGTTTTTGAGCTTCGGTCACCAGATCCTCAATAGGAGTCGATTTATGGCCGCCACGCATCAGCGGAATTGCACAAAACGAACACGGCCTGTCGCAACCTTCAGCGATCTTCAGAAAAGCATAATTTTGAGGAGTCGTGGTAAGCCGCTCCCCTATCAACTCGTGCTTATAATCGGCTTCCAGGGCTTTCAGTAAGCCTGGCAATTCTGTCGTTCCGAAGTATTCATCAACATTGGGAATTTCCTTCTGAAGATCGGGCTTATAGCGCTCACTAAGGCAACCGGTTACGAAGATCTTATCAACCTCGCCCTGCTCCTTCTTTTCCACGAATTCCAGGATGGTGTTTACCGACTGTTCCTTGGCATTGTCAATAAACCCGCAGGTATTGATCACCACAATATTTCCCTCCTGCTCGTGCACCACATCCTTCTTATTGGCCTTCAATTGGCCCATCAGCACCTCACTGTCATACACATTCTTACTGCACCCAAGGGTCACTACATTAATTCTGTTCTTCTTTACCGACTTCGTCCTCATTGCCTTAGCTGTTTTGGAGTGCAAAAGTAGTGAAGATGGACGACATAGGAGTACCGCTTTCAAAAATTCAGTAAAACAGGAGAGACTGCCGCCTCCCTTTGGGATATTTGCCATAAATTTGAGGCATAAAATTCCAAAAATCTAAAATATGTCTCTTAAAACTTCTTCAGAAATCCGGAATTCTGCTAAAACACTGAGCCTTATTGTGCTGATAAGCCTCTCCTCGGTGGCCTGTAAAATCAGCCAAAAAACTCCGGAATCTGAAGCTAAGCTTCCTGAAAAAGCACCGCTTTCGGAACAACTGGTCATGAGCACACTTTGGTTTCAGAATTCCCTGGAAGCCCAACAGCTCTATGTGCAGTCTTACGAACTGGCCAAGATCAAAATGATGGCCAACGAGATCAAAGAAAAAGGAAAATTACCCAGTGCTGTAGTGCTGGATATTGATGAAACAGTTCTCGACAATAGTGCTTTTGAGGCCAGGCTTGTTCAAAATGATGAAAATTATAGTCCGCAGGGTTGGGCAAAATGGGTGAACGAAGCGAATGCTCCCGCCCTTCCCGGTGCCGTAGATTTCATCAATTTTGCGCAAAAGAACGATGTGGATGTGTTTCTGATCTCCAACCGGAAGGAAGAACTCCTGTCTCCCACCCTTGCAAATCTGCAAAAAGTGGGGATCAAGATTGCAAAAGATCATGTTTTGCTGAAGACAGAAACCTCGAATAAGGATGCCCGCAGAGCTAAGGTGAACAATACGCATCAGGTTATCCTTTATATTGGCGATCAGCTAACTGATTTTGCCAGTATTTATGACAGCCCTCAAGACGTGACCATGCTACCCAAGGCGAAAAAAGACAGTCTGCAGGATCTGCTGAACCAGGAATTCATCCTGCTGCCAAACCCAATGTACGGCACCTTTGAGCAGGCGGTTTATCCTCAATCTCATCTCTCGGATGAAGAAAAAAGCAAGGCCAGGAAGAAAGCCCTGAACACCAAAGGACTTTAGATTTCAGGCATTGCTTCAGATTTATAAAAGCAAAAGAGGCTGTCTGAAAAGCTCTTATTTCGTCAAGCTGAACTTGTTTCAGCTTCTAATTGATTTTGATTTTCAATTATTATGGATCCTGAAATAAATTCAGGATGACGTTTTTTAGACTTTTCAGACAGCCACTTTGTATTTCAAATTGCAGGAATTTTATCCCTTTGAAGCCATTTCATCATCAGCCTCATTCACCTCCTTCAGAAGTTCCTTCACCGCAGCCTGAAGCTGAGTGTCTTCTCCACTGAGGAAAGCCTTGTATGGCAGCGGCACAAGAATATCCGGTTCCAGTTCCAAATTCTCGGTAGGACGACCTTCAGCACCAATGGTTGCCACCATAGGAATTCCGAAGACGATAGAAGGATCTATCTGGCGCTCCCACCAAACGGCTGTTCCGGTTCCGGCAACAGGCATACCCACAAGCTTGCCTACATTATTCTGCTTATAGATATACGGAAAAATAAAGGCGTCGCTGTAGTTGCCTTCGCTCATCAAAACAATGCTAGGCTTGTTCCAGCGCGTCATAGGTTCCCCGCCCTTTACTGTTTCTCCTTGTGGCGCGAATTTCAGGTATTCTTCGCCGCTTAAGAAGGTATTCAGGTCATCGTGCAGCCATCCGCCGCCATTAAAGCGAGTGTCAACCACGAGGGCTTTCTTACTCAGATTTTTTCCGAGGGCATTTTCATAGACATCCCGAAAACTGCTGTCGTTCATTCCCTGAATATGCACATATCCAAGCTGGCCGTTACTAAGAGAATCTACCTTATGTTCCATGGTATTCACCCAGCGCTTGTACATGAGTTTGCTCTCCTCGCCCATGGAAACAGGCTTGGTAGTCTCTTCAAAAGTGGAATTACCACTTTTCACAGTGAGCAGCACATTCTTATCCTCGAGATTAGTCAAATATTTATTCCAGTTCTCTCCGGAAGCGATTTCCTGACCGTTGATCTTAAGGATAATATCTCCGGAAGCAATTTTGCTCTTCGCCTTATCCAGCGGCCCGCCCGAAATCACTTCGGTCACCTTGATACCTTCGCCGGTATAATCCTGGTCGTACAGCAAGCCGAAGGATGCACTGTGATCGCCCTTCTTGCTGTCGGGATAAAAGCGACCTCCGGTGTGGGAAGCATTCAGCTCTCCCAGCATTTCACTCAACAATTCCCGGAAATCATAGTTATTATTGATATAAGGCAGAAATTTGGCATATTCATCATGGTACATTTTCCAGTCGATGCCGTGAATTTCAGGATCATAGAATTTTTTGGTGACCTGACGCCAGATGTGATTGAACATGTACTGCCTTTCGGCTGCAGCATCCAAAACCATATCTCCTGAAATTTTAATGTTAGTCACATCGCCTTTTTCAGCATCTACCTTTACCAGTTTGCCGTCATTGCTCAGGAAAAGTGTTTTCCCGTCATCGCTGATCTCAATCCCGCTTGGTGAACCTCCCAGCTTGGCAAGAATCTTGGTTTCCCTCGTCCTTGGCTCGGTCACCCAAAGGTCGTATCCTTTTTCGAATTCGGAGAGATAGTAAAGTTTGCTCGCATCTTCATTCATCACATAGTCGCTGATGCTGGAACTGTTAATTGTTAGTCTTTCCCTGCGATTTTCAAGATCATCAAAATTGAGTTTCAGAGGCTCTACCTTCTTTTTGTCCTTATCTTCCTTTTTAGATTTTTTCTCTTTTTCTTCTTTTTCCTTTTCCTCCTGTTCTTTCTTCTCCTTCTGCTCACGATCATTGAGCAGCTCGAATTCTTCCTTGCTCAACTCGTATTTATCATAAGCCTCCTGATCAAAGAAAACCGCATAGATGTCCTCCTCGGTACTGCCCTGGTTAGCCAGGGATTTCCGGCCTTCACGACTACTCTCGTAAGTCATCATCTTACCATCCATTTCCCATTTGGCATTGCTTTCTCCAAACCCACTGTTTACAGGATGAAAAATTTCCCCGGAACCGTCTGCGCGAACAATAGCAGTATTGTTATTGAAGAAATAACCCTTCTGATCATCCACCATCAGCCAACGACTGTCGGGGCTCCATTCGAAATCCCAGTCGCCGTCGCTGTAAGAATAATTACGGCCTTCAGGCAGTACAGTGGTTTTCTTTCCGCTGTCCAGGTCAAGCACCTCCAGGATATTACGTTCTTCCACAAAAGCGATCTTCTTTCCGTCAGGAGAGTACTTCGGCTGAAATTCTTCAGCTTCCGTAGCGATTACAGGTTTAGTATTCACCACGGTAGAAGCGTAAAAATATTCTTCCTGAGGCCGAGCCAAAGTTACCTTATACACGTTCCAGCTACCGTCTCTTTCTCCGGAAAAAAGAAGCGTTTTTCCATCTTCAGACCAGCTGATCATGCGCTCCTGCTCCGGAGTATTGGTGATGCGCTTGGTGCGGGGATCGTCCACTCCCGTCACGAAAACTTCGCCGCGGTTTACAAAAGCGATCTCCTTATCGTTAGGGCTTACAGCAAATTCAGTAACCGTATTGATATCCATATTCTCGAGGGGCTCAAAGCCGGAATCATCCATCACGTCGATATTGAGCTTCTTAGGTTCCCCGTCGCCCGAAAGCGTGTAGATATCTCCTTTCCAGGTGAAAGCCAGTTTATTATTATCGGAAATGCTCAAATGACGCACAGGAAAATCCTTGAATTTCGTCAGTTGTTTTTCGTTCTTTCCGGCCAGCGACATCTTGTACAGATTTTGGGTACTGTCTTTTTCATTCAGATAATAAACAGAAGAAGCATCGCTGCTGAAAACCGGTTCCCGGTTCTCTCCCTTGAAGTTCGTAAGCTGATCGTAGGAGTTACCAGCAACATCATAGATCCAGATGTCCCGGGTGATGGCTGAAGTATGGTGCTTCCTCCATGGATCTTCATAGCCTTTGCGATCCTGAAATACGATCTTTGTGCCATCGTTGTTGTAGGTAGCGTCTTCGGCACCGGCTGCAGTGATCAAAACCGGCCGACCTCCCTCTACGGGAATCGTGTACAAATTCTGAAAATAGCGCGGTCCGGGAAAACGAACACTTTTGGCAGGCGCATTGCGGCCGCTTCCGAAGAGCACCTTTTCGTCATTAACAGTAAAGTCATACGGATAGTCATCGGCGCTGTAATAGGTAAGCCTCGTAGGCGCTCCACCCATAGCAGGCATAGTATAAACATCGAAATTACCATAACGGTCACTTGCAAAGGCAAGCGTTTTGCCGTCATGGCTCCATACCGGCCGCATGTCATAACTGTCTCCTGTAGTAATGGCTGTAGCGGTACCACCTTCACTGCTCACGCGGTAAAGATTTCCCATATAGCCAAAAACAATAGTCTTGCCGTCTGGCGATATACTTGGATAGCGTAACCACCTGGCATTTTCCTGAGCGAACAATGATCCTGTAAAGAGGCAGATCATCATCGTCACAATAATTTTTTTCATGTAATACGTGTGATTTTAATTGAAGTAGAATAAAATTTGCCCAGCTAAGATAAAGAACAGCCGCCATTATTCCTATAAAGCCAAGTAAATTAGGCGAAACAGAGCATTTCCCCTCTTTTTGAGCTAATTCCTGAAGAAAGTCTTTTAACCGAAATACTGATGCAGGGCCAGCATCCAGTCCTTTTCGAAATACCGCACTGCGGTAATCACGATAATACCTGCGACTACATAAGCCCAGTGGTATTTGCCCGATTTCAGCATATAACCGCCTACTGCTGCAAATAACAGGTATGGAAGCGTGAGAATAAGATTGGGAATAATCCAGGCGCCTTGTAGCATAGCCAGAATCTTCATCACCACATAAAATATGCTGTAAAAAAAGATGATTTTCGAGATCAGGACGAGGGTCTTATCAGGCATATTACTCGCTGTAATTTTTTGGTGGCTCTCTGCGATGCGTAAGTTTTTCGAAGGCATAGGCCCACTGAAGCAGCTTTTTTTCTCCAAAAGGAGAAGTAAAGAAGGTCAGGCCTTCGGGAGCATTATTTTCGGCATAGCCCATAGGCACCGTGATAGCGGGATAGTGTGCTACGGCTGCATACCCGGCATGGTAGTTATTAATGGAAACAATTCCATCGAGATTATATTTCTTCATCGGAACGTCAAAAAACCGCTTTCCGTTCCTCTTCAGCGTATCCTTAATGGCTGCAAATTCTTCAGCGGTCGCGGTATCCTGAACGATGCCTTCAAACAGAGACTGGCCGTAGGGAGCACGGGAATCAGTATTTTCATAATTGAAAAGAAGCACATCTCTTACAGAATGATAGCCTGGCGCGCCACCATATTTTTCGAAATAAGCCGGTAGGTCTTTCTTCATATCGAGATTCAGCAATCTCACAAAATTCGGAAGATCGATCTCCTCAGCTTCAAATTCCACGATTTCGGCTCCGCCTTTTTTCAGGTCATCCAAAGCCCTCACATATAGGGAATCTTCCATCAGCTCTTTGATCGCCCCAAAGCGTTTTCCTTTTAAAGAAGAGGATTTCAGGTCTTTGTAGTAGTCTGGCGATATCTGCGGAACGTTCTTCGAGGCTTCATCTTGGGGATCTTTTCCTGTCATTGCCGAAAGAAGAATAGCGTTGTCGATTACCGACCTGGTAATAGGCCCGGGAGTATCAAGGGTGCTGGAGATAGGAATGATTCCGCCGCGGCTTAATAGCCCTATAGTCGGTTTCAAACCCACCACTGAATTCTGACTGGAAGGCGACAAGATAGAGCCCGAAGTTTCTGAACCTACCGCCACGGGAGCGAGATTTGCTGCTACAGCCACTGCACTGCCCGAACTGGAACCGCCGGTATCCAAAATTTTTCTTCCGTAGGGATTCAAAGTTTGTCCGCCCACGGCCGAATAGCCGCTGGGACATTCGCCGCAAAAGAAGTACGCCCATTCGCTCAAATTCGCTTTTCCTAAAATAAGAGCTCCATTTTCCTTCAGCCGCTTCACAATAAAAGCGTCATCGGTTTGATTTTTCATCAGCGCCACTGCACCCGCGGTGGTCATCATGGCTTTGGTATCGATATTATCCTTCAGCAGCACCGGAATTCCAAAAACCGGATGCTGATTTTGGCCATTTTTGAGCTCCTTATCTTTTTGCCTCGCTTCCGTTAGCAGATCCGGATTCAGAGAGATCACAGAATTCAACGAATATTGGATTCTCCCTGTCGATCTTGCGAATTCGGTACAAATAGAAAAGCGCCAGTTCCTCGTAACTGAGCTTCCCGGCTCCGATTTCGTCCTGCAGTTCAGGAATGTTCTTCTCCAGGATCAGCGGCTTCAGTTGTTCATATCTCCTCGGCCGGAAATTGATTCAGCTCCTTGCTGAAAGTTTTCCAAAGACTATCATTTTCGATGAATTTCGAATCCAGAACCTTATATTTTCTCTCTGCTTTTACAGAAATTGTATCTGAATTTTCTTCAGAATTTGACTGCTCCTGTTCCTGCGCATAGGAGAAACAGAAGGCAAAAAGAAACAATAGGGTAAGGATATTCTTCATCGGTGATTTCTTAGTTTATTTGAAAAAGCTGTCCACGAACTCGTATTTATTGAAAACCTGCAGATCTTCAACTCCTTCTCCCACACCAATATACTTTACAGGCACCTGGAACTGATCGCTGATGCCAATCACCACGCCGCCTTTTGCCGTACCGTCAAGTTTGGTAACCGCCAGTGAAGTTACTTCGGTAGCAGCGGTAAACTGTTTGGCCTGTTCAAAGGCATTTTGCCCCGTAGAACCGTCCAATACCAGCAGCACTTCATGCGGCGCATCGGGTACCACTTTTTGCATCACCCGTTTCACTTTAGAAAGTTCGTTCATCAGGTTCACCTTGTTGTGCAGCCTTCCGGCGGTATCAATAAGCACCACATCAATATCCTCCTTCACGGCACTTTGAATGGTATCATAGGCCACGGAAGCAGGATCGCTACCCATTTTCTGCTTAATAATAGGAACATCGGTACGCTCGGCCCAGATCTGTAATTGATCGATGGCGGCTGCACGAAAGGTATCGGCTGCACCCAGCATTACTTTTTTTCCGGCTTTCTTAAACTGATAGGCCAGTTTCCCGATCGTGGTGGTCTTTCCCACACCGTTCACACCCACAACCATGATCACATAAGGCTTCTTATCTGGAATCTGAAGTTCTGCCGCCTCTCCGCTTTCAGTTTCAGAAAGCAAGCCGGCGATCTCTTCTCTAAGGATCTGGTTCAGTTCGTCGGTGCCCAGGTATTTATCGCGGGCCACGCGTTCTTCAATACGATTAATGATCTTAATGGTGGTGGCCACGCCCACGTCGCTGCTCACCAGCACATCTTCCAGGTCGTCCAAAACTTCCTCATCAACTTTCGTCTTTCCGGCAACGGCCTTGCTCATTTTGGAGAAGAAATTCGACTGCGACTTCTCCAGTCCCTTGTCCAGGGTTTCTTTTTTCTCTTTGGAAAAAATCTTCTTAAATAAACTCATTTTTGGCAGGTTTATAGTCTGTATGTTCCGGCAGGTTCGGCCGGAATAGAAAGGTAAATATACACAAAAAGCAAAAGCCGTCCAGAGCTTATCCGGACGGCTTTAATATCGTATTCCTTTTCGGATTTTAACCGATTACTTTTTCTTTAAAAAGTCGTTTACATCTTCCGGAGCCATGATTCCTTCAACAAAAGTATAGGCACCAGATTTTTCAGATTTAACCATTTTGATCGCTTTGGTCAATCTCTTTGATCCTGTTTGTATAGATGCTACTGATTTCTTTGCCATGACTCAATTATTTTATTTCTTTATGAACCGTCATTTTCTTAAGGACCGGGTTGAATTTCTTCAACTCCAATCTATCCGGTGTGTTCTTTTTGTTCTTAGTAGTAATATATCTTGAGGTACCCGGTTTTCCGGTGGCTTTATGCTCTGTACACTCTAAGATCACCTGTACCCTGTTGCCTTTCTTTGCCATAGTGTTTTGTTTTTATGCGTAGGACTATTTTTTCAAAAATCCCTTCTCCCTTGCTTCTTTGATTACAGCAGAGATGCCTTTTTTATTAATATCTTTAAGTGCAGAGGTAGAAACTTTCAAAGTAACCCATCTGTCTTCTTCAGGAATAAAAAAACGTTTCTTAACTAAATTGGCGTTAAATTTACGCTTAGTTTTGTTCATCGCGTGAGAAACATTGTTCCCAACCATCGCTTTTTTCCCCGTAAGTTCACAAACTCTTGACATTGCTCTATTCTTTATCTCGTTATTTCAAAACAGGCTGCAAATTAACGATTTTTTTACCTAATCTCCAACAGCAGACCAAAAAATATTTTTGGGTTCAGAATTTTTTCTTCTTCTGACTTCGGAAAGCTGCCAAAGCCCTGTTTTTCTCTTTCTTCGGAAATTCCTCCGGAATAATTTCTCCGGAAATCGCCTTCAGAAGAAGAAAAAAATTTCAATGCTCTCACAATCAGAAAAGAAAATCGGCTGCTGCTGATATTTTAGATGATGAAAATGCCGAAATTGGACAAAAAAGCTCAGCTCTTAGAGAGCCTCTCGCCCGGCGCTCTCCATGATTTCCTTATAAACCAGCTCCATAGCTTTATTCACCGTTTTGCCGATCACTTTTTCCCGATGATCACCAAATACGAACTTTCTGGTGAAAGTTTTCTGCGGAGTGGCAACACCTATAAAGACCGTACCTAACTCGGCCTCGCTGTCTCCTTTAGAAGGGCCCGCATTTCCGGTTGTTGAAATTGCATAATCGGTGTCGAAAAGCTCCCGTACATTTTTGGCCATAGCCTCGGCCACTTCAGCGCTCACCACACTATGCTGGTCGATCAATGACTTCGGAATCTTCAGAATATCTTCTTTAGAAGAAGTGGCGTAGCTCACCACGCTGCCTTTGAAATACACCGAAGCTCCTGCAGGAGTAGACAGCAAGTTCGCAATCCTTCCGCCCGTACAACTTTCGGCCGTAGCAATTGTTTTATTCTCTTCAGCCAGCGAACGGCCAATCTGTATCTCGATAGGATTTTCATCTTCATAACCCACAATTACATCGCCAATTATGGAATGTAAATCGGTGATAAGGCTGGCAATGGTATTGTGAAGATGTTCTTCATTCTCACCTTTTGCCGTAAGTCTTAGCCTTACCTTTCCAAGATTGGGCAAATATGCGAGCTTCACATACTCCGGAAGATTTTCTTCCCAGTGTTCTATTTTTTCGGCCAGGGCACTCTCTCCCATACCATAGGTAATCACCGTTTTGTGAAGAATGAACGGTCTTTTAAGCTTTTGCTGAAGCCTTGGCACCACCTCGTCCTGCATAAGCGCCTTCATCTCGAAAGGAACACCCGGCATGGAAACATAGATCACCTCATCTTCCTCAAACCACATTCCAGGCGCCGTCCCATATTTATTAATGATCACCTCGGCCTTTGAAGGTACCAGGGCCTGTTTTCGGTTCAGGTCTGAGATGGGGCTGTCAATATATTTTTCGAAAAGTTGCTCGACATGTGCCAGGGCCTCATCGTTCTGCACCATTTCGTCTCCGAAATATTCACAGAGGCAGGATTTAGTCACATCATCTTTGGTAGGACCAAGTCCGCCGGTAATAAGGATGACTTTAGCCCTTTTAGATGCCTCTCTCAGCGTAGTGAGAATATGATGTTTTTCATCCTCAACAGCAGTGATCTGATGAATGGAAATCCCGATCTTATTAAGCTCACGGGCAATAAACCCGGAATTGGTATCGACGATCTGACCGATGAGGATCTCATCTCCTATAGCAATAATCTCGGCTCTCATCACAGATTAAAATCTCGTTTTAAGGCAGCACTGGCAACATCCACTTTTTTGGTGATGATGGCTGCTGCTTCAGGCACTTCGTCCTGTTTTTTATTCTCCTTAGACCAGGCTTCGATCACCAGAACCTGATCCATTAGTTCCAGCCCAAAAAGCTGAAGATTCGGCTTCATCTTATGAGCATATTGGTAAGCCAAAGAGGCATTACCATTGGAAATAGCTTCATTCATGGCTTCAACATCTGGCGGGATTTCTTCCAGGAAGGTCTGCACGACCACCTTCAAAAAATCCTCATCGCCCCCGGCCATCACTTTAACTTCATCTAAATTGTAGCTGCTCATCTGACTATTTTATATTTATTGAAAAGATTTGTTGGTCTTCAAGAAAGCCGGTCAGCCTGTCATCGGCCTGTACTTTGCCAACTCCGGCAGGTGTTCCGGTAAAAATTATATCGCCTATTTTAAGCGTAAAAAACGATGAAACGTAAGCAATAAGCTCATCGATCTTCCACAGCATAAGGGAAGTGTTGCTTTTTTGCACCGTTTGATCGTTTTTATCGAGACTAAAGTTAATATTATTCAGGTCTCCCAACGAATTTTTGTCCAGCCATTTTTCTCCGATCACTGCAGCACCGTCAAAGGCCTTCGCCTTTTCCCAGGGCAAGCCTTTTTCCTTTAATTTCTGCTGAAGATCTCTGGCAGTGAAGTCTATCCCCAGGCCAATCTCGTCATAATATTTATGAGCGAATTTCTCCTGAATGTGCTTTCCCACCTTTTTGATCTTCACCAGCACTTCCACCTCGTGATGGATCTCGTTGGAAAAATCGGGGATAAAGAACGGCTGTTTTTTCAGAAGAATAGCAGTGTCGGGCTTCAGAAAGATCACCGGATCTTCCGGTTTTTCATTCTGTAATTCTGAAATATGTTCTGTATAATTTCGTCCTATGCAGATTATTTTCACAAGAGTAGATTTGGTCGGGAATAGGGATGCAGAATAAGGCAAATACCTCGGTTCCTAATTAAGTTTGTTATTCAGTTTTCTTAGCTTAATAGCAGTTAAAACTTTTTTGGTGTACAGCGGAAAATCGTTGTTCTGGATCCAGCCAAAGTAGCCAGGCTCCTCCTCCAACACCTTCTCCACCATTTTGCCTTTGTGCTTTCCGAAACCAAAGACTTCAACTCCTTTTTTATCATAGGCAATAAAACCTGCAAAATCGGCACAACGTCTTCTCGAACTGAAATCGGCCAGCCATTTCACATCATTTTGCAGATCCCCATATTTGTCAAGCTGAGACTTCAGCACTTCATAGGTCGCAGTGGTATCGGCTTCAGCGGTATGGGCGTCTTCAAGGTTTTTTCCGCAGTAAAACTGATAAGCCGCAGTAAGGGTACGTTGTTCCTTTTTATGAAAAATAGTCTGAACATCTACGGCCACGACGTTCTTCATATCAAAATCAATATCGGCCCGCAGCAGTTCTTCCACCAGCATAGGGATATCAAAACGGTTGGAATTGTATCCGGCAAGGTCACAGCCTTTGATCATGTCGTAGATCTGCGGGGCGAGGTCTTTAAAGGTAGGCTCATTGGCCACTTTTTCATTAGTGATACCGTGTATCGCCACCACCTCGGCAGGGATATTCCTTTCGGGGTTCACCAGCCACGTGCGCGCCTCTCTGTTGCCGTTGGGATGCACCTTCAGAATGGCTATTTCCACCACACGATCTTTCGCAAGATTCACACCCGTGGCCTCGAGATCAAAAAAACATATAGGTTTAGTGAGATTCAGCTCCATAGAAGTCCTTTTATAAAATCAGCTGTAAAGATACTATAATTTATATGTTTCCTTCTTCAGGAGCGCACGGCAGAAAAATTTTTATATAAAAATCGCGGGCCCCGTATAACGAAACCCGCGATCTTCAACAGTTATGAAAAGAATCTTTATATCTCCCTGTCCTTATCAAAATTTTCCAGATACTGCGCCACACGCTGCACGAACTGGCCGCCTAAAGCGCCGTTCACCACCCGGTGGTCGTAACTGTGAGATAAGAACATTTTATGTCTAATTCCAATAAAATCGCCATCGGGAGTTTCAATTACCGCCGGCACTTTTCTAATGGCGCCAAGAGCAAGAATTCCCACCTGCGGCTGATTGATGATAGGAGTTCCCATCACGCTGCCAAAGGTACCCACGTTGGTCACGGTGTAGGTTCCGCCCTGGATCTCATCTGGCTTCAGTTTGTTGACACGGGCGCGCCCTGCAAGGTCATTCACGGCTTTAGCCATACCTACGAGGTTAAGCCTATCTGCATTTTTGATCACAGGTACGATCAAATTTCCGTCGGGCAAGGCCGCAGCCATTCCGAGGTTAATATCTTTTTTCTTGATAATCTTATCGCCGCTTACCGAAATATTGATCATTGGAAAATCACGGATGGCTTTTGCCACGGCTTCCATAAAAATAGGTGTAAAAGTAAGTTTTTCACCTTCGCGTTTCTGAAAATCGGCTTTATGCTTATTTCTCCAGTTCCAGATGTTGGTTACATCTACTTCAATAAACGACTGCACGTGAGCTGAAGTCTGAGCGCTCTCTACCATGTGGTGAGCGATCATTTTACCCATACGGCTCATCTCGATAATTTCATCTTCACCGGAACGCACAGGCACATCCTGTTTTGCCACGGCAGGCTCCAGTTTCCCGGTATCTACAGATTTTCCTTTAGGTTCAGTTTTTGGTGCTGCTCCCTGTTGGGAACGGTTCTCAACATAGTCCAGAATATCATTCTTGGTAACGCGGCCGTCTTTGCCGCTTCCCTCAAGTTTTTCAAGTTCGTCAAGGCTAATGCCTTCCTCCTTAGCAATATTCTTTACCAGCGGAGAGTAAAAACGGGAAGCTTCAGAAAAATCCTGGCTTCCTGCCTTTTGTTGGGCAGTTTCTACGGTAGCTTCCACTTCTTCAGTAAAAGAATCTTCGGCTGCAGGAGCAAGTTCGTCATCAAGATCAAGCTCATCACTTTCCACCTCTCCTTCAGTCTCGATGATCGCAATGGTTTGCCCTACCTGTACCACGTCGTCGGCCTCAAAAAGTTTTTCCACTAATTTGCCATCTACTTCGCTGGGGACCTCGCTGTCAACTTTATCGGTAGCGATTTCAAGCACGGGCTCATCGGCTTCAATAGTATCTCCTACTTCTTTTAACCAACTGGTTATGGTTGCCTCAGCAACACTTTCCCCCATTTTAGGTAATTTAAGTTCAAACTTTGCCATATCTATAATCGAGAGGTATTTTTTGTTATTATGAATGCGAATTTAATCAAAATTCAGCTTCATTTCTATTAAAAAGTTAATAAAATTGAAATATACTGCATTTCTTTTGGCTAGAAACCTGCAGATTTGCTTGCGTAAAAATACAATTTCGGTAGCTGAATAGAAAAAGAATCCTCTTTTTTACTGCGGAAGAAAACCTAAACAGGCCGCCGAAATTCTATGATTTCAGGGAATTCTCGAAAGGAATACGGTTGGTGATACTCCTTCCCAGGGTGACCTCATCGGCGTATTCAAGTTCGTCGCCAACTGAAATTCCGCGGGCTATCGTGCTGGTTTTCACCTGAAGTCCTTCGAGCTGCTTAAAAATATAGAAGTTGGTGGTGTCGCCCTCAAGCGTGCTACTTAAAGCAAAAATAATCTCTTCTACCTCACCCGATTTCACCTTCTCGATAAGAGGCTTAATAGTGAGCTGGGAAGGTCCAATTCCATCCATCGGGCTTATTTTTCCGCCTAAAACATGATAAAGCCCCCGGTATTGGCCGGTATTTTCGATCGCCATCACGTCGCGGATATCTTCTACCACACATACGATCTCTGCTGCCCTCGCAGGATTTGCGCAGAGTTCGCAGAGCTCGGTATCACTGATATTGAAACAGTTTTTACAGAGTTTAATCTCGCTGCGCAATTTACCTAAAGCCTTGGTTAGCTGCTCGGTTTGAGAGACAGGTTGCTTTAAAAGATGGAGCACCAGCCGAAGTGCGGTACGCTTGCCAATTCCCGGAAGTTGAGACATCTCATCCACGGCCTGCTCCAGTAATTTTGAAGAAAAATCCATACTGCGAAATTAAGATTTTTACAGCTGATTTCATTCCAAAAAGCTGAAGTTTAAGCTTAATTTGTAAATTCGCCCCCATAACAAAAATTCATGCAGCCTTACCAGATTCTACTACTCATTGCCGGCTATTTCGGCGTTCTAATACTCATCTCCTATTTAACCAGCCGTGGTGGCAGCAACGCCGAATTTTTCCAGGCTAACCGCCAATCGCCCTGGTACCTGGTGGCTTTTGGGATGATAGGCGCTTCCCTTAGTGGGATCACTTTTATCTCGATTCCCGGAACCGTAGAATTCAGCAGTTTCAGCTATTTCCAGGTGGTGTTGGGATATACGGTGGGCTATGCGGTAATCGGACTCGTTTTACTGCCCCTCTATTACCGATTGAATTTAACCTCAATATATTCTTACCTCGGAAACCGCTTTGGAAATAATTCCTATAAAACGGGTGCTTCTTTTTTCCTATTATCGCGAATCGTGGGCTCCAGTTTCCGGCTTTTCCTGGTGGCCAATGTTCTGCAGCTCATCGTTTTTGACGCCATGGGCGTTCCTTTCTACGTAACGGTTTCTATGACCATCCTGCTCATCTGGCTGTACACCTTCAGAAGCGGAATCAATACCATTGTGTGGACCGATACGCTGCAAACCTTATTTATGCTGCTGGCATTGGGGATCACTATTATTTTCATTTCCGAAGACATGGGAATCTCTGCGGGAAATATGGTCGATTATGTATCTCACAGCGAGTTGTCGAAAATGTTCTTTTTTGACGACTGGAAAAGCAGGGATTTTTTCTTTAAGCAGTTCATTTCAGGAGCTTTTATAGCCATTGTTATGACAGGGCTTGACCAGGATATGATGCAAAAGAACCTTACCTGCCGTAACCTGAAAGATGCGCAAAAAAATATGTTCTGGTTTACTGTGGTTTTGGTGATCGTGAATTTATTATTCCTCGTATTGGGAGTGCTGCTAACCGACTATGCCGACCTTCACGGAATCACAGCACAAAGAGATGATCTTTTTCCTGCCATCGCCACCGGAAGTGAACTCGGTTTTGGTGTAGCCATCCTGTTTATCTTAGGACTTATTGCCGCAGCTTATTCCAGCGCCGATAGTGCCCTTACCTCGCTCACCACCTCTTTTAGTATCGATATTCTTGAAATTGAGAAAAGATACAGTGAAGAAAAACAGGTAAAGATCAGGAAGCGAATTCACATTGGGATCTCGATCGTTCTCATTCTGGTCATGCTGGTTTTTAAATATGCCATTGCCGATAAGAGTGTGATCAACAAACTCTTTGAATTTGCTGGCTATACCTACGGGCCACTCCTGGGATTGTATACCTACGGGCTCTTTACGAAATGGCAGATAAAGGACAAATGGGTGCCCCTGATCGCCATTCTCTCCCCGGTACTTTCTTATATCATCAGCATCAACAGCCTGCACTGGTTCGGATTTGAATTTGGCTTTTTTATCCTGATCCTGAACGGTCTGCTGACATTCCTCGGATTAGTACTGGTTCGTACCAAGCATAATTAAGGTGCAGGCCACCTCTACCTCAATATCGTGTTCTCTTAAAAGCTGATAAAATTCCGGATTCTCGGTGCCGGGATTGAAAATCACGCGCTTTGGATCAAGGGAAAGAATATAATCGTAATACTCCGGCTGGCGTTTCGGCCCCAGGTAGAGAGTCACTGTATCAATGTCCTCAAAGGGCACCTTTTCAGTTTCAATTTCTACTCCTGCCACATTCCCCTTCCTTAGCCCAATTGCCACCGTAGGTTGCTTATGGCTCACCAGGCGGTTGATCGCCAGGTAAGAATAGCGGGCGGGATTCATAGAGGCTCCGATAACTAAAGTTTTTTTCTTCATAACACAAAGGTAAAAAGATAGGACGAAGTGTAACAACTTTAGAATAGGAAGGTCTTTGGAATGAGGACCGGCCTTGCAAAGCCATCTGTTAATTTTGATGGTTAGTGTTAGATGGTTTTGCTGCCCGCGTTCATAGCTGAACGCGGGCTTCTTTTTGCCCTTTTTTAGTTGCTTCTGCAGAAAAGATTTCACGAACCATGCTTTTTTTTCGGATATACTGTAACAAATGTCTTTTGGAGCCGTCTTTATAATAGATGCCTTTTTTAAGGAAAGTTAGTTTTTGTCTACTATGCAATACAAAGTATATTCCATAGCACAGATCAAAAAACTTTCTGGGATCTGCAACAGGGAATTTAAGAAGTAGTCTTTGGAGAAAAGACTCAATTTTCCCGAAGCCATGATCTTTAATTAGGTATAACAAGGTATTATCTATAACATAATAATCATCAAATCAATCAAAAAATGAAACAGTTTTTCTTATGCATCGCGATCTTAGCCTCTTCCATCAGTATGGCATTTAATGATCCGATAGGCCGCATCACCGGCTCGGTTATTGACGAACAATTAAAAGAACCCATTCCCTACGCCACCGTACTTATCAATGATATGGACGGAAACCTTATATCGGGAAATACTTCGGGCGACGACGGTAGCTTCGTGATCGAAAAGATCCCTGCCGGAAAGTACATCTTCAAGGTTCAGTTTATAGGATATAAACCTTACACGCAGGAAATAGAAGTATCAAAAGGCAGGAACAATATCACCATTGGCACAGTTGGCCTGGAACCCGACGTAGCCATGCTGGACGGAGTAACGGTAGTTTCTGAACGCTCCACCATTGAGCAGCGGGTGGACCGAAAGATCATTAATGTAGGGAAAGACCTTACCACTGCAGGTGCAACGGCTTCAGAAATCATGGTCAATCTCCCCAGCATTACTGTAGATCAGGACGGCAATATTTCCATGCGAGGCAATGACAACGTACGCATACTTGTAGACGGAAAGCCCACTAATATTCCGGCAGCTCAACTGCTGAAGCAGATCCCTTCCACCTCGATCAAAAAGATCGAATTGATCACCAATCCGTCAGCAAAGTACAACCCGGAAGGCATGAGCGGGATCATCAATATTGTGCTGCACAAGAATACTCAGAATGGTTTCAACGGAAATCTGGACGGCGGAGTTACTTTTTCAGACAATGTGCAGGGCAATGGTTCACTGAACATGAACTACCGCCGGAACAAATTCAATTTTTATGCAAACCTTGGGGGAACACTCGGAAAATCCGGGGGCCAGGAAGGACAGATCACTAACCTGAGCACTGACGAAACCGAATACCTCGATTTTGTTTTTGACAACACGAATTATCTCTATAAAGTGGGAGTAGATTATTACCTTGATGACAACAACACCCTCTCCTTCTACACCAATCAAAATCATTCTGATCTGGACATCCTGGGTGATTTTAATGTTATTTATCCGGAAGGCGACCAGGAGGATATTCTTCAGCATTCATTGATCAACAACCTACACCATAGCGCCACCTATAACTTCGACTATAAGCACGATTTTGCCAAAGAAGGCCATAATATCGAGCTGGAAGCCGATTACAACCACGTAGACGCCGATGAAGACGCCCAAATCGACTTCACAGGAAATTCTGCTTTTGAAGATTACCGGGACCTGCGGGACGATCAGATCGAAAACACCACAATTAACCTCGATTACGTAAATCCGCTGAGCGATGTGAGCAAACTGGAACTGGGAGCCGAGGCAAGATTGCGCAATACCGACCAGGATTACACCACCACCAATGCCAACTTAATGAATACGCTGTACAACTACGACAACAGTATTTATTCGGCCTACGCCACTTTCGGCCAGACCTTTGAAAAATGGTCGTACCAGCTTGGAGCGAGGCTGGAGCAGTATGATGTGCAGGCCGATCTTAATTCTGAAAGGGTTTACGAGGATAATTATCTCACTGTATATCCTACCGCGTTTCTTTCCTATGATCTTTCTGAAAAGAAAAGCCTTCAGTTTAGCTTCGGAAGAAGAGTGGACCGTCCTTCTCTTGGCCAGGTGAGCCCCATAAGGGATGTGAGCACACCACGACTAACGGTTACCGGAAATCCAGAACTGGAGCCACAATTCACCAATTCGGTAGAATTTAATTACAACCAGAACTTGGAAAAAGGGAATCTTACTGCCGGCACCTTCTTCCGAAGAACCAGCAATGAGATCAACCAGATCATGTTGCCCGATGAAGAAGATCCAGGCAATATCATCATGACCTATGCCAATGCAGATACTAATTTCTCCTACGGCTTTGAACTTTCAGGAAGTTACAAACCAGTAAAGTGGTGGAACATTAACGGAAGCGCTGAATTTTACAGCCAGAAAGATAAAGGTATAGTAGGAACCGAAAAAATAGAGGTTACAAACACCAATTTCGACATTAAGCTAAACCAGAGTTTCAAAGCCACCGAGCAGCTGACTTTTCAGTTATTCAGTTTCTACCAGGCACCGGTGCAAATGCTACAGATAAGAGTGGAAGATGTTTATTTTGTAAATGTAGGAGCACGGTACAGTTTTTGGGATGATAAAGCCAGCCTTAGTTTGAATATGAAGGATATTTTCAACACCAGGGAATACAATATTTCGTCTGAAGTACCGGTAGCCCAGGAAGGCACCATCAAACCTCACAGCCAGCAGTTGTACGTAGGATTCTCCTACAGGTTTGGAGGCAGTAAATATTCCGCTTTAAAAAGGAAGCATCGCGATGAAGGCGAAACCGGCGGCGGATTATTTTAAAAATTACGAATTAGTTTGTTTTGTTATTTGATTAGTTAGTTAGAAAAAAAGCCTGAATCTTGCTTGATTCAGGCTTTTTTATTGGTCTATTTTCTAAGCTTTTACTCAGGCTTCTACTGCGTACATTTTATCACGTTGTTCCTTGATCTTAGAATCGCTCATATATTCATCGAATGTCAGGTAACGGTCGATAGCTCCATTTGGAGTCAATTCGATCACACGATTTGCAACAGTTTGTGCAAATTCGTGGTCATGCGTAGTGAATAGCACGGTTCCTTTGAAATTCTTCAGAGAGTTATTGAAAGCAGTGATCGATTCCAGGTCGAGGTGGTTGGTAGGCTCGTCGAGCATAAGGACGTTGGCGCGCAACATCATCATTCGGCTTAACATACAACGTACTTTTTCCCCTCCGGAAAGAACTCTGGAAGTCTTCAAAGCTTCTTCCCCGCTGAAAAGCATTTTTCCGAGGAATCCACGGATATAAACCTCTTCTCTCTCCTGCTCGGTTTTCGCCCACTGGCGCAACCAGTCTACAAGCGTAAGATCGTTGTCGAAATAACTGGAATTATCCAGCGGAAGGTAAGACTGGTTAGTGGTAACTCCCCAGGAAAATTTTCCGCTCACAGCGTCCTGCTTCCCATTGATGATCTCGTAAAAAGCCGTTGTCGCCCTGGAATCTCTGGAATAAACAACCACCTTGTCGCCTTTGGCCAGGTTGATATTCACATCCTTGAAGAGTGTTTCGCCTTCAATAGAAGCTTCCAGTTTTTCAACATTCAGGATCTGGTCGCCAGCTTCACGTTCTCTTTCGAAAATAATGGCGGGATATCTTCGGCTGGAAGGCCTGATCTCTTCAATATTCAGTTTATCGATCATCTTCTTACGGGAAGTAGCCTGTTTAGATTTAGCCACGTTCGCACTGAATCGCAGAATAAATTCCTGAAGTTCCTTTTTCTTTTCTTCAGCTTTCTTGTTTTGCTGGGCTCTTTGTCTTGCAGCAAGCTGTGAAGACTCATACCAGAAGGTATAGTTCCCGCTAAAGTGATTTATTTTTCCGAAGTCAATATCCGAAATATGGGTACACACTGCATCCAGGAAGTGACGGTCGTGAGAAACCACGATCACGGTATTTTCATAGTTGGCAAGAAAGTTCTCCAGCCAGGAAATGGTTTCGTAATCCAGGTCGTTGGTAGGCTCATCCATGATGAGCACATCAGGATTTCCGAAAAGGGCCTGGGCTAAAAGCACCCGCACCTTTTGCTTCCCGTCAAGATCTTTCATCAGGCTGTAATGCAAATCTTCCCTGATCCCGAGATTCGACAAAAGAGAGGCGGCATTACTGTCGGCATTCCAGCCGTTCATCTCTTCGAATTCGGCTTGCAGGACTCCTACTCGTTCTCCATCGGCATCATTAAAGTCTTCTTTAGCATAGATCTCGTCCATCTCTTTTTTAATACTGAAGAGAGGTTTATTCCCCATAATTACCGTTTCCAGCACCTGGTGCTCGTCATAAAGGTTGTGGTTTTGCTCCAAAACCGACATACGTTTTCCCGGCTCGAGGTGTACATGGCCGGAAGTAGGGTCAGATTTTCCGGAAAGGATCTTCAAAAAAGTAGACTTTCCAGCCCCGTTGGCTCCAATTATTCCGTAGCAATTGCCTTGGGTGAAGGTGGTATTCACCTCGTCAAACAAGACGCGCTTACCAAACTGGACTGAAAGATTTGAAACTGAAAGCATATATAAATTTGTTGAAATTTTCTGCAAAAGTAGCCAATAAAGGCCAACTCCTGAAAGATTAACGTTTTAAAAATTGCTTTTAACTTGTGGTTAACACGCCAATGAGATGGCAGCTTCTATATTTGTTCGGCAAACCCTATTACTACTACCAGTGTTTAGTCCCAGCCTCTGATGAAATACTACCTGCTTGGCATTATTATAACTGCTTTACTTTTTGCCGGATGTGAGAACTCTTCTGATTCTCCGGACGGAGAAGTGTACCTCGGTGGCAAAATAGTGAATCCTAATGCCGATTTTCTTTTACTTCTCAAAGATGACGTTCCTGTAGATACACTCAGGTTAAATGAATCGGGTGAATTTGGTGAAAAACTGGAGGGGCTCGATGCCGGCATTTACACCTTCAATCATCCGCCTGAAAACCAAATCATGTATCTGAAGCCGGGAGACAGTGTTGTGCTCTGGCTAAATACGCTGCAATTTGATGAATCTATAAATTTCAGCGGAAGAGGTGCCGAGGAAAGTACTTTTCTTCTGGACATGTTCCTGCACAACCAACGCAATAATGATCTAATTCTTTCCTATTATAAAATAAAACCGGAAAAATTTGCTGCCAAGACCGATTCGATCAAAAAAGAACGTATTGCCGAATTGGATAAACTAAAGAAAAAACATCATTTCTCTGACGAATTCCTGGATATTGCAAACGCCAGTATTAACTATGAATATTACGACCTGAGGGAACGCTATAGCTTTCTGATAAGAAAATACTTCCATCAGTTTGAAAAGGAGATTCCAAAAGATTTTTATAATTACAGGAAAGAGATCGATTTTAACAGGGAAGATCTGCAGAATTTCTATGTCTATTTAAACCTGATCGACGATTACCTGCGAACCCGTTCCATCGAATATTGTGAAAAGAATAACATCAGCCGACGCTCCTGCTACGACCTCAATGCTTTTGGGAACGTGAAGCGCCGCATGAAAATGATTGATTCCCTGTCGCAAACGCCCGGAATCAAAAACGAATTCCTGAACCGACTTGCCTCACAAAGCGTAATCATGTCGGGTACTGAAGCCCGGATAGACTCCATTCTGAATCTTCTGGAAAAACTGGACTATAGTAACCTTAAAGACATTCAGAACCTCGCACAGATCCACAAAAACTTTTTGGTTGGAAAATCCATGAAGGACAAAACACTGATGAATACTGATGGAAAAGTGGTCACCTATGCGCAGCTTCTGGACAAACCCCTGATCACCTTCACCTGGAGCATATACTCTCCCGCGCATCACAAATGGCAGCACAAAATTATTCAGGATCTACGTAAAAAATATCCTGAAGTGAAATTCATCGGAATCAATATTGACCAGGGAGAAGTGAAGGATTGGCTGGCAGTTGTTGATCAAAACAATTACAACAAGGATTTTGAATTCCAGCTGGCCAAAAGGGATATGGATAAGGAAACCTTGCGCAATTACATCTCCAAAATGCTCTTTCTTAACAAAGACGGCGTCATTGTGAAAGGTGATGCCCAGCTCAACCCGGTCAATTTTGAGAAAGACGTGGTAGAATTCCTGAACCGTTAATAGTCGATCCTACAAAATTTTTGAAGCAACAGGTATGAGCTTCGATGATTTTTAGGAAAAATAATAGTGCTGAATCTGAACCCAGCTTCTACTTAAAAATTCCAGAAACCGCAATACCACCACCAAATTTACTACTGTGTAAATAAACAGCCGGAGCCAAAAAAATTTAAGTTTTTTTCGCCGAAACAATTCTATAGACATCCACAGAATATAAATCAAAGACAATAGAATCTGAAAAAGGTAGAATTTCCAGTGAAGGACATTCAGAGAAAGTAATCCGCCCCCAATTAAATAGCATATCACAAAGAACATATAAGTTACCGAAAAGGCATACATGGTTATCACCAGAGACTCTATATAAGAATAAAGAGGTTTTGCCAGAATAAAATAGAAAAGAGCTGCGCTCAGAGGAAAAGTAATCAGGTAAAATATTTCTCCATGGGTTATGAATGCATGAATACTCTTGGAGTCACCGAAGGTTAGGCCCTCTAGTAAAACAGGATGAAAACCGCTCAAATGAATGATTAACCGATGCGTAATAATGCTCAGGGTTACCCATATCAGGAAAAAGCCGACTGGAGGATGATATTTCTTCCTTTTTCCTGAGAGATATTCATCCAGTACCTTTTGAGGTGACCTGACCAGCTGAACACTGGTTCCAAATAAGCTCCTCTCGGCATGGGTAAGGTTGTGGACAAATTCACTGCTCAAGGATTTCCATGATATTGGCCCCACCTTGATGTTTTGAGAACAATTTGGACAATATTTTTCCTTTACAACATGCCCGCAATTCAAACAATATGTATCCATAATTCTTGAATAAAACCACCATCCTTCTAATTTAACGAAAAAGTCAATGGGATGATCCTTATTAACTGCGGAATTTTACTAGTACAAGTTCACAAAAAAAGCCGCCCAAGGGCAGCTTTTTTCAGTTCTTTAGGAATGTATTTATTGATTTCCCTTCTTATAATCGGCAAGGAATTTTTCAAGTCCGATATCTGTCAATGGATGTTTTAGCAGACCTTCTATTGAAGAAAGCGGGCCTGTCATCACATCGGCGCCCAGTTTGGCACATTCTATCACGTGCATGGTATGTCTCACTGAAGCCGCAAGAATTTCGGTTTCGAAACCGTAGTTGTCATAGATCAAGCGGATCTCGGCAATGAGATTAAGCCCGTCAGTAGAAATATCGTCAAGCCTTCCGATAAACGGAGAAACATAGGTAGCTCCGGCTTTTGCAGCCAACAGTGCCTGTCCCGCTGAAAATACGAGGGTACAATTGGTTTTGATGCCCTTGTCGCTAAAATATTTAATGGCTTTCACTCCTTCTTTGATCATAGGAACTTTCACGATAATCTGCTCGTGCAGCTCGGCCAGCTCCTCTCCTTCTCTCACGATACCATCAAAATCTGTGGCTATTACTTCGGCACTAACGTCCCCGTCAACAATATCGCAGATCTTGCGGTAATGCTTATAAATATTATCTTTCCCGGTGATCCCTTCCTTGGCCATTAGCGAAGGATTGGTGGTCACGCCGTCTAAAACCCCTAATTCCTGAGCTTCTCTTATCTGATCAAGATTAGCGGTGTCAATGAAAAATTTCATAGTTGTGTGTTTATTTGTTTAGCTGAATTTCCTGCGGAAATCCATAATTTGACATTTCCGCAAAATTACAATTTATAATGCTTCAGAAGCATTTTCTCGTACACTTTATCGGGAAGGATGCGCTTAAGCGCAATGGAGAATTTCTGAAGATTTTCTCCTACTTTGTAATGCCCTTTTGGTTTTGAAGTGGTAATGACCTTGTACACGGCTTTAGCCATCACCTGAGGATCTTTGCCCGCATCTACATGCTCGTTCATCAGCTTAAGCGTGTTTCCGTAGGGCTCTTTGTAGGGAGAGTCTTTTTTTACCGGAGCGTGATAGCGACCTGCCGCAATATTTGTAGCAAAATCTCCCGGCGCAACATTGGTCATTTCAATGTTAAAATCTTTCAGCTCCATCCGCCAGGCTTCAGTAGTAAGTTCCAGGGCGCCTTTAGCAGCCGAATAGATTCCGCGGTAAGGCAAGCCCATATAACCCGCAATAGAAGTAATGTTGACGATCATTCCGCCGCCATTATTCCGCATATGCGGCAAGACTTCTTTGATAAGGTTCAGGGGACCGAAATAATTGGTATCAAAAGCTTTCTTTATTTCAGAATCGGGAGTTTCCTCGATAGGCCCGGTGATTCCAATTCCTGCATTGTTGATGAGAATATCGATCTTTCCGGCTTCCTCAATGATCTGAGCAACCGCCGAAGTTATGGTTTCCTTCTTAGTGACATCCAGGGCCACCAGTGAAAAAGCAAGGGGATCAAGTTTCGAAGGATTTCTGCTGGTGCCGTAAACCTTATAATTTTTGTCGACCAGGTATTCCGCGATAGATTTGCCGATTCCTGAGGAACCGCCAGTGATGAGCACAACTTTTTGTGAAGAAGTATCTGTTTTCATAGGTCGCAAAGATGGGACAAAATTCGAAACTTTTAGATACAAAAAATGGCAAGCTACCCACATCACACCGCTACGACCGCCTACCCTTGCTGCGTTCCCGCCCTGGGGGATTCAGCAGGAGCTGGTTGTGTGGGACTTGCCGGTGCAAATATACAATCTTTAGCACTTCCTGCAAGCATTTTTTCTTCTGAAATGGTTAATTTAGCCTCTCATTTCACAGCTTTAAAAAATGACCAAATTTAACTTCCTGTTACTCTTTACTTTAAACTTTTTAGTTTTTTCCTGCGGAAATAATTCCGGAAAAAAAACTTCCTCTTTTTCTTTAAAAACCTCCCAAAATAAATCGGAATACCAGCTGGGAGGCAATATTGATGTCTCCCTTCAGAATAAAAAAAACAAGGAAATCGACTCGGTTCAGTTCTATTTTGAAGATCAACTGCTGAAATCTTCTACCGGAAATTATTCTTACACCATTCCGCTGAAAGATCAGAAACTGGGAAATCAAAATCTCAGGGCCATCGTCTTTTACAACGGAGAGCAGGATACGGTAACCACCACTGTAAAAATATACAACGACAAAGCTCCAGTAGCTTATACCTATGAAGTTGTAAATACTTATCCGCACGATCCCAACGCCTATACGCAGGGCCTCGAATTCCACCGCGATACTTTATATGAAAGCACCGGGGAATACGGAAAGTCATCGTTGAGAGAAGTTGACCTCAAAAGCGGAAAAGTTCTTAAACAAATAGATCTGCCCGATAACCGGTTTGGAGAAGGCCTCACTATTTGGAAGGACAAGGTTTATCAACTTACCTGGAGAGCCGGAGAAGGTTACATCTACAATCTTGATGATTTTAAAAAAACCGGCAGCTTCAGTTATAAGCAAAGCAAGGAAGGCTGGGGTCTCACCCACGACGGCAAAAAACTCTACAAAAGCGACGGAACTGAGAAAATATGGATCCTCGACCCCGAAACACTGGCAGAACAGGATTACATTCAAACAGTCACTAACAGAACTATTTCTTCAAAACTGAACGAACTGGAATGGGTAGATGGAAAGATTTACGCCAACACCTATCAGAAAGACGGAGTTGCCATTATCAATCCTAAGAATGGTGCCATTGAAGGCGTGATAGATTTTAGAGGGCTTCGGGATCTTCTTGACAATAAAGACGAGCTCGACCCACAGAATCATGTTCTAAACGGAATTGCCTATAACCCCGACACCAAACAACTCTATGTGACCGGCAAAGACTGGGACAAGATGTTTGAAGTGAAAATCATAAAGAAATAATGGCTGCCATTCCCGATATATTTTCAGAGGAAATAATTGTTCAGCCGGAACACCTGGATGAGCAAAATCATGTGAACAACGTACAATATGTGCAATGGGTGCAGGATATTGCAAAAGCCCACTGGGAAGCAAGGGCCACTGAAGAACAAAAACAGCAATATTTCTGGCTTGTGGTAAAGCACGAGATTAGTTATAAACAGCAGGCTTTTCTGAATGAAAAATTACTACTACAGACTTATGTAGATGAAACCACCCATGTGACCTCCCAGCGCTACGTAATTATTAAGAATGCTGAAACAGGAAAACTTCTGGTGGAAGCCAAAACCACCTGGTGCTTAATGAATAATGAATCACAACGACCTGCGAGGATTTCTGAAGAAATGAAAAGGGTTTTTCAGCAGTAGGTATTACTTCGGAATCTACTATTTTATTCTTCATGCACCACCCCGTCCTGCGGACACCCCTCCTCAATTGAGGAGGAGAACATTCAAGAAGGAAAATTTGGAAGATCTACTTCTGAAACAGAACTTCTTTAACCAAATTCTCGATAGATCACAATTTTAAGCTCCCTCCCTTTCAAGGGAGGTAACGTCCGCCCTTGGCGGACTGGGAGGGTGCTATGGAGTAAGGAGCTCTCTACGAATCCTATCACTCTTTCACACCCGAAATATAAAAAGCCACGAATCCACGAATAATTTCTAAAATCATGATTTCAGATTCCTCAATTTTCCCTTCTGGAATGGATCTATGTCTATGGATTAAAGAGCCTTCTACGACTCCAAGAGTATATAAATAAAAAGAGGCTGTCCAAAAAGTTCTTGTTCCGTCAAGCTGAACTTGTTTCAGCTTCTAACTAATTTTGATTTTCAATTAGATAAGATTCTGAAATAAATTCAGAATGACGTTTTTTAGACTTTTTAGACAGCCTCTTGATAAGTTCAGAAGAAAAATTCTAGTCGTTAAAAAGCGCACGGCCTTCCATAAGCGCGTTCACTTCTTCGCCAACTTTGGCAATTTCAGCTTTATCTTCAATATCCTTAAGCACCCGGTCAATAAGATCTACGATCTTAGGCATATCAGCTTCTTTTAGCCCACGGGTGGTAACAGCAGCAGTACCTATTCTTATTCCTGAAGTAACAAAAGGAGATTTATCGTCAAAGGGAACCATATTCTTGTTCACAGTGATATCAGCTTCCACAAGAGCGTTCTCCGCCTCTTTCCCGCTCACATTTTTGTTGCGCAGGTCGATGAGCATCATATGATTATCAGTTCCGCCGGAAATAACTTCGTAGCCTTTATCGATAAAAGCAGAAGCCAGTTTAGCAGCATTCTTTTTAACCTGTACCATATAATGAAGAAATTCATCAGTAAGCGCTTCTCCAAAAGCGACGGCTTTAGCAGCAATAATGTGCTCCAGCGGCCCACCCTGATTTCCGGGGAAAATAGCGCTGTTGAGAATAGCCGACATTTTTTTGAGATTTCCGTTCTTCAGTTTTTCGCCGAAAGGATTATCGAAATCCTGGCCCATGAGAATAATCCCACCACGAGGCCCTCTCAGCGTTTTATGTGTAGTTGAAGTAACAATATGGCAATGCGGCAAGGGGTCTCCTATAAGCCCTTTAGCAATGAGTCCCGCAGGATGTGCAATATCAGCAAAGAGAATCGCCCCAACGCTGTCGGCAATTTCTCTAAAACGCTTGTAATCTATCTCTCTTGAGTAGGCAGAAGCTCCCGCGATGATCATCTTGGGTTTTTCTTTCTCAGCGATCTCGGCTACCATGTCGTAGTCGATAAGTCCGGTTTCCTTCTTTACGCCGTAAAACAACGGATGATATAATTTTCCTGAAAAGTTCACGGGGGAACCATGGGTAAGGTGACCTCCATGAGAAAGGTCAAAACCAAGGAATTTCTCACCAGGCTTCAGGCAGGAATGATAAACCGCAGTATTGGCCTGTGAGCCCGAGTGAGGCTGCACATTGGCATATTCGGCTCCAAAAAGTTCTTTTACGCGGTCGATGGCAAGTTGCTCCACTTTATCTACCACTTCACATCCCCCGTAATATCTTTTACCGGGATAACCTTCTGCATATTTATTGGTAAGTACCGAACCGGCTGCTTCCAGCACCTGTTCACTTACAAAATTTTCACTGGCAATAAGCTCTAATCCATTTAATTGACGCTCTTTTTCTTCTGCTATTAGATCGAAAAGTTGTGTGTCTCGTTGCATTTCAAGTGTTTACGTTAAATATTCCTCAAAAGTAGTAAATACATTCGGTTAATTACAGGAAAATAATATATTTGAATCGCTAGATTCAACCCTAAAACCAACAAATTATATGTCTATTAGCGCTAACGACCCGAGCAGAAAAACCTGGCTTGAGATACCGGAAAACACCGATTTCCCAATCCAGAATATTCCTTTCGGAGTTTTTCTAACCCGGGACGACGTGATCACAATTGGAACAAGGATTGGAGATTATGCAATTGACCTTGGCGCCCTGCATCAGCTGGGATATTTTGAGGGCATTCCTCTTACAGATGATATTTTTCTTCAGGATACTCTCAACGATTTTATTTCGGACGGAAAGAAAACCTGGCGCCTTGTGAGAAACAGAATCGCCGAAATCTTTGACACCAAGAACCCGAAATTAAAAGAAAATCAAGACCATCGCAATATCGTGCTTTTCACTCTTGACGAGATCGAAATGCAGATGCCCGTTCAGGTAGGCGATTACACCGACTTTTATTCAAGCAAAGAACACGCTACCAACGTAGGAACGATGTTCCGGGACCCCGAGAATGCACTCATGCCTAACTGGCTGCATATTCCGGTGGGTTACCACGGAAGAAGTTCTTCTATTATTCCCAGCGGAATTCCGGTTCACCGGCCGCAGGGACAAACCATGCCGGCAGGTTCTGACACTCCTGTGTTCGGACCTTCGCAAAGAGTAGATTTCGAGCTGGAAATGGCCTTTATCACCACCGATGCAAACCCGCTTGGAGAGCCAATCCCGGTAGATGAAGCTGAAGAATATATCTTCGGAATGGTCCTCTTTAACGACTGGAGTGCAAGGGATATTCAAAAATGGGAATATGTTCCACTCGGGCCGTTTCTGGCCAAGAACTTTGCGTCTTCAATTTCGCCATGGATCGTAACCATGGACGCCCTGGAGCCTTTCAGGACTGAAAGCCCGAAACCAGAGAAAGAATTGCTTCCATATCTTCAGTATGAAGGCAAAAAAAGTTTCAACATCAATCTGGAAGTAGCACTGCAGCCCGACAATAGTGAGGAAACGGTGATTTCAAAATCCAATTTCAAGAATCTGTACTGGAATATGAGTCAGCAACTGGCGCACCATACAGTGAATGGCTGCCCGGTGAACTCAGGAGACATGATGGCTTCGGGAACAATTTCTGGCGCTACCCACGATTCTTACGGTTCCATGCTGGAACTTACCTGGAGCGGAAAGGAACCCATTAAACTGAAGGACGGCAGCGAACGCAAATTCATTGAAGACAATGATACTGTGATCATGCGGGGTTACTGTGAAGCTCCCGACCGGAGAATTGGTTTTGGAGAGGTTCGTAGCAAACTGCTTCCCGTGTTCCAACCTAAGAAGAAATAGACACAAAAAAACAATAAGAAAGCCGTGTAAAAACACGGCTTTTTTAATTCTAAAGCTTTTTCTTTATGATCCCGCAATTATTTCCGGGATTTAATTTTTTGTTCCCCTACATGATCATAATGATTAATGTCGGGATCATCCTTCATTCTTGAGGGCAGAAGGATTCACCTCTCCCTTTACCTTCTTTTTATCGCCATCTTTCTCGGTCTGCTTTTTCTGACTGAGATCGGTAAATTCCCGCGACTCCCTTTCAGGATCCTGATCTTTCAGAAGTTTCCATTTCTTTTCAAGGTCGCGGATATCGTTTTCCATAGTCATAGTAATTCTCCTTTTTGATTCATACCTAATTTACAAAGGAGAAGTTTTTTCCGAAGGTATCTTAATAGGATTTAACAGTAAACATTAAAAATCCTTTAAAATAAGGCGGTAATCTTAATTCTGAACAAATTGCGATAGATCGGCAGCATCAATACTCTGGTGTGAAGCCTGGTGCACCACCTTTTCATCGCGGAGCACAATAAGCTGCGGACTCTCATGTTGAACTCCAAAACGGGCGGCTATCTCGTTTGAAATTTCCCGGTGGTTCAAAAGGTCAAGAAAATAAAGCTTAATATCGGCATCCTCCTTCAACCCGTAGCTGCTTTCAAACTGCTTTAGCACCATCCTGCTGATCCCACAGCGGGTAGAATGCTTTAAAATCGCCACCGGCCTGCTTTTGGACTCTTCTTCTATGGCGTTCAACTGCTCCATTTTATTGAGCTGATGCCACGGCACTTCCACTATTTCCTGCTTTGCAATTTCTCTCTCACTTTTAAACATTTTATCGAGTATTCCCATGTTTTTTCTTTTGTGTAAAATTAATTCTAATTAAATTTAATAGGCTATTGAATATGCAATTTATTTACAACAACTGCAATAAGCACGCCATTTTGTCTGCTGATTCAGAGGGTTTTAATGCCAAATTGACGGAAATCTTAAACGGTATATGAATTGCTTTACGTTCATCAAACAAAAAGACTATGAATTTGAACAATTTTACCATAAAATCCCAGGAGGCCATCCAGCAGGCACAGCAGCTTGCTCAGGAGATGGGCCATCAGCAGATCGAAAACGAGCACCTTTTCAAAGCCATTACCTTGGTCGATGAAAACGTCACTCCCTTTCTTCTGAAAAAACTGAACATCAACGTAAAGCTCTTTAATGAAATCCTCGACAGGACCTTAGAGAGCTTTCCGAAGGTAAGCGGCGGCGATATTATGCTTTCACGAGAAGCAGGAAAAACAGTGAATGAAGCCACGAGCATTGCCAAAAAGATGAATGACGAATATGTATCTGTGGAGCATTTGCTGCTGGCCATCTTCAGGTCTTCCAGTAAGGTGGCACAGATCCTCAAGGATCAGGGCGCAACCGAAAAAGGCCTTAAAGCCGCTATTGAAGAGCTGAGAAAAGGAGACCGTGTAACTTCACAAAGTGCTGAAGAAACCTATAACTCCCTCAACAAATACGCTCGAAACCTGAACCAGCTTGCCAAGGACGGTAAACTTGATCCGGTGATCGGCCGGGATGAAGAGATCAGGAGAATTCTACAGATCCTCTCCCGAAGAACCAAAAACAACCCGATGCTGGTTGGAGAACCCGGGACTGGTAAAACCGCCATCGCCGAAGGCCTGGCGCATCGGATCGTAGATGGTGATATCCCAGAAAACCTGCGTGACAAACAGATATTTTCTTTAGATATGGGGGCGCTCATCGCGGGTGCCAAGTACAAAGGCGAATTTGAGGAGCGATTAAAAGCCGTTATCAAAGAGGTAACGACCAGCGACGGAAATATTGTACTCTTTATTGACGAGATCCACACCCTTGTGGGCGCCGGAGGCGGCCAGGGAGCAATGGACGCTGCCAACATTCTTAAACCGGCTCTTGCCCGCGGAGAATTGCGCGCCATTGGAGCCACTACTCTTGACGAGTATCAGAAGTACTTCGAAAAAGACAAGGCCCTTGAGCGTAGGTTTCAGAAAGTGACCGTGGAAGAACCTGATGTAGAAAGCGCCATTTCGATCCTGCGTGGAATCAAGGAAAAATATGAGACTCACCACAAGGTGCGTATCAAGGATGAAGCTATCATCGCGGCCGTTGAGCTATCTCAGCGCTACATTACGAACCGTTTTCTTCCTGACAAGGCGATCGACCTCATGGATGAGGCTGCATCTAAACTCCGCATGGAGATCAACTCAAAACCAGAAGAACTGGACGTGCTGGACAGGAAGGTCATGCAGCTGGAGATCGAAATAGAGGCCATCAAGCGGGAAAAAGATGAGAATAAACTCAAATCCCTTCGTTCCGATCTGGCGAACCTTAAGGAAGAGCGTAATGAATTACACGCCCGCTGGAAGAATGAAAAAGAGGTAGTAGACAATATCCAGAATACAAAATCGGAGATCGAAGACTACAAACTGGAAGCCGAGCGTGCCGAACGTGAAGGAAACTACGGGCAAGTCGCCGAGATCCGCTACGGAAAGATCAAGGAAGCCCAGGAACGCCTTGAGAAACTTCAGAAAGAAGTCGCAGAAAAACAGGACGGCAAATCGCTGATTCAGGAAGAAGTGACTAATGAAGATATTGCCGACGTGGTGGCAAAATGGACCGGAATTCCGGTCACAAAAATGTTGCAAAGCGACCGCGAAAAACTGCTGAAACTTGAGGAAGAACTACATAAGCGTGTCGTAGGACAGGATGAAGCCATAGAAGCGGTGAGCGATGCGGTACGCAGAAGCCGTGCCGGCCTTCAGGATCAGAAACGACCGATAGGCTCCTTCCTTTTTCTCGGAACCACCGGAGTTGGTAAAACAGAGTTGGCTAAAGCCCTGGCGGAATATCTCTTTGACGATGAGTCTGCCATGACGCGTATCGACATGAGCGAATACCAGGAAAGGCACGCGGTGAGCCGATTGGTTGGTGCTCCTCCCGGATATGTTGGCTACGATGAAGGTGGTCAATTAACTGAAGCCGTACGACGCAAACCCTATTCGGTAGTGCTGCTTGACGAGATCGAGAAAGCCCATCCCGATACTTTTAATATCCTGTTACAGGTGTTGGATGAAGGTCGCCTGACTGATAATAAAGGGCGTCTTGCGGATTTCAAGAACACGATTATCATTATGACCTCGAATATGGGAAGCCATATTATTCAGGAGAAATTCGAGAATATGAAAGATCTCGACACGGCAATGGAAGAGGCCAAAACCGAAGTTCTTGCTTTGCTGAAACAAAATGTAAGACCCGAGTTTATAAACAGGATCGACGATATTGTGATGTTTAGTCCGCTTACGCAGAAAGACATTCGTCAGATCGTGAACCTGCAACTGAAAGGTGTGAAAAAGATGCTGGCAGAACAAAGCATTGTGCTTGATGCAACCGAAGAAGCCATCACCTTCCTTGCAAGTCGTGGATTTGATCCGCAGTTTGGTGCCAGGCCTGTCAAGAGAGTGGTTCAGCGGGAAGTGCTGAATAAACTTTCCAAAGAGATCCTTTCAGGAAAGATCCATACCGACAGTATTATTTTACTCGATGAGTTCAATGATGAACTGGTTTTCAGAAACCAGGAAGAATTAGCTGAAAATGAATAAGAATTAGAAATATCAAAAAAGGGCTGCAAATGCAGCCCTTTTTTATTTTGGGAATAAATGGTCTTACCACTTATCAATCTCCTTCCGAAGTTCTTCCTTGCTCTTGCCAGTACGTTCCTGTAGCCTTCCGAGCATTTCATCGAATTTTCCTTCGGTATAGGTAGTATCATCGTCGGTCACTTTACCGTATTTCTGTTTAAAATCACCTCTGATTTGTTTCCATTTTCCTTCTAATTGATCATTATTCATAATAATTGGTTTTAGTATTAATTCAATAATAAATATAAAAGCTGAGGATTTCCTTTTGTCTCAAGGAAGTCACATTATTGTCTTAAGGATTTGTTATTTTTACCGCCAAAGAATTCCGAATGAACAAAAAGTATCTCTTTCTGCCTTTTTTCCTGCTTTTGCTGGCTTGTGGCTCAACAAAAAACACTCAAAATCAGGTAAAACTGAGTTTTCTTGATGAATACGTGGTTCCAGCCGATACCAGGTTCGAAGACACTCCCGTGGGAGGCCTCTCTGGAATAGACTATGAAAATGACCAATATTACCTGGTATGTGACCAGTCTTCCAATCCGCGTTTTTATACTGCGGAAATTAAGCTGAAAAATCAGGCAATCGACACCATTGTCATGAAAGATATGGTGAAGATCGACAGAAGTAAAGGTTTTCCTGAAAAGAATGTCCTAGATCTTGAGGCGATTCGTGTTGATCCAACTGAAAATAAAATCGTGATCACCAGTGAAGGTTCTATTGAAAACAATGTGAATCCCGGCGTATATGAACTCACTCCTGAAGGGGAGTTCATCTCGAAATTCGAACTTCCGGAGTATTTTAAAGTTTCTGGGGAACAAAAGCCGAGAAACAACGGCGTTTTTGAAGGTCTTTCCCCCGGCATAGAACATCAGGGATATTGGGTGTCAACTGAACTTCCGCTGGAAAAAGACGGCCCGACACCAAAGTTCTATCCAACCAATTCTCCTGCGAGGATCACCTACTATGATTCTAAAAGTCTGCAGCCTACAAGACAATTCGCCCTAAAACTTGGCCGAATTCATAAATTCCCGATCAATTATTTCGCGATCAACGGCATCACCGATATCCTGGAATACAAAAAAGATCATTTCCTTGTGCTGGAACGGGCTTATTCCGCCGGTTATGGTTCGCACGGAAATACCGTAAGGATCTACGATGTGGATGCTTCAGAAGCTACCAATATTCTGAACAGTGAAAACCTGAGAAAAGCCGACTATGAACCTGCAAAAAAAAGGCTGGTTTTCGACTTTAAGTGGGCTAAAAAAGAATTGACAGATAAGATCATCGATAATATTGAGGGAATGACCTTTGGCCCCCAACTTCCGAATGGAAAATCTACCCTCCTGCTGGTATCAGACAATAACTTCAACAGCTACGGGGAACAGCTCAACCAGTTCATACTGCTGCAAATAGATCTATAATTATGAAAAAGCTGATTTTCATCCTTCTTCCGCTCCTTTTTTCCTGCAACAACGGGCAGGAAAATTCCGGAACATCCAAACAGGCTCAGGAAAGCAAGAATCCTTCCGCAGAGATCACCACCTATTACCTTATCCGCCATGCGGAAAAAGACCGCAGCAATCCTTCGGAAGAAGATCCCGGGCTCACCGCAGAAGGTCGGGAAAGAGCTCAACAATGGGCCGAAACCTTCAGGGATATCGACTTTGATGCCATCTATAGTTCCGATTTCAAACGGACCAAAGAAACCGCACAGCCAACAGCAAAGAGAAAAGGACTTGATATCAAAATCTATGATCCGCACAAGCCTTATACTGAAGAATTTCAGAAGAAAACCAAAGGAAAAACCGTTCTTCTTGTAGGCCACAGCAATACCAATCCTGATTTTGCGAACAAGGTTATCGGAGAGCAGAAATACGCCAATATCGCCGATGATGAGAACGGCAGTCTTTTTATCCTGCAGGTACTACCAGATGGCAGCACTACCTCGCAGGTCTTGTACTTCGATTAAGGCAGGTTTTTCGTAGAAATGCTTTCCGAAGATTTTCCGAAGAAACAAGAGCCGAAATTGGCTAATTTTAGAAGTCCTTTGTGTTAAATTCTGAAGAAAGCTTCCTATTTTTGTGCATCTATGAAGAATACCATCAACATTAAAAATCGCAAAGCGAAGTTTGAATACGAATTCCTCGACAAATATGTGGCGGGCATCAAGCTTGCCGGCACCGAGATCAAGGCCATTCGTGAAGGCAAAGCCTCGATTGCCGAAAGCTTTTGCGAATTTCAGAATCATGAGCTTTTTGTGATCAATATGCATGTTGAGGAATATTCGCATGCCAGCCACTTCAGCCACGACCCAAAAAGCGAGCGCAAACTTCTGCTACAGCGGCGGGAACTTCGGAAACTGGAGAAAGAAGTGAAGAATTCGGGCCTTACCATCATTCCGCTGCGGCTTTTCATCAATGACCGCGGACTTGCAAAGCTGCAGATCACCCTGGCAAAAGGTAAAAAACTCTATGATAAACGCGAAACCATCAAAGACCGCGAGAGCAAACGCCGGCTGGATCGCATCAAAAAAGAATACAATTAATTTTCTAAGCTTCAGAAGAATAGACAATAAAAAAGGCTGAAAATTTCGAAATTTTCAGCCTTTATTTTTTTCGGGAAACCGGTGTTAGTTTTCCTCTTTGTTTTCTTCTGCTGGAGTTTCCTGCGCAGCTTCAGAATTCTCCTGAATCTGCATTCTCTGAATCCCCTTTGCTGAAATCGGTATAGCCATTTTTGATCAATAGGTTGTACCATTGAATCACCTTCTTAATATCGCTGGCGTACACGCGATCCACATCATATTCCGGAAGAACTTCAGCAAAATAAGCCTCCAGTTCGGCTTTTGAGGATTTATGGCTGATGGCCTCTTCCCCATTCTCTTTTTCCTTGATCTTCTGAAGCACTTCCCCAAGAGGGACTTCTTCGGTATAGGTATAAATGGCGATCTCGCTTAGAATGCTCACATTATGCCGAAGATTCACCGACATTTTCTTACCGTCAACAATAGATTTTGCAATAAAACCTCCCCGCGTTTGAGCGGCCATTTCATATAAGCCCGGCTTTCCGGCAATCGCTAAAATTTTTTCTAAACCCATAGTATTTTTTCAATTTGGCTGGCAAATATCACAGTCCTGTCTAAATTATCAAAGAGATTAACGTGCTTTTTTCATTTCAGGGAAACGCATTTTGTACTCTACGTTGATCTTCCCTTTTGAGATATTGCTGAGCTTGCTTTTGATAAGCCTCTTTTTGAGAGAAGAGAGCTTATCGGTAAACAGAATTCCTTCAATATGGTCGTATTCATGCTGAATAACCCGTGCAGCAAGGCCAGTATAAGTTTCCCGATGGTCATTGAAATCTTCATCCTGATACTCGATCACGATCTGAGGTTTTCTGAAAACATCTTCCCTGATTTCTGGGATACTCAGGCAGCCTTCACTAAATGCCCATTCTTCCCCTTCTTCCTCAACGATCTTAGGATTGATAAACACCTTTTTCAGGTTCTTCAGTTGTTCCTTCTCTTGCGCATCAAGCTCTTCATCTTCAGCAAAAGGAGCGGCATCTATGACGAATAATCTTATTGACCGACCAATTTGTGGTGCCGCCAGCCCCACGCCGTAGGCATTGTACATGCTGTCCCACATATTATCTATCAGCTCATTGAGTTTTGGATAATCTTTGGTGATTTGCTTTCCCTTCTTTCGCAATACCGGATCTCCATATGCTACAATCGGTAATATCATTTATCTCTGTTTTGTTTTTGTTATTTTATCTATATCAGGGCAAGTTCAGTGCCAGAGTTACTTATACAGATAAGTCTGCAAAATAATAGTGGCGCTAATCTCATCGATGAGCGCTTTGTCCCTGCGTTTCTTCTTTTTGAGTCCGCTGTCTATCATCGACTGAAAGGCGAGCTTTGAGGTGAATCTTTCATCTACCCGCTCTACTTTCATCTGCGGAAATTTTTCACTGAACTTCTTTAAAAATTCCTGAATGTACTGCTCGCTGCCTGAAGCGGAATTATCCTTTTGCTTCGGTTCTCCCACCAGCACGAGTTCTACTTCTTCAGCTTCAAAATATGTTTCAAGATAGCTCATCAGCTCTTCCGTAGAAACAGTGGTAAGGCCAGAAGCGATCATCTTCAATTCATCGGTAACCGCTATGCCTGTGCGCTTTGTACCATAATCTAATGCCAGAATTCTTGCCATCTCAAATTTTATGCAAAGGTAAGGTTTATATTCCGATGCTGCCAAAAATTGACCTCAAGCCCTTATATTTGCGACAAATTATTAGCATATGACCACTTTAGAAGCAAAAATCAACGAGGCCTGGGAAAACCGGGATCTTCTTAAAGATAAAGAAACTACCGAAGCAATCCGTGAGGTGATCAACCAACTGGACGCAGGCAAACTGCGTACCGCCGAGCCTACTGCTGATGGCTGGCAGGTAAATGAATGGGTGAAAAAGGCCGTGGTGCTGTATTTCCCGATTCAGAAAATGGAAACCATGGAAGCCGGGATCTTTGAGTATCACGATAAGATGCCACTAAAGAGAGGCTACAAGGAAAAAGGAATCCGCGTGGTGCCTAATGCAGTTGCAAGACACGGCGCCTATATTTCCAGCGGCGTGATCATGATGCCCAGCTATGTGAATATTGGCGCTTATGTTGATGAAGGTACGATGGTAGATACCTGGGCAACCGTGGGAAGCTGTGCGCAAATTGGGAAAAATGTACACCTGAGTGGCGGCGTTGGAATTGGCGGTGTACTGGAGCCTCTGCAGGCCGCTCCCGTTATCATTGAGGACAATGCTTTTATTGGTTCCCGTTGCATCGTGGTTGAAGGCATACGCGTGGAAAAAGAGGCCGTACTTGGGGCTAATGTCGTGCTGACTGGTTCTACCAAGATCATTGATGTGACCGGAGATGAACCCAAAGAATTCAAGGGAGTTGTTCCCGCAAGATCTGTGGTGATCCCGGGAAGCTACACCAAGAAGTTCCCTGCCGGCGAATACCAGGTGCCTTGTGCACTGATCATCGGGAAACGAAAGGAAAGTACTAACAAGAAAACTTCCCTGAACGACGCGCTGAGGGAATATGATGTGGCTGTTTAGGAAATCCCCAAGCCTCTGTAAAATTTGAAATTATTCCTTAACTTTAAAGTTCTTTTATACCTTGAAGTATGAAAACCATAGTTATTGAAATACAGAATCTAAAAGCGTATAAACTTCTGCAGGCTCTGGAAGATCTAAAATTAATAAGAATTATTAAGGCATCCACCAAACCTTCCCTTCCTAAGAAGGACAGGAATTACGGTGGAGCCCTTCCAGCCAATATTGCTGATGATTTACAGAATTACGTATCTGAAAGCCGAAACGAGTGGCAGAACAGAAATACCTGATAGATACTAATGCCATTATAGACTACCTCGGAAGGAAATTACCTCCTTCCGGAATGGACTTTATTGATGAAATTTTTCCTCAAAATTCTAAAAGAAGCAAAAGTCCCTCCTTTGGAGGGATTTAGGGAGGCATGAAAATACTTATAATTCAGCAAAAAATGATTGGGGATGTGCTTACATCCTCGATTCTATTTGAGGCTCTTCGTAAACAATACCCGCAGGCGGAATTGCATTATATGATCTACCTGCATACCCAACCGGTCATCAAGAACAATCCTTTTATTGACCAGCTCGTACTTTACGATCCTGAAAAACAAGGTGGTTTTTCGGGATTTTTTTCTTTTCTGAAAAAGATCAGAAAGCAGCAATACGACGTCGTAATTGATGTGTATTCCAAAATTGGCAGTGCGGTTTTCAGTTTTGGTTCCGGAGCGAAAATCAGGTCCGCCTACCACAAATGGTATACGAAATTTCTTTACACCCATACTTTCAATTACAAGGATAAAGCTGAAACCCCGGCCGGCATGGCTATTGAAAACCGCCTGATGCTGCTCCAGGCTCTTTCTTCAGATTTTCCCCGGGAAATAAAGCCGAAGATCTACCTGAGTAAAGCGGAGATTATAGAGGCCGAAGAAAAGATCTCCAAAGCCGGAATTGACCGTGACAAACCCCTGGTGATGCTGGGAATCCTGGGAAGTTCAGAAAGCAAAACCTATCCTTTGCCTTTTATGGCGAAGATTTTGGATGATATTGCGGCAAAGACAGAGGCGCAGCTTTTGTTCAACTATATTCCGAAGCAAAAGAAAGAGGTGCTGGAATTATTTGAAATGTGCCAGCCACAAACACAAAAAAGAATTTTTTTAGATCTCTTTGGCAGCAGCCTCAGGGAATTTATTGCCCTCACCTCCTGCTGCGACGCTTTGATAGGGAACGAAGGTGGCGCGGTAAATATGGCAAAAGCTGTGAACACTCCTACTTTTTCCATTTTTTCTCCACAGATCAAAAAAGAAGACTGGAGCATTTATGAGGATGGCGAGCAAAATGTCTCTGTGCACCTGGAAGATTTTCAACCTGAAAAATTCCGTGGACTTAGCAAGAAAGAGCGTCGGGAAATGGCCGCAGATTCTTACCAGGCTTTCACCCCAGAACTGATATTTCCTGCCCTGGATGAGTTCCTTGAGAATAACGTTGGATAGTCTGGTCGAATTTGGGCACTTTTGAAGTGCTTTATTTTTTCCAGAATTTCAGCTTTTTCTTCATTTGTTGTTTACGATGAAACTTTGCCTGGAACAGCTGGGTGAAGTACCACATTTTTTCGAAGACTTCGGCTTTCGGTTTTTTGATGAGCTTCGCATATTCATCTGCCATGACCTCCACCATTTCCTTTTTCGGTGTTAGCCTGGCAAAATTCTCCATCCGCTGAATGAAATTCAGCTCCCTGAAATTCATCCTGTTCAAATCGACCAAAAAGAAACGGTAATCGCCATTATTAAGCTGAATGAGCGTATTGCCCGGTGAATGATCCAGAAATTCGATCTTTTTTTCGTGTAATCTAAAGGTAAAGCGGGTGAAGGCACGTAAAATTTCTTCATGCTTCGGAAAATCAGGCCTCGACACCAGCTCGCGATAGGTAAGGTCGTATGGCAACTGCTCACTGATATAATAACTTTTTCCGAAGCTAAAGGCTTTTTCCTCCTCGAGATAAGCTACAGGAGCAGGAGTACCAATACCTACAGAAAGTAAATGACTGGCGTAGTAGAAAGAACGTTCGGCCTTTGATTTCCGGAAGAATTTATAGGCAACCTTATTGATAGCATTAGGAACCTTAAAAGATTTGATATTGATCTTTTTAGTGTCGAGATAAAATACTTTGATGGTATTGCGGCCGGGCTCGCCGAGATTCTCCCCGCCTTCATCAAAGGTCCTGATCAACTCCATGACCTCTTTTTTGTACCGCTTATATTCTTCGGAAAAAACTGCTTTCATATTACAAAACTAACATTTCCGCCAAACAATAATATTTTATAATTATTTTTGCAGCATGAAAATTTTACACGTTTCTACAATTATTGAGTGGCGCGGTGGTGATAGTCAGATGTTAACCACTTTTAATATTCTTAAGGGTTTCGCTGATATTGAGCAAATAATTCTTTGTCCTTCGGGATCTGTCTTAGAATCAAAATGCCAGGAATCGGGCATTCGGCACTATTCAGCATCGAGAAAATCAAAATTTTCAGTTCCCTTTATTCAGCAACTGATAGAGGTTGTAAAAAAGGAAAAGATAGACGTTTTGCATGTGCATGACTCCAATTCCTTTTCATTAAGTTTAGTTGCGCTGAAATTTCTTAAGGATGTAAAGTTTGTTTATTCAAGGAAACGAAATAATCGTATAAAGAAAAATTATTTCAAGAACCTGAAATACAATAGTGACAGAATAAACAGGATCGTGTGCGTCTCAGATGCGGTGCGGAATGTGCTGCTTCCTGTGGTAAAAGATCCTGATAAAATTGAAGTGATTTACGATGGAATAGATGTTGCTAAATTCGGCCCTAAATCTTCCAGAGAAATCATCGAAAAAGACTTTAATATTACTCCAGATACATTTGTAATTGGAAATATCGCAGGGCTGACCAAGCAAAAGGATCTTAAGACCTTCCTGGATGCCGCGAAAAAAATCAAAGAAAAACATCCTGGGAAGCTTAAATTCTTGATTCTGGGAAAAGGTCCGCTGGAAGAAGAGATCAAAGCTTATACGGCACAAATTTCTATGGAAGATGATGTCATTTTTACAGGCTTTAGGAGTGATGTAGCAGAAATTCTGCCGGAATTAGATCTTTTTCTTAACTCTTCTGAAACTGAAGGTTTGCCCCTGTCCATCATGGAAGCTTTTGCCTGTAAAGTTCCCGTAGCCGCGACAGCTGCCGGGGGAACGGGCGAAGCTATTCAGAATAAAATTACCGGGATGATCTCTCCTGTTAAAGAACCGGAAGAATTGGCCAATAACGCACTTTTATTAATTCAGAATGAAGAATTGAAAAAGGAGATTATTGAAAATGCCTATAATCTGGTTCATAAAAAATTCACCCTTGATGTGATGCAGAAAGAATATGCTGAATTTTATAGAAGCTTAGTAGAAAATTAGAACAATACCTGCTCAATCCAGGCTTCTCTACGATATTTTGAGATAATGCTTTCCGGGAGCTCTTTATATTCCTTTTTAAAAAAGTCACGTGGAATTACGGGATTAGCAGGATCAATCACCAATATATTATCGGGGTCATAAAAATCATATTCCACAATGGAAGAGTTTGTGGTAATTAACTTTTTTGAAAATCCCAGACTTTCAAAAACCCTGAAGCTTAGTCCAAATTGTTCATGCTTTTGAATATCTAACAAAATAGAAGCCTCCTTCAAGCTTTCTTTCACTCTTTCGAGACTCCAATATTCGCTGGTAAAACGCACCAATTCTTCTGACAAGGGCTTGTCTTTTTTTACAACAATATGATACTCGTAATTCGCCTCTTTTAATTGCTTTGCAATTTTGAGCAACAACTTATAACGATGATCAAAAGAAGAAATATTAAAAAGTCCTGTGGTAGGAGTCATAGGGTTTGACGGGAGATCGAATGGAATAAAATTAGTTATAAACTTAAAACCATATTTCTGCACATCTTCCTTTTCGTAACTGAAAACTTCATCAAAAATAGCTATGTTCTTTAACTGTCCTGGTATTACAGCAACAGAATCAAATAGATAGGCGATTAAAGCTTTTGAATGACTCTTTAAAAACTTTAGATGTTGTTTCGAAAATTTATCGGGACGAATCACCAATATTTTATCTTGAGAGCCTCGTTCCCGAACTTGTCGTTCAATAATATCTTCAACAAAATCCCGCTTGAGATTTTTTTTCGCAAAAGTTTTTAGAAAGAAGTTTTTGGTTCTATGAATAATCCCCGAATATTGAAAAGAAATTTCCGAGGTGTTAATAAAGAGAACCTCTAGATCATTGTTTTCAGACATTTTCCTGGCCAAAGAATCTATGTATCCGAACGAAAATGGAGCTACTATAACTACTTTCAAAAAAATTAAATTATAATTGGAATGACTTCTAATTTGGTCATTCATATATTTTTATTAGACCCACTATAATGGAGAATAAAATCCTATTAGAATCGCACAATATAAAAAATCTTTTTTCAGGATTTGGCCAATTTAATTATTGGTTGTTGAGAAATCTGGCTAAGAAAAATAATCGATATGAATTCACAGCGCTCGCCAAGAATAAAAAATCGATTACTGAATTGGGAGAAAGCTTTCATTTCAGGAAATATTACGGCTTCCAGAGATATTCACAGCTCAGAATTCGCGAAAAATTTAATATCTGGCATTCCTTAAACCAAAATTCCAAGATTGAGCCGTATCATGAGATGCCCTACGTTCTTACTATACATGATGTTATTTTTATAGAAAAGGAAAAGCCACAGGATGTAGACCAAAAGCAATTTGAGCATCTTAAACAAAAAATCGAAAGAAGTGATTATTTGGTTTTTATTTCCCAATACGCGAAAGATTCAACGAATAAATACTTTAAAATACCTCCATCTATTCCTCAAAAGGTTATTTATAATGGAAACCCGGTACAAAAGAAAGATTCAATTTCAGATATTCCTGGAAATGCAATCAATCCTTCAAGACCTTTTTTATTTTGTATTGGCCAATTCCTTGAGATGAAAAATTTTCATTCCCTCATCCCTTTCCTTGCCAAACTAAAGGACTATGACCTTGTAATTGCCGGAAATAATGATAAACCTTACAAGAGTGTAGTAGAAAAAGAAATTGAAAAATATGGATTACAAGATCGCGTAAAACTGCCGGGGAAAATTTCGGAAACAGAAAAGCATTACTACCTTCAACATTGTGCCGCTTTTGTATTTCCCTCCCTGCATGAAGGATTTGGTTTACCTCCTATAGAAGCCATGGCTTACGGTAAGCCTGTTTTCCTTGCCAACCGCACTTCGCTGCCAGAAATTGGTGGAGAAGTAGCTTTTTATTGGGAAAATTTTGAGCCCGATGATATGCTAAAAGTTTTTGAAAATGGAATGGATTTGTATGAATCCGACAAAGCAGGCTTTCAGGAAAGGCTTGAAGAAAGAGCTGCCTTTTTTGACTGGGAAAAAACAGCTTCCCAATACCTTGAGGTTTATTCGCAAATTCTTAACTGAAATATATAAAAATGAAAATCCTCCATCTTTCGGCGGTAAAAAAAGACTGGGGAGGCGGAGAGAATCATATCGAAAATCTCTGCCGAGAACTTCAGGAATCGCATCCCGAGGTTCAGAATTTCATATTTTGCGTAGGGGATGGAAAATTTCATCAACGCCTTCAAGAAACTACTATTCCATTTGTCACCGCAGCGTTGGGAATTAAAATAGATCCGCGGTACGTGTTCAAATTGATCAGCACCTGCAAAAAAAAGAAGATCGACCTGATCCATATTCATGATCCCACGGCCCTAACTTTAGCCGTGATAGCCGATAAATTCGCTGATCTGCCGCCCTTTATCTTCAGTAAAAAAACTTCTTTTCCTATAAAACAGCGAAAGCAGACGCTTTTCAAGTACAATTATTCTAAGATTCGACGAATCCTATGCGTTTCCGAAGAAACAAAAAGAATTGCTGCGGAAGGGATTTCAGATAAGACGAAACTCAAAACCATCTACCACGGGACCAATCTCACCAGCAAAAGCGACAAAACTCCTTTTAGTCTGCGGAAAAAACTGAAGATTTCCGAAGAAAAAAAGATCGTGGGGAATATCGCGAATCACATCCGTGCCAAGAACCTGGAAACATTCGTGGAAATGGTGAATGAGCTTGTAAATATTCAGCAACGAACGGATCTTGCATTTGTGCAGATTGGCGATTTCACCGATCGCACTCCTGCCCTTCAGCAGAAATTGGAAGATTACCAGCTCGAAGAACACCTTTTTTTCCTGGATTTCATCCCTGAAGCTTCCAATTTCATCCCGCAGTTCGACATTTTGGTAATGAGCTCCCAAAGCGAGGGTGTGCCTGGGGTTATCTATGAAGCTTTTTATCACGGCACTCCGGTCGTAAGCACAAACGTAGGCGGAATTCCAGAGATCATTGCTCACAACGAGAACGGATTACTTTGCCCTGCACACGTGCCCCGGGAGTTGGCCAAAAATGTGGCAAATCTTGCTGAAAATGAAGATTTATGTCGGAAATTTGCCGAAATCGCCAAAAAGAGGCTGCTGGAAAATTACACCACAGCGAAAATGGCGGAAGCTACCTTGAAAGAATATAAAAAAGTGCTTGATGAAAGAAGATTTTAAAGAAGAGATCCATAACTGTATTGCCACCCTCAAGCGGGGCGGCCTTATCCTCTACCCTACCGATACCGTTTGGGGAATTGGCTGTGATTCGACCAATCCTGATGCTATCGAAAAGGTTTTTCAGCTGAAAAAACGCCATGAATCGAAGTCGTTGATCTGCCTGGTTTCTGACTTTAAGATGCTGAATGAATATGTGGAAGAAGTTCCGGAAGTGGCCTATGATATCCTGAAATACGCTTCAAAACCCACCACTATTGTCTACGATCGGCCAATTCGCGTTGCAGAAAACCTGATCGCCGATGATGACACCCTTGCCATACGCGTGACCAAAGATGCTTTTTGCAAAGAATTGACCAGGAGATTCCGAAGGCCATTGGTCTCTACCTCGGCCAATATTAGCGGCGAAAAAACCCCTGCTTCCTTTGCTGAAATAAGCCCTGAAATTTTAAAAGGTGTGGACTATGTAGTAAATTTGCAGCAGTCAAAAAAATCATCAAAACCATCAGCTATCATTAAACTCAGCAGCGATGGAAAGGTGAAAGTGATAAGGAAATAAACATTATTTCACCACGAACACACCAATATGGCCGCGATTATTTACAAAGGATAAATTCTATTGAAGATTTCCATAATAAAGCCCCTCTTTCGGTCTCTCATATAACCGAATGGGTTTAGTAACTGATCGATCATTTTGACGGTTTTAAGAAGAATTGAGCAGATCATAATTATTCTGTATTCGTGGCAACATTGTAAAAAGAACAAATCCCAACTTGTGGAGAATTATAAAGGAGCTTTAACCCATAATATATTTAAGGTCATCACCCTGGCTGCCGAAGAACTGAACCTGGAAAGCTACGTGATTGGCGGTTTTGTAAGGGACCTCATCCTCAAACGCGGAAAACATAAAGATATTGATATCGTTGCCGTGGGCAGCGGAATTGAGCTGGCAAGAAAAGTTTCGGCTTTACTTCCGCACAAACCCAAAGTGCAGGTTTTCAAGAACTACGGAACGGCCATGCTGCGGGCATTTGATATGGAAATCGAATTTGTGGGTGCCCGCAAGGAAAGTTACAGCGAAGACAGCCGGAATCCTGTAGTCGAGGACGGCAGCCTCAAAGATGACCAGAACCGCCGGGATTTCACGATTAATGCGCTGGCGCTTAGCCTGAATGAAAAAACCTTCGGCGATTTGCTGGATCCTTTCAACGGTCTGAAAGACCTCAACGAAAAGATTATCCGCACGCCTTTAGATCCCGACGTCACTTATTCCGACGATCCGCTTAGGATGCTTCGGGCCATACGTTTTGCCACACAGCTCGGCTTCAGAATTGAAAAGGAGTCACTGGAAGCGATCACCCGCAACAAAAAGAGGATCAAAATAATTTCGAAGGAACGAGTGGTAGACGAGCTCCATAAGATCCTATTATCGCCAAAACCTTCTACCGGTTTTGCATTACTTCACAAAACGGGGCTTCTTAAGCTGATACTTCCGGAACTAACTGCTCTCGAAGGAATCGACGAAATTGAAGGCCAGCGCCACAAAGATAATTTCTGGCACACCCTGGAAGTGGTGGACAATATTTCTGAAAATACCGACGACCTTTGGCTGAGATGGGCAGCCCTGCTCCACGATATAGGAAAGGCCCCGACAAAAAAATTCCATAAGAAAATAGGCTGGACCTTCCACGGACATGAATTCGTGGGCTCTAAGATGGTCTATAAACTTTTTAAACGGCTGCGGATGCCATTGAACGAAAAGATGAAGTTCGTTCAAAAAATGGTGCTTATGAGCTCGCGCCCCATCGCCATTGCCGATGATAGCGTGACCGATTCTGCCGTACGCCGGCTCATCTTTGATGCCGGGGATTATATTGAGGACCTGATGACGCTATGTGAGGCCGATATAACTACGAAGAACCCAAAGCGCTACAGAAAATACCACCACAATTTCAGGATGGTTCGGGAAAAGATGAAGGAAGTTGAGGAGCGGGATCATATTCGTAATTTTCAGCCTCCGGTTTCCGGAGAAGAAATCATGGAAACCTTTGATCTTAAGCCTTCGCGCGAGATAGGGATTATAAAAGAGGCCATAAAAGAGGCTATTCTGGAAGGAGAAATTCCTAATGAATATGAAGCCGCGCGCAATTTCATGCTTCAGAAAGGAGAAGAGATCGGCCTGAAACCTTCAAAATCGTACAAAAATTAAATGCTTTCAATAATAACCCCAATCTTACTTCGATGAAAGACAATAAAAAAGTAGTTTACTGGCTGCTTACGGGCTGTTTTCTGATATTTCTAATGGTAATTGTGGGTGGGATCACGCGATTGACGAATTCCGGCCTTTCTATTTCAAATTACAAACTGATAAGCGGAATTGTGCCGCCACTGAATCACCAGGAATGGGTAGCGGCTTTTGAACTCTACAAACAATATCCCGAATATCAGAAGTTGCACTATCATTTTAATCTTGAAGACTTTAAAGGTATTTTCTTTTGGGAATGGATTCACCGGGTGATCGGAAGACTCATTGGCATCGTATTTTTTATTCCCTTCGTTTATTTTGTGCTCACCAAGCAGCTGTCGAGTTCCACGACCAAAAAAGCGCTGGTGCTACTTGGTCTGGGCGCTTTTCAGGGATTTATGGGCTGGTACATGGTAAAAAGTGGACTGGTGGATCGGCCTTCGGTTAGTCATTACAGGTTGGCAGCCCATTTAATGACCGCTTTCATCACCTTCGCCTACACCCTATGGGTGGCGCTGGATATTATTTATCCGAAGAAGAAACAGATCAAGAAGAGCTTTCGAAACCTGGTGCGGCTCGGCCTGGGTATTTTGCTTTTGCAGATCATCTATGGGGCTTTTGTTGCCGGCCTTGATGCTGGTTTCATCCACAACTTCTGGCCTACCATGGCCGAAGGAAAATGGATTCACGAGACGGTGTTTCGCGAAGAGCATCCGGTATGGAGAAACTTTGTAGAAGGCAAAAGCGGGGTGCAATTTGTTCACCGCTATATAGCCTATGTAGTAGTGGCCGTTATCCTGGTGATCTGGTACAAAGCGCGAAAGCTTCAACTTACCGGCCCTCAGCGCAACGGAGTAAATGCTCTTTTGCTGATGGTCTTCGTTCAATTCATTCTGGGAGTCTTTACTCTTCTCTATGCTGTTCCCGTATGGCTGGGTGTGTTACACCAGGTAGGTGCCTTTTTGTTGCTCACAGCTATGACCTTCACCCTGCACAGATTCAGCAAATGACCCAATTTTTCGAATCTAATTCTGTATCTTTGCACTCTTAAATTTTATTGCTATGGTGTACAGATTTAGAGTAATTCTTGATGCAGAAGAAGACGTGTTCAGAGATATAGAGATGCTACAGGAAAGTAGCCTTGAAGATCTTCACAACACTATCGTTCAATCCTTTGGGTTTGACGGTACCGAAATGGCTTCTTTTTATGTGAGTGATGATGAATGGAATCAGGGAGAGGAGATTTCCCAGTTCGACATGGGAGATGATTCTGCACGCCTGATGAATGAAACTACTCTCGACTCGGTACTTTCAGAAGATCAGACCAAACTGATCTACGTTTATGATTTCTTCAATATGTGGACCTTCTTTGTAGAGCTTGCCCAGATCGGAGAGATCGAGGAAGGTAGAGATTATCCTAACCTGATGTTCGTTCACGGGCAAATCCCGATGACAGCACCCGACAAGGAGTTTACGGCAGAAGAGGAAGATCCGCTTTCAGACGAATTCGACGATGATTTCGACATTGACGATTACGACAATCTTTCATTCGACGAAAACTGGAATTAGTTTCAGTTTTTAAAATCTTAGCAGATCAAGGCAATCCTGAAGGTCTGAATAAAAATTGCCTTTCCCGGCTTTTTTTCCTTTAAAAAATCAGAAAAATAGGTTTTCTTCGTAGCCCTTTTAGCTACAACCATAATCGTATTTCAACTTTATGATCAACTTATATAACGCCCAGATCGAATCTTTATCTATTCACCGGGTAGGCAACAAAAGCAGGAATGAGAACATCTTTCTTTCTGCTGCTCCATATCAGCTCAACGATGAGATCACGCCGCTTATTAAGGAATATTTCCTGAAGCCCTTTCGCGAAAAGGAAGAAAATTATTTCCATTTTTCGCATGAGACAGACCTGGAATTCAATGAACTGTGGAATCTGGCGAACGCGATCTTTGACGATCCGCATCAAACCCACGAATTTTCAAAAAAGATCACGACCCTTCTGTTTGAACAATCTTCGCATCCTCACATCAAAAGCGGAGAAGTGTACGTGGTTTATTTCGATAATATGCAGCTGGACAATGAGAAAATTTCGGCTATTGGTATTTTCAAATCAGAATTGAAACACGATTTTCTTCAGTTTCAGGAGAAAGGAAGCATCCTGGACATGATCGTTCAGCAGGGGATCAATTTGAACAAACTCGACAAAGGCGCGCTGATCTTCAACAAAAGCCGGGAAGAAGGCTATAAGATCCTTTCCGTAGATTCCAATAAATATGACACCAAATACTGGCTGGAGAATTTCCTGGGAGTTGATGTCATGAAAGATGATAATTACCATACCAAGACCTATCTTAAATTCTGTAAGGATTTCGCCAAGGATGTGGTGCTTCCTGCGGAAGACAAAAAGCAGGAGGTGATGTTCATGAACCGAAGTATGGATTATTTCGCGAAAAACGACGATTTTGAGGAATCGAATTTTCTGAATTCGGTGATCGACAATCCCGATTTGATCCCGGAATTCAAACACTACAAAACCGAAAAAGCGCCCAAATTCAAGATCGAGGATCTAACCCAGTTTCCGATCGCGAACAAAGCCGTGACCGATGCCAGGAAAAAGCTCAAAAATATCATCAATCTCGACACGAATATCCAGATCAAAATGGATTTCGTAAATGCTGAGTCGGCAGATAAATTCGTCGAAAAAGGCTGGGATGAAGAAAAGCAGATGTACTATTACCTGGTTTACTTCAATAAAGAAGAAAAAAGCTAAATAAAGGTCTGAAAAGTTGCTTATCGCGTCAACCTGAACTCGTTTCAGGTTCTTTAGGATCTTACTACTAATGGTAAGATTCTGAAATAACTTCAGAATGACGTAAATGATGAAAGCAACTTTTCAGGCCTGCTCTTTTTTAGTCAAGCATCCGCTTCATATTCACATTTTCATAGTTGCGCTGCACGAAATTCAGCGCTGTACGCAGGATTTGCCCCATGGTTCTGGCCCTCTTGAATTTCATATCACTGGTATACTTATATAGATCTTTGCGCAGGCTCTTTACATTTCCAAGGGTAGATACGTGGTCATTGATCATGCAACGGATTAGTTCCTTGTAACGGCTCCTCGTATTGATCATCCTTTTGGCCAACAAAGAGCGCTCTTCCTTCCGGTACTGCTCGATTGAAGAATCTTCCAGTTTTTCTGAAACCAGTTTCACCATCTTATAATTTTCCTTGAAGAACTGCGGCCGGTAAACCTTGAGATTCCCCTCAAAACACTGCTGATCAAAATCTATAGCCCGTATCTGATATTCCACATGGTCAAAATCATGCGTAGGGATCACCACGTAGTTATAAGAGCGCATATCTCCCAATAGCCTTACGGTACAGCGCTCATTGAATTTCACAAACTGCTTGGCGATCTGCGTTTGGGCCCGGTTATCGCACTCCGGCAGATGTTCTTCAATAAAAACGTCCCCTGGAATTCCCGCAATATGAGCCTCAATCAGGGTATCTTTATACACAAGAAAATTGATGCGGTGCGGAGAAAGTAAATGTTCAAATTCAAGTCCGTAGATCCTGGAAGCATCGGCTTTCTTCACATAAAAATAGGTAAAACTGTCATTGAGAATATTCCTTACGCGAATGCGGAAAGGCTTCGAATTGCCGAAGGTGCAGTAATCTATGGCGTCAATGTTCAGAAACTCCAGTGAATCATCACTCCCGTCGGAGTGCAGAATGGTATACACCTGCTTCAGGCTATTGTCTATCTCATTTCGCTCGTGATCGGGATAATAGCATCGCACCCAGAAAGTGTCTTCGTCGTGCTGGTCATAAACCACGATAGATCCTGAGAAACGCAGAAGATCTTCATAAAAAACCGGGATTTTCGTATTTCGATTATATTTCGCCAAATATCTGTTGAAACGCTCGTTTATGGGGAACGAAGGTTTCTTTCTAGACATCAATCTTTCTTTCATTCTTGTGCGGTTTTCTTCAAAAATAAGGTTTCTACAGAGAAACTTGTAACAAAAGCCTAACTTAGTCGTCACACTGTTAAACATTTCTTCAATCTTGGAAACAATTCTTACGCTTAACCAGCTTACCAAAAATTACGGAACCCTAACAGCAGTAGATAAGCTTTCTTTCAGTATCGAAAAAGGAAATGTCTACGGAATCCTTGGCCCGAATGGTAGCGGAAAATCCACGACTTTGGGAATGGTCCTGAACGTGGTCAACAAGACCAGCGGAGATTTCTCCTGGTTCAATGGTTCCGAATCTACGCACGAGGCCCTTAAAAAGGTTGGCGCCATCATTGAACACCCGAACTTTTACCCTTACATGACAGCTACCCAAAACCTGGCACTGGTATGTAAAATCAAGGGAGTGCATCCTGAAAAGATCGAAGAAAAACTGGAGATCGTCGGACTACTGGATCGGAAAAACAGCAAATTCAGCACATTTTCGCTTGGGATGAAACAGCGGCTGGCGATCGCTTCTGCCCTGCTCAATGATCCTGAAATTCTCATTCTCGATGAACCCACAAATGGACTGGACCCACAGGGGATTCACCAGATTAGGGAGATCATCAGAAAAATTGCTTCTACCGGCACCACCATTTTGCTGGCGTCCCACCTCCTGGATGAAGTTGAAAAAGTCTGTTCTCACGTGGTGATTATCAGGAAAGGTGTAAAACTTTACAGCGGACCGGTTGACGGAATCAACGCCAGCCATGGCTTTTTCGAACTAAAGGCCAACGACACCGAACTGCTTCAGGTATTGCTGAGAGAAGACCCAAGAATTGGGAATATTACCCTTAAGGATGACCTGGTTACTGCCTTCCTTACAGAACCTATGGAAGCCGAAGAAATTAACCAACACCTGTTCAACAAAGGACTGGCGCTTTCCTATCTCGTAAAACGAAAAGAAAGCCTCGAAGAGCAATTCCTTGAACTCACCAAAGAAACCCAACCTGCCTGATGTTACGACTTTTAGATATAGAATTTCACAAGCTCAAATACAGCCGTTCCGCAAGGATACTGGTCAGCACTTATTTCATTCTGATCACCTTTATCGCCCTTATTGCTTCCATCGAATTCAAATTTGGAGATTTTGAATTCAGGGTGGCCGATCAGGGAATTTTCAACTTTCCTTTCATCTGGCATTTCAACAGTTATATTGCCGCTTTGCTGAAATTATTCCTGGCCATCGTCATTGTCTCCATGATGTCCAACGAATACAGCAACCGCACCCTGAAACAAAACCTTATCGACGGCCTTAGCAAAAAGGAATTCATCTTATCAAAATTCTATACGATTCTGGCCTTTTCGCTAATCTCCACACTCTTTCTGTTCATCGTTTCCCTCATCCTTGGCTATTCATTTTCCGATTTTACTGAAATTTCCATCGTCTTTTCGGACCTGGAATACCTGCTGGGATATTTTGTAAAACTAACGGGATTCTTTGCCTTCTGTATGTTTTTGGGAATCCTTGTAAAACGTTCGGCCTTTGCCCTGGGCTTCCTGTTCATCTGGTGGATCTTTGAAAGTATCGCCTACGGAGTATTAAAATGGAAATTCTTCCGCGGAACTGATATCGCTGACAATATCGCCCGTTTCTTTCCGCTCGAAGCTATGAGCAACCTCATCAAAGAACCCTTCACCAGGCTAAAAGCGGTACAAGCTGCAGCTAACCAGATCGGTTCAGGTTTTGAAAAAGATTACGGCATTCATTGGTATCAGCTTTTAATCGTAATTTTATGGACCCTTATCTTCGTGTATTTTTCCTACGCTCTTCTTAAGAAAAGAGATTTATAAATTAGAAAAAGGAAAAATCACCTTGCGAAGAATATGAACAGAGTTTGCCGGATAGCACTTGTCTTCTTGTTTTTGTTACCGGAACTCGTATTCTGCCAGGTTAATGATTGCCAGGGAGCCATTGAGATATGTGGTGACGGGGCGATCTCTACGAATGCCGACGGGCTGGGAACCCAGGAAGTTAGTGGCCATAATTCCTGTGGCAGCGGGGAACACAATAGCATTTGGTTAAAGATCGAGATCACAAAAAGCGGCACGCTCGGGTTTGATCTGAAACCCACTTCCCACGATCTTTCTGTAGATTACGATTTCTTTATTTTTGGACCTGCTGAAGATTGCAGCGATCTTGGCACCTCCATCCGCTGTTCTACTACCAATCCTAATGCTGCAGGCCTGAGTCACAACCGCACGGGTATGAATGACCAGGAAACGGATACCTATGAAGGGCCGGGACCTGATGGAAACAGCTACGTCAAATCCCTGGATGTACTTCCGGGAGAAACCTATTTTATAGTAATTGACCGTCCCATAGGTCAAAGTCCTTTCAACCTTGAATGGACGGGAACGGCCACCAGAGGAGAATATCCTTTTCCCGACGGTCCCGAGGTGCATAAGCCCTCCGACATGTTTCAATGTGAAAGCTCCGGAACTTCAGAATTTGATATTTCTGGCCATACTTCTGAAATTACTTCACAGGCTGGCACCACAGTCACTTACCATAAAAATCTCGCCGATGCAGTGGATAATATCAACAATATCGAGGGAAAATATACCAGTACCAGTCCTTCGAAGACCATCTATGCGAGGGTGGAGAATAACCTCACCGGTTGTGCCAAAATCACTGATTTCGATCTCGTCATCACCGATGGGCCGTCCATTCCTTCAAAAGTGCAGAATTCCAGCTGTGACATCGACTTTGACGGACGGGAGCAATTTCAGCTGTCCGGAATAAATAAAACGATCCTGAATGGTCTTGCAGCCGAAGATTATCAAGTTAGTTTCTACAAAGACTTCAGCAGTGCAGAATCTGGGCGAAATCCCCTTCCGAAGGAAATCATTTCTTCAGGAGAGACGGTCTATGCCCGGGTAGAAAACGCGCAAAACACTTCTTGTTACAGTATCTCTGAAGTCGAGCTGGTCATGAATACTCCCCCTGAAATATCGAATCTTAATATTCAGCAGCCCATTGTCAATGCCAATCAGAATACGATAAAAATTGATCTTGAGAATTCTGAAAATTATGAATATTCCCTCGGAAGCCGTGACGGCCCCTATCAGAAGGACCAGGTTTTTCGCAACGTTCCCGCGGGTTTTTCCACTTTATATGTTAGGGACAAAAAGGAGTGCATGATCGTCTCTTCGGAAATTGCAGTACTGGGTTATGATAATTTTTTCACGCCTAACCAGGACGGATTCAACGATTACTGGCAGGTACAGGGCCTGACAAATTCAGGTTCCGGCAATCTCGTTTTTATCTACGACCGCTACGGAAAACTTCTAAAACAGGTTGCTGCATCGGGAAAAGGATGGGACGGCACCTTCAACGGAAAAGCCATGCCGGCTGACGATTACTGGTTCAAAGTGAAACTATCAGACGGGCACGAATTCAAAGGTCATTTCACTCTAAAAAGATAAAAGGTTCGAATTATTAAGTTTTGTTCGAGCAGATTTCCCTCGTCAACAAGAAAGAAACAGAATCCTGACGTTTCCTATTAAACCGCTAAAAAGCTCCTATTGGAAAGATAAGTAATATATTTAGCGATAAGAATTTCGAAATGAAAAGAGCGGTCACCATTTTCCTATTCCTTCTTTTTAGCCTTCCGCATGCGGCCAGGGCACAGAAGGAGGCCGCAAACTGGTTTTTTGGCGATCGCGCGGGTTTGGATTTTAACACCAACCCTCCAACTGCAATAACCGGCAGCCTTCAAACCGTAGAAGGATCGGCTACAATTTCTGATAAAGACGGAAAGCTTCTATTCTATACTGACGGAAGTACCGTTTATGACCAGCTTCACCGGGAAATGCCTCACGGCACCGGCCTTAAGGGCAATGTTTCCAGCACCCAATCTGCACTGATTGTTCCAAATCCCAATGATAAAAAGATCTACTATATTTTCACCGTGGATAAACCGGATTATTTCCGGATTCCCGATGATCCTATCGAAGGGATAAATTACACGGTTATTGACATGTCTCTTAACAGTGGCTACGGCGATGTGGTTACCGGGCAGAAAAACATTCACCTGATAACCTACGATCCAAATGACCCGAAAGAGAAAGAATTTAAGAGCTCCGAAAAGATTACAGCTGTAGTTAGCGGAGACTGCAGCTCGTATTGGGTAATCACTCAATTTGTGAACAAATTTTATTCCTTCAGGGTTTCTGGCACTGGCGTAGATCCTAATCCGGTGATTTCCGTTACTCCATTTTCTGCACCTCCTCTTCTCAATGAAAACGATGTAAATATCACGGCCCAGGGATACATGAAGCTATCCACTGACGGGAAGAAACTGGCAGCGGCATACAGCTCCACCAATCTTGGAAATGCGACAGATGGAAACAAATCTTCGGGAAAGGTCTTTCTTTACGATTTTAATGACCTTACCGGAAAAGTATCAAATGAACAACTTCTTCTGAGCAGTACTTATCCCTATGGCGTTGAGTTTTCCGCCGAGACAAAAAAGCTATATGTAACGGCAAATGTCTATAACAACAAAAATGCTCTTCAGTACAGCGACCTCTATCAGTTTGATCTGGAAAGCCAGGACATAGCTGCATCTAAATTCCTCGTAAAAAGATCGGATAACGTGGCGGGGGCACTTCAACTTGCCATTAATGGAAAGATCTATCGGGCAGGATATCCCTTATTTGTTGAAAATTACAGCCTTTTATCGGTAATAAACAATCCAGAGGAAAGTGGAAATGCCTGTAATTACGTTCATAACACCATAGATGTCTCCCCTGCCAATGTACGGTTAGGGCTACCTCCCTTTATTCAATCCCTCTTTATTGAATCATTCGATTTCGATAATCTTTGCCTGGGAGATGAGACACATTTTACAATACAGGGCGAAAAACCTTATGACCGGGTGGAATGGGACCTGGGAGACGGCACTACCTCCACCGATTTTGAGGTCTTCCACACCTATTCTGAAGCAGGAACCTACACCGTAGTCCTGAACAAATACCTGAATGGGGTGCGACTGGACCCCGTGTGCAAACAGGTTAGCATTGTAGATATTCCGCAGGTTCCTCCCACTTATGACCTGCAACAATGCGACACTCAGGATGGTGACCCTAATGATGGAATTGCGGATTTCAACCTTCAGTATGCTGAAGAATATTTTGCTGATGGCAATGCCAACGTGGAAGTACTTTTTTATGAGAGTCGGAATGAGGCAGAAGAGGATACACAAAACACCCAAGATCTTCGGAATATATACCGGAACAATTCGCCGGACCAGGTGATTTATGCCAAAGTAAGCGAATATGGATCACCGTGTTATTACATTACTGAAGTCACTCTGAAAACTACGACGAATGTCGAAATAAATCCTTCGCCGGCCAAAGGTTGCGATCTTGGGAATGGAAAAGCACGTTTCGATCTGGAAAAAATAGAAGAGAACATAATACGGGAACTTGGGCTGGATCAGGATATCAACCTGTCTTTCCATTCTACCGAAGAAGATGCCGCCCTCGGACAATTTCCCCTGCCCAAAAATTATACAAGCGAACCCAAAACGATCTATATAAGAGCGAATAGCGATAAAGTCTGCTACGGTTTTGGCAAGCTTGAACTTCAATTAGGCACCTTCCCCGACCTGGAGGAAGCACCCGAAATACAATTATGCTCCTCAGATTTCCCATATGAACTGGGCAGCAATATCGACCTTCCTAACAATGAAGAATATGATTTTTTATGGAGCACCGGCGACACCAGCAGCACTATCAGCATTTCCCAGGGCGGAACCTATTCCGTAGAAATCACAAGCAAGGCCCTTGGATGTGGTCGTACTATTAACTTTAAAGTCGAAGAGCTGGAAATTCCCGAGATCCTGGATATTGAAATTCAGAATCAGGGAGGCACCAGCAATATCAACGTTGTTACCAATAATGTGCCTGGCACTATGTATGCCCTGGACAATATTGATGGCCCTTACCAGAGCCAGTCCCGGTTCCTCGAGGTTCCGGGAGGAAAGCATACGATCTATGTAAGAAATGAAACCGCCTGTGAGATACGGCAGCAGGAAATTACGCTATTCGGATTTCCGGCATTTTTCACTCCGAATCAGGATGGGTATAATGATAAATGGTTTCCTCTGACCACCGATGATCCCGAATTCAAAATTGTCAGCTTATACATCTTTGATCGCTATGGTAAACTTTTAAAACAGCTGGATCCTGATGGACCGGGCTGGGATGGCACCTTCAACGGCAAAGCCATGCCGGCCGATGATTACTGGTTCAAAGTAAAACTATCAGACGGGCACGAAGTAAAAGGTCATTTCACTCTAAAAAGATAAGAGTTTGAATAGGTACGATAATTGCTTAATTTCGTGAGGCTACGAAAAAGATATTCATGAAATTCAACATTAAGTCAGATTACAAACCTACCGGCGATCAGCCACAGGCAATCAATCAACTGGTACAGGGAATCGAAAAGAGCGACCAGTACCAGACATTGCTGGGGGTTACCGGCTCCGGAAAAACCTTCAGCGTCGCGAATGTGATCCAGGAAGTGCAGAAACCTACGCTGGTTCTGGCGCATAACAAGACGCTTGCTGCACAGCTTTATTCCGAATTCAAACAATTCTTCCCGGACAATGCCGTGGAATATTTCGTGAGTTATTACGATTATTACCAACCGGAAGCTTTTATTCCCAGTTCGGGAACCTATATTGAAAAGGATCTTTCCATCAATGAGGAGATCGAAAAACTGCGCCTTAGCACCACTTCGTCGTTATTAAGCGGAAGACGCGACGTGATTGTAGTCGCGTCGGTTTCCTGTTTGTATGGTATCGGAAACCCGGTGGAATTCAGAAAGAACGTGGTTTCCATCGAAAGAGACATGAACATCTCCCGAACCAAGCTGCTGCACAGGCTGGTTCAAAGTCTTTATTCCCGGACCGAAGCCGAATTCACCCACGGTAATTTCCGCATTAAAGGAGACACCGTAGATGTTTTTCCTAGTTATGCCGACAATGCCTTCAGAATTCACTTCTTCGGAGATGAAATTGAAGAAATTGAAGCTTTTGATCCCGGCACGAATGACATTATTGAAAAATACGACCGGCTAAATATTTATCCGGCCAATATGTTCGTGACTTCGCCCGATGTTTTGCAAAATGCCATCCACGATATTCAGGATGATCTTGTGAAACAGGTGGATTATTTCAGGGATATCGGCAAACATCTCGAAGCAAAAAGACTTGACGAAAGGACCAATTTTGACCTGGAGATGATCCGGGAGCTCGGGTATTGCTCTGGAATTGAAAATTACTCGCGTTATCTCGACGGAAGAAAACCAGGCACCCGTCCTTTCTGTCTACTGGATTACTTTCCTGATGATTACCTGATGGTAGTAGATGAAAGTCACGTGACGATTCCGCAGGTGCACGCCATGTACGGCGGTGACCGTTCAAGAAAGGAAACCCTGGTGGATTACGGTTTCCGTTTACCAGCAGCTATGGACAACCGTCCGCTGAAATTCGAAGAATTTGAAGCCCTTCAGAATCAGGTGATCTATGTAAGCGCGACCCCGGCAGATTATGAGCTTCAGAAGAGCGAAGGAGTTTATGTAGAGCAAGTGATTCGTCCCACGGGGCTGCTGGATCCGGTCATTGAAGTGCGCCCCAGCCTGAACCAGATAGACGATCTTATTGAGGAAATTCAGGATCGGGTGGAAAAAGATCAGCGGACCCTGGTTACGACGCTAACTAAAAGAATGGCCGAAGAACTGGCCAAATATCTCACCCGCATCAACGTCCGCTGCCGTTATATCCATTCCGACGTAGATACGCTGGAAAGAGTAGAAATCATGCAGGACCTGAGAAAGGGTCTTTTTGATGTGCTGATTGGGGTGAACCTGCTAAGAGAAGGACTGGATTTGCCCGAAGTATCCCTGGTAGCTATCATTGATGCCGACAAGGAAGGCTTCCTCCGAAGCAATCGTTCTTTAACACAAACTATTGGCCGTGCCGCACGACACGTGCACGGAAAAGCCATCATGTATGCGGATAAGATCACGGCGAGCATGCAGAAAACAATGGACGAAACCGAATATCGCCGGCAGAAACAGATCGCCTATAATACCGAAAATAACATTACTCCTACCCCGCTCGTGAAAAAGCTGGACAGCGCTTTGATAAGGAAAAAACTGGATGTGTACGAGCAGGATGAAAAACCGTCGATGAAAGCTGCGGAAGAAGAAGTAGCGTATCTCAGCAAAACTCAGCTCGAAAAGAAAATTCGGGAGAAAAGAAAGGCTATGGAAGCTGCAGCCAAGGACCTCGACTTTATGGAAGCCGCCAGGCTGCGGGATGAAATTAAGCTGATCCAGGAGAAAGTAAATGAACTGGCATAGATTTTTTAAATTTTAACTACCTGATATTTAGAAGAATAATCTATATTTAATCTTCCAAAGCATTTTTCCCTGAACTGAAGTGACTGTAAAATCCACAGTTACTTATGAAATTTATTAAATTCCTCCCGCTGATCTTTCCATGCCTGTTATTTTCGCAGGTCGGAATCGGCACCACCACTCCAAAAGCGAGTCTCGATATCGCGGTTTCAGACAAAACAAATCCTTCAGGTATAGACGGTATTCTGATTCCGCGGCTGGAGAAATTTCCCACAGTAAATCCCACCGCCGACCAGCACGGGATGCTGGTTTTTCTCACCAAAGAATTGCAAGGCTTTCCGATAGGCTTCTATTACTGGAATGCCACTGAAAATAAGTGGAAATCCATCGTTTCAGACGCTGCCACGGCTAATTTCTACAAAGAAGGCACCGCGGCGAGTCCCAATAATATTGATGATCCCTTATTCAGAAAAGGGAATGTTGCTATTGGCACAGAACTGGCAACAGCTAAACTTCAGATTGCCATTGAAAGTATTGCAGATCTCGCAATAAAGAAAGGGCTGGAGATCGATAACCGTAACTCGGCGACAGACAATATCACAACCTACGGATTTGTCAACACTAACCGGAGCGCCACCAACGGCAACAAATACGGAATCAAATCGAATGTAAACGGCGATGGTATTGGGATTCATTACGGCATCTTCAACGAAAGTTTTCAAAATACCGGCACCAATGATATCTACGGAATCTTTAACCGCGTTGGCAGAACTTACGGTGCCAAAAGCAACAATTTTGGCATCTATAGCGAAATTGGAAGCACCACGGGACAGGGAAATATATACGGGATCTACAGCATTGCCTGGGGTGACTCTAATTCGAATATCTTTGCCGGATATTTTGCAGGAAGAGTGGGAATAGGATTGACGCCTGAAACCGAATATGTTCTACCTACAAAACGGGGGCTGGAAGGCCAGGTAATGGCTATAAATTCATCAGGACAGTCTGCATGGACGAATCCCGGTTTTCAAAATTATTCATCCACTACCAGCGCTACCGGAGATTATGTAATCACAGATGAAATCGGGACTTTGAGGATAAACAACCAAATGTCGGCAATTGTGATTCCGCAGGCATCTTTAAATAAAGGTCGAATAATACGCCTGATATCCTGGGTTGGGACTTCTGAAAAACCCTTTACCTTTTTAGGTGGAGATGATCTTTTTGATATTAGAACAAATTCCAAGGTCACAAGTATAAAAACACAACAAGTCTTTACTATTCAAAGTGCAGGCAACCGATGGTTACTTCTGGATTATTAATAAAAAAAGCGTCCAAAGAACGGGCAGCTGAATGACTTATTCGCTCAATAGTTGGGTCACGCGTGAAAAATCTATTTTTCCAACCTCATTCTCACATCTACCGCGGTCAGATCCTTTTCTGTAGCCATAAGAGGATTGAGGTCTAATTCTGCGATTTCCGGAACCCTGATTAACAGATCTGAAATCTTTACAATAGCTTCAGCAAACAATTTGATATTTATCCCACTTTGACCTCTAACGCCTTTTAATATTGGATAAGCTTTTAGATCGGTGATCATTTTTATAGCATCTTCCTCTGCAACAGGCGTCATTGCAGCACTTACATCTTTTAAAACTTCAACAAAAATTCCTCCCAGTCCGCATAAAATGACATGAGGATAATTAGTTTCCTTTTTTGCCCCGATAAACAGTTCCTTTCCTTTTATCATTGGCTGAATGATAACAGAATTTGCTCCTTCTATCTGCATCAACTTCCGGAAACTATCATGTAGATCTTTATCGTTCGAAACATTCAGGATCACCCCTCCAACATCAGATTTGTGCAAAGGTCCCTCAACTTTAAGGACAACAGGGTAAGAAACAGACTTTGAAATATTGTTCAGCTCTTCTTCATTCTTAACATGATAGGGAGTGGCAAATTTCACTCCTGCGTATTCCAGCAAACTAACGGCTGCTTCTGTGGGCATGTATCCATTTGACAGTCTATCTATTAGTTTTCTTATCTTTTCGGAAGATTTTAAGGTCAGTATCTTTAGTTTTTTCACTAACCGAAGTATGGTTGTAAACTTTAGCCAAAGCACTTCCGAATAAAACTTCATCATGGAATGCAATATTCCCTTTCTTTATAAAATCATTTATTTCATTCTTCACATTCACCACTGATGGTAAAATGGCATAGATCGGCTTTTTAGACGTCCTGATCTTTTCATTCAGAACTTGATAAACATCATCCACCGCTGTTAAACCCGGACTCCCAAAAATGACAGCCATGGCATCAATTTCAGGACATTTATTCTCACAATAGTCAATAATGCTTCCCAACTGCTCGGCATTACCTGTTGCTAAAAAATCAATAGGATTGGAAACGGAAGATCCGTCATATAATTGGCTTAGCAAGCCTTCACTTTCTTCTCCTTCTAAATGAGGAATTTTCAGTCCATTCTTTGACAGGATATCGGTCATCATCACGGCAGGTCCTCCGGCGTGAGTAATAATTGCAATATTTTTTCCTTTAGATTCTTTTTGCTGAAGTATTCCGGCAACACTAATAAGTTCATTTCTGCCATAACAGCGAATTATTCCCGCTTTTTTAAACAAGGTATCTATAAAGACATCTGAATTGGCTATGGCCCCCGTATGAGACGAAGCCGCCCTGTTTCCAGCTTCTGAACTACCCGCCTTGATAGCCGCTATTTTGCAGCCTTTGTGTATCAAGGAAGCTGTGTGTTTTAAGAATTTAAGCGGGTTCTTAATGCTCTCGATATAAAGCAGTTTTACTTTTGGAACTGTATTCCTTTTCAAAAGAGTGATCTAAATATTCGAGGATCTCCTCCACTCCTATTTGAGCACTGTTCCCCACGGAATAAATGCTCGAAAATGTAAGACCCATACTTTGCGCGGCTTCAATGATAAAAACAGCTGTCGCACCAGAACCCGATATAAAATCAACTCCTTTTTCATCCAGTTTCGGTATAGGTGTGGTAAAAACTCCTGTGTAATGGTTATTTATTAATCCAATGTTATTAGGGCCTAACAGACTTCCGCCTGCTTCATCGATCAGTTCGACGATTTCTTTTTCCAATCTTGGCACCGTTTCATCTTTTTCACTAAAGCCGGCGGAGAAAACTATGAAGCCTTTAGTATTCTTTTGTTGTGTAAGAACCCTCACGGTTTCAACAACAAATTTGGCCGAGATCGCGATTATTGCCAGATCTACTTCGGGAAGCTCATTGATGTCTTTATAAGATTTAACCCCCTGAACATGATCCTGTTTGGGATTAACCACAAATAGTTGCCCATTAAATTCATGATCAATTAAGTTTTTGAGAACCCTGCCACCGGGGCTATGAATATTATCTGATCCCCCAACAACAACAATGCTTTCGGGATGAATTAATTTCGGATGAAGCATAAAAAGAAGGAATTTTAATAATTGTAAAGGAAGAAATTTAAAATAGGATTTTAACTGATATTCATCAGCATCTGTTTGATTACATCTTTGTTAATTTGATAGAACAGCTAAAACTTTTCAGGATATGTATGCATTTTCAAACGCAGTTAATTCCATGCATTCAGAGGACGTTAAACAGTTAATGAAACAGGCTTCCGGAAAAAGTCTCATTTCATTTGCCGGCGGTATGCCGAACAATGATCTGTTTCCCATAGAGCAAATTGATGACATTTATAATTCCCTGCCTGAGGATATAAAAAAACTCTGCTTTCAATATGGCCCCACCTCCGGTTATCCTCCTCTGGTTAAATCATTAGAAGGTTATTTGAAAAATAAGGAACTGCCTGTTGATGAAAACAAAATCCTGATCACCACCGGTTCTCTTCAGGCCATATCTATTATTACGCAGGAATTTGTCAATGAAGGGGATATCATACTCACCGAAAACCCATGTTTTGTAGGCGCTTTAACGGTTTTTGAAACTTTTGGAGCCGAAATTCACAGTATACCAATTGACAAGAATGGTATCGATATAGCAGCCTTAAAAAACAAGATCGGGTCTTTAGACCGAAAACCTAAATTCTTATATGTCACGCCTAACTATCACAATCCGGCGGGAATTATTTACACTCCTGAAAGAAAAAAACAACTTCTGGAAGTTTTATCCGGTACGGGAATAATTTTGATCGAAGATGATGCCTACAGTGACCTGTATTTTAATGAAGAAGAAAAACACCTTACCAAATCCATGAAGTCATTTGGGGTGAAGGATGTGGAAATTATTTATACAGGATCATTTTCAAAAATACTCGGTCCGGGTTTTAGGCTGGGCTATATGCTGTCTTCCGAAGAAATTTTCGAAAAAGCGGAAACCGTCAAACAGGCCCTGGATGCCTGTACCTCCAGTTTCATGCAGATCCTGGCAAATGAATTTTTAGCACAACATAAACTGGAGCCTTATTTGACATTTTTGAGAAGTGAATATCTGGAACGTAAAAATTTGCTTCAGAAGTATCTGAAAGCCTATATGCCGGAAGAAGTTACCTGGAACGAACCAAAAGGCGGATTTTATATCTGGCTCAAATTGCCACCTCACATCAGGTCAACTGATATATTCAAAGAAAGTGTTGCGAAAGGAGTTGTTTTTGTCACGGGTCGAACCTTTGATCCCGCCAGTAAAAAAGATGACAGGTTGCGACTTTCATTTTCAAACATGCCAAAAAATGATATTGAAAAAGGGGTTATAATCTTGTCTGAAGCAATTAAGCAAGTACTTCAGAATTCCAAAATGGTACTCTCGTAATAGGTCAACTCAGAGTTTAGAAAAAAGTATTGGGAATAAAATTTCATATCTTATTCCCGATTCTCCTTTAAGAAGTATCGGCATTAATCCTTCAACAAAAAAAATTAACTTTAAAATCTGATTTAAAGTAATAACTTTGTATATACAAAATTTAAGGTTTTGGAAACTTCAATTATACAAATTGGAAATTCAAAAGGACTTCGTTTGAGTAAAATGATTCTTGAAAAGTAAAATTAGAACTGATTTCACAAAGGCTAAATTATCTTCCAATTGATTCAAAAATTTTTAAAGCCGGAAAAACATTACACTTACAAAAAAGATGTTTTTAAACATCATCTCAGTAAAATGGAATTTTTCCTTTCAAAAAGTCCATCATTAATTGTAAAAACTAAGTGTAATTTCAACCTATTTACTAGCAGCCAGATTAGTTATTCCTTCAGCAACTTTTTTTCCTTCCGCAAAAGCTTCCAGGTTCAACTTGATGATCCTTTCACTTTTATGCTGAAACAATTTCTTAATGGCTTCAAGCATGCTGTTTTCAGATATCGGTATTATTGCAGATGCTGCTCCCAGTAAAACCATATTGGCAATCTTTGAGTTCCCGATCTTTTTGGCAATTTCTGTTGCATCTACGATTACATGATTCGGATGCTTTTTTATCTGATCAAATAGCTCATTTTTATCAGGATAATTGGAAGTATTGACAAAAGATTCTGAGTCTGTGACCAACCAGCCATCTTCCTTCAAAAAAGGAACATATCTCAATAATTCCATAGGTTCTACCGATAAAATGAGATCAGCTTTTCCCTCCGGAATAAGATCAGAATAAATTTCTTTATCAGATATTCTTACATGAGACTGCACGGCTCCGCCGCGCTGGCTCATTCCGTGAACTTCTGACTGTTTTATGTGCAAATTTTCGCTTAAAGCAGCTGTATCCAAAACCGCAGCAATAGTCAGAATACCCTGACCACCAACTCCTGATAATATGATATTCGTTTTCATCTGTTTCTTGTATTTTTAATTTAATGACGCAATTCTGGCTTTGATCTGTTCTTTTTGATCTCTTGACAAACGAACGCAAGGTCTTTCAGAAATAATGACCGAAACACCCTTGTACTTCAATTCATTCCGCAGCAGCTCTACGTTTTCTTCATGATTCTTTTTCAAAGGCACTATGGTTTTCAGGTGATCGGGATGAACTCCAATTCCTAAACAGATCTTATGTAATCTACCTACTGCCGTTGATTCCTGGGCTCCTGTCATCGCAACAGCAGAGTTATCTGAAATAATGACTGTAATAGGAGTATTTTCATAGACAGCATCCAACAGGCCTGTCATACCCGAATGGGTGAAGGTTGAGTCGCCAATAACCGCAATGGCATTCTCAAGTCCCGCATCTGCAGCTCCTTTTGCCATGGTTATTGAAGCTCCCATATCTATTAAAGTATTGATGGAATTCAAAGGTGGTAAAGCACCAAGTGCATAACAGCCAATATCTCCAAAAACATTTTTGTTCCCTATTTCAGGGATCAATTCATTTATGGTATTAAAAAGATCTGTATGACCACAGCCTTCACAAAGCTGCGGTGGGCGTGGTGTCACTACTGATGAGATAGGTTTAGTGCCACTCTTGATAAGCCCTAAGATATTACCCACGATATTAGGATTCAATTCACCCGTTCTTGGAAGAGCACCTGATAATTTTCCTTTAATCTTGTCGTTCTCATCAAAATAATTGTGAAGTAACTCTTCTACTATAGGATAGCCTTCTTCTACAACCAGGATTTTATCACAATGATTATACAGGGCTTTTACTTTCTCTTTAGGTAAAGGGTATTGAGAGATCTTTAAAATCGAATAAGCATTTTCCTCCCCAATATTCTCCATCACATAATTATAGGCTAATCCACAGGCAATGATTCCCAGCTTTTTGTCCTCATTTAATTTTAGGAAGTTTAGATCAGAATTTTCCGAATATTCGATCAACTTATCTTGCTTATTAACCAATAGATCGAACTGTTTTCTGGCATTCATAGGAAGTAACGCAAACCGCGAAGTGTCCGCTGGCAAATTCACATCGTTTGGATTCCGCCTTTGTTTTGTCTCTATACCTGCCCGGGAGTGCGATAAACGGGTAACCAATCTTAATAGGACAGGTAATTTAACTTCTTCGGAAAGATCAAATGCATAGGCCATGACATCATAAGCCTCCTGCTGGCTGGAGGGTTCCAAAATCGGGATCATCGCGAATTTCCCATAAAAACGGGAATCCTGTTCATTCTGCGAGGAATGCATCGATGGATCATCTGCTACTACAACTACGAGTCCGCCGTTTACACCGGAAACCGACATATTCATAAAAACATCTGAGGCCACATTCAATCCCACGTGCTTCATCACGACCATAGACCTCTTGCCAACATAAGACATTCCCAAAGCAGCCTCCATGGCCGTTTTTTCATTAACAGACCAGGTGGTGTGGATCTTTAATTCCTGTGCCAATTTTGACTTTTGAATGTATTCTGTTATTTCAGTGGAAGGGGTGCCGGGATAGGCATAAACACCTGATAAACCCGCGTCAATACTTCCCTGAGCAAGTGCTTCGTTACCTAATAGTAAACTTTTCATCTGTTGAAATTTGATTTTATATGGTGGGAATCTCCAGATCTTCATCGACATTCCCTACAACGATTTAGTTATGCAACTAATTTAAAAGTATCAGGATTAACAGAGTATGACCTTCGTCATGCTCTGATCTATTGAAACAGAACAGGTTTTCATTATTGCAAACGCCGGCAACCGTAGGATCATGCTCAGTAAATAAAAAAGCGCCTCAAGGGCGCTTTTTTATTATTTGATCCTGCTAAGATTAGGCAATCTCGATCATTCTTTTAGCCTGAATTTTGGCCTCTTCCTTCTTAGGAAGGCTAATTTCCAAAACTCCGTTTTTGTAGCTGGCCGAAATCTTCTGGCTATCAACAGTTTCAGGAAGACTGAAAGCCCTTTTAAAAGTGCTGTAACTGAATTCTCTCCTGGTGTATCTACCTTTTTTATCAGAAGTTTCGTTTTCTTTTTTCTCTTCTGAAGAGATTGTTAACACATCATTGTCCAGTTCAATATTGAAATCTTCTTTGGTCTTACCTGGCGCAGCTACCTCTACGCTGAAGTTGTCGTCGGTTTCCTGAATGTTTACAGCAGGAATACTGGTTCCAATACTGTTCACGTTGGTGGTACCTCCTAACCAATCAGTTTTAAACATATCGTCGAAAACTGATGGCAGCCAATTGGCCTCATTTCCTTTGATTAAACTCATAACATTTATTTTTTTAGGTTTATAATCATTGTTTTCATGAAGTAATTAGCAATTCAAATACCAATTAATATCGCACGTCATTTTGTCTGAAAAACACTCATCTAACCTGTCTTTTCGTCAGTTTTAAAAAGAAAGCTTTTTTGTATCCCTCTATTGCTGCGGCTTTATTACCTTTAGAATATAAAGCTCTTTCTGAATGAAGCACCTTTTTAACCGCCTTATCACCTTTCTGAAAATCCTTCAAAGCAGGATCGCCTTTTACCCTACCCTTCTGGCCCTGATGGGATTTCTGCTGGCCTTTATAATGATGTACCTGGAGAAATTAGGCGTTTCGGCCTACCTTGTGGAACATGCTTCTTTCCTGGTGGTAAAAAACGGAAACACTGCCCTCACTATCCTCAGTGCGTGCATTACCGGCCTTATCTCCATGATGGTCTTTAGTTTCTCCATGGTAATGGTGCTTCTCAACCAGGCCTCGACCAGCTATTCACCACGGCTTTTGCCCGGACTCATTTCCGACAAGAACCACCAGATCATCCTTGGAACCTATATTTTCACCATTTTGTACTGTATATTTATCGCTGTTTCTGTACAACCTACAGGCGACGAATACCAGGTTCCCGGATTCCCGGTATTGCTGGGCATTCTCTTCACGGTGATCTGCATCTGGGCCTTTATTTATTTCATTCACAACATCTCGCAGAGTATCCAGATCAACAATATCCTGGACAGAATATACACTACAGCAAAGAATAAGCTGGAAGAGCTTATCAAGACTGAAAAAGAAAGCGCTCCAGAGTTTCCCGATACCAGTGGCTGGCATGAGTACCTGACAGAAAAGAGTGGTTACTTTCAGAACATTTCAGCAACGAATCTTATCGATATCTGCGAAAAGCACGAGACTCAACTTGAAATTCTTCCTCCCAAGGGAATTTTTATCCTTAAAGGCGTTCCCATCCTGAAATCCCAAAAGGAGCTCGAAGAAAAGGTGGTGCAGGAGATCTTCAGCAATCTTATTTTTTCCCGGGGAGAACTGGTGAGCGATAACTATGCCCTGGCTTTTAAACAGATTACGGAGATTATAGTCAAAGCTATGTCGCCCGGCATCAATGACCCCGGAACGGCTTTGAACGGAATTGATTATCTAAGCGAATTGTTTGCCCTGAGAATGCATAAAAGGGATATGAATGTCTTTGTCCGGGACGAAAAGACCTTCATCAAAATGTCTCATGTCTCTTTTGCTGAACTCATCTATAATGTGCTTGCTTCTATTAGAACTTATTGCAAACACGATGTGATCATCGTGCAGAAACTATCGGTAATGATAGAACACCTTCAAAGCTGCGAGGCGGCAGAAGAAAAATATTACCATAGTATTGAGAGGGAAGCACGCAGTCTCATAGAAGACGCCGAAAGGAATATCGAAAACAAGAACGATCTGCAGACCGTTCAAAGACTTTCAAAAAAATTAAATCTCAGTTCATAGATCTTCTGAAAAAGAAAATTTTAATTTTGCGGGATGGGATTAACAAACAATGATATCTTCAAAAAACTTCGGGTAGCGCATAAGCTTACGGACGAAGACATAGTAAAGATCTGCGCTCTCGTGGATTTCAAAGTAACCAAAAGCGAACTGGGCGCAATTTTCAGAAATGAAAATCATCCAAAATACATGGAATGTGGAGACCAGTTTCTGCGGAATTTCCTCAACGGGCTTATCATTCACCTTCGCGGCCCTATGCCTCCAAAGAAGAAGCCGGGAAAGCCACAACAGTAAAAACAGAAATATCCGAAGGGCTACGGAAGAACCAAATTAAAGGGGAATAAAATTGGCCATTTTTAATGGCTGTCCCGGGAAACCGCAGCGAAAATCATAACATTCTTCCGCAATAAGTTTGATAAAAATTACCTGAATTTCAGGTAGTTTGTTTCCCAGCAGGTGCGTTAGGGATAGGAGTGGCAGCTTTTTGGACGCGGCAGCGGACAAAAACTATAGCGGATAGCCCGACGCCGACGTGAGGAGGCGGAACGCCCAAATTCAGCAAAAAAAAGACCTCAGCGAAAAATCCCGAGGCCTGATTCATGTTAACTTCATGCGCTGAAAGGCAGTTTTATCACCGCTTCTAGCGCTTAATTTCTGGCTATCTCACCAGTTTTTTGTATTTGATCCTTTTCGGCATTAGATCGCCGCCAAGACGTTTTTTCTTGTTTTCCTCATAATCTGAGAAGCTGCCTTCAAAGAAGTACACCTGGGAATCGCCTTCAAAAGCGAGAATATGCGTACAGATCCTGTCCAGGAACCACCTGTCGTGAGAAATCACCACCGCACAGCCGGCAAAATTCTCCAAACCTTCTTCCAGCGCACGCAGCGTGTTTACATCCAGGTCGTTGGAAGGCTCATCCAGCAACAGCACGTTGCCTTCCTCCTTCAGTGTCATCGCGAGGTGTAAACGGTTTCGCTCTCCTCCGGAAAGCATAGATACCTTTTTATTCTGTTCGCTTCCGCTGAAATTGAACCGGCTCAGGTAAGCTCTGGAATTCACCTGATGGCCGCCCATCATGATCAACTCCTGCTCATCGCTGAAGTTTTGCCAGATGGTTTTTTCAGGATCTATATTGGCGTGGCTCTGATCCACATAAGCGATCTTCGCAGTCTCACCTACTTCAAAGTTTCCTTTATCAGGTTTTTCTTCCCCCATGATCATCTTGAAAATGGTGGTTTTTCCAGCCCCGTTTGGACCGATGATCCCAACTATCCCCGCCTGCGGCAGTTTAAAATTAAGATCTTCATATAAAAGTTTATCTCCAAAAGCCTTGCTTACACCTTTCGCTTCGATCACATTGGTTCCCAAACGAGGACCATTCGGAATGTAGATCTCCAGCTTTTCATCCATCTGCTTCTGATCCTGGCTCAGCAGTTTATCGTAATTGTTCAAACGGGCTTTTTGCTTCGTTTGTCGTCCTTTCGGATTCATGCGGGCCCATTCCAGCTCTCGTTCCAGAGATTTCTGGCGTTTGCTCGCCTGTTTTTGCTCCTGGGCAAGTCGCTGTGATTTTTGCTCCAGCCAGGAAGAATAATTTCCTTTCCACGGAATACCTTCCCCTCTGTCCAATTCGAGGATCCAGCCGGCAACATTATCAAGGAAATAACGGTCGTGAGTCACGGCGATCACCGTACCTTTATATTGCGCCAGGTGATGCTCCAGCCAGTGTACCGACTCGGCATCAAGGTGGTTGGTAGGCTCATCCAGAAGCAGAATATCGGGTTCCTGAAGAAGAAGTCGGCATAATGCCACCCGTCTTCTTTCTCCTCCTGAAAGTACCGAGATCTTCTTATCGGCCTCGGGAGTGCGAAGGGCATCCATGGCGATTTCGAGTTTCGTATCCAGTTCCCAGGCGTTGCTGGCATCTATTTTATCCTGAAGCTGCGCCTGCTTATCCATAAGCTTCTGCATCTTATCGGGATCTTCATAAACTTCCGGAAGGCCAAACATATCGTTGATCTTGTTGTATTCCTCGAGAATTTCAACAGTCCCGGCAACTCCCTCCTTTACAACTTCCAATACCGTTTTATCCTCATCCAGTTGCGGTTCCTGCTCCAGATACCCAACCGAATATCCCGGAGAAAAGACTACATCTCCCTGGTAATTCTTATCCTGCCCCGCAATGATGCGCAACAAGGTGGATTTCCCTGAGCCATTGAGTCCCAGAATCCCGATTTTGGCTCCATAAAAGAAGCTGAGGTATATGTTTTTCAATACCGGGGTGTTCGCCCTTTGGTAGGTTTTGGTCACACCCGACATTGAAAAAATCACTTTTTTATCATCTGCCATAATTGTATATTTTTAGTTGATCTTCAGAAGTAATTTGCGGCTTCCGAAGCGCGTGCAAATATCCGAAATTTCAGTAAATCCAGAAGAATTTTCAGGGCTAAACTATTATTTGTGCAGTCCCAGCAGCCTTAGAATAACCAGAAGTTCCCCGGAATGATAGGCTGTATGTTCAATGATGAGCATGGTTTCCCGGAAAAGGCTTTGAGTTTCGCCATTTTTGACCGGCTTCAGAAGGCCATTATTTTCATCAAGCAGAAAATCTGCAAAGATCCTGCGGTCTTCGAAATATTCAGATTTTAAATTTTCCCAGGACTGTTCGTCGGCCGGCGCCTGTTCCTTTGGCCAGTAATCATCGGGCCAGGTAGAAGTTTCATAACTGCCGGCAATGGAGAATTCAAGAATGTCTTTTTGAGCAAAAACAATGTGATAAAACAATTCATAAAACGAATAAGGCAGATCCTGTGGTCGCTCTCCTAGCTTTTCAAAAGGAATCTCATCAATAAATTCCTCCAGCGGCGTAAATGCCTCTCCTCCATTTAAATGTTTTACCAATTGTTCTCTCAGTTTTTTCTCTTCACTCATAATTTCATTTTCTATACACGTCCCTTCAGGGCATTGAAGGCCCAGGAAATTGCGAAAAAGCCGATTCCCACTACGGAAAAACCGATAGCGTACTCCAGATACTTCAGTACGCCCAGTAATACCAGTGCAACTCCTATCAAAAAAGTCACAAAGGAAGCCCAGGCGAAAATACTGTTTTTGTTCATTCCCATAATTCTGCCCTTTTTACGCTAATATCGGGATATTAAATAATTCTTTCCATACAAGGAATTGCCTGCTTTTTGTATTTTAGCCAATATACCATGCAGAAAGAAGAATAATCTACTTTTTTCCATGGTAAATAGAAAGAAAATCTAAATTTTCTTCATTAAAAATTACAAAAACGATTCTGAATATGAATATGAACTTCAATAAAAATGAAGACCATAACAAGTTATTACTTTCTTCCCTGAATCATAAATTAAAAAGGATAAAACTGGGAGGTGGCGAAAAGCGCATTGAGAAACATCATGCGAAAGGAAAAATGACCGCCCGGGAGCGGATAAATTTCCTTTTTGACGATCCGACGGACACTATCGAGATCGGAGCTTTTGCCGGCGATGGCATGTATGAAGAACACGGTGGCTGCCCCAGCGGAGGCGTCGTGGTCAAGATTGGTCATGTTTCGGGTCAGCAGTGCATCGTTGTGGCCAATGATGCCACGGTAAAAGCCGGGGCGTGGTTCCCTATTACCGGAAAGAAAAACCTGCGTGCCCAGGAGATCGCTATCGAAAACCGACTGCCTATCATCTACCTCGTGGACAGCGCCGGGGTTTTCCTGCCCATGCAGGACGAAATTTTCCCCGATAAGGAACACTTCGGAAGGATCTTTAGAAATAACGCCGTGATGAGCAGTATGGGAATTACCCAGATTGCCGCGGTGATGGGAAGTTGTGTCGCCGGCGGTGCCTATTTGCCCATTATGAGCGATGAAGCTCTCATTGTTGAAAAAACCGGAAGCATCTTTCTTGCCGGAAGCTACCTTGTAAAAGCCGCTATCGGAGAGAGCATTGACAATGAGACCCTTGGTGGTGCGACCACGCACAGTGAGATCAGTGGGGTGACCGACTACAAGGCGAAAGACGATAAAGACGCCCTGCAAAGGATCAAAAAGATCATGGATAAGATGGGCGAGTTTGATAAAGCTGGCTTCAGTAGAAAAGATGCTAAGAAGCCCAAAGAAGATGAAAAAGAGATCTTCGGAATTCTACCAAAGAAGCGCAGTGATCAGTATGATATGCATGAGATCATAAAAAGATTGGTAGATGGCTCGGAATTTGAAGAATATAAGGAAGGCTATGGCCAGACCATACTTACAGGTTATGCGCGCATTGATGGTTGGGCTGTGGGCATTGTCGCCAATCAGCGAAAGATCGTTAAGACCAAAAAAGGAGAAATGCAGTTTGGCGGAGTTATCTATTCCGACTCAGCCGATAAAGCCACCCGCTTTATTGCCAATTGCAATCAGAAGAAAATTCCACTGGTGTTTCTTCAGGATGTAACAGGATTTATGGTGGGCAGTAAGAGTGAACACGGCGGAATCATTAAGGACGGCGCGAAAATGGTGAATGCGGTGAGCAATTCTGTTGTGCCGAAATTCACGATTATTCTGGGTAATTCTTACGGCGCCGGAAATTACGCAATGTGTGGAAAAGCTTATGATCCCCGACTTATTGTTGCCTGGCCCAGTGCAGAACTCGCGGTAATGGGCGGAACGCAGGCTGCCAAGGTTCTCGCGCAGATAGAAACCGCGGCCATGCAGAAAAAAGGTGAAAAAGTGGATGCCGAAAAGGAGAAGGAAGTTTTCGAAAAGATCAAATCGAGATATGATGAGCAAACTTCACCCTATTACGCCGCCGCCCGACTTTGGACCGATGCAATCATAAGTCCGCTGGATACGCGTAAATGGATTTCCAAAGGAATAGAAGCTGCCAATCATGCGCCTATCACCAAAGACTTCAACATGGGAGTCATCCAAACCTAAAGAACCCTTATTTTCAATGAAAAAAATAATTTTTAGTCTCTTAACCTTAGCCTTAGGAATCACGAATCTTCAAGCCCAGGTGTTAAGTGACAAGCAACATCAATATACAGAAGCCGATAGCCTGCGCGGTTCTTTAAGACCGGAGCGGGATTACGATGTTCAGAAATATCACCTTCGGGTAAAAGTAGATCCGCAGCAGCAATATATTTCCGGCTCCAATGTGATCACCTTTAACACGAACGGGGAACTTCCGGTAATGCAGGTAGATCTTTTTAAAAACATGAAGGTTGATTCCATCATACACCAAGGAAAAAGACTGGACTACGAGCGGAAATACAATGCCGTTTTTGTCGAATTTCAGAAACCTGTTGCGGCAGCTTCCGAAGATTCTATCCGCTTTTATTATTCCGGCCACCCCGTAGTTGCTGAAAACGCACCCTGGGACGGCGGTTTTGTGTGGACTCAGGATGAAGATGGAAATCCCTGGGTAGGTGTTGCCGTACAAGGCACCGGTGCCAGCCTCTGGTATCCAAATAAAGACTACCAGGGCGATGAACCTGAAGAAGCTCTGATCGAAATTGCTGCTCCCAACGGACTTATGGATGTCTCTAACGGCCGGTTTACAGGTAAGGAAGACCTCGGAAATGGATTTACGAGATGGAGCTGGAAAGTGACCAATCCCATCAACAATTACGACATTACTGTCAATATTGGTAATTATTCGCACTTCTCTGATAAATATAAAGATCTCGATCTGAATTATTACGTGCTTCCCTACAATCTTGAAAAAGCTAAAAAGCAGTTTCAGGAAGTGAAGGACATGATGGAATGCTTTTACAGCAAACTAGGGCCTTATCCCTTTGAAGAAGACGGATACAAACTGGTGGAGGCACCTTATCTCGGTATGGAACATCAAAGTGCGGTGGCCTACGGAAATCATTATCAGCCCGGTTATCTGGGCAGAGATCTTTCGGGTACCGGAATTGGTCTAAAATGGGATTTCATTATTATCCATGAATCCGGGCACGAATGGTACGGCAACAGCATTACCGCCAAAGATATTGCCGATATGTGGATACATGAGGGCTTTACTTCCTATTCGGAATCGGTCTATATCGAATGTCGCTGGGGTAAGGAACAGGCTTTGGAATACCTGAAAGGCATTCGGCAGGGAGTCGAAAATACCGCCACGATCATCGGGGACTATGGCGTGAACAGCGAAGGTTCCGGAGATATGTACTATAAAGGAGCCAATCTTTTGAACAATATCAGAAGTATCTACAACGATGATGAGCTTTGGTGGAAAACGCTGAAGGCTTATACAGCAAAATTCAGGCATCAAACGGTAACCACCGCACAGGTAGAGGATTTCTTTAATGATGCAACCGAAGCCGATCTAGGGCCGGTATTCGATCAATACCTCCGGCATACTGACCTTCCTGAGCTACAGCTGAAGAAAGAAGGAAAGCGGGTGCTCTACCGTTGGAAAGCCGATGTAGAGGATTTTGAAATGCCTCTTGATGTTTATATTCAGGGGAAAGAACAAAGAATTCATCCTACCGAAGACTGGCAAAAATTACCAAAAACGGCCAAGGATCCTGAAAAGGTTAAGGTCAATGATCTCAAATATTATATTAAAACCAAAAGAATTTCCTAGAAAGAATTCATTTGAAGAAAGGCCGGATATCTCTGATTCTCCGGCTTTTTTATTTTTAAAGAAATAAGGAGTCTGCTACCCTACTTTGCTGCGAAGGGTATTTTCGCGATGGATCTTTCCGCTTGAAGTTTGTTCGAATTTCTCGATCAGGTATATTTTCTTCGGAACTTCATACTTTTCGAGCGTATTTAAGTCGGCAATTTTCTTCTGCAACTCAGTCAGACTTTCTTCAGAAAAAGCGGTTTCAACGAATAGCACCAGTTTTTCGCCAAGAGCGTCATCAGGCATGGAAGTCACAAAGAAACGGTGATCGATGATCTTTCCTAACTTTCGTTCGATCTCTTCGGGGAACAATTTCACGCCTCCCGAATTGATGACATTGTCGAAGCGGCCTTTCCAGACAAACTTCTTATAGGTGATAATATCCACGACATCATTGGTGACGATCTCCTTGTCGGCCAGTTTGGGAGCCTTGATCACTAGACAGCCCCGTTTGTCCTGCGAAATACCGATATCTGGTAATACTTTGAAAGGTTTTGGCTGCTTTTTCTTATTCTTCGGATTGAGCCTTTTGGCGGCGATATGAGTCACCGTCTCGGTCATTCCATAAGTTTCATAGACTTTGGTAGCACATTCCCGGACCATTTTCTGAATTCGGGAGGAAACGGCTCCGCCACCCACGATCAATTTTTTGATAAGGTGCAACCGGCCTATAGAATTGTCCAGCTGAAACGGCGTCATTGCACAAAAATCATAGCGTTTAAAAACGTGGTCCAGCGGATTGGAAGACGGAGGCACCGTATCGATTTGCCAACCGAGCACCATGGCCCTTACCAACATCATCTTTCCGGCAATGTAGGTAGCTGGCAAACATAAAAGTGCAGTGGTATTGGCAGGAAGATCGAAAAACTTAGAAGTAGCCGTGGCGGAGTTGATCATATGCTCCTTTTTTACCCTGATCTTTTTGGGGGTACCCGTAGAACCTGAGGTCCTTACCTCAACATAAGAAGAGGGTTTCAACCAGTCTAAAATAAAACTTCCTATCTGCTCCTCAAAAGCCTCTCCTTCTTTTATGTAACTATAAGCCACCTGCCTGAGTTCGGCATTAGTGAAGTACTGCTTGTTCAGTCTGAAAGCAGGATGTGTTTCGGGTACTTTGAATTTGTCTGCCATTCTTAATACCGAAGATAATCATTTTTCCTTTCAACAAAAGTTAACAAAATGTTGTAAAAACTTTAGGCTTCTTTAGAAGGATTTAAGGTTTCAGATTTTTCAACCTTGCCAAAAAGTTTATTTTTCCAATCGCTCCAGCCGTATTTTTTACTCAGAATGAAAAGAAAAATGGGGTACACCACCAACACCGGTATAAGGACATCCCAGCCTCCCGAAGGATCGGAAACGTCCTTGAAAATAGAATAAGTTTTGAAGGCAGTCCAGTCGGCAGTGACGAGCAGGGCCGCAATAAGATTATTCCCGGCATGGAAACCGAGCGAGAGCTCCATCCCCTCATCCATCAGGGTCATTATGCCCAACATAAAGCCGGTCCCTATATAGTAGATCATGATGATATTCCCCAATTTGGAGACCTCAGGATTAAAAAAATGAAGCCCGCCAAAAACAATTGAGGTAACGAACAGAGGCAGCCATTTGTTTCCCGCGAATGTTCCTATTCCCTGCATGAGATATCCGCGGAAGAAGTACTCTTCAAAGCTGGTTTGAAGGGGAATCATCACCACAGCCACGACAAATAGTATCAAAAACGGAACAGGCTGAAAAGTTAGCTCGTAATCGGCCGGGTTAAGCATATAGTCCACAATGGTTACGATCAAGGTAAATCCCGCCACCAGGCCGAAGGCAAAGAAAAACCGTCCCCAGTCAATTTTTTTTCGCGTTGTTGTGAGAGCCCTGATGCTCTGGTCGTGTAGCAGCTTGACCACCAGCAAAGTGGCTCCAAGCCCAATAGCGAATGTCAGCAACATCAAAAACAACGACAAATTCGGGTCCAGGGCCTGCAATAACTCGGTTTGATCCATTCCCGCCGCTGCAGGTCCTACTTTCCATATCACCGCAATGGCCAGGGGAACCTGCCCTAACAATACTCCGATTATTATCAAAGAGCTCCCAAGAAAATACCTCCAGAATTCGTGTTTATAATTGAGGGCCTGTTGTATATACATATATTAAAAATTAAATTCCCATGCTGTTCGGGGTTCGTAAGAAATGCTCCCATCCTTCACCTGTAAAGGACTTCGAAAATTGTTCGTGTACAAGCTGCCTGTTCCCAGGCCCTGCGGCATCTCTACATTTTTTGTATAGGTCCATTGGGAAATAGCATTAAGACCAATGTTGCTTTCAAGCGCACTGGTGATCCACCAGCCTGTTTTATTCTTTTCAGCCAGGTCGATCCATTCCTGAGTTCCCCTAAACCCGCCAATGAGGCTGGGTTTAAAAATCAGGTACTGTGGCTTTATGGTTTGTAGAATTTCCTGCTTCTTTGTTACATCAAAAATCCCGATCAATTCCTCATCAAGAGCGATAGGTAAGGGCGTTTTCTCACATAATTTCCCCATCTCCTCCAGCTGCCCCTGTTTGATGGGCTGTTCGATACTGTGCAGATCAAAGTCACTCAGCCGCTTCAGCTTTTCAAGAGCTTCGGCCGGGGAAAAAGCTCCATTCGCATCGACCCTTAATTCTATTTCTTCGGAAGAAAACTGGCTGCGAATATATTTCAACAGCTCCAGTTCTGTATTGAAATCTATGGCTCCTATCTTCATTTTGATACAATCAAAACCGGCATCGATCTTCTCCTCGATCTGCGATTTCATGAATCCTTTCTCTCCCATCCAGATGAGTCCATTGATAGGGATCGCATCATTTCCCCGGGTGAATTCAGAAGGAAAAAGTTCAAAAGGATCTTCAGAAGCAAGAGAACGAAAAGCCATTTCCACTCCAAACTGTAGGCTTGGAAACTCTTTCAGTTCTTTCAAGAGCTTCTCTTCTCCTAGATCAATATTCGCGCAGGTCCATTTCAGTTTTTCTTCATAATCGGGACGATCATCAATACTGAGGCTACGCAGAATTCCGCATTCCCCGATTCCGGTTTTTCCCTCGTGCGATATTTGAAGAAACCAGGTTTCTTTGGTAGTAAGAACGCCCCGCGAAGTTCCGCTGGGGCGCTTAAAATTGAGAATATATTTTTTGTAGTTGGCCGTCATGTAGGGATAACGAGTTTTTTGATTACAGGTTAAATTTCGATGCTCTCACCAATCTCCAGCAGCATGAGGTCTTTGCCTTTTTCGTAGAATTTCCGCTTTGCCTCCTCATGATCGATTTCTATATAGCCGAAAGTATCGTAATGGCAGCCTAACACTTTATCGCATTCTACAAAATCACTGGCAATAATAGCATCATCCACACCCATAGTGAAGTTGTCGCCGATTGGCAATACTGCAAGATCCAGCTTTGTCTGCATGGGGATGAGCTTCATATCCATCGTCAAAGCGGTATCCCCGGCGATGTACACATTCTTATGTTCCCCTTCGAGGACGAAACCGCCCGGCTGGCCCCCATACTTTCCGTCAGCAAAAGAGCTGGAATGAATGGCCTGCACATATTTCAGCTTACCGAATTCGAAATCCCAGCTTCCGCCGTGGTTCATAGGATGAACTTCGATTCCTTTTTCTTCGTAATGATTCGCTATTTCAAAATTACTTACAATTACAGCTCCAGTATTTTTGGCCACCGCTTCAGCATCAAGAGTGTGATCCTGATGGGCGTGGGTAATGAGGATATAATCAGCCTTTAGATCATTAATGTCGACCTTGTCTTTGGCGAGGTCATTCCCGGTGACAAAAGGATCTACCAGCACATTCAAATCGCCAATTTCCAGGCCAAGGCAATTTTGTCCGTAAAAAGTAATCTTCATAACTGTAAATTTTAAGGATTTCCCATAAAATTAAGGATTCACCAAAACTTTGATCGCACCCTGAATATATAATTTTGTTAAACTTAAAGTTTCCCTAAAAGATCTGCCCCAGGCCGAATAGTACTGCAACAGCAAAAGTCGAAAGTGCCAGCACCTTGAGCTCGGGATCAAGCAATACCGGCGCCTCGTTTTGCACTACTCTTTTCAGATGCAAAACCAGCGGAATCACCCCCAGCAAATACAGAAAATCGTTACTGTCTTCCAGACTCAGCACAGTATAGAAAACCATACAAGCGATGGCTGCAAGCACCAGGAAATAATGATAATTTTTGGCCTTTTGGGCTCCCATTTTTACTGCAAGAGTGATCTTCCCGGCCTTCTCATCGCTGATGCGGTCCCGCATATTATTCAGGTTGAGAACCCCTACACTTAGAAACCCAATCGCACACGCCGGCAAGATTACCAGCCAGTTCATTTCGTGCGAATACAGAAAATAACTTCCGTAGACGGCCACCAGTCCGAAGAAAATAAAAACGAAGAGATCGCCCATTCCGCGGTAGCCGTAAGCAGATTTTCCCACGGTATATTTGATTGCAGCAGCAATCGCAGCAATTCCCAGCAGCAGAAAAATAAGGGTAAACAAAAGGTTTTCGCTTCCGAAGGCTGTATAGATAAGCAGAACGGCCATTAAAAGGGTAGCCGCTGCGGTGATGATGATCCCGTGCAACAGCTCTTTGGGAGTTATCAGTCCACTCTGCAGGGCGCGGGCAGGACCAATTCTATCTTCATTATCGGTACCTTTTACGCCATCACCATAATCGTTGGCAAAGTTGGAAAGTATCTGAAGCCCGAGAGTAGTTCCCAGCGCCAGGCTAAAAATACTGATATCAAAAAGATCCTGCTGTACTGCGATGGTGCTCCCCACAAAAATTCCGGAGACCGAAAGAGGTAAAGTGCGTAACCGTGCAGCACCTATCCAGGAGTTAATTTTAGTCATTTAATTAGTTCATTATTTTTACCAATAATTCCTTCAGCAAATCGCCCTGAGACACATTGGCTGCTCCTACTCCTTTGCTCTTCACATCTGTCTCGTGCAAAAGGCTAATCACCTGGCTCACTTTTTTCATTGGGTAATTCCTGGCAGCCACCACATAGTCGTTCACAAAATAAGGATTCACCTTAAGCTGCTTAGCTACATTCCCCTTGGATTTATCATTAAGACCATGGTACTGCATGACCTGAGAAAAATAAGAGAATAACAAAGAAATCGTCATTACCAACGGATTGTCCTTCGGATTTTGAGCGAAATAATTGATGATGCGGTGAGCGCTCAGGCTATCCTTCATGCCTATAGCTTTGCGCAGTTCAAAATTGTTGAAATCTTTACTTATCCCGATATTCTCTTCGATGAGTTCCGGGGTGATCTGGGTACCTTTTGGCGAGATAAGCTGTAGTTTTTGAAGCTCATTATCGATCTTTCCTAAATCGGTTCCAAGAAATTCCACCAACATCTGTGAGGCCTTGGGTGAAATACTATACCCTCTCGACTTGAGTGTCTTCTGAATCCAGTCGACAACCTGATTGTCATAAAGCCTTTTGCTCTCGAAGATGAGGCCATTTTTAAAAGCAGCTTTATAGAGCTTTTTTCGCTTGTCTATTTTCTTGTATTTATAGCAAATCACAAGAACAGTGCTGGGCTGAGGATTTTCGGCATAATTCTGAAGCTTTTCTATACTTCGGGAAAGATCCTGCGCTTCCTTTACAATGATCACCTGTCGTTCGGCCATCATTGGAAATCGTTTGGCATTACTTACAATCTCATCAATATTGGTATCGCGGCCGTACATCACGATCTGATTAAAACCTTTTTCTTCTTCGGGCAAGACATTTTCGGCTATAAAATCGGTAATCTTGTCAATGTAGTAGGCTTCTTCTCCCATCAGGAAATAGATGGGCCTGATATCCCCATTTTTGATGTTATTGACTATCTGTCTGGCTTCTTCCATTGATCTCCTTTAAAAACCTGCATTCATTTTTGAAGAGGACTAGCACAGGTTTTGTATTCTTTCTTATTTTTGGGGCTATGCTGAATCTCAATTTTCCCCAATATGATTTTCGATTCAAAAATAGTCAAAATAAAATAGCTGTTTTTGATGAGTTCCGTAAAAAATTTGTCATTCTAACTCCCGAAGAGTGGGTGCGCCAGCACTGTGCCCAATATTTGATGCAGGAGAAAAATTTTCCAAAAAGCCTTATCAGTGTTGAAAAGCAGCTAAAGCTAGGAAAACTCACTAAAAGGTATGATGTTTTAGTATATGATTCTGAAGGGCAAATTCATCTCATTGTGGAGTGCAAGGCTCCCAATATAAAGATCAGCCAGGAAACTTTTGACCAGATCGCCCGATATAACCTAAGCCTGAAAGCAAAATACCTGATGATCACCAATGGCCTTCAGCATTATTACTGCCAGCTGGATTATGAAGCTGAAAAATATCACTTCCTGCAGGATATTCCGGATTATCAGAATTCTGACTCCAGGATTAACAACGAAAAGAAGCTATGAAAACAGCCGTGGTCATCCTCAACTGGAATGGCAGGAAACTTCTGGAAGAGTTTCTGCCATCGGTCACTTCTTTTTCTGAAGGCGCAACCGTATATGTAGCCGATAATGCTTCCACAGATACTTCCGTAGCTTTTGTAAGGAAGGAATTCCCGCAGGTAAAGATTATTCAGAATTCAGTAAACGGAGGTTATGCCAAAGGCTACAATGATGCCCTGAAGAACCTTAAAGAAGACATTCTTATTTTGCTGAACAGCGATGTGGAGGTCACTCCCGGATGGCTGGAACCTCTCGAAAGCATTTTTGAGGCCGAGGCCGATACCGCGGCGGTACAACCTAAAATCCTTGACTTTTATAAACGAAACCGTTTTGAATACGCCGGAGCAGCAGGCGGTTTTATTGATAAATACGGGTATCCTTTCTGTCGTGGCCGTGTCTTCGAAACTCTGGAAGAAGATGAAAAGCAATATAATGATGATGCTTACATTTTCTGGGCCAGCGGAGCTTGCCTGGCTGTGAGGAGAAGCGCCTTCTGGCAAGCCGGCGCCCTGGACGAAGATTTTTTCGCACACCAGGAAGAGATCGACCTCTGCTGGCGGCTTCACAATCTCGGCTTTAAAATCAAAGCTTGCGGCAGTTCGGCTGTTTACCACATGGGCGGCGCTACGCTGAACAATATGAATCCGAAGAAAACCTATTTTAATTTCAGAAATGGTCTTTACCTTCTTCTCAAAAATGTTCCTTCTTCCAGACTATTTTCGGTGCTAATCGTGAGAATGTTACTGGATGGCGTCGCGGGTTTGAAATTTTTGGCCGAAGGTAAGTTTAGTCATTTTCTTGCCATTCTGCGCGCGCACGGCAGTTTTTACGGGAATTTCAGCAAAATAAGGAAGAAAAGGAAAAGGCTTCCGAAGCTAAAAAACTATTATTATCTGCAATCAATCGTTTACGCTTATTTTTTCAGAAAAAAAAGGAAATTCAGAAGTTTGAAGAAATAAGCTTAAAGTTATCCCAATCCTACTTTTTCGCTGTGTATTTTTTTGATACTTTTGGGACATCTAACATTAATAATATTACAAGTTATGAAAAAAATCATGCTGTTGTCAGCAACTGCTGCCATCTTGCTTTCTTCCTGTGTATCGCAGAAAAAATATGCGGAACTTGAAGCTAAACAAAAACAAACTCAGGACGAGCTAAATACCGCCACGGTTAAGCTTAATTCTTGTCTTGAAGACAAAAAAGATCTTGGCCAACAAATCAACCGACTTAACAATACCAATGCGGCCTTGTTAAACAACGTAGGAGATTTGGCTACTTTGTCTAAAAAAGAAGCTCAAAACCTTGAACGTTCTTTGGAGAGCATGAAAGAAAAAGATTTGGCGATAAAAAGTATGAGAGACGCCATCAACAAAAAAGATTCTGTGACTTTAGCCCTTGTTACCAGCCTGAAAGGCGCTTTGGGTAATATGGACGATGAAGATATCCAGATCAATGTTGAAAAAGGAGTGGTTTATGTATCCATTTCTGATAAACTTCTTTTCGAAAGTGGTCGTTACAATGTGACTCAAAAAGCCCGTCAGGTTCTTGGAAAGGTTGCTACTGTAATCAAGAGCAAACCAGACATCGACTTTATGGTTGAAGGTCACACCGATGATAAGTCTATCCATACGAACTGTATCGAAGACAACTGGGATCTTAGTGTGAAGAGAGCTACTTCTGTAGTTAGAATTCTACAAGACGAGTTTGGAGTAGATCCAAAACGTATGACTGCTGCCGGAAAAAGCTATTTCATGCCAGTTGACAGCAATGAAACTGCTGATGGTCGTGCCAGAAACAGAAGAACCAGAATCGTTGTTCTTCCAAAACTTGACCAATTCTACGGAATGATCCAGGAAGGTATGGAAGAAGCGAATAAAGCTGAAAACAACAAATAATCCTTCTTTATAGTATTTTAAAACCCCGCCTTGAGCGGGGTTTTTTATGGAAGAAAATCATCTTTAACAAGTAAAATAGTACAGAAAAAGAAGGAAAGTGGCTCCCTCCGAAGAAGTGGTCAGATAGGTACCTCCCCATACCTTTACTGCCCCCAAGCCCTTTCCAACACAAAAACGGGACTTTTGTGTTCTGTTAAAATTTCACAAGAAAGAGAGTAATCTGAGTCAATAACCCATATATTTAGGAATCTATTAACTCTTTTTAACTCTTAATATGAATTTAAACAAACTCAAAAATGTCGCCCTCGGCCTGGCATTAAGCACTATTATTTTTTCCTGTGAAAAAGATGCAGTTGAACAAACTGACATGAAGTCAGAAAGCCTGCAGGTGCTCCCTCTTAAAAAGGGCCTCTTAAAATCAGGGAATCTTCAAAAGCAAACTGCAGAACCACCTCTAGCCATAGATGAAAACCTTGGCACTCTGTTTAGAAAAAAAGCAGTTGAACCTACTGATTGTGGACCTACAGAATTTGTGAAAGTCCAAAATTATTACGCCAATCAATTGGTGAACGATCCCTACTGGGATTACGACGCATATACCACCTATTCAGACATAAGCCTTTATATAGCTTATTTCGATACTGGAGAACAGTACTTTGGTCCCAACGGGCAGTACACGCAGGTGGTCACAAAAAGACAAAGAGAACTTGAAAAGTTCTGGAATATGCCCGGGCAGGTCCAAGTGAATGGAGAACATACCGCTTCCCTAAATGACAGAGATAAGGTGGCTTTTGCCTATCAACTCTTTGGATACAGCAAAGAAATTTCCTATCTCGCTGCAGACCAGGTTCTTGCTTACAACGCAGCTTCGGCACAGTTTCCTGAAAATCCATTTTTCGCTCTGGATGGTTTCGCTACTCCAAGTCAGCTGATCGTTCTTGGCGACGGATTGATTAGTATGCTTGCTGAAACCGGAATAGATACAGATCTTGTCTACACCGGAGTTCTGGCTCATGAATGGGCGCACCAGGTGCAGTTCCTGAATTCACAACAATGGTATCCAGAGGGAGCCGATCCAGACCCGGTAGCTGATACCCGCTACACCGAGCTGGAAGCAGATTTTATGGCCGCATACTTTATGACCCACAAGCGCGGTGCAACCTATAACTGGAAGCGGGTAGAAGAATTCTTTACCCTCTTCTTCCAAATAGGCGACTGTGGCTTCACCAATGACGGGCATCACGGCACTCCCTACCAAAGATTGGCAGCTGCACAACTAGGCTACACTCTTGCTGCCAGTGCACAAAAACAGGGCCACATCCTTTCCCAGCAAGAAGCCCACGAGTACTTCGTCTCTCATGTACAAAGCATTTTATAATTCACAGATTCTTATGCTAAACCCCGCTTTGAGCGGGGTTTTTTATTTATGAGATTCTTCTTTTTTTAACCTGTGCTAATCCTGAATTTCCCTCAGATATTCTCGCTGTGACCCGTAGAAGATGAAGAATCCTTTGAAGCAACATCATGAACAAAGAGCCAATCGGCATGAACATCTGAAGGAGTGAAGGTGATCTCTACATAGCCTCTCCTGGAGGCATCGAGAAATTTGACATCATCGACCAACAGCTGCAATGCCTGTTCGAACTGCATGATAACGAGAGGATCCTTTCCCAAAAATCCTTCAAAACCCGGAGAACTGATGGAAGAAGTTGCAAATTCATCTCCAAGTATTTCATTTTCTCCCTTCCTCAATTTATTGAACCAGGCATTATGGGTACTTCCGGCAAGAGAGAGTATTTTCTTTTCTGCAAAAGCCTGGTAGAGATATTCCCGCTCTGCCGGATAGCCGTCCCAGGCGTCAAGATTGTAAGGAATGTTATTAGTGATCCTTGAAATTTCTTCAGCTGTCAAACTCTTATCGCCCTGCAGATACTTCGTCTTGATTAGGATAAGTTCTGTTAACTGCTGCTTAAATTTCTGTGCAGTTTCTACAGAAAGTTGACCATTTTTCGAGACTTCGGCAAGTAAAGAATCCAGGGACAAAACTGCTTCGGCGGGAACCAGAACTTTGCTCATTAACCCCTGCTGCCCCAAAACATTCCACTTCATACTGCTGGACTGCACCTGCGAAACAAGCCAATTTCTCTGTGTGGTTCCAAGCATGGTCCTATCTGACCTCCAGAGATCAGCTTTAAAATTCTCGGCCTCAAACTCTCCTTTGCTGTTAACATAATTCTTGTATTCCAACTGGCGGTTTCTGCCCACCTGGCGGGTATCGATCATATGAAGGTCCACAATACCTCCAAGATTCATCGTCCTGTATATCCTGAAAGGATCGGAAGTAGAAACAGGCAGATACTCGCTATAAGCCTTCACTGCGGCTTCTTTCCGGGCCTGGAAGCTGCCTTCCCCATTGTTATGATTCATTGCTCCATTTTCCCAGGCGCCATTGGCCAACTCGTGATCATCCCATACGCAAATGAAAGGTTTGCTTTGGTGAGCCAGTTGCAGATCGCTATCTGCCCGGTACTGCCGGTATCGTTGCCGGTAATCTTCCAGAGAGATCGTTTCCCGTGGAGGATCAGGTTCCCGACCCAAGCCTTGGGGGTAAGGAGTACCGCCCGTTTGTCCCGGCGCGTTCTCATAAATATAATCTCCCAAATGCACAATTACATCAGCATCAGAAGCCGCCATGGCTTTATAAACATTAAAAAAACCGGCTTCATAATTGGCGCAGGAACAAACTGCCAGTTTAACGGCAGTGGCATTCACTGGAAAAGTAATAGTTTCACCGGTATCGGAAACTGCCTGGTCTTTCTTGTTGATAAAACGGTAGTAATACTTTTCTCCGGGATCCAGATCCCGGACCTCTATGGCGAGGGTATAATCCCGGGAAGCATCGGTGGTAACTTCTCCGGTTCTGATAATAGGATCGAAACCGGCATTGGAAGCGATCTCCCAGATTATGGATGCTGAATCGCTTTGGGTGGTATATCGCGTCCAGATAATGACTTGCGAAGTAGTGGGATCAAAACTAGCCACGCCACTATCAAAGTTGATCTTGTCAAGGGAAAGATTCTCTCCCCCCTCTAAAAGCGATTCTTCTATACCTTCGTCACTACAGCTGATGAAATTGGGGAGCAAAACAATACCGGCAGCGACAAGAGCAGATTTACACAGGAAGTCTTTCCTGCTGATGTTATTATCTTCCATGCCTAGAATTCTTTAAAAGAGTCTAAGCTTAAATTTAGAACATAATTAAGTGATATTTAACACTTTACCCGCTATTCCTACATACAATCTTGTTAATGTTTAGCACGAGAAGAATCGCCCTACATAATTTCTATACTGCCTTTTCCTTCTCTGATCACTTCAGGTTCGGGAGTAGTGAGATCTATCACGGTGGAAGGCGTATTGTCGCCATATCCGCCATCGATCACGATGTCCACAAGATTATCCCATTTTTCCTTGATCAGCTCAGGATCGGTGGTGTATTCAACCACTTCATCCTCATCCCTGATAGATGTTGAAACTATAGGGTTGCCAAGGGCATTCACTATGGCTCTGCAAATATTATTGTCAGGAACCCTAATGCCTACTGTTTTTTTCTTCCTGAAGACGCTGGGAAGATTGCTGTTTCCGGGCAGAATGAAAGTGTAGGGCCCGGGAAGGGTTCTCTTCAGAATTTTAAAGGTAGTGGTATCAATTTGCTTTACGTAGTCTGAAAGGTTGCTAAGATCTTCACAAATAAAGGAAAAATTGGCCTTTTCTAGCTTTACACCTTTGATCTGTGCTATCTTCTCAAGGGCAGAGGTATTCGTGATATCGCAACCTAAACCGTAAATAGTGTCGGTAGGATAAATAACCAGCCCTCCGTTGCGGAGGGTTTCAACCACGTGATTAATATGTTTTTGACTTGGGTTTTCATCGTAAATTCTGAGTAGTTCTGCCATAATGAATGATTTAAAAACATCCGAAAATTTACGAATTTCGGGCGTACTTATGAAAATTATGTGTCGTATTATTCGGCCTTTTCAACTTCGCTTTCAAGTTTCAGAACCCTGCTACCATCTTCTTGCCGGATGAGAAGAGCCTTATTTCCTTCTTCCCCTTTTCGGGTGATTTCGCTTCCCTTGATCGTTCGGGTAACTTCGCGGGTATAGGTTTCTTCCACTTTTCCTTCGCCAGTACCGTTGCCCCAGTTCCACTTCACGCTGCTTCCTTCCCTGATCATCTTTTTCTTTTTAAGATAAAAAGAAAGCCGCTCGCGGCGGCCCTTAATAACAGAAGTTTAACGGATAAGATTCAGCTTCAGGAAAGTACCTTCAGCTTCGCGAATCTTAGCAGAAGTTTCTTGATTCCTCCATTCTCGAAATTGATCTCTGCCTTCTTGTCCTGCCCCACTCCTTCAATGCCAACTACCTTACCTTTTCCGAAGCGCATATGCTCGACTTCATTGCCTTCCTCAAGCTGAATATTATTGGTGGCTTTGACAGGTTCTGAAGAAGCTGGTTTGAGTTTTCTCAATTTCCGGAGCTCACTCTCAGTAGGCTTATGCGCAGGCGGCGGAGTACCGTTCCTTGGTTTCGTTTGGCGCAGTTTGCTTTTGTCCACTTCCCCGAAAATATCGGTATCTATTAGCGGTTTGTATTTGTAATCGTCCTGCGGAACCATGTAATCCTTATACTGATCCTCGATCTCCTCAATAAAGCGACTGGGTTCGGCATCAACAAGTTTCCCCCAACGATACCTGCTTTGAGTATAGGTAAGATAAGCCTGTTTTTCGGCACGGGTAAGCGCCACGTAGAACAACCTTCGTTCTTCCTCAAGTTCACTTCGGGTATTCATACTCATGGCTGAAGGAAACAGATCTTCCTCCATTCCCACGATGTACACATATGGAAATTCCAGCCCTTTGGCCAGGTGAATAGTCATTAAAGCTACGCGGTCTTCATCAGAAGTATCCTTATCCATATCGGTGGCCAGCGCCACGTCTTCAAGGAATTCTGAAAGAGAGCCGGTCGCATCGGCCAATTCCTTCTGCCCTTCCACAAAATCACGGATCCCGTTAAGCAATTCCTCAATATTCTCGATCCTGGCGATCCCTTCAGGAGTACCGTCTTTCTTTAGTTCCTGAACCAAACCGGTTTTTTTGGTCACGGTATCGGCTACGGTAAAGGCATCGGCATTTTCGTTCAGGATCGAAAAGTGCTTGATCATATTCACGAAATTTTCAAGCTTATTGCGGGTGCTTTTGTTGATCTTCAGGTCGAGATGATCGAGATTCTCAATAACTTCAAAGATGGATCTTCCGTATTGATTAGCCGCAATGCTCAGCCTGTCCATCGTTGTTTGGCCTATCCCGCGCGCAGGATAATTGATCACGCGTTTCAGGGCCTCTTCATCCTTCGGATTGATAAGCAGCCTTAAATAGGCTAAAACGTCTTTTATTTCCTTACGCTGATAAAACGACAGGCCGCCATAAATACGATAGGGAATATCTTTCTTCCGAAGCGCATCCTCCATCGCCCGGCTCTGCGCATTGGTTCGGTATAAAATCGCAAAATCCCCGTTCGGCAACTGATTCTGCATCTTATTCTCAAAAATAGAACTCGCAACAAAACGGCCTTCTTCTCCATCGGTGAGCAGCCGGTTCACCACAATCTTTGGCCCTTCCTCATTATCGGTCCAAACGACTTTTTCGAGCTTGGTCTTGTTCTTATCGATGATGGAATTGGCAGCATTTACAATATTCCTGGTAGAACGATAATTCTGCTCCAGGCGGTACATTTGCACATTCTCATAATCCTTCTGAAAGTTGAGGATATTATTGATATTCGCTCCGCGGAAGGCATAAATACTCTGCGCATCATCGCCCACCACACAAATATTCTGAAATTTATCTGAAAGCGCTTTGACGATCAGGTACTGCGAGTGGTTGGTATCCTGGTACTCATCTACCAGAATATAGCGGAACCTGTTCTGGTACTTCTGAAGCACCTCCGGAAACCGGTTCAGCAGCTCATTGGTCTTCAGCAGAAGATCATCAAAATCCATCGCGCCAGCCTTGAAACAGCGGTTCACATATTCCTTGTAGATCTCGCCCAGGCGTGGCTTTTTCGACATTGCATCGGCTTCCTGCAACTCGGGATTCTGAAAATAGGCCTTTACAGTGATAAGGCTGTTCTTGTAGGACGAAATTCGGCTATAAACCTGCTTGTATTTATAAACATCTTTATCGAGCCGCATATCCTTGATGATCGCCCTGATAACGCTCTGGGAATCCTGGGTGTCGTAAATGGTGAAATTGGACGGATAGCCGAGTTTATCGGCTTCAAACCGAAGGATCTTGGCAAAGATCGAATGGAAAGTACCCATCCACAGATTCTTGGCCTCGCTGTTCCCTACGATTTTGGCGATACGGTGCTTCATCTCGCGCGCCGCCTTATTGGTAAAGGTAAGCGAGAGAATATTGAAGGGATCTACACCCTTACTCATCAGGTAAGCGATCCTGTAGGTAAGTACCCTGGTTTTTCCGGAACCGGCTCCGGCAATTACGATCATTGCTCCGTCTTTCTGCAGTACGGGCTCGCGCTGCGCTTCATTTAATTCGGCTAAATAAGCTTCCAATTTTCCTCCATTTTTAAAGCCGTGAATTTAGCCAAAATGCTTCAAAATCTGAGCCATCTTCCTCATTAGTTTTAAACAAGGCGGGAAAGCCTGTAGACGCGGTTTTTCTCGAATTCTTAACTCAAAGAATCCCGCCACATGTCAAAATTTTAAGTCCGTGCTTTTTCATGAAGAAAAGAAAAACTAACTTCACCAGCTGAAACATCAGCAAAAGCAGCATAACAGAAAATAAAAATGAACCAGGTAGATCTAAGCCAGATACTTTTCAATATTTTACCGGCAGCCATCGTAGGAGCCGTGGCCTACTATTTCTTCTACACCAATTCGCAAAACGAGGAAAAACGACGAAAATTTCTCCTGATAAAGGAAAACAGAAAGGTTTCACTTCCAATTAGGCTGCAGGCTTATGAGAGAATGGCGCTTTTCCTGGAACGCATTTCCCCCGGAAAAATCCTTTTCAGGGTAAAACCTACCAGTAATGATCCGGAAAAATATGCCAGTCTGCTCATCAGGACCATCGAACAGGAATTTGACCACAACCTGGCTCAACAAATTTACCTGACTCCGGACTGCTGGGATTATATCAAAACGGCCAAAAATGCCACGATCGGCCTCATCAGGAAAGCTTCTCAACAGGAAAAGGTGAAGGATCCAGATGCACTTCGAGAGACGATCCTCACCAGCCTCATCGAAAGATCATCACCCACCGATGCTGCACTGGCTTTTATTAAGAAAGAAGTAAGAAATATCGTTTAGACCTGCGGTGTCCTTTTCTTTGCAGATCTTTCGGCTTTTTGCATGGCATATTCAAACCCTTGCTGCCACCAGGAGGCCATAGCTTTTTTATTGAAAACAAGCGAATTTTCAGTCAGTTTGGTAGGAGTGTAATAAATGTCCAATTTAACGTCTTTGTTGATGGCCGCGAGTTTCCCTTCCACCACATCGTGATATTCCACCTGGTCAAGCAGAAATCCGAAGAGATTGATCATTAGTGAAAATGGGTTTTTGCCGAGCACTTTGTTGTATTCCATATTTTCGGCCTCCAGGATGATCGCGTCTACCTCGGTAGCTCCCCGGCGAATCGCTTCCCTGATAGGCACCACACAGCCCAGCCCGCCATCGGCATATTCATAGCCATTCTTCGTAGCCAGGCTCATGAAAGGAATGTAGTTGCAGCTAATCCATATCCAGTCGCAGAAGTCTTCATAGGAAAAATCGTGGATACTCTTATACTCGACCCTGTTTTTCGATAAATTCGACACCGTAACCACCACATCTTCCACGTGGGACTGCAGCTTGGCAAAATCGGCTTCGGAAAAATTCCGGCGGATATGCTTCCGCAGATGTTTGCTTTCCCCAAAGGTGCGTTTCTTCTTGACGAACTGCCAGAACATATTGAAGTAGTTGATGGTCACATACTCTCGCCCATCTTTCTTCTTAACAATAAAAGGATTGATACTGAAAATTTTGCGCTGGTTTACATTGGTGTAGATATCGTAAACCTTCTGGACATTTCCGTTGGCAAGGTGAGGAATCAAAAGACTTCCGGTAGAAGTTCCGAGGAAAAGATCGTACTTTCTCCCCGCCTCCTCCATCAGGTATTGCGCAACTCCGCCCGCAAAGGCGCCCTTACTTCCCCCTCCTGAAATCACCAATGCTCGCATTAAGGCTCAATTTGATTAAGTTCCTCGTTTTTGTGTTTAGCATAACTAAAGCCGCTATTCCACCACCGGGTCATTTTCTTCTCATCAAAAATAAGTGAATTCGTGGTCAATACCGTAGGAGTGTGGTAAAAATTAATAATGGCATCCTTGTTGGCCGCTGCGAATTTCCCGATCGTGATGTTCTGCCGCTCGATCCTGTCAAGCATAAAACTGAAGAGATTGGTAATAAGCGAAAAAACATTTCTCGAAGGCATCCGGTTGAAATAGGTCACTTCAGTCTTCAGCACGATAGCGTCAACCTCGGTTGCACCTCTTTTGATCGCCTCTTCAATAGGCACCATAGACCCCAGCCCGCCGTCGGCATATTCGCAGCCGTTCTTCTGAACAAGACTCATAAAAGGCGTGTAATTGCAGGAAATCCAGATCCATTCACAGAATTCCTCATAGTCAAAATCCTTGATCGATTTGTACTCGACCTCATTCATCGAAAGATTGGAAACCGTGACCACAATATCCTTCCGGCTGTTTTTTAGTTGCCAGAATTCCTGCGGAGTCAGGGTCTCAAAGATCAGGTTTTTGAGATGTTTGCTCTCTCCAAAAGTCTTCTTCCCGTTGAAAAAATTCCGCAGCACATTGAAGTGATTAATACTTATCTGCTCATAGCCGTGCTTTTTCCTGATCAGGAAAGGGCGGTTGCTAAAAATACTATCCTGGTTTACCGAGGTATAGATCTTTTTGATCTTGTGAGATTTCTGAAGAGCCAGGTGGGAGATCAGCAAGCTTCCTGTGGACGTGCCGAGGTAGAGATCGTATTCCCTGCCGAGTTCTTCGGTGAGATACTGGGCCACCCCGCCCGCAAAGGCTCCTTTACTTCCTCCGCCTGAGATTACAAGTGCCCGCATTAATTATTCAGTTTTTTATTTAGTCTTTCCTGAAGCTCTTCAGACAAAGTTCCCCTTAGCTCAAGAAATTTCTGATGATATTGGTCATTTTCAAGCAGTTTATCCAGAAGCTCCCGGCAAAAATTCCTGAATTTGTAATCATAATTCGTCGTGCCTTGTAAAAGATCCCGAAGATTTTGATCGCTAAAAGAATCGATCTGATAAAGATATCCAAAAGCGTTTTCCCTTACTTCGGAAGGATACCAGGCGGCGGTATAGCCCGAAAGCTTCCTGAAAACTTCCTGCTTCCGTTCCGAATCGTATTCGGGAGTGACCAAATTCAGCGTTAACCAGAGCATTTCAACATTCTTATCGTAAAAACCTTCAATTCCCCTGGTTTCAGCCAGGTATTTGCTTCGGTCTTCGGGAAATTGCAGCCAAAGATTCATAAGAGCAGCTTCTTTGGTCAAATAAGAATCGTCTTTCAGAAGTGATTCGTATTCCGGTTTTAATTGCTGCGGAATTTCGTCCATTCCCAGGGCGATAGCCTGCCGAACAAAAACATTGTTCGTCTCAAAAGCTTTTTTATAAAGTTGCAGAGCCGTTTCTGAAGTTTCCCCGGCCAATTGATACACTACTTCCTGCCCGATGTAATCATTCACAGGAAATTCCAGGGCTTTTTGAAGAATTTCAGCTTTCTGCGGAAGCGGTGTTTCCCGAAGACCCGCAATATTCAGGTAGTCCTTCATAAATTGCGACTGCTTCAGAGAATTCAGGGCCTGATTCGCCTTGAAAGCCGATTGCCGCAGCCAGTCGTTCATAAAATCGCTGAGATCCTGGCCTGAAGCTTTTTCAACTTCAGCTATGAAATTCTCGGTGGTAACATTTTTAAGGGCATAGATTTCCAGGTAATTCTTCACAGCCTCTTTAAAAGCCTCATCACCTACTTTTTGGCGCAACATATGCAACGCCCAGGCGCCTTTCTGGTAAAAGGTGAGAGAACTCGCCTTCGGGTTCAGCAAAGATTCCCCTTTTCCACTATCGCTCATTTTTTTCAGCTGTTCCGCCGATTGATATAACTTCCAATAATAATAGTCATCACCAAAGATTTCCCGTTCGGCCAAAAGCGCATAATAGGTCGCAAAGCCCTCCTGCAACCAATGATCGCGGCCACTTTTTTCGGTAACCAGGTCACCGAACCACTGATGTGCCAACTCATGGGCATTCACGTTCACATAATTCCGGTCTTTAAATCCTATCGAATCGGTGACCAGGGCATTGGAAAAAATAGTAGTGCCGGTATTTTCCATTCCCGCATATAAAAAATCCTGTACCGGTACCTGTTTATAACTTTGCCATGGGAAAGCCACCCCAATCTCATTCACCAGGAAGTCAAAGATTTTTCCCGAATATCGGTAAGTGGGCTCAACCTTCAGCGAATCTCCAGGTTTGTAGTACAATTGCAAAGGAATACCGGTCTCAGATGATAATTCTTTTTTGCGGTATTTTCCGGCGGCAACAGCGACCAGGTAACTGCTCATCGGCTTTTTCATATCGAATTGCCAATGCGTAACCGAATCATTCAGGACCTTCTTTTCCTGAAGTTCGCCATTGGCGATCACTTCATAGCCGCTCCTGAAGTTGATCCCAAGATCGAATTCAGTTTTCTCAGCCATATCATCGAAACTCGGCAACCAGTGGGAAGTATATTTTCCCTGTCCCTGCGTCCACACCTGTTTTACCGCCGGTACTTCAGTCGGGGCACTCCAGTTGATAAAATACATGGCCTTCTTTGGATGTACCGTGTAATGAAGAGAAAGCTGATTATTTTCAGAAGGGAGGAATTTTTTCTTCAGCCATATACGCTTTCCGTTATTGCTGAATTTCACTTTTTTCCCATTCAGCAAAACGTCAGTAAATTGCATATTCACAGCATCTATATAAATAGAATCCACGGGCTGCAGCACATCGAAGAAATAAAGAACATCGCCTTCCACTTCCTGCTTTTCCGGATAAATACTAACTTCGGCCTCTATCCTGCTAAAATCTGCTTTATCTGTTTGATTTATAGATTCTTCGGTTTGAGCAAAGACTGAAAGACCGCTCAATATACACAGCACTAACTGGAAATATTTCATTTTCAAGTTTAAGATATCTTCAGCAAATTACGAAATCTGTTGCGTTTTAAGCCTTTCCGGCCGCAGGGAAAATAGCTGTTTTTCAGGAAGACATCTTATTTTTTTAAAGGCCATGGGCAAGTTAAAGCGGGATTTAATATCTTCGTTTCCCATGAAGGGCGACATCCTGCAAACTCCCATAGATTATCTCAAAGGCGTTGGACCTAACCGGGCAGAAGTGCTGCGGAAGGAGCTGGGCATTCATACCTACCAGGACCTGGTGAATTTTTTCCCCAATCGTTACCTCGACAAAACCCGCTTTTACAAGATTCGTGAATTACAGCGTACTTCGGCTGAAGTACAGGTGGTAGGAAAGATCACCCATATCAGGATGGTCGAGCAGAAAAGAGGGAAAAGACTGGTCGCCGATTTCGTTGATGAAAGCGGAAAAATGGAGCTGGTGTGGTTTCGCGGCCAAAAATGGATCAGGGAAAACCTGAAGCTGAATATGCCCTATGTTGTCTTCGGAAAGACCAACTGGTACAACGGCCTTTTCAGCATGGCCCATCCCGAAATGGAAACCGTTGAAGATTACAAAAAGCAACTTCGAACAGCCATGCAGCCGGTGTATCCTTCCACAGAAATGCTCGCAAAAAAGGGAATTTCGAACCGGGTGATCAGCAAGATGATGCAACAGCTTTTCCTCGAAACCAAAGGCCGGTTTTTCGAAAGCCTTTCCGGGGAGATCCGAAAAGAACTAAAACTGATCTCTAAAGCGGAAGCTCTTTTTAATATTCATTTTCCGAAGAGCCAGGAGTTATTAGCCCTGGCACAATTCAGGTTGAAATTTGAAGAATTGTTCTACATCCAGCTGCAACTTATCCGGAAAAATATTCTGCAAAAACAGAAAATCAAAGGATTTGTTTTTGATCAGATTGGGAAGAATTTCGGGGAATTCTACAAGGAGCATTTACCCTTCGAACTCACCGGTGCACAGAAGAAGGTGATCAAAGAAATAAGGAGCGATTTGGGGAGTGGCGCACAAATGAACAGGCTTTTGCAGGGAGATGTGGGTTCGGGCAAGACCATTGTAGCCTTAATGTCAATGTTTATAGCACTTGACAACGGATTCCAGGCGTGTTTAATGGCTCCTACTGAAATTTTGTCAGTCCAGCACTACCAGGGATTAGTTGAGTTATGTAAAGAATTGAATACCAGTATTTACCTTCTTACAGGTTCAACAAAGACTTCAAAGAGAAGAGAAATTCACGAAAAGCTTGAAAACGGCGAAATTGATATTCTTATTGGCACTCATGCCCTCCTTGAAGACAAGGTAAAATTCAACAATCTTGGCCTTGCAATTATCGACGAGCAACATCGTTTTGGAGTGGCGCAGCGGGCAAAGCTATGGAGAAAAAATGACATCCCTCCACACGTCCTGGTGATGACCGCCACCCCTATTCCCCGCACCCTCGCCATGAGTCTTTATGGCGACCTCGATATTTCGGTAATTGACGAATTGCCCCCGGGAAGAAAACCCATCAAAACTGTGCATCGTTATGACAGTAACCGCTTAAAAGTTTTCGCTTTTCTAAAGGAGGAGATCAAAAAAGGACGGCAGGTTTATATTGTTTATCCTCTCATTCAGGAATCTGAAAAAATGGATTACAAAGACCTGATGGATGGGTATGAAAGTATTGCGCGTGAATTTCCGCAGTACCAGATCTCCATCGTTCACGGCCAGATGAAACCCGCCGACAAGGATTACGAGATGGATCGTTTTGTTAAGGGAGAAACCCAAATCATGGTGGCTACCACTGTGATCGAAGTTGGGGTGAACGTGCCCAATGCAAGCGTCATGATCATTGAAAGCGCCGAAAGATTTGGCCTTTCACAGCTACACCAGCTGCGCGGCCGCGTGGGACGCGGTGCCGAACAAAGTTACTGCATCCTTATGACCGGCCATAAACTTTCGAACGACAGTAAAACCCGTTTGCAGACCATGACCGGCACCAACGACGGCTTTGAGATCGCGGAAGTCGATCTGAAACTCCGCGGTCCCGGCGATCTAATGGGAACCCAGCAAAGCGGCGTTCTCAACATGAAGATCGCCGATATCGTAAAGGATAACCAGATCCTGAAAATTGCCCGTCATCACGCTTCAGGAGTACTAAAGGAAGATCCTAACCTGGAAATGGAAAAAAATCTGCCGCTGCGCTACACCTATTCTATGCTGGTTAGGCACAAAAACATCTGGAATTACATCAGCTAAGGCACTTATGATGAATGTCGCTTGCGCATCAAACACTTTTTCGCCGGAAGAAAAGAAAATCCAAAAAAGGATAATTCAGAACAGAAACAGGCTTAACCTATTTAAAATAATCCAAGGGGAAATCCCCCGTTTTTAGACTTTTTCTCCTTTTTTCAGAAGTGATTTATCATAAGATAAAATCCTTAAAGGATCTTCATCAAAGCCTTGTACAGCAACGCCTTCACGCTTTTATTTGGTAATAAAACTCCTTGACCGATATAACCCTAAATACTTATTTAACAACCGTTTACCCGCACAAAGCCCAAGCATTCATGGCTTTAAATACGTAAATTAGAGAACAATCACTAAATAGCTGTTAGATATGAAGACTATTTCTCAACTCAAATTAATGATGAGCCTCGTGCTCATTTGCTTTACAACTGGCCTGATGGCTCAGGATCAAACCGACCAGGAACTTTCACAAAAGCTTTATCAGGAATACCAGGAGAACGGAATTGATAAAGCCCTGGATATGTACAACAAAAGTTCAGCAAAAGGCAATGAATACACCGGTATGAGTGAACCTTTGAACATATTGGCATATAGAATCATGATGGATTCTCACGACATGGAGGCAGCAAAAAAAGCTTTCAAGGCTCAAATGGAAGAATATCCCGACAAAGCCAACCCAATGGACTCCTACGCCGATTTACTGATCGAGCAGGGAGATAAAGAACAGGCCAAGGAATACCTGAAAAAGTCTATTGCCCTTGCAGAAAACAGCGACACCGAACAGGAGAACACCGAGGTATACCGCGCCTCAAAGGCAAAGCTGGCCCATCTGGAGAATAAAGATCGGAAATTGGATTTCCTCATTGGAACCTGGAACACCGACCTCACCTCCTACCAGGATGGAAAAGAGACCAATAAAAGTACCGGCTATACTACTTCGACCGATTACGATGAAGACAACGGCATGATGAATGTGGTCATAAAAGACCCTTCAGGCAATCCCGTAGCTAAGAGAATAGTTGTTTACGATGCGTTGGATGATGCTTATGATATGGCGTATATCGATCCCACTCAGCCTTTGGGAATACGCACTTCCACAATCAAAGTGAAAGATATGGGAGACAACAAATATGAATTCATGGAAAATTACACCACCCGTGACGGCAAGGAAAAGACCGCAAGACATGAATTGAAAAAAAATGAGGACGGCAACCTGGAATGGGTGATCTACGATAAACCTGAAGATGGTTCTGATTGGGAAAAAGTTGCGGTATACGACTATAAAAAGTCCATGTAATAACCCGTTAGATTACAGAAAAATAAAAAGAGGTGCCAAAAGCACCTCTTTTTTGTTGGAAAACTTCCTGATTTATGACTTAAAATCAGGCGGCAAATTATGCTAAAACTATTCGTAATACTATCTTTGCAGCTTGAAAAATAATTCCCATGAAGATTTCATATAACTGGCTAAAACAGTTTATTAAATTACCCGAAGATCCAGAAAAAACAGGAGAATTGCTTACCGATCTCGGTTTGGAAGTAGAAGGCATTCACAGCTTCCAAAGCATTAAGGGAGGCCTGAAAGGGATCGTGGTGGGCCACGTGATTACCTGCGAATCTCACCCCAATGCCGATAAACTCCAGCTCACAAAGGTGGACCTTGGGAATGGCGAGGAAGTACAGATCGTTTGTGGAGCACCCAATATCGCCGCAGGTCAAAAAGTTCCTGTAGCTACCATTGGGACTACATTGTATGACGAGAAAGGGGAAGAATGGACCATTAAAAAAGGGAAGATAAGAGGAGAAAGCAGCTATGGAATGATCTGTTCTGAAAAGGAATTGGGACTTAGCGCGGACCACCATGGAATCATGGTGATGGATGCCGACCTGCTTCCCGGAACAGAGGTGGCCAAAATCTTTGAAATCGAGAATGATCATGTTTTCGAGATCGGGCTTACCCCTAACCGGGCCGATGCGATGTCACACTGGGGTGTGGCACGCGACCTGAAGGCGGGATATCAGCAACAAGGCATGAGCCTTGAATTGATCACTCCCCCGGTTTCCGGTTTTCATGTAGACAACAGGAGCTTCAGAATTCCTATTGAAGTCGAAGATTCTAACCTGGCACCGCGCTATTGCGGCGTCACCTTTTCAGGATTAAAGGTCGAAGATTCTCCAAAATGGCTACAGAACCGTCTTAAGGCTATTGGAATAACTCCTAAGAACAATATTGTTGATGCCACCAATTATGTGATGCATGAATTGGGACAGCCTCTGCACGCTTTTGATGCAGATAAGATCGCCGGGAATGAGATCAACGTAAAAACTTTGCCTTCAGGAACTAAATTCACCACGCTGGACGATGTTGAAAGAGAATTACATGAAGAAGATCTGATGATCTGCGATGCTGAAAAACCTCTTTGTATTGCGGGAGTTTTCGGCGGAATTACCAGCGGCGTTACCCGCGACACCACAAAAGTATTCCTGGAAAGCGCTTATTTTAACCCGGTAAGCATCAGAAAAACAGCCAAAAGACACGGCCTGAATACCGATGCTTCTTTCAGATTTGAACGCGGAATCGACCCCGGAAGCACTGAATACGCCTTGAAAAGAGCAGCCTTGCTTATCAAAGAAATCGCCGGAGGCGAGATCACCAGCGACATCGATGATCTCTATTTCAAAAAGATTGAAGATTTCCAGGTATTCTTAACCTTTGATAAGGTAAACAAGCTCATTGGGGAAAATCTTGAAGAAGAAACCATCAAATCTATCCTGGCATCTCTTGAGATAAGGGTAAACAACGTTACCGAAACCGGGATGGGCCTTACCATTCCCTCTTATCGTGTAGATGTACAGCGCGAGGCCGACGTGATCGAAGAGATCCTTCGGGTGTACGGTTATAACAACATCAAATTCAGCGAAAAATTCAATGCCTCCGTTTCCTATTCTTCAAAATTTGAAGATTATAAACTGCAGAACCTTATCGCTAACCAGTTGGTGGGGCAAGGATTTTATGAAAGTATGGCAAACTCGCTTACCTCTCCGGCCTACTCCAACCTCAGCGAACAGGTAAAAGCAGAATATAATGTGGAAATGCTCAACCCGCTTAGCCAGGACCTTTCAGTAATGAGGCAATCTATGCTGTTTTCAGGACTTGAGGCAGTGAGCTATAACATCAATAGAAAAAGTGCCGATCTTAAGCTGTTCGAATTCGGAAAAACCTATCATAATTATATGAGCGGAAGAGCCGAAAACAAACACCTCGCCATCTTCATTTCGGGAAACCGGAACCGCGAAAGCTGGACGACCGGATACAAGGCCAGCAGCTTCTTTTATCTCAAAGGCGTGATCGAATCTGTACTCCAGAGACTCGGACTGAAAAACCTGAAATCTTCTGCGGCAAAGTCAGATATCTTTTCTGAGGGCATCGCGCTGAGTTCTGCAAAGTCAAAATTGGTGGAATTTGGAGTGGTTCGAAAATCGGTGCTGAAACATTTCGACATCAGCCAGGAAGTTCTTTTCGCCGATTTCAACTGGGATGCAGTCATTGACCTGGCTAAAACCCAGCAGAATCAATTTAGTCCAATTCCAAGATACCCCGCAGTACGCAGGGATTTCGCCCTTCTTCTGGACGAAAATGTGCAGTATGAGGAGATCGAAAAAATTGCGTTACAAACCGAGAAGAAATTGCTTAAAGAGGTGAATCTTTTTGATGTTTTCCAGGGCAAAAACCTTCCGGAAGGCAAGAAAAGTTATGCCGTGAGCTTTACTTTTCAGGATGAAAACAAAACCCTTACCGACAAGCAGGTAGACAAGATGATGAGTAAACTTCAATACCGCTTCGAGAAAGAACTCCATGCTGAATTGAGGTAAATCAAAATAGTTCTATAAAAAAATCCGTGTTGCAGATTTTGCAGCACGGATTTTTTATTTCCAGGTGAGTAATCCTATGGAAAGCTCTTAAAAATATCGTCTATATAATTCCTGATTTCCCTATCCATACGGCGGGTATCAATCTCTTCAGAAGAGGTTCCGCGCCAGATGATCTTATCGTTCTTTCTGTTAATAAAATCAATAACGATCGATCTTTCCTTATAAGGAACCTGCTGAATCTTATCGCCGCTTAGGCGCTGGATCGTAAAGTAATTTTCGTAGGCATACGGCTTCACATAAGGCCCTACATAATGTCCCGGCCGGTAATAAGCATAGTTCGTGTAAACCGGATTGGAATTCACCTCGACCTTTTCGTCAAACATGGTATGCACGTATATGAGCACATCAGGATTGCGTGTGTTGAGATCGTAACCTTCGTCCTGCATGTTCGCATTTACGGTTTCTATGATGATATTATGAATATGGTCATTATCATAATTTCTGCTCATGATAGTATCTTTATTGGGCAGAAATGCGTAGGTGTTATAATTCTTCAAATCTTTAGGAGAATCTTCTCCCGATTTTTTGCCCGATCCGCAGCCAATCAGTAATAAACTGAAGCCAAACAAGGCAAATAAAAATTTCATCTTTTTCATAAATTTTCTTTTTCGTTATTAGAGTCAGATTCAAATTAGCCTTAATCCTTCAATAAAAAAAGCTGGCTTTCAGCTTTTAAATATTTTTAACAGGAAAGCCTTGAAAACAGGGGAAAACCGCCCAATTCTACACTTTAAGGTCTCAACAAATGTTTCAGGCTCCTTAAAATATTCATTGTAATTATGAAGTTAAATGCCTAATTTAGTGGCGCATGCTAAAGAGAGAGAGAAAAATGAAGTTGAACCTTCCCAGAACAAATGTCGAAAAGCAGTTATTAAACGTCCGAAGTAAGAGGGTTTCCGAAGAAAAAGTTTTAGAACAGGTCCAGGAGATTTTCAGAGATACAGAAATGCGGGATAAAAAGATCCTGCACTCCATAACTACTGAAGAGGTAACCGAGTCTAATTCCCTAAATTTTGACCTTCTTGAATCGGAAAAGATCTTTCACCTTTCAGACATCGAAAGGATATGTATCGATTATCGCCTGCGGTTTCTTGACAGCCATTACTTTAAGGGAAAGATCCCTTATGAGGCCCTCATGAAGATCAAGACCCTGGAAGCGGAACATGGACTGGAGCTGAAAGGCTTCAAGATCATTGCCCCTTCCAAACTTTTTAAATTAGAAAATGCCGATGACCCTCTGCTCATGATTCCCATGGGCAACGATTATTTCTACCTCAT
>CAVUJH010000005.1:245000-248583 GCA_963741775.1 uncultured Flavobacteriaceae bacterium | reverse complement strand
AAAACGCATGTATATTTGCAGCCGCTTAAGCAACGAGGGTCACCTTAAAAAAAGCAAAGCGGAAGTTCTTTAAAAAACCTGGTTTTCGTTGATTTTGGAGGGAGTTATTTTCTGAAGAAATTGCCTAAAAAATTTTTCAAAAAAAGTTTTGCGGGAAACGAAAAAAAGGTTGTAAGTTTGCACCCGCTTACAACATTAACCTTTGAGAGCGAGGCTGCAGGCTGAGAAGAAGAAGCGAAGTTCCTTGAGTATTGAGATTTTGAAGAAATAAGCTGAGAAAAATTTCTCAAAAAAAACTTCAAAAAGTTTTGCTGGATAAAGAAAAAGGGTTGTATATTTGCACCCGCTTTCAGAGCAAAGCAAGTTCACCAAAACATACTGAAAACGAGATCCCGGGACGGGTAGTAATAAAGGTTCGACTCCTTTTATCTTAACGAGAATATCCTTCCGGAGACGGAAATATCCTCACCCTTTTAGGGGGAGGTGCCGAAGGCGGAGGGGGTACGTTCATTGATATATTGAATTGACAGCGCGTATCGTATTACTTAGGTAATATGATAAGCAAAAAGAATTAAGACTAGAAGAGTCGTCTTTGAGCATTTACTTATTTAGTTAAGTAGAACATTCTTTGATAGTTGTAGAGATATTTACAAAACAACGATGAAGAGTTTGATCCTGGCTCAGGATGAACGCTAGCGGCAGGCTTAACACATGCAAGTCGAGGGGTAACAGGGTGCTTGCACCGCTGACGACCGGCGCACGGGTGCGTAACGCGTATACAATCTACCTTTTGGAGGGGGATAGCCCAGGGAAACTTGGATTAATATCCCATGGTATTATGGAGTAGCATTACTTTATAATTAAACATTTATGGCCAAAAGATGAGTATGCGTCCTATTAGCTAGATGGTAAGGTAACGGCTTACCATGGCAACGATAGGTAGGGGTCCTGAGAGGGAGATCCCCCACACTGGTACTGAGACACGGACCAGACTCCTACGGGAGGCAGCAGTGAGGAATATTGGACAATGGGCGAGAGCCTGATCCAGCCATGCCGCGTGCAGGAAGACTGCCCTATGGGTTGTAAACTGCTTTTACAGAGGAAGAAACCTTCCCTCGTGAGGGGAGCTGACGGTACTCTGCGAATAAGGATCGGCTAACTCCGTGCCAGCAGCCGCGGTAATACGGAGGATCCAAGCGTTATCCGGAATCATTGGGTTTAAAGGGTCCGTAGGCGGATTTATAAGTCAGTGGTGAAAGTCTTCCGCTCAACGGGAGAACTGCCATTGATACTGTAGATCTTGAGTTATTATGAAGTGGTTAGAATGTGTAGTGTAGCGGTGAAATGCATAGATATTACACAGAATACCGATTGCGAAGGCAGATCACTAATAATACACTGACGCTGATGGACGAAAGCGTAGGTAGCGAACAGGATTAGATACCCTGGTAGTCTACGCCGTAAACGATGGTTACTAGCTGTCCGGCCTAATTGAGGGCTGGGTGGTTAAGCGAAAGTGATAAGTAACCCACCTGGGGAGTACGTTCGCAAGAATGAAACTCAAAGGAATTGACGGGGGCCCGCACAAGCGGTGGAGCATGTGGTTTAATTCGATGATACGCGAGGAACCTTACCAGGGCTTAAATGTAGTGGGACAGGAGTGGAAACACTCCCTTCTTCGGACTCATTACAAGGTGCTGCATGGTTGTCGTCAGCTCGTGCCGTGAGGTGTCAGGTTAAGTCCTATAACGAGCGCAACCCCTTTTGTTAGTTGCCAGCGAGTAATGTCGGGAACTCTAGCGAGACTGCCGGTGCAAACCGCGAGGAAGGTGGGGATGACGTCAAATCATCACGGCCCTTACGTCCTGGGCCACACACGTGCTACAATGGTAGGGACAGAGAGCAGCCACTGGGCGACCAGGAGCGAATCTATAAACCCTATCACAGTTCGGATCGTAGTCTGCAACTCGACTACGTGAAGCTGGAATCGCTAGTAATCGCATATCAGCCATGATGCGGTGAATACGTTCCCGGGCCTTGTACACACCGCCCGTCAAGCCATGGAAGCCGGGGGTACCTGAAGTCCGTTACCGCAAGGAGCGGCCTAGGGTAAAACTGGTAACTGGGGCTAAGTCGTAACAAGGTAGCCGTACCGGAAGGTGCGGCTGGAACACCTCCTTTCTAGAGCATTACGCTTCGAGCGTAAGCGCAATTATCATAAAGGATGGTCTTAAAGAAGTCCTTTTGGTCTTGATTCTTGTCAATTTAATTTTAATAGATATGAGATATTAGAATTTAGATATGAGATGAGTGCAGATGAAATCTCACGTCTAATGTCTAAGATCTATCATCTAAAAATGCAGTCTCATAGCTCAGCTGGTTAGAGCGCTACACTGATAATGTAGAGGTCGGCAGTTCGAGTCTGCCTGAGACTACGACGCAAGCGAAGCTTGCGATTCAAAATTCAGGATTTAACATTTAAGATTAAACCTGAGTAATGAAAAAGTTCATTAAAAAGTATTGAAAGGAAATTCTAGGAGCGGGTTATTGCGGGTTATAGACTCATAACTCACAACTCATAACTCACAACTGGAGTATGGGGGATTAGCTCAGCTGGCTAGAGCGCCTGCCTTGCACGCAGGAGGTCATCGGTTCGACTCCGATATTCTCCACCACGGACAACAAGATTACCGGTTATTAGCTGTTGATTATCAACCTAACGGGTAATTGGATCCAGAACGTTCATTGACATATTGAGAAACAAAGAATACGAGAAACTACAGTTATAGAGCAATTTATAACGAAGCGAATTAAATATTCGAGTTACTTTAAGAGTAACAAAGAATACGAGCATTAGAAGGCAAAAAGCACACAAGCTAAATAAGGGCGTGTGGGGGATGCCTAGGCTCTCAGAGGCGAAGAAGGACGTGATAAGCTGCGAAAAGCTGCGGGGATTGGCACATACAAATTGATCCGCAGGTGTCCGAATGGGGCAACCCAGTACGTTGAAGACGTATTACCCGATTTATCGGGGGCAAACCCGGGGAACTGAAACATCTAAGTACCCGGAGGAAGAGAAAACAAAAGTGATTACGCTAGTAGCGGCGAGCGAACGCGTATTAGCCCAAACCATAAGGTTTACGGACCTTATGGGGTTGTAGGACCACAATATTCGATGCACAATGAATTAGAACACTTTGGAAAGAGTGACCAAAGAGGGTGACAGTCCCGTATAGGTAAAGCGTGTTATTGATAGTGGTATCCTGAGTAGTGCGGGGCACGGGAAACCCTGTATGAATCCGGCGGGACCATCCGCCAAGGCTAAATACTCCTGAGAGACCGATAGTGAACCAGTACCGTGAGGGAAAGGTGAAAAGAACCCTGAACAAGGGAGTGAAAAAGAACCTGAAACCACACGCTTACAAGCGGTCGGAGCCCGTCTTTGACGGGTGACGGCGTGCCTTTTGCATAATGAGCCTACGAGTTACCGTTTCCAGCAAGGTTAAGGACTTCAGGTCTGGAGCCGTAGCGAAAGCGAGTCTTAATAGGGCGCGATAGTTGGTAATGGTAGACGCGAAACCGT
>CAVUJH010000005.1:240000-242500 GCA_963741775.1 uncultured Flavobacteriaceae bacterium | reverse complement strand
AATTGCCTGAAAAATTTTTCAAAAAAAGTTTTGCGGGAAACGAAAAAAAGGTTGTAAGTTTGCACCCGCTTATGAGAGCGAGGCTGCAGGCTGAGAAGAAGAAGCGAAGTTCCTTGAGTATTGAGATTTTGAAGAAACAAGCTGAGAAAAATTTCTCAAAAAAAACTTCAAAAAGTTTTGCTGGATAAAGAAAAAGGGTTGTATATTTGCACCCGCTTTCAGAGCAAATCAAGTTCACCAACACATACTGAAAACGAGATCCCGGGACGGGTAGTAAGAAAGGTTCGACTCCTTTAATCTTAACGAGAATATCCTTCCGGAGACGGAAATATCCTCACCCTTTTAGGGGGAGGTGCCGAAGGCGGAGGGGGTACGTTCATTGATATATTGAATTGACAGCGCGTATCGTATTACTTAGGTAATATGATAAGCAAAAAGAATTAAGACTAGAAGAGTCGTCTTTGAGCATTTACTTATTTAGTTAAGTAGAACATTCTTTGATAGTTGTAGAGATATTTACAAAACAACGATGAAGAGTTTGATCCTGGCTCAGGATGAACGCTAGCGGCAGGCTTAACACATGCAAGTCGAGGGGTAACAGGGTGCTTGCACCGCTGACGACCGGCGCACGGGTGCGTAACGCGTATACAATCTACCTTTTGGAGGGGGATAGCCCAGGGAAACTTGGATTAATATCCCATGGTATTATGGAGTAGCATTACTTTATAATTAAACATTTATGGCCAAAAGATGAGTATGCGTCCTATTAGCTAGATGGTAAGGTAACGGCTTACCATGGCAACGATAGGTAGGGGTCCTGAGAGGGAGATCCCCCACACTGGTACTGAGACACGGACCAGACTCCTACGGGAGGCAGCAGTGAGGAATATTGGACAATGGGCGAGAGCCTGATCCAGCCATGCCGCGTGCAGGAAGACTGCCCTATGGGTTGTAAACTGCTTTTACAGAGGAAGAAACCTTCCCTCGTGAGGGGAGCTGACGGTACTCTGCGAATAAGGATCGGCTAACTCCGTGCCAGCAGCCGCGGTAATACGGAGGATCCAAGCGTTATCCGGAATCATTGGGTTTAAAGGGTCCGTAGGCGGATTTATAAGTCAGTGGTGAAAGTCTTCCGCTCAACGGGAGAACTGCCATTGATACTGTAGATCTTGAGTTATTATGAAGTGGTTAGAATGTGTAGTGTAGCGGTGAAATGCATAGATATTACACAGAATACCGATTGCGAAGGCAGATCACTAATAATACACTGACGCTGATGGACGAAAGCGTAGGTAGCGAACAGGATTAGATACCCTGGTAGTCTACGCCGTAAACGATGGTTACTAGCTGTCCGGCCAAATTGATGGCTGGGTGGTTAAGCGAAAGTGATAAGTAACCCACCTGGGGAGTACGTTCGCAAGAATGAAACTCAAAGGAATTGACGGGGGCCCGCACAAGCGGTGGAGCATGTGGTTTAATTCGATGATACGCGAGGAACCTTACCAGGGCTTAAATGTAGTGGGACAGGAGTGGAAACACTCCCTTCTTCGGACTCATTACAAGGTGCTGCATGGTTGTCGTCAGCTCGTGCCGTGAGGTGTCAGGTTAAGTCCTATAACGAGCGCAACCCCTTTTGTTAGTTGCCAGCGAGTAATGTCGGGAACTCTAGCGAGACTGCCGGTGCAAACCGCGAGGAAGGTGGGGATGACGTCAAATCATCACGGCCCTTACGTCCTGGGCCACACACGTGCTACAATGGTAGGGACAGAGAGCAGCCACTGGGCGACCAGGAGCGAATCTATAAACCCTATCACAGTTCGGATCGTAGTCTGCAACTCGACTACGTGAAGCTGGAATCGCTAGTAATCGCATATCAGCCATGATGCGGTGAATACGTTCCCGGGCCTTGTACACACCGCCCGTCAAGCCATGGAAGCCGGGGGTACCTGAAGTCCGTTACCGCAAGGAGCGGCCTAGGGTAAAACTGGTAACTGGGGCTAAGTCGTAACAAGGTAGCCGTACCGGAAGGTGCGGCTGGAACACCTCCTTTCTAGAGCATTACGCTTCGAGCGTAAGCGCAATTATCATAAAGGATGGTCTTAAAGAAGTCCTTTTGGTCTTGATTCTTGTCAATTTAATTAAAAAGATATGAGAGATTAGATTAGAGATATGAGATGATCGAGATGAGAAATCTCAGGTCAAAAGTCTAAGATCTAGTATCTAAATGCAGTCTCATAGCTCAGCTGGTTAGAGCGCTACACTGATAATGTAGAGGTCGGCAGTTCGAGTCTGCCTGAGACTACAAAGTCGAAGACAGACGAGAAGTTTATCCTGAGCGGTAGACGAAGGGAGTCTGCCTGAGACTACGACGCAAGCGAAGCTTGCGATTCAAAATTCAGGATTTAACATTTAAGATTAAACCTGAGTAATGAAAAAGTTCATTAAAAAGTATTGAAAGGAAATTCTAGGAGCGGGTTATTGCGGGTTATAAACTCATAAC
>CAVUJH010000005.1:0-235000 GCA_963741775.1 uncultured Flavobacteriaceae bacterium | reverse complement strand
CCAGCCGGTGATAAGCCGGTAGTCGGTTGGCATTTCTTTCAGCATAGACGGGTATCGTCAAGCCTTCATATTCATACTGGCCTGTCGGAAAGGTGGTAGGCAACCCAGTCTGAAATATGAAATTGGCATTGAATTGCCATTTTTTATTCAGGTCATAGCTGGCCGTAATACTAAGATCATGGGTTTTATCATAAGCTGAATTGTACCATTGGCCGTTTTTGATCCCGCTTTCAACAGGGGTTCTGCCGGGCGTTTTTTGTTCCGACTTGGACAGCGTGTAGGCGATCCAACCGGTAAGGCGGCCCTCATTCTTGCGAAATAATAGTTCAAGTCCGTAGGCTCTGGCTTTTCCGGGAAGCACCACCCGTTCGATCGCATTGTTCGCAATAAGATCGGCGCCATCAATATAATCCAGACGATTCTTGACCTGTTTATAAAACGTTTCTGCCTCCAGCGAATAAGCCTCATCAGAAGTATTCATAAAATACCCAAAAGCGACCTGATCAAGAAGCTGCGGCTGCAGGAATTTCCCGCTTGGCGCCCAAACATCAAGTGGAGTAGGTGAACTGGTATTGGAGAGAAGATGAAGGTACTGCACCATGCGGTTGTAACTAAGCTTTACCGATTTATTTTCATTGAAGCTGTAGCTAAGGGAGAGCCGTGGCTCGAAATTCCCGAAATATTTGAGGATTTTTCCCCTGTCATAGTGTTCACTTCCCGTTGGCGTGGCTTCCTCGTAAATGTCCTGATCTTCATTATAAATAACAGCCCGATCATTTTCATAGGTATTTAATGAATCTTGCCCTAACCTGAAAAAAGCACTGTAGCGGAGGCCATATTCTGCGGAAAGATGCTCTGAAAGGTTATGCTCGGCCGAGAGATAGACAGCACTTTCTAACGCGTATTTATTCGTGAGTTTGAAATAGTTGATTCCTGATTCCTCATTTACAGGCTTGATTTCGCCAGGATTAAATTCATAATAGGTATTGTGAAGGCCGTATTTCAGCTTAAAGGAATCGGTAATATAATGGTCAAAATCGTACTTAAGGTTAAGATTTTTAATGCCGCTGTTCCAGTCAAATCCGACGAAGTCCAGCCTTAACCCGTAATAATAATCGCTGTAGATCACCGAAAGATTGGTAAAGATATCATCAGAAAATACATGATTCCACCTCAGGTTCAGGACGGCATTCCCGTAAGTGTTTCTGAAGTTTTGGTTCATACTGAAGACGTCTCTTCCGAAGTAGCCAGACATCAGGATTTTATTATCCTCGTTAAGCCTATAGCTCAGTTTTGTGTTGAGATCGTAGAAATAAGCTGAATTCTTGTTGTCCGTAAGCTTCAGAAATAAGTGAGCATAGGAACTACGGGCGCCAACCAGGAAAGAACCTTTATCTTTTACGATAGGTCCTTCGGCCAGAAGGCGGCTTGAAATAGCACCAATTCCACCCTGTGCCTTAAATTCTTTGCTGTTGCCGTCACGCTGATAAATATCCAAAACCGAGGATACCCTTCCGCCGTATTTCGCCGGAATTCCACCTTTGTAAAGCGTCAAATCCTTGATGGCATCTGGGTTGAAGACCGAGAAAAGTCCGAACAGGTGCGAGGAATTGAAAATGGTAGCTTCGTCCAGCAGAATGAGGTTCTGGTCTACCGCTCCGCCTCTCACATTGAAACCTGAAGATCCTTCGCCCGCATTGGAAACACCCGGTAAAAGCAACAGGGAGCGTACCACATCAACTTCCCCGAAAATCACCGGCAGCTGGCGGATGGTCTTGATAGAAAGTTTATTCTGGCTCATCTGCGGACTCTTAATATTCAGCTTTTCCACATTCTGATCGATCACCACTTCGTCCAGGAGTTCAGAAGTTTCGGAAAGCCGGAAATTGAGATGGGTGTCTGAAGTGATCTCTATTTCTTTCCTGATGCTTTGATAGCCCAGGTAGGAAATTTCCACTTCAAATTTTCCCTCAGGTAATTTTATGGAGTAAAACCCGTATTCATTGGTGACCACGCCCTTGCTGAGCTGCGGAATGATCACATTTACCCCAATAAGGGTTTCGTTGCTCGAAGCATCGGTAATGGTACCGTTCAGGGTGAAATTTTCCTGAGCATGAAGTTGCCAAATGGCATTGCATAAGAAAAGGACTGAAAAAAGAAATGCCCGGCTGATCTTCAATTTTTTAGGTAAATATACATTAGTTAAGTCTAATTCTAAAACCCATGACGGGCTGGTTTTTTTCTGAAATTTGATATTCCAGATACTCTGCAGGTAAATGAAAAAGCTGCCGGTTTTCCGGCAGCTTTATAAAATTCATCTTCGGAAAAGCCGAAATTAAGCGATAATTGAGTTAAGCGTGGCGCTGGGCCTCATTGCTTTTTTCACCTTTTCTTCCTCAGGTTTGTAATAGCCGCCGATATCTTCTGGCGACCCCTGGGCTGCAAGTAATTCCTCAAGAATTTTGTCCTTGTTTTCTTCCAACTGTTTGGCAAGTGGAGTGAAATATTCCTTTAGCTCTGCATCTTTATCCTGTGCTGCCAAAGCTTCTGCCCAGTAAAGTGCGAGGTAGAAATGGCTGCCACGGTTATCAAGCTCATTCACCTTTCGGGAAGGGGATTTTCCGTTGTCAAGGAACTTTTCAGTAGCCGTATCTAAGGTCTCGGCAAGAAGAAGCGCTTTTTTGTTGTCGTACTTCTCTCCAAGGTATTCCAATGAAACCGCCAGAGCCAGAAATTCGCCAAGTGAGTCCCATCTCAGGTGACCTTCTTCCAGGAACTGCTGCACGTGTTTTGGAGCAGAGCCTCCTGCACCTGTTTCAAATAATCCACCGCCGTTCATCAAAGGAACAATAGAAAGCATCTTGGCGCTGGTTCCCAGTTCCAGGATCGGGAAAAGATCGGTAAGATAATCCCGAAGTACGTTTCCGGTTACCGAGATGGTGTCCTTACCATCTTTCACGCGTTCAAGAGTGAATTCGGTAGCTTCAACAGGAGACATGATCCTGATGTCAAGACCTTCAGTGTCGTGCTGCGGAAGGTATTGGTTTACTTTTTTGATCAATTCTGCGTCATGGGCACGGTCTTTATCCAGCCAGAAAACGGTAGGCATGCCTGTGGCACGAGCTCTGTTTACAGCCAACTTGACCCAGTCCTGAACAGGAGCGTCTTTCACCTGGCACATTCTCCAGATATCTCCTTTTTCTACTTTATGTTCCAGAAGCGTATTTCCTTTAGAGTCGATCACCCTAACAGTTCCGTCGCCCTGAATTTCGAATGTTTTATCATGAGAACCGTATTCTTCGGCTTTCTGCGCCATCAATCCTACATTAGGAACAGTTCCCATAGTAGTAGGGTCGAAAGCACCGTGTTTTTTACAGAATTCGATAGTAGCGTCATATACTCCGGCATAGCTGCTATCCGGAATTACGGCTTTTGTATCCTGAGTATTCCCTTCAGCATTCCACATTTGGCCGGAAGTCCTGATCATGGCTGGCATGGAAGCATCAATGATAATATCGCTTGGCACATGCAGGTTGGTGATTCCTTTATCAGAATTTACCATGGCCAGGTCAGGTCCGTTTTCAAGATCGGCTTTGATATCAGCTTCAATCTGTTTCTTTTTCTCTGCAGGAAGATTGTCAAGGGCGCTCAACACATCTCCAAGTCCGCTGTTAGGATCGGCTCCCGCTTCCTTGAGTTCATTTCCGTATTTCTCAAAAACATCTTTAAAAAATACTTTTACAGCATGACCAAAAATAATCGGGTCTGAAACCTTCATCATTGTTGCCTTCATGTGAAGAGAGAAAAGCACGCCTTTATCCTTTGCATCCTGCACCTGTTCCTGAAGGAATTTTACAAGCGCCTTTTTGCTCATCACCGTCGCATCGGCGATTTCTCCTTTCAGTAAGTGAAGGTTATCTTTAAGAATAGTTTTTTCTCCTGAAGTAGAAGTAAATTCGATTTTAACGTCACCTTCTTCAGAAACAGTTACCGATTTTTCATTAGCACGGAAATCCCCGCTTTGCATGGTGGCCACGTGCGTCTTGGAATCTGAGCTCCATTCTCCCATGGAATGTGGATGTTTTCTGGCAAATTCCTTGACCGCCTTAGGAGCGCGTCGGTCCGAATTTCCTTCTCTCAGCACGGGGTTCACGGCACTACCTTTTACTTTGTCATAGGTGTTCTTGATCTTCTTTTCGTCTTCGTTCTGTGGATCATCCGGATAATCGGGAAGGTCGTAGCCCTTGCTTTGCAATTCCTTGATAGCTGCCTTTAGCTGAGGAATAGAAGCACTGATGTTGGGAAGTTTGATGATATTCGCTTCCGGTTTTTTAGCAAGTGCTCCAAGTTCAGCAAGAGCATCGTTCACCTTTTGTTCTGGTTTCAGGTATTCGGGAAACTGGGCCAGGATTCTTCCTGCAAGGGAGATATCCCTGGTTTCAAGGTCAACGCTTGCTGCGGTTGTATATTTCTGAACGATTGGGAGTAGGGAATAAGTAGCCAGAGCCGGCGCCTCATCGGTTTTGGTATAGACAATCTTCGATTTCTGTGTCATTGTTTTGGTTATTTCGTGATTTGTTTTTTCTGAGCTGTCAACACTCAACAAAGCCCCGTTCTACAGGGGCATTGAGTCTCGCGCAATATAAGGTTTTTCAGGCTTTTTTCATAGCTGCGGAAGGGATAAAGCTTCTTAAGATCTGCTTAAATTTAGGCCAATAAAAAAGCCATTTCATCTTAGTTTCTAAAATGAAATGGCTTCTACTGAAATAACACGTTATCACTGAACTTTAAACATCCTAAAGGGAATAACTCCCAGTGTGTGTTATCTCACCTGAAACGTTCTAAGACCCTGGATGGTCATAAACCGCTTCAAAATTAGTTGTTATCTTTCAAACTATTTTTGACCTGGCAAAAAATGAGCGTTATATAGAAGATAACAACCTATGTAAAGATCTTGTGCTTTACAGGAATTTCTTCGCCCGGGAGAATCCTTTTGTCATCTCTTCAAGTCTTGAATTCCACTAATAAATATAGTTCAAAGAATCCTTTTTTGAAAGAAATTTAACTTTTTTTTAGTTGAAAATCAGGGTATTAAAAAAGCCCCGCTGGCAGGCGGGGCTTCATTATATTGAATAGAAGATTATTTTCTAATCGCTTCTTTAATACGGGCTTTTTTACCAGTAAGACCTCTGAAGTAATAGATACGGGCTCTTCTTACTTTTCCTCGTTTGTTCACCTCAATTTTTTGAATTGCAGGTAGGTTCACAGGGAAAATACGTTCAACTCCAACAGTTCCACTCATCTTTCTGATGGTGAAAGTTTGTGAAGCTCCGGTTCCTCTCTTCTGGATTACAACTCCTCTGAAGAACTGGGTACGGGTTTTTTGCCCCTCTTTAATTTCGTAGTAAACGGTGATGGTATCTCCAGCAGAAAACTGAGGAAGATCTTTCTTGGCAACGAATTCGTCTTGGACGTATTGGATTAACGATTCCATAATTGATAGTTTAAAAATAAAACTGGAACAACATTCACGGTTCTCGCCAGAGGTTATTTCAGAATGAGTGCAAAATTAGAAATTAATTTTTTATTTACAAGGCAGAAATTCCTTTATTTTTCATCCTCTTCCAGCAGGTCGGGGCGAAGGGCTTTTGTGCGAAGATAAGCCTGGTCTTCTCTCCATTCTTCTATCTTCGGAAAATTACCTGAAGTAAGTATCTCGGGCACTTTCCAGCCTTTATATTCCGCAGGTCGGGTGTATACAGGTGGGGCGAGTAGGTTGTCCTGAAAAGAATCGGTGAGTGCCGAAGTTTCATTTCCCAACACACCCGGAATAAGCCGAATTACAGCATCGCATAGCACGGCCGCACCAAGTTCACCTCCAGACAGAACATAATCGCCTATTGAAATTTCCCTGGTGATGAAATGATCACGCACCCTTTGATCCACGCCTTTGTAATGGCCGCACAGAATAATGATATTTTCACGAAGGGATAGCGTATTGGCGGTTTTCTGGGTTAGCCGCTCGCCATCAGGCGTCATATATATGATCTCGTCATATTCGCGTTCGCTCTTCAGCTGCGAGATACATTTATCGATAGGCTCTACCATCATCACCATTCCGGCACCGCCACCAAACTGGTAATCATCCACCTGCCGGTAATTATCGGTTACATAATCGCGTAGATTGTGAAGATGTATTTCTACCATTCCTTTCTCGATCGCTCTCTTCAGAATAGATGCTTCAAAAGGACTTTTTAAAAGATCGGGAACGACAGTAATTATGTCAATACGCATTTTTGCTTGTTCTTTTTTGAGAGTATAAATTGAGGATTGTAAGAGAGAACTTCTTAATTATTAGCCTTATTCCTTTCATCCTGCAGTTGCCTTCCCAAACGTTGCTCTTTCTCCAGAGCTTTGGCCCGGTAGGCATCAAATTCTTTTTCGGTTTCTCTCAGTCTTTGATTGGCTTCTTTCGTGGTTGCGTTTGAGCTCTTGTAACGATAGATGAAAAATAAAAGGGCAACCACCAGCAAAGCAACGATTCCCCACATCATTGCCATATAGCTGCCTTTGCTGAAAGGCATTCCGAGGAACTTTATCGCGTCTTTTTCTTCAGTCACCTTTTGCAGGTTTTCCTTTGTTGCTGCCAACTCGTCCTGAAGATCGTTTATTTTCTGATTCTGACTGTCTAAAGTATTGTTCTTACTGACGATCTCATCTTTGAGCTGCTGCACATACTGGTTGGTATTATTGCGGAGCTTGATAAGGTCATCATAGTCTACCACTTTATAGCCCTGGTAATTGTTGGAGGATTCGATTAAATCCTGAAATTGACTTTGTACGGGATTCTCTGAGCTGATCGTATCTTGCTGGGCCGCGGCCTGAAAGAAAATCGCGGTAAAAAATAAAAAGGTAAAAATAGCTTTCTTCATTACTTAGGGTTTAATTTACCAAGGACAACGCCTCTGTTACCGACTTATTGCCGTTATCTGATTTTTCTGAAAATTCTCCGGGAGGGGGGAGGTTATTCTTCCGGGTTCTTGCTTTCTTCTACGGCATCCTTGAAATTGATGTTTTTATCAACATCTTCTGAAAATGCCTTTATCCACGCGTTTTTAAAAATATTAAAGACTGTAGGGATCATTTCCGACTCTACCTGGTTCAAATCTCCTTCCAGAGGAGCTTTTGTTGCCAGCGTATCGGTACCCTGATTCTTGAAGACAAATTTAAGAACTCCTACGAAACCCTCCCAAAGTTTTTCGAAAAAGCCGTGATCTTCTTTTCCGAGCAGGGTAGTATTTATGAACATAGGTTTGATATATCCCTTTAAATACCCGTCTGCAATGGCGAATTCAGTATAAAGTTCAAAAGTTCCTTTTTCAAAATCGACACCTGCATATTTTTTGGTGAGATTGTTTAGCGCGGTAACATCGGCTTTTTCAAGGGAAAAATTGATGTCCATGTCAGGGATTTCTTTCAATAAATTCAAATTTCCTTTCAGGGAAACATTGCCGTTACCCATAGAAATGGCAGTGGCATTGAGATTGGAAGGCAAGGTTTTCTCCTGGTTCACGACATTGCTGAGATTCGTGGCCTGCAGCTCGATATTTTTGAAGAACATATCGATTTTGGGATCGGCAGATAATTGCACAAAATTGGTCGTGCCGTTGTGGACCCGCAGATGGTTTATTTGTATGGGAACAAGATCTTTGAGCGCTCTTGTCCAGTCGTCGGTGTTTGGTTTTCCTTCCGGGGAATCCTTTTTCTGGGTTTCAAAGATGTAATTAAATTCAGGATCATACATCTCTATCTCGCTTACGATCCTGCCGTCAAGCAAAGACTTCCATTCGATAGAAATATCATTTTTAGGAAAATCGAGAAGCGGCGTTGTGGTAGCAGCATTCTCCTTTTGCAGCACCAGGCCCTGTATGACATAGGCTCCGCGGTAAAGCGCTACATCTATATCTTCAACATGCCCGGTATATCCCGGGATGTTATTCAGGGTTTTGTTGACGTATTTTTCCAGAAAGTAGGGAAGAAGGATCCTGGCGATTAATAATACGAGGACGATCAAAAGCGGAAGCCTGTACCTCTTTTTCAGGGAGATCTTTCGTTGTTTTTTATCGGCCATTTTTTATGGGGCTTTATCCAAAGTTGAAAGTTCTATGGAATAAATCACGTTAAAAAATAGCTAAAAAAAGCTCCGCCAGACAGGCGGAGCTATGGAAATGCTTATTAATAATAGGTGTATCTTCTCACCTTGGCCACGTATTTGGCCAATCTTATAACCTGATGACTATAGCCGTATTCATTATCGTACCAGATGTACAGAATGATGTTTTTACCGTTGTCCGAAACGATCGTCGCTTTACTGTCATAGATCGAAGGTGCTGAAGAACCTATAATGTCGGTTGAGACGAGCTCATTATCGATGGAATATTTTATTTGTTCTACCAGGTCTCCTTCCAGGGCGTATTTCTTCAGGATACTGTGCACAGCTTCCAGTGAAGTTTCCCGCTCTACCTCCAGGTTCAGGATCGCTAAGGAACCGTTGGGAACAGGTACCCGAATAGCATTGGAGGTAAGTTTGCCCTCAAAAACGGGTAAAGCTTTGGCTACTGCCTTACCGGCTCCGGTTTCGGTGATTACCATATTGAGCCCGGCTGCACGACCTCTGCGGTATTTATTGTGCATGTTATCTACCAGGTTCTGGTCATTTGTATAGGCGTGGATCGTTTCGAGGTGGCCGTGAACGACGCCCAGCGAATCCTCGATGGCCTTAAGAACAGGAGTGATGGCATTGGTAGTACAGGAAGCTGCCGAAAATACTGAAATTTCATCGGGGTTGTATTCCTTGTGGTTCACCCCGTGCACGATGTTCGGAACTCCTTTTCCGGGAGCGGTCAATAGAACCTTGGCTGCTCCTGGCGCAGTAAGATGTCTTTCCAGAGCCTCTTTGTCTCTGAAGGCTCCGGTGTTGTCGATAATGAGCGCATCTTCAATTCCGTAGGCGGTATAATCAATATCTTCGGGTTGATTGGCTGAGATCACGTGTACCGTAGTACCATTAATAATCAATGCGGAAACCTCTTCATTGATGCTCACGGTACCTGAAAAATCTCCGTGTACAGAATCATTTCGCAGCAGGGAAGCTCTTTTCTCCAGAACACTTCTGTCTACTTTTCCACGGGTAACAATGGCACGAAGCCGTAGCTGATTGCCCTGCCCGGTCCTGGTCATTAGCTCTCTTGCCAGAAGCCTTCCAATTCTTCCGAAGCCATAAAGTACCACGTCTTTGGGAGTAACGCTGCCGTTTTTCTTTGCATCTTTCAGTTTGTCGGCAACAAAGGCCATGGCATTGTTGTATTCTGAATCTTCCAGATGATATTCATAGGTGAGTTTGCCAATATCGAGTTTGGCTGGCGGAAGGTCAAGATCTCCAATGGCTTTGGCGATTTCCACCGAATCAAAAATAGATATGGGTTTTTGTACAAATTCACCTGCATACTCATGCAGGTTCAAAATATCGCTCACATTCCGGTTGATCAATTGGTTGCGGAAGAGCACCAGTTCTATTGATTTGTCATACCAAAGATCACTCACGATCTTAATGAATTCTACCGTTGCTCTGCGACGGTCGGCCTGGAAAGCAAGCTCCTTTTCGTAAACTTTATTAAAGCTCATTACTCGTTATGTTGTTTGTTAAGATGGCGCAAAAGTATATATTTCAAACGTTTTCGTAAAAGAAATTTGCGCAAAAAAAGACCCCTCAGTAAAAGGAGTCTTTTTTGTCGATTTTCGGTTCTTTTATCTCCAGACAAGCCGTTGCTTTTGTCCGTTCTTATCTACAAAAGTGACTACAATAGGCTCTGCCTGGCTTCGTTTCGCCATGATCCGCTGTACGTCACGAATATTGTTTACGGCCTGATTGTCGATCTCGGTGATAATATTTCCGATCAACTCTTCTGCCGGAAGGTTTTTTTCTAAAGTTCGGCTGATCCTAACTCCGTGGCCGGTGTTGAACTCTTCCAGTTCATCTGAAGAAGCATTAGCAACTTCAAGTCCGATCGCCTGGATGGGATAGGTCTCAAGTTTAGTAAGTTTCACAGTGTATTCCTGTTCTTCTCCGTCTCGCAGCAGCTTAACCTTTACTTCTTCATTTGGACGCTTGGTATTGATGTAGCCTGCGAGGTCTGAGAATTTCCTGATTTCAACCTGGTCCAGTTGTTTGATCACATCTCCTTGCTGGATGCCAGCTTTCTCGGCGCCACTTCCTTTGGTCACATCTGCAACAATTACACCCTGTGCCGTGTTCAAATCGAATTCTTTCATCGCTTCGGGAGTCACGCTGCCCCCACGGATTCCAAGAATTCCTTGTTGAACGTCACCAAATTCCATAATATCTTCAACAATCTTTCGGGCATTATTAGAAGGGATAGCGAAAGCATAACCTATATAACTCCCGGTTTGTGAAGTGATCGCGGTATTTATTCCTATGAGTTCTCCATTGATGTTCACCAATGCGCCCCCGCTGTTTCCGGGGTTGATGGCGGCATCTGTCTGGATGAAAGATTGCGGGGTGTTATCACTTGAATTTAGATCCCGTGCCTTGGCGCTAATAATTCCTGCTGTTACTGTCGATTTCAGGTTGAAGGGATTTCCTACGGCCAGTACCCACTCTCCAAGTCGCGTGTTATCGGAATCACCGAAAGGAATGTATTCGAGGTTTTTTGCATCAATTTTTATAAGGGCGATATCCGAAACAGGATCAGATCCTATCACCTTCGCCTGGTACGTCCTATTGTCGTTCAGGGTTACTTCAAGTTCGTTGGCGCCTTCAATTACGTGGTTGTTGGTGACAATATATCCGTCGGGGGTAATGATCACTCCGGAACCTATTCCGCGAAGCGCCTTTCCGCCCTGCTCTTGTCCGTAATAGTATTCCCAAATATTCCGCGGGCCCTTAAAGACGGTAATGTTTTTTACGTGGACCACCGCGTGTACCGTTTTCTCGGCGGCTTCGGTGAAGTCGGGATTGGTGCCGTAACTTCGGGTACTGAGGTTGGCGGGAATAACATTGTTTACTTTTGAAGAATCCTGGGGTAAAAAGGCCTCGTGCTGATCTTCAAAAAATAGCTTGTAACTGCCTAAAGTCAATGCTCCGCCAAGAACTGAGACTATCAGCAAACTTGCTAATTTTTTCATTTTCTGTGTAAGATTTATGAGGTTAATACTGAGTAAAATTAAAAGTTTTTCGGTTCGTTCTTTTCAGGATTAACGACCATTTAACACCGGCAAAATCCTCTGCTTTGTTGTATATTTGTGCCTCTTAAAAATGGAATGATGAAAGTTACTTTTTATAAGTACCAGGGCACGGGTAACGACTTTGTAATGATCGATAATCGTCGGCAGGTTCTATCCAAAAATAATACCAAACTGGTCCAAAAGCTTTGTGATCGTAAGTTTGGGATTGGAGCCGACGGACTGATCTTATTGGAAGAACCTGAAGTTGCCGGGGACGACTTTAAAATGGTCTACTTTAATGCCGATGGCAATGAGAGCAGTATGTGCGGAAACGGCGGCCGCTGTTTGGTGGCTTTTGCCAAATTCCTCGGTATCATTAAAAATGAAGCTTCTTTCACCGCCGTAGACGGACCTCATAAGGCTACAGTAAAAGACGGACTTGTAAGTTTGCAGATGCAAAACGTGGAGAAGGTCGATCAATCCGGAAATATTTCTTTTCTGAATACGGGTTCTCCGCATCATATTATTTTTACGAAAAACGTAAAGGACATCGACGTGAAGAAGGAAGGTGCGGCGGTGCGCTATTCCGAAGACTATAAGAATGGCGGTACTAATGTGAATTTCGTGGAAAGCGAAGAAGAAGATGTTTTCATTGTTCGTACCTACGAAAGAGGGGTAGAAGATGAGACGCTTTCCTGCGGAACCGGGGTCACTGCAGTGGCTATTGCGGCACATTCTTCAGGAAGGGCTGTTAACAATGAAGTGAAACTGATCGCTCCCGGTGGAGAACTGAAGGTATCTTTTGTAAAAGGCGATAACCACTATACTGATGTGTGGCTCACGGGACCCGCAGAACAGGTTTTTAAAGGAGAAATTGAATGCTAACCTTACGGGGAGAAAAAATATATCTGAGGGCGCTGGAGCCGGAGGATCTTGATTTTGTTCATCAAATCGAGAATCAGGAAGATCTTTGGGAGCTTAGTGCCACCCAAACTCCTTATTCGCGGTTTCTGATCAAGAAATATCTGCAGAATTCTCACCGGGATGTTTACGAGGTGAAACAATTGCGTTTGGTAATAAGCGATTATGATCAAAAGACAATCGGATTGATCGATGTCTTTGATCTTGAACCCAAAGACCGCCGTGCCGCGCTGGGCATTGTCATTGCCGATCCTGCCGACCGCAGCAAAGGCTACGGCGCCGAAAGCCTTTCGCTCATTTGCAAGTATTGCTTTACTCACCTGGCATTACACCAGGTTTATGCGAATGTAGCTGCAAATAATTCCGGGAGCATTAAGCTTTTCGAGAAACAAGGTTTCGAAAAGATCGGCGTTAAAAAGGAATGGAATCTGGTAAACGGAACTTACCAGGACGAAATATTATATCAATTGATCAACAATGTACATTAGAAAAATACTTATGGTTATCTCTCTTATGGGAGTGGTAGGCCTTGGCTTTTTCAGCTATTATATATACAACAGCATTTTTTCGGCAAATACAGCTTTTTCTGAAGAGAGGGCGGTGGTTCTAATTCCAACCGGAGCCGGCTATGAAACTGTTCTTGATAGTCTTCGGCCTTTGGTGGAAGATCTTCAGACCTTCAATGTGGTAGCCCAGAAGAAAGGATATACCGGTCATGTTAAGGCCGGGCGTTATATTCTGCGGAAGGGCATGAACAACAATGATTTGGTGAATGTGCTCCGCAGCCAAAACAGGCCTCTTAACGTTACTTTCAATAATCAGGAGCGCCTGGAGGATCTCGCCGGAAGAATTTCCGAAGAGATCGAAGCAGACAGTCTTTCTCTTCTGAAAGCCATGAAGGATTCTACTTTTCTGAAGGAAAATAATTTCACCGGGGAAAACGCTTTGGCCATGTACCTCCCGAATAAATATGAATTCTTCTGGAATACTTCTGCGGAAGAGTTCCGCGCACGAATGAAGAAGGAATACGATCGCTTCTGGACTGAAGAACGCCTGAAAAAAGCCGATTCCATAGGTCTCACTCCCAAACAGGTAACGGTGCTGGCTTCTATAGTGCAGAAGGAAACCGCGAAGGTAGACGAGCGCCCTCGCGTGGCCGGGGTTTATATGAACCGCTATAAAAAAGGTTGGAAATTTGATGCAGATCCTACCGTTATCTATGCTATTAAAAAACAGACGAAGAATTTTGACACTATTATAAAGCGGGTGCTCTACAAAGACCTGAGCCTTGATTCCCCTTATAATACTTATATGTACAAAGAGATTCCTCCCGGGCCTATCACCATGCCAGATATTTCTTCGATAGAGGCGGTGTTAAACTATGAAAATCACGATTATTTCTATTTTGTTGCAGATGTGAACAATTTTGGATACCACAAATTTGCCAAAACTTTAGCGCAGCATAACCGCAATAAGCAGGAATATGTGCGTTGGATTAACAAACAGGGAATAAAAAGATAGGAGGCTAAAAGTTCCATTTTCGTTAATAAAGCTCTAACCCCTTCTGGCTCCTTTTCTTACAGCCATGTTAAGGTATGGCGAAACCTTACAATTTGTTTAACAGGCTGTATATCAAATTATTAAAATTTGTTGTACATTTGCGCTCGCAATTTGAAGGACCTGATTAGAGTGAAAAATTTCACTCTTTGATTCTTCAGAAAACAACTGTAATGAGAAAGAAAGTTGTAAAATTTTCAATCTTGCCTGTTTTAGCAGGTTCCCTGTTCTTTAGTTTTTCAACTAAAGAAGCAGCAAACCTAAGTTCTTTTTCTACTGCCAGTCTGGACCTGGATATGGATTACGACGTTACTCCGGTGAAGAATAAAGAACTGGAAATCGAGAAAGCCGATTTTCTGGTATATCCTAAATTGGGCAAATCTTACCTCGGTTTCCGGGAAGCCTTAGGCTTCAAAGAGAGCCGTGGGAACTACACTACTGTAAATAAATACGGCTATCTTGGGAAGTATCAGTTTGGAAAAGGTACGCTGGCCCTGGTTGGGATCTACAATACACAAAAGTTCCTGAATTCTCCAGAGCTGCAGGAGGCCGCTTTCTACGCGAATGCTTCCCGCAACAAATGGATTCTTCACAGAGATATTGATCGGTTTTCGGGTAAGGTGATCAACGGAGTAAAGGTTACCGAATCTGGGATTCTGGCGGCGGCACATCTTGCCGGCCCCGGAAGTGTGAAAAAATATCTTAGAAGTTGGGGAGCGCAGGCTTTCAGCGATGCTTTTGGAACTACGATCAAGGTCTATATGAAGAAATTCGGGGGCTATGATACTTCTTTTATCAAGACCGAAAGATATCCGAAGGCTGTAGTGCAGGCTATTTAATCCTTCTGAATAACGAAAATTGTAGGCCTTTTATGTAGGTCTACTTTTGTTTTCTGCCATTCCGAAATTGGCTTGGTAACTATAAATTCAGTAGGAAGAGTAAGGTCGCAGGCAACGCAAAGCCGTGTGGCGGGATGCAGGCTCTGCTTCATGTCTTCCAGAAATTTGTCATTCCGGTAGGGCGTTTCAATAAATACCTGCGCCTGATTTTTTTCCGAAGAAATTCTTTCAAGACTCTTCAGTTCGTGCTTTCTTTCCTTTTTGTCTATTGGTAAATACCCGTGAAAACAGAAACTTTGTCCGTTCATGCCGCTGCCCATCATCGCCAGGAGGATAGAGGAAGGTCCTACTAGAGGCACCACCTGAATTCCCTGTTGATGTGCCAGCTTTACAATTTCAGCACCAGGGTCGGCCACACCGGGACAGCCGGCTTCGCTCAGTAACCCTACATCTTTGCCTTCCTTACAGGCATCCAGGAAACCAGGAATTTCAGCGGGGTCTGTGAATTTGTTCAGACTGTGAAACTTCAGCAGCGGTTGCTTTTTTTCCGGTACAAGATATTTGATGTGGCGCCTGGCTGTTTTCTCGTTCTCCACGATATAATCATCGATTCTTTCAATAGTTTTTGAGACACTTTCCGGCAGCACCTCGGCCGCATTGGCGATTCCAAGAGTAGTAGGAATGAGGTAAAGTTTTCCGGAGTATTTGAAAGGAGAGTCAGGCATTCGACTATTCTTTTTCAAGTTTGCGGGCGATCTTTTCGCAGGCTTCTTCGAGCATTTGATAAACATTTTCAAAACCCTGTTCTCCGCCATGATAGGGATCGGGCACATCTACATTTTCACCGGGAAAGATCTCGTTAAGGATGAGTTTCACCTTTTTCCGGTCTTCTTCGTCACGGGCGAGGGAAATAACGTCTTTGTAATTGAAGTTGTCCATCACGAAAATGTGGTCGAAACGGTCAAAGTCGGAAGCCTGGAATTGTCTTCCGCGTTGATCGGTAATATCCAGATCATAGCGTCGCGCTATGGCGACAGAACGTGGATCGGGAGCATGGTCAATATGATAATCGCCAGTGCCGGCCGAATCTACTTCGACTTTCCCGGAATCTACCTTCGATTTCAGAATACCTTCGGCCAGGGGCGATCTGCAAATATTGCCGAGGCACACCATTAATACCCTGGTTTTCATAAAATCTGTAATTATACGGTGAGTTTCTTGTTGAGGTCTTCTACGAATTTCTTGAACTGCTTATCGGTGGAAGAAAGGTTGTCAACGGTTTTGCAGGCATGCAATACGGTCGCGTGATCGCGCTTTCCTATCTGCGAACCGATGCTTGCCAGTGAAGCTTTGGTGAATTTCTTCGCAAAGAACATGGCCAGCTGCCTTGCCTGTACGATATGTCGCTTTCTGGTCTTAGACTGTAGGGTTTCCACATCCATCTGGAAATAATCACTTACCACCTTCTGGATATAATCTATAGAAACCTCACGTTTAGTGTTTTTGACGTAATTATCAACGATTTTCTTGGCCAGCTCAAGAGTAATATCTTTTTTATTGAAGGAGGAGTGGGCGATAAGAGAAATGATCGCACCTTCCAGTTCGCGAATATTAGCCTTAATGTTGTTGGCAAGAAATTCGACGATTTCTTCGGGCATTTCTACTCCGTCGCGGTACAGTTTGTTTTTAATGATCGAAATCCGGGTTTCGAAGTCGGGATGCTGCAACTCGGCAGAAAGTCCCCATTTGAAACGCGATAGAAGGCGTTGTTCGATATCCTGCATGTCCACCGGTGCTTTATCACTGGTCAGGATCACTTGTTTTCCGTTCTGGTGCAGGTGGTTGAAAATGTGGAAAAATACATCCTGTGTTCCGGCTTTGCCCGAAAGTAACTGAATGTCATCCACGATCAGCACATCAATGATCTGGTAAAAATGTATAAAATCGTTACGGTTGTTTTTCTTAACCGACTCAATATATTGTTGCGTGAATTTTTCCGCGGAAATATATAGAACAGTCTTTTCGGGATAATTATCCTTGATCTCCACTCCAATAGCATGGGCCAGGTGAGTTTTTCCGAGACCAACCCCGCCGAAGATCAGCAAAGGGTTGAAAGAAGTTCCTCCCGGTTTGTTCGCTACAGCCTTGCCGGCAGAACGCGCCAGGCGGTTGGAATCACCTTCCAGGAAATTCTCGAAGTTATAGCTTGGGTTGAGCTGAGATTCGATCTTTACATTTCTGATTCCAGGAATGATAAATGGATTCTTTAGCTCCGGATTTCTATTCTTTATAGGTACATCTACTTCTTGTGAAGCCATATTGCTACGTTGGGTACTCGGGATCTTTTCGGTAAACGGTAGTTTGTTCCCGTAAGTGTTCTCCATTTTAATGACATACACCAGTTTTGCTTTCTCCCCAAGCTCCCGTGTGAGGGATACTTTTAATAGCTTAACGTAATGCTCTTCGAGCCATTCGTAAAAGAACTTTGAAGGTACTTGAATACTCAGAGCACAATCGGTAAGTTTTACTGCTTGTATAGGTTCAAACCAGGTCTTATAAGCCTGTGGGGTGATGTTATCTTTTATAAAAGCCAGACAGTTATTCCAAACTGATTGCGCAGTTTCCGACATGCTAGTGAATACGTTATTTATTGATTAGTAGAAAGTTCTGAAAAAGACGTAAGAGAGGTTTTTCTCAAACTTTGATGAAACAAATATGTGAACAAAAAATGTAAAAAAAAAACCTTTTTAGGGTTGAATTTTAAGAAAAATTTATGCATACTTCGTTTCGATTACAAAGTACGAAACCTAAGCCGATAATCCTGTTAATATTTCAATGAAAACTCACTATTCTTTTGTTAAAGTCCGATATGCTGAAACTGACCAGATGGGAGTGGTGCATCATGGCAATTATGCGCAATACCTGGAGTTAGCGCGTATTGAGTGGCTCACCAAGCTAGGAATTTCCTACAAAAATATGGAGGAGAACGGCATCATGCTGCCTGTTTATGAAATGCACTTTCGCTTTAAGAAACCGGCTGTTTTTGATGATAATCTCAAGATAGAGGTGAAGCTGAAGGAGTTGCCAAATGTTAAAATTGAGTTTGACTATTTTATCCGTAATCAGAAGGGAGAATTGCTCACTACCGCAAGTACGATTTTGGTCTTTATGGATGCCCAAACCAAGCGGCCGATAAAATGTCCTGATTATGTTTTGGAGAAATTGAAGGATTAATCTTCCAATTTTGAGATTTCCACTTTGTAGGTGTTGTCAAATTTATTGAAGATATCTTCGGCTTCTTTTTTTCTTACCGAAAGATAAATCTTACAATCCAACTCCAGTTTCTGCTCGATCACATTCAAGTTATTTTCCTTGATGATCCTCATTACCGTATTCATCTCGGGGTAATCGAATTTCACTTCAAAGACTTCGTCTATCGTGCGTTTGATGATATTGGAGTTTTCCAGCGCCATCTGTGCGGCAGTTTTATAGGCATTGATAAGCCCGCCCACGCCCAATTTCACTCCGCCGAAGTATCTTACCACCACAATCAGGATATTGGTTACTTCAAAAGACTGGATTTGCCCGTAAATAGGCATTCCGGCAGAATTCGATGGTTCTCCGTCATCATTGGCGCGGTAGTGATGCTCTTCCTTGCCTAGTTGCCAGGCGTAACACCAGTGCCGCGCCTTGTGGTGTTTTTTCCGAAGCTCTTCCAGGTGTTCATTTGCTTCTTCTTCAGATTTTACCGGAAAAGCATAGCCGTAGAACTTCGAATTTCGGTCTTTGAACAACACTTCTTCCGAAGCTTTCGTTATGGTTTTATAAGTGTCTTTCATTCATTTTTCTTTTCTGCGGAAGCTAAGCATTGGCCACCATTAAGATACCGATAATTGCCAGAGCCACGCCTATCCAGTTCTTCCTGATGAGTTCTTCCTTAAAAAGAGTGATTCCCAGTAGCGTGGAAGCGAGAACGATCCCTACATTATTGATGGTGAAGAGCACTGAACTTTCGAACATCGGGCTGCGTAACGCCATAACCAGGAAATAGATTGAAAAATAATTCGGAATTCCCAGTGCGATCCCGCCAAGAATATTCTTTCCTCTGATCTTCAGTTTTCCGGTGAATCCCTGGACTATAAGGATAGAAGTACCAATGATGCCCGCCACCGCAAAGATGGAGGAAGAAAAGAAGCCAACATCATCTTCAGCAACATAAGTAGTTTCCAGGAATTTTATCGTCGTGTCAATAATTCCACTACCCAGGAAGACCAGCAGGGGCAAGATGAGGTTCTTCTTTTTAATGCTAATGCCCTTTTTGCTCTTAATCGAGGTGAGGTACACTGCGGCAAGAGCCAGGAAAATACCGAGAATCTTAAAAAAACCGGTGCTTTCGTTATAGAGGAAAATTCCGCAGAAAACAGGAATAGCGACCGACATCTTCGTGGCGACTGAAACTACCGAGAGGCCGCTGCGTTGAGTCGTGAGGGCGGCCAGGTAGAACACCAGAATAAACAGCGCTCCCAGCACTAAAATCCCCGGAAACCAGGCTTCCGAAGTAATATGGCTCAGTCTTCCGGCTTCAATATATCCGAAGAAACCTACTGTACAGGCCACGTAATAATTCACAATGATCGCCTGTAGGGTGTTCACGCCATACCTGTTATAAAGCCTGAAAACCACGAAGATCACCGTGGAAGAAAGGATACTGAGCAGCAGGTAGATCAAAACAGCTCTTTTTTGGTGGTAAAGAGGTCTATCACATCTTCATGCGTCGGCTCGAGCTTCCAGGTGCGCAGGCCGGCTTTTTTGGCGCCTTCAATATTCTCTTCGGTATCGTCAATAAAGAGGCATTCCGCCGCGATTAGATGATGTTTTTCCAGCACATAGTTGTAGATATCCACATTGGGTTTTCTGAAATTGATCTCGTGGGAGAGGTAGAAAGCATCAAAACACTTCCTGAAATCATCGAAGAAAGGCACATTCTTTTTGACCCAATCGATATGGATGGCATTGGTGTTGCTGAGCAGAATGAGCCGGTATTTTCCCTGTTCCGCAAGTTTTTTGATGAAGCGGAAGCGGTATTCCGGAAGATCGACCAGGACGGCATTCCAGGCTTCCACCGCTTTTTCCTTATCCAGCTGCGGATATTCTTCCAAATAATGGTTCAGAAATTCTTCCGAAGAGATCCTGCCGGTTTCCAGCTCCAGGTTTTTCTCCACGGTGTCAGGGGTGAAACCATCGATATTGAGAGCCTTCAGCCGCCTCAAAGTCGCGGGTTTATCGAGGTTTATAAATACATCTCCAAAATCGAAAATCAGCGTTTTGATCATTTTTTATAAATCTTGAGATTGTCTTCTTCAATGTTTAATTCTTCTATAAGCTCTCCTGAAAAACGGGGGATTCGGGTTCCTTCTTTTAGCTGAACCCTTCCGGTGAAAACCCGCGCCTCGTTCCAAAGTCCGGCATCAATAAAAGTCTGAAGGGTTTGCCTTCCGCCTTCAATAATGAGCGATTGCAGCTCGTATTTGTGTAAAATGCGGCAGATCTGCGCGGTGAGGTCTTTGTCAAATCGAATGCTTTCATAGATAACATTAGCCGATTTTACCCGGGTTCCGGCGTATTCGCGGGAATCTATAAGGACGATGGTTTTTGCACTTCCGTCGAAAAGTGCAGAGTCGGCAGAAATGCGTCCGGTCCGGTCCAATACCACTCTCACGGGATTTGGGCCGTCCCAAAGCCGGGTGTTTAATTTTGGATTATCGGCTACCGCCGTGGTGGTTCCCACCATGATCGCCTGTTCTTCGGCGCGCCATTTGTGAACCAGCTGGCGGGAATAGATATTGGTGATCCACACCGGATTTCTCTCAACTTTACTCGTGGGCGCCAGAAAGCCATCTTCAGATTGCGCCCATTTGAGAATGATGTACGGCCGGTCCTCGAGGTGATAGGTGAAAAAGCGTTTATTGAGCTCCTGGCATTCCTCTTCCAGGATGCCTACCCTTACTTCACAGCCGGAGTCCATCAGTTTTTTCACTCCTTTCCCGGCAACTTCTGAAAAAGGATCGATGGTCCCGATCACTACTTTTTTTATTCCCTTTGCGACGATAAGATCGCTGCAGGGAGGAGTTTTGCCATAATGGCTGCAAGGTTCCAGGCTCACATAGATCGTAGCTTTGGATAAAAGCGACGGATCTTTCACCGAATTGATCGCGTTTACCTCGGCATGCGCCTCTCCGGCTTTTTGGTGCCAGCCTTCGCCAATAATGCGGTCTTCGTGAACAATCACGCTGCCTACCATCGGGTTGGGATAGGTGTGTCCAAGGCCGTTTCGGGCCAGCTCTATGCACCTTTTTATATATTTTTCGTGTATCTTCACCTCCACAAAAATAGGATTAATTAACAGAATGAATACTTTGAAAATCCGGGAAATTCAACCCGAAGACAATGAGCAGGTTGCGAAGGTAGTGAGATCGGTTTTAGTCGAAATGGGCGTGCCTAAGGTAGGAACTGCCTATGAGGACAAAGCTCTCGACGATATGTGCAAAACCTATGAGCACCCGCGGATGGATTATTTTGTAGTGGAAGAAAATGGAAAGGTGATCGGCGGTGCCGGGATTGCGCCTCTTCCGGGGCATGAAGAGAAAATTTGTGAGCTTCAGAAAATGTATTTCCTTCCTGAAGCCAGGGGAAAAGGCCTGGGAACGCAAATGATGGATACTTGCCTGAAGTTTGCAAAAGCCGAGGGTTTCACCCAATGTTATATTGAAACATTGCCTTATATGGAACACGCCCGAAAACTTTACAGCCGGACGGGCTTTGAATCTCTTGAGAAACCGATGGGCGATACGGGGCACTACAATTGTACCGTCTGGATGCTCAAGGATCTATAGGGAATAGTGTTGAGAATTGAGTATTTAGTCAAGAGGATGCTGATATCGGAGTTTAAAAATAAATTTTTTACAGAGTTAAAGGAGGAGTATCCCCGCGAGGAGATCAATTCCTTTTTTTATTTACTGGCGGAAGCTTTCCTGCGGAATGTCACGCCTGGAGCTAGCTCTGGATCCAAATCTCATGACTGCTGAAGCCGAAATTGGTCGTTTTGAAGATGCTTTGGAGAGGCTGAAGCAGCACGAGCCGGTGCAGCACATAATTGGCGAGACCGAATTTTTCGGTTTGAAGTTCCGGGTAAATAAAAACGTGCTTATTCCGCGGCCGGAAACCGAGGAGCTGGTGCAATGGATCCTCGATGATTTTTCTTCGGAAAAAAAAGAGCTCAAAATTCTGGATATCGGGACGGGCAGCGGCTGTATCGCCGTGAGCCTGGCGAAGAATTTGCCGCAGGCTGAAGTTTTTGCGATAGATATTTCAGAAGCAGCTTTGAAAACAGCTAAACAAAATTCCGAAGAGAATGGAGTGAAGGTGAATTTCTTGCAGGGCGATATTCTAGAACTGGATTCTCTTGCAGAGCAATTCGATGTGATTGTCTCCAATCCGCCATACGTTCGGGAGCTTGAGAAGAAAGAAATGCACAGGAATGTGCTCAATTTTGAACCGCAGGGCGCACTTTATGTAAAAGACGAAAATCCCTTAGTGTTCTATAATAAAATTGCGAAATTAGCGCAGCAGGCATTGAGAGAAAACGGAGTTCTTTACTTTGAGATCAATCAATATCTGGGTCGCGAAACCGAAGAAATGCTGAAAAATGCAGGTTTTCAGACAGAATTGAGAAAAGATATTTTTGATAATTTCAGAATGCTAAAGGGAATAAAACAATAGGAATTTTGAAAGAAGCGAATAGGAATAATATGAGAAGCATGGCCGTTTTCTGCGGAAGCAGCGACGGGAACGATGCCAAAATCATCGAAGCAGCACATAGTCTGGGCGGGATCCTGGCAAAGCAAAAGATCGATCTGGTCTACGGCGGAAGCAAACTGGGCCTGATGGGGCGCCTCGCTGAAGGGGTGCTTGAGAATGGAGGAAAAGTGACGGGAGTGATCCCCGATTTTCTGAAGACCAAAGAAGTGGTGCATGCCAATCTCACCGAGCTTGTCACCACCGAAGATATGCACGAACGCAAGCTGAAAATGAATGAATTGAGCGATGGTTTTATTGCTCTTCCCGGCGGTTTTGGAACTTTTGAGGAACTATTTGAAATCGTGACCTGGGCGCAACTGGGCCTGCACAAGAAGCCAATCGGGCTGTTGAATATTAATGGTTTTTACGATGATCTTATTGAGATGCTTAAAACGATGGTGCGCAAAGGTCTTCTGAAAAAAGAGAATTTTGATATTCTTCTCATCGCAGAAGACGCCGAAGAATTGCTGCAAAAAATGCGCAATTTCAAACCTATGGCTGTTCCAAAATGGATGAATAAGAACCAGACTTAATCTGCTGAAATAATTGCTGCTATGAAAATCCGGAAACTTACCATTTTTACTTCTCAGCTGCAGGAGCAGCTGAAGTTTTACCGTGATAACCTTCAGATGGAGATCCGGAACCAGAGCGAAGAGCATTTCAATTTAATAGCGGGTTATTCGGTGCTGGAGTTCAGGCAGCGGGAGAAATCGACGCCTTACCATATTGCTTTTCACATTCCTGATAAGCAGGAGGAGGAAGCGCTGAGGTGGTTGAAGGAGCGGGTTTCAATCCTGAAGAGCAACAGCGATGAAATTATAGACTTCAGCAACTGGGATGCAAAATCGGTCTATTTTTATGATGAAGATAAGAATGTGATAGAATTTATTTCCCGGGGGCATCTCAATAAACCTGAAAGCGCTATTTTTTCAGGAAAAAGTATCGTGGGCATTAGTGAGATTGGAATCCCAACAGAGAATATTCAGGAGAAATTCGATTTTCTGCAGCAAAACTGCAGCCTTGAAATTTTTGACGGGAGCTTCGAAAGATTTTGTGCTATCGGCGACCCGCAGGGGCTGTTCATCACCATCAACAAAAATATGAAAGACTGGTTTCCCACGGGAGACAAGGCTTTTTCTTCCGATTTCGAAATAGAATTCACTCATAAGGAGAAATCCTGCCACCTTCAGTTCCTTAATAATGAGCTGAAAACTGTCTAAAATAATCAACAAATTTACCGGACTACCCAATGGATGTCGAAAAGAAGATAAACGAACTACGCGAAGAATTACATCACCATAATTACCAATATTACGTTCTTGACAAGCCCGAGATCAGCGATTATGATTTTGATATGAAGCTGAAGGAATTGCAGGAACTGGAGGAAAAACATCCCGAATTTCATGATGAGACTTCTCCCAGCTTGCGGGTAGGGGGCGCCGTGACCAAAAATTTTCAAACGGTGGTGCACGATCACCGGATGTATTCGCTGTCGAATTCCTATTCTAAAGAAGAGCTCGAAGACTGGGAAAAGCGCATGGAGAAATTGCTGGGCGGAAAGGTGCAGTTTGTGTGCGAATTAAAATATGACGGCGCCTCGATTAGCCTCACCTATGAAAATGGATTGCTGAAGCGCGCCGTGACCAGGGGCGATGGTTTCCAGGGAGATGATGTTACCCATAATGTGAAAACCATCCGGTCGGTTCCGCTGAAGTTGCAGGGCGATTTTCCGGAGAAATTCGATATCCGCGGGGAAATTGTGTTGCCGTATGAAGGTTTCGCGAAAATGAATGCCGAAAGAGTGGAAGCCGGGGAAGAACCCTATGCGAATCCGCGGAATACAGCCTCAGGAAGCCTGAAGTTGCAGGACAGCGCCGAGGTAGCAAAGCGTCCGCTGGATTGCCTGTTGTACAGCCTCATCGGTAATGCGCTGCCTGTAAAGTCACAGCATGAAGGGCTTGAAAAGGCGAGGGAATGGGGTTTCAAAGTTCCGAAAGAGGCCGAGCTCAAGGAAAGCCTGAGCGGCGTGATGGAATACATCAATTACTGGGATAAGAACCGCCATGATTTGCCGTACGAGACCGACGGGGTAGTTGTGAAGGTAAATGATTTTGCACAGCAGGATGAACTTGGGTATACCGCCAAATCGCCGCGCTGGGCCATGGCTTATAAATTTAAAGCCGAGCAGGAAAGCACTAAACTTAAAAAGATTACCTATCAGGTTGGGCGAACCGGAGCCATTACTCCTGTGGCTAATCTTGAGCCGGTACAGCTGGCGGGTACGGTGGTGAAAAGAGCTTCCCTACACAACGCCGATCAGATCGAGAAGCTGGACGTTCGGGAAGGCGATACCGTTTTTGTGGAAAAAGGCGGGGAGATCATTCCGAAGATAGTTGGGGTAGATTTTACCAAACGCGACCCGGAATCAGAACCTACGAAATATGCCACGAATTGTCCTGAGTGCGGCACCGAACTCGTACGAAAGGAAGGCGAAGCTCAGCATTACTGCCCAAATTATAATGGCTGTCCGCCGCAGATCATTGGCAGGATCCAACATTTTATTTCCCGAAAAGCCATGGATATTGAAGGTCTTGGCGGGGAAACGGTGACCGCTCTTGTCAATGCCGGGCTCATTGGGAATTACGCCGATCTCTATATGCTGAAGAAGGAAGAGGTGTTGCCATTGGAGCGAATGGCCGAGAAGTCTGCTGACAATCTTATCTCCGGAATTGAAAAATCCAAGGAGATTCCTTTTGAGCGAGTGCTGTTTGCGCTTGGGATTCGCTATGTGGGGGAGACTGTTGCTAAAAAACTGGCAAACATTTTAAAAATATTGAAGCTCTGGAAGAAGCTTCAGCCGAAGAACTGATCAATGTGGAAGACATCGGCGAAAGCATCGCCCTGAGTGTGGTCGACTTTTTTGCTTCCGAAGAAAACCGTGAAATTGTGGAACGCCTGAAGGAATATGGTGTGCAATTGGCCGTTTCCGAAGAAAAACTAGCAAACCAGACCGATAAACTGCAGGGTCACAGTTTTGTGATCTCGGGAGTTTTTGAAAAGGTTTCCAGGAATGAGCTCAAAAAACTGATCGAAGATAACGGCGGAAAAGTTTCCGGGTCTATTTCCTCCAAAACCGATTACCTGGTGAGGGGCGAGAATATGGGGCCTAGTAAACTGGCCAAAGCTGAAAAACTCGGCACGAAGATGCTTAGTGAAGATGAATTTCTGCAGATGGTAGAGTAGCCTAAACCGCGATCTTCACTCCGCCTGATTCGAGGTTTTCATCGTCCAGGTAAAAATCGATTCTGCCAAGGTAAAGTCCGTAGCAGCCCACCTGGTTGATCAGTACTTTTTTGCCTGCCTTATTGGTTTCGACAGTTGGTTTATCCAGAAAAGTATGGGTATGCCCGCCGATAATGAGATCGATATTCTCAGTTTTTCGGGCTAATTTAAGATCGGAGACCTTGTCATCCTGATATTCATAGCCGAGGTGGGAAAGACAAATGATGAGGTCGCAATTCTTTTCCTGCTTCAGCAATCGCGTCATTTCCTGCGCGGTTTCTATAGGATCTAAATATTCCGTTTCCTTATAAAGTTTCTTGGTTACGAGACCGTCCAGTTCAACACCCAGCCCGAAAACGCCGATTTTCACCCCGTCTTTTACAAAGATCTTCCAGGGCTGCGTATGGCCGCTCATAATGGTATTGCTGAAGTCGTAATTGGAGCAGATAAATGGAAATTCCGCGTTGGGAAGCTGTGCGTAAAGCCCGTCGATGCCATTATCAAAATCGTGGTTTCCAATAGTGGAAGCGTCGTACTTCAGCTTGCTCATCAGCTTGAATTCGAGTTCCCCACCATAGAAATTGAAATAAGGAGTTCCCTGGAAAATATCGCCGGCATCCAAAAGCAGGGTGTTCGGGTTCTCTTGTCGAATCTTTTCAATTAAAGTGGCTCTTCTTGCCACACCTCCCATATTCGGAAAACGCGCATCATTAGGAGGGAAAGCTTCAATGTGGCTATGCACATCGTTGGTATGCAAAATGGTGATGTGTTTTTCGTAATTCGGCTTAAAGGAAAGAGCTGAAAGTCCGCCAAGACCTATAAAGGCTGTGGCTGCTGAGGTTGTTTGGATGAAATTTCTTCTTTTCATTCGAAAAAGATTTTTATTTAAGCTGAATAAAACGCTGATCGGCTTTGGCTTTTATGGTGTCGGTTTTTTCAAAATAATCGATCAGGGCATTTCTGATCTTGTAATCCAGATGGTAGAGTTGTACCGGATCTTTGAAAAAATCCATATGGTCGCCGCCCTGTTGCAGATAATCTGAAGTCGCCACGAAATAATTTTGATCAGGATCCAATTCCTGGCCATTTATGCGGGCTTCGAGGAGGTCGTAATTTTTGTCCAATGTTATTTGTGCTCCGCTGATGGGATGCGCGGTTTTTCCCTGCTGCAGGTATTCGAGCATCTCCTTCATTTTTTCTCCGGAAAGTTCGGTGACTACAATTTCATTTTCAAAAGGCATCAGCGCATAGGCCGATCTCCTGGAAATATTTCCTTTGCTGAGATCGGAGCGAATTCCGCCTGAATTCAGCAAAACCATATCGATATCCTTGCCGGTACGTTGCTTAAAAACAGGATTGGCCTGCTGCATAACGACATCGGCCATCAAATTGCCTAAAGCGGTGTTCAGTCCGTCTGCTTTTTTCAGTAAGATTTTGAGGGTTGTATGCAAGCGTACTGTCAAGAGTATTGTTGAGGTGCTCTTTGTAAGGCTTGATGTAGTTGGCAATAGCAGTGTCGGCTTTAATAGAATCGCTGATGGCGATCCTTTTGCCGGTCTCTTCAGTTTTTTGAACCTTTTGACCGCAAGAGGCCAGAAGAACCAGCACCAGGAGCAGGCTCGTTTTTTTAATGAGACTCATGAAGGTAGAATTTGGATTGCAAAGATATAGAGTTTATAAAACCGAAATAAAAAATGTTCTCGCTTCTTTGGACAAAACCATCCAACTTTCCTCTTTTGGGGCTGCAGTTTTGTTTTTTTTATAACAGAATAAACAAAGCTGTGAAATATGCGTCGAAGGCTATTATAAGCTGGATTCTTTGTATTTTAATCTCTGCTGAATTATTTACATTTGTCGCCGAAAATAAGCTGTAATAGTACCTGCTTAGTCGTTCCGGTTCCTTTAAAACCGGGAATTGAGGCTTTTTAGAGACTGGTGTTAAGCAGAAAATGTGATAAAAAATAATCAATGAATAAATTTATTGGAACCGGTGTTGCTTTGGTTACTCCTTTCAGGAGTGATATGAGTGTAGATGTTGAGGCGCTGCAGAAGCTGGTGGAAGATCAAATCCAGAATGGTATAGATTACCTGGTGGTGTTGGGAACTACCGGCGAGAGCGCTACCCTGAACAGGAAGGAAAAAGAATTGGTAAAGAGAACTGTGGTGGAGCAAAACAAGGGGAGACTTCCGCTGGTTTTGGGAATTGGCGGAAACAATACTGCTGCCGTGGCCGAAGAACTAAAGTCTTCTGACCTCGATGCTTTTGACGCGGTGCTTTCGGTTTCTCCTTATTATAATAAACCGACCCAGGAGGGAATATATCAGCATTTCAGAGTGGTGGCCGAAGCTTCTTCAAAACCGTTGATCATTTATAATGTTCCGGGGCGTACTGCCTCCAACATTCTTCCGGAGACCGTGAACCGCATTGCGCGGGAATTCTCAAATGTGATTGGAGTAAAAGAAGCTGCAGGAGATATGGTGCAGGCCATGAAGCTCATTAGCCTGGTGCCTGAGAATTTTCTCGTAATTTCGGGAGACGACATGATTACGCTGCCTATGACCCTTGCGGGAGGAAAGGGAGTGATCTCGGTAATCGGGCAGGGATTTCCTGCGGAATTTTCAAAAATGGTAAAGCTCGGGCTGGAAGGGAAAGTGAAGGAAGCCTATGAGCTTCATTATAAGATCGCGCCTGCTATCGAGATGATCTTTGCTGAAGGGAATCCGGCGGGTATCAAGGCACTGCTGGCAAAGAAAAAGATCCTTCAGGATAACCTGAGGCTGCCGCTGGTGAAAGCTTCCGAAGCACTTTCAGGAAAGATTGGGCATTTTGTAGAGGAATTTTAACTTCCGCAGAAAATAAAGAAAAAAGGGAGGCTGTCTGGCAAGTCTATAAAACGTCACCCTGAATTTATTTCAGGATCCAAACTAATTGACAATCAAAATTAATTAGAAGTTGAAACAAATTTAGCTAGACGTTTTTCTTTTATAGAAGAATTTTCCCCTCGTTCACAAGAATAATTCTGTTAAATAGAATTTGCCGTCATTTTTCCTCCGCCAGATATTTTATACCAGGGATCTCAGCTTGACGAAATAGGAACTTTTTAGACAGCCTCCTTTTGTGTGAAAAAGAAAAGCCGGTGATAGCGCAATAAAAGCCGCTTACGTAGGTTCTTCTTGTGCGCGCGGAAAGTTTTTTTTATAGTGGAGAAAAATGTATTTTTGCCAGATGTTTTTACAAATGATGAAAAAAGGAATCTTATTATTAGGGGTTTTACTTGTAACGCTGTCCTGTAGTGAATATCAAAAGGTATTGAAAAACGACGATACCGGGAAGAAATACACCATGGCGGAACAACTTTACAGCGAAGCCCAACAGGAAAACAGCAATAAGAAATATAAGAAAGCTCTTCGTTTGTTCGAGCAGATCGTACCTGAATTTCGTGGGAAACCTCAGGGGCAGAAGCTAAGCTATCTTTTTGCCGATACTTACTATCAGCTGGGAGATTATTATTTGTCATCATATCAGTTTGAGCGCTTCGTGCAGTCTTATCCAACCAGCGAAAAGGCAGAAGAAGCCTCTTTCAAGAAAGCGCGCAGTTATTATGAACTTTCGCCACGTTATTTCCTCGATCAAAGCGATACGGAAAAAGCGATTGTCGAACTTCAGAATTATTTGAACGCCTATCCTGACGGCCAATATGTAGCGGAAGCCAATAAGATGGCGAGCGAACTTCAGGTGAAACTGGAGAAAAAAGCCTTTGAGATCGCGAAACAGTATCACCATACTGAAGATTACAAGGCTGCGATCGTTTCGTTCAACAATTTCGTTTCCGATAACCCGGGCTCTCCTTTCAGGGAAGCGGCTTTGTACTACAAGTTTGATTCGGCGTACAAGCTGGCCATCAACAGTTACAGAAGCCTGATGGAAGAACGTCTTAAGGAGGCGCAGGAGTACTCTCAAAATTACATGAAATATTACCCAAACGGAGAATATGTGGAGCAGTTGAAAGCTTCCGATGAAGATATAAAATCAAGGTTACAAAATTTTTAATAAAGCAAGTATGATGGACGTGAAAAAGATTGATGCGCCGGTAAATACTACCACCATAGACAAGAACCTGGTAGACGCACCAACCGACAATATTTATGAAGCTATTTCTATAGTAGCGAAAAGAGCCAATCAAATCAATTCTGAGATCAAGAAAGAATTGTTGGAGAAGCTTGACGAATTTGCTACTTATAACGATAGCCTTGACGAGATTTTCGAGAACAAGGAACAGATAGAAGTATCTAAATTCTACGAAAAACTACCTAAGCCACATGCATTGGCTGTTCAGGAGTGGTTGGAAGACAAGATCTACTACCGCAACACTAAAGATGCTGAAGAGTAGGTAAAAGCTTATGTCTGTACTAAGGGGCAAAAAGGTTCTTTTAGGCATTACCGGAGGTATTGCCGCATACAAGTCGGCCTCGTTAGTACGGTTATTCATTAAAGCCGGCGCTCAGGTAAGAGTAGTCATGACGCCGGCTTCCAAAGATTTTGTAACTCCTCTTACCTTATCAACGCTGTCCAAAAATGAAGTGCTGTCTTCTTTCACCAATGAAGAAGATGAGAATGCTACCTGGAACAGCCATGTAGAACTCGGCCTTTGGGCCGATCTTATGCTTATAGCCCCGGCAACGGCCAATACACTTTCCAAAATGGCCTCGGGAAAAAGCGACAACCTCTTACTGGCCACCTATCTTTCTGCAAAATGCCCGGTATTCTTTGCTCCGGCGATGGATCTTGACATGTTCAAACATCCTTCTACTGCGGAAAGCTTCGCTAAGCTTGAAAGTTTCGGGAACATTATGATCCCGGCTGCTTCCGGCGAACTCGCGAGCGGCCTCTATGGGGAAGGCCGAATGGCTGAGCCCGAAGAGATCATCAATTTCCTTGAAGAGGAATTGTCAAAAAACCTTCCGCTGAAAAATAAAACCGTACTTATTACCGCCGGGCCTACCTACGAAGCTATAGATCCCGTTCGTTTTATAGGAAACCATTCCAGCGGAAAAATGGGTTTCGAATTGGCCAAAACCGCGGCGAACCTGGGAGCTAAGGTGATCCTTGTTTCGGGGCCTACGCATCTTCAGGTCGAAGATGATTCCGTAGAACTTCACCGGGTAACGAGCACGCAGGAGATGTATGACGAGGTTCACAGGCATTATGCGGTAGCTGATGTGGTGATCGCCGCAGCGGCAGTTTCCGATTATAAACCTAAAATGGTTGCCAACCAGAAGATCAAGAAGGCTGAAGAAAACCTGGTGATAGAACTCACCAAAACTCAGGATATCCTGGCTTCCCTGGGAGAAGCGAAAAAGCATCAGAAATTGATAGGTTTTGCCCTGGAGACCAACAACGAGGAAGAAAATGCCCAATCCAAGCTTGAGCGGAAAAATCTTGATTTCATTGTGCTGAATTCCATGCAGGATGAAGGTGCGGGTTTCAGGAAAGACACAAATAAGATCACCATTCTCTTCGCCAATGGTGAAAAAAAGGCCTTCGGACTTAAACCAAAATCGGAAGTGGCGACCGATATATTGAATGAAATTGTACATTTGTTAGATGCGTAAATGGTTCACAGTTTTGGTGTTGATATTCGTGCTCTTGCCGCTGAGCGCACAGGAACTCAATTGTGAGATCGTGATCAATGCCGAAAAAACAGGTAAGGAAAACCAGTCTGTTTTCAAGACGTTGCAGCGGGCTCTCTCAGAATTTGTGAATCAAACTACCTGGACCGACAAGAAATTTGGGGAAGAGGAGAAGATCAACTGCAGCATGTTCATTACCATCAACAGTTTTGAGGGCGAATCTTTCAGCGGGACCATTCAGGTGCAGTCTTCGCGGCCCGTGTACGGTTCTACCATGGTGACGCCGGTCTTCAACTTCAACGACGAACAATTCAGTTTTAATTACCGGGAATATCAGCCTTTGAACTACAGCCAGAATTCCTATAGTTCGAACCTGGTTTCGGTAATTTCCTATTATGTTTATACCGTTTTGGGTATTGACGCCGATACTTTTTCTCCGGAAGGAGGAACGTCTTATTTTGAAGAAGCGAATCGCATAGTTTCAACCGCGCAACAAGGAGGCCAGAGCGGCTGGAAAGCAAGCGACGGAAACCGTTCCCGATACAGGCTCAACACCGATCTTTTAGCCAATACCTATGCCGAATACCGGCAGGCGCTTTACCAGTATCACCGGCTTGGTCTTGACGTGATGTATGATGATGTGGAGGCTGGTAAAAATGCCGTTGCCGATGCCCTGGCCGGACTCAAACCTATGAATGACCGCCGTTCAAATTCGCTGTTAATGAGAACCTTTTTTGATGCCAAGGCCGATGAAGTCACCGATATTTTTAGCGGTGGACCACCAATTAACAGACCCGATCTTCAGGAGGTGCTCAGTGCCATTGCGCCGCGTTATGCCAAAAACTGGAGAAACCTGCAATAAGTTTTTTTCCGGTTTGACCGGCAATTATTTCTCACGTATATTTAGCTCAAATTCCGAAAATTTGCTAACAGCTTTATCCATAAAGAATTACGCCCTTATTGAAGATATAAATATTCGTCTTCAGCCGGGCTTTACCATTATTACAGGCGAAACCGGTGCGGGAAAATCCATCATGCTCGGGGCTCTTGGTTTGCTTTTGGGCGATCGCGCCGATTACGGTTCCATCAGGGATTCCAAAAAAAAGTGTGTGATAGAAGGCACCTTCAATATCACCAATTATAAGCTGAAGGAATTCTTTGAGCTGCAGGATCTCGATTATGAGAACAGCACGATCATTCGACGTGAAATCCTGGCTTCAGGAAAATCCCGCGCTTTTGTAAACGACACTCCTGTAAATCTCAATGCTCTTAACGCCCTCGGGGAACATCTTATCGATATTCACAGTCAGCATGAGACGCTGAGTCTTGGCAATAACGATTATCAGTTCCAGGTGATCGATACTTTGGCGGGCAATGACGCGCTCATTCTCGATTACCGTGAGAATTTAAAGCAGCTGAAAAAACTTCAGAAGAAGGCTGAAGATCTCAAAGAAGAGCAGGCGCAGGCGGCGAAAGAATACGATTACAACCTGTTTTTGCTGAATGAACTCGAAGAAGCAAAACTTCAACCGGGAATGCAGGAAGAACTGGAAGAGCGGTATGAAGAGCTGAACAATGTGGAAGAACTCACCGAACAGCTGAGTGCGGCCTTCAATCTTGCCAGTCAGGAAGAGATCGGGAGCCTTTCCACGCTGAAGGGAATGCGCAGCAATCTGGCGAAGATCGCTTCTTTTTCATCGAATTATGAAAATCTGCACGAGCGGGTGCAGAGCGTGATCATTGAACTCGACGATATAGCTGAAGAGGTCTCTTCAGCGCTTGATAGGGTAGAGGCTAATCCGGAAGAACTCGAGGCTACCAACGCCAAACTTCAGGTAATTTATAACCTTCAGAAAAAGCACAATACCGGCAGCATTGAAGAAATGCTTCAGATTTCCGAAGAGCTTCGGAAGAAGGTTTCCGTTAGTGAAAATGCGGAATCTGCCCTGACTGAAGCCAATGAAGCCATTGAAGCCAAGAAAAAGGAACTGGCCGTTATAGCTTCAGAAATTCATAAAAAAAGGGAGAAGATCATTGCTCCTTTTATTGAAGAAACAGAGAAAAAACTTGCCGATCTGGGTATGCCGAATGCGCGTCTCAAAATAGAGCTGAATGAAAAGAAGGAATTTTTGGCCAATGGCCGCGATGAACTCGGCTGGTACCTGGCGGCTAACAAAGGTGGCGATTTCAAGGAGATGAAAAAGGCCGCTTCTGGCGGAGAATTGTCCAGGATCATGCTGGCGGTGAAGAGTATTCTTGCGGCACAAAGCAACCTGCCCACCATTATTTTTGACGAGATCGATACGGGTGTTTCCGGCGATATTGCACAAAAAATGGCAGAGATTCTTCAGAAGATGGGGAATTCCATGCAGGTGATTGCCATTACGCACCTGCCGCAGATCGCCGGGAAGGGCAGCAGTCATTTTAAGATTTTTAAAGAAGATGTGGACGAAGTTACCGCTACGCGAATTACCGAACTGGAAACCGAGGCGAGGATAGAGGAGCTGGCCATGATGCTGGGAGGGAACAACATCAGCGACTCGGCCCGTGCTCATGCCAGGGCTTTGCTCAATTAGAATAAGAATATCGCCTGAAAGTAATTTTGCTATCTTTACGGCGCGAAACAACTATTAAAACCAAAAAACATGTCATATAACCTGCTTAAAGGAAAAAAAGGAATCATTTTTGGCGCTTTGGATGAGAATTCCATAGCCTGGAAAACTGCAGAGCGCGTCCACGAAGAAGGTGGTGAGTTTGTGCTTACCAATGCTCCTATCGCCATGAGAATGGGGAATATCAAAGACCTTGCAGAAAAAACAGGCTCGGAGATTATTCCTGCCGATGCTACCAAAATCGAAGACCTTGAAAACCTTGTTCAAAAAGCAACGGAGATCCTTGGCGGAAAGCTCGATTTTGTGCTTCATTCTATCGGAATGTCGGTGAATGTTCGTAAGGGCAATCACTACACCGATATGAATTACGATTACACTGCTAAAGGCTGGGACGTTTCAGCGGTTTCTTTCCACAAAACCATGCAGGTTCTTTATAAAAAGGACGCAATGAACGAGTGGGGAAGCATCGTAGCGCTCACCTATATGGCTGCGCAACGCGTATTTCCTGATTATAACGATATGGCCGACAACAAGGCTTATCTGGAGTCAATCGCCCGTAGCTTCGGCTATTTCTTCGGAAAAGACAAAAAGGTACGTGTCAACACCATTTCGCAGTCTCCAACTCCAACTACTGCCGGGCAGGGAGTAAAAGGCTTCGACGGATTTATTGCCTATGCCGACAAGATGTCGCCGCTGGGGAATGCTACCGCGCAGGATTGTGCTGATTATACGGTGAGCCTTTTCTCAGACCTCACCCGTCGCGTCACGCTACAGAACCTTTACAACGATGGTGGTTTCTCCAATATGGGAGTGAGCCAGGAGGTGATGGATGCTTTCGTCAAGAATGAAGAGAATAAATAACTATTGAGGCTGTCTTAAAGGTTTGATTTCGTTACGCTGAAATTCAGAATGACGCTCAGCTACTTTTAAGACAGCCTTATTTTTTCAATTTGCTAAAAAGACCGTCTCAAGGTCTTTTTTTGTTTAGTATTTTTACCGAATGAACCTGGAATATTCCTTCGTAATTCCCGTCTTTAACCGTCCCGACGAAATCAGGGAGCTGCTGCAAAGCATGAGCAGGCTGGAATTTGACCGCAGTTTTGAGGTGGTGATCGTCGAAGACGGTTCTACAATTTCTTCGGAAGAAGTGGTAACGGAATTCCTGGGGGAGCTACATATCAGCTATTACAGCAAGCCCAATTCAGGTCCCGGCGATTCCCGTAACTACGGAATGCAGCGGGCAGAAGGCAATTATTTCCTCATTCTCGATTCTGATGTGATCCTTCCGGAAGATTATTTGAAAGAAGTAGATGCTTTTCTACGGAAGGAATACTGTGATTGTTTCGGTGGGCCCGATGCGGCACACAAGGATTTCAGTGATATTCAAAAAGCCATCGACTATAGTATGACTTCGGTCTTGACTACCGGCGGAATAAGAGGCAAGAAGAAATCGGGTTTTCAACCGCGCAGTTTCAATATGGGGCTTTCGCGGAAGGCTTTCGAAAGTAGCGGCGGATTTGGCCAAATTCACCCCGGGGAAGATCCCGATCTTGCACTTCGGCTAAAAAAAGGAGGTTTCAGAACCTGCCTGGCTCCAAAAGCGGTGGTGTATCACAAGCGGCGTATCGACTGGAAAAAATTCTATCAGCAAGTGCACAAATTTGGACTGGTAAGACCAATTCTCAATAAATGGCATCCGGGATCGGCCAAAATCACCTATTGGTTTCCTTCCGTCTTTATTCTGGGCTTCATTTTCGCTATCTTGTTGCTGAAATTTCACTGGATTTTTCTTGGGTTGTATCTGTTCTATTTTTTACTATTGGCTGTGGATGCCCTTGTGAAAACAGGAAGTTTAAAAATAGCAGGCCTCGCCATAATAGCCACTGTTATTCAGTTTTACGGTTATGGCACAGGATTCCTCGAGTCGGTATGGCAGATCTCGGTGATGAAGCGGGAGCCGCAAAAGAAATTTCCGAAACTATTCTTTAAGAAATGAGTAAAAAAGTAAGTATCAAGATCAAACCTTTCAAAAGGGCGAATGTAAAAACCTTTGGTTTTTTTCTTCTTTTCTCGACGCTTATCTGGATTTTGGTGCAGTTCGGAAAGGAATATACCCAGGTAATCGAGATCCCGGTGAAATATGTCAACGCTCCTCTCGATAAAAGTCTGGCAGATAAACCTACAGCCCTCGATCTCCGGCTGCAGGAGAAAGGCTTCGTACTGTTGTGGGATTTTCAGATCTTTCGTCCCGAGCTTACCATCGATCTCAGCAAAGCCGAAGTTATAGATCAGCAGTTGGTATATGTGCTTCATAACCACACCGATGAAATTGAGGGTCAGCTGGATGTGAATCTCGAAGATTCTAATTTTATAAAGGACAGCATTAAGATCGATTTTCAGCCAAAACAAGACAAGAAAGTGAAGGTGGTACCACGGCTTGATCTGTCGTACGCAGTGGGATATTCTGCCAGCGAGCAGGTGAGTCTTACGCCCGACTCCATCAAAGTTAGCGGCCCCCAAAGCGTGATCGATACGATTAGTGAAGTGCAAACCGTAGACCTGAAGATCAACAATATCAATAAAGACCTGAGCGGGAAGGTGAAGATCGATACCTCTGATATGGGCATGCTTAGCTTTTACCAGACAAGCGTGGAATATTCGCAGGAGGTACAGAAGTTCACCGAAGGCAGGCTAGAGATCGCGGTAGAAGTACTGAATGTTCCCCCAAATCTTAATGTGGTGATCTTTCCTAAAGTAGTAATGGTGTATTACCAGGTGAATCTAAAAGATTACGAAATGGTGGAAGCCGGTGATTTCAGGGTGGTCTGTGACTACAATAGTGTGCAGCCGGGAGATGATTATCTTTTAGCAGAAGTGGTAGACAAGCCCGATTTTGTGACCAATGTGAGGCTGAATGAGAGGAAAATTCAATTCGTGATCAAGCGATGAAAGTAGTAGGGCTCACAGGTGGTATCGGCAGCGGAAAGACTACCGTGGCCAATTTCTTTCAGGGAATTGGGGGTGCCGGTGTATATCGCCGATGATGCCGGAAAAAGGCTGATGAACACTTCCGAAGAGATAAAAAAAGCCATTATTGCCTTGCTGGGGCCGGAATCCTACAAAGAAAATGAGCCTGACAGAAAATTCATCGCTTCGCAGGTCTTCAGCAATAAGGAAAAACTGGAAGCGCTCAATGCCATCATACATCCGGCTGTTGAAAAGGACTTTAAGGAATGGCGCGCGAAACAAATGGCGGCCTATGTCATTTATGAAGCGGCGATCCTCTTTGAAAAAGGGGGCTATAAAAAATGCGATCTCAACATCCTGGTGACCGCACCTATGGAAGAGCGGATCAGCAGACTTCAAAAACGCGACCGCAGCAATGTGAAGGAAATCACCGCCCGGATGAACAACCAGTGGAGCGATGAAAAAAAGCGGGAATTGGCTGATTTTACTATAGAAAACAGGAATCTCAACCAAACAAAAGAACAGGTTAGGACTTTGCACGAGATTATCTTAAAGTGAGGTAAAAATCCACTCTTCTTTTGTTAACATTTGGTTAAACCACTCGACGCCTAAATGTTAAAATCTTACTTTTGGAGGCATGAATAAGAAGCTGTTTTTCCTGCTCGTCGTCTTGATGAGCTTATCTCTTATTGGAATTATTTTCGTACAAGGTTATTGGATAAAGAGCACAGTAGATGACAAAGAAGAGCAATTTTCATATGATGCAAAACAGGTATTGATTGACGTAGCCGATCAAATCCAGAACAGGGAGATCGAGAATTATTATTTTAAATTCAAAGACGTTGACAGTACTACAGGGGTGTTACAGGGAGGAACGCTAACGCAGTTTTTCCATGTTGATGAAGACAAGCTGAGGAATGAAGTTTACTATCAGACGGAATCGATTCTGGAAGAAGATTACAAGGTTTCTTCGGGCTTCCTGAAGTCGGCTACCGATAGCATACAGTTCACCAAGCTTTTCAACAAAAAGGTCACCAATATTATAAAGAATAATAACCTGGACAGGAGCGGACTTTCTGCTCAGCAGCGCATCGAGGAGGTTGTGAGGATGGATGATGTAGAGAAGGAAATCCTTCGAAGCGCCATTGGGGAATATACGAAACGCCTGCCGGTACATGAACGGGTTTCAGAAGAGACCATCAGGAATCTGCTGAAAAAGGAACTGGAAGACCGGGATATCAAATCAGACTTTGAATTTGGAGTCTATAACAACTCTATTGCCACGAATCTACATTCGGATGATTTTTCTGTAAACCACCCGGCTACATACGGGGTGCCGTTGTTTGTGGATTCGAGTGGGAACAGTGATTATCAGTTGCTGGTGAATTTTACCGGAAAGAAACGGGTGGTGCTGTCTTCGGTGACATTAATGGCGGCCCTGTCTATCATCTTTACGCTGATTATTGTGGTAGCTTATTCCAGTGCTTTGTCACAATTGATAAGGCAACGACAGATTAGCCAGATCAAGACCGATTTTATCAATAATATGACGCACGAGTTCAAGACGCCTATAGCGACCATCAACCTGGCTCTCGATGCCATTAAGAATCCGCGTATCATCAACGATCAGGAAAAGGTGACAGCGGTACCTTCAGATGATTCGCGATGAAAATAAACGCATGCACGCACAGGTAGAAAATGTGCTCAGGATCTCGAAACTTGAAAAAAATGAACTCGATCTTAAAAAGGAACGGCTTCAGTTGCATGAGGTCATTGACGATGCCATGACCCATGTAGAACTGATCGTGGAAGACCGGGGCGGCTATATTAAAACACACTATGGGGCACTGAAGTCTTCAGTTTTAGCAAATGAAGATCACTTCACCAACGTATTTGTCAATATTCTCGACAATGCTGTGAAATACTCACCTGACGGGCCTAAAATAGATATCTATACCGAAAATGTGAAGAATTACATTGTCGTGAAGGTGAGGGATCAGGGTGCTGGAATGAGCAAAGCTGTGCAGAAAAAAATATTTGAAAAATTTTATCGCGAACACACGGGAGATATCCATAATGTAAAGGGACATGGCCTGGGCCTTGCGTACGTTAAACGCATTCTGGACGATCACCACGGAAGCATTTCCGTAGAAAGCGAAAAAGGAAATGGAAGTACATTCACAATTAAATTACCACTAATATCTTAAATATATGGAAACTGAAAACAAGAAAATTTTATTAGTCGAAGACGATCCAAACTTTGGAACGGTTTTAAAAGATTACCTGGCAATGAATGATTATGAGGTCACTCATGCCAAAAACGGGATGGAAGGCTTTGAGAAGTTCAAGAAAGACGATTTCGATCTTTGTATTCTCGATGTGATGATGCCTTATAAAGATGGTTTCACCCTGGCCAAGGAGATCCGTGAGAAAAACGAGGAAATCCCGATCATCTTCCTTACCGCCAAGGCGATGAAAGAAGATGTGCTGAAAGGTTATAAAGTAGGCGCCGATGATTACCTGAACAAGCCATTTGACAGCGAAGTGCTGCTGATGAAGATCAAGGCGATCATGCAACGCAAAGCAACCGACAGCGTGGCCGACAGCAAACAATTTGAATTCGAAATTGGTGGTTTCCACCTGAATTCAAAACTGAGATTCCTTACTTTCAGAGACGAAGAACCTCAGAAGCTTTCTCCTAAAGAGAACGAATTACTCCGCCTGCTGGCCCTGCATGAGAACGATCTTATGCCCCGCGAGCTTGCGCTTACAAAGATATGGAGAGACGATAATTATTTCACTTCCCGAAGTATGGACGTGTATATCGCAAAACTCCGGAAATACCTCAAAAAAGACGAGAATGTTGAGATCCTGAACATTCACGGAGAAGGATTCAGACTGGTTGTAAAGAACCAGGAAAGTACCGAAGCTTAGGCTTCAAAACAATTCAGTTTCTTAGTGAGACTTCCGTTTCGGGTGTTGCAAAAACGGCCGAAACGGAACAGTCTGACTAATTCTTTATATCCTATTGACAACTCCCTGTCGATTTTCGCCCTTTTTTAACTCTTTCCGGGCAGGCGCGCTAAGGTCTTGAGCAGAACTTAACAATTTTGTCTTTAGCACTTGTGGGTACAATACTTATCTTTATCGGCTAACCAAAGGAGGTGTTGATGCCAGGAACCAGCTCTTATCACTCTAGATTTACGCATTGGCTTCGGCTGTTGCTGCTGGTATTGGTGTGTCTTTTTGTGAAGGTGGGGTGGGGGCAAGGAGTGTCGATAACCAGTCCTGAAGATCCAGGACCTACTAGTGCTAATCCTATTCCGATAGATATTCATTTCCAAGGTCCTGTCAATTCTTTGACCCCTTCTGATTTTGTAGCTAGCAATGGTACGATTGGAAACGTACAACGGCAACAACCGCAATTTTCCAATACAAACAATGATATTACACTGGAGGAGTTCTCTGTTACAGGAGGCTTTATCTCTATAGCTTCTAATCCGGCCAGTTATATCAAGAATGCAGTGATATCTATAACTCAGTTAAATGATTCTGATATTCTTTATTTAACGTATGGTAATGGTGTGAGGAGGCTTAATTATCAGAGTCTACAAAAGAGTGAAACCTTAATTAAGGGGGAGGACCTCCAATCTCCACTTGATATTGAAGCTGACTCTCCACAAACAGGGCAACATCTTTTTTTAGCAGATAAGGATGCACAACAGGTAAACGTCTACGATAATTCAACGGTAATGGTGGAAAGTATTAAAAGCCGCCGAGCCGAATCCACCAATGATATCGGACCAACCGGATTAGTTACAGATGAAGCGGGGAATTTATATGTTACAGTTGCATACACTGGCTCGGTTGATGTCAATTACGATCGGGTTGAAGTTTATAATAAAACCGGGGATTTTGTAACGGAATTCCCGGAACCGGGATCAGGAACCGTATTGGAAGGACCATATAGAGTAGCGGTTGATAAGCAAGGAAGGGTATATGTCTGTGACGGAGGTGGTAGTACGGATTATGGCAGGATTTTAGTCTTTGAAGCTGATGCAGACAATTATAAGTTAATCCATACTATAGAAGGAGCTACGGACCACATTGGAGCCCCTGGAAGTATTGTTGTAGATGAATATGGATATATATATGTGGTAGATTACCAGCAGGATATAACGTTCAACGGTATTTTTAATGATCCCTTACAGCTGCTGAGCGCTTATCAGAAGGTAAGGGACACACGGTATTCCATAAATGTGTATGATCCTCAGTTCAATTTTGTTACAAGTTTTAATGATAACTTAAATCTTCCCATTGATCTTGAAATTGATCATTGCGGAAATATTTTGGTTAATAATCTGAAAATGTCAGGAGAGGTTCCGAGTTTTTTATTTGGTGTAGATATCAACTTTAATTTTCAACTAAAAACTTTTCAACGGGAGGATAATTTTACAGCTGATCTGATTCCTGAAAATGAAGGTTTGGTTGAAGCCGATATTTCTGGTGATATTTTTAAATGTGAGCCTCAACCTCAGGGCCATTTCGAGATAGAATATAATTCTTCAATAAAATTCGATAACTGTCCTTCAGAAGATATTACACAATTTAACGATCCTGGCGAATGTGGTGCCATTGTGACCTTCGAAACCCCTACCGCTTCCAGCGAAAGTGGCGAGGTTCAGGTTAAAAGAACTGAAGGCCCTGCTTCGGGAGAGAGGTTTCCGGTTGGAACCACTACAGTGATCTTTACTGCCACCGATGCCCAAAATATTACCGCTACCTGTAGCTTTGATGTTACTATTATCGATGGAGAAGCACCTATTATTCAATGCAAGGATCCTATCACAGTAACTGCAGAACCTGGCAATGATTACGCAATAGTGAATTTCACTGAACCGGCCGTGGTAGACAATTGTGCTGCCTTAGTTGCCCAAACGGGCGGCCCTTCCCCCGGAAGTCAATTTCCTATAGGAACCAAAACTATCACTTACACGGCCACAGACCAGGGGAATAATACCGATGTTTGCAGTTTTGATGTCATCGTTAAACCTGCTGATGTTGCTCCGGAATTTTCGAACTGTCCTTCTGATATTTCCCGCGATGCCGATCAAGGCAGGTGTGGAGCGGTGGTCAATTTTGATTCTCCCACGGCTTCTGATGAAAATGGAAATGTTGAGGTGAAAAGGACTGATAGCGGTCCTGCTTCTGGCGAAGAGTTTCCTGTGGGAACCACCACAGTTGTTTTTGAAGCCACCGATGCGCAGAATAATACTTCAATCTGCGAATTCAATATCAAAATTTCTGATAAGCAAGCTCCTTTGATCGCTTGCCCTGGCTCCAAAATATTATCACCCAATCAGAACGGCGACTATCTTATTCCGAATTATACCTCCAGAATTATTTCCGATAATTGTGATGACGTAAGTGCTGTGACAATTACTCAAAATCCTGCGGAAGGCACGGCGGTTACTTCTGACACCACGGTAGAGATCACTGCGGTAGACAGCTCTGGAAATACTTCAGAAACCTGCAGTTTTACGGTGCAGCTTGAGGCACAACCAACTCCGCCGGTTGCAGACTGCAACAGCTTTGAACTTCCACTTGACGTCAACGGACAGGCTACGATAACTGCGGAAGAAGTGTATGGCGGCAATGACAGTAGTTTACTCTTAAGTATAAATAAGGAAAGCTTTGACTGTTCCAATCTTGGTCTGAATCCCGTAAAGCTTACCGTGACCGATCCTGCCACTGATTTGACTGATGAGTGTACGGCTACAATCACAGTAGTGGATAGAACAGCACCCGCTATCGCTTGCTCTGGCTCCAAAATATTATCACCCAATAAGAACGGCGAGTATCTTATTCCGAATTATACCTCCGGAATTATTTCCGATAATTGTGATGACGTAAGTGTTGTGACTATTACGCAGGATCCTGCGGAAGGCACGGCGGTTACTTCTGACACCACTGTAGAGATCACAGCCGAAGATAGCTCTGGAAATACTTCAGAAACCTGCAGTTTTTCAGTGCAGCTCGAGGCACAGGCCACAGCTCCCAAAGCTCATTGCCATGACCTTATACCAACTTTAGATGCAAACGGGCAGGTGAGCATCACTGCACAGCAGGTGTATAACGCAGAACCGGGGAATCTGAAACTCTCGATAGACCGGGAAAATTTTGACTGTTCCAATCTTGGTCCGAATCCCGTAAAGCTTACCGTTACCGATCCTGCCACCGGACTTTCTGATTCCTGTACGGCTACAGTGACCATAGTTGATGAAACGGCTCCCACCATTACCTGTCCTTACGATCAAACCGAGAATTATGATCCTGCACAAGGTTTTGTGCTGCCAGATTACAGCAGCTTTGCTGCTGCGGCTGATAATTGCAGCGTGACCTCGATCACCCAACAGCCTGCTGTGGGAACGAATATTTCCCAGGATACCCAGATCACTCTCACGGCCAAAGATGCCATGGGAAATGAGAAGAGCTGTACTTTCATGGTGCTGTTGACGCAGGAAGAAGTATTGCAGATCACCTGCCCGGGAGATATGACTGCTTCTCTGAATGAGAACTGCCTGTTTGAGGTGCCCGATTACCGTGATATGGCCAGCGTCAATATTGCTTCCGCAGAAATATCGCAGTCTCCCGAGCCGGGCGATATGATCTCTGAAAGCACTGCGGTAAAATTGATGGCTGCTAAAGATGGCCAGACAGATATCTGTACTTTCAATCTGGAACTCCGGGATGATATAGATCCTGTAGCCAGGTGTGTTGGGAATTATGAACTTACTCTGAATGCCAGCGGTAGTGCGACCATTTCGGCAGATGAGCTCGATGATGGCTCTTCCGATAACTGCGGAACCACAAGCCTTAGTCTCAACAAAACTGATTTTACTACCGATGATATTGGGGAAAATCAGGTGGTACTTACGGTGACCGATGCCGCCGGAAACAGCGACAACTGTACTACCACAGTGACTGTCAAAGAAAACACTTCAGCTCCCGGGTATCAGTGCGTTGGCCAGTTCACCTTACCTTTGGATGAAAGCGGGAGCGCCAGTCTGGAAATCGGTGATCTCTACGAAGGCAATATTGCGGCCAGCAATTTTTCGCTTGATCGCAGCGACTTCAGCTGTGAAGACCTGGGTCAGCAGGTGGTGCGGCTGTCATATTTCGAGAAGGGCGCGTTGAAGAGCTATTGCGATATAGAGGTCTTCGTTATTGATAATACACCTCCTGAAGTCAGGACCCGCGATCTCACTATCGATCTTGATCAAAATGGTACAGCTTCCATTTCAGCAGAAGATATTGATGCCGGCTCCACCGATAATTGCGGGGGCGAACTCTCTTTTAGCCTGAGCAAAAGCAATTTCAGCTGTAAGAATACCGGCAGCAATGAGGTGACTCTTACGGTGAGCGATGAAAACGGAAATTCCTCCAGCGGGATAGCCAGTGTATATGTCAATGCCGCTCCCGGCATCTGCAGCCAGCTGCCCGCTCCTGAAGTCAAATACCTGTACATTTACCCGAATCCCAATAATGGCCAATTTCAGATCGCTGTTCCTTCAGATCTCAAGGTGAAGGAAGTATCGCTCTACGACAATCGCGGCCGTTTTATTGGCGGAAAAAGTTTTGCTGACGACGCCGTAGATTACGAGGTCGATCTTCCCGGTTTACAGGATGCTATTTATAATTTGGTTATCCAGACCGGAAGGAGAGGAAAAATTACCAGGCGAATTATTGTTAGGAATTGATCTTTGCTTCAAGAAAAGCAATGATCTCTTCGGGCGGGGTAGTATAATCGAACCAGTTGATGCTTTTGTCTTTCCGGAACCAGGTGAGCTGGCGTTTGGCAAAGCGGCGGGTGTTCTTTTTGATCTCTTCTACAGCTTTTTCGAGGCTGATGTTTCCTTCGAGATACCCAAAAAGTTCTTTGTAGCCTACGGTGTTCAGGGCGTTCAGATGTCGCTTTGGAAAAACAGTTTTTGCTTCTTCTAGAAGACCTTCCTTCATCATCAAATCGACCCTTCGGTTGATGCGATCGTAAATAATCGCTCTTTCCGCAGTGAGTCCAACGCTGATGCTTTCAAAATTGCGCTTTTCCTTTTGCCTGTTCAGAAAGGAAGAATAGGCTTTACCGGTGCCCAGGCAAATTTCGAGCGCACGGATAAGGCGATGCGGATTTTCGATATCGGCCTTGTCGTAATAAGCAGGATCCAGTTCCTTCAGCTGCTGCTGAAGTTTGTCTATGCCTTCAGTTTCAATAATTTTGTTCAGATTTTGGCGAATTTCAGGATCTACATCTGGAAAATCGTCGAGGCCTTCGAGGATGCTTTTTACATACAGACCACTACCGCCGGCCATGATCAAAACTTGCTGATTTTGGAATAGCTCTTCGATCTTTTGGATCGCCTCTCTTTCAAAATCTCCTACGGAATAATCTTCTTCCACCGAAATATGCTGAATGAAATGATGAGGTGCCGCGGCCAGTTCTGCTTCCGAAGGGACGGCGGTCCCAATTCGCATTTCCCTGAAAAACTGCCGGGAATCGGCTGAAATTATTTCGGTTTTAAAATGACGGGCCAGCGCAATGGCCAACGAGGTTTTACCAATGGCAGTAGGTCCTACGACGTTTATCAGGTACTTGTTATGCATTTAATTTTTTTCCGCAGTTATGGCAAAATTGGGCATTATTCAGGTGCTTGTCTTCAGCACAAAAAGGACACACCTGCGTGTTGGTAGGAATCTTTTTAGCTGAAGACCTTGAGTATTCGGCGCTTACAATTCCGGTCGGGACCGCGATGATCCCGTAACCGACAATCATGATAAAAGAGGCCACAACCTGGCCCAGGGGCGTGACCGGGTGAATATCGCCAAAACCAACAGTGGTAAGGGTCACGATACACCAGTAGATGCTTAAGGGAATGCTGGTGAAGCCGTTTTCGGGCCCTTCTACCAGGTACATCACAGTTCCCATAATGATCGAAATTACCAGGACGGCAAACAGGAATACCAGGATCTTGGCTTTGCTGTTCTTTAATGCTTCTATGAGTCGGTTTGATTCGCCCACATAACGCGAGATCTTCAGAATTCTAAAGATTCGAAGCAGTCTCAAAGCTCTTATCGAAAAAAGCACATTGAATCCGCCGAGGAAGAAGGTGAGATAGGAGGGGATGGTGGACAGGAAATCTACAATGCCGTAAAAACTAAAAGCATAACGCATCGGTTTCCTGATGCTGATAATTCGCAGAATATATTCTATGCTGAAAAAGATGGTGATCACCCATTCGGCCACGTAAAAAGCTGAATGATACTCCTGGTAAACTGAAGAAATGCTCTCGAGCATGACAAGGGCGATACTGCAAAGAATGAGAATGAGCAGCACAATATCGAAAAGCTTGCCCATAGGAGTATCGGCCTCATAAATGATCTCATAAAGCTTTTTCTTCCAGTGAGGCTGTGCTTTTGTACTTTCCAAGATTTGTGGAAATTAGGCGTTTCTCAAATTTAGCTATTTTCCCTGATTACCAACAGCGATTGCTTTTGAATGTCCATAATGGAATTGAAGAACTTCTTGAGGTAAGGATAAAATCCGGGTGCGTAGAGCGCTCTCGAAAGCATCATGCGGCACTGCACACTTACGGTTTTTTCATCCAGCTGTGTGGTCATAAATTGGATTTTACCCGCATTTTCGGGCAGGGCGATGAGTTGTTGTTCCGGAAATTCTTCTACAGTCATACCTTCCGGAAGCTCGATCTTAATGCTGTAAACAAAAATATCCTTATGGCCAAAATCAATGGGATAGGTGCGATGCTCCAGCTTGAACGGATTCTCCTCAAAGAACCTAAAACTGAACGGATTTACATAGATGCGGTCTCCGACTTTCTGAAATTTGTTGTTCAGCAGATAAGTGAGCTTCAGATCTTCGTCGCCGTCCTTTTTGCCGGAAATGCTGCTTATAGCCTTTGTCTGTTCGTTCGAGTTGGCCAGGTATGTAATTGGTTTGCCCGCATCGGCTTCATTTAGTTTGTCTCTGGCATCAATGGCACTGTAACCGCTCAGGACCTGGTGTGAAGTACCCGATGCGGTGCCATCGGCCTGCAGTTTGATCTCTTCATCAAAGGCGACACCGGAATAACTTTTTGGCTCCAGGTCAACCCACGAACTGCCGTTCTCAAAATCAAGTAATCTTCCGTAGAAATTAAGGCTTCGGAAAGGGATTGTCCCAAAGGGGGCATATTTCTCTGTGGCATCAACGAGGTAGGTGTCCTCCCCCAGCTTCAGCTGAAGCAACAGATAATTGAAGTCGCTAAGTACCGGAAAAAGTTTGGTAGGGACGCCGCGGTCTCGGGTGGCGCTTAATACCGGCAGCACGTCAAAACCTTGTTCTTCATAAATGTTGTGCAACAGAATATTGATTCCTGAGACGTTTCCTGCGTGCTCCTCAATTACATCTTTCAGGCTCATGTCATCAAAAATGTCATATTCGCCGTTCCAGTGATAGTTCTTTTTGACGAAATTGAAGATAGCTTTGGCCTTGGCGAGATCATTTTGTTGATTTTTGATGCTGTCTGGAAGAATATCTTCAACCAGCGAAGTTTTCTTCAGCTGTCGGCCGATACTGCGATCGGTGCGCAGTTCTTTTTCCACATCTTCCCAGGAACGGGTAAACCTTTTTACATAGCCGTCCAGCCGGGTCCAGGTTTTTAGTTCGAATTCGATGCGGGCAACATAATTGTACCTGGAGGTAAGGTAATCTTCTTCAATAAATGCCGGAATATCGGTCATGACATATTCGGTGCTTACGCAGCTGGCTGCCTCGGTGGCAACGTTGGTGAGAAAGCAATTTTTGACGATCTTGCTGTCCTTCTTCTGCAACGGCAAATCGCTCACTTTGCTAATGCTGTAGTTGTAGTTGCCGGGAATCTTTGTTTTGAACCGGCTGTATAGCTTCGGAATTTCATCCTGAAACCACCAGGTCTCGAAGTTGAACCTGAACGGCGATTCTTTCTGATAGGAATAGGCAAGCACTGAACCCGGATTCACATCGGGGAAAGTGAATTTCACCAGGTCGTAATCTTCGTGTTCTTCAGTATAGACCTTTGAAGGATTCAAGCGGCGGCTGAAGATCTTGCCGTTCTTTAGATTATAAGTGTTGGCTTTAAGATCGCGGACAAGCTCTTTCCCAGAATCGCCTTTGGAAAGCGGGATCTCTATGGTTGCCTGTTCGTAGCCTTTATCGTTGAGGATCTTGATCTTGGCGGTGTAATCGGTAAGCAGGTTATAATCGCCACCGTCCTGGAAACGGCTGTAACCGTCTTCAAAAATGTAGAAGGCATTCGCAGTGGTGTCTGAAGGAAAAGAATTGGTCTTTAAATCTTCTAAGGTCACCTCCTTACTTTCACTGTTGTATTGAGCTGAAGAACTTGCGGCTCCAAACAGGAAAGCCAGCAGGAGTAAAAATCTATTCATGTACGGAGAGTTGGATGATCTTTAATCTTTTATTTTTTCGGATATAATTCTGAATGATATGCTGCGTATCCCGGTTGTTGGGCATGGGCGTGATGATCGACCGAATGATGTCAATATGGTTGATCTGATGGTTCAGATTAAAGTACCCAAGCCCCCGGAACTCTCCATCCTCTATCAGCAGGGCACTTTTCTCATCTACTTCTCTTCCGCGGTCTACCACCAGCATATTCTGACTGTCATAGGAATAACGGTTCATAAGCTCCCGTACCCGCTCATTATACTCTTCAGCAGGTTCCTCTCCAATACAGGCGCCCCGGCAGTTCTTTATGGTGTAATTAAAGCAATTCCCGTTTCCTTTCTGCATGCCGGTAAGGCGCTCGCACAGCTGGTATTCTTCGGTCCACTGGCTTAGCAAGGTTCTGGCTTGCTTTAGATTGGTAAAGGTGGTAATGCTCTTTTGTTTCAGCCCCGCCTTGCCGATCTTCAGATTAATATATCCGTTCTCATCTGTGAACTGATACAATGCATGGCTGAAAATGGTCCTTTTCAGGGCCTTGTTGTATTTCGGCTTATTTTGCTTGATCTCCTGGTTTTCCTTCAGCAGCGCGAAAAGCTCATTCCCTGTGGCTTCATAGGAAACCGTAGAAACCTCTTTCTGCATTTCCTTGGCCTTTGGATGATCATTGGTGAAATGTTGGTTCACCCTTTTCCTGATATTTCTGCTTTTCCCGATATAAATGATATCGCCCTCCTCATTGTGCAGGTAATAGACGCCGGTAGTGCTGGGCAATTCTTCGAGAATGTAGACCAGTTTGGTGTCGATGCTCTTTTTAGGTTCCAGCCGAACCATGTTTTTCAGGATATCCTTTTCCAGGTCTTTGGTCAGCAACATCTTGAAAAGCTTGACGGTGGCCTGGGCATCGCCGCTGGCGCGGTGACGGTCGCTGAGGGGAATTCCGAGGGCACGCACCAGTTTGCCTAAACTGTAAGATTGCTGACCCGGGATGAGCTTTTTTGAAAGCTCTACCGTACAAAGGGATTTTCGTTCATATTCAAATCCTAGCCTTCTGAACTCGGTCCTCAGGATTCTGTAATCGAATTTGGCATTGTGCGCCACCAGCACACAATCGGTAGTGATCTCTACAATGCGCTTGGCCACCTCGTAAAATTTCGGTGCGTTGCGCAGCATTTCATTATTGATTCCGGTAAGCCCGATCACGAAGGGCTGAATGGGTTGCTCGGGGTTCACCAGGCTAATGAATTGATCTACTACCTGATGCCCGTCGAACTTGTAAACGGCGATTTCGGTTATTCCTTCTTCGTTGTATTTTCCCCCCGTGGTTTCTATGTCAACTATTGCGTACAAATATCTTCCTGCTTCTAATTATAATTCCGTTCGCCAAAAATACTACTTCCTATCCTAACCATCGTGCTCCCACAGTCCACAGCAATCTTGTAATCACCGCTCATGCCCATGGAAAGCTCCTTCAAAGCCGGGAATTTTACCTGCAGGTCCTTCAGGACCGTGCTCAGATAATCAAATTCTTCCCGCACCTGCTGCTCGTCATCGGTAAAAGTCGCCATGCCCATAAGGCCTATGATCTCAACGTTTTCAAACTCGCGATATTCCATAGATTCCAGAATTTCTTCAGCTTTGCCGGCAGAAATTCCGAATTTGGAATCTTCTTCGGCGATCTTGATCTGCAGCAAACATCGGATCGTCCGGTCGTGTTTTTTGGCTTGTTTATTTATTTCTTTCAGTAATTTGAGACTATCCACTGCATGAATCAGGCCAACGAAGGGAGCCATGTATTTCACTTTGTTTCGCTGCACATGGCCTACCATATGCCATTCGATATCTTTGGGCAGGTCTTCCCACTTGTCGGTCATCTCCTGGATCTTGTTCTCGCCAAAAGCACGTTGCCCGGCTTCATACGCCTCCATAATGTCGGCGTTGGGCTTAGTCTTGGAGATGGCTACCAGGCTTACACCTTCGGGTAATTCTTCTCTGTATTTTCTAATATTCTCTGCAATGCTCATTCGTCTTCTTTTTTTGGTGGAAAAATCAGCGGAAGCCTAATTCTTCAGAAGAAGTCTTCAATTTCCGTTAAAATTCGTAAATAGTCAAGCCGCTGCGCAATTTTGGCAGGATATAAGTGCTTTTTGGGGGCATAGTAAGGTTTTCTTTCGCAATATTCTTCATTTCCTCGATGCTTAAGGGCAACATTCCGAAGCCTACAGCAAACTCCCCTTTATCAATACGCGTCTTCACTTCTATCAGATCATTGCGGCCGTGTACATAGGTGATGCGCTTGTCATTCCGAAGATCTTTGATCCCGAGGATTGGTTTCAATATTTTCTGATACAGAATATAAGGATCCAGTCTGCTCAACGAATCGCTGAATTCGTAAATGGTCTTTCGCAGGTATAAAGAATAGAATTCCCCATCAAGATACATGTTGAAATGATGCTTTTTTGAAGGCTTGTAGGCCTCAAATCCGCGATTTTCAATTCTGAACCACTCATCGAGCAGGATCAGAAATTCCTCTTTGCTGTGGCCGTTGAGGTCGGAGACCAGCCTGCTGAACTCGTAGATCTGCAGATTGCTCTCGGCAATGAGGTAGCTCATGAAGAAATTGTAGGGTTCCTTCCCGGTATGCGCCGGATTCTCCTTTTTCGATTCCTCTGCCAGCAGGTAAGAGGAAGCACTGCGGTGATGTCCGTCGGCGATATAAAGGCAGTTCATTTTATCGAATTCCGCCCTTATCTTTTCCACGGTTTCGGGTTCGCAGATCTTCCATAAATAATGGATCTCTTTGTTGTAGGTCGCGAATTCATATTCGGCGCGCGTCTTCATTGTTTCTGAAAACACCTCGTTGATCACCGGGTTGTCGGGATAGGTGAGGAGCACAGGCTCTGTATTAAAACCGACTATTTTCAGGTATTCCTTGAAGAGGACTTCGCGATCGGCGATGGTGTCTTCGTGCTTTTTGATGATATTCTTTTCGTAATCTTCGGCGCTGGCCGCTGCAATGATTCCGCAGCAGGTATTCCCGCGGGCCTGGATCTTGTAGATGTAGTAACAAGGCTCCTCGTCCTGAATAAAGGTGTTTTCTTCCCTGAACTCGAGGTAGCGGTTCTTCACCATCTGGAAACGCTGTTCGCCCTTTATTTTATGCTGAAATTTATAGCCGGGATTGATGATGTGCAGAAAGGAATACGGATTGTAATCCAGCTGGGCCCTGAGTTCGGCCTCGCTGTAGTCTTCGTAGCTTCGCGAGGCCACCAGACCTGCCTTCGCCCGCACCGGGCGCACTGCTTTAAAGGGGGTGATATTTGCCAAATTCTGAAGAAATTCAGCTGAAATAGCTTCAGAAGCAGTCACCTCTGAAGCCTTTCAGCCCGACTTTTATTTGAACTGTTTTGAGATCTTTTCTGCTTTCTTGCTTTCGGAATAATCGTAGAAACCTTCGCCAGATTTTACTCCGAGTTTTCCTGCGCGTACCATATTGGTCAATAAGGGGCAGGGCGCGTATTTCGGATTTTTGAAACCGTTGTGCATTACCTCAAGGATGGAATAACAAACATCAAGGCCAATGAAATCGGCTAGTTGCAGCGGCCCCATGGGGTGTGCCATTCCCAGTTTCATCACCGTGTCTATCTCGTACACTCCGGCTACGCCATTGTAAAGGCTTTCTATAGCTTCGTTGATCATCGGCATCAGGATACGATTGGCCACAAAACCAGGATAATCGTTTACTTCTACCGGAACCTTTTTTAGGTCCAGCGAAAGGTCCATGATGGTTTTGGTCACTTCGTTGCTGGTATTATAGCCCCTGATGATCTCCACAAGCTTCATCACCGGCACCGGATTCATAAAGTGCATCCCGATCACCCGCTCCGGATTGGATACCACTGAAGCGATCTGGGTAATAGAAATGGAAGAAGTGTTGGACGCCAGAATGGTGTCTTCAGAACACTGCTCATCGAGTTCCTTAAAAATCTTCAGTTTTAGCTCTTCATTTTCGGTGGCAGCTTCCACTACCAAATCTACCTTCTTCACTCCCGAAGGAATGCTGGTATAAGTAGAAATATTGTTCAGCGTTTCCTTTTTCTGTTCTACGGTGATCTTTTCTTTGGCGATCATCCGGTCCAGGTTACGGCCGATGGTATCCATACCCTTCTGGATATTCTCCTTAGAAACGTCTATCAGGTTCACCTGATAACCGAATTGTGCAAAAGTATGGGCAATTCCGTTCCCCATAGTTCCGGCACCAATTACTGCTATATTTTTCATTTTGTGTGGTTTTCTTAAGTTATTGAAATTTGACCCTGTCAAGCTGAACTTGTTTCAGCTTCTTGTTGGTTAAAAATAGATCCTGAAACGAGTTCAGGATGACGAAAATGAACTTCAATATCGTTAGACATTAAAATTCGCGATCACCTGATTGGCTACCTTCAGGGCTTTAGCTCCCTGTTCCAGGGTCACAATAGGCGTAGAGCCGTTGTTGATGGCCTGGGCGAAGGTCTCCAGCTCGTCCAGAATGGCATTATTGGGAGAAACTTCAGGATTATCAAAATAGATCTGTTTTTTGACTCCTTCGGCATTCTGAAGCACCATGGCGAAATCATCAGGATTTTCAGGAGCGTCTTTCATCTTCACCACCTCACATTTTTTCTCCAGAAAATCTACTGAAATATAAGCATCGCGCTGAAAGAACCTCGATTTTCGCATATTCTTGAGAGAGATCCTGCTGGCGGTAAGATTGGCCACACAGCCGTTCTCAAACTCGATGCGGGCGTTGGCAATATCGGGCGTATCGCTGATCACTGATACACCGCTGGCATTGATGCTTTTTACTTCGGAATTCACCACGCTCAAAATGGCGTCGATATCGTGGATCATGAGGTCGAGCACTACGGGTACATCTGTACCCCGTGGGTTGAATTCTGCAAGGCGGTGCGTCTCGATAAACATCGGGTTTTCGATGCGCGAAACTACCGCGCGAAATGCGGGATTGAACCTTTCCACATGGCCTACCTGTCCTTTGACATTATTCTCTTTAGCCAGACGGATAAGCTCTTCGGCTTCCTCAAAAGTATTGGTAATGGGTTTTTCAATGAAGAGATGCTTTCCACGGGTGATCACTTTTTTGGCTACCTCAAAATGGGAAAGGGTAGGAGTGACCACGTCTACCACCTCTACGGCTTCGATAAGATCGTCGAGACTGTCGAATTTTTTATAACCGAATTCTGCGGAAACCTTCGCCGCATTTTTCTCGTCGGCATCATAGAACCCGACGAGCTCATATTCATCGGATTGATTTAGAAGTTTCAAATGTATTTTTCCTAAGTGTCCTGCACCAAGTACTCCTGCTTTGAGCATATTATTGCATTTTTCACAAAAATAGCATTTTGATTGTAAATACTTTGTAAGTTTCTGTTATAATCCGGCTGCGGAATGCTTGCCCGTTTCGGGATTCTTTGACTATTTTTACCGCTGAAAAACTGCCGAAATTGCTAAAGGATACCTACAGACATAAAGGAAAAAGACAACAGCTGGTGAAGACCATTGTTACTAAAGGGATCACCGATAAAAAGGTGCTCGACGCGATCGGGAAGATCCCGCGTCATCTCTTTATGGATAGCAGTTTTGAAGATCATGCCTACCAGGACAAAGCTTTCCCTATTGCCGCCGACCAAACTATTTCGCAGCCCTATACCGTGGCTTTTCAATCGCAGTTGCTGGAGATCTCCAGAGGCGATCTGGTGCTGGAGATCGGTACCGGAAGCGGTTATCAAACCGCTGTGCTTTGCGAACTTGGGGCGAAGGTTTTTAGCATCGAAAGGCAACGGGAACTGTATCGAAAAACCAAGCTCTTTTTGGCTAAAATCGGCTACCGTCCAAAATATCTCAGTTTTGGCGATGGCTACAAAGGCCTTCCTGAATACGCACCTTTCGATAAGATCATTGTGACCGCCGGAGCGCCATACGTTCCGAAGGATCTGCTGGGGCAATTGAAGGTGGGAGGCCGTCTCGTAATTCCCGTAGGAGATGAGGTGCAGGTGATGACCTTGTTCATCAGGAAATCGGCTAAGGAATTCGACAAGACAGAATTCGGGGAATTCAGGTTTGTGCCATTGCTGGAGGATAAGAATTAGAATATTTAAGGTCTATTTTTCTTCTTGTCAAGATGTTGGAAAGTACTTGGGGGAAGAAAATATTTATTAGCTTTATAAAAAATATGAAATGGAAACCATCCGCATTGACATATTAAACCCAAAAGCTAAAAAATTACTGAAAGATTTAGCCGATCTGAATTTGATCAAAATAAAAAAGGATAAGAAATCAGATTTTTCCAATCTTCTGAAGGAGTTGAGATCCAAGAGCGGGGAGGAAATAAATCTGGATGAAATAACAAAAGAAGTAGAAGCGGTGAGAAAATCGCGGTATGAAGAATAAAAGGATAATCCTTGATACTAATTTGTGGATTAGCTTTTTGATCTCGAATGATTTCGCCCAAATTGACAGTTTAGTTCAAGAAAAAGATATTACCTTTTTATTTTCCGATGAATCTTTAAAAGAATTTATAGAAGTGGTTGAAAGACCAAAATTTCAAAAATTCTTCTCCAGTAAAGATGTGGAAAAGCTCCTGGATACCTTTGATCAATATGCAGCATTGGTAACGATCACATCTGAGATAGATATTTGTCGGGATCCCAAAGATAATTTCCTTCTAAATTTGGCAGTTGACGGAAAAGCAGATTTCTTAGTGACAGGGGATAAAGACCTACTCGTAATTGGTATGGTAAAGACAACAGAAATACTAACATTTCGAAATCTGGTAGAGAAGTTGAATCTGCAAAGCTAGGCAGTCCGGTATCTATATAGTACAGCAAAAATTTTAATCCGCAGCTTTATCCACGACCAGCCGCGCATCGCGGTTGGCGATTTGCCAGGCGGTGAGAAAGACCAGTTTCGCCCTTTTTGCTAAAGCTTCATAATTGATCTTGTCCGGCGTATCGGTGGGCTGGTGATAATCCTCATGAACCCCGTTGAAATAGAAGATTACCGGCACGTTATGTTTGGCGAAATTGTAGTGGTCGCTTCGGTAGTAGAAGCGGTTGGGATCATTTTCATCGTTGTAGCGATAATCCAGGTCTAGCTTTGTGTATTCTGAATTCACATTTTCACTGAGTGCATGCAGTTCCGTACTCAGCTTGTCGCTGCCAATAAGATAGATGTAATGGTCATTGCCGGCATGGGCAGAATCGATGCGTCCAATCATATCGATGTTGAGGTCGGCGACGGTGTTCTCCATCGGAAAAACGGGATGATCGGTGTAGTATTTTGAGCCTATCAGCCCTTTTTCCTCTCCGGTATTGTGCAGAAAAAGTATAGTGCGTTTCGGACGGTAGCCATCTTCAACGGCTTTTTCAAAGGCCTGGGCGATCTCCAGCATACCCACGGTGCCCGAACCGTCATCATCGGCGCCATTGTTGATCTGGCCGTCGTCATTGATCCCGATATGGTCGTAATGGGAAGAGATTACCACCACCTGTTCCGGTTTTTCGCTGCCTTCAATATAGGCTACCACATTCTCGGTCGATTTAATGTCCCCTCTAAAATAGCTGGGATCAACCTCCTGGAAGTAATCATCGCCTCCCAGGGGAGAAGGAATATCCATCTCCTGGTATTGCTGCTTCAGGTAGGCTGCAGCCTTTTTCTGCCCGGGCTCACCGGTCTCGCGGCCTTCAAAATCATCGCTCGCAAAGGTGAAAAGATGTTCTTTTAGCTCTCCCGGTGTAATGCTGTTGGCATATTCCATGGGATCTGCGCTTTCGACTTCCTTCTGATGAGCACCACAGCTCATCAAAACTGTGGTAAGGCAAAACAAGAGTATTTTCTTCATTGCAATAGTAGATTTTGGACTAAGATAACTTCAAAAGGAATGCCAGTACTCCCTGATATTTTTTTCTACGGAAAAGTACTTCTGAATAGTTAGTCTTCAATGGCTTTGTCAATGGCTTCCTGTACCATCGGCTCCATCACGTCATAACCTTTGGAAGTAGGATGCACGCCATCTTCAGAATAATCCCTTTTCATGCCCTCCTGTTCGTTCTTCAGCGCGCTGAAGTAGTCGAGATAAACATAGCCGTTCTTTTCAGCGTAATCCTTCAACCAGGTATTGATCTTAGCGATCTTCTCCACCGGTTGCAGGCCTGGTCTCCACGGATAATCGTAAACCGGCAATACCGAACTCAGGATCACCTTTATATTGTTTGCTGAAGCCAGCTCGGCCATGGCCTTAATATTATCGGTGATCATTTTTACTGAAGAAAAACCTGTATTCCCTGCAATATCATTGGTGCCGGCAAGGATAACTACCGCCTCGGGCTTCAAGTCGATCACATCGGGCATAAAGCGGATGAGCATCTGTGGCGTGGTTTGTCCGCTGATGCCGCGGCCGGCATAGTTGTTATTTTTGAAGAAATCCGGATGCATATTGGCCCAGCCCTCGGTGATGGAATTACCCATGAAGACCACTTGGGGATAATTGCCGCTCTCGAGGATCTTTTCATTGGCCTCCCGGTATTTTTTGAGATTGGGCCAGTCCTGGGCCATTTGTTCTTTATATTGTTGCTGCTGCGCTTTCACTCCTGAAAAGCTAAGTAAAAGCAGGAGGGTGAAGGGGATCGTTTTTCTCATTCTCTTATGATTTGAGCTAAAGTTATGGAAAAGGAAGCAAACAAAAGGAATGGCTTGAATCTTTAAAATCTTGATTCCAAGGCTGCTTGAGAAAAACTTTAAAAAACCTGAAATTTTTCTTGTGTAGATTTGGAAAAGCTTGTTATATTTGCACCCGCATTCAGCAAATAGCTGATGAGGCACTCAAGGAGAAATGGCAGAGTGGTCGAATGCGGCAGTCTTGAAAACTGTTGAGGGTCACACCTCCGGGGGTTCGAATCCCTCTTTCTCCGCATAATCCTCATGAACTCCGTTGAAATAGAAGATTACCGGCACGTTATGTTTGGCGAAATTGTAGTGGTCGCTTCGATAATAAAAGCGGTTGGGATCATTTTCATCGTTGTAACGGTAATCCAGGTCTAGCTTTGTGTATTCTGAATTCACATTTTCACTCAGCGCATGCAGTTCCGTACTCAGTTTGTCGCTGCCAATGAGATAGATGTAATTATCATTGCCGGCATGGGCAGAATCGATGCGTCCAATCATATCGATGTTGAGGTCGGCGACGGTGTTCTCCATCGGAAAAACGGGATGATCGGTGTAGCATTTTGAGCCTATCAGCCCTTTTTCCTCTCCGGTATTGTGAAGAAAAAGTATAGTGCGTTTCGGACGGTAGCCATCTTCAACGGCTTTTTTAAAGGCCTGGGCGATTTCCAGGATACCCACGGTTCCCGAGCCGTCATCATCGGCGCCATTGTTAATCTGGCCGTCGTCATTGATCCCGATATGGTCGTAATGGGAAGAGATTACCACCACCTGTTCCGGTTTTTCGCTGCCCTCAATATAGGCCACCACATTCTCGGTCGATTTGATGTCCCCTCTAAAATAGCTGGGATCAACCTCCTGGAAGTAATCCTCACCTCCCAGGGGAGAAGGAATATCCATCTCCTGGTATTGCTGCTTCAGGTAGGCTGCAGCCTTTTTTTGCCCCGGCTCACCGGTCTCCCGGCCTTCAAAATCATCGCTCGCAAAGGTGAAAAGATGTTCTTTTAGCTCCCCCGGTGTAATGCTGTTGGCATATTCCATGGGATCCGCGCTTTCCACTTCCTTCTGATGAGCGCCGCAGCTCATTAACGCTGTGGTAAGGCAAAACAAGAGTATTTTCTTCATTGCAATAGTAGATTTTGGACTAAAATAACTTCAAAAGGAATGCCAGTACTCCCTGATATTTTTTTCTACGGAAAAGTACTTCTGAATAGTTAGTCTTCAAGGGCTTTGTCAATGGCTTCCTGTACCAGCGGCTCCATCACGTCATAACCTTCGGAAGTGGGGTGAACACCATCTTCTGAATAATCTTTTTTCATGCCCTCCTGTTCGTTCTTCAGCGCGCTGAAGTAGTCGAGATAAACATAGCCGTTCTCCTGGGCAAAATCTTTCAACCAGGTATTGATCTTAGCGATCTTCTCCACCGGTTGCAGGCCTGGTCTCCACGGATAATCGTAAACCGGCAATACCGAACTCAGGATCACCTTTATATTGTTTGCTGAAGCCAGCTCGGCCATGGCCTCGATATTGTCGGTGATCATTTTTACTGAAGAAAAACCTGTATTCCCTGCAATATCATTGGTGCCGGCAAGAATCGCTACCGCCTCGGGCTTCAAGTCGATCACATCGGGCATAAAGCGGATGAGCATCTGTGGCGTGGTTTGTCCGTTAATGCCGCGGCCGGCATAGTTGTTATTTTTGAAGAAATCCGGGTGCATATTAGCCCAGCCCTCGGTGATGGAATTACCCATGAAGACCACTTGGGGATAATTGCCGGTCTGGAGGATCTTTTCATTGGCCTCCCGGTATTTTTTGAGATTGGGCCAGTCCTGGGCCATTTGTTCCTTATATTGTTGCTGCTGCGCTTTCATTCCTGAAAAGCAAAAAAAAAGAAGGAGCGCAAATGGAATAGTTTTTTTCATATTTTCGATTTTGGGTTAAAGTTATGGAAAAGCAGGAAAATAGAAGAAATTGGTTGAAGGAAGGCTTTAATATCTTGATTTCAAAGACCCCTGGAAAAACTTTAAAAAACCTGGAATTTTTCTTGTGTAGATTTAGAAAAGCTTGTTATATTTGCACCCGCATTCAGCAAATAGCTGATGAGGCACTCAAGGAGAAATGGCAGAGTGGTCGAATGCGGCAGTCTTGAAAACTGTTGAGGGTCACACCTCCGGGGGTTCGAATCCCTCTTTCTCCGCTGATTACATATCAAATTGAATCAAAAAGCCCGAAAACCACAGTGTTTTCGGGCTTTTTATTTTTTAGGCTATCAAATAAAACCATTTAAAATCATCCTATTCGGTTACAAATTCGGTTACAAATAGAAAGGTAAATTTTAGTGTAACCAAAGTAGGAATTTTCTTGCCAAATAAAACTTAACCAGCTAAATATGAAGTAAGTATGTTGTATCTTGGAGTGGTCGAATCAATTTTTAAGATATGAAAACATCATTCTCGCACATCTTTTATTTAAGAAAAAGCACAACTAAAACGGAAATGGGAATAATCTACCTGAGAATTACCGTGAATGGCAAACGTGCAGTTACAACAACAGGCAGGGAAGTGCCAATTTCAATTTGGAACGTGAATGCCGGAAAAGCATTGGGAACTTCATCTCATGCAAAAATCATCAATCGGTTCCTAAATACAATGGAACGCGACATTTATGCTGCGCATCAAAAGCTGGTAGATAAGGGTGAAAACTTTTCAGCGAAGGATTTGATTAAGGTCTTTTTGGGTAAAGACAAAGAAAAGGAAAATGAGAATAAAATGCTTCTTGAAATATTTCAGGACCATAATGACAAAGTGAATAAACTTATAGGAAAAGATTTTGCCGCTGGTACTGCTGAAAGGTATAAGACAGCTAAAAAGCATGTTCAGGAATACATACAAAAGGAGTTTAAAGTTTCGGATATTCCCGTTAAGGAAGTAGACCACAAATTCATTTCCGGATTCGAATACTACTTAAAAACGGAGAGAAATTGTGCACACAATTCAGCCATTAAATACATCACGAATTTCAAGAAGATCATTAGGATTGCCCATGCCAACGAATGGATTAGCAGAGATCCGTTTCTGAATTGGAAGGGAAAATTAAAGGTTGTGGAACGTGAATTTCTTACAAAAGAGGAACTACAGGTTATGATTGGTAAGGAAATTAAGAACGAACGATTAAGCCTTGTAAAGGATATTTTTCTTTTTTGCTGTTTTACAGGATTGGCCTATGCTGATGTAAAAAAGTTATCTGCAAAAGAGGTGACAGTAGGGTTTGACGGAAACAGGTGGATAAAAACCCACAGGACCAAGACAAAAACCCGTAGTAGTATTCCCATTCTCCCAACAGCGGAAGCTATACTGAATAAATATTCATGTCATCCAGAAGTAAGTGAGAAGAGGTTACTGCCGGTTTTAAGCAATCAAAAGATGAACGCATACATTAAAGAAATCGCAGATTTGTGTGATATCAACAAGAATCTGACCTTTCACTTAGCGAGACATACCTTTGCCACTACTGTTACCTTATCGAATGGTGTTCCTATTGAGAGTGTGAGTAAGATGCTTGGTCATAAAAACCTTCAGACAACTCAACATTATGCAAAAATCTTGGATAGAAAAGTAAGTGATGACATGGCTGCATTGAGAGAAAGATTAGGTTCGAATTTCGAAGTAGGAGATATTTGATGATTCCAGGCAGGGGAAAAGTAGAATATATCGATATTGCTCCGGCGCGATCAATCTGCTCAGATTTTTTGACCTGCTCAAATTGGTAAGAGCACCTACATTTATTGCAGGCCGATTTTTACGAGAGAAGCCATTACAAGATCCCTGGGGTTAAAAGACACAACTCTCAGCAGAAAGAGTTCAGCATTTACTACAACATGAAAGGGATTTACTTCTTGCATTTTCGAATGCTTCCTTACCTTCTTTAAAAGCATACCAGGCAATTCCCAAACTTCCTAATGCATCTACATAAGGTATTTGCCAAAGCTCATAAAGCAGACTTGAGGCGAGGAGTATAAAAGAAAGATAGAAGCAGGTTTTGGTGCATTTGGCATCTGAAATCACGGGTTGGCTGTCAAGCCGTTTTCCGACTTTTAGTTTTTCAGAGTATAAAAAATACATACTCAAAATAGAAATGCCACCAACTATTATTCCGGCCAGGGTAGTAGTTGGTTTTGAATTATTGGAAATGGATAGGAGCGCTCCTACAATAAGTCCTGCTGTAAGGATATACAAAGCCGTTCCTGTGATTTTTAGAGCGGTAATTTCAAATCCATCCCTTGCACTTATGTTATTCCTTTTCATGCGGTAAATCATGTGTGCGATTCCAATACCTGAAAGGACTTCTACGAAACTATCCAGTCCAAAACCGAATAATGCCAGGGTCTCATCTGATGCTCCAAAAGAAGTAGAAACAATACCTTCTATTAAATTGTAGATGATGGTAATAAAACTTAGAACAAGAGCATATTTTAAATTCTTATTGAAGGTTTTTTGCTGTAAAGGAGTGCTTTTTGTATTTGTGTTCATTTAAATAAACTTTTATCTATAGGTAAATCTCTCACTGCTTCCGTTTTGGTGAAGGGGCATTAAGAAAAACCGATTTTTAAACAAAATTAAGAAAAGTTTATTTTAAGCTGATTAACTTGAGTTCGCTTCCTTGAAGTTCTTCAAATAATCAGTTTTTAATGCGCAAAGCGATACATTTTACCTTAATCATACTTATTATTATAGGTGTTATCATCTGTACCATACTGTGGCCCGCCTATGGATTTTCTATTTTAGGAGTGCTTATTTTTGGCCTCGGAATTTATGACATTACCCAAACGGAGCATACAATCCTGAGAAATTTTCCCGTTTTGGGGCACATGCGCTTTCTGCTGGAATTGATTGGACCAGAGCTCCATCAATATTTTGTAGAATCTGATACAGATGGTAAACCTATAGACCGGAACCATCGCTCTTATGTTTATGAACGGGCGAAATTAGAGAATAGTACCCATCCTTACGGAACCGAACTCAATGTAGAACAGAGCAATTATAAATGGATGCAGCACAGCATGTATCCATCAAAAATTAAAGATAAGTCGCCCAGGATGATGGTAGGGGGCGATGCTTGCAAACAGCCTTATTCCGCGAGCATATTCAACATTTCCGCCATGAGTTATGGTTCCTTAAGTAAGAATGCGGTAATGGCACTTAACAAGGGAGCCAGGGCAGGTAATTTCTTTCATGATACCGGGGAAGGTGGAATTTCGGACTATCATCGTAAAGGTGGAGACCTTGTATGGGAAATAGGAACCGGATATTTTGGATGCCGTACCCAAGATGGAAATTTCTCTGCCCCAGATTTTAAAGAAAAGGCAGCGTATCCGGAAGTGAAAATGATTGAAATTAAAATTTCTCAAGGTGCAAAACCAGGTCATGGTGGCGTTTTGCCAGCCGCAAAAAACAACGAAGAGATCGCAAAGATAAGAGGCCTGGAACCCCATACAGATGTGATTTCCCCCCCGGGACATACTGCTTTTAACGACGCGAAGGGCCTATTGAAATTTGTACAACAGCTTAGGGAATTATCTGGTGGGAAACCCGTAGGCTTTAAATTATGTATCGGACACAAGGAAGAATTTACTCAGGTCTGTAAACAAATGCTGGCCACGGGAATCAGGCCCGATTTTATTACCGTAGATGGTGCCGAAGGCGGGACCGGCGCAGCACCTATAGATTTTTCAAATTACGTGGGGCTGCCCTGGGAGCAGGCGCTGCTATTTGTGGTTGATTCCTTAAATGGTTATGGCCTTAAAAAAGAGATCAGTGTATTTACCGCTACTAAAATTTTTACAGCTTTTGACATCTTTAAGGCCTTGTGCATTGGGGCAGATATTTGTAGTTCGGCAAGAGGAATGATGTTGGCCCTTGGTTGTATACAAGCTTTAAAATGCGATACCAATAAATGTCCCACCGGGGTAACCTCTAATGATCCTGCGTTTATGCGCGGCCTGGTAGTGGAGGAAAAATGGAAACGTGTAAAGAATTATCAGGAGCAGACTATTAAGGATTTTATGCAATTATTCGCCGCAACAGGCTGTAAAGATCTTACTCAGTTAAACCGAAGCCACATTAATAAATGGATAGAAAATAATATGAAGAGCTATGAGGAACTTTATCCTACTGTTGCATACGGTTCTTATTTAGATGACTAATCGGCCATCAGAATTGCACAAAAACAAAAAATAAACACCATTTTATAGCTTGAAGAATTGAAGAGGCTGGAAATCCCGAATTCTTTCAGATATAATTTTAAAAACAATTTCAACTCTAAAATTTAGTAAATATGGAAACCAAACGCATCTCAAATAAAATGGAAGAACTGCTGAATACTCAAATGACGCGGGAAGCTTACCAGGCACAGGTTTATCTTTCTTATGCTTCCTGGGCCGAAGTGAACAGTTTTGCAGGGATTGCCAGTTTTCTTTACGGCCATATGCATGAAGAACGGGAACATATGTTCAAAATCCTCAAGTATATTAATGACAGAGGGGGCAGTGCTAAAATTGAAGCCATAGAGGCAGCGCCGAAAGAGCCGGAGAATATTGGCCAATGCTTAAAAAATATCCTGAAGCACGAAATTGAGAATTCTAAAGAAATCGATAAAATCGTGAATCTCGCGCATGAAGAAAAAGATTGGGCTACTTTTAGTTTTGGCCAGTGGTTTGTGCAGGAACAAATTGAAGAAGAAAGCCTTATAAATGGGATTATCGATAAATATAATCTCGCGTCTACCGAAATAGATGGCAACGTGAATCTTTATGAAATGGACCGTGATCTAACCAAAGCATCACAGGAAGCCGATATTCCCAGAGAAGAAGAATTTTAATTAATTCTCTACTATCCCGATCTTATCGATCTCTTTCATCAATCTGTCTGTTTCGGTGAGGGCGACGATAATTTTTTGGTAATGAAGAATATCTGCAAAATTAAGTTTTCTTCCTTTCCGGTCTTTTAACCATTTCTGTGCAGGCTGGTAACCGCCAATATAAAATTCCCAGGCAGTCTCCGGCAAATTGTTGAAATATTGGGTGTCGTTGATCCAAACTTTTCCCAAGCCGTTCTCGACTCCGCTCGAACTGACATCGGGTTCGAATCCGGGGCTGGTCCTGGTGATTTTTCGGGTGATGATGTTGTCGCCATCTACGGGATAACTGGTAATAAAATCTTCTACCACCGGATTTTCCAACAAATGGATCGTTCTTAACTCACTGCCCAATTTTACCAGTTTCCAAAACTTCTCCTGATCTTTGGGAAAAGGCACTCGCGGAAAATCTATTTTTAAAAACTCCTTATAAGTTTCGCGGTAGTTGGGCGAATGTAGTACCGCGTAAATATAATCCAACAACTCAAGCGGTGTAAACCAGGTTTTATATTCTTCCCGTAATTCCCAGCTTTCTGAAAAACATACTTCGCCTTCTCCCGGTTCTTCCGGTAAAAAATCCAGACCCAGTTTTTTTTCTATTTCCTTGAGGATTTTTGGGTCGAGGTTGGGCGTTCTTTTTTGTTCGTGGTTCGTGGTTTGTTGATCGGATTCTTCAGGGTAGAGATAAAGAGGTAGAATATAACCTCTTTCTTTTGATCTGTTCGAAACTCGGCTGTCATCGGCAATAATATTTGTTATTCCAATATGTTCCCAACTGTCAATAGCAGTTTGTCTACAAATCATTAATCCCACATTTTGACCTTTCAAAAAATGCTGCATTACCTCATTCCTGGGATAACAATGAAAACCTTTTGAATTACCCGTATAATAAGTCCACCTTGTATCAAACGGTCTGTATGAAATTTTGGTAAAAATTCCTGAATTGGGATAACTATTTAAATCATTTTTAGCATATGAAACCTTCCAATCTCTTACGTCCTTTCCTAAATTAAAATATCTACGCGCTTCTTCATCCTCGAGCTCGCGAAATTTCGTTATCGTATTTTCAAGTTCCTTTTTGGATTCTTTGATAGTAAAGGCATCTCGTGCCGTTACTATTCCGACAGAATTAATTCTAAATAAATTCTGAATTGAAAACCCTTTATTAAATTTTTCCTGTGCTTCAAAATCTTTTTGCACCATAAAATAATTAGGTGCTTTATTGGGCAATTTTACGAATGGAACTTTTTGTAAATGATTCTCAGCTAAAAATTGATATTTTTGATCTCTTTTTCCGAAGCAGTCATAATGAAAAACTTCACCTAATTCATTCGTCTTTTTCTGCCCAGATTTTACCAGGATATTGATAGAAACTCCCTGCATAATATCAAAAACGTTTTCATCTTTCCCACCTTCAGGAGTGGTCTCTTTCTTTTTGGAATTTCCGTGGAGATCTACGGTATAGATCTTATCATAGGTTTTAAGCAAATTCCAGCGCATTCCGCGGAAAGTGGGATTGTCTAAAAAGCCATGCGGATTGATAAAAGCCAAAATTCCTTCGCCATTCTTTTCAATGAAATGCTGACCGTAGCGGAGAAATTTCACGTAATCGTCATTTATCCATTTTGGATTACGTTCCTTTAGCTTTTCCTTTCCGCCGGGCTCTTTTTTATAATCTTCCATTAACTCCATGATCCATTTGCCTTTATTGGCACTTTCCCCGGAATAAGGAGGATTCCCAATCACGCACATCACCGGCGTGTCACGTTTAATATGATTGGCTTCATTGGCTTCGGTACTAAGCCAGTTAGAAAAGAGCGTGCCGGTGTCTTTGTGGTGTTCTTCCAGCGAATTGGTGAGATATACATTCAACCGCTGGTTGCTGCCATTAGATTGATACCCGGTATCGCGCAGGAGCATGTCTAGTTTTAGATGTGCCATGGCGTAAGAAGCCATAAGCAGTTCAAACCCGTTGATGCGGGGAATGAGATGCTCTTCCACATAGCCGCTCCAGGCACCCTGCATTTTTTCGAATTTCGAGGAATAGATATAGGAGATCACCTCGGCCAGGAAAGTCCCCGTGCCCGTGGCTGGATCCAGAACCTGTACTTTATGAACTTCCTTTTCCACCTGTTTATAACCGGTAGCCGAACGTTTATCGGCGACATCGGTATTTACTTTAATGGTCGTTTTGGTAGTATCTGCAAGGCCTTGTGGCAGATTAAATTCTGTTTTCAAGATATCATCTACCGCCCGCACGATGAATTTCACCACCGGCTCGGGCGTGTACCACACTCCCCGCGCTTTCCGAAGTTTCGGATCGTATTCTGCCAGGAAAGTTTCATAAAAATGAATGATGGCGTCCTGGGTTTGAGTGTTCTTTCCAAAATTCTTCAGCAGTTTCTCGATATTGGTAGCTCTAAAAACTTCCGCCAGGTTATCGACTACAGTAACAATACGGTCGTCAATATCGGGCCCGGCCACATATCCGAAGAGTTTCCGAAGAAAAGGATTTGATTTTGGGATAAGCTCCGCGGCTTCCTGGCGGCTAAAATCTTCAAGGGTAGGATCGTGCAACCGGGCGGCAAACATCCCGTAGGCTAAAGTCTGGGCATAAATATCTGAGAATCCCTTCGGACTGAGGTCGTGGATAAGGATCTCTTTGAATGTCTGATATTGGCCTTTTAGCGAGGTGTTTTCCTGAGTCTTTTCATCTGAGGTGATAGCGTTCTCCAGGATATTTTCCAAAAGTCGTGCTTTATTGGCCATCATGGTGGCCAGTTTTTTTGGGGATTTGATGGTCTGGCCCACGAAGCTGCAAAAATTAATGAGAAGGTTTTTAAACTTCTGAAAGTTTTCCGGCAGCGGAACAATCTTTCCGTCAAGAATTTCCCCAATCCTTACCTCGTGAACCAGTTCTCCATGCTCATAAAACCTAAACCAGAGGTAATCGGTAATAATAAGGTTGTCCAGGGCATCGCGGTAGCGGGTGAATTGTTCGTTATAAACTTTAGAAGCAAGATCTTTTCCCACATCTTTAGCTTCAATATAACCAATCGGAATTTTTCCCTTGGTCAAAACATAATCGGGGTTTCCACAATCGGTTACATCTGCGGGTTCATTGGTGACATTAATAGTTGGGAAAAGATGGCGGATAAGATTTTCAAGATCGGCGCGGTAGGAATGTTCCCTTGAAATTCCCGATTGGTATCTGTCATCAAGAATCTCAAGATACTGAGGTATGTTCATAAAGATGGTAGTTATATTAGAACCTGCAATACGCCGGTAGGGCCAGGAATAGTTGCAAACATTTGGGAAGTAAAGCTACTAAAATATCTTAAATTTCCAGAGGGTAAAAATGCTTCATATTCAAATGGTTCCTGGTTTCAAACTTAATGATTTAGGGTTTAAAATCAACAATTTGTAAGATGCTGTCCTAAAAAATGTATCTTAGGACGGGAGCTAACGCGCTTTAGAGGCATGATTTTCAACTGAAGTAATTATAATTATTATTTTAAAAATGGGAAGACCTTCAAGAAAACCTAAAGACCTGAAAGACGGATATTATATTGAGGTTAGGAATAAGAATCAGAGAAACGGAGTGAAAATCCGGAGAGAAACTTTGGAACAACTTCTACTGGCGATTGAAGAATACAAAGAGGCAAAAGAGGTAATTGTTCTTGGAAAATCTGAAAATGGAAAAATGACAGAAATTCCAGGATTGTAAGCCAAAGGAAAAATGGGTAAAGAAATATCTGTCGAAAAAAAACTGGAGGAACGCATCAAGGAGCTCTCTTGTCTTTACGAGGTTTCTTCAGCGATTCGAAAACATACTAATTCCATTTCAGGAACGCTTCAGGAAATTTGTCAAATTACTAAAAGAGCCTGGTTACACCCGGAGTATGCGATAATAGGGCTGGAATTTGAGGACTACAGGATTTATACTTCTCCAATTCCAGGCAGCTTTATTTACCAGGAAAGTGAAATTTCGGTTTTTGGTATTAAAAAAGGTGTTCTGAAAGTTTATTATAATCTTGAAGAATTACGTAATGCACGGTTTTTAAAAGAGGAACAAAAGCTTCTGGATAAAATTGGCATAGAGATTAGTGAATTTTTTGAACGCCAGGAAATCAAAAATAAAGAGGAAAGTTTAAGACGAAGCGCCGAAAGGAATGACCGTCTTTCCATTTTGGGCGAAATCACAGCAGGTATCGCGCATGAACTGAATACACCGCTTGGTAATATTCTGGGCTTTGCCGAGTTGATCAAGTCCGGTTCCAAAGAAAATCAAACCCGGAAGGATACTGAAAAAATCATCAAAGCAGCGATCTATTCGCGCGAAATTGTGAAGAAACTTATGTTCTTCTCCTGCGAAATGCCGCAGCACAAAGAATTTGTTCAAATAAAACCCATCATAGAACAGGCACTTAAACTATTATCTCCAAATTTTAAAAAAGCCGAAATTAAACCTAATTTCAGAATTGATAATGCGGAATTAGAAGCACAAATAGACCCAATTCAGTTCACACAGGTTTTATTTAATCTCCTGATAAATGCTATTTACATTTCCCCTAAAAAAAGCATTATTTTGGTTGAAGTTTCCAGTTATCCCACTTATTTTATTCTCAAAATAACCGATGAGGGGCCAGGCATTCCTGCTGAGCTTAAATCGAAAATCTTTGAACCCTTTTTCAGCACAAAAACCGTAGGTGAAGGCTCAGGGCTAGGTCTAAGTGTGGTGCATGGGATCATCAAGAGCCATCGGGGAGAAATTGTTACTTTTGACAATAAACCTACGGGAACAGTATTTCAGATCAAATTACCACTAAAGATGTAAGATATGGCACTCAAAAAAGCAAATATTCTCATTGTTGATGATGATTATGATATGCTTGAATTAGTGCAGCGCCAGCTTAAGGAACAGCATTTTCATTCCTACAAAGCCGCATCAGTTATTGAAGCCATCAATATTTTAAAGTATAATGCCGTAGACCTGCTCATTACCGATCTACAAATGCCCGGGATTGGCGGCATGGAGCTAATAAAGTACGTAGAAGAACATTTTCCGAAAGTACCGAAATTGGTCATTACGGGATATCCTTCAGTAGATGGCGCTCTGAAAGCAATGAAATCTGGTGCCCTGGATTATCTGGTAAAGCCCTTTACTGCAGATGAACTTAAGAATTCCGTTGAAAAATCACTTCCGGAAAAATCCCGAAGCATGGAAGACAAAGGCACAAAAAGCAATAAATCTACCGTGTATGCCGGGCTCGTGGGCCAGTCTGAAAAAATAGATCAGTTAATCGACATAATTGAACGGGTAAAAAACAACCGCGCAACTGTGCTTATACAGGGTGAAAGCGGTACGGGAAAAGAGCTGGTAGCACGGGCCATTCATTATAAAGGTTCCTTTGCCGCAAATCCCTTTATCGCCGTTAACTGCGGTGCAATTCCTGAAGAATTGCTTGAATCTGAACTTTTTGGCTACAAAAAAGGAGCTTTTACAGGAGCAAATGAGGACCGACAGGGCTTTTTTCAGGCTGCCGCAGGCGGAACGATTTTTTTAGATGAAATTGGTACGGCACCGCTTAGGGTTCAAACAAGATTATTAAGGGTGCTTCAGGAAAAAGAGGTACGAAGAATTGGTGAACAAAAAGCTCAAAAAGTAGAAATTCGCATTATTGCAGCTACCAATGCTGATCTCTACCAGATGGTCAAAAAAGGCAGTTTTCGGGAGGATCTTTATTACCGCCTGAATGTGGTGAATATCGAAACTCCGCCCCTGCGGGAACATAAGGAAGATATTCCAATGCTCACGAAAAATTTTCTTAGAAAATATGCGACAGAATATGCCAAACCCAACATTGAGTTTACTCAAAAAGCATTGGAAATACTGCAACGTTACAACTGGCCGGGGAATGTTCGGGAGCTGGAAAACGTGGTGCAAAGAGCCATAATTATGAGCGAGCAGAGCATAGATATAGAGCAGCTTCCAGATTATCTTAAAGTCCCAACTCCCGGTGCAGATCCCGCTTTAAAATCTCTCCAGGAAGTTGAAAAAGAGCATATTCTGAAAATAATGGCCAGCGTTGACAATAATAAAACCAAAGCTGCTGAAATTCTTCAGATTGATCGAAAAACCCTTCGAAAAAAACTGAATTAAGCTTTCCTCCTTCCGGTACTTTTTTCACCGACCGGGGTATTTCTCCCCGGTTCATAAAATAAATAATATAATTTTTTAAGTTTTAAACCGTTGGCATTCAATGTTTTAAAATCAAGATCCGAATTTTTAAAATTCCCGGGCATAGCCTTTGACCTTCTGTAATCAGAAAAACAAAAACCTATGACCAAATGAATTTGACAAAGGAAAAAACAAAAAAAACTATTCCGAATAAAAAGCATCAGAATGGGGTCACCCAGGAAATGCTCAAAGGCCTATGTTTTAATTGCGACCATCGCAAAACCTGTACCTGGATAGAGGACAGAAAATTATATTGTGAACACTTTCAATAAGATAAAATGATAAACACAAAAAAAGTTACTAAACAATCTATGTATGAAACCGTGATGAACCAGTTCAATAAGACTGCAGATATCATAGATTTAAACCCCAATATCAGAAAGATTCTGGGTATTACCAACAATGAAATCATCGTACATTTTCCAGTAAAAATGGATAATGGAAAGGTAGAAGTATTTACAGGGTATCGGGTGCAGCACAACAACGCACTGGGTCCATACAAAGGAGGTTTACGTTACCACGAGACCGTAGATATTGATGCCGCAAAAGCTCTGGCCATGTGGATGACCTGGAAAACTTCATTAGCCGGGCTGCCGTATGGGGGAGCTAAAGGGGGAATCAAGATCGATCCACGCGATTTTTCTGATTCGGAATTGGAACGAATTACCAGGCGATTCACCTATGCCCTTGGTGAAAACATAGGACCTGAACACGATATTCCCGCCCCCGATGTAAATACAAACCCCCAAACTATGGCATGGATAGCAGATACTTATATGTCTACCATTTCCTCTTCAGAACGTTCCCATAACCAACATGTTGTAACAGGGAAACCCGTGGGAGCAGGTGGGTTGGAAGGCAGGGATCGCGCCACTGGATTTGGAGTGTATCTAAGCATCAAGCTTTTACTGGAAACAAAGAATGAAAAATTAAAGGATAAAAAATTCATAGTCCAGGGCTTTGGCAATGTAGGGTACTGGGCATCTCATTTCTTAACTGAAGACGGCGCGAAATTGATCGCAGTACAGGATGCCCATGCTACATTATTCAATGACAAGGGTATAGATACTAAAGCCCTGGCACAACATTGTGAGCCCAGAAAGGGATCTATAAAAGGTTTTGAAGGTGCAGAAGAGATAAATCCCGAAGACTTCTTTGGAGTAGATTGTGATATTGTGGTCCCAGCTGCCCTGGGGAACCAGATAACTGAAGAGAATGCGTATAAGATCAAAGCTTCTATTGTTGCAGAAGGTGCAAATGGTCCAACGAGTAATGGAGGAGAAAGGATCCTTTTGGAAAATGGAGTTACTATTATTCCCGACATTTTCTGTAACTCCGGTGGGGTTATAGGTAGTTATTTCGAATGGTTACAAAACCGGAACGGAGAGTTGTGGCAATTAGATGAAGTACTTGCAAAAATTCAGAAGAAAATTACTGAGAATTTCCAGAAAATCAATCAGGAGGTGGAAAAACGAGGTACTGACTGGCGAACCGCCGCATTTATTTTAGCCATTTCCAGAATAGAAACTGCCTATAATCAAAGAGGTATTTTTCCATAGACGATGTGAATTTTAAACAAAATGAATATCCGCAAAATGAAACCATAATGAGACTATCCTGAAATCATTTCAGCATCCATCAGCCTGACTTTTGATTTTCAATAATCAAGAGAAGATTATGAAACAACTTCAGCAAAATCTAAAGCTTCTTTATGCCTTTTTGCGGATAGTCATGAAAATATAATATAGATGAAATACGGAACATTAATAATAGAAAAGAAGGAATATGAGTTTTTAAAACAGATCATGTCTCTGGCAAAATACTATAAAGACAATACTTACAAGTCTTCTATCAAAAAACTGAATGATGAGTTAAAGAACGCGAAAGTTCTTTCTAAGAATAAAATGCCCGAAGATGTGATTCGGTTAAATTCAGTGGTGACCATTGAAACACCCTATGCAGTAGAGAGAACTTATCAAATTGTTACTCCCGAAAAAGGAGATATACGCGAAGACAAGGTGTCTGTGCTAGCTCCTATGGGATTAGCCTTATTTGGATATGCGAAGGGAGATAATATCATCTGGACATTTCCGCTCGGGGAAAGCTATATCAGAATAAAAGAGGTTATTCAAGTTAAACCTGAATTAATAAAAAATTAACTATGATAGCAAATATCCAGGAACATAACAACGAAGAAGAGATAAGATTAGTGAGATTTCAAAATGATGCTAGCTACTGGAAGGAGGAATTGGCCTTTCTTGCACAGGAAATTGAATTTTATTTAGATCTTCTCAATTCATCCCTGATTCAAAAAACGAATTCAAACCACGTGGATGCCCGTTATCTCACCAGACAATTCTGGGATCTAAGGGAAGCAAACAATGAGCATCTGAAGAGGTGCGAATCTTTTAAGCATCAAGTACAGGGTCAAAATGAATGTGATCAAATTGAATGTGATCATGCATTTATAAAGGCCCACCTACAGCTACGTTCAAGAGTTGAAAAACATTTAGGGGAAGTGAGAAATATCAAACAATCAGCTTTTACTTATTTGAAGGATGGTATAGAAAAATTTCTTGTTTAAAGATTATTAATTCTGTTTATCTTGGTTACACCAGGTAGTTCGGGAAAAATGTTCTTATTGATGTTCAAGGAAGTTTGATCTTAAGTAAGAAGGACCGGACTATCCGGTTTTTTTTCAGAGCAGTAAGGATTCATACAAAGATCAAATTTAGACCGGAATTGGTCAAAATCAAATTAAAATTTTTACATCATCAAAGAACCCAAAGTATCCAGAGGCTATATGTAGTGAAAGCGGAGGCTACTTTTGTAGGGGTTGCTTTTCCTAATAAATAAGCCAGAATATTTTCAGCAATATCTAAACATAATGTTTTGCAGTTCTGCATTTGCAATTATCAAAAAGAAGGTTTGCTTTTTACCTTCGGTTCCTTTTCGATTTCATATTTTTATTTTCTAGTATAATCAACCTGACCTAAGCTATGATTCCAGAAAGCCTGTTGTTGAAATATGGAGGAGAACAAAGGAGCTTCGAGAAAAATGAATATATCTTTAAGGAAGGTCAGAAAGCTCACTATTACTATCAAATAGTATCTGGTGAGGTTAAAATGAATAATTATCTCGAAAATGGAAAGGAATTCATTCAAAGTTTTTTCGGATCACCACGAAGTTTTGGAGAACCACCATTATTTTCAAATATCAAGTATCCTGCTAACGCCATAACCACCACCGCTTCAGAAATCATTCTTCTTGAAAAAGAAGCTTTCCTGAAGTTACTCCTATCTTACCCGGAGATTCATTTAAAGATAACAGAAGCCCTTGCTATTCGTCTTTATTACAAAGCGATTATGGCACCTGAAATATCCTCTCAGGAACCCGAACACCGCATTCTGAGGATTATGGATTACCTTAAGAAGGATATTTATAAACTTGAGCGCCCGTTTTCATTCAAAATTGAATTGACCCGACAACAGATTGCAGATCTTACCGGCCTCAGGGTAGAGACTGTGATAAGGGCTACTAAAAATCTTGAAAAGAAAAAGGAATTGAAGATCAAAAACCGAAAACTATACCGTTGAATTTTATTTAAAAAGGGAAAAGTCCCTATCACTTTATCTGGATTGATATATTGTTCTTTTTCCTGCGATAGGTATAAACAGTATAATCACATAAAAATTTAGCCACTTGTTTTGCAATAAATACACCTATTAGAATTGGAATGAAAAGAATGAATCCTCCGCCAACGATGTTGCATGTTAAGAAAAGTGCGGTTAAGGGGGCATGAATCGCAGCACTTAACATTGCCGCGGCTCCTATTAAAGCAAAGTTCAGAATAATGAGTTCAGTATTAAAAAAATGATTGCAGCATACCGCCACTGTAATTCCCAAAATGGCCCCTGTAACTATACTGGGGGCAAATACCCCTCCGTCACCTCCGGCACCTAAAGTCAACGATGCAGCCAAAGGTTTCAGTACTACCAACAGACAAAGTGATATTCCAGCTCCTAATGACAGGTTGGTGTACTCCAGAGACGAAATTAAAGGTCCCAGTGCATGGTAACTATCGCCATATAGTGCAGGAAAGAAAAATATCGCTATCCCGACCAATAGAGCACCAGCAGTTACCCTGATAAACTTGTTAGAGATGTTCGCAAACTTTTCTTTAATAAAAATGACGCTTTTAGTGAAATAGACGGCAATAGTACCTGCCAGAACGCTTAGCAATACCATGTAAGGAATAGCACTCATACTATAATAAGAAACCTTTAAATCGAAAAGGGGCGCATTGTCAAAGAAGACTACAAATCCCCAGGCTATTAGTACAGCAATCGCACAACTCACGAGCATAGTTCTGGTTATTCTTCTGGAAATAACTTCTATAGAAAATAAAAAGCCTGCAATAGGGCTCCCAAATAAGACGGTAATCCCTGCCGCTACTCCTGCGGAAACTAATTCGGCCTTGTATATATTCGCAATGGAATCCTTTCTGTAAATCGAAGCTCCTAAAGCTGCGGTTGCTACCACTGTAGAAACCTCGACCCCCGTAGAACCCCCAAAAATAACCGTAAAAAAACCATTGATGTAATGTGACGGCACTTTATAGAAGGGTAATTCATCTTTGCGATGGTCCAGGGTCTGAAATATTTCCTTTATCCCCTTGTTAGACTTTCCCTTAAATAAATATTTTCTCGTAAAGTAAATCAACGTAATCCCTATAGCTGGGGCGATTATGAACAATAGAGGAAAATGTTCAAGCTTATCTATAAAAAATTCTTCAAAAAAAGCAGTTATTCTTTTTAAGGAATATCCCAAAAAAGTAGCTAATAATCCTACCGCAATAGAACCGATAAGCAGGCTGTAATATCCTTTCTTAATAGTCTTTTTTTTCATGAACACTATCTCCTTATTAATCCCACAAAAATAAAAGGAAAATTGCAGGAAAGGAAGTGAAATATCTAAAATACTTCTCATGTCTCCGCTCAAATTTTCTTATGATTCAAGTCATAAAATTAGGCTGAATTAAGGATTAGGTTTGCACGAACCTATAAACAAACCGGGATGAAACTTTATAACCAAATTCTTGAAGATTTCGAAGAATCGTTTTATATGCACGCTACCCTTGGTATTATCCTTTCGAGTTGCCTGGGAGCTGCCGCGGCGATGTTAGTTCTAAAGCAGGGCCATGAGGTAGCCGAAATGATCCAATTGTTCCTTATTACCTGTGTTTGCATGGGATTCAATACTACTGTACTGGCGAACCTGAAATCAAAAGTAGTATTTAATACCTTGTTGCTAAGCATCATTTTAAACACTGTTTTCATCATACTTCACATATTTTGAAAAAATAGTTATCTTGAAACTAGTCCAGAGCTTTTAAGATCTAATTCTGTAAATGAATCTTTTTCTTATGAAAAATAATATTATGGCTTTTATAGCTTTCCTGATAATGTTTCCTATTCAGGCTTTCTCCCAGAATAGTGGGAATGTCTCCGATGAGTGGCTCACCAGTCCGGGTATCATTGGCACATTGGTTCTATTGGCCATTGTTCTGGTGCTCAGCATCTTTATTCTGTTAATAAGAATGAACTCTTATTTTGACCGTTTGAAAGAAAAGAAAATTCAGCAAAGCAGGAAAGCTTTAAATGAGGATATAATTTCCATGGAAAGCGATGAAATTGATCAGATCCTGGAGAGTCGAAAGAATGCCCTCAAATATAGATTGAAAGGAGACGAATTAGGGAGCAAGAATAGGGTTAGCGATGAAAAGGGATTGGTACAGACTGTGCAAAGTGAACCCAATAAAAGCTTTTTCGAAGAAAAGAAAAAAACGCGGTTAAGCATTGAAACTCCCGCCGAACTCAAAAAGATCATAATTTATTATATCGGGGCCGCCGCTTTCTGGCTGGTATTCGGCACCCTTGTGGGGGAATACCTAGGATTAAAATTTGTATGGCCCGAACTGGACCATGTTTCGTGGCTTTCTTTCGGAAGACTACGGCCAGTGCATACCAATACGGTATTTTGGGGGTGGGGCTCCCTGGCTATGATTGGCCTTGGTTATTTTGTGATCGCCCGTACTTCTAACAACAAGATCCACAGCTATAAAAAAGCCTGGATAACCTGGATCCTGATAAATATGACAGTGATATTGGGAAATATTGCACTCATGAGCGGGATTAACAATGGGGGAGGGGAATACCGGGAATATATCTGGCCTATTATGGTTCTATTTGTAATCGGTTTGATAATCACTCTTTATAATTTTTATAAAACCGTGGCGACCCGAAAAATTTCAGAGATATATATTTCTAATTGGTTCATTCTGGCCTCCCTAACCTGGACTATTGTACTTGCTATTATAGCCTATCTTCCATTCTACCAAAACGGGTTGGGAGAAACGGTAATACAAGGATATTACATGCACCAGGGTGTAGGAATGTGGTTCATGACATTTACCCTGGGCCTTATCTATTATTATTTACCGGCGACTCTAAATAAGCCTATCTATTCTTATTCTCTAGGTGTCCTTGCCTTCTGGACCCAGATGTTATTTTATACCATGATAGGAACTCACCATTTTGTTTTCAGCCCATTGCCTTGGTGGCTCCAAACCACTGCCATTGTATTTAGCGGGGGAATGGTAATTCCAGTCGTTGCGGGAACGACAAATTTTTTAATGACCATGAAAGGACGTTTTAGTCATATTTCAAAAAGTTATGTCTTGCCCTTCTTTCTTGTGGGAGTGATATTTTATTTTGTAGGATCTACCCAGGGAAGTTTACAGGCTTTTAGGTTTACCAACTTTGTCTGGCATTTTACCGATTTTAATGTAGCTCATTCACATATGACCATGTACGGGATTATTTCTTTTATTCTTTGGGCCTGTATTTACACGATAATTCCAAAATTAACAGGAAAGGAGCCACCTCAATTATTTGTTGGCGCTCATTTCTGGCTGGCATTTATTGGTCTTTTCGCCTATATGGTATCTCTGATGGTCGGAGGAACTTTGAAAGGGTTGAGCTGGATTGACGGCAATCCTTTCATTGAGTCTGTAATCCTGATGAAGCCTTATTGGGTCTGGCGCGCAGTGGGAGGAACTTTAATGTTCATATCTCATCTTTTCTTCGCTTATAACTTCTATTATATGATCAAAGGAAGAAATAAGGACGAAGAACTTCCAAGGGAAATCCAGGACGTAAAAGGAGAAATCGTCAATATTTAAAAGAAAGATTATGTTCGATTTTAATAGGAATCACAAAGCATTGGTATTAACCGCATTTGGAGTATTTCTGGCTCTGAGCCTGGGGGTAGCAGTTTTTCCGGCATATCAGATGGAGAGTTATACTCCCATTCCCAATCAACCTAAAATGAGCGATGCAGAATTAAAAGGCGAGCAGGTCTTTATCTCTGAAGGCTGTGTGGCTTGCCATACCCAGCAGGTTCGTAATATTGAGATGGATAATACCTGGGGACAAAGACCCTCGGTACCCGAAGATTATTACTACAGTAAACAGCGAATAGACGTATGGAGACAAACTCCTTCTATCTTGGGCAGCGAACGTACCGGTCCCGATCTTACTAGTGTTGGGGAGCGACAATCCAGTGCCGCCTGGCAATTACTTCACTTATATGATCCGCGGGCAGTGGTGGAAGCTTCGGTAATGCCAAGTTTTCGCTGGCTATTCAAGGAAGTTGATAGCATCAAAGTCGATACTTCAGATGTAATAGTGGCAGTGCCTAAAGACATTTTCGATAAACCGGGAAAGAAAATAGTAGCCACAAAGGATGCTATAAATCTGGTAGCATACCTACAATCGCTGAAACAACCTGAATTACCGGAAGGATCAGCGCCTGAATTTATTCCATTCTCCGAAAAAGATGTCAAGGGACAGGAATCAGAAAAAAGTTCTACCACAAGTAGCCTGGATGGTGAAAAACTTTTCATGAATACCTGCGCAGCCTGCCATCAAAATAACGGGAAAGGAGTGCCGAGGGCATTCCCTCCCTTAGCAGGTAGCAAGACAGTAAATAATGAGGATCCAACCAAAATGATCAGTATCATCCTAAGAGGATATAATAAACTGGAAGGCTACGGACCTATGCCGGCATTTGGTGAACAACTAACCGATGCCGAGATAGCCGCAATTATGACGCACGAGCGCAGTAGCTGGGGCAATAATGCACCGGCAGTACAAGTGGAAGATGTTAAGAAGGTAAGGGATTCTATCCTCAAAAACCCCAATTTAAATAGCGATGTACAATGAAAAAAATAACAACCCTTCTGGTTTGGTCCTTTTTCATTCAGAATTCACTTTTCGCTCAAACCTGCGAAAAGGTATCTCCTTTAGGTACCGCTGGTGCAGATGATTCAAAAGGATTTATGGATGCGGTAATCATAGGGATTGCGGTGATCATCGTTTTGTTCACTCTGATAATGAGTATAAAATATCTGTTTAAGCCGGGCGAAAAAGATCCTAACCACATTAAAAATATTGTAAGAGATGAAGGATTTTGAAGAAAAAGAAGATTTGCGGATTATCAAAGTCTTTTTGGATGATGATACCCAGGCTTTTGGAGAATTTACTCCACCGGTCAAATTTGTTCTGGATACTACAAAAATACCCGATGGAAAACATTCTTTGAAAATTGTGGCCAAATCTTCAGACAATCTTGAAGGCATAAAGATCATTCCCTTTGAAGTACGCAATGGACCAGAAATCTCTGTTATAGGTTTAAAGGATAACGAAGTAATTGATACACAAACGCCTATAGTTATTAATGCCTACGGAAGTGAAACCAAAGATAAATTTATAATTCGTGGTTCCGAAAATCCTAAAGCAATTCCTTCCTGGATCTGGGCATTGATTATTGTAATTTTCGCATTTAGCCTTTTTTACCTGGTGATGTTTTTAAAGCCAGAACTATATAAATCCTTTTTTTAATTATGCAGAAAGAGATAATAAATATCGAGGATATAAAACTTTTGGTCAACACATTTTACGATAAAGTGAGGGAAGACGAATTGCTTAGCGACATCTTCAATAATGTCATTAAAGACAGATGGCCTCAACATCTGGAAAAAATGTACAAATTTTGGCAAACCATTTTGTTGGAAGAACACACCTATTATGGCAGTCCGTTTTTGCCGCACGCTAATTTACCTGTATCCAGAACCCATTTCAACCGATGGCTGGAACTATTTTTTGCTACTATTGATGAGTTGTTCGAAGGAAAGAAGGCTGAAGAAGCCAGGTGGAGGGCCAATAAAATGGCCGAGATGTTCCAGCTTAAAATCGCCTCCTACAAAAACTCAACTCCTTTAATATGATTATCCAATATCCGGTGGCATTAATTGCTGCATTTCTATGGATAGGTTTCGTAGGTGCTATAAGTTTTATGGAATCCTGGCTAAAATTTAAAGCACCGGGTATAACCGTGAATTTAGGTTTGGGAATTGGCAGGCGTGTTTTTTCTGCCCTTAATAAAATAGAATTGATTTTGGCGTTGGCAATAATTATCAATTTAGTCTTTGTTCAAGACGATATTTTTATTTTCCGAAACTTGCTCTTTTTTATTCCTTTCCTGCTTCTAATTGTGCAAACCCTGTGGCTATTACCTGCTTTGGACGTTCGCGCGATTAGTTCTATAAATGGCGAAGAACTTTCAAAAACCTATTTCCATTTCTATTATGTTGGCATGGAAATCGTCAAAGTGGGCTGTTTGTTTATTTTTGGGGTAAAACTTCTTCTTAATATTTAGAAATGGATTTATACTCAGAAATAGACAAAAAGTATCAAGATTTAGGCGAAAATCCCGACACCTATTTAAAAGGTCTTTTCCATTCCAAACCTCTGAATTATTGGGATTATATTGAGGTGGAAACCTTGCTCTCGCTTCAGCGGCCAAAGACCAATTATAAAGATGAGGAAATCTTTATAATGTACCATCAGGTGACTGAATTGCTTTTAAAAATGTTGCTTCATGAAATAAAACAGCTGGTTGAGAACGAACATTTTTCCGAAGAAAATTGGCTGGATAAAATCAACCGCATGAATCGCTATGTTACGATGCTTATTACCTCTTTCGATATTATGAAAGATGGGATGAGTTACGATGATTATAGCATTTTTCGCACAGCCCTTGCTCCTGCGAGCGGATTCCAGAGCGCACAGTTCAGGGATATTGAAATTTATTGTACGCGTTTACAGAATTTGGTGAATGAAGAAGGAAAGAGACGATTGTCCCAAAAGCCTTCTGTAGAAGAGTATTTTGAAAATATATACTGGAAGGATGCCGGACAGAATCGAAAATCAGGTAAAAAAACCCTGACCATGAGTCAGTTTGAAGAAAAGTACCTAAGCGGATTTATTTCTCTTGCAAAAGAAGTACAAGGAAAAACCCTGGAAGATAAATTCCTGCAATTGACCGATCCTTCTGAAACTTTAAAAGAGAAGTTGCTGGAATTTGACCAATTATATAATGTAGAATGGCCATTGGTGCATTTAAATACGGCTCAACATTATTTGGACAAGAAGGGCGAAAACAAGGCGGCTACCGGTGGCTCTGAATGGAAAAAGTATCTGCACCCCAAATATCAACAACGAAAGTTCTTTCCAACTCTTTGGCCAGAAGCTGAAGAATATTCCGGCAGCTTTATAAAATAGGTCCTTATTCTCACCTATTTAGAGCAGTAGGAGGTTTCTCTTTCTAAAGATGTGCTGATTCAATACTAGGCATAGTAACGGAGGTACTTATTATTTCGTAGGAATAATAATCTTTTTTATGGTTACTGAAATAATAAAGCAACAATAGAAATCCTAATAAAATCAACTGTGAGATAAGACTTTCTAAAGTAGGATAAATTCCCAGCCAGTTTATTCTTAAAGAGAGCGAAAAACCTGTTACAGGAAACCAGCCTGTCTCCTGGATAGAATGTATTCCTTTACCCACCGAAATAACCGCAAGAATGGTTATTACCCAAGATGAATATCTAAATAGTTGTCGCACAGGGATTTTTTTGAATATTTAAAAGAGAAATGCGAGTACAGTGGATATTCAGTATGTGCTGCGCCAGTTTTTGGAAAAAGAAAACCAATAAAAGGATAAAAATATCTGAAATACCGTTAAACCCTTTAAAATTTTCTAATTTTGAATGATTATAAATAAACATGATCTTAAAGTCATCATTATGAAAATAGCATCTTAACTTCTGAATAAACTATCACGAGAAAAGAGCGAACGTAGAATTTTCACTGGTTTACCTTGGTGAAGAACGAAGGCTTTAAAATACGAGAAGTTTATTCCTGGCGCATGCATCTTTTAGTTCCTAAAAAAATAGTTTCTGATGAAGGAATTAATCGGTTTTAATATTCTTACCCATCCAGAGGCTAAAAGAGGAATTATGAGTGTGATCAATTTCCAAGGAATATCAATAGCAAATGACCGCTTTTGGAAGAATTGCAAAAAACATCATAAAGACGAAAATCCATTATTATGATCAAACGTACAGCCAGTGCCGGGTGGAACGGTTCAGTTAAAGAAGGAGAAGGAAAACTCTCGACTCAAAGTAAAGCTTTAAACAATTCGGAATATAATTTCATTTCCCGTTTTGGAGAAGCTAAAAATACCAATCCAGACGAGTTACTTGCCGCTTCCCACGCCGGATGTTATGCTATGGCCTTGAGTCTTATTCTCGGTAAAGAGGGCTTTACGCCAGATTCTTTGGATGTTACCGCGGCCGTAACAATATATGCCGATAAACTTGAACTTACAGGCTCACATTTAACGCTAAAAGCCAAAATTCCGAATATCGATAAAGACAAATTTGAGGAACTCGCCAATGCAGCCAAAGATAATTGCCCGATTAGCAAAGCTTTGAGTTTAAAAATTACTTTAGAGGCCAGCCTTCAGTAGACAAAAATCACATATAAAATATTATGAACGAGAAAGGAATGTACCCGAAAATAACCAGAGAACTTGCCGATAAAAAAGCAGCGCTCGCACCGCAAAATATAGAAGCCTGGAGAAATTTCAGCAAAACCGTTTTTAAGGCGGGGGCTTTAGATGAAAAAACAAAGCAGTTAATTGCCGTTGCGGTAGCTCACGTTACCCAATGCCCTTATTGTATTAAAGCCCACACTCCGCAGGCCATGCGCAAAGGGGCGAGCAAGGAAGAGATTATGGAGGCCATTTGGGTGGCGTCCGAAATGCGCGCCGGAGCTGCTTATGCACATGCAAGTATTGCAATGGAGGAAATGGACAAAAACTAAAACTTTGTCTTCGGGAATCAAAAATATCAGGAACAAGTCTACTTCTTCAGAAAATAAAATTCTTTTCACCGTCGGACATTCCACCTATACCTTAGAAGAGTTTGTCGCAATGTTACAGTCATTTTCTATTGAACAACTAGTAGATATCAGACGTTTTCCCGGTTCGCGGAAGTTTCCGCAGTTCAATAAAGACAATCTGGAAATTTCACTGCCTGAAAAGGATATACAATATGCTCATTTTGAAGCTTTAGGCGGAAGAAGAAAAACAGAATCCGATTCTAAAAACACTTCCTGGCGCAACGATTCCTTCAGAGGATATGCAGATTATATGGAGACCGCTGAGTTTAAAGGAGAAGCTAAAAAATTGTCGGACTTAGCAGTAAAAACAAGGGTTGCAATAATGTGTTCTGAAGCGGTTTGGTGGCGCTGCCATCGTTCTATGATCTCTGATTATTTCAAGGCCGAGGGCTGGAAAGTGATACACATCATGGGAGAAGAAAAAGAACAGGAACATCCATATACAAAACCGGCAAAAGTAGTGGAGGGAAAACTTACTTATAAAGAAGAAGAAGAAGAAGAAAAAGAAGAAGAAGAAAACTGATTGGTTACTATGATGGAAAGATTAAACTACGAAAAAGTGGCTCCTGAAGCTTTAAAAGGAATGTTAGAACTTGAAAAATACGTTGCCAATTCAGGACTGGAAACCAGTCTTTATGAATTGGTTAAAACCCGGGCTTCCCAAATAAATGGCTGTGCTTATTGTCTGGATATGCATACCAAAGATGCCCGGAAGGCGGGAGAAACCGAGCAGCGTTTATACACATTGTCGGCATGGCGGGAAACTTCTTTTTTTTCTGAACGGGAACGCGCCGCCTTGGCCTGGACAGAAGCCATGACACTGATTTCAGCAAATGAAACATCAGATACGCTATATAACCAAGTAGCCAAAAATTTTAACGAAAAAGAGATGGTCGCCCTGAGTATGGCAGTTGTGGCTATTAATGGTTGGAACCGCCTGGCCATAAGTTTTCACAAAGAACCGGGAAGCTATAATCCTGAAAATAGCCAAAATGAAAATCGATAAAAAAATAGCAGTTGTAACTGGTGCCAGTAGTGGCTTGGGTGCTGCCATTTCTAAAACTTTAGTTGAAAAAGGCGCAAGGGTGTATGGGTTGGCGCGAAATAAAAATTCACTGGATAAACTGAAAAAAATCCTGGGGAAAAATTTTACTCCGGTACCACTAGATATCTCCAAAGATGACGCTGTTTCAGAATGGACAGCCAAAACTTTTTCAGAAAACTTGATACCCGATATTCTTATTAATAATGCCGGGGTGGGTTCTTTTGGGAAAATAGATGAAATATCCACCGCGGAATGGTTAGCAATGGTAAATACCAACTTAAATGGGATGTACTTTATAACTTCCCGGCTAGTTGCGCTTATGAAACAGAAAAAAGAAAGTTCTCATATTGTAAATATTGGTTCAATTTTAGGAACTGTTGCGAGAGCAGAAGGTGCGGCATACAGCACCACAAAATTTGGGGTGCAGGGGTTTAGCGAAGCTTTGTTTAAAGAACTGCGCTTATTTAATATTAAGGTTACCTGTTTGAATCCTGGTTCTATAGACAGCGGATTTTTTAAAAGCTCGGGAATAGAAGCTCACCAAAATATGTTGCAGCCGGAAGATATTGCCCATACTTTGATCCATATTCTGGAAACTCCCGATAATATGTTGATCAATGAACTAACAATTCGGCCGCTAAATCCCAAAAAACCTGAATAATTAATTTTCGACTGAAGCAAATAAAAAACCTATGGATTTTGTAGATCATTTAATTGCGTATTTCAAAAAACCTAAAAATGAAGTAGAGGGAACATCGCGGCAAGGAGCTTGTCCTGTATGTTGGGGATATCAGGAATATGACAGCAAAATCCGCACTATTTTTAAAGATAAGCATATAGATGTTAAAAACCACAAAGACAGCTATATGAAAGTTCAGAAATTTGTGGTAGAGCACCTGGATGGCGTTCAGCATAAAGAAGGACAGGTAAAGACTTGTCCCAGTTGTGAAGGAAAAAAGAAAATTGAAAAGGAGACACAAAATACGGAAGAAAAAAATCTATAGAACAGTATGAAGCGCTAGAATCATTCAACCGAAAACATCATTTTGGTCTGCTTTTTTACAGGAAATTCGTAAGGGATTTGATAATGCTTAAGGCCATACCTTAAAGGTTCTAAAAAGAAACTATTTGATGATTCATTCTGGGATGGCAATTAGTCAGAGAAAATATTAGGATCAAATTCTGACCCATTGAAAGAGGGTAAAATGGATACCCTAAATATCTCGTGATTTTTATTTTCTTTTAACCTGTTTTTCTAGAAATATTCTTCTTTAATTCACCCTAATCACCATCTATCGCTTATTTAAATTTTACGGGGGCGCATGTCATAATTCGGCACTTTAGAATACTTTTTACTATGTATTTTCTACTCAATTTTAAATGATCTTCAAAATTTTGTGTAAGAGAAAGAATTCTGATAATCGTCATTGTAATTAATGTAAACTAGCTCTATTTATGCTGTTTATAACGGTAAATTATATGAATGTACTTTTACTATCAGATTTTTCGGAAGTAGCAATAAATGCCACTCATTATGCTATGGATCTCTTGCAGAATGAAGAGGTGAATTTTACATTGCTTAATATCCACATACCTAATCCAGAAGCTTCCGAAGAGGCAAGGGAACAAAGTAGTAAAGCAATCAAGGCAAGTATGGACGAGCGAGTAGAAAAATTGAGAGTACGTTCTTCATCAAGGAAGCATAAGATTCTGGGTTGTTATCGAGAAGAACCGCTGGTGAAGGCAGCCCGAATGTTTATTGAAGGACAGCATGTAGATCTTTTGGTAATGGGGGCAGTAGGAAAGAAATTTCGTAACTCTACAATTTTAGGAAATCACACCTATGAAATTATGACTAAAATAAAATGTAATATTCTTGCTATACCAGAAGATGTTCGTTTTAAAGAGTTAGGGAGGATTCTAATGCCGATAGATTTTGTAGCTTCTTTACAAAGTGGAAACCTTCAATTCCTTGAAAATAAAAGATGGTTTGAGAAATCCAGACTGAGTGTTTGGGAGATAACACCTGAATCGCCTGGAGCGAATTCAATTAAAGAATATATCTCTCAGAATTTCGGCGGGATGGAAGTAGGTTTTTCTCAACTGAAAAAGTTTGAAAACTTAAATAAAATCTTATGGATAGAGGTGCAGAAGAAATTCGATCTCGTTGTAATGCTTGGTAAGAATTTAAAGATCTGTGATCGACTGATGCATAGTAAACATGGACTCTATGCTTCATTTCCCAATCGTATCCCTATTTTAGTCTTACATGATTAATCAATATCGAAAAGCATTAATGTTTTTTTTAAAGGAGTTCTGTATAACATTAAAAATAATTTAGTTCAACACAAAATATTTCCTTAGGGTATTTTCTTACGTCAACTGCCAAAAAAGAAAAACCCTGTTCAGTTTATGGACAGGATTTTTTCTAAAGGAAAAAATAGTTCATTATTTATAGGTGACGATTCTTCCCCAGACGTCATTGGTGCCCCAGATGCCCTGGCGGGTACATTCCAGCTGCACGAGTTGGCTGTGATCGACAAAGAGATTCACCTCAGGACCGTAATTTTTGATATACCACTTGAAAACCTGCGGATCGGCGGCTTCAAACATTACATTTTTTAAACCTAATTCATTGATGAATTTGGCAGGAACACCCACTTTCCAGGGGTTAGCATTTTCAGTAACCCCTTCAGATTCCATCATTATTATGTAGGCGCCGGCATCTAAAAACCGCTTTCCTTGTTTTATCGCATAATCCACATCCTGAACTCCTTCCGATTCCAGTTCTCCTTTGGTCGTGTCGCCTCCGGCTCCAAATTGTACCCCGATTTCAGGTTTTGCTTTCAGTCCGGCTTTTTGAACATCTTCTATAACTCTCAGCCAGTCATCTGTAGGAATAGAAATAAATCCGGTTGAAATTTCAATGATATCGAAACCCAGTTCTTTGCACTCATTGATGTATTTTTTCACCGCATCTTTTCCTTTGGTGAGCACATATTCCATGAATCCGCCAGTAGAGATCATTACTCCGTATTGATGGGCAAGATCATTGATCTCACGAATCTTTTTCGGGTTCATAAACGTAAATGAGCCACCGGCAAATTTGATGCTGTCCACATAATTTCCGCTGGTTTCCAGAATATCCTTAAAATAGCTCAACCCAAAGTTGGAATAGTATGCTGCTCTTATTTCTGTTAAACCAATTTCTCTTGGTTTTGATGGTCGATCGTTTCGTTGTAACCAGTCAAAAGCGACCGGATTTGTGATAAATTCTTTTGTGTTTGACATAACTTTCTGTTTTTAATTAATTTAAAACTGCTTTTTGTTGAACCTGATCAACTTTTTGCAGCAACTTCATCAGATCTCTTATCTTTCTGTTTTCAAGCTCCTTAACTGTTAAAATGATCTCATTCCGCAGATGCTCTTCTAAAAATTCCGAGGTGAGATTGTGAAATTTTTCAATGACAAAATCCCAGGAAGCCGAGCGGGAATGGAAACCTTCATAATCTGTTTTTTCAACTTTGAGCGTCTTTCCATCTTCAAACAAAATCTCAATATCTATGGCCATTTCCTCCGGAAATCTTTCGGAATATTCCTTTTTCTCAACCACCTCTACTTTTTGCAGGAGCTCCTGAATATCAGCTCGAAGTATTCTTTCCTGTTTATATTGCTCCGGAAGCACATTTCCCTCCAAAAGAAGGGCTGCCATCATATAAGGTAAACTGTGATCGGCTTCCTCCTTGGTTCTGATGTTTTTCTTGCCACCTTCTTCCCCGCCACCTATGATGTTAAAGGCCACATCAAAGGTATGTAGCACGATTTTTTCAATTTTTGAAGGATCAAAATCGTTGTATTTTTTGAGATCCTGAAGACCTTCGAGCGTTGATTGAGAGTGAATTTCTGCGTTGAATTTCTTGATGATCGTGCGATTTACCCGCTCCAGATCTTCTTTTTTCCAATCTATTTCAAAGGCTCCGGAAATACTTTCTTTCAAGCCTTTATTGCCTTCAAAAACCTCTTCGGGCCCTGTTATTCCGCGCATTGCCAAAAAAGCGGAATGGGTGGAGGTCCAGGCGGTAGAGGGAAAAGCAAGGCCTTTCCAATTAGAGAGATTACCTGTTCGTGATACCCGCAGCGCGTTGTAGGCTGTTCCGGCAATGGCCAGTGCATTTGCCGTTTTTTGAGCATCCAGTTGCAACATATAAGAAACTCCGGCAGCGGCAGCATAAGCACCCTGTACTGTGTGGTCAAAACCTTGATCGCGAACGGGAGCAACGTCGCTTAGCCTGCATTGAACCTGATATGAAATGGCAAGCGCCGTTAGAAAAGTTTTCCCATCCCGGTTGTTGTATTCTGAAGCTGCCAGAACGCTGCCAATGTTATCTGAAGGATGACAGGTTTCATTTTTGGCGAGATAACTATCGTTAAAATCCAAATATCTCACCAGAGCGGAATTATAGAAAGCCGCTCTGTCCGGCGCCGTATTTCCTCCTCCTATCAAGCCTGACAATGGTTTTCCACCAAAATCGTCAAGTTGTTCTTTGATCATTTTTATAGGTTTCCCTTCCAGGGCGCCAACTGCACAGCCAATCGAATCGAGCAGCCGGATCTTGAGGGCTTTGACCGCAGCTTCAGAGAGCTCTGAAAAATCGCGGGAAACCACAAAATCGGCTAATTTTTGACTTCTGTCATTATTTTTTTTTAAGATGATTATTCCGTTGGTGTAAAATTACCTTCGGAAGTCACCTTTATCAATGACACATAGTCGATACAGTTGATGGGGAAAATCGATTGAACTATATAGAAGTCGATGGAAAATTTTCAGGGTGTACTTCTGTTGAGGTATTTTGGTTTCAGTTGGGGTAAGAAAATTTGGGGAGATGGAGTATGATTCGCCCTTTGCAAGGGTTTCTTTGGCTTCGGGATAGGGTGGTGGGAGAGGTGGCTTTGTCAGTTTTTGGCTGATATGCCACTGTTTGCAGCTTTTATTACAGTCGTTTTTTAATATCCATTTGTTGATGCAAAATTCTAACGACTTCCACAATATCATTTTCCACTTTTCTGTAGAAAATCAAATGCGATTTTATTTTAGTTACACGATAATTTTTTCGGGTTTGTTCAGCTGATTTTCCTGTCATAAAATTGTTGGAAATAAACTCAATCTCCTGAATTATTAAATTGTAATACCTGTCAGCTTGTTCTTTTGACCATTTATGAAAGGTGTAAAGCCAAATTTTATTTAAGTCTTCTATTGCCTTATGACTAATACGATATTGGTGCTTAATCATAAGTGTTGGCGACGTAATTCTTTCAGATTTTCTTTAGGGTCAAAGTTTTCTGCAAATCCGCTTTCTTCTCCGATCTCGAGAGCTTTTATCAGTTCTCTTTCTTTTTTTTCTTCTCTTTCCAAAAGTCTCAAAGCAGAACGAATAACTTCGCTTACTGAACCATATCTGCCAGATTCTACTTCGTCTCTGATAAAATCTTCAAAATGATCTCCGAGCGATATTGATGTGTTTTTTCCCATTTGATTTATTTAAATTAAAGATACCAGATTTTGGTAATATTTCAAATTATGCGTGGGGAAAGATATTGGTTGAGGCGAATTTTCACTTTCTGGAGGAGTACCTATTCAAATGACGATGGAACACTATTCCGGATCTCGCGCCGCAATACTTTCAAGATCCTTTTCTTCTCAAAACCACGGGGAGCAACCAGGCTAATGGTCTTTACAAAAGAGGGATCTTTAATTTTGCGTAGCATCTTTTTACGTCTTTCTCCCATATAGAGACTGGCGAGTTCCGGAATGATGGTCATCCCGCCGGAACGATCGACTATCTTTCTTATGGTTTCCAAAGAATTTCCCGAAATATGGTGCTTTGCACCAATTTTACAAGCTTGATCTCCAAGCCGATTACCGCAGAAGTGGCTCTGAAGATCTTTATGAAGGATCAATTCTTCCTGCGGAATATCTTTCCAGTGGATTTCCGGAAGCCCCGCTAAAGGATGGTTTTCGTGGAGATACAGAACAAATTCTTCCTGAAAGAGCCTAGTTTCATAAAACCCTTCCTTCTGGAATGGTGCCATCCCTATAACCGCATCTAAAGCATTGTCTGAAAGTTTTTCGGTCAGCACTTCATTTCCTGCTTCTTCGATGATGAGCTCCAGCCGGGGATATCTATCATTCAGTTTTTGAGCTAAGAGTGGAAGCAGGTAAGGTGCCAAAAATGACAAAATTCCCAGCCGGAATTCCCCTGCCGGAAGATTATCATAGGTAAGCGCCGTAGCAATAAATTCTTTTTGGTGCTTCAAAATTTCCACCGAATGTTTAATTATGTCTTTTCCTTTCAACGTTGGCACCACAGGGTGTCTGGACCTGTCGAAAATGATAATAGTGAACTCTTTTTCAAGTCGTTGTATTTCCTTGCTCAGCGTTGATTGCGCCACATCGCATTCGTGGGCAGCCCGGTTAAAATTGCGATGCTTGTCCACCGCTACAATATATTTTAATTGGCTAAAATTCATTTCTGGCCTATTTTCCTACCAATAAATATACAATATTTTTATAAAGGATAAAATTGTCCTTTATAAAATTTATTTTACTTTTGATCCTGTAAAGGAAACAGAAACACAGAAAAAATGGTCTCAAAATCTTGTAAATATGCTATTCGGGCGGCTGTTTATATCGCAGCTCACACCAATAACGACTTGAAACTTGGTGTCAAAGAAATTGCCAAAGAAATAGAAGCACCTACCGCATTTACTGCAAAAATTTTGAGACAACTCAACAAGTTCAAAATTGTCACCTCTATAAAAGGGCCATACGGAGGATTTTTTTGTGAAAGGTATCAACTTGAGCTTCCGGTGGCAGAAATAGTAAACGCGGTAGATGGCCTTTCGGTTTTTAAGGAATGTGTGATGGGGCTGCATAAATGTTCGGACGCGCATCCGTGCCCGATGCACAGCAAATATGCTGATGTAAGGAACCAGATGATGAAGACTTTTCAGGAGACCACGGTGGGGAGTTTAGCCGCCGACCTTTCTGAAGGCGCTGTATTCATCAGAAACAATGTCTTATAAAAAACAACAAAAACCAGAGCTATGGAAATTTTAAACAACATTATTGGGTTTTTCAAAAACCCTGTCGAAGAAAACCGGGACTGCTCGCCCCGGGAAATGTGTGCACTGTGCTGGGGATACCAGGAATATGATAGAAAAGTGAGAAAGGTTTACCCGGACAGGCAAATTGATGTCAACAACCATTCTTATAAGTATATGCGAATTCAGAAATTGCTGAAAGAGCAAATTGAAGGTATTAAACTGAAAAAAGCTAAGATTTACGAATGCCGCATGGCCATAAAAAAGTCTACCAAAACTTCAAACGAAACCTAAGGCAGAATCCAACAAAATTCCGAATTTAAAAACGAATATAGATGATAACATTATCTGTTATACATTTTTTAAAAACCAAAAATCTATATTATGAAAACCAAGACTTTAAAACTTCGAAACTCAAAAGTACTTTACCTAGCCATACTATTTTGCGCGCTTTGGCTACTTCCGCAACAAAGCTTTGCCCACTGCGATTCTTATGACGGCCCGGTGGTAAAAGATGCTTTAAAGGCTTTGGAGATGCGAAGTCCTGTATTAGTCTTTAAATGGATTAACCAGGAACAGGAAAAAGAAATCACAGAACTCTTCAATAAAACCTTGCAATACAAAAACAAGGATGCGAAAGTTTATGAATTGCTAAAAAAGCATTTTCTGGAAACCCTTGTAAGACTCCATCGCGAAACCGAAGGGGAACCTTTCACCGGCTTGAAACCTGCCGGAAACATCAAACCTATCATTCAAAAGACTGATGCGGCCCTGGAAAATCAGGAAATTGACTCTTTTTTGACAGAGTTTGGTGGAGATCTGCAAAAAGTTATCCGTGAAAAATATAACAAAGTAGCGGAGCTGAAACTGGTAAAAGATAATTCTGTAGAGCAAGGAAGAGCTTTTGTAGCGGCCTATGTGGACTATACTCACAGCATAGAAGCGTTACACGAAATTTTGGAACACGGTGCACATCATCCTGCACAGAATTAAACAAAAGAAGTCTTTTTAAAATTTAATAATCAAAAACTAAAAATGATGAAAATTCAAAAATGGAATATCACCCCCCTTCGAAGCCAGGCAGAATTTAAAGTAAAAAAACTAATGGTGAGCACGGTTACCGGCGAACTTGAAGTTTTTCAAGGCCAGGCTGAAACTGAAACTGAAGATTTCGAGATGATCAAAAGAATTTGCTTTAAAGCTGCGGTAGATTCCATAAAAACCGATGATGCTAAGCGGGATGAACACTTAAAATCGGCAGATTTTTTCAATATGGAAAAATATCCCTACCTCCTTTTTGTTGCTGAAAACATTTCAATGGACCAAAAACAGATCTGCGCTAAGCTTACGATAAAAGACATCACAAAACCTGTGGTTTTGAATGTGAACTTCGCAAAAACCATTAAAGACGAAAACGGAAACGAGAAAGTTGCTGTACAATTCTTCGGAAGGATCAATCGCAGGGATTTTGGTTTGACCTGGGACGGAAAAAACGAGGCCGGAGAACTCATTGTTGGTGATACGATAAAACTTTATGCCAACGTGCTTTTCAGCAAACAAACAGCAAGCACTCCGGTGGAAGCACAGAAAGAATGTGTGCTCTAAAAGGAATCTTTTAATCTTTTGAAAGAAAAAAATGCAGGCAGAAAGAAAAAAAATTGTCATTGTTGGTGGTGGTTTTGCAGGAATCTCAGTGGCCCATGAGCTGAAAGGAGCAGATGTGGACATCACAATGATCGACAGAGCAAATCATCATCTATTTCAGCCGCTTTTGTATCAGGTGGCAACGGCAGGATTATCTCCCGGAGACATTGCCGCGCCTATCCGGTCGATCTTCGGAAAACGACTGAACATTAAGATCGTTTTAGGGGAAGTAGCCGATATTAGATCTGAAGCGAAGGAGGTGCATTTGCTTAATGGCAAAAAAATCCCCTTTGACCAGTTGGTATTGGCACCGGGAGCCGAGTATAATTACTTTGGGCATGAAGAATGGAAAGCCTTTGCTCCGGGATTGAAGACAATAGGAGACGCGCTGCAAATAAGGGAAAGAATTCTTCTTTCCCTGGAGGAGGCAGAGCAGTTGGAAGATCCTAAAGAGCGGCAGCCTTTTCTTACTTATGTGATTATCGGCGGTGGCCCAACGGGAGTGGAAACTGCCGGCGCTATAGCCGAAATCGCCAGAACGGGTATGAGGCGCAATTTCAAGAATATAGATGAAAATGAAGTAAAAGTCTATCTCGTTGAAGCTGCACCAGATATTTTAGGTGGTTTTTCAGAACCCTTGAATGAAAAGGCTCGAAGAATGCTAAAAAAGCTCGGCGTTAAGGTGCTGCTTAACACCCCTGTTACCGACATAACAAAAGGACAGGTACATTTAAAAGTTGGCTCCATCAAAACTCCGAACATCATTTGGGCTGCCGGAATCAAAGCCTCTTCACTACTGGATTCTTTGAAGGCAGAACAAGATCGCCTGGGCAGGGTAATAGTCAATCCCGATCTAAGCGTACCTGGAAATCCTGATATTTTTGTGCTGGGAGATTCAGCTCATTTGGAATATTCTTCAGGAACAGTTTTGCCCGCAATGGCATCTGTGGCAAAACAGCAGGGCCATTTTCTGGGAAAAAGGCTGAAAGCAAGTCATATAAATTCCGAAGAAATTGCGGTCTTCGAGTACAAAAACAAGGGAGCTATGGCAACTATTGGCAGGGCAAAAGCGGTAGCACAGTATAGAAGCTTCCGGATAAGCGGATTTTTTGCCTGGTTCCTGTGGTGCAGTGTGCATATCCTACTGCTTATCGGATTCAGAAACCGGATGCGGGTTTTTTCTGAATGGATCTGGAATTACCTCACCTTTAAACGCGGAGTACAACTCATCACCGATAGAACCGATTGTAGCAATTGTGCACCCTCGAAAAAAGCAAAAACTCTTGCCAATTAAATCATCATTGGCGGGATTTTTAGAAGTTCAAATATTTTACAAATCAAATTTTAAAACAACCGAATCCTGAGAAGAACTTGTCAAAAAATAGATCGGGGTTCAAAAAATCAAAATCTAATGAAAACACAACTTTTCACATTGTCCTTTGCCATCTTTATGGTCACTACAGGAATCATTTCATTAAATAAAGCTCTAGGTTCATCTGCTGAGGGAAGTCAGCCAATACATTCAATCGTCATCAACGCAAATGACCAAATGAGGTTCGACAAAAACGAAATAAGAGTCAAGGCCGGCGAAAAGGTTAGAATCACACTTAATCATACCGGGAAGTACGCCAAAAATGTAATGGGGCACAATTTTGTTCTTTTAACTAAGGGAACGGATATCGCAAAATTTGCGACGGCAGCAATGAGTGCGAAGGAAAATAATTATATTCCATCTTCCGGATATATCGCGCATACCAAAGTTATTGGCGGTGGCGAATCCACCACCATTGAATTCACCGCTCCCCAAAAAGGTACTTATGACTTCATCTGCAGTTTTCCCGGTCATTATACCATGATGAAAGGAAAATTTATTGTGGAATAATCTTACTTAAGAAGCAAAAAAAGTAGAACCGGAGCTTAACCCGGTTCTACTTTTTTATAAATTAAAATTAGAAGAATTCAGAATTTAGCATAAAAAATATGGTTTTTATAGACAACGAAGGAGTAAACGATCCCAGCATCAACCTGGCTTTAGAGGAGTATGCGCTGCGGAATTTCGATATGGGAAAAGATTATTTGTTATTCTACATCAACGAACCCTCAATAATTATTGGACGCAATCAGAATACACTCGAAGAAATAAATTACGGTTATATTGAAGACAACGGAATCCAGGTGGTGCGTAGAATGTCGGGTGGGGGAGCCGTTTATCACGACTTCGGAAATCTCAACTTTAGCTTTATGACCAATCACGATGTCAAGAGCCTGAACAATTTCCTGAAGTTTACGGCGCCGGTGATCAAAGTGCTGAATGAAATGGGCGTTCCGGCCAACCTGAAGGGAAGAAATGATATCGTGGCAGATGACAAGAAAATTTCGGGCAACGCGCAATTTTCAACAGGAAAAAGGATGTTTCATCACGGCACTCTATTGCTAAACAGCGACTTGGGAGAAGTTGCAAACGCACTTAATGTGAAAATGAGTAAGATCCAATCCAAGGGGCACAAGTCTGTGAGAAGCCGCGTAGCCAATATTTCTGAGTTCTTGAGTGAAAATATGGAAATAGAAGAATTCAGGCAGCGCATCCTCAAGGGCCTATACGAAGAGCGGGAAAATTTCACCACCTATAAACTCTCGGCAGAAGATTGGCAAGGAGTTCATAAACTCAGGGAGGAAAAATATACGACCTGGGAATGGAATTATGGCAGTTCTCCAAAATTCAATATCAAGCGTACCAAGCGTTTTCCAATCGGGGAAATAGACCTGCGCATTAATGTAGAGCGGGGAAATATTACCGAATTCAAAATTTATGGAGATTTCTTCGGAAAAGAACCTGTGGAAGTTTTGGAAGTCCTGATTAAAAATTCCCGCTACGAAAAAAATGCCATCACAGCTTTGCTGGAGCCTATTGTGATTGAGGAGTTTTTCGGTGCCCTGGAAAAAGATGATTTCCGGGACTTGATTTTTGGAGAAGATGAATTGATTAAAGTTTGAACCAACGACTTCTACCTAATATTTGAATGGCTGTTTAAAGAAATAAGTTATCTCTCATGAGTATCGAGGAAATATACATCCGCTTAGAATTTGTGATGCGAGAAATACGATCAAATCCGGATGATGAGAATTACCTGCTTCAATGTGAAAGTGAGTTATCCTATCTGGAACAAGTAAGGGAACTTCTCGAAAATTCAATTGACTGAAACAAAATTACTTTTTAAAAATCCACGATCTCGAATCCAAATAAAAAAGGATAAAGTTATCCTAATTGTTGGATAAGCTCATTTTAATCCTTAATTTTGAATCATTCTAAATAACAATGCAAAAACATTTGAATCTATGAAAGCTGCATCTTTAATTTCTGAACTGAATTATAACGAAACCAGGCCCAGCGTTCAAACGCTTCTAGACACCGAAACCGGAAAAGAGGTTCGGATAATCTTCAAAGAAGACCAAGTGATGAAGCAACACAAAACACCATTTCCCATTGTGGTTGAAATCTTTGAAGGAAGTATCGATTTTGGAGTAGATGGAGAGCTTCATAAACTTAAAAAAGGAGATTTGGTCGCACTGGAAGCCAATGTGCCACACGACCTAAAAGCCTTGGAACAAAGCATTGTGCGCTTAAGTTTGAACAAGGCCGATACCGCAGAGCGTGTAGAAGGAGTTGTAAGAAATTCCCAATGAAGGATAAAATCATAGATAGCGAACAAGGCCACTGGATTTTGGCTAAAATGGGCAAAAAAGTGTTGCGCCCTGGAGGGAAAGAACTTACTTTAAAGCTTGTAGAAGGGCTCGATATCTCCAATGAAGATGCAGTGATAGAATTCGCCCCCGGAATGGGCTACACTGCAGAAGTGCAGAAGCTGTGCTTCATAAAAATCCTAAAACTTACACGGGAGTGGAACTTAACGAAGAAGCAGCGCATCGTTTGAGAAAGAAAATCAGTGGCCCGACTCGAAATGTTGTAAACACCAATGCTGCAGATTCAGGACTTAAAGCCGCTTCAGCAGACAAAGTGATTGGGGAAGCCATGCTTACCATGCAGGCAGATCATAAAAAAACGGAAATTATTAGGGAAGCTTTCCGCGTGCTGAAAAATGGAGGTTTATATGGAATTCACGAATTAGGCTTGAAGCCCAATGAATTAGATCCGAAGGTAAAAGGATCTATCCAGCGGAAGTTGACGCAGGTGAGCAGAGTAAATGCCCACCCGCTCACTTTGGAGGAATGGTGCGCGCTGCTCCGCAAGGAAGGCTTCAAAATAAAAGAGGCTTATGCTTCGCCAATGCATCTTTTGAAACCTCAAAGAATTATCTCAGATGAAGGGATTTTGCGATCTGCAAAAATTGGGTTCAATATACTCACGCATCCCGCTGCCAGAAAGAGAATAAGGAAAATGCGTTCGGTTTTTCAGGAATACGAACCACAATTGACCGCCTTTGGCATAATCGCGGAAAAATAAAATCTAAAAAAGAAATACAATGATCAAACGTACAGCCAGTGCCGTGTGGAACGGCTCACTTAAAGAAGGAGAAGGAAAAATATCCTCTCAAAGTAATACGCTCGAAAATGCCGAGTACAGTTTTAAATCCCGTTTCGGAGATGTTCCAATTACCAATCCCGATAACTGCTTGCTGCTTCGCATGCAGGTTGTTTTGCAATGGCATTGAGCCTGATTCTGGGAAAAGAGGGATTTACTCCCGACGTTCTGGAAGTTACGGCACAGGTAACTATGGATGCCGATAAACTTGAACTTTCTGAATCTCATTTATCACTCAAAGCAAAAATACCCAACATCGATCCTGAAAAATTTGAGGAATGTGCTGAAGCTGCCAAGGAAAATTGTCCTATTAGCAAAGCCTTGAGCCTAAAAATCACTCTTGAAAAAGTCCTTCTGTAACAAAAAAGACAGGGGAGCTGTAAGATCACGAGAAATGTCTTAAATTTTGAAGAATGGAAAAGAAACCGATAAAAAGAGACAAAAACATTCAGCCGTTGAGCCGGGACCATCACCATACGCTGTTGTTGTGTTGGCAGATCAGAAAAGGATATTCAAAAGAAGTATCGCCTGAGAGAATAAAAAGCTACACAGATTGGTTCTTCGAAAACCACGTGCTCCCTCATTTCGAGATAGAAGAAAAGTATTTATTTCCCGTACGTGGGGAAAATAAGGATTTGGGAAAAAAAGCCCTTGCAGAACATTGGCGCCTAAAACGATTATTCCGCGACTAATAAGACATTCTTAAATCACTCAGCCTCATTGAAGAAGAACTGGAACTGCACGTGCGGTTTGAAGAAAGGGAACTTTTCAATGCCATTCAACAGCAAGCGACACAAAAACAATTGGCGAAGATCGCTGAAGTACACTCTGATGATCGTTTTCAGGATAATACTGCGGATGAATTTTGGAAGTGATCTCTTTGAATCTATAAGGACCGTTTGGCTGAAATCCCCCTCCGTTTTTGCAATACCTAAAGATCCGAAAAACAAGAATATTGAATATGCCTGCTTTCCCAGACTATAAAAGACCTGAAGATGCAGAACTATAGAAAATGCCGCCATAATTGATAGTCCGAGTTAAATACTCCTATTTCACAACCAGGCGATGCTAAACTGCAATCATAAAATACCTGGAAAATCTAAGAAAGGAAAAATGACAGAAATTCCGGTGTTGTAGAAAAAAAAATGAGTGTGGATAGATCTGTCAAAAAATTGGAGAAAAGCAGAAAAGAGTTCTCCCGTTTTTACGCGGTTTCCTCAGTAGGTAGTCTCCCTGGAGCATCAGGATCATGGCACTTACGTAATCAGAAGCTAGATTGTGGCATAGGCCCCCAATTCTACCATAACTACCTGCGCGTGGAACCTGTGCTGTTTTTATAGTGTACGGGAAGTTAAGCGTGAAGTAAAAACAGCATAGGGCGCATCCTACTTATGTTTTTACTGTAAATTTTTGCTTGTTTCCAAGCTTGCCAGAGGATTTACGGTAAAGAGGATCTGCTCACTATTTGAAAATTTACTAAAAACCTGTTGTAAGCAATAGCTGTTTTTTCTGGGGTTCCCAGGAGATTTTAGTAAAATATACTTTTTTTATAAGAAGGTGATTTGTAGTGACAAATCCCACTATTGATCATCGAGCCACTGGCAATATTCCTCTTTTATTTCAGGATGTGCTGTAAAAAAATCCTGCTGCAGCTGATTTTCTGATTCTGAAATCCTGCGGTAAATTTCAAAGCTTTCTTCCCGTTTTACACTGCTGGTATAACTGAAATACCCTATCAATCCCAGGGCTAGCAATCCCAGAATTGCGAAAAGGAAAAGCAGGTAATTGGGAATAATCCTGGCATGTTTTAGTTTCTTGTTGATTTCCTTCAGAATTTCATCCCTTGCCCGGCTTTCCGATTCCTGTTTTTGCAGAAATATATTCAGGTTCTTTTCCAAAGCTTCTGTGCTGATCGGGATGCTCAGGTCAAAAATTTGCGTGGAAAGCAATTGAAGCTTCAGAATAGCAGTTTTAAAATCAGCCATTTCATCGGCCATTAATTCCATAATCTCGTCTAATTTTTTCATCGTCTAAATATTTAATATCCCATGCCGATTCCAGTATCTATCGCTCTTTTCAAGGCACCTTTGATAATGTCTTTGGCTACTTTAGTAGCAAGGTTGGTGCTTAATTGTACCGTTTTGTTTAAGAGCAGCAGATTTTGCGGGGCTTCTTTTGTCCAGCCCTTGTTTTGTGAAATCTGCACAATAAGTTTATTGCCACTCATCTCCCGGTCAACTTCACTTGCTTTTAGATTTACTCCTTTGTACTCCATCCGAAATCCCTGCAGCTGATTGGATTTATTAATAGTAGGAATGACTTTCACCTGATGATCTTTCATGAGTTTCATATAATCGTCTAAAGACTTAGGCTTTGCACGCATTACGTTGGCATGGATGTTTTTGATTTCCTGCCGAAGTCCTTTTAGCTCCTGCAGCTTCTCATACTGTACTTCCTGAACTCTTTTAAAGCCTAATTCCTTAGCTACCCGATCTGCCGCCAGCTGGCTTCTTTTTCCGATAAAGCTGTCTTTATAAACCTCGCCGGTAAGGCTGATCCTGTTGGCATAAATATGAACATGAACATGCTGCTTATCCCTATGAACAAACCCAATGGCCTGGTGGTTTTGCAGATGCATCTCCTTTAAAAACTTTTTAGCTAGCGCTTCAAGTTCCTTCAGTTTTAGGTGCTTCCCATCTTCAATAGTAGGACTCACCACAAAGCTCAGGGTGTTATTTATGCACCGTTGATTCTGGGATTGGATGATCTTAAATTCTTCCGTGATCTCCGCAGGAGTGTTCCCGGCCAGGTGTTCTTTGAGTACCACTTCGGCTTCTTTCTCCTGATTCCAGCCATAGGAAAGGGAAGCTCCTGTACCAGAAATAGCATGTCCTTTTCCGATCATCTTTTAAAGTTTTTTAGGTGCGTTCTAACTTCTTGCGCAAGCTGACTTACAGTTGCAGCCAACCTGGGATCTCGTTTTTTAAACATATTGCTGATGCGGGCAAAGTTGTTTTTGTATTGGACCAGCATCTGGTAATATTCCAATTGCTCCGGGCTAAGGCGTTCTACAATATTACGTTCAAAAGCAGCAGCCCGAAGATATGCTGAAAGGGAAATTCCTGCCCTGGCTGCTCTTCTTTTGAGCAGCTTCTTCTCGTAGATCGAGCAGCGGATCTGGATGTATTCCCTTTTCATTTTTTTTTAAAATTTTGCGACCTCCGGGAGTAAAGCAAGTTTAGTCATGACAATGACACATCTTGCTTTACTATTCCGGAGACCTTTTTACATGAATTACTAATTACCGTTTCCTTCATCTTTTTTTTGATTTTAACCTTATCGAAGGTGCGGGGGTAAGCCAAAATATTTTTAGTATTCGATAACCTGTAATTTAACTTTTCTTCTTTAAAGCTGAATTTAACCGGAACCATTTTTGGCTTACTTCCAAATCCGCTTTCCGGACGAACCTCTTTTTCCTAAGACGAAGCTTTTGCGCTGTCGTGGAAAATGTGGTGAGGACCTTCTTAGTAATTAAACTAAGGTCACTTATTCCCTCCAACTACTTCCTTCCCACTTGATGATATTGAACATCTCCGGTAATCGGTCTCCAATATGATTTCCATATCGGATTGCTATAGCCGATGGATTTTCATTCGTGGTTACAAAGGTTTTTAGTTTCCGGCGATGTCTTTCAAAAAGCAACTTTCCGATGAGCTCTTCCCGGTTATAAGCTTTGTCTTCTTTCCCCAGGTCGTCCAGGTATAATTTTCCGCGGTAGTAATTTTCGAGCTTAAAATTGCTTGCAGGATCTTTTTGAGCTTCATAGTACCTGGTAACCATATTGATCGTAGAGATGCGCGGGAACCAAAGCTGAGTATTCCGGGTACGAGTGACAATTTGCTTTCCTACCTCATGAATGAGATCAAAAAGCGTGGATTTGCCTACTCCGTAGTCTCCATAGACCAACAGCCCTTTATCAAGGCTCGGTTTATTCTTGATTATTCCGGAGGCATTGAAATCCGGTTGCAGCAAAAAATAGCGGAAAATGGTAAATATTATTTTTTCATTTTCCGGCTTGATCTTAAAACCTGGGGCTAGATTGCGAAATAGCCTCCAAAAAAGTTGTTTACTGATCAGGCATTGTGTTTATACCCGATTCTGTCGAAGAAACCAGTTGTGCTGAACGGATTTTTATCGGTGAATTAATCATAGCTTTTTATTTTTTGCCGGACCCTTTGATCCCTGTGTTCTGTTTGAAGCGGCTTTTTAGCCTGGGCGATCAGTTGGCCTATTTTCTGCCGAAGTTTTTTGGTGTCCAGGATAATTCCTTTCCAGAACTCATCCGGCCCGTTGAGCAGTTCATAGGCCAGCTGTAACTGGCTTTCTGAAACCCCATCTTTTTCCATCATCAGCCGAAGGGGCTTTACGCAATCCTCAAAACTTGCCATTTCTGTTTTTTTTAGAGGCGCGCCTTTGTTTTTTAAGTTTTTCAGAAATAACTCCTGGAATTTTAATGCCCACTGGTAATGGCCCAGGCAATTTTCAGGAATTTCATTTTTTTCGATTTTTAATAATGGCTTTTTAAAAAAGGTTTTATGGTTTATTGGTTTATGGTTTAATTGTTTATTTATACTAGCAATGCTCTGGACTTGCTTTGTACACTGCTGCGACATTGCCTTGTCCAATGCTTTGGATGGTGCTTTGGTATTTTTTACCAAAGCAATGACATTGGCAGTATACTGATTACTACTTCTTTCAATCCATCCAATAAATCCCCAGTCCGACAGATCCTGTAAAGCCGAAACATATGTTCTGTAATTTTTGATACCCAGGGCTTCCATGGCCAGGTCTGTAGGAAAACCGAATTCCTCTTTCCACCCCAGCCGGTTGCAGCGTTCTATGGCAAAAAAATAAATAGCAGTATGGACCGGCTTTACCTTACCGGGATTCACAAAGCTGAAATCAAACCATATGCGGGAGAATTCGTAACCGTTCATAATCTTAGGATTTAGGATTTCTCAGGAGCCAGGCATTGAGTTTGGATCGCTCGAAGTAGATCATCTTCCCACTGGGTTTAGAATGCGGTATTTTTTCTGCCGCAGTAAGCTTGTACATATAACCTCTTGAGATTCCGGTGTACTGGCAGGCTTCTTCCAGGGTGAGCACTTCCTTGTTTGCAGCGATTAGATTTTCAATGCGCAGTAAACGTTCTTCCAAATGTAAATCGTCCATGATTTCTGTTTTAAATGAAAACCAACAGGTCCTGTTGAATTTCGGGTTACAGAAACAAATGACAGACTAAAATCTAGTTTAATCGATATGGTAACAGGTAATCTAGTGGTAATTACCTTATAAGTACTGTTGAAATATCCTGGAGATCTCCTTGAGATAGGGAGCTTTATTCGTGCGCCAGTCAGAAATGTTTTTGGAAGATAGGTTTTGCTTTATACCCGCTGAATTTTTAAGAATGAAGTACTGGTCGACCAGTTCAATCATCTGGTGATTTTCCAAATTCTCAAAACCAGGGATCAGCTGGCTTAAAAATTCCAGCAGGGTTTGGCGGTTGACCAGTTTGGGCCTTTTAGCAGAGGAGTGCTTCCATTCTAGTCGCTGCTTTTTAGAAATTGACTGTAACAGAAGCAGAGATGTAAAACTTTGATACCGCCCGTTCAAATAGTTCTGGGAAAAAGCCTTAAAAATATGCTCCTTCTGGTCGGTGGTTAATTGAATGGCTTCAAGATTTAGATCTTGTAACTTTTTTGACTCATGGTTTATAAACGTGTACACTTCCATACCCTTTGAAGTATGCCTGATCCTTTTATTATTGATGTGGAAGTAAATGGCGGCAGCAGCAAGCAAGCCGCAGATTACAAAAATGATACTAGATCCTATCTTTATCCAGAAGGGGAAGGGGTTCATCCAAACATAAAAAAGAACCAGGGAAGCAAAAAGAAGAAAACACGTCAAAAAGAGCTGTCCCAATTGCGAATTTGTCTCTCGGAGTAGGGAATTCAGAAAGGCAATGGCCTTTGCCCTCAGCTGAAGTGTAAAAATTGCTATCCGCTCCAAAAACATTGTTATCTTTCTTACTATTAGGTAATTAAAGATAACTAAAAGAAAAAACAGATTCCGTTCTTTGGGAAAAACAGGTTAACGAGCATTTACTCTGGGTTTATAAAATATTTAATTTAATTCTATTATTATCGAAATAAGGGGGCGAAGATAGATTATTCTTCTTTAGATCCATCCATTTTTGCAGTAATTGAATTGAAAAACCTCAGATGAAGATCCCATCTTTTGGTCTTGAACGTTAAGGCAGGAAGTAAATGCATATAGAATTATTTTAATTCAGACGCTTAGATTCTCTTCTTTTCCTGGTTGAAAGAGTAATTAATATAGTCTAGCTTGTTGAATTTCCAATATATCCTGAGATTTCTTTGGGGGATTAAAAAATAAATTTATATTTGGTAAACCAAACTGGTAAACCAATTATAAATGAAGAAGCTCATAATTATCCTATTTTTATTAATCAGCACAACCTTTTTCGCTCAGGAGAAGACTCCCACAACCAAACAAAGTATCGTTCATAATATAACTGAATTCAATCAGGCGGTTGAAAAAGTAAAGGCTGGAGATGTAGTAACCTTAGCGAATGGAGCCTGGAAGGATGCTGAATTTGTATTGAAGGGGCAAGGGACTGAAGAAAAGCCCATTACCCTGAAGGTTGAAAATCCAGGGAAAGTTAAGATAGTAGGCCAATCTTCTTTAAAACTCTCGGGAAATTACCTGGTAGTAAATGGACTATATTTCACCAATGGTTCTACTCCTTCAAATGCAGTAATTCAGTTTAGGGACGATGAAAACCATGTGGCGAGCAACAGCCGTATTACCAATTGCGTTATTGAAAATTTTACACAACCCAGTCGTGATATCAAAGATCATTGGGTAGAGTTTTGGGGGAGGAACAACCAGCTAGATCATTGCTACATAGCTGGTAAATCTAATACTGGTCCCACTATTCGTGTTTTTCTAAAGGGTAATGAGAACGTATATGCCCATCATCAAATTACTAAAAATTATTTTGGTCCACGACCAAGGAAGGGAGGGCCTCATGGTGAAACTATACAAATTGGATCCAGTGAGACCTCTATGACGCCTGCGTATGTTAATGTGGAGGATAATTTGTTTTACAGGTGCAACGGTGAGGTTGAAGTGATTTCAAGCAAATCAAATTTCAATGAATTCCGCCATAATATTTTCTTTGAATCTGAAGGTTCTTTGGTTTTGCGGCATGGTAATTATGCGAAAATCGATGGTAACGTTTTTATAGGAAATGACAATTCTTCAAATATTGGGGGTATCAGGGTCATCAATACAGGCCACTGGATTACGAATAACTACTTCTATAAATTAAAAGGCTCTGGTTTTAGGGCGCCCTTAGCGGTTATGAATGGTATTCCTAAATCTCCTCTTAATAGGTATAACCAGGTTACCGATGTTGTAGCTGCATATAATACCTACGTTGATTGTGGAACACCCTGGCAATTAAGTGTTGGTTCAAATGTGGACAAGAGCGATGTTCTACCATCTTCTGAGATACGTTCAGCTCGGCCAGAAAGAGTTTTGATTGCAAATAATCTTATTTATAATCAAGATGAACAACCTAAACCCATTATTGCTTTTGATACGATAGATGGGGTGACCTTCAAAAATAATCTGCTTTACATCCCCAACAAAAGTGATCTTGAGGGTTCCGGAATAATCACTGAATATTTCGAAATGAAAAAGGTCTCTAAATATCTGTACGTGCCTAATAAAAATTTCAGTGATGTTTATGAAGGCTTTGATTTTGAAACAATTGACGAAGATCTTTTTGGTCATAACCGTAAGAAGACAAACAGTGTAGGAGCCATTACTCTACCATTGCCAGAGGATGCAAATCTATTCGATAAGGGCGAGTTTGGTCCTAAATGGTTTTCTGCAGAAAAGGTAGAACGAAAACCGGATATACATGTTGCTCGAAACTCTGAGCAACTTATTGAAGCTATAAATAAGGCCACACCCGGAGATATTATCGAATTGCAGCCGGGTAATTATAGAATAAGTTCTTCTTTAAGTATTGATAAAGCTATTACTATTCGATCAAAAAATAAGAACAATAGAGCACGGCTTGAATTCGTAAGCAACGAAAATATTTCCGGATTTGAATTGAAACCACAGGCTAATTTAAAGATTGAAAATATCAGCATGAGTGGAAACAATAAGCTTAATGCTTTCGGAACATTAGAGAAGAATATGTCTAGTGCATATAATTTATGGATAAAAAATTCCGAGATCAGCCATTTCAATAAGCTTTTAAAGGTTTCTATGCGTTCTTTTGCCGATACTATCTCTATTTCAGGTTCCAGGATCAAAGACTTAAAAAGTGGTATTGATTTGGCAGAAGAGACAGATGATAAGGGAGAGTATAACGCAGAATTTGTTTACATGACTAACAGTGATTTCGAAAATATCCAGGGAACGATCCTCAATTACTACCGTGGTGGATATGATGAATCAACGATTGGGGGAAACCTGGTTTTCACAGCTAACACAGTTAAAAATTGTGGAACTTCAGAAGGTACTGAAATCTTAGTAAGAACAAGAGGAGTTGTGAATGTGGAAATGGCCAATAACAATTTTGTCAATAATCCTGTAAAGTTTATTGCTATCCTCTGGGGTGCAAAAGATCAGAAGCCTGTGAATAACACCATAAAGAATTCAGGGGAATTCAAAATAGAAGAGAACCTGAAGCAGAAATTGATGTATTAAAATGTGGGAATGGCAAAATTAAATACTTACATCCTATGGTTCTTCCTCCTGATTTTTAGTTGTATCCATGCACAGGAAATTCCCACAAAAGAAATCATTCCAACGGAAGAACTCGCGAGTTATCTAAAGACGGAAATCAGAGATTCTATAGGCGATGGGAAGACAATTTCCAGAGCAGGATTGGCAGCGTACTTCAGGAAAAAATTTAGTGAAAGGTATTTTTACGATTGGAGGACTTTTGAGGAGCGTTTTGATTGCTATAATAAGTTATATCCTTCTTCTGAGAACAAGCACAAAACAAGGGCTCTAGATCATATTTCCAAATATTCAGGCAATACTAACTGGAAACTTCCTTTTAATTACCTAAATGGTGAGGCCGTCGATGCCTATGCTTTGCGACACCTGGAGAGACAACATAAAATGGTAGATATTGCATTTTATTATAACTATCAGAAAAAAGATACTACTTATCTAAATTATTTCAAAGAACAGCTTAATTCCTTGAACACTGCTTTAAAGAATAAAGATTATGAAGCAATAGAAAATGGTAACGGCGTTTATGAAGCTTTTCGTTCTGGTTATAGAATCCTCAATTGGCTCCAGATCCATAACATTTTCTTGGGAGAAGATGCATATTCAGATGAAGATCAATTAAGAACCATAGCAACTTTACTTCAGCACGGGCAGCATCTTTATGAACATAATTCTGAGTTCCAACCCGGCAATCACCAAACCAGAGGTATGTCGGCCCTGGCGATGGTAAGTATTTTGCTTCGGGACTTCAAAGGAACGGAGAAATGGTATGATCGAGCTATGGATTTGCTTGAGCAGCATTTGTCAGCAGAAATAAAAAGTGATGGATTCCAATTTGAAAGGACGGTTCATTATCACATGAGCGATATCAAAAATTATTTCTATGTGTATCAATTGGCTCAAAACAGTGACTACAAAGTGAGCCCGGTATGGAAAGAAAAGCTTAAAACCCTTTTCACCTCTTTGGCAAAAATAGCCTATCCTGATGGTTCTGCTCCTGTATTCTCTGATGATACAGATATTCCTTGGGCTGAAAGGAATGATATATCAGGGGCGATGACATTAGGATACCTGTTGTTCAAAGAACCGGAAATGGGCTTTTTTGCCTCTTCCAGGCTAGAACCGGATATGTATTGGTATGTGAGCAAAGATCAATTGAAAATGCTCAATGATATTCATGCTGAAAAACCTTCATTTAAGTCGCTGTCTTTGCCCGAAACTGGATACTACATAATGCGTGAAGGCTGGGAACCAAAAGACAAAATGCTGGTCATTTCGGCCGGATTAGATGATAAAAAGCCGGACCATCAGCATGGGGATATGTTAGGGGTACAAGCCATGGCGAATGGTTGGGTGGTTTTACCAAATTATCAAGTACGCTATTATTTAAAAGATCTCGAATTCTTTAAAAATTCTATGGTCAAAAATGTCGCTCTGGTAGATAATCAGCTACAGGGCAACGATTACCGATCAAACAAAGGGGGAAGCGGATTTGGTAAATTTGGTGAATTGCCACAGCCTACTACTATTGCTTTTGAAACCGGAAGAGAACATGATCTATTTGTAGGAAGCCATGACGGGTTTGAAAATATTGGTGTGCATTATTCCCGTCAGGTTATTTTCGTTAAAGATGATTTCTGGATCATAAAGGACAACTTTAAAGCTGGAAAATCGCACAACTATAGGCAGGTCTGGCAGGGCCATTACACATTAGAAAATGCACCCGACCTTTTACGAGCAACCTTTGAAGATGGCTCAGGTCTCGATATATTCCAGCTCAAAACCGCTGATACAGTTTCTACTTCCGGAACCAGAGGGAAAGAATGGGCTGTGGTGTCATCCGGACAGAAAACTAATTATGATTTTATAACAATACTTTTCCCTTTTGAAACTTTTGACGTCAGAATAAATGAAGAGGAAGAAAGCCCCAACCTTAAAGGGTGGGAAATCAACAAAGCTGAGTTGGAAGTAAAAGGCCAGTCGGCGATTTCAATAACAAAAGGTAAAAAAGGTTATTTCTTTTCAGTTAAAGAGATAAATTTTGAAGGTTATCTTCTCAAGTTTGACAAAGTAGCCGATGTATTTTTAAGTATGAAGGATGAGAGAATAGTTGTCCAGTCCATAACGGAGCACGAACTAAAAGTAGAAATATCTAAACAGGAATTGAGCGAAACGGAAACCATTTTACCGGGAAAGATGATATTTATTAATCATTAATATCTATCCACCGTACCCCATAAACACACTTTCAAGTTCAACTTTTTGTGAGATAGATCCTTGTACGATGGAGCTATTAAAGGCTTTAATTTTAGGTAATCTTAATTGAAAAACTTGAATAAAATATGTCCTTTCTAAAAAAGATCCTCGCTCTGATAATAAGCTTTGGTCCCGGGATTTTTGCAATAGGCTATACAATAGGAACAGGAAGTGTTACTTCTATGATTGTAGCAGGGAGTACCTATGGTATGCAGTTATTATGGGTATTGCTGTTGAGCTGCGTATTTTCAGGATTCCTGATGGATGCGTATGGTAATTTTACCCTAGTGACGGGCGAATCTGCATTGTTCGCATTTAAGCGACACCTGAAGGCAGGAAAATTAATTGCCTTTCTTATCATTATCGGTATTTCTTTTGGTCAGTGGAATTCACTAATGGGCATTCTTGGGATTTCATCTAATATAATTTTCGAGATTTTCCTCATCTATTTTCCGAATTTACAGCCCTTTCAATATGAAGTGGTGTTGCTGATTGCGGTTGTAATCATTACCATTATGTATTTTTTACTCCTGGTGGGGAAGTATACTTTCTTCGAAAAAATACTGGTTCTGTTCGTCAGTATAATGGGCGTATCCTTTCTTGTGTCTTTATTTTTTGTATATCCCCTTCCAGAGCAAGTGGTAAAAGGTTTGCTTCCCACGATCCCACAAGTAAAAGGGGGGAAAATGATGGTAGCCGCATTTGTTGGAACAACCATGGCTGCAGCTACTTTTTTATCCCGACCTTTATTTGTGCAGGGTAAAAAGTGGACCATTAAAGACCGTAGTCAACAAAGAAGGGATGCTATAACAGCGGCAATTTTAGTTTTTATCATCAGCGGAGCGGTTATGGCAGTGGCAAGCGGTGCATTATTCGGGAAAAGCGGTCCTGTAATAAAAGTGTTGGATATGGTAAATACTTTACAACCAGTAGCAGGGAAGTTTGCCTTGACGATCTTCTTCTTTGGAACCCTAAGTGCAGGCTTATCTTCTATTTTCCCCTGTTTGTTAATCGCACCTTTGTTATTGGCCGATTATCAGTCGGGAAAACTCGATACCAATTCCAAGCAATTTAGAATAATTACTGCAGTAGCAGGCTTAGTGGCTTTGATAGTGCCAATTTTTGGAGCTAACCCGATAGAAGTCCAGATTTTATCCCAGGTTTTCAATGTTTTCATTTTACCAATTGTTATTTTAGGGATAATCCTTCTGATTAACAATAAAAAATTGATGAAGCAATACCGGGCTGGCCTGATCCTTAACTTTGCACTCATTTTAGCACTCCTTTTTGCCTGTGTTATTTCCTATAATGGAGTATTGGCCCTGTTACCTTATTTCTGAATTAAATATTCAGATGAATTCGTGAGGAAATGAATTGTTTTTCCTTCTAATTAAAAACTTGAGGAAAATTCTTTTTGTCAGGATATGTTCCAGCACCAAGTGTAGCATCCTTAAACCACACTTCTGTGTAGCATCCATTCGCGTATTGCTTGGCTATATCACCACCATAAGTTTCTGATCCAGTATTCCAAACAATATTCTCTTTAGGGTCTTTCCCATTCGTTTGGTTATATGCTCCTTGTTTGAAGTTCTGCAATTCCCCCGAATAAGCATTTTTGCGTTCAATACCATCACGGCCAATTGAAGAGAATAATGTTAGGATTTGGTAGGGAATATCAGCTTGTGTGGCAAATTCAGAGTTAAGTAAATTTTTTGTGAAGGTTTTGGTTTCATGACTTTCACTTCTAAAGGTGAGATACATTTTTCCCTTGTAGACATTTATTTCATAGCTAAACTCTTCACCCAGTTCAATTCCTTCTTCAGGTTCTTCCGGAGCTGTATTAGGACCGGAACCTACAACAGACATGTCATTTCCCCAAACTGCCGTCGAATAATCCCATCTTTTCGAATTATCACCTTCTGTATTTATTTCATAGTTCCAAAAAACTGAACCTTTAGTATGTCCTGGAAATTTTTTATAGAATATTTTCAAGGGTTCATTCTCATTGCCTTCCCTTCCATGGACCTGGCCAACTACTACTGAATATGAAGCGGCAACTCTCGCATCACCGGAGGTGGAGACATGCATAACCTTTAATGTGCCAGTTAATTTTCCACCTGTTTCAGGCATCCAGGACTGCTTCTGTCCTAATTCTGTTCTTGTGTTGTTTGAAGTTCGTGAAGTGGTACCAGAGTTAGGTGCTTTATACACCACCCATTTGGTTTTGCTATTTTCTTCAACATAGAAAAATCCTTTTTTTTTGAAATGAACCACATCATCAGTAGTTGTACCATCTCCACAAAGAATGCTCCAGTGGTCCATAAAAGGAATCACATCGCTGGGATAAATTGTCGTTTTGGTTTCGACAGTTTTATTTTCGGTTTTCTTGGTATTATTTAAGCAGCCAGAAAGTAAGAAAACAAAACCGATCGCTATAAATGATTTTAGAAAGTGGTTGTAGTGTTTAGATTTCATTTTTGGTAATTTATGATTGTGAATTAATTGAATTTTTCGGGCTTTCCCTTTGTGCAATAAATTTTATTGGGATATGCATTGACAGGCTTAAGCCTCTTTCCATAGGTGCCGTACAGAATCCAGGTCTTTTTTCATGGCATCAAAAACAATGTTTTTGTCAATTGAAATTTCGTAATTTCCTTTTTCGGCACCACCTAAGGGATATTCAAGGTGTAAAGAAGCAGGGGGAGTTAAACCATATTCCTTCAAGATTTTAAAATATCCTTTGAAATCTACCATTCCCTCTCCAATGGGTACATTTACAACCTCCCATTTTCCATTCACCTTTTCCCATCTAAAATCTTTGAGCACTATTGTTTTTATTTGATTCTTAAGTAGCTGTAATCCGTTCTTCCAGGATAGTCCTCCCTCCACCATTGCATGCCGAACATCGTATTGAACCCCAAAATAATCTGGATTTACGGTTTCCAGTAGTTGATTGACCTCCCAAAAAGAAGAACCGACATTGGTGCCGGCATGATTTTGATAGCAGCCAATGATACCATATAGCTTATTGACTTCCCCAAGCCTTTTTATTTTCTGTTGATATTCATCGATCGATTCCTTCATGTTTTCGCCTTTTGGGTACTTATACCAGTCCATTCGATAAAACTTTAGTCCTTCCTTAGCAGCTACTTTAATAATGTTCAAGTCTTTTACTTTATCTACATCACTTATCGCTGTTGTGATCATCTTGCAGGAGGAGCCTGCCTCTTTGATATCCTGAATAGCTTTGGGTAAATCAGCCTCGACATTTTCTGGTGATACATGCCCTTCCGGGCGTACTGTTAAATCTAAACCATCAAATCCCAATTCTGCTGAAATTTTCCCCGCCTCCTTCAAATTTAAAAACTGTATTTGTTTAGAAAATAGGTGCACATCTAAATCATCATTCGACAGGCGTATCTCTAATTTGGCGAAAGGGGAATAGGTTAAAGGGGTAAGAATAGCTGTTGTACCTATGTTTCTTATAAATTTTCTCCGGGAAATACTCATATGACAAGATTTTTTGGGAATGGACTATAATCTTTTGATTTCTATTCTAAAGAGCAAGGAATTATTTTTCATCAGAAAATTCCGGTGCAAGCCCGTCTATTATAGGGATTAGGCCGTACAAAATACTGGGACGAATTCTAAGCTTTTTACACCTCATTGTGTTAAAAATTTGTTAGTCAAACAAATATACATATATTTGGTAAACCAATTTGGTAAACCAGTTGTTTAATTCTGTGTTGAAAAAAGATTTATGAAGTTTTACCTCTCCCTTTCTTTCCTTTTAATTTTCTCATTGGCAAAAGGTCAATATGGTCCGCAAAGCCATTCATCCGGTCTCATACTTACTGAAAAAGGAGTTGAGCAAATTAGATCGAACCTAGGTAAAGTGCCATTATTTGATAAAAGTCTAAGGAAGGTAAAGGAGGAAGTGGATGAAGAAATTTCAAAAGATATTCAAGTCCCCATTCCAAAGGACCTCGCGGGCGGATACACCCATGAAAGACATAAAAGAAATTATAGCATGGCTCGTAAGGCTGGAATTCTTTATCAGATTTTAGGTGATGAAAAATATGCAGACTACATCAGAGAAATGCTTATGAAGTATGCTCAAATGTATCCTGAGCTTCCATTACATCCTTCAAAACGCTCCTATGCAAGAGGGAAAATATTCTGGCAATGTTTAAATGACGCTAATTGGCTTGTTGCGATGAGTCAGGCATATTCATCGATCCAAAGTTCGCTGAGTGAAAAAGATAGAAATTATTTAGAGGAGAATTTATTTAAGCCTTTTGCAGATTTTCTTTCGGTAGAGAACCCACAATTCTTCAATAGAATCCATAATCATAGTACTTGGGGGAATGCAGCTGTTGGTATGATTGGTCTGGTAATGAATGATGATGAGTTGGTTAAAAGAGCTTTGTATGGGTTAGAAGATGATAATATTGCAAGCGATGCACGGGATAATGATGGAGGTCTCATAAAGCAGGAGGGGCAGAAGGCCGGGTTTTTGGCCAACATAGAAGAAGCATTCTCTCCTTCAGGATACTACACGGAAGGTCCTTATTACCAAAGATATGCCATGTATCCTTTTATCCTGTTTGCTAAGGCATTGCAGAATAAAAGGCCTGAATTGAAAATTTTTGATTTTAAAGATAAAGTATTGACTAAATCGGTTTATGCACTTTTGAATTTGACAGATTCAGATGGAGAATTTTTTCCTTTAAACGATGCTCAAAAAGGAATGTCTTTGATGAACAAATCTATCATCATGGCGGTAGATGCGGCCTATTACTATGGGAATCGGGATCCGCAATTGCTTTCTATTGCAGAGCAACAGGGTGAGGTGACTTTGGATGATGCCGGTCTGGCTGTAGCGCTAGATATGAAGAAAGGTATGACTGAAAAATTCGTCAAGGAATCTGTCGAACTTACAGATGGTCCAGACGGAAAAAAGGGTGGTATTACAATTTTGCGTTTAGGAGAAAACGATAATAAATATTCTTTGGTAATGAAATATACTTCCCAAGGAAACAGTCATGGCCATTATGATAAACTTTCTTTCTCCTTTTATGAGGATGGGGAAGAGGTGATTCAGGACTATGGGTTTGCAAGATTTGTAAATATTGAGGCAAAAAACGGCGGCGGATATTTAAAAGAAAATAAAACCTGGGCAAAACAAACCATAGCTCATAATACCATCGTGCAAAATGAAACTTCGGACTTTACTGGAAATTTCGATATAGGAAGCAAGTACCACTCCCAAAAATATTTCACGGATTTCTCTAAACCTGACATTAAAATTATTAGTGCGAAGGATGAACATGCATACCCTGGAACAGAGTTACATAGAACAATGGCTTTAATAACTGACACCCTCTTTCAGAAACCTGTGGTCGTTGATATTTTCAGGGTAAAAGGGGATTCTTTGAATCAATACGATCTTCCTTATTACTATTTAGGGCAAATTGTCAATACCAATTTTAAGTATGAGTCACCGGAAAGCCTGGAAAAATTGGGTTCAGACAATGGGTATCAGCATATATGGAAGGAGGCTATGGGTACTCCTGGGAGGGAGAATGTTAAGTTTACCTGGCTAAATAATAAGAAATTCTATACACTAACATGTGCAACTAAAAAGGAAGACAGTATTGTTTTAGGAAGATTGGGTGCTACAGATCCCAAATTCAACTTAAGGAAAGATCCTGTATTTATCTGGAGGAAGAAAAATAGGAAAAAAGCTCTCTTCGTCTCGGTATTAGAACCTCATGGAAAATACAATCCGATCACCGAACTGGGCCAAAATGCTTTTAGTCAAATCGGGGGGGTAGAAATTGTAATAGATAACGAGGATTATACCGGCATTGAAATTATGGGAACAAAAAAGGGTAAGATTTTGCTGTTACTAGCCAATACTAACCCCCATGAGGAGCATCATTTGACTATAAATCATGAAAATATCTCTTGGAAAGGATATTATAAATTAATCGAAAAATAATAAAAAATGGAAAATTTAGGAACAAGTAAAGAATTCTTAAGAGGAAAAGATGTTGAATGGGAAACTGTAGGAGATGGCGTTAGAAGACAGATTCTTGGATATGATGATAAGATATTATTAGCTAAAGTGGAGTTCGAGAAGGGAGGCATAGGGCCCATGCATGAACACCATCATTCCCAGGTAACCTATGTAGTTAGTGGGAAATTTGAACTTACCATTGGAGAGCAGACCGAAACATTGGAGGAGGGAGATTCGTTTTATATTCCCCCGCATAAGATACATGGTGCAATCTGTAAAGCAAAAGGAATATTAATAGATGTTTTCAGTCCTATCAGGGAAGACTTTTTTTAATCTTAAAATATTAACGAAAAGTTTTTGTTGTTAACACAGAATTATTATATTTGGTAAACCAGTTTGGAAAACCAGTTTGGTATACCAAAAAGCAAAGCACAAAAAAAGGATGGGTGCACGCCCATCCTTTATTGGAAACTTCATTATAGAGAGAAGTTCTACAAGTTACTTGATTGTAAACATGTATAACAAAGATAATCAATTTATAAGTAATCCTGAAGTTTTCAATAGTCGACTTGCTAGGGCAACTCCTTCTGAATATTAAATTTCGAATCAAATTAACTAAATGAAAAGCTTATGAATTTCAAGAAAACAGCAATTCTTTTAATGGTGTTCCTCTGCCATTTACATTTAATTGCTCAGGAAGATTACACGCTTTCGGGAACTGTTACCGCACAAGGGGATAATATGCCACTTGGCGGAGTCAATGTGATCGTAAAGGGTACTCACAAGGGGGTAGTAACTGATTTTGATGGTAATTACGAAATCGATGTAGAAAAAGGAGATATTCTTCAATTTTCTTACCTCGGATTCGAATCTCAAGAATTCCAGGTGGATGGACGGGAAACGCTTGATGTAGCAATGGCGGCCGATTCCCAATTACTTGATGAAACTGTAGTGATAGGTTATGGTACACGGAAGAAAAGCCATTTAACCGGCGCGGTATCCAGTGTACAAAATGAAGATCTTGATCAAATTCCTGTTGCCAGGGTTGATGATGCTCTGGTAGGTGAGATTTCTGGGGTTAACATTCAGGCAACAGAAGGGGAGGCCGGCTCCTCGCCTACAATCCGAATTCGTGGTACTGGTTCGCTTACTGGAAGTTCCGATCCACTTATCGTTGTTGATGGACTCGTAGTAGATAATGATTTTCTTGGTAGCTTGGATATGAGTGAGATAGCATCGTTTGATGTACTAAAGGATGCGGCATCAGCTGCTATATACGGTTCCAGAGGGGGAAATGGTGTAATTTTGATAACTACAAAGCAAGGTAAGGAAGGGAAAACAGTTTTTAGTTATCAAGGCTATTCAGGATATAAGGAAGCACGTCAAAGTGATGCTTATTATTCCTCGGTTGCTGAAACTGCAGCGGCAGAATTAGCGGCAACAGGTGAACTTTCTCCCAGGACGCAATATGTTCAAAAGATAGGAATTGACAGGGATTGGCAGGATGTGATTTTTGATGGGGGGATGATCCAGAACCATTCTTTAAGCGCCAGGGGTGGTAGTGAAAAGACCAAGTATAGCGTTTCTCTCGGATACCTTCATGATGAAGGGGTGTTGATTACTGATGATTATAAACGATATAATCTTAGATTAAAAATAGATACCAAAATTAGTGATAAATTCAAATTTGGGGGCAATTTAGCGCCATCCTATACTGATAGAAGGAGGTTTGATGGCTCAACACATGATATTTTACGCCAAGCTCCATGGTTACCTGTTTATCTCGATGCGAACACTATTCAGTTTGTCGATCGCAATGTTTATCCAGATGCACAAATAGGAGATTATGCCAAGCAACGTATGTTTGACAATTACGATCTTTTTGGCGATGGGAACCTGGTTGATATTAGTGATACTTCCAATCAAAATCCAGCAGCTAAAGTTCTGGAGAGAGATCAAAATGATTACAAATTTAAAATGTACGGGAATTTTTATGCTGATTATGAGTTGGCAAAAGATCTGAATTTGAGAACCACATTGTCAGGAGATTATCAGCATACAATGCGAGACGAATGGGAAGGAGTTCAGGCAAGTAGGAATGGAGCTGCAGATGCGAGCTATTACGTATCAAATGAGAAGAGAATTCATATAGCTTCGGAAACATATTTAACCTATGACAAGAACATAGGGGAGCACGAGATCAATGCGATAGCGGGAATTTCTTTTGAGAAATGGAATTATGAAGGGAGTAATTCTCTGGGAACAGGTTATACATCTGATCTTATTAAAACCTTATCTGCAGCTACAGTTGCTTCAGAGATCAATTCTTGGAAATATGATGAAAGATTTCAAAGTTATTTCGCTCGGGTTAATTATGCTTATGCAAATAAATATTTGGCCTCTGTTAGTTTTCGTCGTGATGGAAGCTCGGTCTTTGGAATAGATTCTAAATACGGAAATTTCCCAGCCATATCTGTTGGATGGGATATAGCTGAAGAGAATTTCTTGAAAAATAGCGATATTCTTAGCAGTTTCAAATTAAGAATGAGTTATGGATTTACAGGTAATAAGGATCTGGATACTAATAGCGATATTATAGATCTTTATCCGTCTTTGCCTTTACTAGGACCATCATCGGCTACAATAGGTGGTGGTATTTACAATGCTATTATAGCTCTCAACATTGCGAACCCAGATTTGGAATGGGAGCGATCTCGGGAAATAAATCCCGGCTTAGATTTTGGTTTCTTAAGGCATAGAATCACAGGTTCAGTGGATTATTATAGACGTATTAGTGATCAGCTACTGCTTTTTAACCCTATATCTGCTACTACTGGGTTTAGAAACGCACTTGTAAATATTGGTGAAGTAGTTAATAGTGGTCTTGAAGTTGAATTGAGGACACGAAATATTGCCAAACCAAATTTTGAGTGGAATACTACAATCCTTGCATCAAGAAATAAAAATGAACTAACGGATTTTGCAGATTCTAATGGTCAAATTCAAAATGTGGATAGTAAAAGAGCGGCGGAATGGATAAACCTTGAAGGTCATCCTATTTCTTCTTTCTATGGTTGGGTAGTAGATGAACAAATTCCTCTGGAATATCTTCAACAACCTTACTGGCCTATAGGTGCCCAGGCACAGGATGTTTATGTGAAAGATCTGAATGGAGATGGTGTGATAGATGATGATGACAAGACGATTCTTGGTAATCCTTATCCGGATCTAGTTTGGAGTATTACCAACGAATTTAAAATAGGAAATTTTGATTTAAGTATTCTTTTCCAAGGTAGTCAGGGTGCGGAAGTAAGGAATATGGGAGATCAATATCTTTTTAATCACTTTAACAGTGGACAAGATTTTAATCCTTCTATAACGCCAAACCAAGGCTTTATTAAAGAAAAAATATTTACGAATTCAATTGTACAGGATGCTTCGTATGTTGCCTTGCGAAATATTAATATAGGATATAACGTTCCTGTGAATGTAACTTCGAAAGTAGGATTAACTTCTTTACGGATCTACGCTTCAGGCCAGAATCTGAAATATTGGACTGCCGCTGATTATACTGGATTCAATCCTGAATCTATTTATGACACCTCACCTACCACCTATGGCTATCAAAGGGCAGGTTCTCCCATTTTTCGGACCATTTCTATAGGACTAAATGCTGATTTTTAATTGATCAAACGTAAACAAATTATTATGAAAAGAATGAGATATTTAATGTGCGGGCTGGCTGCGATCCTTTTAGTCTCCTGCGGAGATGAATTCCTACAACCCTCACCGAAATCTGCTATCTCTGCTAACGAGTATTTTAAAAATACGGAACAGGTTGAGAATGCAGTAATAGGAATGTATGATGCCATCCAGGGAGTTAATTCGAATAATCTGGATGATAACTTTAGCATTCAAAGAGAGTATTATTTGACTGAAATGCGCAGTGACAATACCCGAACAAAATCAAGTGAAGGTGAGGCTGCACAATTTGAAAATTATACTGTAACTGCAAGTAATGGTATAGTTGAAAATTACTATATCAGTTTTTATGAAATTATTTATAGAGCGAACCTGGTACTGGCAAATCTGGATGCTGCGTCAGAAGATAAAGCAGCCTTTTTCGAAGGGGAAGCTAAATTCGTGAGGGCCTATGCTTATTTTAATCTCGTGAGATTGTATGGTGATATACCCTTAGTGGACCATTTAATAGGGCCATTAGAGAAAGATATAGCTTATACCAGAGTACCTAAAAATGATATATATGATCTAATAATTAGTGACCTGGAAACTGCTGTTCAGAATCTTGATAATACTTATACTAATAGAGCTTCCAAAGCAGCAGCTCAAACCCTGTTAGCTAAAGTGTATCTCACATTGGGAACAAATTATTCTGAAGCTCAAACCTTATTGGAATCAGTTATCAATAGTGGTGATTATTCCCTTGAATCAAATTTTAAAGACATTTTTTATAATGAAGGCAATAACGAAGTGATTTTTGCAGTAGGCTATACTTCTGATATTACCTCAGATAGTCAAAACATTTCTGCAGAATGGTTAAATTCTGTAGGTAGGACCAGTGGGGTGAATTACGTAACTGCAGATGCGCGTGCGGCCTTAGATGCTATGGGAGGGGATAGAACAGCGTATTCCTATAGACAAGATCCTGCTCAGCCTACTCAGTATCAAGTGGTAAAATATCTTCCAAATGGTGATGAATCCTTAGGCATTGAACCTACTGCCAGTAATCCGCAATTAGCTGGAAATGATTGGATTGTTATACGCTACGCAGATGTATTGCTGTTGCATGTAGAGGCTATCATGGCGGGTGCTCAGGAAACAAATGCTACTGCAGCTTTAAATTCATTCCAAAAAGTTCGGGATCGTGCTGGTTTGACTACTCCTGTGACTTCTATCACCAAACAAGAATTATTAAATGAGAGACGTGTGGAATTTGCTTTTGAAGATCAACGCTTTTTTGATTTAGTTCGCTTTGGCGTTGCACAAGAAGTGCTTTCAGCCTTTTCAGACCAAAATGGTTATAGTTTTAGTGCTACGGACCTTTTGTTACCAATCCCACAGAGAGAAATAAATCTTAGTAATGGTAGGATGGCACAAAATCCGGGATATTAAAAAACAGTAAAAAGATCAAATATGAAAACCTTAATAATAAAGCTTAGAAGTCAAAATCGCCTACTATTTTGGATAGCGATATTTACTACTCTCAGTTTCTTCTCGTGTGATTACGAATATGATTTGCCAGAAGCAGGTTCTATTCCTGATAAAACCCCTCCACAGGCAGATTTCACTGCATCCCAGAGTGATACTGATTTCTTGACCTTCAATTTTTCTAATCTTTCAACAAGCGCAACAGATTATCTTTGGGATTTTGGAGATAATGAAACATCAACAGAGCTTGATCCTACCCATACCTTCCCGGATGAGGGTACGTATACTGTAAGTTTAACAGTATCTGACAAATTAGACGTTACTGATACGTTTTCTTCAGATGTGGTAGTGAAAAAACCGCCTAAACCAGTTGCAATTACACCTTCTATCGGGGAGCCCAGTTTTGAGGACGGGAGTGATGCTTGCGGAGATGGTCAGGATGGTAGAGACTGTTGGAGGCTAAGTGGTGCAAGTATTCACCAGATCACGGGCTCGGATGGTCGAGGGGGAACCCAGGCAGCAAAATATCCAGCTAGTGCGACGGATGCCAGGCAGTCTTATCAGGCTTTTACTGTTTCTCCTAATACCAAATATATTTTTACTGCCTACTATGCCTTAACGGGAGAGGGAGACTATGTAAGAGTTTCTATTATTGATGGACAATTATCCAACTATGATGAGTTTGAATCAGCCCCTCTATTGGCTCAGGAAAAAGGTGAGACTGTAGATGGTAAAGGTAATTATAATGCGCTAACCTTTGAGTTTGAGACTGGTGCCAACGGGGAAATTTCAATGCTCTTTGATACTAATAATACGGAAACGGCATATATAGATGATGTTTCTATTATTCCAGTAGTTGAAGAAACAGCTCCATGAAATGATTTGGAAAAAAAAATTACCGATATGGAAAATCGGAACATATATTATAGTATTTGTTTCTGCTTCCATTTGTATTAATTGCCAGGGATCTGGTAAGGCATCAAAGTACAAATCTCATTCGAGAACTACAGAGTCTGGTAAAAGATACAAGCTGCCAGGCATCGACCTCCATCACTGGAAAGTTACAATTCCAGAAGGTAAAGGTAAAGGCGGCGCCATAAGTGTGGAGCCACCTGAGATCCTGGATTATGCAACCGATAAAAGATTAAAGCCTTTCATGTATAATGACTCTACTTCTGGAGCACTGGTATTTTATGCGTATCCCAGTAAAGCTACGACTGCGAATACAAAGTATTCGCGGTCTGAACTTAGGGAGCAAATGGTACCAGGGGATGATGATGTGAATTGGACATTTAAAGATGGTGGGAAATTGAAGGCTACAATAAGCGTTGAAGATGTCTCCAAGGATGAGAAGGGCAAATATCATAAAGTGATCATTCTACAGATTCATGGTAGGTTAACAGATGAACAAAAGAAATTGATCGGCCAAAAGGATAATAATGCTCCGCCTATACTAAAAATCTACTGGGATAAAGGAAAGATAAGAGTGAAAACAAAAGAGCTTAAATTTTTGCAAGCCTCTCCTAAAGGATTGTTGTATGATGAGGCTTGGGATGATGACAACGGTTATACTTTTGATGAAGAAGTAGGTTTTAGAAAATTTGATATTGAAATTGATGTTTCTGAAGGAAAAATTGTGGTTTCATTAAATAAGAATGAATTTAAGACCTACGACAACATTCATTTGCAAAAATGGGGCGTCTTTGAAAATTACTTTAAGGCAGGGAACTACCTACAAACACGCGATGATGGAGCCTATGCTAAAGTGAAATTTTATAATCTGGAAGTTTTCCACTAAGAGGTGATAAATAAAAATGAATTTTTTCAAGATATTTTCTATAACTCCTTTGTTCATTCTGTTATTGAGCATTTCGGTTAGTTGCCAAAAAGAAGATCCGGTAGGAGGGGGAGGGATTGATCCAACAGAAAAAGGGTCGAAAGATCTTAATAAGGAGTATAACTTGCCCAATATTGATTTGAGTCACTGGAAGGTGACTTTGCCCATCGGCGATCCTATGGAAATAGCAGCACCGGAAATTTTAAATTACGCGACAGATGAGAGATTAAAATCTTTTATGTATAATGATTCTACTGATGGATCTTTGGTTTTTTATACCTATCCGGTTTCTTCAACGGCAAATTCGTCCTATTCCAGAACTGAACTGAGAGAACAGATGATTCCAGGAAATAACAATGTAAACTGGACCTTTGAGGAAGGAGGTAAGATGCGGGGCACCCTTTCAGTTCCTGAAATTTCCAAAAATGAAAATGGAGAATACGATAAAACGATTGTGATGCAAATTCACGGAAGGCTAACAAACGAACAGAGAGATTTGATCGGAGAAGATGATAATAATGCTCCCCCTATTTTAAAAATTTATTGGTTTAAAGGGAAAGTGAGGGTGAAGACTAAAATATTAAAAGATGTCAATGCCTCAGACACTGAAATTTTAAAAACCGACGCCTGGGGAGATGATGAGGGATATAATTTTTCAGAAGAAGTTGGACATAATAGGTTCACCCTTGAAATTAATGCTTCGAAGGGACGTTTGGAAGTGACATTGAATGATAAGGAGAGCATTGTGTACGACGATGTACATAAAAGGCGATGGAATATATTTAAAAATTATTTCAAGGCAGGTAATTATTTATCCAGTACAAATCCCGATTCTTTTGCATTCGTAAAGTATTATGATCTTACTGTGGAACATTGAAATTGATTTGAAAACTAGACTTTGGTTTGAGTTAGGCGTTATTGATTTTCACCGGCTTAATAGCCGGTGGAATCGATAATAACTATTTATCTTTTATATTATTAGAATTGGTTTAGCCATATTTTTTAATCTACATTAATTTTACCTAATTTTGAAAAACCAGTTTGGTTGACCAGTTTTAACAGGTTTAAAAATAAGAGATGAAAGTGGATGGATTTACAAAGATCGAAATTCAGCAACAAACGCGGAATGAGATTGTAGGCAAGATAAGAGATTATATTAATTTCAAGAATTTGGAACCCGGCGATAAACTCCCATCGGAGCGAATGTTGTCGGAAAGATTTGGGATAAGCCGTAATAATTTGAGAGATGCCATACAGGCCCTCGAGTTCTACGGAATATTAGAATCTATTCCTCAAAGCGGAACATACATTGCTAATATTGGTGGTGTGGCGTTAAACGGGATGATCTCCGATATTTTGAGTCTGGATGATCCAGATTTCAAATCTCTTGTAGAAACCAGGATTCTACTTGAATTGAAAGCGGCCAAATTAGCAGCTCTTAGGCGAACGGAGGCTCAATTGAGTCATATGAAAGGAACACTTGAAGCTTATACTCAAAAGGTGTTACAAGGAGAAGATGCTGTACAGGAAGATTTATTATTTCATCTCGCTATAGCAAAAGCTAGTGGGAACAGTACAATGAATACATTTATGCTTACGATAACTCCAGAAATCATAATTAATTTTGCCAAATACCATGTTTGTGACGAGAATCAGGCATTTGTAGGTATCGATGAGCACAAAGCCATTTATGAAGCAATAAAGGATATGAATCCCCAATTGGCCAAGCAAATGATGAAATTGCATTTCAGAAGTCTCTATAAGTATTGCTATAATATCGACATCTGAGGAAAAAAGATGGAAATGCACGCTTCCATCTATAAAATAGAGAGAATAAAATCTAAGGTTACTTGATATACTCCTATAGTAAAGTGTATATCATCTTTTTGTTATTGATTGCGACATCTACAGAATTTTTTCTGGGATTCCAGATATTTTTTGTCTGAAAAGAATGAATATGCTCTTCTAGAAAAGAGTTGTAAAAATGTAAATATGAAATTAAAAGGGTTACGGTGGTGGATTATCGGATTAATCGCACTTGCAACAGTCATCAACTATATTGACAGGTCTGCTTTGGCTATAATGTGGCCGGGTATTTCAAAAGACTTGGGAATGACAGATTCAGATTATGCTATAATACTGAATGTTTTTATGGTGGCTTATGCTCTTGGCCAATCCATTTCCGGTAAACTTTATGATAAAGTAGGGTCTCGAATTGGTTATGTGATTTCTATTTTCTTCTGGTCTTTAGCCTCCCTTTTACATGCCTTTTCAAAGGGATTATTGTCCATAAGTGCATTTCGGGTATTATTAGGGGTTTCAGAGGCAGGAAACTGGCCTGGCGCAGTAAAAAGCAACGCCGAATGGTTCCCTGTTAAAGAGCGAGCTATTGCTCAAGGAATTTTTAATGCAGGTGCTTCATTGGGTTCGGTGATAGCACCTCCATTAGTTGCTATGCTGTACGTTGGTTTTGGTTGGAAAATTACATTTGTGACCATAGGATCCGCTGGAATGTTATGGATAATACCCTGGCTTATTTTCAATAAGAACTTACCTAAGTATCATCAATGGATTACTGAAAGGGAAAGGGTTCATATCCTTTCAGGACGTTATTCCGGTCGGGATGAGGATGAAGAGGATAAAGGGTTAAGTATTATGGAAATCCTCTCTCAAAAGGAGTCGTGGGCGGTGTTGGCATCCCGCTTTTTTCTGGAGCCAATTTGGTGGCTATTTGTTGGTTGGATGCCGTTATACCTTGCGGATACCTACGGTTTTGATGTTAAGGAAATTGGACTCTTTGCATGGGTACCCTTTGTAGGAGCTGCCGCCGGAAGTGTTTTAGGGGGACTTTTAACGGGTAAATGGATTGCGAATGGCCATTCTGTAGATACATCAAGAAAAAGGACTATATGGATAGGAGGATTATTGATGTTTGCTGGATTAGTGACCACTATTTTGTTTGCTGATACACCTCTGAAATTTGTGATTATTGTGGCAATTGTCTTGTTTGGATTCCAGTTTGCCATTTCGAATATTCAAACATTACCAAGTGATTTGTTCAGTGGAAAATCTGTTGGTTCTCTTGCAGGTCTCGGTGGTACAGTAGGGATTTTTTCTGTTATTATTATGAACTTTTTAATTCCAATCATCACAAAAGAATCGTATACGCCGGCATTTATCCTCATCGCTGTATTCGTGCCATTGGGAGTTCTATCTGTTTATATATTCTGTAAGAATATAGGTCCAGTAGAAAAGAAGAAATAAAAATTTGAATTTAATCAATTTGGAAGGAGGAGAAATCATAACCGGGTAAATGAGCAGATAACCAATTAATCCGATACTGCTGGGATTTTCTAAAAATCATTCGCTCCGGGTTGAAAAAGAAGTTCTAAATGGATATGCTAATTCTCCAACAGAAATAAATAATTAACCATAAAAATAGAAACACAATGAATGATTCAAAGAAAAAAATAGCACTAATCACTGGAGCTACTGGTGGTATCGGTTTCGAAGTTTCAAAAAGGCTAGGAAAAGATGGATTTACAGTAATTCTTAATGGCATTGAAGATGATAAAGGAGCTGAAAAAGTTAAGGAACTTGAGGAAAATGGAATCAATGCGGAATATTATGGTTTCGATGTAACGAATGAAGAGGCTGTTAATTCCAACATCAAAAAAATTGGAGAGAAATACGGAAAGATTGATGTAGTGGTGAATAACGCCGGTGGACTTGGTGGAAGGTCAAGATTTGAGGAAATGACTACGGAGTTTTATAGATCTGTGATGGCCTTAAATCTGGATTCAACCTTTTTTGTTTCCAGATCTGCAATTCCTTACCTGAAAAACAGTGATTATCCCTCAATTATAAATTATACTTCAAATGCAGGTTGGAACGCCGGTGGACCTGGTGCAGGAATTTACGGTACTTCAAAGGCTGCTGTGCACACTCTTACGAGAGCATTGGCTAAAGATCTTTCTGAATATGGAATAAGAGTGAATGCTGTTTCTCCTGGAACAATAGATACTCCTTTTCATTCACAAATTAAATCTACGAAACCGGAAGTTTTTGCTTCTTGGAAAGATAACATTATGCTAAAACGACTAGGACAACCTGAAGATGTTGCTTCAGTAGTTTCTTTCCTTGCTGGTAAGGATGCGGCTTTTATAACAGCTGAAACTATACAAGTCGGAGGTGGACAAGCCTTGGGAATCTAAAATCAAGAAAATGGGAAAATTAGAGGGTAAAATTGCAGTGGTGACCGGAGGATCCCGCGATATCGGGCGTGCTATTTCCATTAAACTAGCCAAAGAGGGAGCGAAGGTAGTAGTAAATTATCTTAATTCAGAAGCTGAGGCAAAGAAAACTGTTGATGAAATTAGATTTTTCGGATCCGAAGCTATTGCTGTTCGGGCAGATGTTTCAAAACTTGAAGATATAAAAAGGTTAAAGTCCATTACAGTAGAATCATTTGGTAATCAAATAGATATTCTAGTTAATAATGCAGGAGGTCTTTTTGCACGTAGATCATTGCAGGAATTGGATGAGGATTTTTATGACCTCATAATGAATGTCAACTTTAAATCCATTGTTTTCTTAATCCAGGAATTTGAGCCAATAATGAAAAAAGGAGGTTCCATAGTAAACCTTTCCTCACAGGCAGCAAGGGATGGTGGTGGACCAGGTTCTTCATTGTACAGTTCCTCGAAAGGTGCCGTAAGTACTTTTACAAAGGCAATGGCTAAAGAATTAGGACCTAAGGGAATTCGAGTAAATGCAGTATGTCCTGGAATGATTTCCACCAAGTTCCACGATGATTTTACCAAAAAGGAAGTGAGAGAAAAGGTTGCCTCAGGCACTCCACTAAGAAGGGAAGGGGAAGCCAAGGAAGTTGCAGATCTTATAAGTTATTTAGCTTCAGATGAATCTTCCTTTATAACTGGGAATAATATAGATATTAATGGAGGCTTGGCCTTTAGTTAATCAAAGAAAATATATTTATATATGAAAAAAGTAGTGACATTCGGTGAGATCATGCTTCGTTTGGCACCTCCTGAATACCTGAGATTTTCACAAACGACCAGTTTTGACGTAGTCTATGGCGGGGGTGAGTCCAATGTGGCTGTTTCCCTGGCCAATTATGGCGTGCCGGTAGATTTTGTGACCCGCTTGCCTAAAAACGACATCGGGGAATGTGCCCTGATGGAAATGCGCAAAAGAAATGTAGGAACCGATAAGATTATCTATGGCGGAGATCGCCTCGGAATTTACTTCCTTGAAACCGGTGCGGTTAACCGCGGAAGTAAAGTGGTGTATGACCGTGCTCATTCGGCCATTGCGGAGATTGAGAAAGGAATGATCGACTGGAAGGAAGTCTTTGATGGAGCGGAATGGTTCCACTGGACCGGGATTACCCCGGCTATTTCCCAGGGCGCGGCCGATGTGTGCCTCGAAGCGGTGAAAGCTGCCAAAGAGATGGGCCTTACTGTTTCAACGGATTTAAATTATCGTGCGAAATTGTGGAAATACGGCGTAGAGCCTGAAGCCATCATGACCGAACTCACCTCATATTGTGATATTATCCTCGGAAATGAGGAAGACGCCGAGAAGCACTTCGGAATCAAGCCTGAAGGTTTGGATATTACCACCCAGGGCGAGAATGTGAAAGCAGAAGCCTTCTTGTCTGTTTGCCAGCAGATGATGGAGAAATTCCCGAATGCCAAGAAAGTGATCACCACGCTTCGCGGCTCAATCTCTGCCTCGCACAATACCTGGGCAGGTGTGCTTTATGACGGTGAGACCATGTACAAATCCCCGGAATATAATATTACCGATATCGTAGACCGCGTGGGAGGAGGCGATTCTTTCATGGGAGGTTTGATCTACGGCCTGCTGCAATATCCTGATGATGATCAGAATGCACTGAATTTCGCAGTAGCGGCTTCCGCCTTGAAACACACGATCAAAGGGGACGCTAACCTGGCGACTGTGGATGAAGTGAAGAAACTAATGGGCGGTGACGCCTCGGGACGTGTTTCCAGATAAAATTCAAAAGTTATGGCTCAATATTCAAGATTAGAAGTAGCTGCAGTAATGAAAGACACCGGGATGGTTCCTTTGTTCTTTCATTCTGATGTGGAATTAGGGAAAAAAGTACTGAAAGCCTGCTATGATGGCGGTGGCCGCCTGTTGGAATTTACCAGCCGGGGAGATTTCGCTTTCGAGGTCTTTGGAGAACTCAACAAATACGCGATTAAGGAACTGCCCGGGATGATCCTGGGAGTAGGATCTGTAACCGATGCTGCCGCGGCTTCGCTTTACATGCAATTAGGAGCGAACTTTATTGTAACTCCAGTGCTAAGGGAAGATATCGCCGTGGTGTGTAACCGCCGCAAGGTATTGTGGTCTCCGGGCTGTGGTACGCTTAGCGAGATCGCCCGTGCCGAAGAGCTGGGTTGTGAGATCGTCAAACTTTTCCCTGGTGATATTTACGGACCTGGATTCGTGAAAGGAGTCAAAGGTCCGCAACCATGGACGAGCATTATGCCTACCGGCGGGGTTTCTCCTGATGAAGAAAACCTTAAAGGTTGGTTTGATGCGGGAGTGACCTGCGTGGGGATGGGCTCGAAGCTCATCTCCAAAGAGATCCTGGCGAATAAAGATTTTGACAAACTTCAGCAGACCGTAAAGGAAACTTTGGAGTTGATTCAGCGGCTTAAGAAATAATTTCATTCCTTATTCTGAATTGATGCAGCAGAAATCCGAAGAAAAGAAAAAGGCAGTCACTTTTGGCGAAGTGCTCATGCGCCTGTCGCCTTCCGAGAACCGGAAGTTGCAACAGGCGACGCACCTTGATTTTTTCTTCGGCGGAACTGAAATGAATGTAGCGGCTTCCCTGGCCTACTTCGGAATGAAGGTGCAACATATCACCAATGTTTCGAATGATATAGTTGGGGAAGCAGCGGTGGCAACCCTTAGAAAATTTGCAATAGATGTTTCTGAAGTGAAAAAAGTAGATCACCCGCTGGGGATCTATTTCCTGGAAGTGGGTTCAGCTATGCGTTCCAGCCAGATCGCTTATAACAGAATGCATAGTTCTTTTGCCAATATTACTCCGGAAAGTGTTAATTGGGAAGAAATCCTGGAAGATGCGGCCTATTTGCATTGGGCGGGAATATCGCCGGCCATTTCAGAAGGAGCTTACCAGACACTGAAGAGAGGGCTGGAGATCGCCAAAGAAAAAGGCATTATTGTTACTGCAGATCCTGCCTATCGCAGCAATTTGTGGAAATATGGCAGGAACAGCCAGGAAGTTCTGGCTGAGTTGGTAAGTCTTTCCACGATTTTCATCGGCGGTGTCAATGAAATCAATGAAATACTGGGTTCAGAATACGAATTTGACGCAGCAGGCTTTGTCGCAGCAAGTAAGGCGCTTATGCAGGCCTTTCCTTCGATACAAAAAGTTTTCGATAAGGTACGCACCAGTGTAAGTTCTTCATGGCAGAAGATCTACGGCCGGGCCTGGACCGGTAAAAACTATCTGACCAGTGAGGAACTCGAGATTAGAGACGTAGTAGACCGAATTGGTACCGGTGATGCTTATGCAGCCGGGATTCTTTATGGCTTACAAAACTTCGAAGAGGATCAACAGGTGCTGAATTTTGCCAATGCCGCGTGTGCATTGAAACATACCCACGTGGGAGACGCCAATCTGGTGAGCGCAGAAGAAGTTCTTGAGGTGGTGAATGGCAATGTGAGCGGAAGGATCAAGAGATAAAACGCGCAAAAATATTGATATCAGTTAGAGGGATAGTGGGTTAAGTTCTGGACCTAAAAAGTAATGGAATAAAATCATTCTAAATGGCTTACTGATTTCCCAAACAACTTAAAAATAAAACTCTTCTATGATAAAAGAAATTCAAATCCTTTTTGAATTTCTTGTTTATAAATATTGTAATGGATCGACACATAACTCTAGGGGAATTTATCATTGAAAATCAGAAAGATTTTCCTTACGCCAAAGGTGAACTCAGTGCTTTATTGAGTTCTATAAAGCTAGCTGCAAAAATGGTGAATGAAAAAATCAATAAGGCTGGTTTATCCCAAATTTTAGGAAAAACTAGTATTGAAAATATTCAGGGAGAGACACAGGCAAAACTTGATATTTTAGCTAATAATATCTTCATATCAACACTTCGAAATCGTGGAGAGGTAGGTGGAATTGCTTCTGAAGAGTTGGAGGATTTTTTAGCTTTTGAAGATGAAATTCATAAAGAATCAAAATATGTTATTTTATTAGATCCTTTAGATGGTTCTTCCAATATAGATGTGGATATAAGTGTTGGTACTATATTTAGTATTTATAGAAGAATTTCCCGAATTGGCGGAAAGGTTCAAAAAGAAGATTTTTTACAGCCTGGAACTAAACAGGTAGCTGCAGGATACATAATCTATGGAACTTCAACTATCCTGATATATACTACAGGTAAAGGCGTGAATGGATTTACATTCGACCCAGGTGTAGGTTCTTTTTTCTTATCCCATCATAAAATAAAATTTCCTAAAAATGGAAAAACATATTCCATTAATGAAGGTAATTATGTGCATTTTCCTGATGGAATAAAAAAATATATAAAGTGGGTGCAGGAACTTGACGAAAATAGTAATAGGCCTTTTACCTCAAGATATACTGGCTCCCTAGTTGCCGATTTTCATAGAAACATGCTACTAGGAGGAATATATCTTTATCCTCAGGGAACTACATCTCCTTTCGGTAAATTAAGGCTTTTATATGAAAGCAATCCGATGGCTTTCCTTGCAGAGCAGGCGGGAGGGAAAGCTACTACTGGTTCGGAAAGAATTCTTGAACTGCAGCCCCAAGAATTACACCAAAGAGTACCGTTTATATGTGGGAATAAAGAGATGGTTGAAAAAGCAGAAAGCTTTCTTTATTAGATTGCCTATTGGGAGATTCCTTTTAAATGAAATTGCAAATCTTGTAATATGAAAAAATCTGTCAGACTTCAGGATATTGCTCAATCACTTCATTTATCCATAAGTACTGTTTCCAAGGCACTTAATAACAGCCCAGAAATCAGTGAAAAAACAAAAACACGTGTACAGGAACTTGCTAAACAAAAGGAGTATTTGCCGAATATTTCCGCGCAAAATTTAAAGGGACAAAACACTAGGAATATTGGTGTAATAATTCCAAACCTTCAAGCTAAATTCTATATCGAGGTATTAAATTCCATAGAAGAAAGGATAAGTGATAGAGATTATCGACTAGTATTATGTATTAGCAATGAAGCTATCGAGAAGGAAAAGAGGTGTGTTGATATACTTATTAAGGCGCAGGTTGATGGGGTCATTGTCTGTCCTTCCAGAGAAACTTTTCAGAGAAAAGAATTTTCCCATTTAATTAAAATCCAGAGCTACGATAAGGCCTTGGTTATATTTGATCGAATTCCAAAAAATATATATTGCGATAAAATATCTCTAGACCAAAGCCTGTTAATTGAAGAACTAACTTTGAAATTATATTTTTCAGGCTTTCGAAATATTGGATTTATTTCTCATAAGGACAAGAGATATATTTCAGAAAGAAGTGAAGAAGGTTTTCTGAATGCACTTAAATCATTGCATCTTCCTGCCATGTTCTTAGAATATTGTGAAAGTGAAGAAGAAAGGATTGTAGCCGAAATATTGGATTTAGTAGGAGGAAGGAAAGTTGACGCTATAATTGTTCCAACTTTTTCACTTGCCATGGAAATCTGGGAATGTTTCGAAAAAAAAGATAAAGAATCTGCGACTGCATCAGACTTTATTTTTTTGTCCTCAGTGGGCGTAATTAAAAAAAAATATGGAGAGATAAAAAGTTTTTCCTCTATGGGCAAGGAACAAGGAAGAACAGCTGCTGATATTATTATAGAAAGAATTGAAGGTAAATTATTTCCTGAACCTATTAATGTTGTTCTTAAGGATAACTTGAAAAACCTTGGTGGAGCCAGAGAGAAGCCAATCAGAATTAAATAAAGTAAGGAAATGACGACTCCCTAATTTCGTGGCTAACACTCCGACCCTGTTTGCCAATAACTTTTTCTAATCCGTAAAAAGCAGCTGCAAAGTTAAATTTTTTATGCCACATTCACGTTGAACAGGTAACCCGTCATCAGGAACGGAAGTGAACCTCCCCCTGTAAATGCTGCTCCCGAGGCAAAGGCAGCCTGTAGAGGTTTGGCTTGACTAATCTCATTGATCCCCAATTCGTCCCTGAAATGTGCCTCTAAAGCGTCATGTTCAGTCAATTCTTTTGCAACGGTCATGGCAGTTTCTTTTTTAAGCCCTCTTTCTTCGTATATCTACGCTAGTCGCTGCAATTCCAATTCGGGCATTTTCTCCAGTTCTTCCCTTTCGCGTTCAATATCAGCTTTCTCAACATCGGTTTGTGAACTAACGGAAACGTATTCGCCGGCTGCCATAGACAAGGCCCCTGTGTAATACTCCCCATTTACTAGACCAAAACAGGTGTTTTCTTAGTTAATGATTTAGGGTTACTATTCTTTGTTTTATTTATTGATTCCTGGTAACGTTGCCCTGGGATTTCCTTGAAGGTGTGATGTACTTTTTGATGATTATAATATTCTATATAATCTCGTATTCCTTCATAGAGTTCAAGACCATTTTTAGGAGGGTTTAAATAGATATATTTGTACTTAAGTGTTCTCCAAAAGCGCTCGATCCATCTGCTGTCAATTGAAGTACCCCCATTTGTTAGGACAGCTTAGCTGCTAAATTAAGTTCTAATTTTCAATTATTATGCAGCTTTTCTTTCTTGTTTTAAATATCGATTATAAGGTATTTCGTTTTCTATTCCCTGGTGCCTTCTTTGATGGTTGTAAAAATTAAAATAGGTATTGAGTTGTCGGTAAAGATCGGCTCCAGATTCTGGAGGGTTTAAATAAATACTCTCGTACTTCACACTTCTCCAAAGCCGCTCTATAAAGACATTATCGATAGCTCTTCCTTTACCATCCATACTGAGTTTGATATTTCTAGAGAGTACACTGTGAGTAAAGATATCTGAAGTAAACTGGCTTCCCTGGTCGGTGTTAATGATCTCAGGATGACCGTGAACATCTATAGCTTCTTCTAAAGTCTCTTTGCACCAGCTATGTAAGTCTATAATTGCTACTAAATACATAAAACCTTTTCGCATAGGAATGTAAGTAATATCGATGGCCCAAACCTGATTGGTACGATCTACAATGAGATTTCTTAATAGATAAGGATAAACCTTATGTTCTTTATTACGCCTGGAGGTATGTTTCCCAGGCATAATAGCCCTGAGACCCATCACTCTGGAATAGAGACGTTCAATACGCTTTTTATTGACCTTATATCCTTTATCCAAAGTAAGCCAGGTATGCATTCTCCTGGCTCCTTTAAATGGATGATGGGTATAGTGTTCGTCCATAAGCCGCATAAGCTCCAGGTTAAGTTTACTTTCACCTTGTGGTTTGTAGTAAAGTCCGGAACGATGTAGCTTTAGAAATTTACACTGCCTTTCAATACTTGATTTGGGATGGTCCTTGCTTACCATCGATCTGCGTTCCTTTAAAGGCTTTAGCGCAAGGCGTTTTTTAAAAAATCATTCTCCACTTTAAGCTCTCCTATCACCTTAAGTAGTTGATCTTTCTTCTCCGCTTCTTCAGATTTTTTAGATTTTCCTCCTTTGGAAAAAACAGTGTCAGCATCCTTTAGAAATTCCCGTTTCCATCTGCTGAGGGGTGATTTCAAATTTCGGGGCAAGTTCCTGAGTCGTTTGCCGCTCCTTAAGCGCTTCAAGAACTACTTTCGTCTTAAATTTTGATGTGAATTTTCTTCGTGTCATAGTACAGTAAAATTAAGGTTATTTTTGAACTTAACTTACTGTCCTAATTTTTGGGGGATGATCATTGCAACCAATCCTGCAGGACTTGCCAGAATAATGTGGTCTCTGGTGCTGTTGGCGGCCGCAACGCCAATTGCGATATGCGAAGTTGAAAGTATACCGTCATTAGCTCCAAGAACAGCAGCTCTTAGCCAGTTACTACGGGGTATGTAATGATTTTCCAAATAATCATCAAGTTCTTCGGTTTTTTCCACTACTTCTGCTTCTGAATTCATGAGTCTTTTTCTATAAGTTAATATTGAAACCTTGAAAAGATTGCTAAAATGTTCCAAATCTTCTCTAAAGTTTTCTGAAGGCAATTTCTTTTTTTTTGCTTTGGGAATTGTTCTAAGACTTATTCAAAATTTAGGCACGATCATTTTTTGATATCCAGGGCTTTTCAGAATTGTTGACATTCTCATAGCTTCTTGATAATGCACAATCCGGTGAAAACGGACAGCCATTCCGCTGACATAAGGATTAATGTTTGTTAAATTCAAGTTAAAGGTGTCAAATTCGGATACAATAGAAATAAAGGTTCTTGGAAGCCCCAGGAATAGTAGGGTCTGGCGGTTTTTGGATAGTTCCTCTTTCTCCGCAAACTTTAAATGCTTCCCTGAAAGGGAAGCATTTTTGTTTTACGCAGGGTTGCAAACGCAGTTTGTAAACCTGGAGAAAAGCAAAAACGTGACGGGCGTAGCCTGAAGCATTAAAAGGTTGTACCTGGTAGGTCTTGGTTCTATTTTTTAAAGTTCAAAAAGTCCAGGATTAATGGCTGAAAAAATTGAAAAGCTCCCGTTTGAATCTCTTGCTACTACTGAAATGCCCGCTAAAAAATAGGAAACCCAGTAGGAGAATAATCGGCAAGAGTCGGTTCAGTCACCAAGGCGGTCATGTTCGGCCGAACGGCCACGCGAACACCTAGTTATTTCTTTTTTATTATCTGCGTTGCTCTTTCAAGTGCTTTGTCTATGCTGTCAACTACATTTTCTTTGTTAAGAATAGAATAAATATCAGTCTTCTCCAAATCCAGTAATACCTTCACATTAACCCCTGAGAGAATAATAGCCGTGTTATGATCGTCAAATTTTCTGATGATCTCTTTTAGCCTGTAAATGCCAGTGGCATCTATGAAAGGTACATGTCGCATTCTCAAGATCAAAACATCCGGCTTCTCTTGCAGGTGACTGATTGTGTCTTGAAATGTTTGAGCTGCTCCAAAAAACAGGGCTCCGTTTATTTCATATACGGTGACACCTTTGGGCAATTTAGGTAGTTCATCTTCAAGTAATTTTTCGGCACCGTTATTTTGACCAGAAAATAGTTCATCAGCAAGTTGAATTGTTGTTGATTCGCTCATTCTTTTCACAAACACAAAGCTGGAAAGCACAATGCCAATTTCAATGGCAATAACCAGGTCGAAAATCACGGTAAGAAAAAAGGTAACCAATAATATTAATACATCTGCTTTGTTGCCCTTCAACAATGATCTGAATTGTTTCCATTCGCTCATGTGATAAGCCACAACAATTAAGATACCTGCCAAACAAGCCATTGGAATCAATTTGGCAAATGGCGCAAGAAGTAGCATGATAAGCAGGAGAACAACAGCATGCGTAATTCCTGCTATTGGAGTTCGACCGCCATTTTTAACATTAGTTGCAGTTCTTGCTATTGCACCCGTTGCCGGAATTCCTCCAAATAAGGCTGAAAAACAATTTGCTGTTCCCTGAGCTACAAGCTCAGCATTGGAGCGATGCCGTCCACCAATCATACCGTCTGCGACTACCGCAGAAAGCAGGGATTCAATACCCCCCCAGCAAGGCAATGGCAAAAGCAGGTTGAATTAAGGTCTTGATGGTATCGAAACTTACGTGCGGTATGGGAGGCAACGAAAGATGGTTTGGAATGTCACCAAAAGAAGTTTCAATGGTGCTAACAGGGAGTTTAAAAAAGTAAACTGCCGTAGTACTCAGAAGGATGGCTACTATTGAGCCGGGTATTTTTGTTGTTATACGATGAAAATTAAAAGCAATGAGTAAAGTACCTATTGCTATAGCAACAGCAATCCAGTTTATACTATGAAAATACAAAGAATAAATCCTCCATTTTTCAATAAAGTCAGCCGGAACGCTTTTAATGGGAAGTCCAAAAAAGTCTTTTACCTGTGAAGAGAAAATAATTACAGCAATACCACTTGTAAAACCTACGATAAGGGGATACGGAATGAACTTTAAGAGGTTGCCTAAGCGAGCCAGTCCCATTGCGATAAGAATTAACCCGGCCATAAACGTGGCTATGATTAGGCCATCCACACCATGTACCTGAACTATGGCATAAATTATTACAATAAATGCTCCTGTGGGTCCACCTATTTGTACCCGGCTGCCTCCCAGAACAGAGATGACAAGTCCCGCAATTATAGCTGTTACTAATCCTTTATCAGGTGACACACCAGATGCAATAGCAAAAGCAATGGCCAATGGTAGGGCAACGATGCCGACAATCAATCCCGCCACAATATCCTTTTGTAACTGTTCTTTGCTGATTCCTCCCTTTAATAGAGAGAAAAATTTAGGAGTAAACTGAGTCTCTCTCATGGATTACTGCTTGTCACTTATCTGAATGTTTTTAATTGCTGCCACCTTTTTCTTATATTCATCCGTTGTGGTAGTGAAGATACGGATTTGTTCGATTTAGTTTTAAGATTTGTGGTTTTGTAAATACTTTCTTTTAGCTCAATTGTAAACTTCCTAATGAGTCCTGTTTGATGTTATAAATTTATCGTTTTTAGTTTTATTCGAAGTTTCTAATAGAGCGTTAAATTGCGCATATTCTAGATGACATTTTTCCTGATGCATCGGTTTTAAGGATAGCTTACAGACATATTATGGATTAGACTCCATTCAAAATTCATCATGCTAAGCAGCTCCTCTTGAATTAAAAGAGATGATACGACCATTCAACTCTTGACGGTTGCTGGAGTACTGGTTTTCAGGCAAAAAACCACTGACTTAATTGGGCAGCGGTTCTAGGAAGTAAAACTATTCTGTGGTTGATTCTATAGAAAAGAAGATTAGAGAAGTGACCGCCACGATAGCCCAAGAATATATTATAACCCTACTTATGATATATACTTTGAAAGCAACCCAGAATGGGTGTAGCTGCCACTTTCTCTAATTTGTTGTAAAAATATAATTAATGTTAAAGCGCAGGAGGATCGTTTAGTAAACGTACGGAAATTTAAAGTAATCGTTAGATCTTAAGTTTTAAAGTAATGGAAGTGCCCCGATCTTTTTCAGAAATTATTTCCACGGCTTTTTCAACATCATAACCTAGTAGGGTTAGCCGTTCTTTCACCAGACTCACACCTTTGGATTGATGCAACTTTTTAGTTGGACTACCGGAAAATCCAATCCCATTGTCTACGATCTTGCATTGCAAAACATTTTCAGATAATAATTTAAAAGAAATTTCTAAAGTAGGATTGGTGATGCCTGCCGGAAAGGCATGAACAAAGACATTTTCCACGAAAGTTTGTAATAGCATGGTGGGGATCTCAACATCATAGGGGTCAATGGATGGATCAATTTCAAAGGCAACACTAACAGCATCGTTTAGCCGCTTATTCTCGATTCGGATATAAGACTGCAGATATTCAATTTCTTCAATTAACAGAATAGTAGGTTTAGTGCAATGATCCAGGTTTAGCCTGATCAATTTGGCAAAATCACCCAGAAAAATGGTGGCATTGTCTATATCGCTGTCCATGATATAGTTTTGTATGGAATTCATCGCGTTGAAAATAAAATGCGGATTCATTTGTGCCAGTAGAGCTTCCATCTTGGTTTCTTCAAATCGCTTTTGGATGAGGCCTTTTTGCTCTTCAAACTTCTGGGTTTGACTAATTTGAAGCCTATAGATACTATAAATCACCATTGATATGGTGCTCGTCACCAACAATGCAAACCACCAGGTTTTCCAGAAAGGGGGAAGTATGGATAATTCTGCTAAAGGCTGAGTGTAATTCAGGCCGGTGCTGGAATCCAGTACTCTTACGGTTACATCGTAGTCATTCGGAGGGAGAAAAGGCAGAAATATTTCCGGGCTGGAGGAAGGAGGACTCCAGTCTTCCTTTGCATTCAAACGATATTGATACCGTAGTTTTTTAGGATAAGGATGTGGATTGGTGCTGAATTTTAGCAATACCGTATTTTCGTCATGAGCCAGCTCTATTTCATCCTTGTCAGATGTTTCTTTAAAAGGAGATTTTTTGTTGTTGACGTAGACCTCTTTTATACTTAGATTATCCACCAGGGCCTTTGAATCGCTGATGTCATCCAGGTTTATCGTATAAAATCCATTTTTTGTACCCAGAGACAAGATGTTCCCGCTAACTGCTGCACTTAGTAAAGGTTGTTTCAGCCCTTGTTCATCGTTTAAAAAAATGTAACGCTTATCTTTAAAAATGGTCAGACCTTTTTCTGTCCCTATCAATAAGCTGCCATTGAATTCCTTTAAAAAAGAAATAGTATTACCCTGAATTTTTGCTCTGGGTATCTTTTTTAAAACTTTGAAGGAACCTTCGTCATTTACAATAAAGATGTCCCCAAATTCATTGGAAATGGCCATGTTTCTGCCTAAACCTGTGATATGCCTTAACTTCTGTTCTTTCCAGGTGCCATTTTTTAGATAGGACTGAAACTTGCCGTTTTTCCACACATACAGGCCAGAGAAAACAGACAGGAAATAAGTTTTATCCCCTTTTTGCAAACTATTCACCACCATTGTGGGGGTTCGGGGATCTTCTTGTTTGAAATGTGTGTATTCAAAAGCATCGAGATCGCTATAGATCCTGACTCCCCCATACGGATTGGTTTCTATAAGGTTGCCGGCATCTGTGAAATTGATCTCTTCGGAATGCAGAGGTACGTAGCGTTGCAAGTCTCCCGAAGAATCGATGGCAAATATCCCAATATTGGTATTGAGCCAGAATGTATTCCGGAAGGTTCTGAGATCATAGAAGCTGATGTCCGGCGCCTTTATGCTGTAATCTAATTCATAAAAGGAATCTTCGTGCTTTGGCAGGGGGAGTTTCGTATTCAAAACGTAATTTTCCTGCCATGACTTAAGTTGAGCTAAACTTATTTGAAGTTGCTTTCCGTTTTTGTTCAGCAGAAGGGCATCATTCAACAAAATTGCTGAAGTGTTTTTAGTTTCTGCAAATGCAAGAACTTCTTTTCCCTTAAGAGCGTGGAATTTTATTTGTGGATTCAGCTTGACCTCGAATAAACCCGCGTCCAGCGTGCCGACGTATAATTTTTCAAACCTGTTATCATAGGCCAAAGAAATTACTTTTTTACTCGGAATATTGAAATCAGCGGCTCTCGAGATCAGGCTGTCTTTAGTCACTTCGTAAATTCCGCCATCGGTATCATAGATGCCCCAGGCCGCTGCAAAGATCTTGTGATCATTAGTTTCGGCATAATCCCAGAGAATGGAAAATCCCCGTTCTTCGGAAGAAATAATATCCTCCTCTTTATATAATCCCCGAGCCTGGTTTTGGTGAAGAAACCTTTATTGCTGCTGAAAATACTGTCATGGTCCACAAAAGCGGAATAGATATTTTTATGGTCATTCACCTTTACAAGGCGCTTTTGGCCATTTTTCTGCTCAATTTTGAAGATCCCGGTTTGGTAGGTGACCACGTATATCTCCTTCCGGTATTCGAAAAAACCCATAACCCGAAGTAAATCCTTTCCCGGTGGGAGGATCAAAGGAAAACACCTGAAGGGTATTGATGTCTATAACAGAAACCCCGTCACTCGTCCCTATGTACATGTTTTTTCCGTAGGAGAAGAGCTGCGTAATTTGATTGTGAACCAATCCGTCTTTTTTGGAGATCACCCTGAAATTATTCCCGTCGTAGATGCTTACGCCCGCCCCGTAACTGCCAAACCAGATATGTTCATTTTCATCTTCTGCGATGGCCCAGCAGTTGTTTAAAGCCAGCCCATCTTCCTCGAAATAGTCTTTGAAGACATCATTTTCTTTTCTAACCACTCCGTTGTCGGTGCCTATCCACAGAACATTATTGCTGTCTACCAGTAAAGATCTCACGGTATTATTGGGCAATTCAGTAGCTGCAGTGTAATTTCTCCCGGGGTATTTTTGAGAAAATGCTACGTTAAGCCATAAAAGAAAGAAGAGGAAGAGCTTAGTGGTTTTGTAGAATGGCATTTAGAAATTCTTCTTCTTTTCGGAAAGAAACCGGCAGTTTCTCTCCATTGGTTAATTCAACTTCCTTATTGGCTTTGTGGTATCTCACCACAAAATTTAGATTGAGGACGTAACTTTTATGGATTCTTACGAAATTGGAAGGAAGTATCTCTTCCACATATTTCAGGGTCTTGGTGGCCATTTTGGTGATGTCGTCTATCCTTTTAATACAGCAATAATTACTTTCGGCCTTGCAATACAAGATCTGGTTGGAGTGGATGAATTCAAAGCCTTCAAGAGTTGGAAAAGCAAGTTTATTGACGTTTTGGTCATTTACATTCAGGTTCTCCAGTAACAGAGGATAATTTTTTCTGGGCGTGACTTCCTTCGCTTTTTGGCTCTCAAATTTTTTGACGGCCTCCGCAAGCTCCAGGTGATTTATTGGTTTCAGGAGATAGTCCAAAGCACTTCTCTTTATTGCTTTTATAGCGAACTGGTTAAAAGCAGTGGTGAAATATGACTTCAAAATTTATGACATCGAAATACTTGAACAATTCAAAGCCATTCTTTTCTGGCATCTGAATGTCTAAGAAAATCAGGTTAGGTTCGTGCTTTCTGATTGCTAATACTCCCGAATCTACCGAATTGCACTTTTCCACAATATTGAATTTATTAGGAAAATATCTTTCCAGGGTTTTCTCCAATAAATTCTGGGCGCTTAATTCATCGTCAATGATTACTGCTTTTATCATAAAATAAAACTACAATTAAATGGCGAATTTATAACTTCTTTCTTCGCAAAGAAACATATTATGCTACCTCTAATATTTCATGGTTTTTCCTGGCAGGATCTTCTCCTGGGGGTCAATCGCAGTTAATCTCCCTGGATTGCTTTCGAGGGAAAAGTAAATTCTAAAATCCAGATTAGCACTATCACAATTCAAATCAATGTGATAGTGTGGGAACCAGATGTGTCAAGGAAAGCCTGTTGAGCCTCTCTCACTTAACTACACGAAAATAAACGGAAGGTTAACAATATTTTATAATCTGTGGTAAGTTATTGCAATTCATTAAGATTAACTTAGGCTTCAACCCTTCGAAGCTATGAAGAGAACACTTCTGAAAATAAAGCTACTTTTTTTTCTGAGCTGTTTGATCCCATTCGCATCTGCAGCACAGGAGAAGCCGGAAATCGACATAGGAGGAGCCTTGAGGTTCAATTATAATCTGTCTTCCTGGAAGCCGGAGCAAAAAAGAAGAGGCGGGGATTTCGGCTACGATCTGTTTCGCGTCAATGCTGTTGCTTCTTACAAGGACCTCTATGTTAACGCCGAATATCGCCTTTATTCAGAATCTTTCGGTGGTGGAATGCTCAAACAAGGCTGGTTCGGTTACCGGTTTAACGAAACCGAAGAACTTCAGCTTGGGCTTACTCAGGTTCCTTTCGGCATTCAGCAGTACAATTCCCATAATTGGTTCTTCAACCTCGGCTATTATATGGGACTTGAAGACGATCACGATATGGGAATAAAATTCGTGCACCTGGGAGAAAAATTTGAGTATCACATCTGCCTATTTCAAGAATGCCGAAGAATTGCGATTTGGTAATGATTCTGCGATTTCCTATAGTCGCTATTCCTATGATGTGGCAGGAAATAACAAGGAAGTGAATCAGGGAAATCTGAAGTTTGTATACAAATTCGGCGATACCCTGAAGTCCCGGCTCGGCTTTTCCGCACAATACGGAGGACTTTATAATCTGAACACTACCAGGATGGGAAATCACTACGGATTTGCCCTGCATTACGAAGCAGATTACGGGAAATGGAATCTTGAAGTCTGAAGCCATGCTGATCTCACATAATCCTGAAAATGAAGCGGGGGCTTCAGATGAAGTGATTACTATGGCGGCTTATGGCGCTCCTTATCAGGTGGCTTCCGATTTTAATCTTTATACTTTGGCAATATCCCGGGATGTCCCCGTAAACTGGGGCCCGGTGTCGAATTTGCAATTTTACAATGATTTTGGATATATGCAGAAGCAACCGTCTTCCTTTGAAGACTCGTTTATGAACGTAACTGGTGTGGGAATCCAGGCAGGAAATCTATATACCTATGTAGATTACGCTGCCGGTTATAACCATTCCTGGTTGGGTGGAAATTTTATTGATGATTTCGCGGCAGGTAATCCTGATGCGAAATGGGAGGCGAGATTTAACATCAACTTTGGTTATTATTTTTAGAAGGGGTTGATCAAAAAGAACATGTAACTGATAAAAAAAGCAATTATGGCTAAAAAAATTGTCAGAAGTGATGAGCGGAAATCAATAATGGGGCTGGAGGTGAACGGTCCTGTGTTTTTCACTTCTTCCATCTTCATCATCATAAGTATTACATTAACTCTTATTTATGGAGAGAGTGCAGAAAAATATTTTAATGCAACTCAGGACTTTGTCGCCAATAATGCGGGCTGGTTCTTTGTGCTGTGCGTGAACATCTTTCTCGTTTTTGTGGTCTATCTGGCCTTTAGCAAATTCGGAAATATACGGATAGGAGGAAAGGATGCTAAACCAGAGTTTAAAACCTTATCGTGGTTTGCCATGCTCTTTAGCGCGGGGATGGGGATTGGTCTGCTCTTCTGGAGCATTGCCGAACCCATTACCCATTTTATGAAGCCCCCTCTTGGTGCAGGTGCTACTCCCGAAGCCGCCCAACAAGCAATGAACTTTACTTTCTTGCACTGGGGCCTTCATGCCTGGGGGATTTATGCCCTGGTGGGCCTTTCCCTGGCATATTTCACCTATTCTCACGGGCTGCCTTTAACCATCCGCTCGGTTTTCTATCCTCTTATGGGAGATAAAATATACGGGAAGAGAGGAGATATTATTGACATCTTTGCAGTACTTGCCACCTTATTCGGCTTAGCCACTTCCCTGGGATTAGGAGTGCAGCAGGTCGCCGCCGGGCTCAAACATGTTTTTGGTCTGGATAGCGGGATTGTAACCCAGGTAATTCTTATAGCGGCAATTACTGCGGTTGCCACTACCTCGGTTGTCCTGGGAGTGGATAAAGGGGTGAAGTTTCTGAGTGAATGGAACATGAGAATAGCGGTTGTTATGCTGCTGTTGGTAGTAATCCTGGGACCTACCATTTTTATCTTTCAATCTTTCGTTCAGAATACCGGGAGTTATCTGTTCAGCTTTTTAGATATTTCTACCTGGACCGAAAGTTATACCGGCAGAAATTGGCAGAATAACTGGACGATTTTTTACTGGGGCTGGTGGATTGCCTGGTCTCCTTTTGTCGGTATGTTCATCGCAAGGATATCCAAAGGACGTACTATTCGGGAGTTTGTGCTTGGAGTTCTTCTTGTGCCAACACTAATTACATTTTTCTGGATTACAGCTTTCGGAAGTACTTCCATTCAACATGCGCTTCTGGGAGATCAGAACATAATAAATGCGGTGAATGATAATGTTGCCACCGCCCTGTTTGTCTTTCTGGAGAATTTTCCTTTTTCGGTGGTACTAAATGTGATTGGGGTGATCCTGATTATAGGCTTTTTCGTCACTTCCTCAGATTCCGGTTCTCTGGTAGTAGATAGCCTCACCTCCGGAGGAAAGATTGACGCTCCGGTAGGGCAAAGAATCTTCTGGGCTCTTGCCGAAGGGGTTGTAGCAGCAGTACTTTTGGTTGGGGGCGGACTTCAGGCTTTACAGACAGCCTCCATAGTCACAGGACTTCCATTTGCTTTTATTCTCCTGTTTATGTGTTATTCTCTTTACAATGGATTGAAGGAAGAATACCTGAAATCTGAAGAGAAAAGGGCACAAAAAGAGATGGAAAGCTATGAAGAAGTGATTTCCGATATTATAAAGAAAAGAAGCGAAACGAAACAAGAATAACCAGTAAGAAAAAATCTCAATTATGAAAAGGATTAAGAATATTCTCGTGGCACTGGATTTGTCGGGGATAGACGAAAAACTCATAAAATATGCTGCCTTCCTTGCCGCCAAACTGAAGGCTGAAAATGTTTATTTTGTTCATAATATCAAGAAGTATGAGATCTCTGAGCTTTTTGAGGAGCATCTCAAAGATATTAACCTGGATGAAGTAATAGGAGATGCGTTGAATGAAAAGGTGGAGACTAACTTTCACGCTCCCGTAAACTGGGAGGTATTGATCTCTGAAGATCCCTACAGTGAATCTTTGATCAAATATATTACCGAAAAATACCAGGTTGATCTGGCTATTGTCGGGAACAAAAAACATGAACGAGGTACTGGAGTAGTGAGTGGGAAACTGCTGCGCTCGCTTAGCTGCGATATTCTGTCAGTTCCTGCCTCTGCCCGCGAGAAGATGGATGTTATCTGGGCAGGTACCGATTTTTCCCATGAGTCCCGAAAGATCTTTAGCCGTACAAAGGAATTGCAGGAGGATACCAACAGCAGTTTAAAAGTGGTGCATGTGTACAGCGTTCCTGTTCAATTTTCTCCCTATGTATCTCACGAGACCATGGAACCTAAAGTGGAAAAACACGTAAAGGATAAACTGGATAAATTCCTTAAAAAGCTGAATTATCCCTACTCCGTAGAATCCCTCATTTTTCTGGGGAGGGAGTCTGGGGCGGCCCAAAAGATCCTTAACAAACTTAAATCGGCAGAGGTAGATCTTTTGGTGGTATCAGACAAGGGTGGAAATAATTTTTCACCATTTGCCGTGGGTACGGTACCAGAGGAGTTATTTAATGCCAATCTTGATGTGCCCGTGTGGGTAGTGAAGTAGGCGGATTTTACAAGGGTGTTCTTGGGTAATTTTGGACCTCTTTTTCTTCCCCATTTACACTATTGACAATTCTGCTGGGTCGGTTATTTTGAGCAAGTTCCCTGGCTCTGGAAAAAGCTTCGTCTTCTTTTCCGCAGCTGTGCACCGGGCGATTCTGGTGATCAAATACCTGCCAGGTGCTTTCTTCTGAATTCCACTGAATTCTGTATGTTCTTTGCCGCACAATTTCTTCCCGTCCCCTTAGCAGGTCCAGGATGATCTTTCCGTCACTCAGGTTTCCGTCGGGATAAGGCATGGGAAGTAATGCAAAGAAAATGTAATACAATGAAAAATAAGTAAACTGGTAGGTTAATAGACCTGGCTTCAAAATTTGTTCATCAACGAGAAATATTACTGCCAGTGTTCCTATTAAATTGAAAAGAGCTCCTCCTGAAAAAATGAGGATATTGCTGAATTTCTCTTTCCGTTTTATATTTTCGAATGTGCACAGTCCATACCAGAAATAATACTGACGTATCTCGAGCATTCCCAGTTTAAAAGCCGGTTTACCTGTTCCCACAGTTACTCTGATGTTTTTTCCTCCCATGAGCCAGGCAAAAAATACGTGCCCTGTTTCATGCAAAATGGAGATAACCGGCATCACCAGGAAAAAGGCAAGAAAGAATTTTGGCAGGTCTTTAAAGTGAAACATTCCCGGTATTTTTCAGAATAAAGAAAGATACAAATAGAAATTTATCTTTGAAAGAAGAAAATTTAGATGATGCATTCGGTCTTCATAGCCTTTGTAGATTCTAAATGTTCTTCACTTTATTAACCTTCAGGATAAGCTTTTCACCCACTGCTGAAATTCTTCATTTGGATGTGATATGTTTCGATTAGCTCTTTAATTAAATTTGAAAAAGCTAAAGCTTTACTCTTTCCTGAAGGAATCCTGCTGCATCAATACTTCGCCAAAGGAGATCTCTTCCGCAGCCAGAACGAGCAAGGTGGTGGGCAGGTTGTGAAGCCGCTGCTGCATTTTTCGGTAATATTCTTCGAAATTTTTGCCGGGAGTGGCCATACCCAGGCAGATGAGGTCGGCATTGGCAGAAGATTCATGCAGCACTTCATCAAAAGAACGACCTTCAGAAACGATGACTTCCAGCCGCGCGCCTGTGCGAAGTTTCTTGATCATGCTGGAAAGATTTCTTTCGGCATCTTTGGCAGCTTTTTCATCCTGAACCAGCATTTTAAGACTAATATTGGCGTCGTACCAGGAGCGGCTACTGCGTAGCAGATAGGCCAGGATCATCAGCAGGCCACCGTTTCCCTTGAGCCCGCCCCACCAGATGTCGATATTCTGCTTTTCTCCAAAGCCTTTTTCTTCGTTTTCGTGAATGATCACCACATTACGGTTCAGGTCATAGAAGAAGCGGATCATGTCACAGTATTTTTTCCGCAGCTCTTCATTTTCGCTATCTCCCAAAATGATGGTGTTGGGAGCCAGGCTACCCAGCCCGTAGGCCTTCACAAAATCCTTGGCACCCTCAAAGGTATCTGAGGCTGAAATCACCCTCGCAAAGCCACTGGTACTGCGTCTCATCATGAAATCCTGGATATTTTTCTCCATTTTTTTCTGGCGGCTGCTGGTGATGTGCTTGCTCGTGAGTACTGTGGCCACGGTAAGGATGCCGCGGTTGTGGGTAACGCAGGAAGCAAAATCGATAAGGTGCCAGCGTTTGGTGGGCGCTCCGGAAAGTACCAACGGATTAGGTCTCCAGGTCTTGGATTCCTTTTCCTGGCTAAGGTTCATAAGTCCGGTGCGGATAAGAGCCATCCAGATGCCACGCCGCACGTCTCCCCAGGCGGTCCGCATTTCTCTGTTCTGCAGCCATAGAAAGATCATGGTGATAAACACGAAGGCTATGGCGGTGGCAGCAGCATTGATGAGAAACATTACCGCGATACAGCCGATGGTTCCCAGGAAAGAAAAGATCCAGTGCACCTTAAAGGCAGGGCGGAAAGAAGGACTGTCCAGAATTTTTTCGATCCCTGCCGCGGCATTCAGCACCCCGTAAGTGGTAAGGAAAAACATGGTGAGAATGGGCGCAATAATATTGAGGTTTCCCAGGTAAACTGCCAGCAGGGCGATCCCCATAGTGAACATGGTTCCGTAGCGAGGGGAATCATCTTCTCCGGAACCATGTCCCAGCCAGCTTAGCCATCGCGGCAACACCCGGTCCCGTGCCAGGGCCTGCAGCACCCGAGGTGCTCCAAGGATACTACCTACGGCACTGGAAAGGGTCGCCCCCCAAACGCCAATGAGAATCGCATCTCCCCAATAGGCCATTCGGCGCATGATCATGGGATCGGCTATCAGGCTGAGGGCGTTAGCGCGGTTCGCGAGAATAATGGGCAGGGCCATGTAGATAAAGTAACCCACTCCAATGGCAGCAAACGTACCACGTGGAATCGATCTTGAAGGATCTTTTAGGTCTCCGGACATATTTACCCCAGCCATGATACCGGTGACGGCAGGAAAGAAGACTGCAAATACCACCCAAAAGCCTTCGGAATGCCTGTCGGCGGCACCCCACATTTCGATGGTGGTCTCTTCGATAGGCTTTCCGAAGATAAGCGAGATCAGAGAAAGAGCAATTCCGAACATAATAAAGTACTGGGCGCGAATGGCCACTTTAGCCGAGATCATGGCTAAAGTAGCTACTCCTGCCGTGGTGATGAGCCCCACCATCTTAAAGTCCAGCGAAGGGAAAACATCGACGATACTTTCAGCAAAACCAACGGTGTAGAGGGCCACCGATAAGGCCAGGGCGATGAAAAGCGGGATCCCAATAGCCCCGCCGGCTTCCACTCCCAGGGAACGGCTGATCATATAGTAGGCGCCGCCCGCACGTACCTGCTGATCGGTCGCGATGGCCGCTACAGATAGTGCCGTTAAAAAAGTAATGGAAACTGAAAGTGTTACGATAATGAGTGTACCAATGAGCCCTACGTTTCCCACAACCCATCCAAAACGCAGATACATGATTACGCCCAGAATGGTGAGAATGGAAGGGGTGAAAACACCACCAAAAGTGCCCAAACCGGTCTTAACCGAAGGGATGACTTCACTGCTTTCCTGATTGTTGTTTCGAAGGAATTTCTTCATAGATCTCGCCGGGGGATTTTAATGATCATAAAGCTTATGGCAGGAGTTTTCCTGTGAAGGAAAGGAGACCGGCACCAAGCAAGCACCCTTCCGGATTAGGGAAGATTAATATACTAATAATTTTGTCAAAGAACCTGTTTTATTTCAAACCTATCTTTAACCAAACCCGGAATAATTGTATTTTTATAGAGAGCACCAAATGTGTTCCTACCCTTTTTTACTTCTGCTCATCGACGTAATCGATCTTTAACAAGAGAATGCAATGCGAACTCAAAAACGGAAAAGAAACCTAAACCTCATCGTGGTTTTTTTCATTATGGTGATGACAGGTGTTATCGCCTGGTTTTTTTTCATCAGAAGTAATCCCGAAGATGCAAAATATCAGAACCCAAAACAGGAAGAAGTAGATCCCTTAAGTGCCAGCTACGACATTTCTGTACTCGATGATTCTCCCGCTAACCAGCAAATTAAATACGGTTACGAGCTTTTCACAAAGACCGCGCGGTATATCGGGCCACAAAATGGGAAGGTGAATATGACGTATTCCGGCAATAACCTCGCCTGCAATAACTGTCATTTAAATGCCGGAACCAGACCTTATTCGGGAATGCTCATTGGGGTGATAAACCGTTTTCCGCAGTACCGGGGGAGAGTTGATAAGACTGGCAGCATTGAAGACAGGATCAATGGATGTATGGAAAGAAGTATGAACGGGCAGGTTCTGCCAGTCGATGGAAAGGAGATGAAGGCCTTTGTGAGTTACTTGAAATGGCTTAACCGCTATGCACCCGAAGACGGAATAGTAGAAGGACTCGGGTATACCGAAATAGAAATCCCTGACAGGCCGGTAGATCTTAAAAAAGGAAAGCAACTCTTCGTGGCCAATTGTGCTGCCTGTCATGGTAATGAAGGAAAGGGACTAGCCCTGAAGGGTTCGCCGGGTTATCTCTATCCTCCCCTATGGGGAAAGGATTCCTATAACAATGGAGCGGGGATGGCCCGTGTAATTACCGCGGCGCAATTCATGAAGACCAATATGCCCTTTGGGGTGACTTTTGAAGATCCTTTGCTTACTGATGAAGAATGTTACGATCTTGCCGGATATATCAATCAGCAGCCACGTCCGGTAAAACGGGAACTTGCAAAAGACTTCCCCGATCTTAAGCGCAAGCCCGTTTCTACACCATATCCTCCCTATGCCGATAGCTTTTCGGTAGAACAACATCAATTGGGGCCGTTCCAGCCAATCATCGATTTTTACCAGGAAAAATACGGAATCAGGAAAACTAAATAAATCAGGATATCAATATTCTGATTATAAGTGAGTTAATCTTAGTTAGAATGGTTAATTTTAGAATGCCTCAGTTCTGAATGGAAAATTATTGTCTCATTTAATCAGCATTAAAATGAAAACCAATCAATTAAATTCCAGGAGAGAATTTCTAGGAACTCTGGTACTTGGAGCCGCCGTGGGAGGCATCTCATCGGTAATTGCAAATCCGCTGGCCGAAAAAATTCCGGTATCGGCAACGGCCAATCTTTCTGATCCTGAAAAGTGGATGGAAAAAATTAAGGGAACTCACCGGGTTGTCTTTGACGGGACGACGGCCTATCACGGGTTTCCCGTAATCTGGAACTGGGCCTTTTACTTAACCAATAATCAAACAGGAGTTCCAGATGAAGAAATTACCGCAATGACGGTCATTAGGCACGATGCAATTCCGTTAGCACTGGAAGATCGCATCTGGGAGAAATATAAACTGGGAGAGATGTTCAAGATTGATGATAATATCAAAAAAGCCGCTTCTGTTCGAAATACGGTTTATGAGCCCCAGGCTGGAGATTTCCCTTTTCCAGGTATCGATGGTATAAAAAAACTTCAGGAAAGGGGCGCGATGTTTTGCGCATGTGACCTGGCATTGAAAGTTTACAGTTCTTTTGCTGCCAAAGACATGGGGTTGGACGACAAAGAAGTCTATAACGAGTGGGTAAACGGTGTACTTCCCGATATTGAGATTGTGCCTTCCGGGGTTTGGGCTTTAGGAAGAGCACAGGAACATGGCTGCGGTTATATTTACGCAGGAGGATAATTCATAATATTAAAAAACAATAAAATGAAACGTTATTTGATTCTTATACTGCTTTGTTTTCTGTCACTCAATAGTTTCGGACAGGATAAGCCAGTAAAGATAGTCTTTGATGTGACCAGCAGTGATGTTAAGGTACATCAGTCGGCTATGCGACATATTAAGGCTATGGCTGAAGCCTATCCCGATTCTCAATTCGAACTTGTAGTTTACAGCGGCGCTCTGGACATGGTTTTGAAGGAAAAATCCTCAGTTGCGGCAGACATGCAAAGGCTGGCTGAAAAACCTAATATTTCTTTTGTGGTATGTGCCGTCACTATGAAAGGTCATCATGCGAGTGAAGAAGATCTTATCCCTGGCGTGAAGACCGTCCCCGATGGGATTCTGGAAATTGCCCACAAACAGCAGCAGGGCTGGAGTTATATAAAGGAACAATGATCCGCAAAAATTGAGATAGGAGTTTCTTTCAAGAGGAATTTATTCCCGATCGCTGAATTTGATCCACACCGGCGCATGGTCGCTGGTTTTTTCCCAGCCACGAACATCCCGGTCTACCCCGGCATCAGAAAGTCGTGGTACCAGCTGCGGACTCAACAGGATGTGATCTATACGCAGCCCGGCATTACGGTTGAAGGAATCCCTGAAATATTCCCAGAAGGTATAGATTTCCTTATCGGGATAAAAGTGTCTGATAGAATCGGTCCAGCCCTGGTCCAGCAACTCTTTAAAGGCAGAGCGCACCTCGGGGCGGAAGAGCGCATCATCTTTCCAGGATTCGGGCTTATAAACGTCTTTTTCAGTAGGCATTACGTTGAAATCTCCTAAAAGAATAGCTGGCTTTTCTGAATTCCGCAATTCTGAAGCGTGTTTCTTCAGCCGCTCAAACCACTGCAGTTTATAATCGTATTTTGGTCCCGGCGCCGGATTACCGTTAGGCAGATAGATACACCCAATGTGGATCCCTCTTATTTCCGTTTCGAGATACCGGCTCTGTTCATCCTTATCATCTCCCGGAAGGCCGCGCCTAACTTCCTGCACCTTTTCCTTGCGGGCCAAAACGGCCACGCCGTTCCATTGTTTTTGTCCGTACCAGATCGCCTGATAACCGGCTTCTTCGATGGCCTCTTTTGGTATCTTTTCATCGGGCGCCTTCAATTCCTGTAAACAGGCAATATCGGGAGAAGAAGTCTCCAGCCAGCGCAGCAGCACGGGCAGTCGGGCATTAATTCCGTTCACATTGTATGTTGCGATTTTCATAAAATCTGAATTTCGAGGTTAACTTAAGTTAAAAACGTACAATTTCACCAGCCTTTGTAGCTTTCATTCAGCAGGAAAAGAAAATTTCCTTATTTTCAGGTCAAAATCCCCTTCCGGCGTGAAAAAAGAAAAAAAGAAATACATCAAATATTTTCCCATTTTCGGCTGCATTTCTACCGGCCTTATTTATTCCTCTATTGGGGTGATTGCCATGCTGTCCCTGCTCAGGCTTAAAGAAGGCGGAGCTTCCAAGAACAGTCTGTTGGCCTATGTACAGAACCTGTCGGGGGGCGAACTTCTTATCTGGGCCATTCTTATCGGGATGCTTAGTTATATAATCTGGCGTATCTATGAATCTTTCCGCGATCCTTATCACTACGGAAGCGACTGGAAGGGCCTTGCCAAGAGAACCGGGATCGGGCTGAGCTCGGTTGCCGATGCCCTTATTGCCTATTCCGCATTGGTAGTGCTGCTAGGCTCAGCGCATTTTAGCGAACACGGACGCCCCGAGCAGAAACGGGAAATGGTGGCAAATATGTTGCACTCCGGCTGGGGTAAATGGCTGGTAGTAGGGCTGGGACTTGTGGTCGCAGTCACCGCGGCGGTACAGTTGTTCTACGGAATAACACGAGGTTACCGCGAGCGGCTAGACATTGCCCGCTTCAGCAGCAAAAAGAAGAAACTCATCTTTTTCCTCGGCGTTACCGGATATGTGGCCCGCGGCATCATCCTGGGCATTATCGGCTTCTTTTTCATCAAGTCAGGAATTCTTGATAATCCCAATTATGTGGTGAATACCGATAAGGCCTTCAATTTTATTGGGGACCATGTCGGGAAGATCCCTTTTGCGGTGGTCGCTATCGGCATCGTGTGCTATGGCTTTTTCATGTTTGCCCTGGGAATTACCTATGATGTGGACAACGATCCTTCCGATCCCCATTTTCACCCCAATAAAGGCTGAAATCTATGCCGGACTTTCTCAGGCTTCGGAATTATGGCATTCTTTACTGAATAATTTGTAACCCATATAGGCAACCCCGGCAATAGCACCCCATTTCAAAAGGCTTCCGGTCCATTGCGCCCCTTTTTTAGCCGCCCATAGTTCGGCTCCTTTTTTAGCTACTTTCTTCGCTTTCTTCTCTACTTCTTTCTTATCCATTTTTTCTGAATTATATGATTAAAAACTTTAGAACTAAGATGGCTAAACCTTATCAAAGTAGGCGTTAAATAGTTTCCAAATAACAGTTTTTTAACCAATGCCCTTTCGTATTCCTGAATTTTGATACCTGATATCTGTCATAGTTTTAATGCTGTGGTTCGGGTATATTCAGGCTATTAACTTTAAACAATAAAAATGGAATTAGAAGGAAAAGTTGCACTTATTACCGGCGCCGGCGCGGGTATTGGGGAAGCCACCGCAGTACTTTTCGCTAAGGAAGGTGCTAAATTGCTGCTTACCGATATTGACGCAGAGCACGGAAATAAGGTAGCGGAAAAGATCAACACATCTGGCGGCGAAGCTGTTTTCTTCAAGGCCGATACTTCGGTTGCGGCCGATGCTGAAAAAAGTGTTGCTCAAGCCGTGAAGGAATTCGGGAAACTGGATATAGCTGTGAACAATGCCGGAATAGCAGGGCCACAGGCTCCCGTGGGAGAATATGAAATTGAAGGCTGGGACAAGGTGATCGCGATAAACCTTTCCGGGGTTTTCTACGGAATGCGCTACCAGATCCCGGCGATGCTGCAGAACGGCAAAGGCTCAATCATTAATGTTGCTTCCATTCTGGGGAGCGTGGGCTTTCGCAACAGTGCGGCCTATGTTGCGGCTAAGCACGGAATTGTTGGCCTTACAAAATCAGCAGCCCTGGAATATTCTTCCCAGGGGCTCAGGATAAATTCTGTGGGACCGGCATTTATAAAAACACACTTGCTTGATGAGCTTGACGATGAGCTTATGTCCCAACTGGTGGGGCTTCACCCTATTGGAAGACTTGGAGAATCTGAAGAAGTAGCCCAGCTGTTCCTCTGGCTGGCAGGAGATCGCTCTTCTTTTTCAGCCGGAGCTTATTATCCCATAGACGGAGGATATTTGGCACAATAATTTCAGTATTCGGTATAAAGAATCCGTAGTTCTACAGATGGGATTTCCGGAGTAATCGCGGGAATAAAGCTCATAAGAACTGCGGATTTCTTTTTTTCTTTTTTCCGAAGATAAAAGGCCAGGGGGAACCTGCTGTTATATCCTTCTTAAAATTCGCTTTGCCAGGGCAGGATTCTTTGCTTTTCTGTATATTATTGCATGTCATGAAGAAAAAGCAGAAGGCAAGTTTTACAGAAGGCAAGATCCTGAGATCACTGGTCACCCTGGCCGTTCCCATTATCCTGGCGAATATTCTGCAAACTGCCTATCAGCTCATCGACACCTTCTGGTTAGGAAGATTGGGAGCCAACGCAGTGGCGGCGGTAAGCATCAGCTTTCCCATTCTTTTCCTTGTCTTGTCGCTGGGCAGTGGCCTTACCCTGGCCGGCACTGTCATTGTTTCTCAGTACAAGGGAGCCAACGATCAGCGGAAGGTGAATTATGGTTCGTCCCAAACTGTTTTTGTTGTTTTCTTTATTTCGGTCCTTTTGGCTATGGTTGGTTATTTTGCTGCCCCACCCATGATGAAGCTTATTGGTGCCGGCCCTGAAATTCTCGCCGATTCGGTGAATTATTTCCAGGTGTCTTCGCTGGGATTTATTTTTCTCTTTTCCTTTTTTGTTTTCCAGTCATTAATGCGCGGCATCGGGAATGTCATGCTCCCCATGTTTATCGTGCTGGGAACGGTACTTCTCAACCTGCTGCTCGATCCTCTTTTTATTTTTGGCTACGGAAATATTCCCGGCTACGGTGTGGCCGGAGCGGCCGTGGCCAGTGTCATCACCCAGGGTATTTCAGCCTTGAGCGGAGTGATTATTCTGTTGCGCGGAAAAAGAGGAATCGCTATTAACTGGAGCGATATGAAACCCGATATGAAATGGACTCAAAGACTTTTTCGCCTCGGAATTCCCGCCAGCCTGGAACAATCCACACGGGCAGCGGGAATGACCGTCATGGTCATGCTGGTTACCAGCTTTGGAAGTGATGTGGTAGCCGCCTACGGAATTGGCGCCCGTATTCTCAGCCTGGTGATCGTGCCCGCCCTCGGGCTCGCTATTGCCACCACCACCCTCACCGGTCAGAACATTGGGGCTTCAAAAATTAAAAGAGCCGAAAAAATAGGGAATCTCAGCAGTATGATCGCTTTCTTCGGCCTTACGGCTATCGGCATGATTATGTATGCCTTTGCAGAAAACCTCACTGCCTTTTTTGTACCCGATGATCCTAAGGTGATCCATGATGGAGCCGTATTTATCAAGATCATGGCACCCAGCTTCGGAGTTCTTGGCGTCCAACAGGTGTTGAACGGAGTTTTTAATGGCGCCGGCTTTACCAAGGCTTCGCTGCTTATTTCGGTGCTTAGTCTGTGGATCATCCGCTTTCCTACCGCTTTTATGCTTTCTAATAAAACTGGTCTCGGCTTCCAGGGGATCTGGTGGGCCTTCCCGGTTTCCAATCTCATCGCCGCAGCGGTGGCTTTCATCTACTACAAAATGGGTTATTGGAAGATCAGAACCATCCGGCGAAGGCATTTTGAACAGTAAAACGACGTCTTTTGTCGTGGATTTCTCCGTTATTTGCTGAAATGGGAGTAGGATATTACTTTCATATGATAATGGTCATGATTGCAGGGGAAATGAAGAAAAGTTTAATTTCTCCTCGTTCCAAAAAATTATCTTTGATCTGAAAAAGGGAGAGCTTCTTTTGGATTTTTGTACGCAAAGCTTTTTCTTATAGAAGCTCCTGAAAATATTGAAGAATTGATGTCAGCTCTGGAGCGGGAGGTCGGGTAGGGACGATCTGCTTTAACCGGGGCTGGCATTTTTTAATTTCCACCTCCAGCGGAAAAACTTCAATAGGTTAAACTTTTCAGAAAAGAATCCCTAAAAGGTGGGAGAGTTTCCTTCAAAAAACCACTTATTTCTTATCTTGTTATAGCAGAAGTCGAAACGAGGCTGTCTAAAAGTTCCTACTTCGTCAAGCTGAGCTTCTAATTAATTGGATTTTCGATTAATTAAGATCCTGAAATAAACCTGCCTGTCAGCAGCCAGGTTCAGGAGGACGTTTTTAGTCTTTTTAGACAGCCTCCAGCCACTGCTTCAGAAGATATTCAGAAAACTATTCCTTATGAAAAAAATACTTACCCTCACGGTGAATCCCGCCATTGATAAAAGCACGAGTGTACAAGGGATAAGGCCCAATAGCAAACTCCGCTGTTCCCGGCCCTTCTACAATGCCGGTGGTGGAGGTGTTAATGTTTCCAGGGCTATCAAAAAACTCGGGGGGGAATCCCTGGCAATTTATATGGCTGGTGGTCCTCCGGCATCGCTGCTGAAAGATCTCCTAGAGGAAGAATCAGTAGAGCAGCACCAGATAGAAACTAAAGAATGGACCCGGGAGAACCTGGCGGTGGTCGATACCACTACCGAGCAGCAATATCGTTTTGGGATGCCCGGTCCCGAGGTCACCGAGAAGGAATGGCGGGAGGCACTGGAAATATTGGAACAAAAGTTAGGTGAGGAAGATTATCTCGTTGCCAGCGGAAGTCTTTGCCCGGGAATTCCCGACGATTTCTACGGAAAGGTGGCAGAGATAGCCAGGAAAAAGAATGCCCGGCTCATATTGGATACTTCCGGAGAGGCTTTGCTGAAAGGCGTGAAAGACGGAGTGTATCTGCTGAAGCCCAATCTTGGGGAGCTTAGCGCTCTTTCCGGAGAGAAATCCCTTTCTTCTCTGAAGCTGGAAACTATTGGTAGAAAACTGCTCCGGGAGGGAACCTGCGAAGTGCTGGTGGTGTCGCTTGGGGAGAAGGGCGCGATCCTTCTCACACAAGATGCCTGTGAACATATCCCGGCGCCTGCTGTTCACAAAAAGAGCACCATTGGCGCAGGAGACAGTATGGTCGCAGGAATGGTTTTAAGCCTGGCCATGGGGAGGTCGTTGAGCGATATGGCGCGATATGGCGTAGCTTGCGGCACAGCAGCAACTACGAAAGAAGGTACCCAGCTTTGCACAAAAAAAGATGCCGACGAGCTGTATGAGTGGATAAGAATGCAGCCGCGAATGGCAGATTGATTCTAAAAACTGCGATATGTTTAATCACGAAAAATCTCCGCTTTCCATCCGCCACCGCAAGGATATTCCGCTTTTCTTTCCGGGGGAGATCAGCAATGAAACAAAAGGCACTATTCTGGCTGCCGATGTGGGTGGAACCAAGACCAACCTGGCTGTGTTTGAGGTTAGCGGGGGTGAGATGCGATCCCTGTTCCTGAAATCTTACCTTACCAAAGATTATTCGTCCTTTTCAGAAGTGTACCATTTGCTTGGCGAAGAGACACTTCCCAAAATTGATGTGATCTGTCTTGGCGTGGCCGGGCCGGTGATTAATGGCAAGGTTGACGGGACCAACTTTACCTGGCATCTTGATCAGGAATTGATGACGAAGGAGTTTGGAGTTAAGGAGGTTTATATAATCAACGATATGGAGGCCAATGCCTATGGGCTCGCGGCCCTGGAAAAAAAGGACTTTTTCAACGTGCAGGAAGGTCTGCCCATGGATGGGAATGCTGTGATTATTTCCCCCGGAACGGGTCTCGGCGAAGTTGGACTTTTCTGGGATGGCAAGACATTTCATCCTTTTCCTTCTGAAGGCGGACATTGTGACTTCAGTCCGCGGCAGGATCTTGATGTGGAACTATGGAGATACCTTCATAAAAAATATGGCCATGTAAGCTGGGAAAGGATCCTTTCGGGCCCCGGGATCGTAGATCTTTATTATTTTCTGTATGATTACCGCCAACCCGATGGCCCTGATCCGGTACGACATGAGGCCGGAAAAATTGACCCCGCGATCCTCATCACCGGTTATGCCAAGGATGGCAGCAGTGAGGTCTGCAAGGAAACCGTGGCGCTTTTTGTGCGATTTCTCGCTATTGAAGCTGCCCAGTTAGCCCTCAAGGCCAAAGCGGTGGGAGGCATTTATATTGGCGGCGGGATTTTGCCCAAGAATTTAGAATCTTTGAATGCAGAGGTCTTCCGGGAAAATTTCATTGCTTCGGGCCGCATGAATTCTTTTCTGAAAGATATTCCCATCAACGTGATCTTAAACGATAAGACCGCTCTTTATGGCGCCGGACTTTTAGCCGCGAGTGCGCTTAACATTCGCTGATTTTTGCCGAATTTCGATATTCCTGAATAATTTCTTCGGAAAATAACTCCTGCAGATATTTCTTCTCTTTATGGAATAATTCTCAGAAGCAATAGAGACTTTTCTTTATGGTTGCCGCTTTTTGCCTAATTTCAGGAAAAATTATAATAGAAGCTATGAGTACTGATAAAACCGCACTTTTCTCTCCTTTGAAAATAAGAAACATCCGGCTGAAAAACCGGATCGTAGTCTCACCCATGTGTATGTACAGTAGTAAAGACGGTTTTGCCACCAACTGGCACCTTGTGCATCTCGGCAGCCGTGCTGTAGGCGGGGCGGGGCTGATTATTTCTGAAGCCACCGCGGTTTCTCCTGAAGGGCGAATTTCACCCGATGATCTTGGCATCTGGAAAGATGAACATATCGAAAAACTAAAGGAGATCACTTCGTTTATCGAAGAACAGGGAAGTGTGCCCGGAATTCAACTGGGTCATGCCGGACGGAAGGCCTCTACCTCAAGTCCGTGGAAAGGCGGCCACCGCGTTCCGGAAGAAGAAGGCGGCTGGAAACCGGTAGCCCCGAGCGCCATTCCTTTTAATAAAGAGGATGAGGCCCCGGAAGCTCTTAACGAGGCGGGGCTGGAAAAGGTAATTGAAGATTTCAGGAAAGCTGCCCAAAGAGCTCTTGAAGCCGGCTTTAAAGTGGTTGAAATTCACGCCGCCCATGGTTACCTGCTGCACGAATTTCTCTCTCCGCTAAGCAACCAAAGAACCGATGAATATGGAGGATCTTTTGAGAACAGAAGCCGGTTGCTGCTCGAGGTGACAACAGCTGTTCGGGAGGTTTGGCCGCAAGATTTGCCATTGTTTGTGCGTATTTCTGCAACCGATTGGGTGCAGGACGGCTGGAACGAAAGAGAATCGGTGAAATTGGCTAGAATTCTGAAGGAAAATGGTGTGGATCTTATCGACTGTTCTTCAGGAGGCTTGGTTCCCTACGCAAACATCCCGGTCAAAAAAGGCTACCAGGTGCGCTTTTCAGAAAAGATCAAAAGAGAGGCCGGGATTATGACCGGCGCTGTGGGACTGATCACCGAACCTGATGAAGCTGAGGATGTGCTCTCAGAACACAAAGCCGACCTGGTACTGCTGGCGAGAGAATTTCTGCGGAATCCCTATTTTCCTATGAAAGCCGCAAAGGCCCTTGATGTTGATATTTCCTGGCCACCGCAATACGATCGTGCAAAAAGGAAGAAACACTGAAGAATTTTCCGGAAAGCAGGAATTGCGGGATTTCCCAAAATTTTAAACCTCCTTTAACTACAAAAGGCATTTATTAAAATTAACTTGAGATAACTGGCAGTCATAGCTTTTGGTATGGCTGCTTTCTGAAGTTAACCCGAATTGCAAAGAAACAGACAGAAATACAGGATATTCTTTAGCCTGGAGGAGCATCTGGAAATCCCGATGTTCCTCTTTGCCTTGATCTGGCTCTATCTTTTTGTCAAGGAAATGATAAGCGGCCTGGGCTGGCTGGGCGGAGTACTCATCTATGTGATCTGGGGGCTTTTTGTAATAGAATATATCCTGAAGCTTATCCTGGCACCCCGGCGCCTGAGGTTCATAAAACATAACTGGATCACCCTGCTGGCATTGGTAGTACCGGCGCTGCGAATCTTCAGGATCTTCAATGCGCTTGCCGTACTGGGTTCGGTGCAGGTGGTGACCACCACCAATATTATTCGGGCCGTGACTTCAGGCAAACGATTTCTTTCGGCTCTCAAGGAGGCGCAGGGTCCGGCGCCCGTTCCCGAAATGGATATGGGCATCGTGGTGGCTTACAGCAAACCTAAGAATCGTGATGCTTTACTCACCTATGTAAAACAATTGAAAGCCGATGTAAAGAAAGAACTGGAAACCAGTACAGGAATTAACTGGACGCTTGATATCACCGATGAGGTATTGCTGGAGAATGATCAGCCGCGAAGACCTTCCGATTTTCTTGATACCGCCAGCCAGAGAATGGCTGAAGGCCCTTACGACCTGGTTACGGTAGTGACCGATGTAGGCCTCATGTCTCGAAAACATATGCTGATGCCCGGGCTTAGCTCCCCGGTGACCCGGGTGATGGTCATCTCTACCCGCAAGCTCACCACTACCGGGAAAGGAAAGCCTAACCTGAGCCTGAACGAAGAAAACGTTCGCCTCAACGGGGCGGCTTTGCTTCTTCGCCTAATAGGACAGATCTTTGGTTTGAAAAAGACCTCGCCCGCCCTGAATACCATTATGGGCGCGCGGGATTTTGACAGGGAACTCAGCGAGGTGCCTTCTTTTAATGATTCCGAACGAAAGAAGATGAAGAAGCGCGCCAACAGAGCTCCCGACCGCGAACTGAAAGAAGGGAACTGGCTGGAAAGTTTTGTATTTCACCTTCTGATGTCTTTCAGGCATCCGCGGCAGTTTTTCATTCCGCTGATAAAAAATAATGCCCTTTTTCTACCACTTTCCCTGCCCAGCCTTGCCACAGCGGCTTTTGCTCCGGCTCTTATCCTGCTGTTCACGGCAGAGATCTGGGATGTGGGCTTCGGGATGACCAATTCTACGGCCATTACTTTTGCGGTGGTAAGCGTTATGCTGGCCAGCTTTTATCTTGTGCGGGTACAGTCGTTGTTCCTGCCGCGCAAGGAAAAACGTATCCTTACCGAGCATCTGGCGGTAGCCAACAGCGTGATTTACTGCAGTATTTTCCTTGCCTGTATAGGTTTATTCCTGCTGGTGGTGGGACTCATGCTTCTTCTGGAGATCTACGTATTCCCTCCAGACCTGATGCAAACCTGGCCTACGCTCGAAGTTTCGAATATCAGCTTTGTAGACGAACTACGCCTGGCCGTATTTATTAGCACGATTGGTGTCACCACCGGCGCCCTGGGAGGTGGGCTCGAAAAGCGAACAGTCATTCAGCATCTGGCGCTCTTCCGTAAGCGCACCTAATGCTGAAAACTGGCATTTTTTAAATCCGGTTTCTTAAAAGTGAGCGGGGAGGGCCGGCTAGGGAGTTACTTCCTGGCAGCTGAGTAATTCCTCCAGGAATTCACGGCTGTTGGACATGGCCGGGATCTTATGCTGCCCGCCCAGTTTCCCTTTTCGTTTTAGCCAGTCGTAGAAAGTTCCTGCCGGGACTTCCCTTACCAGAGGTTTTCCAATGGCTGTATCCTGCTTTCGTTTGGCCCGGTAATCTTCATTCAGATTGCACAATTCCTCGTCGAGAATGTGAGTGAACTTCTGAAGATCGCTGGGCGCCTTCCGGAATTCTATCAGCCATTCATGAAAGCCTTTTTCCCCTTTTCCGTAGAAAGAAGGGGCAGCAGTGAAATTCTGTAAAATCGCACCGGTTTTTTTCGCGGCTACGGCAAGTGCTTTTTCTCCGTGTTCGGTAAATAGGTCTTCTCCAAAGATATTAATGCCGTGCCGGGTCCTTCCGCAGATGAGAAAGCGATAGGGATCTACCGATGTGAATTTGATCGTATCTCCAATTTTATAGCGCCACAGGCCAGAATTGGTCGAAATAACCAGGGAATATTTTTTATCTGTTTTTACCTCGCTCAACGGAATCACTTCAGGATTTTCATCATCAAAATTCTCTTCAGGAATAAATTCGTAGAAGATACCGTAGTTGAGCATAAGCAGCAAAGAATTGTCCTCTGCCTGGTCCTGCATTCCGAAGAAGCCTTCCGTGGCATTGTAAATCTCCAGATAGTGAAGGTTGTTGTCGCGGTCCAGCTGCTCGAATAGAGGTTTATAGGGAGAAAAGGAAACTGAACCGTGGAAGAAGACTTCCAGCCCGGGCCAGATTTCCTGGAGATATTCTATTCCCAGTTTATTCTGAATATTCTGAAGCAGGAGCAGCATCCACATCGGTGAGCCTGCAAGGCTGGTGATCTTTTGCTGCGGAGCAATTTTGGTGATTTCTTCCACCTTTTTTTCCCAGTCATTCATCAGGGCGATACGCAGTTCGGGAGTCCGGCCCAGCTGTGCCCAGAAAGGGAGGTTTTTCATGACAATAGCCGAAATGTTTCCGAGGTAGAACTTATTGTTCCTGCCCGAAAAGCTGCTTTCCTGGCTGCCGCCGATGGAGAGATTCTTCCCGCTGAAAATTTTTGAACCCGGATTTCTGCGGAAGTATAAAGCCAGCATGTCCCGGCCTCCCTGGTAGTGACAGCTTCGCAAACCTTCAGGAGAAACCGGAAGGATCTTACTTTTGCTGCCTGTGGTGCCCGAAGACTTTGCCAGATGATCTATGCGCCCGGGCCAAAGCACATTTTTTTCTCCTTTCAGCAGCCGGTCAAGATATGGCAGAAGATCTTCATAGGAAACCACCGGCACCTGTTCCCGAAATTGGGCAGAATTAGTGATATTTCGAAAGCCGTGATCCCTTCCATAGGCTGTATTTTTCCCTTTTTCAAGTAAGGAAGCGAATACCTGCTCCTGAAAATCGAAAGGCCTGCACTTCATTTCATCCAGTTGCTGGAGTCTCTTCTGCAGGAAGTGATTACCTAAAGTATTTAATACATCCATTTATAATCTGAATTGATGAAGGGAAAAGGGGCGTGAAAATTCCGGTTTCTGCATTCAAGGCGGCTTGAAGATAGCTATTCTTTTTTATTATTCCCGAAGCTTTAACTTCTTTCTAAGTAAAACTTAATAAGGCTGTGAAAGGCTTGATACGAGCAGCTAAAGGATGAGCAGGGCAGTGATAAAAATGACACTTCCCGTCAGCATGAGAATGAGGGTGTATGGAAGGATCTCCCGGGCCTTAAGGCTGGTGATGGCCAGAAGGGGCAGGGCCCAGAATGGCTGTAGCATATTGGTAACCTGATCGCCATAGGCGAAGGCCATAATAGCTTTGTTGAGAGGAACATCAAGTTTTAATGCACTTTCCAGAACTACCGGCCCCTGAATAGCCCATTGTCCACCCCCGCTGGGCACAAAGAGATTCACAAGGGCTGCGCTGAAAAAGGTAAATACCGGAAGCGTATTTTGGGTAGCGATACTGGAAAAGAAAAAGGCGATCTCATTGACCATTCCCGTCTCCCGCATAATTCCCATAATTCCGAAATATAGCGGAAACTGGATAAGGATGGCTGCTGCACCTACGATGGCTTCCTCAAGGGCCTCCAGAAAAGAGGCAAAAGAACGATGCATCAGGATACAAAGGGAGAACATCAGGAAATTGAGCATATTTGGGGTGAGATTTGCCTTCAGCAGGTTGTTGCTGTAACTCGCGAAAAAGGCTGCAAGCAACAGAATTCCGAAGATAATGCGGAGTCCCGGGGAATGATCTAACTTCTCGGCCCCCGCGACGAGCCTTGTCTTTTCCGTGGACTTTGGCGATGGAAGTTGCACTTCAGAAGTACCTGCGAACCTGGAAATGAAGAACATTACCGTAGGAATAATTACCATCAGGCTTCCGAAGAGAAGGAGGTTCCAGCTGGAAAAGATGGTGAGGTCGGTAGAAACGTGGTCAGGCAGTTGATTCAGAAATTGCTCATTTCCTGCGGCTGAAAAAAGACTTTTAAGGTGGCCGCTTTCCGCAGCTTTTAAAGGAGCGCTCCCACTTATTCCGCCATGCCAGACCATTAATCCCACGTACCCCGCTGCACCAATAAGAGGATAATTGATCCGGAAGCCTCGTTCCTTTGCCGCCTCAGCCACTTTTCGGGCCATGATCGCGCCAAAGATAAGACCGAGGCCCCAGTTGAAGAAGGCTACTGCCATAGTAGAAACCGCCACGATGACTACGGCCCCGGCGTTGTTTCTGATTCCTTTGGTAAGCCAGCCGATGAGTCGTGAAACCGGTGCGCTCAATACCAGCACATGCCCCAGTACGAGAATTAGCATCATTTGTACAGCGAAAACAAGTAATGCGGGATTCCACATTCCGTTTTGCCAATATTGGAGAATATTGATGGCGGAGGTCACATTCCTGCTGCCGGTAAAGAAGAATGCCAGCAACATTGTAAAAAAAGTAAGTAATACCGCAAGAGTGAAAGGCGCAGGAATTAATTTTTTGAAGGTAACTTCAACAAAGTGGGAAACCTTCATAGCGCCGGAATTAGGTGAAAACGAAGTTCAGTTTTTCCTTTTTCCATCCGGGAGCTATTTGTTCCTGTTTGATGGATTCTTCGGAGCAAGAAGTCCAGAAGCTCCAAGCACGATGCCTATTAACAGGCCCAGGCCGAGGGCCAGAGCCAATTTGTCTATCCATAAGCCCACACTTACGCCGATCACAACTCCGAGGACTATACCCCTTCGCATGGATCGGGGATCATGGGCATTTGGTTCTGAACTTTTTTCCTGCATCTGCTTTTTATTGGTGAAACAATTTAAGGAAAATTTCACATATAATTTCTAAAAAAGCTGAGCTGCAGGGGAAGCCAGCGGCTAGATAAACGCTGCTTCCAGATAATCTTCCGGATTTTGAAGCTTTTCTTCCTGTTGAGATTCATTTAGAAGTTTGGCGATGAGCCTGCCAATGGAATCCTGTCTTTCTTCGGCCTGTTTCAGATACTGGATTTTTCCCCAGCCCCTGATGTCACAAACCATCAATCCGTTGGCGTCGCGTACGGTTTGTCCACGTTGATCGTAATGAACCGGAAATTTGATTGTCTCCTTGGCCAGGCCGTATTTTTCTGCTGTTTTCATAGTCTTGTTTTTGTGCAAAACTAATGCAGGAAAACGGGCGGGAGGTTAGCAGGAAATTAAGCCTTTGCAGATTCTTTTAATGCAAGGTTAAGCCTGGCGCCCGCATGTTAATTAAACGTTGGGTGCCTCTGTGCTGCCTGCGGAATCTAAATTTCGTCTTTAAATGATAAGCCTTACTTCCCCCAGTTGCTGAAGGGTGTAGCGGAACTTCTCACTCGGCGCTCCTATAAACATGAAGTTCACCGGAATTCCCCAGCGTTCAGACAATTCCTGTATCTTTTGAGGACCAAATTTTCCGGGCTCTTCCACAAATTCTATGCGGATATCCGGATAGGCGCGGTTAAGGACTTCGATATCGCGCTTGAGGCCTTCAGCCACTTTTTGACCGTTATCCAGTACCGAAACGATCTTAATGCGTCGGGTAGGCTCGTTGTTTTTCATGTAGAGCATTACCTTATTAAGCGTTTCTACGTTGTCATGGTTGGTGAAAAATACGAATTCCTGGCCCCTGATCTCTGCCAGTTTATACTTGGTCCTTTTATTCAGTCTTCTGAAAACCTTATTGTCACTCGGATAGATGTATTCCAGCAATGTTAAAAATCCGCGGAGGATATAGTTGCGGTAAAGCATGAAAAACACCACCAGAAGCGTAGGTATCAGGTATTCAAGAAAAATAGCGAGATAGGGTGGATTCAGCACGATATTCCCGATAATGGCGGCGAACACGGCGATAATGGCGATGATTAATGCCAGCCAGCCGGCTCTTTCGGGCCTGGGCAGTTGTTTCCGGTTGATCTTCAGCAAGAGATTCCCTGTTCCGAAAAGTACCATTACGGAAAGAAAGGCGATGGTGTAAACGCCGGCAAGTTTTGCCAAATCTCCTCCTGTCACAAAAAGGATAGAGGTACAGAGTACGAAAAACAACATATAGATGATATAGGAACTCTTGCGTTTGTTCTTTTTCAGCAGAAAACGAGGTAAGATCCTGTCCAGAGCCATCCGCTCCATCAGTCCTCCAACCCCCACAAAAGAGGTAAGCACGGCACCGCTAAGTACCAGCGCGGCGTCAAGACCAACAAGAAATGATAACCAGCTTCCGCCGGAAATATTTCCGAGGAAAGAGAGCAGGGCATCCTGATTGTTGTTCACCACTTCCATCGGGATTAGCGCCAGCGCAAGAAAAGCGATCAGCGGATTGAAAATACTCACTACAATCCACATGTTGCGAAGGGTCTTTGGAAATACGCCGTCGGCTTGTTCTTCCACGTAATTAGCCGAACTCTCAAATCCGCTGATCCCAAGCATGGCAGCCGAGAATCCGAAGAAAAGGGCGGTGGCAATACTGCCGTTTACGGGCATGTGAAAATTCGCGATCAGCACATCAAAATCGTGCGTGAAGAAATAATACAGACAGAAGCCGCAAAGAAGCGTTAATGAAACCAGGTGAAACAGGAAAATGGCGATCGCCACCTTTGAAGATTCTCCTATCCCCAGGATTACAAGTCCCATGAAGACGAGCAGAAGCGCGATGGTCACCGGCAGCACAGGAATAAAGCTCCAGATACTTTCGGCATATTTTACAGCTTCACTGGCCGAGATCACAGCGGTAGCCATATAGGAAAGCACCGTTAACGCAGCCGCAAGGGAAGCCGTTGATTTTTTTGTGGTGTTCAGAAGGGCATTGTATGCGCCCCCGTTGAGAGGCAACGCGCCTACTACTTCGCCGTAGATCTTTCTAAAGAGAAAGAGCACTCCGGCCACCATGAGCAGGGAAATCCAGGCGTACTGGCCAGCATAGAAAATAGCCAGAGCCGAAACATAAAGACAGGAAGAACTTATATCGTTACCACAAATTGCGGTAGCTTCTAACTCGTTTAATTTTTTTGCCATAAAATCTGAACAATTAAAATTCGATAAAATTCCTCCGGATTGATCTTTATCCAGCGGAGGAGCATTATTATTCCTATGAACTAAAGTAGTGCAAATAAGGTGAAATTATATAATTTTCGTCCAAAAACCTGCGACTACTGCTACTAAATTAGGTTTTGTTGTGAAATTTATCTGGTTCTTTTAAGAATTTTTAAAGAGAATTTATCTGCGGAAAGTTATAGGAAAAGACGCCGGAATTCAGTATTTTTATTAGTGTCTCATTTCATTCTTACTGAAGTTTATCCCTAATTTTTTGACTGATGAAAAAGAGTGATTACCCCTTTCCATACCCGCCTGAAGAAGAAAGACTGAACGTGATTTCCCACGGCTTCGGATTTGCACTGAGTATTTTAGGACTTATTTTGTTGATTTACCGGGCCAGTGAGTACGGAGAGACGGTACACCTGGTGAGTTTCAGTATTTTTGGTGCAAGTATGATCCTGCTTTATGCAGCTTCCACATTTTATCACAGCGCAAAAAATGTAAGACTCAGGTACAGGCTGAATATCCTGGACCACGCCTCGATCTACGTTCTCATCGCTGGTACCTATACCCCTTTTGCGCTGGTCACCCTCAACGGTTTTACGGGGTGGCTTATGTTCGGCATTGTGTGGGGAATGGCTGCGCTCGGCGTAGTGCTAAAGCTTTTCTTTATTGGCCGCTACAGGACACTCTCGACCATCATGTATGTGGTGATGGGCTGGATCGTAGTATTTGCCATTAAACCGCTAATGGACAACCTTTCTCATGTGGGGCTTATATGGCTTTTCGCCGGAGGGATTTCCTACACCCTTGGCGCCGTTCTTTTTAGTCTTGACAAAGTGAAGTTTAATCACGCTATCTTTCACATCCTGGTACTTTTTGGCAGTTTTTGCCATTTCCTTTCTATTTATTTTTACGTGTTGCCGGGCTCATAGTTCCCTTCGGAAAAAAAATTACTTATCATTTAGGGATGTCTGTGCAAGGCAATGGGAGTCTTCTTTTCAAAAGATTTGATATCTTTAGGCCTCAAAAATAAATCACACATGAAATTATTTTCCCTGCGTTCCGCAGTAATGATCCTCTTCATCTCATTACTTGCCGGAACCATCCAGGCTCAGGGCTTAAGTGACCATGAGCTCGACAGCCTCGTCCAAAAAACCATGAAGACCTTTAATGTTCCCGGAATTGCGGTGGCAGTGCTTAAAGACGGCAAAGTCGTTCATATGCAAGGCTATGGCACCCGTTCGCTGAAAGAGGGTGGTAAAGTTGATAAAAATACCCTCTTCGGAATAGCTTCCAATACCAAGGCTTTTACCAGTGCGGCCCTCGGAAAGCTGGTTGATGAGGGGAAGCTGGATTGGGATACCAAGGTGACCGAAATTATTCCTGAATTCAAACTATACGATCCTTATGTGACCAGTGAATTTACGGTAAGAGATCTGCTCACCCACCGCAGCGGCCTCGGGCTTGGGGCAGGAGACATGATGGTTTTTCCGGCTTCCAACGTGCTGAATAAGGATCAGATGATCTATAATCTTCGTTACCTGAAACCGGTTTCCTCTTTCCGGTCGAAATTCGATTATGACAACCTGCTTTATATTGTTGCCGGCGAGGTCGTGGAAAGAGTTTCAGGAGAAGAATATGAGAAATACATCAAAGAGAATTTCCTTGAGCCATTGGGAATGGACCGTACCGCTATGTCCTGGCATCGCATTGAGGATTATTCCAATGTGATCGACGGGCATGCACCTGTGAACGGGAAATTGATTCCCGTAGGCCTTAGCTTCACAAAAGTGGCTAATGCCGCTGCAGGGATCTATTCTTCGGTAAACGATATGAGCAAGTGGGTGCAGGCGCAGCTCAACAACGGCAAATATGGCGAAAACCTCCAGGATAGCATCTTCAGTGAAAAAGTGCACCGGGAAATGTGGACTCCGCAGACCATCCTGAGAACCGGGAAAGGAGAATATAATACTCATTTTAAAGCCTACGGATTAGGCTGGTTCCTCAGCGATGTGGACGGTTACAAAGAAGTGACCCATACCGGCGGACTTTTGGGTATTGTGAGCCAGGTGACCATGATCCCTGAAATGGATCTTGGGATCATTGTCCTTACTAATCAGCAGTCTGGCGCGGCCTTCAGGTCAATTACCAACACTGTCCTGGATTCTTACTTCGGAATTGAAGGCGAAAATCGAATTGAAAAATACAACGATGCGAGGCTGAAGGCTGAAAAACGTGCCGATTCTGTGGTGGCTGAAGTATGGAAGAATGTAGAGGCTGTTCAGAAGAAAAACAAATCGGCGACACAGGATCTTTCCAGGTATGTGGGCACTTATAAAGATCCGTGGTACGGCAAAGTTGATATCACGATGAATGACGGGAAACTGCATTTTAAATCGGAGAATATTTCAGATTTTGAAGGCGATATGAGCTTTTATAAGGGCAATACTTTTGTTGTAAAATGGAATGAACGTACGCTGAACGCCGACGCTTTCCTGATCTTCTCACTTAACAAGGAAGCAGAGGCCAATGGTTTCACCATGGAACCTGTTTCACCGCTTACCGATTTCAGTTTCGACTATCAGGATCTGGATTTCACGAAGATCTCTAAATAGATAAATTTCAGGATAGATTTAAAAATGGCTCCGGCAGGTCGCTCAGCGATTACCGGAGCCATTTTGTTTTTCTTCCAAATTAACGGAGATATTTGTCCGGAATCCTGTCGAATATGACGGAGATCATATTCTGGGAAAAATGAGTTGTTAATCTTTGATGATTCAAAATTTTTCCAAATGCAAACATTAAGTCCACACAATTTTCATATTCCGGTCATGGGAATTGCTTTCACAATAGATACTCCCATAAAAGTTGCCTGTTACGGTATCAATTCGACGCTTTCGATCATTGAAGATAATCTCATTGAGGTGATGCGCCGGTATTACTATCAGGAAAACAACGAAACCTATATTCCTATTACTCCGAAGGAGGAAAATTACCGCGCCCGCCGCATCACCGATTACCTGAACCTGGTAAACAGCAATGTAAAGCTGAAGATGGAAAAGCTTCGCAACTCTGCTTTTGAGACAGGTTCCGAGGTTGTAAAATATTTCGAGATGCTTCCGGAAGGGATCGGGCTTAAGGAAAAATACAACCGCTTCCTTAGTCTAATGGATTCTGCGGAAAAAGCCGAACTCGAAGAGCAACTGCGTAAGGAGATCATTCCTGGTGCAGTTGAGGTGAATATTATGACCAAAGTTGACAAAGACAATACTGATAAGGATGGTAATCCTGTTGAGACTGGTTCTGACGCGCTGGTGGCGCTGAAAGCTTATGCTGAAAGTGATCTCGACAATTCTGCCGTGGTCTTTTCTGCGGGTATGAATCCGCGTCTTTTCAATTATCTGGAGAATTTCCGGGAATTTGATCCTACTCCTGAAGGGGAATTTCCGAAGAAAGTGGTGATCAAGGTGAGCGATTACCGTTCAGCATTGATACAGGGGAAATACCTGGCAAAAAAAGGAATCTGGGTGAGTGAATTCCGCATCGAATCTGGCCTTAATTGCGGCGGACATGCCTTTGCCACTCCAGGTTTATTGCTCGGGCCGATATTAGAGGAATTTCGCGAAAAGAAAGAAGAACTTGCTGAAAGCCTTTTCAGCCTTTACAATTCTGCGGTACAGGCGAGGGGAGAAGAGGGTTTTGAGGCGCCGCATCCAATAAGGATCACCGTGCAGGGAGGAATCGGAACTTATGAAGAAGACGATTTTCTGCACAAATATTACCGGGTTGACAGCACCGGCTGGGGGACACCTTTCTTGCTCTGCCCTGAAGCCACCACGGTAGATGATAATACCCTGAAGTTGCTGGCCTCCTCGGGAGAGAAAGACGTCGTCTTGAGTAAGGCTTCTCCGCTGGGAGTACGCTTTAATTACTTGAAAGGAACCACGGCCGAGAAAGAAAGGCTGGAGCGCGTGCAGCAGCAAAAACCTGGAAGCCCCTGTACCGAAAAGTATCTCGTTTCCAATACTGAATTCACTAAAGAACCTATTTGTACGGCTTCGAGCAGATATCAACGGCTGAAGCTGGAGCAGTTAGAGGCTGCTGATCTTCCCGAAGAAGAATATGAGCGGCAGAAGGAAGAAGTGCTCAGCAAAGAATGTTTGTGCATTGGCCTGAGCAACGCTGCTTCCATAGAATACGAGGTGCCGCTGCATAAGAAACTCGATTCAGTAACCATTTGCCCCGGACCTAATATTGTGAATTTTTCGAAGGTCTCTTCCCTGCAGGAAATGACCGACCATATCTATGGCCGCGGCGACGTGATGCAGAAGCCCGACAGGCCGCACATGTTCATCAAGGAACTTGAGCTGTACCTGGATTATTTCAAAGAAGAAATAGCTTCGGAAGCCAATCCGGATAAACGCTGCATTAAAGGCTGGGAAAAGTTCAGGGAGAATCTGCTGCAGGGAATTTCCTATTACAGGAATCTGGGAGAGTCCGGGGAGATACGCAATGTAAATTTTTTACCTGCTCTTCAAAAAGCGGAGGTAGAACTGGCCAATATCGAGGTAGAGAAAAATTTTCTTGCAGAGGCTTAATTGCGAACCTGAAGCCGACGTCATGCTGAACTTGTTTCAGCATCTCTTGTCAATATATTAACAGAGTCCTCACAGGTCTTCAAGACCAGTGAGGACTCTGTCACGTTTCCGTTTCTCGATTCCCGTCTATCGGAAAGAAAATACCCCGCAGATCCCGCCGATTTCCGCAGAAAATGACAATTAATTCAACATCTTCACTGCCTACTGCCTACTGAGACTGCCAACTGCGAACTATCCTTTCACCACCAGCTGGCTATAGCCCTGCCCGTTTCTCTCAAGCTGAATTTGAGTGGCGATGCGTTCTTTCAAAGAATCCACATGGCTTATGATCCCGATGGTTTTGGAAGATTCGGCCTGCAGTTTCTCCAGGGTATCCAAAGTTTGATCCAGGGTTTCCGGATCAAGCGTTCCGAATCCTTCATCGATGAACAGGCTGTTAATTTCCACATTCCGTGAGGCCAGGTCCGAAAGGGCCAGGGCCATGGAAAGACTCAGAATAAAGGTTTCGCCTCCCGAAAGGGTCTTTACCGACCGGCGCTGCCCGCCCATGTGTTCATCAATGGCAACGAGTCCGTCGTCTTCCTCGCTGGTAGGTTTATCAATGCGGTAGCGATCGCTAAGGCTCACCAGGCGTTTATTGGCCAAAAGCAACAATTGGGTAAGCGTAAGATCCTGTGCGAATTCATTGAATTTCTTGCCCTGCGAATCCCCAATTAGTTCATTCAGAAGTCGCCAGCGCCTTATCTGTTTTTCTTTTTCAGCGATCTGTGCTTTTATTTTCTTCAGCTTGTTGAGGTTATCCTGGTGGTTGTTCAGTTTTCTTCGCAGCTCTTCACATTCTTTATTATTATCTGCCAGTAGTTCCTTCTGCTCTTTCAGTTCCCCGCTCAACTCGTCCATAGTTTTTTCTGAATCCTGCTTTTTCAGCCTTTCCAGCTGTGCAGACAGGACCTTCAGCGAAGTTTCAAATTTGGAAGTCTCGATTTTAAGATTTTCCCTTTTCTGCCGCAGCCGGTTGTATTCGGCATCGGGCATCAATGCCTGCTGTGCCTGCTCAATGGTTTCAAAATCTTTTTCCGCCACCTTTTGCTGAAGCTGAGCTTCCAGATTTTCCAGATTCTTTGAATTAACCTGGGCTTTTTCTTTAAGCTCTTTTCTTCGGGCCCCGATATTCTTTTGTTGTTGCTGAAGTGTCGCCCACCGGCTTTGCAATTCCCGGCTGTCCTTATGCACATCGCTGCCGGCATACAGGGCATCGAGTTGATCTTTGATCTCTTTACCTTCAAGGATCACCGCTCCCGTTTTTTCAAGTAATGGCAAACCTTCGGCGATCGCCTTCAGCTTTACATTTTCCTTTTCAAATCTTTCCAGCTTCTCTGCCTGTGTCTGAAAGTGATTGCATTTCGCTTCCCAGTCAATATTGGCTTCCGAAGAAAGACTTTTAAATTCTTCCGCGAATTTCTCCTTCAGCGACTTTTGCTCACTTTCCAGCTTTTCCTTATCAGCTTTCACCTGTGCAAGCCGCTCCTGCTGATGCTTATTTTCAGCCTGCAGCCCGGCGAGCTCATTGTTCAGAAGTGCCGCTTGTTTTTCGGCTTTCTTGAGTTGCTCTTCCAGCGAATCATCCTGCTCCGGAAGTTCCTGGGCATAAGGATGATGCACCGCGCCACAAAGCGGGCAGGGCTCATTTTCCTTCAATTCCCGCCGGTAATCTTCCAGCCGCGCCCTCATCAGTTGATTTTCCCGCTTTAGCTGAAGATTCTCGCAGTTCTTTTCTGCTAATGCTGTTTGTGATCGCTTTTCTTCTATTTGCTTCGGAAGGATTTCCGTTTTGGCTAATATCTGAAGTTCTTCGGTGTGCTTCTTCTTTAAATCTTTGGCAGTATTAGCGATTTTTTCGCTTTGTCTCCAGGCTTCCCGGGCGGTGTCGAGATCTTTCTTCAGGCGGAGCTTTTCTTTCGGCAGGTCTGATAGATCCAGTGTTTCCAGTTCTTTCCTGAAAGCGCTGATCTTTTCTGCGGATGCTGATTTTAGCTGGTTTAGCTGCTGAATATTCTGTTCATGGTCTTCGCCGAAAACCACGCCCAATTCACGAGTCTCTCTTTTGAAAAGCTGCTGAAGATTCCTGTATTCTGAAATTTTATTCGCCCGGCTTTCCTGAAGTTGGGCTACTTTTCCCGTAAATTTTTCCAGCTCTTCCTGTATCTTCCCGGCTTCCACTTTTGTTCCGGTGAAAATGCAGATCTTTTCCAGCTGCCCTGCAATAGCAATATTCACTGTTTTCTCCTGCTCCTCATTTCCTTGTTGCTCTTTGGCAATCTCGGCGGTAGTTTCTTTCAGGTGGCCCCAGCTTCTCAGCTCTTCAGCGAAATCCTGTACTTTTTCGTGCTGTTTCAGTGCAAATCCCTGCTCTTCTTCAAAAGTCTTCAGCTTGGCTTCGGCAACAGCTTTGTTTTTGGTGTTCTTGTCTATCTCTTCCTCCTGAAGCCTGATGTTTTTCTTCAGCTCAATGCTCTTCGAAAGCGCATCAATGGCTTTTTCAAGAGGGGCGCAACCGGCCATTTTTGCCTTGAGGGTATTAGTGTATTCTCCATGCAGCTCCTCTTCCAACAGATCTTCCTCAATGATCTTTATCTGGGTTTGCTGATTCTGGATTTCCTGGCTTACTTCGCGATATTTCTCGAAAGTCTTTCTTCCCAGCTGCCGGTAAATTCCTGTGCCGGTGATCTTCTCCAGGAGCTCTCCGCGTTCATCTTTTTTCACCTTTAGAAATTGGGCAAATTCTCCCTGCGCCAATAACACCGATTTTATAAACTGATTGTAATTAAGACCGATAAGTTCCTCGTTCTTCGCCGGGACTTCCGATTTTTTGAGATCGATAAGCCTGCCTGTAACGAGATTCTCGAGTTGCATGTCGTAATCCCGAAGCTTGCCATTGCGGTTGGTAGAAATGCTCCATTGGGAAGCGAATTGTCCGCTCCTGCTTTCGTAGGTGACCCTGGCAAATGCTTCCTGCTGATTTCGGGTAAGAATGGCACCGGTAGCCAGGATCTCATTTTTGGTGATTTTACCTACCCGCGGCACCATATTGAACAGCGCCAGTGAGATCACATCCAGAATAGTACTTTTCCCGCTACCTGTAGGGCCGGTAATGGCAAAAAGCGAATTGGAGTTAAAGGGCGCTTCGTTAAAATCTATGACGTGAGTTCCGCGTAGCGAATTGATATTTTTGAATTCTATCTTAAGGATCTTCATTGACTAGCCGGCGTTTTGGTCATTTTGTACTTCTTCCAGGATTTCATCGAATGCACTCAGGATCTCACGGTGTAGGTCCTCATCATATTCGTGTTGCCCGATGAGTTCCAGGAAAACCTCCCGGGGCTTAAGGTCTTCCAGTTGCTGGGTTTCATCATAAAGTTCGGTGGTGCCGCCAAGTTTTTCCCTGAAACTGGCCCTATGCTTTACAATTTCGAAACCCGGCTGATGAAAGTTCGTCACCAGTTCATCCAGCTGATAGATTTTATTGGCATCATACTTCTCTTCGGTAAGTTCTACCTCAATGAGCGAATCCAGTTCGCTGTCATTCTCAAGAATGCCGAGCTTGTGCTTTAATTGGTCAATATTCCCGCTGATCTTCAGCAGATGCCGGAAAGCAGGAATAGCTATACTGCGCGGTTCCCAGCTTTCGCTGGTATCGATGATCAAAATCCTTTTGTGGTCACTGCGTTCACTGAAGGAGAGTGGGAGGGGAGAGCCGCTGTAAAAGGCAGGCACCAGCGCCCGCACTTGTTGGGGTTTGTGAATATGCCCTAGCGCAATATATTTGAAATATTCTCCGAACTGGGAAGCCTCAAACGCCGCCTGATTTCCGATCTGGATATCGCGCTCACTTTCAGAAGTTTCAATGCCGGCAGCAAAAAGATGGCCCATGGCGAGTACAGGGATTTCCGGATATTGTTTTTTGCAGTGATTCTCAATGCTCTCGTAAATATTCTGAATTCCTTTCCTGATAGCTGCAACGCGGTCGTCATGAGTTTGGCCTTCGCCGGCACTGCGCAAATCGGCATCTCTTAGAAAGGGCACCGCCGCAACCAGCATTTCGGTATCACCATGTTTATCGGCTACCGGAATTAACAATTCCTGCAGACTCTCTGGCAAACCACCTACCACGTGCATATCCAATTCCCTAAGGATCTCTTTGGGCGCGTCAAGCATCGCGGGCGAATCGTGATTTCCGCCGGTAAGAATAATACTGATATCGAGTTTCCGCAGCGCCATCAGCGAGCGGTAATACTGACTTCGCGCTTCCGAAGAGGGATTGGCCAGATCAAAGACATCGCCCGAGATGAGCAAAAGGTCTACCGCTTCCTTTTTGATGGTTTTGCAAAGCCACTGAATGAACAGGTCAAAATCGGCATAAAGATCGTGTTTCTGAAGTTTTTTGCCGATATGCCAGTCGGCGGTATGGAGAATTTTCATGGAATCAAAGCTGCATTTCCGGTTGAGGTGAAAATACTCCTTTGAAGCTTAATGAGCAATTTTTAAAGCGAAGAATCCTTCTTTTTCTGTCGTTCCTTTTCGGCTTTCACCACCTCCTTGATTCCCACCGGATAGGGTGTAGATCTAAAATCGAAGGCTTTTTCAAATTTACTGCTGTCAAAGATGTAATCGCGGTCGTACTGATACATCATCTCGGGCATCTCCTTCATTACAGGTACAAAAATTCCGGTGATCTTCACCAGCCAGGCGGGCAGGCTGACGTATTTTGGTTTTACATCTAATTCCGCAGCAATGCTTTCTATCCATTCTTTGGCAGTGGGAGGATTTGCTCCTGTGGGCAGATGCCATACCTGGTTATAAGCCTCTTCGGTATTGCCCAAAAGCGCAGTAGCCTTAGCGGCATCGGGGGTGTAGGTAAAGGAATGTTTGTACTCCATCGGGCCCAGCCAGGTAGCGCGTTTTCCCTGTTGCAGCGGCTTGATGACCGTTTCTGTGAGCATGCTGGTATTGATGCCGGGCCCATAGAAGTCGGCAGACCTTGCGATAAGAGCTTTCAGTTCCCCATTTTTAGTGGCATCCATCAGAGTGGAAGCAATAGACGCGCGTATCTTTCCCTTCCGGCTCGGCGGATTCACCGCTGTTTCTTCGGTCATATGGGAAATGAATTCTTTGTCATACATATAAACATTGTCAAAAAAGACCAATTTCGCCTTGTTGGCGACACAGGCTTTGATCACGTTGCTCATGATCACCGGCCATTTTTTCTTCCATACTGTCTGGTCATATTTCAGGCCTGCAGTGAGATAGACCACAGCAGAACCTTCCACAGCCTTTTGAACGGCCGGCTCATTCAGAAGATCGGCAGAGATAAGCTCATCTTCGGGATTAACGGCTTTAGGAGTGCGGCTTACCAGCCGGATGTCATCGGTGTATTCTCTTAGCGCCCTGGCAAGTTCCATTCCTATTGCCCCGCCGGCACCGAGGATCGTTTGCTTCTGATTTTTCATTTTTCTCAGGTTGGTTTCAATCAAATTTATTCATTTCTCCTGAAATTCCCGATTAATCGGACTCTTTAAAGAAAAATGTCTTTTGCTACGGAAGAATTGCTTGTATTTTTTCCGCGGAAATAAAATCTAAAATTGAGCAAAAGGAGTTTACTTTCTGTGGAATACTTTTTAATTTTAAAAGGTCGGACGAAAGCAAATTCCTATGCAAAGCAAAATTACCTTCCTGATATTCCTGATCCTTCCGGCTCTTTATCCTGCTTTTTCCCTGTACAAGCTACTGCAATTGATAGCCCGAAAGACCGAAGTTTTACGGTTGTTTGACGCGCTTACCTCTTTTCAGCTGAGCATCTGGATCTGCTGGGTTTTCTTTGCTGCCGTGGCCGTCTATTATAAATGGACCCGAAAGGGCAATTTCGTTTTTTATCTCACTTATTTATTTCTGTTCGTCGCATTGGCGCTCTTCGGCTTTTTCATGCAAAAAGTAATGGTAGATTACCATGTGAAGCCCACCTTTGGCGATGTGTACAGCCGCGGAACGCTTACGGCAATCCTCAACCTCGGTTTTTCAGTAGCGCTCACGGCTTTTCTACAGGCGGCTGTGTGGTGGTTTAGGCGCAGGGGGCACAGGAGGTAAACCTCCTGAACAGAAATACTTAAGTTTTCTTTCTGGACTTTCATTTTAGCCTAATTAAGGGTACTTTTGTGCACCCAAAAATCCGGAACCTGAATTTCAATCTTGGCTATCTTTTCTTCTTCTTATTTGAACAACTTTTTCAGATTTTTTTTCTGTGAAAACAGAAGATACACGCTTGTCATTGGCATTTTTTTACTTCTTTTTTCGGATTCTCTCTTTGCGCAGGAGCCGCAGGTGCTTCAGGAGTTAAAAGAAACCATTTCAAATGCTTCGGAATATGACGCGGTGAAATTGGCCAAAATCGATAGCCTTCGGGATAAGCTTGAAAATACTGAAGTGGAAGATCTCCGGAAGCGGTACAGGCTGAACGAGCAGTTGTTCCAGGAATACAAGGTTTTTAAGCAGGATTCGGCTTTTGTCTATGGCTTGAAGACGAAAGAGCTGGCCTCGCAACTCGACAGTTTACCACTCATAGCAAGTGCGGTAGTGAATCTGGCCGACGTGAGTGTTTCCGCAGGAATGTATAAGGAGGCCCTTGATTTTCTTCACAATATCGAACCTGAAAAAATTCCGGCGAACATCCGCTCTTTGTACTACGGATTATTGGGCCGTTGTTATAGTGAAATGGCGGAATACAGTAATCTGCCGTATTTTTCTTCGGAATACAATGAACTGGCTTCGTCCTACCGGCAGTCGGCGCTGGATCTTACCGAAGAAGGAACTTTTTTCCATTCCTTTCTGAAGGCTTTTATCGAGTATCGCAGGGGCAGGGTCCAAAAGGCTATTCATGATTTCAACCTGCTTTTGGAACAGCAGCTGGGGCTGCGGGAAGAGGCTCTTGTCCATTATATTCTCGGCGATCTCTATGATGAAATTGGGCAAAAAGATGAGGCGCTTCAGCATTTTGCCAGGGCATCTATCGCCGATGTCAAAACCTCTACCAAGGAAACCCTGGCGATCATCAGGCTTTCAGAATTACTTTTTGAAAAGGGCGAAACGAAATTTGCTTCCGTGTTTATTCAGAAGGCAAATCAGGACGCGGCTTTCTATGGAGCGCAACATCGAAAGATCCAGGTGGGGGCGATCCTGCCGCTCATCGAAGAGAAGGTGGTGCAGAAGATTGAAAAGCAGCGGCAGCGCCTTTATTGGCAGGCGGTGATCGTGAGTCTGCTTTTGTTGTTCGTGGTGGGATTGGCCGGTGTCATTTACCTTCAGGTAAGACGTCTAAAGCGGGCAAGAAAAACCATTTTAAAGGCCCACCAGAATCTCCAGAATTTTAATGAGCAGCTTTCTGCCGTTAATGAAGAAGTGAAGTTGAAGAACATTCAGCTGAAGCAGGTGAACGATCAGCTTTTAGAGGCCAATACTATTAAGGAAGAATACATCGGCTTCTTTTTTACACACGATGCCGATATTTTTGAAAAATTCAGGGAATTTAAAACCAGGATCCAAAAAGATGTTGATGCCGGGGATCTGGAAAAGGCGAAATACAGGTTGGGAAATTACGATCTTAAAAAAGAAAAGGAAAAATTACTGCGGAATTTTGATGAGGCTTTCATAAAACTGTTCCCTCACTTCATTGAAGAATTCAATTCGCTCCTGAAGGAGGATGAGCAGATAAAACTAAAAAAGGGCCAGCTCCTCAACAAGGAATTACGAATTTTTGCCCTCATCAGGCTGGGCATTCGCCACAACGAAATTATCGCTCAAATTCTGGGTTATTCTGTTAATTCAATTTATGCCTATAAGTCCAAGATTCGAAAAATGTCCCGTCTCGACAAGAAGGAATTCGATCAGGAATTGATAGAAAATACTACCCTAAAGCTGTAATTCTCTTTTTCAGCGCTTCTTTTTTCTATATGTTTTAGTAAGGTGATTATATCTTATTATTCTGTAAATCAATAAACAACAATTTATAAAGGCTTGATTTTTTCTATATGAAATTTTCAAGCTGTTATACGGAGCTCCATTTTTTACAACTTTGGGTGTTCGCTAAAAGAGCGATCCTATTTATGTACAGTTTTAATTGTTCATCAAAAATTCAATAAATGCATAACAAAACAACAACGTATGCTTTTAAAGGAGTAAAAGCAGGTTTCCTGTTGCTGATTTTTTTCAGCTTCAGTTTCCTCGCTTCTGCCCAGGAAGCAAATTCTGAAATCGTGGTCACAGGAAAGGTTCTTGACGACACCGGACTTCCTTTACCAGGCGCCACTGTACTCGAAGTTGGTACCAGCAATGGAGTAGTAACCGATTTCGATGGAAATTTCGAGATCGAAGTTTCAAATTCTTCTTCAAAATTAGCCATCTCTTTTATTGGTTTTCAATCGAAAACGATTGAGGCCAGCACCCAGCCTGTGGAGGTGACTTTGATGCCCGATACCAATGCCCTTGATGAAGTGGTGGTGATAGGTTACGGCGAATCGAAACAAAAAGACCTCACGGGTTCTGTTTCCTCAATAGATCTTGACGATGTGCAGGCGCAGCCTGCAGCTAACATTGGAGACGCCATTCAGGGTAGAGCTGCCGGGGTTCGCGTAATCACTTCAGGACAACCTGGTACCAACCCTACCATCCGCATCAGGGGTACAGGTACCATTGGGAATAATGATCCGCTCGTAGTGGTGGACGGAGTGCCGTTGAATGGTGGGCTGAACCAGGTAAACATGAATGACGTGGCAAGCATGCAAATCCTAAAAGATGCTTCAGCAACCGCGATCTACGGAGCACGCGGCGCCAACGGGGTCGTGATCATTACTACAAAACGTGGAGCCAAGAATAAGGAAGGCCAGCTGAATATTGACGCTTTTTCGGCTATTCAAACCACAACCGACAATATTGACGTGCTAAACGCCCAGCAGTTTGCGCAACTCAACAATGAAATGCTGATCAACGCGGGTTATGAGCCCAATCCTGCCTTTGCCGATCCATATTCTTTAGGCGTTGGCACCGACTGGCTTAACTCTTTCTTTACTGACGGCAAACAGAACAGTCTTACCCTTTCTTACAGCAATGGAGGAGAGCATACTAATCTTTACACCTCGCTGAACGTTTTCGACCAGGACGGGGTTGTGCTGAACACCAATTACAAACGCTATATTTTTCAGTTAAACAGCGATACCGATGTCAATGACAATCTGAGATTCGGAAACAGCCTGAAACTGAATTACGATATTAAGGACAACGGCGAAACCAATATTCAGAATGCCATTCTGGCCTTGCCTACACAGCCGATCTTCAGGGAAAATGGCAATTATTCCGGACCTATCGGGCAGCCGATCTATTCCGGAGATATTGAAAACCCTATCGGAAAGGCCAATATTGTAGATAATACTACTAAAGGTTACAACATGCAGGGTTCTGTTTTTGGAGAACTTGATTTTCTGAAGAATTTCACCTTCAAATCTTTGGGAGGCGCTGAAGCGAACCTTTGGTATGGAAGAACCTGGAGCCCTTCCTATCACTGGGATTCTGATGTGCAACCCGATGCTTATTTATACGAATCCTCCAACCGGAGCATTACCCTTCTTTGGGACAACACGCTTACCTATAAGAAGGAGTTCGACAATAAAAGTAGTATTACTGCGGTAGTGGGAACCAGTGCTCAGGAGAATGAGTTCAAATTCATGAGCGGTTCTATTCAGAATTTTGCCAGTGAACAAACCCAGCAACTCAATAATGGGATCGATCAAACTGTCTTGAACGGAAATGGTTCAGAATGGGCTCTTTTCTCTTATTTCGCCAGGGTTCAGACCGATTATCTGGACAAGTATTACCTTACTGCTACTGTACGTCGTGACGGTTCTTCCCGTTTTGGGGAAGGAAATAAATTCGGAACCTTCCCATCGGCATCGCTGGCCTGGAGGATTTCCGAAGAAGATTTTCTGAAAGATTCCAAGACCGTGAATAACCTGAAACTAAGATTGGGTTACGGAGTTACCGGAAACCAGGAGATCGGGAACTATTCCTTCTCTTCGGCCTACAACACCAACCTCTACAACTTCAACGGGCATTTCGTAACGGCGGCTGTTCCTACAGTACTTCCGAACTCTAATGTGAAGTGGGAATCTCAGAAACAGTACAACATTGGGATTGACGCGACTCTTTTTGATCATTTTATGGATCTTACCGTCGATGCCTACCGAAAAGATACTGAAGACATGCTTGTGCCGCAGTCGGTGCCGGTGACTTCCGGATATTCTGATATCTATGTGCCTTATATCAACGCCGGGAAGATCCGAAACCAGGGAATTGAAGCGGTGCTCACAACCTACAATTTTAACCAGGAGAACTTCAGATGGACTACAGATTTTGTTTTCTCCTATAATGACAACGAGGTGATCGATATTAATTCTGACACGCCACTGACTACCGGCGGAATCGGACTTAACTATAACCTGGAGCGCATTCAGCCCGGATATCCGGTCAACGTTTTCTACGGATTTGTGCAGGACGGAATTTTCCAGACTCAGCAGGAAGTGAATAGTGCGGCTGTGCAGGTGCCAGGCAACGATTCAGCTACCAGCACCGCGCCGGGCGATATCAGGTATAAAGACCTGAACCATGACGGGATCATCAATGACGACGACCGTACGTTTATCGGAAATCCAAATCCCGATTTTACCTTCTCTCTGAACAACACCCTGAGCTATGGTAATTTCGACCTGAGTGTTTTCCTTCAGGGCGTTTACGGAAATGATATTTTCAACGCTACCAGGCTGAACACCGAAAATATGTCGGTTACCACCAATCAATCGGTTGCTGTTCTTGACCGCTGGACCGGCCCCGGGACCAGCAACACCATGCCACGGGCTATTTTTGGCGATCCTAACAATAACGCGAGGCCATCGACCAGATATATCGAAGACGGTTCTTATGTGAGGCTGAAAAACGTGAATTTGGCCTATCATATTCCCGTAGATACTTTTGCGGGAAGTGTGCTGAAATCTGCCAAAGTTTATTTCTCCGGACAGAACCTTTTAACCATTACCGATTACTCCGGCCTTGATCCTGAAGTGGGAGCCAACGGGATAGACCTCAATACTTTCCCGCTAACCAGAACTTTTTCATTCGGAGTTAATATTGGATTTTAAAAAAAGAGATTATGAAATTTTATAGATTCTATTTGTTGACCGCAGTGCTGCTTTTGCTGGCAGGCTGTAGCAAGGACTATTTAGACAGGCAGCCGCTGGATACGATCAATACCGAAAACTATCCTACCAATGCCGATGAATTGGTGACCATCGTGAATGGAGCCTATCAGCCGCTGCAATGGCCAAAGCTGTACAATATGAGAATGTGGACCACCGATATTATGGCGGGCAACAGTATTGTAGGCGCCGGAGGTGGTACCGATGGGATAGAGACCCAGGATATGGCCAATTTCGTCACTTCTACCGATAATGCAGGTGTGCTGGACCTTTGGAGAGGTCCGTGGCCGGGAATATTGATGGCCAATATCGTACTTGATGCTGCGCCTAACCTTGATATCGATCAGGCGATCAAAGACCGCTCTATGGGAGAAGCATATTTTCTTCGCGCTCACTATTATTTCATTCTGGCACGTTTCTTTGGGGATGTGCCTTTGGTAACTACTCCGCAGAGTTCTGATGATGATTTGCTTCCGGAGAGGGATCCCGTTGAAGATGTATATGCGCAGATCATCAGCGATTTTCAGGCTGCAGCCGAATTGCTTCCGACGAAAGCCTCCTACAGTGGTGAAAACCTCGGAAGAGTACCAAAAGGAGCTGCCTATGGCATGCTGGCTAAAGTATATCTGACTCTTGGCGACTATCAGAAAGCGGTAGAAAACGCCACCAAAGTAGAAGATCTCGGCTATGCCCTGAATGAAGATTACGCTGCAAATTTCGACATCCATAACGAAAATTCTAAAGAGTCTCTTTTTGAAGTTCAGTATGCTTCCAACGGCGGATTCGATTTCTGGAGCAATGAAAACCAGGCTTCCTGGACCAGCCCTTTCATGGGACCGCGAGGTTCCAATTTTGTAGCCGGAGCTTTTGGATGGAACCAGCCCACGCAGGAATTTGTTTCAGAATATGAAGAAGGAGATAAGCGCAAGGATGTAACCGTGCTTTATGACGGCGCGCCGCAGTTTGACGGAAAAGACTACAGCAGTTCTTACTCCCTTACCGGCTATAACACGAGAAAATTCCTCGTGCCGCTTAGCGAAATCTCTTCCTACGACAACAGTCCGAAGAACTTCCCTGTGCTTCGTTATGCCGATGTTCTCCTGATGAAAGCTGAAGCCCTGAACGAGCTGGGACAGACTTCCCAGGCTGAAGGATACATCAACATGGTGCGCAATCGTGCAGGATTAGACGATATCCAGTCAGGCTTAAGTCAGGCCGATTTTCGTGATGCGGTTTTACACGAGCGAAGGATGGAACTGGCTTTTGAAGGTCAGCGATGGTTTGATCTGATTAGGGTTAACAACGGCCAATATGCGCTGGAATTCCTGCATTCCATCGGAAAGAACAATGCTTCGCAAAAGAACCTGTTGTTCCCAATTCCGCAGATCGAGCTGGACAGGAATCCGAACCTGAACCAAAATCCCGGTTACTAATAATTAAAAGCATAAGACAATGAAAAAATTATTCAGTATACAATATTTCTTTCTCCTGGCATTCGTGCTGGGAGCGGGAATAGTGACGGTTTCCTGCTCCAGCGACGAGCTGGACGACCCGTCGCTTCACAATGTTGACGATGAACTGAATTTGAGCGTGAGTGATTCTGCTTTTCAGCTTCAGGAGAAATTCATCAATAATGAGATCGCTTTCAACTGGTCTACCGGTACCAATTTGGGCACCGGAGCAGCCATCAGCTATACCCTTGAGATAGATCTTGCCGATGGCGATTTTTCCGATCCGCTCATGAGTCCGGTGCAAGGCGAAAAATCGGTCTATTCCTATTCTGTTGACTACGGAACTTTAAATGACCGCCTTCTCAGCAAAGGCCTTGCTGCAGGTGAAACTTACAATCTGCAGGCCCGCGTCACCGCTGAAGTTGCTGATTCTTCCGTAGAAAATCAGACAGCCGTAACCAACTTCCAGGTGACTACTTATAAACCTGTTTCGAACCAGTTGTACATAACAGGAGATGCCACCCCGAATGGATGGGACATCAGCAATGCTACCGAGCTTACTGCTTCTACCGCGCAAAGAGGTGTGTTTACCTATGAAGGAAAGCTGGTGCCGGGGAATTTCAAATTCGCGGTAAGCCAGGATGATTGTTTCTGCCAGGATTTCTATACCAAAGATCCCAATGATGATTCGGTGATCGTATACAATGAAGGTGGAAGTGGAGATGATGTTCAATGGACCATTTCCGAAGAAGCCGGTTACAAGATAAAGGTAGACCTGCTTAACAAGACCATTTCCATAGAAAAAGTTGCAGATGCTCCTTTCTCTGAACTCTGGATCGTGGGTGACGCCACCGAAAGCGGCTGGAATGTTGATGATCCTGCGGCCTTTACCCAGGATGAGGAAAACCATTTTATCTTCACCTATACCGGCAATTTCAATCCCGGCGGGTTCAAGATCTTTGCCGGCCCAAAAGGAGATTTCTGTGGCGATTGGTACCGTCCTTTTGAAGACGGACAGGACCTCGTTGACGGGGAAGTAAATCAGAATTCCGGTTGCGAGGGAGATACCAAATGGCTGGTGACCGAAGAGAACGCCGGCAGGTATAAGATCACCCTGAATACGAAGGATAATACCATCAAATTTCAGCAGGTCAAGTTATACATTGTTGGCGACGGAAGCCCGAGTGGTTGGGACATCGATAGTCCGCAGGCGCTCACCTATGACAATGGCGACTTTGTCTTCAACGGAGAACTGGGAGCTGACAATCCCACCGGTGAATTCAAATTTTCGAATCAAACCGGCGACTGGTGTGGCGGCGTTTGGGTAAATGCAGCCAATGCTTCACAGTCTATAGATAATACAGATTTTATTAGAACAGTGGGCTGTGAAGGTCCCGATAATAAGTGGAAACTTCAGGAGGGAGATGCCGGAACTTACGAAATAAGGATCAATCTTGATACTGAAACTATGAGCATAACCCGCCTTTAAAAGATATTTTCTTGCCTCCTGTTCCCTACGGCAGGAGGCTTTAAAGAACTAAAAGATGAAAAAAAACAGATTGATAATAATAGGGCAATTGGCAATGCTTTTGGTGCTGGGCAGTTGTTCCAACGATGATAATTCTACATTGGTCAAACCAGTGGAAGAATCACAGAATATTACCTATGAGGAGGTGCTGAACTTCAGCAAGGATAAGGCACGGTACAATCCGGGCGAAGAAGTGGAATTCAGCGTAGATGGCACCCCTTCAAATACGGTGGTACGCTATAAAAGCCAGGGAAAAGTACTTACGGAAGAGCCATTGGCCTCTACCTCCTGGACCTGGACCCCGCCTGCAGATGATTTCCGCGGATATATGGTGGAATTGGTGAAAACCACCGATGGCGAAGAAACTGTGCTCGGGACTTTGGGCGTGGATATTTCTTCAGATTGGACAAAATTTCCACGCTATGGATTTCTGTCGAAATTCGGCAATTTGTCTTCCGCTCAGACCAACGATATTCTTGATAATCTGAAGGATTTCAATATTAACGGACTTCAGTATTACGACTGGCAAAATAAGCATCACAAGCCTTTGCCGCTCGATGAGAATGGAAATCCGCTTGCAAACTGGAACGATCTTTTTAACAGGGAAATCTATCTGCAAACCGTAGAAGATTATATTGCTGAAGCCAAGGACCGCAACATGGCTTCCATGTTCTACAACCTTCTTTTCGGCGTTTGGAATGCCGATGCAACCGATGGGGTTTCCAATAAATGGCTGCTTTACAAAGACAGGCTTCACAAGAACGTAGATAAGCATGGTCTTGGCGATTTGGGCGATATTCTTTTAGCTGATCCTTCCAATAAAGACTGGCAGAATTATATTTTCAACCAAACCGATATTGTTTATCAGAACCTGGACTTTGACGGCTGGCATTTGGACCAGCTGGGCGACCGCGGCAACGTTTATGACTACAGCGGATACCAGGTGCCTTTAACTGAAGCCTATCAGGATTTCCTCATCAATCTGAACCAGGAATTTCCCGATAAAAAAATGGCCTTTAATGCGGTAGATCAATTCGCGCAGAAAAAGATCCTCCAGGCTCCGGTAGATTTCGCCTACAGCGAGATCTGGTCAAGATATCAATACCAGGATTTGGCGAATGTCATCCTGGAAAACAACGATTATTCCAATGGCGAGCTGAACACCGTTCTTGGCTGCTTACATGAACTACAACGCCCAGGACGGGAATTTTAATACTCCTGCGGTTCTAATGACCGATGCCGTGATCTTCTCGTTTGGCGGCGATCACCTGGAGCTTGGCGAGCACATGCTTTCCAATGAATATTTCCCAAATTCCAAGCTGGCAATGAGCAGCGATCTTAAAAATTCCCTTACGGAATATTACGATTTCCTTACCGCTTATGAAAACCTGTTGAGGAATGGCGGGGAATTCAATTCTCCCGTGGTGAATTCTGCTGATGAAGCGGTGACTCTGAACAACTGGCCGCCGGTATATTCTCAAACTGCTGTGGTCGGGAAGAAATTCGAAGGCAAACAGGTGGTGCATTTGCTGAATTTCGACGGCGTGAGCACCCTGCAGTGGAGAGATGACAAACGCACTCAAACTGCGCCGAATGTCAGAAGTGATTTTGAAGTCAATATTCAGGCAGACAAGACTGTTTCAAAGGTGTGGTTTGCTTCTCCCGATATTAACGGCGGAGCTTCACAAGAGCTGGAATTCACTCAGAATGGCAGCCAGGTGACGCTGCAGGTGCCTTACCTGCAGTACTGGAGCATGCTGGTACTCGAGTATTAAAAAATAGAAGAAGTCATTTTATAAAGACAAATTATGAAAAAATTCAGAGCATTATTTTCAGTGGCCCTGGCAGGATTTCTTGCCCTGGCAATGGGCTCCTGCAGTAAGGATGACGAAGTTCAAACCACTGTACCCGATCCGCAGGCCGATTTTGCCTTCGAAATGGTACAAGATAATCCGCAGATGGTCAGCTTTATCAATAACAGTGAGAATGCTGAAGAATATTCCTGGGATTTCGGCGATGATTCCGAAGTTTCCACTCAAAAACATCCCACTCACAAATATGCTGACGGCGGCACTTACAATGTAACGCTGAAGGCCATGGTGGGAGAGAAGGTAGATTCCACTTCACAGGAGATCAGTGTCTACGGAATTCCTACGGCAGCTTTCACCTACGAAGCCGATGCCGATAATTCCCTGATGATCCATTTTCAGAATAACAGCCAGAATGTGAGCGAATATTCCTGGGATTTTGGGGATGGCAGCGGAGTTTCTTCGGAAGCAGATCCGAGCTATACCTATACTGAAACCGGAACTTACACCGTTACCCTCACAACTTCAGGGGAAGGCGGAACTGCTGAAACTTCCATGGAAGTCAAAGTTGAAAATGCAAAACCCGATTTTGAAAATCTCTATATCGTGGGAGATGCTTCGGCCAGTGGTTGGAATATCGGCTCGCCCGAAGCGCTGACCCAGAGTGAAGAAGATCCGTTCATCTTCACCTATGAAGGGGAGTTGAAACCAGGCCACCTGAAGTTCTCCACCTATACAGGTGACTGGTGTGACGGCGAGTGGATCAATGCGGCTGAAGCTGCCGCTCCTGTTACCAGTACCAGCGACTATATCGTAACCCAGGGCTGTGACGGCCCGGACAATCAATGGCAGGTAACTGAAGATACGCAGGGAGTTTACAAGATCACTGTTGACCAGAAGAATAAGACGGTCGCATTTGAAAAGCTTACCGCGCCTTATACCGAAATCTACGCCATTGGAGATGCTTCTCCCAATGGCTGGAATCCGCAGGCGCCGGATGAGAGCTTTACTCAAAGTGATTCCAATCCGTTCGTGTTTACCTACTCAGCTCATCTTAGCCCCGGAGAATTGAAATTTGCCACTTATACCGGCGAATGGTGTGATGGCGACTGGATCGATCCTCAACAACCCGATTCGGCGATTACTGAAACTTCCGACTATCTTATTGTTCACGGTTGTGGCGATATCGATTACAAGTGGAGAGTGACCGAAGATACTGCGGGAGATTACCTTATTACCATTGATCTTTACAATGGAACGGTAACTTTCGAAGCTCAGTAAGAAATTATTCAGAAATAAATTGGCCGGGGCATTTCAATTTTGCACGAAATGCCCGGCTATTTTTTGACAAAACTTACCCTATGTACCAGTCCCTACAAAGAATGATATTCATTGGAATCCTGTTCTTTTCCTGGCATTCCTTCGCTCAGGAAAAAGTTGCGCTAAACTGTGATTCCTATAAAGTGGAACAGAACCGGGTGGTGTTCGGCTGTGAGAACGGCGCAAAACTCTCCCTGAAATTTCTCGACTCGCGGAATATTAAATTCTGGTTTTCTCCCTGACGGAAAGCTGGAAAGGAACAACGAATCTTTCGCCGTGATCAATCAGGATTTTGATCCTTCCTATAAGATAAGCGTCAATGAATCGGCCTCGAATTTCGAGGTTTTTACCGGGGATCTTCGGGTGATGGTTCAGAAAAAGCCGTTAAAAGTTCAGATTTTCGACAAATATCAGCGGCTGCTTTTGGGCGATTTTGATGCTGAAGCCTATGTCACTGAAGGTTCCGCAGTTGAAACGCGAAAAGTTCTTCGCAAGGATGAGCAATTCTTCGGATTAGGCGAAAAAGCCGGTCCGCTGAACAGAAGAGGGCATTCCTATACCATGTGGAACAGCGATCAGCCTTGTTATTCCGATCATACCGATCCGCTTTACAAGAGCATTCCCTTTTTTTTGAGCACCTACAACTACGGAATTTTCTTCGACAACACCTATAAAACACAATTCGATTTTGGTGAGAAAAATGATGACTATTTTTCGTTTTCGGCACCCGACGGAGCTTTTGTGTACTACTTCATGTACGGAGATGATTTTAAGGAGATCATTGGGAATTATGTGAAACTTACCGGGAAACCAATCATGCCTCCTAAATGGGCCCTTGGCTGGTCCCAGAGCCGTGGGATGCTGACCAATGAAAAACTTACCCGTGAAATTGCTACGGAATACCGCGAGCGGAATATTCCCTGCGATATCATTTACCAGGATATTGGCTGGGTTGAAGGACTTCAGAATTTTGAGTGGAGAAAAGACCGATATGAGCATCCGAAAAAAATGCTTTCCGATCTTGCTGAAAAAGGCTTTAAAGTGATCGTATCTCAAGATCCCGTGATCTCACAGGCCACCGAAGATCAGTGGCAGGAAGCGAATGACAAAGGCTACCTCGTGAAAGACGACCGCACCGGCAAGGCCTACGATATGCCCTGGCCCTGGGGCGGGAATGCAGGAGTGGTAGATTTTACCAATCCTGAAGTGGCCGACTGGTGGGGAGATCTTCAGCAGAAACCTATCGATGATGGGATCAAAGGCTTCTGGACCGATATGGGCGAGCCTGCCTGGAGCAATCAGGAGCAGAAAGATCGGCTGCACATGCAACATCAGCTGGGGATGCATGCCGAAATTCACAATGTTTACGGCCTTACCTGGGACAAGGTGGTGACCGAACAATTCGAAAAACACAATCCGAACCAGCGAATCTTTCAGATGACCCGTGCGGCTTTCTCCGGAATGCAGCGTTATACCTTCGGCTGGAGTGGTGACAGCGGCAACGGCCGCGATGTGACCGATGGCTGGGATAATCTGGCAAATCAGATCCCGGTGGGTCTTTCCGCAGGAATGGGACTTATTCCTTTCTGGACTTCCGATATTTCCGGCTATTGCGGCGATATTACCAATTATGATGATTTCGCTGAACTTTATATTCGCTGGCTGGAATTCGGCATTTTTAATCCGCTAAGCCGTGCGCACCACGAAGGAGATAATGCGGTTGAACCCTGGCTCTTCGGAAAAGAAGCTGAAAATATCGCCCGAAAATCTATCGAATTAAAATACAGGCTTCACCCTTACATCTACACCTACGCCCGCCGCGCCTATGATACCGGCATGCCGCTCATGCGTGCGCTGGTGCTGGAATATCCGCAGGATGAGAAGGCCTATGAAGCTGATGAGGAATTTCTCTTTGGAAGTGAAATCCTCGCTGCTCCCGTAGTGAAAGAGGGCGCCAGAAGCAGAGAGGTTTACCTGCCCGAAGGAAAATGGATCGATTTTAATCAACCTTCAGAGATCTACGAAGGAGAGCAAACGCTAACGTATGATGCTCCGCTGGACGTGATCCCGATGTTCGTGAAGGCAGGCGCGATCTTGCCTGAAATGCCGGTAATGCCCTATATAGGTGCGATGAAAAATCCGCCGATGATCCTCGAGATTTTTCCTGCGGAAGGTGAAAAGTCATCCTTTGAGATTTACGAAGATGACGGGGTGACCAATGATTATAAGCGGGACAAATTCATGAAGACCAAAGTGGAAAGCGAAACCAATGCTTCTGAAGTTACTGTCAATATTCATAAACCTGAGATTTCAGGATATCAACCTGAAAAGCGCAATTTCTGGCTGGAGCTGCACCTTAAGGAAAAACCCGGGAAGATCAGGGTTAATGGCGAAAAACTTCGAAGATCGAAGCCTTCAAAACTGAAGGAAGGATGGAATTCAAAATTTGAAAGTTCCGGCTATGCTTTCGATAAGGAAAAACATCTCTTGTATATCAGGATCCCCGATGACAGAAAGGAGCAACAAATCAGTATCGAAAAATAAGGCTCATAACCAATCAATTCCGGGAAAACCGGGAAAAAATCAGCTTGAAATAGGTGGAGTATTTCAGATATGCCATATATTCAAAGCTCATTATTAAAAATTAAAGCATGAAAAAGTTATTTCTACTGTGGATTTTTGTCTTCTTTTCGGGGCTTAACGCAGCTTTTGCCCAATCGGCAAATCTTGCAGAAGATGGAGTCGCGGTATTTTATCCGAAAGATTTCGATTCTATCAGGACGTTGCCTTCGCTGGCTGTTATAAAGGAGCTTCCAAAAGGCGATTCTTTGCCTGCATCCTGGAAAATAAAGCCGGAATTTGAAAAGATCGACGGGAAAAATACGGTAAAGATAAAATTTGGCGAAGATGTGGATCTCTACGGAAACGGAGAGGTAACCGGCAATCTTCGCAGGAATGGCACCGATGTCACCTTGTGGAACACCGATAACTATGAATACAAGAAGCACGACGGAAAGCAGCTTTATCAGTCGCATCCCTGGATCCTGGGCGTGAGGCCTGACGGTTCTGCCTTCGGCATCCTTGCCGATAATACCTGGAAACAGGAGTTCAAGTTGACCAATCCTATTGAGATCATCAGCGAAGGACCTTCTTTCCGCGTGATCGTGATCGAGAAAGATTCGCCGCAGGAGGTTATGAAAAGCCTGGGCGAGCTCACCGGCACGATGGCTCTGCCACCACTTTGGGCATTGGGTTATCAGCAGTCGCGCTATTCATATTTTCCGCAGGAAAATGTAAGGGAGATCGCTTCGGAATTCCGCAAAAGAAAGATCCCGGCCGATGTAATTTGGATGGATATTGATTATATGCAAGGTTTCCGGGTTTTTACATTCGATAAAGAAGGCTTTCCAGATCCGGAAAAACTGAATGATCAGCTGCACGATCTCGACTTTAAAGCGGTTTATATGATCGATCCCGGAGTGAAAAAAGATACCTCCTACTTTGCCTATCAGCAGGGCAGTGCCGGAGATCATTGGGTGCATAACAGCACCGGCGAAGAATACAACGGTGAAGTGTGGCCGGGACAGGTCGCTTTTCCCGATTTTACCCGACCCGAGACTCAGAAATGGTGGGCTTCCCTTTACGATGATTTTATGGATCTGGGGATAGATGGGGTTTGGAACGATATGAATGAACCCGCTGTTTTTGATGGTCCTGGCGGTACCATGCCGGTCATCAACAAACATCGCGGCGGGGGAGCCTCTGCCGGCCGATGTGCATTTGCGCTATCACAATGTTTACGGCCTGCTGATGGTGCGTTCCAGCCGCGAAGGAATTTTAGAAAAGAATCCCGACAAGCGACCTTTTGTGCTTTCAAGATCCAATTTCCTGGGCGGGCAACGCTACGCGGCCACCTGGACCGGTGACAACCATTCCAGCTGGGAATACCTGAAGGAGTCCATCCCGATGTCTCTCAATCTTAGCCTTTCCGGGCAGCCTTTCAATGGTCCCGATATCGGCGGATTTACAGGAGATGCCACAGCCGAACTCTTCGGAAACTGGATCGCGCTGGGCGCTTATTATCCGTTCTCCCGAAATCATTCTTCTAAAGATACCCGCGAGCAGGAACCATGGGCTTTCGGCAAGGAGATCGAAAATGTCTCTCGTACGGCTATCGATCGTCGTTATCGCCTGATGCCTTATTTGTACACGCTTTTCCATGAAGCTTCGGTTTCGGGAATGCCCGTAATGCGTCCGGCATTCTTTGCCGATGTGACCGATCAGGATCTTCGGGATGAGCAGCAGACTTTTCTCCTCGGAAAGGACCTGTTGATCGTACCACAATGGGCTGAAGATGCCGATATGCCGGAAGGAAACTGGGAATCGGTGAAATTCGAAAAAAAGAACGACGGTTACCAGGCGACGGTCAAATTGCGCCCGGGTGCAGTAGTGCCCATGGGGCCGGTGATCCAAAGCACCGAAGATTATTCCACTAAAAAGATCACGCTTCTGGTGAATCCCGATGAAAACGGCGAAGCCTTCGGGACGCTTTACGACGATGCCGGGAATGGATTTGAATACCAGGACGGCGATTATTCAGTAACCGAATTCCGTGCTTCCAAAACTTCAGATGACAAGCTGAAGATCGATATTCAGCAAACCGAAGGGCAGCGTAAAACAAACAGAAAATACAGGATCGGGCTGGTGAAGAACGGCGAAATCTATTATTCCGGTTGGTCTTCCCATGCCAGTCAAAGCATCAAACTTCCGAAGAAAAAGAAGCGGGAAAAAGTAAATTAATTCAGCAATACTTTTGAAAAGTAATTTAATCTCATGAAATTCAGTAGCAAATCATTAATAGCCATTGCAGCAATAACTGTCATAGGATGTGCCTCGGGGCCAGAGAAGAATCCGGATGTTCTGTATAAATCAGACCAGTTCACGGTTTACAGGGACAGTGTGGTGCAGGGTTCCAACCGGGCTGTGGTGGAGTCTTCAGATAAGATCACCTCAAATTATCAAAGTCCGGCGAGCCAGAATTACTCCAATTACATCAGCTTCAAATTCACTATTAATGAGAAGGATATCGAACTGAAGCCCGGCCATAATCATCATGTGCTTATCGGAAAGAACGAGCATGAATCGCCGGTTTTTACCTTCGGAAAGGCTGATTCAGAGAAGCTTGAGGACAAGGACGAAAAGCTGAAGCCCAATCACGAGTACACTTTCCGGGTGGATATGAGTCCGGTTTTGGAGCAGTTTGAAAAGCAGGGGTATTATGAAGCCTACGATGGCAGCAAAATCGCCAAACAGGATTTCAAAGGATTTTACATTGCAGGAGGTTCAGAGCCACTTTCCTGGGATTTCTCCAATCTTCAGGAAAAAGGACTGGAGCTAAAAGACGAGGACGGCGACGGAATTTATACCATTACGCTCAATATGAATCCGTACGATCCTTCCGAAGCTAAAGAGAAAAGCTGGGAGCTGAGCAAGGATGTTTCTGCAAAACCTTCCTATACTTCAGATCAGCCGATCGTGGATGCGCTTTTCAAACTTTCTACGGAAGAAGGCCTGAAGAATATCGAAGCCGACAGTACCTTTAGAACAGGTGCCGAATGGGGTGGTGTGTGGACCCGTGACATTAGTTACAGTATTTACCTGGCTTTTGCCTATCACGAGCCTGAAGTGGCCAAGATCAGCCTGATGAAAAAGGTGAAAAGGGGCCGCATTATTCAGGATACTGGTTCTGGCGGGGCCTGGCCGGTTTCTTCCGATCGTGTGGTTTGGAGCATTGCCGCCTGGGAAGTCTATAAGGTAACGGGCGATCGCGATTGGTTAAAACAGAGCTACGAGATCATCAAAAACACGCTTGCCGACGATGCAAAAACGCTCACTGCTGAAAATGGTCTTTACAAGGGCGAGTCTTCCTTCCTTGACTGGCGGGAGCAAACCTATCCAAAATGGATGAACAATGTTGATATTGCCGAATCTCAGAACCTCGGTACCAACGTGGTGCATTATGAAGCGCATCAGATTTTGGGCAAAATGGCCGAAGCTTTGGGTGAATCGGGAGAAGAGGCTTTTAAGGAAGCTGAAACCATAAAGCAGGCTGTGAACAAAGAATTATGGCAGGAAGAGAAAGGCTATTATGGCCAATATCTCTACGGAAGAAAATACCGGGATCTTTCGCCGCGCTTTGAGGCGCTGGGAGAAGCTTTATCGATTGTTTTTGACGTTGCAGATGAAGGCAGGGCAAAGAATATTATTTCTAAAGCACCGGTAACTCCTTTTGGAACACCAACTATTTATCCGCAGATCCCGGGAATTCCGCCTTACCACAACAATTCGGTATGGCCGTTCGTGCAGTCGTACTGGAACCTTGCCGCGGCTAAGGCAGGCAATGAGAAAATGCTGAATTTCGGCCTGGCGGCGATCTATCGTCCTGCGGCGTTGTTCCTGAGCAACTATGAGAATTTTGTGGCCCAAAGTGGCGACTTCAAAGGCACCGAGATCAATTCTAACAGAATGCTCTGGAGTATGGCCGGGAATATGGCCATGGTACACCGCCTGTTCATGGGGATGAAATTCGAAGAAAACGGACTCTCTTTCAATCCGGTGATTCCGAAGAACTACGGCGGCACCAAGACATTATCAAATTTCCCTTATCGCAAGGCTGTGCTCAATATTACTGTAAACGGCTTCGGAAATAAGTCCAAATCGGTGAAGCTGGACGGGAAACAGCTGAAGGACAATTTACTTCCTGCAGATATTTCCGGAGCGCACAAAATAGAGATCGAAATGGCCAACAACGACTTTGGTTCAGATTCGATGAACATGGTCGAAAATAAATTTACGCTAACTACGCCTCAGGCGAAATATGCCGATTCCGTTTTTAGCTGGGAACCTATGGAAGGAGCTCAAAAGTACAGAGTGTACAAAAATGGAAAAGTGGCAGAGGAAACTACCGATACGAAATTCGAGGTTTCTGCGACCGGTTTTACCGAGCTCAAAGTAAGCGCCATCGGCCCTAACGGCTTCGAATCTTTCACCAGTGAGCCGGTTTGGGTGTATAAGGAAAAGAACGCGCAGCAACTGGAAATGGAGAAATTTGCCTCGAAATCTTCTGAAGATTACGTCAATTACTCCGGAAACGGCTTCGTAGAAATTTCCACCGGGAAAAATCGCGAGATCTCTGTTCCTGTGGAAGTTTCAGAAGCAGGAAAATATATTGTGGATTTCAGGTATTCCAACGGCAGCGGCCCCTGGAACACCGATAACAAATGCGCCATCAGAAGCTTGTACACCAACGGCGACTATACCGGCGCGATGATCTTTCCGCAGCGCGGAAAAGACGAGTGGTCAGATTGGGGATATTCGAACTCCTTTACGGTTGAGCTGAAAAAGGGCGAAAATCAACTGAAGCTGAAATTCGAAGACTGGAACAACAATATGAACGTGGAGGTGAATAAAGCCATGCTGGATTACCTGAGGGTGATCCCGATGAATTGATTTTCAACAGGAGTTGAAGCTGTCTCGGAAAAGACCAATTTCGTCACCCTGAACTCGTTTCAGGGTCTCTGGATGAACAGGAAATCTATTGGATGAGATTCTGAAAGAAAATAGTATTGACGTTTTCTTGATAGGTGTTTCCAATTTTGCTCTCGCAAATTGGAACCGTACTCCCCCGGCTAAATTTTCTCCAAGGCCCTTCGACTTAGCTCAGGACAGGCTTTCAAAAATTTTTAACGCCGGGGGAGCACTACACTTACAAAAAAGCTCCTTCACAATAGAGCTTTTACTAAATGGAATAAGCGGTCATTTTCCTACGCCAGGGTATTTTTGATATCCTGGCTCTCCGGATCCTATACTACTTCTGGGACAGACAGCTTTAGGATTTTCTGATCCTAATATTGGTCCAGCAGATATCGAATGACATCGGTTGTGGTGACGATCCCTACCAGATTGTCGTGAGCAACCACGGGCAGGGCATGAAATTCACTTTCGGTAAAGATCTTTGCCACTTCTTTGATGCTGGTTTCAGGAGAAACGCTCACTACTTTCTTCGTCATCACATGTTCGATGGAAAACATGTCGTACACGGTGGTTTCTACGTCTTCGCCGTCATCATCGGTGGCATCTACAAAAGAGATCCGCATCAGGTCATTATAGCTCAGCATTCCTACAATATGCTCGCCTTCAACAACAGGCAAATGCCGTATATGGTGTTTTTTGAACAATGTTTCGGCGTGAGAAAGTTCATCTTTAAGATGCAGTTTGATAAGATTTTTGGTCATGATCTCTGAGACCAGTACATGATTTTCCATAACCTCAATATTTAAATTTTCGGGGCATTCGGTCAGAATGCTGTACTTAAAAATACGACTTCTTTGGCTAAGATTATGGCTTTTTCAGGCATTTTATCTGACTGGAAGAGCACTTTTTTCCTGTTGTTTTTCTTCGGAAGAAATTTCATTTTCGAGAGCTGAATGGTCTGGAAATTTAATTCTTCAGGCTCAGGCTTTTGCCTCCCTTTGCCGCCGACTCATAGATCTTCTCCAGGATAAGAATATCCCGTAAACCTTCTTCGCCGGGAACCATCACCGGCCGGTCATTGAGGATAGCCAAAGCATCATCGTCCATCTGCACCGCCTGCTGGTTTTTTCCGAAGGGAGGCAAAATTGTCCCGTCGCTGGCTTTGCCTTTCACTCCTGAATATGCCTGGAATGGCCTTAAATAATACCATCCGTCTTCACAGTTCACCTCGAGGTTATTGAGATTCTCCCCAAAGCTGGTGCGGCAATGCGCTTTGATCCCATTGGGAAATTCCAGGTCGAAAACGGTGGTTTCATCCACTTCATCAAACATTTTCGGTCTTTTAGTGCTGTGCGTGGCACTCACCGAAAGAGGTTCCATTCCCGTAGAATATCGTACGGCGTTGAGCGGATAAACACCCATGTCGTACATCGCACCGCCACCCATTTCCTTTTTGAGCTTCCACGGGGTGATACTTCTGCCGTTATAACCTGCTGCTGCCTCCAGCTTCAGGATCTTTCCGAAAGGACGAACTTCTGCCCACTTCATAAGGGTTTGGGTATTTTTCTCATGCTGCATGCGGTATCCAATAGATAGTTTCACCTTGTTTTTATTGCAGGCAGCAATGATCTGCCGGCATTCTTCCGAAGTCTTCGCCATGGGTTTTTCGCACCATACATGTTTGCCGGCATTGGCTGCGATCACCGCATATTTCGCATGAAGGCTATTCGGCACAACCACATAAACCACATCAATATCATCGTTATTAGCCAGTAGGTGCATGTTTCTATAGTTGTAAACGTTAGCATCCTTTATCCCGTAGCGTTTCTGCCAAACCGGAATTTTTTCCGGGCTACCGGTAACAATTCCCCTTAGCTCACAGTGATTGGTGAGCTGCAGGGCAGGGGCCAGTAAATCGGTGCTGTAATAGCCCAATCCTACGAGCGCTACTCCCAGTTTTTTTGGCTTCGGAAAAAGATACTCCGGCCAGGGGAGGCTGCTCGCGGCCAGAAAAAGCCCGGATCTCTTTATAAAACTTCTTCTGTTTTCCATATCGCTGAATTTTAGCTTATTAAGTTAGTAAACGCTATTCAATTTTTGAAGAAGCGGCCCGGATTTTGCTCCTTCTTCTCTGAAGGGATTTTTTATGCTGAACGAGGAATTGTGTGCGCTTATCTAAGATTATCAGCGGCTTTATAAGAATTTCAACAAAGTATTAACGCTCCTTTGGCAGATAAAAAAGTACCCGGAATTTATTTTAGCTGTATCAAACATCGGGTCGCAGGACCCTTAAAAGCCCCCTGTTTTGTTCAGAACTTTATCAATATTAAAGAGGAAGAAGTTGACTCCCATCCTGGGAATGTTATCCTGTTTGCTTTTGTTTTCCTGCCTTCCGGAAGCTGAAAAGACCAACAAGCCCATCATGCAAAACAAGGTTAGTGATACTGTCGCTGATTTTCAGAATGTGAACGTAGAGAAAATAAAGAAAGAAAAAAGGCTGGAGATCACTTACCATATAGACAGCCTGAACACCAAAGCTGAGCTCGATAGCTTTAATTCCCGCTTTTCCAAAGAACAAAAAAATACACTTTACGCCCTGAACAGGGTAGATGGATATCGGGTGGGAATTAAAGATGTTATGGTAATTCCCGATACTTTGACTACTGATCTGGCCGTGTACAGTCCGTTTCCGAAGGAACTTGAAATATTGGATTCTATTCCAAAGGCTCTGCTTATCAACCAGCGGGTGCAGGCATTCGGAATTTATGAAAGCGGAAAATTGCTCCGCTGGGGGCCGGTAAGTTCGGGAAAACAATCTACGCCCACACCTAACGGACTTCATTATGCCAACTATAAAGCCAAGCGAAAGATCAGCACCATTAACGGATCCTGGGTGATGCCCTATTATTTTAATTTCATGAATTTCGACGGCGTGGGAACCCATCAGTATACGCTGCCCGGTTTCCCTGCCAGTCATTCTTGTGTGCGAATGTTTCAGGAGGATGCTAAATTCATTTATGAATGGGCTAATATGTGGAAGCTGAATGGAAATCAGCTTGACCGGCACGGCACGCCCTTCATGGTTTTCGGAAAATACGATTTTGAACATCCTTCGCCCTGGCTTCAGCTTTCAGAAGACATGAAAGCCAACGACCTGAACGAAGAAGAGATGCAGACCCTGCGGGAATATGTGAAGCAGTATAAGGCCGATCCGAAAAATTTCACCACACCTGCAGAAGAGGAGGAAGCAGAACCAATTGCTTAAATGGCCGAATTTCATCTTCTTTTGTACCTTAGAGGACAAAAATCCATCTGATGAGAGCTACATTAAAAATATTCTTACTCTTAACGCTGTTCACCGGCAGTCTGATTGCGCAGGAAACTCATGTAATGATCCGGGCCCGGGCCAACGATGCCAAGTTTATCGGCAGTTCCATTGGTGGGGCTAAGATCATAGTACGCGACGCCGTAACGGGCGAGATCCTGGATCAGGGGATGACGAGTGGCAGCACCGGGAATACCGATAAACTCATGAAGCAGCCGCAGGAACGCGGAAAAGCTCTTTCTGAAGAAAACACCGCCGGCTTTGACGCCAGCCTTAAAATTCAGGAACCTGTTTTTGTGACTGTGGAAGCCATTGCCCCATTTAACAAGAAGCAGGCAAGGGTTCTCAGTAGTACGCAGCTTTGGGTTATTCCGGGCAAAGACATCAAAGGAGATGGGGTAGTTCTGAAGATTCCGGGTTTTGTGGTTGATATTCTTTCTCCGCAGACGCACGAAGGCCTTAATGCCGATAAAAATGTGGAAATCAGGGCAAATGTGGTAATGATGTGCGGTTGTCCTGTAACCGATGGTGGGATCTGGGACGCGCAGCAGTACGAGGTGAAAGCCCTTATTAGTCAGAATGGCGAAAAAGTAAAGGAACTTCCACTTGAAATTGGTGAAAAAACCAGCACTTTTTCCGCGGAAACGAAACTGGAAAAAGGCCTCTACGAAATTATTGTTTATGCTTTCGATCCGGTGAGCGGGAACACCGGAGTTGACAAGACTAATATCATTGTGAAATAATAGGGAAACTGAGACCTCACAGGTTTCGAAAACCTATGAGGTCAGGTTTTTTTACGGAAAAAGAGGTCTGGTTTTGGGGTGGAAAAAATGATCAGATTTACGCTTCTTTGACTTCCACTAATCCCAGTTCTTCAATCGTCCTAAGCACACCGTTTTCATTGTTATCGTATTTGGTGATGTAGTTGCTGGCGCTAATGATCTCGGGATGCGCATTTTTCATGGCGTAGCTGTATTTCGCAGCCTTCATCATTTCCAGGTCGTTCAGGTAATCCCCGAAGACGAGAGTTTCTTCCGGAGAGATATTCAGCTCCTGCTGGATGTCTTTTATCGCATTCCCTTTATTGGCGTCCAAAGCGGTAATATCTATGAAAACCTTCGCGGCGACGGCCACCTTGAAACGATCGGTATAATTAACGAAATGCGGATAGGTGTGATCTTCAACCCCGTTAAAGTTACAGAGGGTTACCTTAAGCACCACATCTTTAACTTTAGTGAGATCTTCTACCACCTCCAGTCTTTTATAGAACTTGGAGATCTCTTTGGTGAACTCCTCATCAGTGGTCTCAATATAAGCCGATTCCTTGCCGCACAATACCAGCATGGTATTCTCAAGTTTTCTTCCCATTTCGATAAAACCAACCGCGTGCTCGTGATCCAGAGAGTTGGTGTAAAGTTCTTTGCCTTTATATGAAACGTAGGTGCCGTTTTCGGCCAGAAACAAGATACGGTCCTTGATCCTTTCAAATTTTGCTTCCAGATTATAGAACTGTCTCCCGCTGGCTATTGAAAAAAGAATTCCTTTTTGGGAAAGTTCTTCTTCAACCTTCCAGAAATCGGGGTGAAGCTCGTGCTGGTCGTTCAGTAAGGTGCCGTCCATGTCGGCTACGATGAGTTTAATCATAAGTTCCTTTTAAGAGGTCAAATTTAGCTGAAATCCTTCCGTTTTCAGTAGAGAAGAGATTGGTTTTTACACTTTGGTCATAGGTTTATACGATAGATCAAATGAGGAATGGTTTCCTCATCTGGGAGAATAACAAAAAATGACTGCAGTACCTGTTGAGGTAGGGCAGTTCTTAATTCCTTTTCTGAAATTCCTTAAAATAAGAGAGCATCCACAATGCCTCCGGTAATGGCCAGAATGATAGCCAGCCAGAGAGAAGGTAGAAAACCTACTGTTTTAAAATCGGAGCTCAGTTTGTCGGCAATTTCAATGATGATGGCATACGCCACGATACGGGTTATAAAGCCAAGGCCAAGGAAATAAAAGAGGCCAAGCGTGGCAATGTTCAAAACGACCGTGAGGAGCCAGCTGAGGAAAAAGCTGAGAATACCAATGATAAAAGCTACCAGCAGGGCAGTTTTGAAGCCTTTGAGCTGTACTTTTTTCATCATGTTGGCGGCTGCCAGTAAGACTACGGCATCGGCCAAAAGGTGGATAAGCCATCGGAACATATAGAGTGGTTTTTTAGTTGGTCTGCTAAATATAAGTAATAAGACGGCAAAAGAAAAGACAGGGGAGGGCAGAAAAAGCCTAAAGCCGCCTTTTTAAGGTGGCAGGACCTTTATGCAGCGCCAGTTCCCAAAGCGCCTTAATATTGGCCAATTTCTCCCTTCTTAAGATTCGGTTATCGGGCTCATATTCCCGGCTGGAAGCAGCGAATCCGGTGTAGTGAAGTCCAAGGTTTTCTGCGATAAAAATTGCCCGGGGTAAATGGAATTTCTGGGTGACCACCACGGCATCCTTAATTCCGAAGACGGCCTTGGCCCGGTACATACTGTCGTAGGTGTCAATGCCCGCATGGTCCAGCAGGATCCGGTTGCTGGGAACGCCCTTCTTCAGCAGATAATTTTGCATTGCGCTTACCTCATTATAATCATCCCGCCGATGATCTCCCGAAACAAGGATCTCTCCGGCCTTTCCGCTTCTGAAGAGATCCAAAGCGGCATCAACGCGGTCTTTAAGAATAGGCGAGAGCTGCCCGTCGGAATGAACACTGGCTCCCAGGACAATGATCGTGCTTACGGGCTCAACCTTTTCAATCTTATTGGTGATCATGCCTGCGGTTTCCTGCCTGATATAGGCTTCGACACCCAGCACGAGAAGAATGACAAGGACAAGAATTAAAACAAATGCAAGAATTATTTTTTTTATCCGCTTCATTTCCTGTAAGGTTGTCTTCATGAGAGTAGGTCGAATATAGCTAATATAATTGGGAGAATTGGTTTATTTTATTCTTTAACGCCGGGACATCTTCCATCATTGTTTAACTTTGTACAAATAAAAAGGAGGATAAAAATGGGCAATATTGAAGCACTGCAATGGAGATATGCGACTAAGAAGTTTGATGCTGAAAAGATCGTTTCAGCTGAAAAGATCGATATTCTAAAGAAGGCTTTCAATCTTACAGCCACCTCCTACGGGCTGCAACCTCTTAAGTTGGTGATCATTCACAATAAGAAACTTCAGGAAAAACTGAAGGCGTATTCCTGGAATCAGCAGCAGTTGAGCACGGCTTCCCATGTACTGGTATTATGCATAGAAAAAGAGGTGGGCCCCGAATTCATTGATCAGTATTTTCAAAGGGTGAAGCATATCCGCGAGACGCCGGAGGAAATCATTAAACCTTTCCGGAATTTTCTCATGGACGATTTCAAGGCGAAGCCACAGGAAGAGATCAGAAATTGGTCGGTAAACCAGGCTTACCTTTGTCTCGGGACTCTTATGACCGTTTGCGCCACCGAAGGTATTGACGCCTGTCCCATGGAGGGCTTTGAGCCTGAAAAATATGATTCTCTGCTGAACTTAGAGCAGGAAAATCTGCAGTCGGTTTTAGTTTTGCCTGTTGGCTACCGGGCACATGACGATATGTTCTCCAGCTTCAAAAAGGTACGGCGACCGCTGGACGAGATCATCATTGAAAAGGATTAATAATTTACGTACTCGGTAATTTCAAGGCCGTACCCGATCATACCCACACGTTTTGTTTGCTGGCTGTTTGAGAGCAGCCTTATCTTGTGGATTCCCAGGTCGTGAAGAATCTGTGCTCCAATTCCAAAATCTTTGTTATCCATGATCACCGGAGGCGCTTTCATTTCGCCTTGTTTCTGCCGGTCTTTGAGCTCGTGTAAACGGGTAAGCAGGTTTAAAGACTGATTCGCCGGATTGATAAAAACAATGGCTCCACGGCCTTCTTCATTGATCGCCTTGAACATGGTGTCCAGTTTCTTGTCGGCATCATTGGTGAGAGTGCCCAGGATATCGTTGTTGACCAATGTAGAATTCACCCGCACCATGATCTCCTCATTAGGTTTCCAGTTTCCTTTGGTGAGGGCCATATGCACCTGGTTGTTGGTGGTTTGTTTATATGCCCGCAGGCGGAAGTCTCCAAAGCGGGTATGAAGGTCAAAATCTTCTTTTTTCTCGATCAGGGAATCGTGCTGCATACGATAGGCCACAAGATCTTCAATAGATACTACTTTCAGGTTGAAACGATCTGCCACTTTTAATAGCTGCGGAAGCCTTGCCATGGTGCCGTCTTCATTCATGATCTCAACGATCACTCCTGCAGGTTCAAATCCGGCGAGGCGGGCAAAATCGATAGCGGCTTCGGTATGCCCCGTCCTTCTTAAGACTCCGCCTTCTTTAGCCTTCAGCGGAAAAATATGTCCGGGACGCCCAAGATCGGAAGGTTTGATCGCAGGGTCGATGAGCGACTGTACAGTTTTGGCACGATCGGCAGCTGAAATTCCCGTGGTGACACCCTGCCCCCTCAAATCGACAGAGATGGTAAAAGCGGTCTCCATAGGATCGGTATTGTTGCCTACCATCATTTCCAGTTTCAGCTCTTTACAGCGGGCTTCAGTAATAGGTGCGCATATGAGTCCGCGGCCGTGAGTAGCCATGAAATTGATCATTTCAGGGGTAACCTTTTCAGCAGCAGCCACAAAATCTCCTTCATTTTCACGGTCGATATCGTCTACGACAATTATGACCTTCCCGGCACGAATATCGTCGATAGCGTCTTCGATCCTGTCGAGTTTAATGGTTTCTGCTATAGGTCTTTGTTTGGCCATTACTGTAGGTTTTAAGGCTGCAAAGGTATTTAATCTATTTCTTTCTGGGCCTGATGAGTCCCGCTTTTTTCAAGGTCTTCCTGATAGGGTCAATAATCGTATCAAAAGCGAAAAGTCCCTGATCGGTAGTGGCTCGGTAAGTAAGAAAAATACCCAGGGGGAGCATGATCAAAGTCGAGAGCCAGGTGGCAAGGAACGGACTGATACTGCCGTCCTCGGCACTGTTCTTGGCAAATATCCCGATGAAGTGATAAGTGAGGAACAATAATATGGCCACTACCATAGGTAATCCCATTCCTCCTTTGCGGATGATGGCGCCCAGGGGAGCTCCAACAAAAAACAGGATGAGACAGGCTACGGCCAAAGCGTATTTTTCATGTAAAGCGATCTCGAACTTGTTAAGCTGTTTGGAAGCATTCTTAAATTCCTGCTTTTTGATGATGATGTTGGAAAGCGTAGCATTTACAGTTCCAAGGCCCAGATTGACGATCTGCTGTGACTGGTAAGGTTCAAAGGCTGAAAGAATAGAGTCATTTTCCACCTTTAGCGTATCTTTTTTGGCAGCCTTGACTACTCCATTTCGAATATCCACCGGCCTCACCTGCGTACGGCGGTACATATTGTCAGAGAACTGTTTTACGCGCCTATTATAGGACGTAGAAAACGAATCGATACTTTCCCGAAGTTCTGAGATCTTCAGCATGCCCTGGGTACTGTTGTAGCTTTCGTCTTCCAGGTCCACATTATTGAAATTGGAAAGGTCCAGGTTAATCACGTATTCCTTGAAATAGCTCTTGGCGAAAGGCTTGTCTTTCCGCTTTTTGTAATCTTTAGGCTGAACTTCGTCGTAATAATTCCCGTCTTTCAGAATAAGGGAAAGCACGTCAGATTCGGTGCTGCCCACGAGTTCTCCTTCCTTAGCTTTCATGACGGTATAGTTCCCGCTTCGGTTGGTCTTCTTGTGAATGATGACATTATGAAGATAACGGCCGTTATTCCCGGTTTTCTTATCGACTTTGATGTTGATATTGCCCACCTCATTGAAGACCCCTTCGGTAATAGCCATTGCTGGTTTCAGCTTGGCGATATTTTTCCGGAGATTGATCGATTTATATTCGGCCGCGGGAATGACATTATTCGCAAAAAAGAAAGCGACAAGGCTAACGAATAAAATAAATACCGTTAGCCCGCGCATGGCTCTTTGTAAGGAAATACCCGAAGATTTCATAGCCGCGAATTCGTAGTTTTCTGCAAAATTCCCAAAGGTCATGATGGAAGTGAGCAGAATGGTGAGCGGCAGTACCAGTGGTACCAGCTTCGGTGAAAAATATAACAGGAATTTGAAGATTATTTCCGCATCCAGATCTTTCCCTGCCAGTTCACCTATGTACAGCCAGATGGTCTGGAGTACAAAAATGAACATGAGGATGATGAAAACGGTGAAAAAAGTTTTTAGGTAACTGGTTAATATGTACCTGTCTAATATCTTCAAATTAGTCTAAACGGTTGATGTAATAATTTGCGTACCTGTCCTGGTCAAAGGTAAACAGGTTTTTGGCAATAGGCTGATTTGTTTTGAAACTTTTTACCGTAATGGTGATCTTGGTACCGTTTTCCTGGGTTTGGATAAGATTATAGATATTCTTGGTCTGATTGTCTATTCCCAACAGGATGTTTTTCACCTCAGCATTGCTGTCTTTGGGAGTCAGTTTTATATACTGAATTGTTCTTCCCTTAACGTTTTGTGTGCCGTCCCACTCGTAGTTGTAACCCTCTTCGTAGAAGGTGAACATCTTGGAAGGAGTAATGCTGTTGCTTTCGTCGGGATTGTAAGTTGAAATATTGATCTCTTCGTCTTCAGGAATGATGGTATATATCTTTTTTCCGTCGAACATCTGTGTGGTTCCCATCAGATTCAGAAGGTATTTATCTCCCTTGATGCTTACATCGCCACGGGTTTCCTGGCTTACATCTTCGGCAGTGTTCTCCAGGGAGTATTTAAAATCTATAACCATATTGTCATAGCTTTTAACTTTAGAGGAAACGTCGTTGAGGAGATCTTCGGCTTTTTGTGAGTTTTGAGCCTGTGTTCCCAGCGTAACAAAGGCAATAAGTAAAAGTGCTAATTTTTTCATTTCAATTTTGATTGTACTATTCTTCATTTAATAACTGATCTAAAGCTGCTAAATCGGTTACCAAAACCTGGCGGGCCTTGCTACCTTCAAAAGGTCCAACAATGCCTGCGGCCTCTAATTGGTCAATTATTCTACCGGCCCTGTTATAACCCAGTTTCAGTTTTCGTTGCAGCAACGAAGCCGATCCTTGTTGCGCAGTAACGATCACTTCAGCGGCTTCGCGAAAGAGTTTGTCTCTTTCGCTTACGTCTATATCAACTCCTGTGCCACTTTCCTCACTTTCATAGGCGGGTAGCTGGTGGGCATCGGGATAGGCTTTTTGTGAACCGATGAATTCAGTTATTTTATCAACTTCCGGAGTATCGACGAAAGCGCATTGAAGCCTTTTGAGTTCATTCCCCTGGGTGAAGAGCATATCCCCGCGGCCAATTAGCTGATCGGCACCCTGGCCATCCAAGATGGTGCGGGAATCGATCTTGGAAGTTACCCTGAAGGCGATACGGGCCGGGAAGTTGGCCTTAATGATCCCGGTTATTACATTTACCGAAGGTCGCTGGGTAGCGATGATGAGGTGAATTCCTACTGCCCTTGCCAGCTGGGCCAGCCTGGCGATGGGAGTTTCTACTTCTTTTCCGGCGGTCATGATTAGGTCGGCAAACTCGTCGACCACAAGCACGATGTACGGTAAGAATTTATGTCCGTTCTCGGGATTGAGCTTACGGGCTTTGAATTTGACATTGTACTCCTTGATGTTACGAACCATGGCATCTTTCAGCATCTCGTAACGGTTGTCCATTTCGATACAAAGTGAATTCAGCGTATTGATCACCTTGGTATTATCGGTAATAATGGCTTCTTCGGTATCGGGAAGTTTCGCCAGGTAATGTCGTTCTATCTTGTTGAAAAGCGTAAGTTCCACTTTCTTCGGATCTACCAGCACGAATTTCACCTCGGCCGGATGCTTGCAGTAGAGCAGCGAAGTTAGGATAGCATTGAGCCCGACTGATTTCCCTTGCCCGGTAGCTCCTGCCATAAGCATGTGCGGCATTTTAGCCAGGTCTACGACGAAGGTTTCGTTAGAAATGGTTTTTCCCAACGCCATTGGAAGTTCCATCTCGGCATTGACGAATTTCTGTGATGCGATCACCGATCTCATCGATACAATGGTCGCATTTTTATTGGGAACCTCGATCCCGATGGTTCCCCGCCCCGGAATAGGGGCAATGATCCTGATTCCCAAAGCCGAAAGTGATAGCGCAATGTCATCCTCCAGGTTTTTGATCTTGGAGATCCTTATCCCGGCTTCGGGCACGATCTCGTAGAGCGTCACTGTAGGACCAACCGTCGCCTTGATTTGTGCAATTTCGATCTTATAGTTTTTCAACGTGTCGACAATGCGGTTCTTGTTTTCCTCCAGCTCCTCCTGGTTGACGGTGATTCCGCCGCCGTAGTCTTTTAGAAGATCAAGGGTAGGGAACTTGTAATTCTTCAATTCCAGTGTGGGATCAAATTCGCCGAAATCTTTGACCAGCCTGGAACTAATATTATCCTCTTCTTCCTCTTCAGGCGCAGCTTCCACCTCCATTTGCACCTCTTCATTAGAAGAATTTTCTTTAGCGGGTTCGGGGCGTGGAACTTGTTTTTCTACGGAAGCCTCTTCAGGAGCAACCGTTTCTGTCTTAAGATCTATTTCTGAAGTTTTAGCCTCTTTTTTTACGGCTGTTTTTTCTTTCCATGATTTTTCTTCGTCGGTTTCGGCAACGTGTATTTTTTCTGATCGGAATTCATCAGAAATATCCTTTTTCTGGGATCTTAAATAATTCCCGATCTGTTCGGGAGTAAGCTTCAGCCTGATGGAAATATAAGCGGTGAGCAGGAAGAGCATGAGCAGGGCAGTTCCGAAGAGCCCGAGATAATCCTGCAGGTAATCGTTCATTTCAAAGCCTATTTGTCCGCCGAGCAACGCATTGCTCCCAGCGAAAAAGCCGAAGAACACCGAGAGCCAGATCATGACCAGAATTCCCCAAAACCAGGATTTTGAAAGTTTTTCCGATTTTATTCCGAAGAAAAGATGGATTCCGCTTAGACTCACTAAAAAGGCTATGACAAAGGCCGCAAGACCAAAACCCTTATAGATAAAAAAGTCGCTTACCAGGGCGCCGAATTTACTGAGCCAGTTGCGGGCTTCCACCTGCCGGTCGGCAAATTCGTTAAGGGTACTCTGGTCAGCCTGCCAGTTGAACAGGAAAGAGATAAAGGCCACAAAAAGGGCAATCCCGAAGAGCATCAAAAAACTTCCCAATACCACTTTTTGTTGCCGGTTAAGCTTGAAAGAAGGTTTTTTCAGCTTCTTATTGGTGGTTTTCGGGGCAGATTTTTTCTTCTTACGGGCCATAAATGTTTTGACGGATTTGGGCAAAAATACAAATTAGGCTCTTCTAAAGTAAGAAAATAAAATTCATTTTCTGAAGAGTCTGGTTTTCTAACAGAACGTCCTAAAGCCGCCTTTATTTCAAGCGCTGTGAATAACGGAATTTCTTTATTTCTGATCTATTCTAAAGAAGGCTTGATAAAGAAAATTTTGCAGTAGAAGGATCAGCCGGTTTGAAAGATATAGGGATAATAGATAAAAGCTGCTATCACTATTGCGGTCACGGCAGCAATGAGCACCGAGCCTGCGGCCACATCTTTGATATGGCCTATTTTATTGTGGAAATCGGGATGAACAAAATCGGCCATAGCTTCCAGGGCGGTATTCAGGCCTTCGGTAGCCATTACCAACCCGATAGCGGTGATCTGGAAAAGCCATTCGGTTTTGGTGATATCATAGTAGAACCCTGCGGCGGTCACCGCGAGTGCAACGGCAAATTGTACCTGGATACTTGGTTCATGTTTTAGCAATAACCATGCACCTTTTATGGCATATCCTCCTCCTCTGATGCGTTTTCCGAGGAAACTGTCCTTCATTATAAGAGGGTTTTTAAAGCAGCGAAGTAATCGGGTTCGTCCCCAATGTCTGAAACCTGCTGGGTGTGGATCACCTTCCCGTTTTCATCCAGCACGATCACCACCCGCGAAAGCAGGCATTCCAGAGGTCCGTCGAGCATTTCAACGCCGTAGTCTTTTCCGAATTCCCGTTCCCTGAAATCGGATAGGTTTACCACATTCCGGAGGTCTTCATCATTGACGAAGCGCTTTTGAGCAAAAGGAAGGTCGCGCGAAATACAAAGGACCACCGTATTCTTAAGGCCGGTAGCTTTTTCATTGAAATTGCGAACCGAAGTGGCGCAAACATTGGTATCTATACTGGGAAAGATGTTCATGATCACTCTCTTGCCTTTAAAGTCCTCCAGGGTGGCTGTAGACAGGTCCGTTTTAATGAGTTTAAAATGCGGAGCCTTTTCACCTTTAGCGGGAAGTTCACCATAGGTCGTGACCTTCTTTCCCTTGAACGTTATCTGCGACATAGCAATCATGTTTGGTTAGAGAGATAAATTTAGGACTTAACTAAATTAGAATTACTAAAATTATCATAAATCAAAAGGAGGTTGCTTAATTAAAAACAACCTCCTGGTGTATTGAATTTGCTGGAAAGCAAGGATTTATTTGTCTATTGATCCTAACACTTTCTTCACAAACTTATTGGCAGCGTCCACTTCGGGCTCGCCATTTTCTATCATTTTGTGCACTTCAACGGCGCCGCAAAGATTGGTTATCAATTCCCCGATCACATCCATTTCTTCTTCGGAAACAGAGCGGTGTTCGGTAAAATTTTCCAGTACCTCAATGGTAGTTTCCAATTTCTCAACGTCGTTGTTGCGCTGCAGATGTCTAATTACTGGTAACTTCATCTACTAGGTCTTTTAGCGGTTCAAATTTGTTGGTTTGAACCTGGTTTACGAAATCGCCGCTTTTGAAGGTAGCGAAAGTAGGAAGATTATCTACCTTGGCCAGTTTCCTTGACTCCGGATATTTTTCGGCGTCAACCATCACGAAGGTCGCATTTTCGTTCTCTGAAGCCAGTTTCTTGAACTTGGGCTTCATGAGTCTGCAGTTTCCGCACCAGCCGGCCATATACTGAACCACCACGGTATCTTCAGCTGCAACGATCTCGCTTAAATTATCTTGTTCTAATTCCTTTACCATAACAATATCTTTCCCTTTTTAGTTCATACTCAGGTAAGAAGCAACTCCTTCGCGGTCGGCGTTCATCGCTTCTTTCCCTTCTTCCCAGTTTGCTGGACAAACTTCACCTTTTTCCTGTACGTGAGTGTAGGCATCGATTAGGCGTAAAAATTCTTTCACGTTTCTTCCAAGTGGCATGTGATTAATACCTTCATGGAAAACAGTTCCTTCCTCATCGATAAGGTAAGTAGCGCGGTAAGTCACGTTGTCTCCTTCAACAGTAAGATCTCCTGTTTCCTCGTCGTAAGATTCATCAGAAATATCAAGAATATCAAGTCTTGAACTCAGATTTCTGTTGGAGTCAGCCAGGATTGGGTATTTTACGCCTTCAATCCCTCCGTTGTCTTTTGGAGTGTTCAGCCATGCGAAATGAACTTCGGCAGTATCGCAGGAAGCTCCTACTACCATTACATTTCTTTTTTCAAATTCTTCCATAGCCTGTTGAAAAGCGTGAAGTTCAGTAGGGCAAACAAAGGTGAAATCTTTTGGGTACCAGAACAACAATACTTTTTTGTTGTTTTTAGTGGCTTCTTCAAAAATGTTCAGTTTGAAGGTATCACCCATTTCATTCATTGCGTTAACGCTTAGGTTTGGAAATTTTTTTCCTACAAATGCCATATGTGTTGGTTTTAATGATTATTTATTTTCAGGAGCAAATTTAAGGCTATACTTCAGTTTGCACAGGAAAATAAATTTTTATTCCCTATTGAAATATAGAATTTGACTATACTCTTTTTCTTAAACAATAGAATTGTTCTATTTCTTCGGAAAAAGCCTGTTTTCATCAATCTTAGCTTAGGCTGTAGCCGTAGTATTCGTGGTGAGTTCCTTGATCTTTATGTGGAAAGCCGCGTAAAGCAAGGTCATGAACGGACTCAGATAATTAAAGAAGCAATACCCGACATAGGTGAGGGTAGGTACTCCAAGCACGCCGCTGTGATAGGCGCCGCAGGTATTCCATGGAACAAGTACAGAAGTTACCGTACCTGAATCTTCGAGCGTACGGCTTAAGATTCTCGGGTGCCAGCCCCTTATCGCGGAAGGCTTTGGCAAACATTTTTCCCGGCACCACGATAGCCAGATATTGATCGGAAGCCGTGGCATTCAAGGCAAGGCAGCTGAAAACAGTACTTGCGAAAAGTCCGAAGGTGGTGTGGAACATCTTCAACAGCGCCTGGCTTATTCTTGCCAGCGCCCCTATGGCCTCCATGACCCCGCCAAATACCATGGCGCAGATGATAAGCCAAATGGTGCCCAGCATTCCTGCCATACCACTGGAAGAGAAGAGGTCGTTCAGGTTTTGATTTTCAGTTTGTACCGCTGTGTCAACAGTGATGGCATTCATGATGCCTTTGTAGGCACTTATAAAATCAAGTTTCTCAACACCCGCAATATGCGCGACGATATCAGGTTGAAAAATAAGAGCAGCAATTGCTCCTAAAATCGTACCCAGTAAAAGCGCGATTAAGGGAGATACTTTTTTAATGATAAGGGCGATCACGATGGAAGGGATCACGAAAAGCCACGGATTGATATTAAACGAATCCTGAATCGCATTTAAGATACTGGAGGTGTCGGTGTCTCCCGAAACATCCAGGTTTAATCCAATGATCACAAACAGCAGAAGCGTAATTGTGATGGTAGGAACGGTCGTTAAGATCATGTACCGGATGTGCGTAAAAAGATCGGTTCCTGCCATGGCCGGAGCAAGATTGGTGGTATCACTAAGTGGAGAAAGCTTATCTCCGAAATAGGCTCCGGAAAGGATGGCTCCTGCGGTCATACTCAGGGGAATGTCCAGTGCCTTGGCAATTCCTATAAGCGCGATTCCCACTGTGGCCGAAGTAGTCCAGCTACTTCCGGTGGCAACAGAGATCACCGAGCAAATGATCACGCAGGCTGGCAGAAAAATCGTGGGATTCAGGATCTGAAGTCCGTAGTAGATCATGGTGGGAATAATACCGCTTACCAGCCAGGTCCCGGCAAGGGCTCCTACCATCAGTAAAATAAGGATAGCACCCGCGGTACTCTGGATATTTCCGGCAACCTCGTCGAGCATCTTATCATAACTCACCTTATTGAAGAAGCCGACGATCGCAGCCACAGCTCCTCCCATTAAAAGTATAAACTGATTGGAACCGTTAAGGGCATCTTCTCCAAAAACGTACACGTTAAAGGCCAGCATTCCAATGAGGGCAATGACCGGGATCAAGGCCTCCCAAATATTCAGTTCCTTATTTTCTACGATGTGGTCGTTTTCGGGAAAGTTTTCTTCGGTCTCCATTCAGTCTTTCAATGTTAAAGCCCTGAAAAAGAAATCCCCACAGCATTACTAAAGTGAATCAGCAATATCTGTGGGGATCTATTTTTGGGTCATCTATGTTTTAATTCATTTTTTTTCGGAGGGTAATGTTACGATTTTACTTAAAAATATGCAAGATTTAAATTGAAGCAGCCTCGAGTAGTCCAACTTCCTCCATGCATTCCTTCATGCGGTGATAGGTGCGTTCAATGTCGTTATCAAGCCCTACAGAGAATCGGATAAGCCCATCACTTAGCCCCATTTCCTTCTGTTCTTCCTCCGGAATTTCAGAGGAAGTTGAAGTTCCCGGCGCGCTGAAAAGTGTCTTGTAAAAGCCCAAACTTACCGCAAGATAGCCGAGATTCTTCTTCTGCATCAGCTCCATCAGTTCATTTGCCTTGTCGAGACTACCCACATCAACGGTTAGCATTCCGCCGAAACCGTAGTCTTCATTCATCATTTTTTTGAAGAGCTCATGGCCGGGATGTGATTCCAGGCCGGGATAAACGGTTCTGAAACCGTCTTCCTGAAACTTTTTAGCCAGAAACATAGCATTTTCGCTGTGTTGTTTCATCCTGATGTGCAGCGTTCTTAGGTTTTTCAGAATAGAAGCGGCGCGCATACTGTCCATTGTCGGGCCTAACAACATGCTGGCCCCGTCCTTCACACTTCGCAGTGCATTGATGAATTCCTGGGTTCCGCAGGTAACGCCACCCACCGTATCGCTGCTGCCGTTGATGAACTTCGTAAGGCTGTGTATCACCACGTCGGCTCCTAATTTGGCCGGAGTGATGGAAAGCGGGGAGAAAGTATTGTCTACCACCAAGGTCAATCCATGTTTTTTGGCGATTTTGGAAAGCTCTTCAATATCAGCAATTTCGAGCAGCGGATTGCTCACGGTTTCGCAGAAGATCACTTTGGTGTTTTCGGTGATCGCAGCTTCCACTTTTTCAGGTTTGGTGATATTCACAAAGGAAGTTTCGATATTGAGGCGAGGCGCGAAATTCTTTAAAAAAGCATAAGTTCCGCCGTAAATAGTGCGGCTGGCCACAATGTGATCACCGGCCTGGCAAAGCTGAAGCAGGGTAGGAGTGATAGCGCCCATACCGCTGGCGGCGACATTGGCGGTTTCAGTGGCTTCCATGGCAGCCAAAGCTTCCCCCAAATATAGATTGGAAGGCGAAGAATGTCTCGAATAGAGATAACAGCCTTCCGCATTGCCCTCAAAAGTGTCGAACATGGTCTTGGCCGAAAGGAAGGTGTAGGTCGATGAATCGGAAATAGAAGGGTTTACGCCTCCAAATTCCCCAAAATATTGTAGGTCCTGGATATTATCTGCTGGTTTGTATTTCATGATGTATAGTTTTTTAGCTTGAACTATTCAAATGAAGTGAGATTCCGAATAAAAGTCAATGATCAATATCATTCTTAGAAAATAAAACTATGAAATGCTATAAAATCAGAATTATATATCGAATTTGGCTAAATTCGTTCCTTCAACCGGAAAAATTTTCAGCCTATGAAGCTAGATCGAATCGATCTCAAGATCCTGCAACAGCTGCAGGAGGACAGTAAAATGACCAATAAAGAACTGTCAAACCAGCTGGACCTTTCAGTTACAGCCATATATGAGCGCATAAAGCGCCTGGAAAGGGAAGGGGTGATCTCGAAATACGTGGCGCTGGTAGATCCGGAGAAGGTGGAAAAGGGCTTCATGGTGTTTTGCCAGATAAGACTCATTCAGCATGCGCGTACTTATCTTACCAATTTTGAAAAGGAGGTGACGCAGCTTTCCGAAGTACTGGAATGCTATCATGTGAGTGGCGAATACGATTATATCCTGAAGGTGCTGGTAAAAGACATGGCGGCCTACCGCGAATTCATGGTGAGCAAGCTCACCAACCTGGACCATATTGGCAGTACCCAAAGCACCTTTATTATCAATAAGGTCAAGAGCACTTCGGCCATAACCCTGTAATTCTTAAAAATTTATAAAGGCCGCAAGCCAACATTGGTCATTGCAGAGAATAGTCGTACTTTTGTTTGCAATCGTTAAAAAATCATACAAAAAGAACATTATGAGTACATATGATGTTGCAATTATAGGTTCAGGTCCCGGAGGTTACGTGGCTGCCATACGCTGCGCACAACTTGGAATGAAGACTGCAATCATTGAAAAATATTCAACTTTGGGAGGTACTTGCCTCAATGTGGGATGTATCCCCAGCAAGGCGCTTCTCGATTCTTCCCATCACTATCACGATGCTGTTGCACATTTTGAAGAGCACGGGATCGAAATTCCCGGTGAGATCAAGGTGAACCTGGAGCAGATGATGAGCAGGAAAAGCTCGGTGGTTAGCCAGACCTGCGATGGTGTTAAATTCCTGATGGACAAGAACAAGATCGATGTGTTTCACGGATTGGGTTCTTTCAAAGATGCCACTCATATCAATATCAAAAAAGAAGATGGTGAAACCGAAACCATCGAAGCTAAGAAAACCATTATCGCTACCGGTTCAAAACCGGCAAATTTACCATTTATTGAGCTGGATAAGGAGCGCGTGATCACTTCTACGGAAGCCCTTAAGCTGAAAGAAATTCCGAAGCACATGATCGTGATTGGAGGCGGAGTGATCGGGCTGGAATTAGGCCAGGTTTACCGCCGTCTTGGGGCTGAAGTGACCGTGGTTGAATTTATGGACCGCATTATTCCGACTATGGACAGCGCATTGTCTAAGGAACTTCAGAAGGTCTTGAAAAAACAGGGAATGAAATTCCATGTGAAGACAAAGGTGAAATCGGTGGAAAGAAATGGGGATGAGATCACCGTGAAAGCCGATGATAAAAAAGGCAATGAAATTGAGCTGAAAGGGGATTACTGCCTGGTTTCAGTAGGACGCCGGCCGTATACTGACGGCTTGAATGCAGAAGCTGCCGGAGTAGAATTAGACGATAAAGGAAGGGTGAAGGTGAACGATCACCTTCAGACCAATGTTGAAAATATTTACGCCATTGGCGATGTGGTGCGTGGCGCGATGCTCGCTCATAAGGCCGAAGAAGAAGGAACTTTTGTAGCCGAAACCATGGCCGGACAAAAACCTCATGTAGATTACAATCTTATTCCGGGTGTGGTTTATACCTGGCCTGAAGTTGCCGCGGTTGGTAAAACCGAAGAGCAATTGAAGGAAGAAGGCGTTAAATATAAGGAAGGTAAATTCCCGATGCGTGCACTTGGACGTTCCAGGGCCAGCGGAGATCTGGATGGATTTGTGAAGATCCTTGCCGATGAAAAGACTGATGAAGTGCTTGGCGTACATTTGATAGGCGCGCGTATGGCCGATCTTATTGCCGAAGCCGTAACTGCCATGGAGTACCGCGCTTCTGCCGAAGATATTTCCAGGATGAGCCACGCTCACCCAACTTTCGCTGAAGCTGTGAAGGAAGCTGCTCTTGCCGCTACCGATAACAGGGCTCTGCACGTGTAAAACCTCTCGACTCCCTGCTGCAGGCAGGCGCACGAGAGACCTCTCGACTCCGCTCGAGGTGACATTCGGAACGAAATTAGAAAAACCACCTGTAGCAGGTGGTTTTTTATTGAAATTTTTCCAGTGTTTTGAGCACTTGTTCCTTGTATGTTCTGCTAATTGGGATTGATTTATTTTGAATGACTACTTCTTCATTTGAATAAGATTCTATTTGGTCTATGGCTATGATAAAAGACCTATGGATTCTGATGAATTTCGAGGGAGGCAGCTTTATTTCTATTGAAGAAATTGTTTCTCTTGTCACTTTTGAACCATCAGAAGTTTCAATTTTAAGGTAGTCGCTAAGGCTTTCCACCCATAGGATTTTCGAGAAATCTATCTTATACATCTTCCGGTCGATCTTCACGAAAATAAAATCGGTTGATGCTTTATTTGGAACTTTTGGCACTTCTGGATCTAAATGAACCTGCTGAAAATTATTTACGGCGTCGAGTAAGCGGTCAAAAGAGATCGGTTTTAAAAGATAATCTACTGCGTGAAGATCGAAGCCTTCTATCGCATATTCCCGATATGCCGTTGTAAAAATGATTTTGATGTCCTTGTTGATCGATTTCGCGAAAGAAATTCCGGAAATTCCCGGCATATTGATATCCAGAAAAATGAGATCAGTTTTGTTGGCGTTGATCATATTAAATGCTTCGGAAGCGTTTCGACATCTTCCAATGATCTTGATCTTATCGATCTTTGAAAGATGATTTTCCATGATATCCAAAGCTACCGGTTCGTCATCAACAATAATACATCTGATTTTATCTGACATCAGTAGGAGTTTTTGCAGTATTCAACCTGAGTAATACACTAAAAGATTCTTTGTTATTCTCAATATTCAGTCGATAATTATCGCTGTAAAGAATATCCAATCTGCGTTTTATGTTTTGAAGACCAATTCCCTGGCTGGTGTTAGTTTCAGAACTGTTCTGGATCGAATTTACGATTTTGAAATCAAGTTCCGCGGCTGCTAATTTTAAACAGATCGATATTCTAAGTTTTCCATCATTGCCTTTTCCGTGCTTAAAACTATTCTCCACAAAAGGTAAAAGGAGCATGGGTGCTAATTCGATATTAGAAGGAATTTGGTCACAATTAAATTCAACTTCCAGAGCATCCTGAAAGCGTTTTCTTTCCAGATCAATATAATTGCGAATGTGGTTGATCTCGTCCTCAAGTTTTACCAATGGTTTTTTGGTTTGGTAAAGGATATAATCTAAAAGATCTGAAAGCTGAAGGATCATTTCAGGGGTCTTCTCATTTTTTGATAAACTCAAACCATAGATAGTATTCAGAGTATTAAAAAGAAAATGCGGATGGATCTGCATTTTCAAGTATTGAAGTTCCTGCTCCTTCAGTTTTAATTGAGCTTCCAGAATGCGGGTCTTGAGTTCCTCATTCTTCGCAACGGAAGCATAGTTGTTTTTCAACAGACTAAAAGCTGAAGCGATCACAACCACCAGGTAAATAGTGATCATGATATAAAACAGGCTTTTTGATACAGGAAATTGATCGTTCCATTCTAAACCTAACACGATCACAAGTGCATAGAAGGCCGATAAAATGATAAAAATCGCTGAAATTATGAAAGTATAGATGGAATAGAGGGCGAATTTGAAATAGCGTTTCGGGAGCAGGTAATTTGGAATAAGGTTATGGGTGAATACATAGGTGGTAGCTATGGTTACAGGAAGGAAAAAGGCCGAGAATATGAGCAAGGTTTTAAAATCGGCACCATCAACACCAAAGAAGAAACTAAAGAAAAGCAAGACTATTATCCATAATGACATATGGATTAAAAAGCGTTGGCCAAGTTTAAAAATTGTCTTTCCCGATTTCATTAAAAACCTAAAAATGCGATTAAATATCTGTTATTGAAAATTTTTGCGACAGATTCCCGGTTTAGAAGGGTATACAGCATAATTTGTAATTTCAACAGAACAAATAGTAAAATAGCTTGCTTAAATTGTAGTTCATCGCAAATTTCGAAATAAGAGGAGCTTAGGATGTAATTTCGGGTATTAATCACTAAAACGCATTTATGATTTCATTATTCTTTTATCTCGCACAACAACAGGGATTTTTCGGAACTCTGTATTCAAGAATTCAGGAAGGCGGACCTTTTCAAATGTCGCTCATTATACTCCTGTTTCTATTGATGATCTTTCTCATTGTAAGAGCTGTAATGAAACTGAAAGCTTCACCTCATGTTTTCAAAAAATCTGTTTCCCTTGTAAATCAAGTGGCGTTACTGGCATTGGTAATCGGATTATTCAGCCAGCTAATTGGACTTATCCAGGTATTTGATGCATTTGAAGCTATTGGAGATATAAATCCAAGCCTTTTCGCAGGAGGTTTGAAATTAACCTTATTGCCACCGATCTTTGGAGGTTTCGCTTTTATCATCGGTCGTATTGCCACTTTTATATTGAACTGGATGCGAAACGAAGAACTGGATAAAGTCAAAATTCAGGCGTAGATTTCAGCAAAAAAAATAGCATCGATCAATTAAAACTTTCACTACATTTAGAAGTTAATTTTAATTTTAGAAATCATGGGAAAAGAAAAATCACCTTCTAAGAATTCGGCTAAGAAAGAGCCTGTATTGAATTTGAAAGAAAAGAGGGCTGCAAAAGCTGCCAAGAGAAAGAACAGAAGTTAAATTGATCAAAAATATTTGACGATTAAAGCAAAAAAGGAGACCAATTGGCCTCCTTTTTTTATTTCTTCTTATTTCGGTTAGCGTGCTTATCGCCCCGGGTCTTGGGCTTTTTATATTTTTTTGCGATCTCCCGTCGGTAGGATCCACCGAGGTTAACCTTTTTGTTCTTCTCCTTTTTTTCATGGAAGGCAGGTCCGGCTTCTTCCCCCAAAGAATTCGGATTATTGATCTCGATCTCCCTTGGTTTTTCTTCGGGGATCAATTCTGTAGTGATCTCAACTTCTTCAGGTAGTTCATACTTCGGAACTTCCATTTTCATTAATTCTTCGATAGCATCCAAATATTCCTGTTCGCTTTCCGTAGTAAATAATAATGAATGCCCTTTTTTCTCGGCACGTCCTGTCCTACCAATTCTGTGCATGTAATTTTCAGGATATTGAGGAGTGTCAAAATTCACCACATGCGAAACGTTCTCAATATCAAGACCACGGGCCATGACATCTGTAGCGATCATAATTCTGGATTCACCTTCATCAAAATCAGCAACACTTTTTAACCTGTAATTCTGACTCTTTCCGGTATGAACAAGGCTGGTCTCACCGGGAAATTCTTCACTTAAGTTTTCATAAAGCCTGTCTGCAATTCGCTTGTCGCCAAGAAATATGAGCACCTTATGGTAAGTCTCATCATCCGCCAGCAAATGTTTCAATAAGTTGGCTTTAGTATAGAAATTAGGGATTTTATAGCCTCGTTGATCGATGTTTTCTAATGGGGTGCCACTTACAGCTACTGAAATCTTTTCAGGAGTTTTAAAATTGGCATTGATCATTTCCTCCACAGTTTCGGTCATCGTCGCCGAAAACATAATGCTTTGCCGGTTGTTAGGAAGAAGCTCGATAATATTATTCACCTGGAATTTGAAACCAAGATCCAACATCACGTCCACTTCATCGATCACGAATTTCTGGATCGATTTCAACTGAACTGCCCTTCTCAAAACAAGATCATAAAGCCTTCTGGGCGTTGCTACCACAATATCCAATCCCTGCATTAAGTCCTGATGCTGAGTGTTAATATTGACTCCACCGTAAACTCCGGCAACTCTCACATTGATATATTTCGCCAGTTTTGCGATCTCTTCTACCACCTGTACAACCAGTTCCCTGGTGGGGACCATAATAAGAATACGCGGATTTTTTTGTTCCGAATACCTCAGCATTCTTAATAATGGCAAGAGGTAAGCGAAGGTCTTTCCTGTTCCCGTTTGTGCGATGCCAACCACATCCCTTCCAGACATGATCGATGAAAATGCCTGTTCCTGAATAGGTGTTGGAGTCTGAAAATTCAGATCTTCCAGGGCATTGCGTAATGGGGTATTTAAATTTAGGTCCTGAAAACTCAAAGTGTGAAGTTTAATTTCGTGCAAAGGTACGGCATGAAACTCAAAGTTTTACCTGCTTTCTCTAATTGAATAAATCATTCAATACTAATGGTATAACTTGCCTTGAAATCTTCTCCGGCTCCCAGTTCAATAATGCCTTCCTTAGTTTTAAGCTCCTGATCGGTATCTTCAGGGTCGGCAATTCCCAGCCAGGGCTCGATGCAAACATAAGGCGCGCCGGGTTTGGCCCAGAGACCGAGGTTCCTGAAGTCATTGTATTCCACACTCAGGATCTTGCCCGATTTTGCGCTTTTTAGATCTACCTTTTTTGAAGGGATATTCTTAAAGATAAGCGCATCGTTCTCAAAAAGATCTTTGCGCAATCTTATCTTATTGTCGTTGTCAAGAATCGTTTCCGTTTTTTTGCTCACCAGGCCGTCTTCATTGAGCAGGTGAGTATCGAGCTGCATGTTTTGGTCGAATTCCAGAAAATAGTCTTCGTAAGTTTCGTCTTCCAAGAGCGGCGCATTAAAAGCAGGATGGCCACCGAGGGAAAAATACATTGGCTTTTCGTCAATATTGGAGATTTTATGAGAGACTTTCAAAGTTTTTCCCTCCAGGCTAAAGGTGATCTCAAAGTAGAATTTGAAGGGATACAGCTTCAGGGTTTCTTCGGAGTGCGCCAGGATGAACCGAAGCGAATTTTCGTCCCGGTGCTTCAGATCTACATTGTCATTATACCTCACAAAACCGTGTTTAGGCATTTCGTATTCGGTGCCTTCATAGCAGTATTTCCCGTCTTTCAACATCCCGATCACCGGAAAAAGATTAGGAGCATGGCTGCTCCAGATGTCGGGATTTGCCTGCCAGATGTATTCTTTGTTGTTTTTGAGGTTCTTTATGCTGCACAATTCGGCGCCCGTTTTGAGTACGCTTACACTCAGATGTTGATTCTTTATACTGAAAGTCTTCAAATTTGCTTCTTTTTTGGTTTGCCCTTTAAAGATACAAATCCTGAAATTAGTGGCAATAGCCGGTTTTTCTGCTTTGGTTTTTCCGAAGGAAAACAGCTTCTTTATTAAAATGTCGGCGGGTTGACTACCTTTGTCGCCCAAAAGGAAATGAAGTGCGCACTACAAAATCTTATTCTGTAGAAAATCCGAAGGAGTTCAGGAAGAAATTATTTCACTGGAGCCGACAGTTTGAGGAGATCACCTGGCTAGACAGCAACGATTATCAGCAGCAGCACGGCAGTTTTGATGCCGTCCTGGCTGTACAGGCTTTCACCGCGATAAAGACCGATGTCCATGGCGCCTTTAAACAGCTGCAGGAATTTCAGGAAACTGCAAACGACTGGATCTTTGGCTATCTCTCCTATGATCTGAAGAACGATGTTGAAAACCTCCAATCTCACAATTATGATGGCCTGGGATTTCCGGACCTGTATTTTTTCCAGCCGCAGAAACTTTTTCTGCTGAAGGGGAATTCCATCGAATTTCAATACCTGAGAATGGTAGATGACGAGATGGACGATGATTTTGACGAAATTCAGGAATTTTTCGGCGGAAGCAGGGGTTGAAAAACTGCCAATTTCCGAAGAAAAACAAGGTGTTCGTCCGCGCATTTCCAAAGAAGAATATTTGGCCAAAGTAGCAGAAATGCAGCGGCATATTCATCGAGGCGATATTTATGAGGCTAATTTTTGCCAGGAATTCTTTGCTGAAAACCGGAAGATTCGAGCCTTTTCAGGTCTTTAAAGATCTGAATGAGCTCTCGGGACCTCCTTTTGCCACTTTTCTGAAACTGGAAGAGCATTACCTGCTTTGTGCTTCCCCCGAGCGCTACCTGAAAAAGGAAGGAACAACCATTCTTTCACAGCCTATCAAGGGGACGGCAAGACGATCTCAAGACCAGGCTGAAGATGAAAAGATCGCGCAGGAGCTTGCCGTTGATCCTAAGGAACAGTCAGAAAATGTGATGATCGTAGATCTGGTTCGCAATGATCTCTCCAGGATCGCCAAAAAAGGAAGCGTGCAGGTAGATGAACTTTGCAAGGTTTATTCTTTCCGGCAGGTGCATCAAATGATCTCTACTGTTTCGGCGCAACTTGAAGAGGGAATTCCAGCGGTTGAAGCATTGAGGGTGACTTTCCCAATGGGCAGCATGACCGGAGCGCCCAAAATTTCGGCCATGAAAATTATTGAAGAGCTGGAAGAAACCAAGCGCGGCCTCTACAGCGGCGCCGTGGGCTATTTTACTCCTTCCGGCGATTTTGATTTCAATGTTGTTATTCGCAGTATTTTGTATAATTCTGAAAATAAATATGTTTCCTTTTCGGTAGGTGGCGCTATTACGGCGGCTTCGGTTCCCGGGAAGGAATACGAAGAATGTCTTCTGAAGGCAAAAGCAATGCTGCAGGTTCTGGAATAGCTGTTTCAGGAAAAAGGAACTTCAGAAGCGCTTTTTTGTATATTTGATCGCAGATGGAAAAAGCATTCAAGGAGCTTATCAAAACGCAGCTGCCGTTTCTTATCGACAGCAAAGTCCTGCTGGCAGTGAGTGGCGGGGTAGACAGCATTGTCCTGGTTAATCTTTGTCACAAAGCAAAACTGAATTTTGCCATTGCTCATTGCAATTTCAATCTTCGCGGAGAAGAAAGCGACGGCGATGAGGAATTTGTTTCTCAATTAGCCGATAAACTTGATGTTGAGGTTTTTATCGAGAATTTCGACACCGAAAGATACGCGGCAGAGCATTCCCGCTCTATACAAATGGCAGCCCGCGATTTGCGCTACGAATGGTTTGATGAGCTTTGTGCCGCCTTTAAATTTGATTACGTCCTTACTGCCCACCACGCGAATGATAATCTGGAAACCTTCCTGATCAATCTTTTGCGAGGTACCGGACTGGAAGGCCTCAGCGGAATAAAGATGGAAATGAACAGGATCATCAGGCCGCTGCTCGCTTTTTCACGGCAGGAAATTGAAGCCTATGCCCTGGAAAATGAGATCGCCTGGAGGGAAGACAGCAGCAATGCCTCTACAAAATATCTTCGGAACAAAATACGCCACGAAATGGTGCCGCTGCTGGAAGAGATCAATCCGCAGTTCCTTAAGAGCTTTACTCAAACCCAGGCCTATCTGAAGGAGAATCTTGATCTGGTAGAAGATTATATCAGCCTTATTTATCCGGAAGTGGTAAAAAAGAACCAATACGGCTACGAATTGAACATCCCTTTTCTGAAGAAGATTCCCAATACCCGCGCGGTGCTTTATCAACTTCTGAAGTCTTTTGGCTTTACCGAGTGGGATGATGTTTATAATCTGCTTGACGCCCAGCCGGGTAAGAAGGTTTTTTCGGATACGCACCGGTTGGTGAAAGACCGGGAAATTCTTATTCTCACTGAGCAGGTTGGCAAGGTTGATGATAAGATATTCCGCATAAAGGAAGACGAAGATTTTGTGATGTTGCCCATGGCTACTTTTTCCCTGAGTGAGGTGAAAGAGATAAGTCAGACTTCTAAAAATTCTGTTTATGTTGCTGCGGAAAAACTTAAATTTCCGTTAATCGTTAGAAAATGGAAGGAAGGAGACTATTTTCACCCCTTCGGAATGAAAGGAAGAAAAAAATTAAGCGACTTCTTTAAGGACAAAAAATTCTCTTTGCCTGAGAAGGAAAATATTTGGTTGCTGTGCTCGGGAGATGAGATCGTTTGGGTGATCAATCACAGGGCCGACAATCGGTTTGCTATTACATCAGCTGACCAAAAAATTATTAAAATTACGTGCACTTTATGAGAAATTTATTGATTCTGTTCATTTTCAGCCTGTCCTTTTTCCATGGTCAGGCGCAGGTATATTCCGCAACAGATAATTCGCAGATCTCCGATCCCGTAACCTGGAAGGCTTCCGTAGAAAAAGAAAATGACAGTATCTACACCCTTATCTTTAAGGCGACTATTGATGAGGGATGGCATATGTATTCTCAAAAAGAGGCCGATATCGAGCTGGCGCCAATTCCTACTGCTTTTACCTTTAACGATTCGATCCAGTCTTACCAACTCGTTGGAGAGACCCAGGAACCGCAGGTTGAGCCGATACATGACCCGGTGTTTGATGCTGATATTACCTATTTTAAAGAGGAGGCGGTTTTTAAACAGAAGATAAAAGTAACGGGTTCAGAAAAGCCCGAAGTCACTGCCGAGGTTTATTATTCGGTGTGTAACGATTCACAGTGCCTGCCGCCAGATACAGAGCGGTTTAATATCTCTGTTGGTAAAAATGAAGTGAAGGCCGGCTTTACCGACCTTGAAATTTCTGATCGCGATAAACAACTTACACAAGACCTGAATCTTGACCTTAAGGGAATGGAGACCTACGCCCCTGAAAAGAAGCAGGAAAGCAATTTTATGACCATTTTCTTCCTGGGCTTCATTGGCGGGCTTATTGCCCTGTTGACGCCTTGTGTTTTTCCCATGATCCCGCTAACGGTTTCCTTCTTTACCAAAGGTGCAAAGGATCGCAAAAGAGGATTGGTGAACGCCATCATGTACGGATTTTTTATTTTCCTGATATATGTATTGCTTAGCCTGCCTTTCCACTTGCTGGACAGCGTGAACCCCGAGATCCTCAATAATATTTCGACCAATGTTACGCTGAACCTTGTATTCTTTGTGATCTTTATCATTTTCGCCTTTTCCTTTTTTGGCTTTTATGAGATCACTTTGCCCAGTTCCTGGAGCAATAAAATGGATGACAAGGCTTCCAGTATTGGAGGAATTATCGGTATATTTTTCATGGCGCTCACCCTGGCGCTGGTTTCTTTTTCCTGTACCGGTCCTATTTTAGGTTCGCTTTTGGGTGGTTCTCTGAGCAGTGATGGCGGAGCAATGCAATTATCCTTCGGAATGGGCGGCTTTGGGCTTGCTCTGGCTTTACCTTTTGCGCTTTTCGCCTTGTTCCCCAACTGGCTGAATTCACTTCCGAAGAGTGGCGGTTGGCTGAATACTGTAAAAGTCACTCTTGGTTTTATTGAACTGGCGCTGGCCTTCAAATTCTTCTCTAATGCCGATCTTGTAGAGCATTGGGGAATTCTGAAACGTGAAGTTTTCCTCGGAATATGGGTTGTAGTAGGCATTGGTTTGATTCTTTACCTCTTTGGTTTTATTCGTTTTCCGCATGACGGGCCGAAGAAAAAGATCAGCAAGGCGCGTTTTGGAGTTGGAGTAGTAGCTCTGCTATTTGTGCTGTACCTGCTTCCCGGGCTCACCAATACGAGCTTTGCAAATCTGAAGTTGCTCAGCGGATTTCCACCGCCATTGTTCTACAGCGTTTATGACAAAGGAGAAGAGGCACCTATGGGGCTTCAGGCTTACCACAGTTGGGAAGAAGGCCTCAAAGCTGCTAAAGAGCAAAATAAACCAATCATGCTCGACTTTACGGGTTGGGCCTGCGTGAACTGTCGTAAGATGGAAGAGCAGGTGTGGACAGACCCCGGGGTTTACGAGACCATGAGGGATGATTATGTACTTATCTCCCTGTATGTTGATGACCGCGAGGAATTGCCTCAACAAGAGCAGTTCAATTTTGTGAAGCCAAGAGGCGGTATCAAGGAGATAAAGACCATAGGCGATAAATGGGCAACCTTCCAGACATTGAATTTCAGGAACAATTCGCAGCCTTTCTACGTGTTGATGGATAGCGACCTGAATCTGCTGAACGAGCCTGTGGGATATACTCCCGACGCTTCTGAATATCTTAACTGGCTTAAGAGCAGTCTTGAGAAGCAGGACGAAATGGCCAAAAAATAAATTTTTTAGGGTTTAGCGGTAATTTCTATCTTTAGAGGCTTTAAAACATACCCGAAAAGAATGAAATTTCAAAGATTTAGCTTCATTGTTGTTGTAGCCTGGCTTATTGCTTTTCCTGTTTTTTCGCAAACAGGGGAGGAATACAAGGTATCTGAAAACTACGATAAACAGGAAGTTGATATTCCTATGCGTGACGGGATAAAGCTGCACACGACGATTTACTCTCCCAAAGATCATTCGGAGAAATATCCTATTTTGATGCAGCGCACGCCTTACAGCTCGCGCCCCTACGGGAAAGATCAATTCCGTTCAAAGATTGGCCCCAATGAATACCTGATGAAACAGGGGAATATCATTGTTTACCAGGATGTACGCGGTCGCTGGATGAGCGAGGGGAAATATGATAATATGCGGGCCTATATTCCTAACAAAAAAGGGGATGAGGTAGATGAAGCCAGCGACACTTACGATACTATTGACTGGCTGGTCAAGAATGTTGAGAACAACAACGGAAGAGTGGGAACCTGGGGAATTTCATATCCCGGGTTTTATGCTACTTATTCGCTGCTCAGCCGGCATCCTGCGCTGAAAGCGGTTTCTCCGCAGGCCAGCATAAGCGACTTCTTTTTTGACGATTTTCACCACAATGGAGCTTATCTTTTGAGTTATTGGCGGGCCACGGCGTTGTTCGGCTATCAGAAAGACGCGCCAACTACCGAGAGCTGGTACAAATTCCCTGAAATTGGCACCAAAGACCAATATCAGTTCTTCCTGGATCATGAGCCGCTTTCTACTCTTGATGAATATTACAAAGAAGATAATGAGTTCTGGCAGCAGCTGAAGGAGCATCCCAATTATGACCAATTCTGGCAGTCACGCGGAATCATTCAGTATCTCGACAGCATAAAGCCTGCAGTAATGCTCGTAGGTGGACTTTTTGATGCTGAAGATCTGTACGGGCCATTCAATATCTACAAAAAGATTGAGAAGAGCAGTGACAACTATAATACCATCGTTTATGGCCCCTGGAGTCACGGCGATTGGGCGAGACCGGCAAAAAGACAAACCGTTGGGAACATCTATTTTGGAGATGATATTTCAGAAAACTATCAGAAGAACATAGAAACCAAGTTCTTTAACCATTTTCTGAAGGGAAGCGGCGATAATAATTCCGGTTTGCCTGAAGCATATATCTTTGATTCAGGAACGAAGGAGTGGGAGACTTTTTCGCAATGGCCCCCAAAAGACACCAAAAGCCTTACCTATTACCTGGGAGATCATCAGGAGCTTACCACAACTCCCACAAATCATAAGGAAACTTTTGTGAGTGATCCTGAAAAACCTGTTTCCTACAACGACGAGATCAAGGTGGTTTTTACACCGAGGGAATATATGACCGGAGACCAACGCTTTGCCGCCAGAAGGCCCGACGTACTCGTGTATGAAACTGATGTGCTGAAAGAAGATATGGATGTGGTTGGCCCGATAAAAGCCAAATTGGAAGTGGCAACTACCGGAACCGCGGCAGACTGGGTGGTGAAGGTGATCGATGTTTTTCCTCCCGATGCCGAAGATTATAAGGAAACCCCTGCCGACCTGAAAATGAGCAACTATTATATGATGGTGCGCAGTGAGGTGATGAGAGGCCGCTTCAGGAACAGTTATGAACATCCGGAACCTTTTGAGCCCAATAAGAAAACCGAAGTTGATCTTACTCTGCAGGGCGTGAATCACACCTTCAAAAAGGGGCATAAACTTCAGATCCAGATCCAAAGCACCTGGTTTCCGCTGATAGATCTGAATCCGCAGACTTATGTGCCGAATATTTTTGAGGCTAAGAAAGAGGATTTTCAGAAGCAGACCCATACCGTTTATGGAGATTCGGAAATAGAATTCAATGTTTCCGAAGATACTTCAGAGAATATGTAGGAGCTGTTCCGAAGGATTTTTCTTCGGAAGAAAAGAATTACAGGACCCGTGGGTCCAAAGAAAATAAATGCTTCCGTAGAGACGGGAACAGGGACAATTGAAAAACTGAGAAGTTGGAAAATAAAACGAAACAAAGTCTGAAAATGCTCAGTCTGGTCAATAAGAGGAGGACCGAGCTCAAGATCATGAATTATGGTGCAGCCATCTTAAGTCTTAAGATGAAGGATAAGCACCAGAAGGAGATCAATGTGATTGTATCGCCAAAACCAGAAGAATTTCTGACGGCCGATTATTGGGAGAGGAATCAGTGTTTCGGCGCCTCTATTGGTCGTTATGCCGGCCGTATTTCGGAAGGGAAATTCAAGATCGGGAAAGAAGAATATTCACTTTTTCAAAAGGACGGAGTGCATTTGCATGGCGGGGAATTCGGATTTCAGTACAAGTTTTGGAGTTTTCAGGAGGAGAATTCCGGAGAGAATCCCTCGGTGAAGTTGAAGTACGTAAGCCCGGATGGCGAAGAAGGATATCCGGGAAAGCTGACGGCAACTGTAAAATATACGCTTACCGAAAAAGATGAGGTGCTGATAGAATACACCGCAACCACCGATAAGAAAACAGTGGTAAATCTCACCAATCACGCCTATTTCAATCTCAACGGCAATGGTAGTGTGAGCGATCACTTTCTTCAGATAAAAGCGAAAAAAATGCTGGAGCTCAACGAGAAACAACTGCCAACAGGGAATCTTGTAAAGCTGAAAGGAAATCCCAAAGATCACCGCGAAAATAAATTGATTGGGAACCGGCATCTGGACGATGTGTATGTGCTGGCAACCGATGAGGAAGAGGTGGCGGCGCAACTGTTTTCACCACTCACAGGTGTGAAAATGGAACTGAGGACCAACCAGCCGGCGATGGTGGCCTATGCTCCTGAATCTCTTCCGGAAGAATTCAATTATACGACGAATTTCGCTGAATATCCTTCTATATGCCTGGAAGCACAGAATTTTCCGGATGCTCCTAATTTCAGGAATTTTCCTTCCAGCGTACTTGAACCGGGAAAAGAGTATCACAACCGGATCTCCCTTCAGTTTTCCGTAAAGGAATAATTTTTTAGTTTTAAACGTAACATCTACGCTTATAAAATTATTTTTTATATATTTAGCATAATTTTAAGAATAGAGGCAGGTTAAATTCCTGCCTTTTTCAGGACAAGTCACGAACTAACTACTGATTTTAAACCCTGCTGCTAATATGGAATTCGCTTTACTTGACAAAGTTATTTTTGGTGCCTATGCACTTATGATCATCGGGATAGGCCTGTGGGTCTCTAAAGGAAAAGGAGAATCTTCAGAAGATTATTTTCTTGCCAGTAAATCCTTGCCCTGGTGGGCGATTGGAGCCTCGCTTATTGCCGCCAATATCTCTGCGGAACAATTTATCGGGATGTCGGGTTCCGGGTTTGCGATCGGGCTTGCTATCGCCTCCTATGAATGGATGGCAGCTATTACCCTTCTTATCGTTGGGAAATTCTTCCTGCCGATTTTTATTGAGAAAAAACTCTATACGATTCCCGAATTCATTGAAGTCCGTTACGGTACAAATCTGAAGACAATCCTCGCTGTTTTCTGGATAGGTCTCTTTGTTTTCGTAAATCTTACTTCGGTTTTATACCTGGGAGCCACTGCGCTTGATACGATCATGGGAACAGGAGATGGCTCCATGTTCATGTATGCGGTGATTGGCCTTGCCTTGTTTGCAGCCGCATATTCCTTGTATGGCGGACTTTCAGCCGTAGCCTGGACTGACGTGGTGCAGGTAGCGCTACTTATTGCCGGCGGACTCATTACTACCTTTATCGGACTTTCGCATGTTGCGCAGAACGGCGGCATCCTTTCCGGTTTTGAAGAACTTTATCAAAAGGTACCTGAAAAATTTTCAATGATCCTTCAGAAAGGAGAGATCATCACCCCTAACGGAAAAGATGCCTGGTGGGACCTTCCCGGCCTTGCCGTTCTTATTGGCGGTATGTGGGTGGCAAACCTTTATTACTGGGGCTTTAACCAATATATCATTCAGCGTACACTTGCCGCAAAAAGCCTACGCGAATCACAACGAGGGATTGTACTTGCAGGTTTCCTGAAACTGCTTATTCCATTGATCGTAGTGATTCCCGGGATCATCGCTTTTGTACTGAATTCAGGACCGGGTGGAGTGATCTCTCCGGAATATACCGACGCCTCATTTATTGCCGGTTCAGGGCAGGTGATTAACGATAATGCGGCACCATGGCTCATCAAGCAGTTCGTGCCGGTAGGGCTTAAAGGCCTGGTTCTGGCCGCTCTTGCTGCTGCGATCGTCTCTTCTATAGCATCTATGCTTAATTCCACTGCCACGATTTTCACCATGGATATATACAAGCCGTACATTCAGAAAACTGCTTCGGAAAAAAATCTGGTGAGAGTAGGCCGTCTTTCCGCATCAATTGCGCTTATTATTGCTGCTATTCTGGCCCCACAGCTTAAAAGCTTAGGGCAGGTTTTCCAATACATCCAGGAATACACCGGGGTGGTGAGTCCGGGAATCCTGGCGGTGTTCATGCTGGGCTTGTTCTGGAAGAAAACCACCAACAAGGCTGCCATCTGGGGAGTGCTTGCTTCTATTCCGATTGCGCTTTATTTCAAAGTTGGTCCTAACGGCTGGATAGATAGTCCGCTTTTCGTTACCTGGCCTTTCATGAACCAGATGTTTGCGACCTGGATTCTTACTATGGCGTTGATGATGCTTATTAGTTATGCTGAAACCAAAGGCAAAAATCACCCAAAAGCTATCGTGATCACGAAAGATCTCTTCAAGACCGGACCGGTTTTCAATATTGGTAGTTTTGCGATCTTGCTTATTGTAGTAATGTTATACGCTATGTTTTGGTAGATCGGGTGGCAATTAATACTTTAGGATCTATGACTAAGGCAAATTTTCCCAAGGATTATCGTGCAGATCAGATGTTCGTGGCGACGGACTGTATCATCTTTGGATTTGATTCCGGAAAACTGAAACTTTTGGTCTTTAGAAGAAGAGTAGAACCTTTTAAGGGGGAATGGTCCCTCATTGGGAGTTTTGTAAAGCTGGATGAGGATGTATCGGAGGCCGCAAAGCGGGTGTTAACTGAGATTACCGGCCTGGAGAATGTATTTATGGAACAGTTACAGGCATACGGCGCTGCCGATCGTGATCCCGGCTATCGCTGTCTTTCAGTGGCTCAATATGCGCTTATCAGGATCGATGAATATGACGAAGAACTCGTGGAACGGTATGGAGCTCACTGGTTCGAGATCGATCACCTGCCGGAGCTCGTGCTGGATCATGATCAAATGGTTGCAGATGCAATGGACCGGCTCAAGCAGAAGGCTCGATATCGGCCTATTGGTTTTGAGTTGCTGCCAGAGAAGTTCACTATTCCACAACTTCAGCTCCTTTATGAGGCGATCTATCAAAGAAAGCTTGATGCGAGAAACTTCCGCAAGAAATTATTGTCCCTTAACCTCCTGATTAAGCTGGACGAAAAGGACAAATCTACCTCGCGCCGTGGTGCTTTCCTCTACAAATTCGACTATGAGAATTATCACAAGCTGCTGAAGTCGGGCTACAACTTCGAGATTGCCTGAAAGGATCTAATTCCCTTGTTTCTTAAAAAATTGTGAAAAATACAGCCATGGAAAATTTGTTTTCTGGAAAATAATTGTAAAATTTACATTTACCTCATTTTCTGAAAATCAGTAGCTATGGAAGATAAACTCAACAGAAGAGATGCCCTCAAAACCTTTGCTCTTGCTTCAGGTGTGCTCAGCCTTGGAAGTGTTTTTTCCTCTTTTGCCGCAATAGATCTGATTGACAGGAAAAAACTGAAGAACAATATCAATCATTCCGTTTGTCGCTGGCCTTACAATGATATTCCGCTGGAAACTTTTGCTGCGGAATGTCGTAACCTTGGTCTTACGGGAATGGATCTCTTAACTCCTTCGGAATGGGATATCGTTGAAAAATATGGCATTCACTGCAGCATGGCTACCGATTCTTTTGCGAGTATCACCGACGGTTTTAATGAACCCGGTAACCATCAGGTTCTTCAGGAAAAATACAAAGGCCTTATCGACAAAGCTTCCAGCAAAGGCATAAAAAATGTAATCTGTTTTTCGGGAAACCGAAGGGGATTGGATAAAGAAACTGGTTTGGAAAACTGTGCCATTGGTCTTACTCCGCTGTTGAAATACGCCCAAGAGCGAAACGTAAATCTCGTTATGGAACTTCTCAACAGCAAGGTGAACCATCCTGACTATCAGTGTGATCATACCACCTGGGGCGTTGCTCTCGTAGACAAGATCGGAATGCCCAATTTCAAGTTGCTGTACGACATTTATCATATGCAGATCATGGAGGGCGATGTGATTGCCACCATCACCAAATATAAAGATTACATTAACCACTATCACACCGGCGGCGTTCCCGGAAGGCATGAGATTAACGATTCTCAGGAACTCAATTATGCGGCGATTATGCGCGCTATTGTAAACAATGGCTTTGAAGGCTATGTGGCCCAGGAATTTGTACCCACTTATCCCGATAAGATCAAAGCTTTAAAAGAAGGAATTGAGATTTGTGATGTGTAAAGTGGATTCTGTCTCTCTTTCCGAAGCTTAGCTTTTTAAGAAAACCTCTTATACAAGAATATATTTTGCCAGCCAAAACTATCATAAAATGAAACCAAACTTCAGTCTTTTTTCTTTGCTAATTTTATTTTCCTTTTCGGTTGCTCAGGCCCAACAAGCTTCCCCCGAATGGGAAGATCTTCAAGTTGTTTCACGAAATACCGAAGAACCACATGCGACTTTTCATGTTTTTGATTCAGAAGAAGAAGCAAAGCAAGGGAATTACGAATCTTCCGGAAATTATCAGAGCCTGAATGGAACCTGGAAATTCCATTTTTCCGAAACACCTGACGACCGTCCGAAAACTTTTTATCAAACCGATTATAACACGGGTAGTTGGGATGATATTGAGGTGCCGGGAGATTGGCAGCTTCAGGGTTATGATTTTCCATTGTACACCAATAGCGCGTATCCTTTTCCGAAGAATCCGCCGTATGTCGATAATTCTTATAATCCGGTAGGTTCCTATAAGAGGAGCTTTGAGGTGCCTTCCGAATGGAATGGCGAGGAGGTTTACCTGCATTTTGGGGGCGTCAACAGTGCCTTCTATGTTTGGGTAAACGGGCAGGAAGCAGGATATAAGGAAGGAGCTAAAACGCCGGCAGAATTCAATATTACGCCTTTTCTGAAGGAAGGCAAAAATGAAGTTGCCGTTGAAGTTTACAGGTGGAGTGATGCCAGTTACCTGCAGGACCAGGATTTCTGGCGCCTGAGCGGGATTGAGCGCGATGTGTATCTGTTTGCAAAGCCGAAGGTGAATATTCAGGATTTTTTCTTGAAAGCTTCTTTGGATAAAACTTTTGAAAATGGTCTTTTTTCGGGAACAGTATTTTTAGAAAATCCTAAAAAGAAAAAAGGAGATTACAAAGTAGATCTGAAGATCTGGGATGACAAAGAAATTGTTTTCCGAAGTGAAAAAACAGTAAGTCTCAAGGGAGAGGTCAAAGATTCTATTGACTTTACAGGAAACATGGCTGAGGTAAAAAAGTGGAGTGCAGAAAATCCCAATTTGTACACGGTAACTATCGGTCTTTCTAAGGAGGGTGAAACCTTGATGGCCACAGCTACAAAGCTCGGCTTTAGAACGGTGGAATTGAAGGGAGGAAACCTTCTGGTGAACGGAAAACCCGTCTTGATCAAAGGGGTAAATCGTCATGAGCATGATGAGCACAAAGGGCATGTGATTTCCAAAGAGCTGATGGAGAAAGATATCGCTCTTATGAAGAAAAATAATATTAATGCCGTACGTACTTCTCATTATCCTGATGATCCATACTGGTATGAGTTGTGCGATAAATATGGATTGTACGTAGTAGATGAGGCCAATATTGAAAGTCATGGTTTTGGATATGACGAAGATAAAACACCTGCCAACAAGCCTGAATTTGCCAAAATGCATCACGACAGGATCAAAAGGATGGTAGAAAGGGACAAAAATCATCCCTCAGTGATCATCTGGTCGATGGGGAATGAAGCCGGAGACGGACCTACTTTTGTTGATAATTACCATTGGATTAAGCAAAAGGACACCACGCGGCCCGTGCAGTATGAAAGAGCCGAACGCGGCGAGCATTTCAAGGAACGCCATACCGATATCATTGCCTGGATGTACGCAGATCTTGGGCAGTATTGAAAAGTATTACGTAGGCCATTATCCGGAGCGCCCGTTCATCTGGGTGGAATACGCTCACGCCATGGGTAACAGCAGTGGGGATCTCATTGACCTTTGGAACTATGTGTATGCCCATAAGCAACTACAGGGTGGATTCATCTGGGATTGGGTGGATCAGGGTCTTGTAAAGACAGACAGCAGCGGGAACAAATACTGGGCCTATGGAGGCGATTTTTCTCCAAAACGCTATCACAATGACGGCAATTTCGTAATGAATGGCCTTGTAAATGCCGACCGGTCTCCGCATCCCGGCCTTGAAGAGGTGAAATACGTTTATCAGAATGTAGATTTTGAAATGCTGGATTCTACTGCACTCGAATTCCGTGTGAAGAACCGCTTTTTCTTTACTAATCTCGACAAGTATGATTTCAGCTATGAAATTCTTGAAAACGGAAGGCCTTTTAAAAAGGGGGAATTAAATTCTTTTGAGGTTGCACCTCAGGATTCTCTTACTTTCAGTATTAAAGATGCCGACATCTCCTACGATTCTTCCGGGGAGTATTTCATCAATTTTTATGTAAAAACAAAAAAGGAAGATGATCTCATTCCTGAAAATCATCTTATTGCCAAAAAACAATTTCAGCTAAAAGGAATGAGAAGAAACCCACGTGGTACAAACTTCCGGAGATCATGACAGGCTGAAAGTGAAGAAAACCGATGAAGAGTTCGACATTCATAACGATCAGGTGCAGGTGAAATTTGACAAAAATCAAGGTCGTATCTCTTCCTATATCTTTAATGGAAAAGAACTTCATAAAAAAGGGACCAAAGATCAATTTCTGGAGAGCTCCTACCGATAATGACTTCGGAAATGGTCTTCCGCAGCGTGGCCGAATGTGGAAAGAGGCTTCTGAAAATTACCAGGTGACTTCGGCCGAAGTAACTTCCAAAACAAAAAAAGCTGTGACAGTCGAGTTCAAATACACCATCCCGGCAGTGAATTCCACCTATACCTCTGAATATACAGTGAATGCCGACGGAAGTATTCTTGTGGAGAACAATTTCCATTATGGAGGAAACGAGATGCTTCTGAATTACCACGTTTCGGTATGAATATGATCCTTCCTGACGAATTTGATCAGGTGAAGTGGTATGGAAGAGGTCCGCAGGAAAATTACCGCGATCGGAAACAATCAGCTTTTGTGGGTGTTTATGAGGCTTCGGTAAGCGATCTGTATTTTCCTTACAGCCGTCCGCAGGAAAATGGATACCGAACCGAAAATCGCTGGGTAGAACTGACCAATGACAACGGCAACGGAATAAAATTCGTGGGAATGCCGCTCATTTCCTTCAGTGCACACCACAATTATATTTCCGACTTTGATCCGGGAGAAAAGAAGCAACAACGTCATACCAATGACATTAAGCCACGCGACCTGGTGAGCCTTAATATAGATTACGGGCAAACAGGAGTAGGAGGGGACAACAGCTGGGGCGCCCGTACCCACGAAAAGTACCAGCTCAAGCCCGGCGACTATAACTATAGTTTCTTAATCAAACCTGTAACTGCAGATTAGGTGATAAAATGTAAATTGCATCATCTCTAACATGATCTTTAAATTGAATAAAATGAATAAATGGGAATTGAAT
>CAVUJH010000004.1:0-85482 GCA_963741775.1 uncultured Flavobacteriaceae bacterium | reverse complement strand
GAGGCTAAATAACCCCCCGTTTTCAGTAATTTACCATATTGATTTGTTACCAGATTTTTGGTACCTCAACTTGAGCTTTTTTTCCCAGAGATATGAATCTTCCATATTAAAATGTTTATTCCAAGGATATCTTATATAAATCATCTTGCGCATATTTGACATAAAAACAACACCGAGATATGTAACCTTAGCGGGCTCTTTTTTATACCAGGGAATGCTTTTAAATAAACCACAAGCTTGGGCTAAATCAGTCGGTCGATTATTGTAACTAATGAGACCAGCTTCACGTAAAATTTTAAAGTAGTCTCTTCTGTCTCTCTTCAAAATATTAAACTTATTTGCTACTTCTCTAAGTGTGTAATAACGGCTCTTTTCAAAACGCCTGTAGGTACCCCCTTGTTCTGCCTCTTTAACAATATCATCGATTTTCATAATTCCTTTGTTTTATGAGTTAGTTGAAATTTTAAGTTGTTTATCTTCAATTCTATAGTTCCAATAATTTTTCATGTTCATTATCAATTATATCATTGCCGAAGTCGTCAAGGTAACTTTGTGTCACCCGAGGATTTGAATGTCCCATTGATTCAGAAATTATTTCAGTTGAGACACCGGAGTTTCTAAGGATGGTGGCATACGAATGGCGCAAAACATAACTTGTGATGCTTTTTTTAATACCCGCTATTTCCGCAATCTTTTTTAAATCAGAATTGAATTTCCTTAGCATCTTATGTCTTCGATTCTCCAACTGCTGAGGTGAAACTCCGTCCTCCAATAGGATGGGAAACAGAAAGGGACCAGCATTGTCCTTATAGAAATCAACTATTCTCTTTGCTGGCTGTAGCAATTTCATAACGTACTGCTTTCTTGTTTTAGATCGTGTGTAGGTGAGAATATCTCCATCCAGACTTTCTTTCCGCAACAGCATTATATCCACATAGTTAATTCCTCGACAGTAGTAAGAAAACAGTGCATAATTATAAGAATCTGTGAGGTCTGGTCGATCTTCAAGATCTGCATTTATAAAAGCTTTCATTTCCTCCTTTTTCAGCGCTTTCTTTATAGGTTTGGCTCTGAATCGCGATAATTTAAAATCAGCAAATGGATTCTTTTGCTTTTGAACAATACCTGCTTTTTCAGCATAGTTCCAGACTGCCTTTAGGTGAGTCATAAAGAACCTTACTCCGCCATCATTACTTCCTCTGTTTCTTAAATGAACTGAATACCGTTCTAAAAGTTGGGAATCAATTTTTGTTACAGGTAGTTCTTCAGGATGAAATCTCTTGAGAGATCTTTTGGTGTCCTTGTAAGCCTTTGCCGTCTTGGGTTTAATAAGTGGTGAGGCTGCTTTTTCATCAAACAACTGAAAAACAGAAGGAGCATCAGATTTTTTATCTTTGTAAGCCTTTTCCAAATCATCAAGACTAAAATCTTTTCCATTGATCTCAAATTCATCAATTATATCATTGATGCGATTTTCAAACGAATCCAGTAGCTCATTTCTCTTTTTGTAGGACCTGTGCTTTCTTTTGAATTTTCCATTACCAAATTCATCCTTGTTGCACTTCAGATTTAGGGTAATGATCTTCTTCTTTTTGTTCTTTATCAACCTCATCAACACCCGATGTTTACCATCGCTCAAAGGAGTGTTTTTTAAAATAAATTTTATACTTACCATGATGTTTCATTTTATTATTAAACATTCTTCATTTTCATATTAATTAGTGCAGAAACTGCGAATAATGCACCTTCGGCCTGATCATTTTTCCAGTTTACGGTATCTGCCATGATACATTTTCACCACCTTTTTAAGGCGAATCCATTTCTTAAGTTTGTCAGCCATTGTTCTTTCGGGGAAACCATTTGCTTTTCCCTGCAGGTTTGCGTCCGAAGTATGAAATACATTGTCAAGAGAATCCAACACCTTTTGCTCATTAACTGGTAACTCAACTTTATTTTTTAGGTTGAATATGGTATCTGCATGATGTAAGAGGTCTTTTGTCAGAATGAGCGAAGTCTGAAAGTCCACATTCCTCACAATAGATAATACTATTCTCCATTTGGGTTCTCCTTTTTCTGAGGACGGTAAGGATCATAGCCATTCGGAAAAGAATGAGGCCATGTCTTTTGACGGTAGAAATGAAATCAAGTTCCTTTTCCCGACAAACTATTTCGAAAATATTGGTCATTTCAGATTGAAAAATTGCAATTTGATCTGAAGTGAACATAAACTTAAGAGGCGTCTCTCTTTTGGTGAGTTCTCCGTAGAGATCAAAAAGATGATCACCTGCTGTTCTAAACAATTGATTAGGATCTTCTGTGTGTTCAGAAAAAACTTCCTTGAATTCTCCTATTTCATTAAAGTAGTAATAGACCATTCTACTAAACAGTCCATTTGAAGTACTCTTAATGAAAGGATCCAACTGATCAGGTGTACCTGACAGAAGAATTGAAAGTTTAGGCGAGGAAATTTTGTCATGTCTTTTTTCGGTTTTCCTACTTATAGATAAATCTTCATGATGAAAAGCTTTTCTTAGTACATCTGAAAAGTCCCCAAAATCCTGCTTCATTATTGCATTTAGGGTATCAGCTTCAGATTCTATTATTATACCCCCATGATGCGAGTTTTTGATTTTATCATATAGGTCTGCTGAACTAATGTTGCCAGGGATAACCTTCAGCTCCAGGGGAGGGAAAGGACCTAAGTCAGTTTCTTCATTCTTTTTCTTCTCTTTCCACTCCTTCTGAGCCTTATAACTTCTATGAAGGACATGGTTATCTATTTTATCGATCAGTAGCCGGGAGTAATTCATAACTCCTTTTCCCGACGCTGCTGGTGCCAAAATCATTACATATAAGTTAGCACTTACACTTGCCCCTCCGTATTTGCCATACACGTTGGGAAGAGTATTGCTGAGTACTCCTAAGGAAGAAAGAAGTACTATATCTCTTTCCCTATCGGTAAATGGCGCAGTTAAGTTCTGCAGAAATCCGGGAAGATTTTGATAAATTTCTTCACTCAATGGTTCAAAATCCATAGTTGGTTTTTTTAAGATTAAAGATTATTGCTTCGTACTCCCTCATATTTGTTTTGTTGAAGGAAATCATCCAAATCTTTTTTCTTGAAGAAAATGAGCTTACCTGAAGGTTTGTAGTGAGTGATTTTACTTTGAGAGGTAAGCTGGTAAAGGGTATTTAAAGATATACCCATGTATTGCGCAGCTTCCTTTGCACTTAAGGTTTCTTTGGTGTTTAAATTTGTGGAAAGTAAAATACTTTTGATTTCCTGTAGTAGTTCTTTCATTTGCTTCAAGATTTAACCGCACATTATTGGCGGTAAAGATTCATGAAGCAAATATTGTATGATACTCTGGAAACTCTTCGGACAAGAAAGAGCTGTTTTTGCGCCTATTTTGTCCGAAATATCAGATTATACTACAGCTTTGTCTCAGGAGGACGATGTAACAGGTTCCAGATGTTTTTGGGTGAGGTTTCATTTGTGTTGTGACCGAAAATAGGACTTAATAAGAACCTGTTACCTTTTTCTAATGGGATTTGGGCACAATTAAAGAAGACACCAATGAAGGTATACTTCTGGTTGTTGGTCACTTTTACATCCCGCAGGATAAAATCAAAAGCTTTGGCCGCAATAATCTTTGCCTTAGCCCCTGCCTTTGTGTAATTGAGTTCATTCGTCCTTTCATCTAATATTATTTTCCTGCGCTCTTCGAATTCACTGTCCGAATCTACATCCAGTTCATAAAATTTAAGAATTGCGATGAAAATATCTTCAAAAAGGAAGGAGTTGCTTATATTTTTCTTCTTAAACCGGAATCGTAAATCATTAAGAAAATTTCGGTCACCAAACTGATATTCCTTTACTTGATCAAGAAAGTAGGATAAGTCCTTCCGGAGGTAACCAAATTGACTAACTAAAGGATCTTGTAAATCTATTTCACTATAGTTTTTGTAGAGGTTTTGGGAGCTGGCAATCAACGTAAAAACTTCTGATCTCTTTGCCTGAGGATACGATGTGCAAAAATCGTCTACCAATCTCTTAATCGTGAGCGGCACTTTAATTCCAACTATTTCTGAAGAAAAAGTAATTTCTAATAGATCTTCAGGTAAATCAAGATGTACAGCATCCACATCAATATATTCCTGGTCGAATTCCCGGAATAAATCTCCTCTCTTTTCTTTTACCTTATATATCTGTCCCAAGTTTTCTTTTTGAAATAAAAATGAACAAGGTTGCACTATGTTGTACCCATGAAAAAAAGAAAGCCTTTCGATTTCTCAAAAGGCTTCTTTTTGCTCCTCCTCTTGGGCTCGAACCAAGGACCCTCTGATTAACAGTCAGATGCTCTAACCAACTGAGCTAAGGAGGAATTTCAGTATGTCCAGAATTTTTTACAAAAGCTTTCTGTTGCTTTTTGCTCTTCCTCTTGGGCTTCCCTCGACTTCGCTCGGGATAAACTTCTCACCCAAAAGAAAATTGAACTTTAAAACTTTGCTCCTCCTCTTGGGCTCGAACCAAGGACCCTCTGATTAACAGTCAGATGCTCTAACCAACTGAGCTAAGGAGGAATTTCGCAATCATTTTTGCGGATGCAAATATAACGTTATTTTTAATTTTCACTAAATAATCATCGAAAAATTGAAGGCAATTATTTCTTTTAAAATAGGCCGCTGCATTTCACCCGCCAAACCCCTTCTAAATATAAGCTTCTTATAAGTGTGGTCTTTTTTTAGCTTCAGTCGAAATTCCTATCTTTTAGGGTAAATTTTGAAGTCATGAAAATACAATACAAGAACCTTGAACTGGAGGCTGTGCAGGGAAACATTGCCAATCAGCCCGATGTTGCGGCGGTAGTGAATGCCGCAAATGCGCAACTAGCTACCGGCGGTGGGGTGGCAGGTGCTATTCACCAGGCTGCTGGGCCCAAGCTTTATGAGGAATGCCGGCCAAAAGCACCAATTAAACCAGGGGAAGCAGTAATTACCAGGGCTTATAATCTTACCGAATCAATACGTGATTCATTGTCTGGGCCCCGTATACGGAAGGGATAAACCTGAGGCAGAGCTGCTCGCTGACTGCTATAAAAATGCGTTGAAGCTATGCGAAGAGAATGATATTCCATCCGTTGCCTTTCCGGCGATCTCGGCCGGAGTCTTTGGGTATCCTCTAAAAGAAGCTGCCCACGTTGCCTTTAGCACTATTTTGGCTGAAAGTTCCCGGCTTAAACAACTTCAAAAGGTTAAATTTGTCCTCTTTAATAAGGCAGATCTTGAGGTTTATGAAAAAAGACTTCAGGAATTGCAGTAAACTCAACCAGCTTTTTATGCTCAATTTTACAGCCACTTATACAGACCAGTACCAACTGGCAATGGCACAGGTATATTTTCAGAAGGGACAGCGAGATCATCGTGCCGTCTTTGATTATTTTTTCAGAAAGGAACCTTTTTCCGGCGGATACGCGATTTTTGCAGGTCTGGAAGATCTGCTCGAGATCATTGCTCAGCTCAGGTTCAGTGAGAAAGATATTGAATACCTGCGCAGGCAGGGATTTCAGGATGATTTCCTGGAATATCTCAAGGACTTCAGGTTCCGCGGAACTATTTATTCAGTGGCAGAAGGAGATGTGGTCTTTGCTACACGGCCGGTACTGCAGGTGGAGGCGAGCATCATTGAAGCCCAGATCATCGAGACCCTGTTGCTCAATTTGTTGAATTTCCAGACGCTTGTGGCTACTAAGGCCAGCAGGATTCGTCTTGTGGCTAAAGATCGCACATTGCTGGATTTCGGACTGCGGCGGGCTCAGGCTTCCGGAGGTTATTTTGCCAGCCGTGCTGCTATAGTTGGAGGGTTTAATGGCACAAGTAATGTGCTTGCCGGCCGGGACTTCAATATTCCTGTTTCAGGTACCATGGCCCATTCCTTTATCCAGAGTTATGATAGCGAGATTGAAGCTTTTCGGGATTTTGCAGAGGTGCGGCCTCAAAATTGTGTGTTGCTGGTAGATACCTACGACACCCTGCGCAGCGGAGTTCCCAATGCCATTAAAGTGGCCAGGGAAATGGAGAAAGATGGGAAAAAGTTGCTGGCTATCCGCCTGGATAGTGGCGATCTTGCTTACCTGGCGCGGGAGAGCAGAAAGCTGCTGGATGAAGCAGGTCTGGAATACGTGAAGATTGCGGCTTCTAATCAGCTGGATGAATATGTGATACGCAGTCTGCTCGAGCAGGATGCGCCCATTGATATTCTTGGCGTTGGGACGAATCTCGTTATCGGTAGCCCCGATGCTGCTCTTGACGGCGTGTATAAATTAAGTTTTTCTGACGGAAAGCCCCGCATCAAGATTTCGGAAAGTATCGTTAAAGTGACCTTGCCTCATCGGAAACAGGTCTTCAGGGTAAGGGACAAACAAGGTAGATGCATTGGAGCCGATGTAATAGGTTTGCGTGCTGAAGAGCATATAGAGGAAATGTTTCACCCTTTTGAACCCTTCAAATCGTTGCAGATAGGTAATCATGAACAGGAAGCTTTGCTGAAACCGGTAATGCAGAATGGCGAGATGACTATCCCGAAGCGTACTCTTTCTGAAATTGCTGAATACAGCAAGAGCCGACTTGCTGAATTACCCCGGGAATACAAGCGTTTTGACAATCCACATATCTATAAAGTCGGGATCAGTAAAGAGCTGAAGGAAGAGCGGGATAAGATAATTGCCGAATTCAAATACAGTTAATTTATGCGTACCCTTATAATTATAGATGTTCAGAATGATTTTATTCCGGGAGGAGCTTTGGCGGTGCCCGGTGGGGACGAAATTGTGCCTTTAATCAACAGGCTTCAGCCGAAATTCGATCTTGTGATCGCCACGCAAGATTGGCATCCTGAAGGGCATGCCAGCTTTGCCTCAAGCCATCTTGGAAAAAAACAATTTGAAAGCATCAAATTAGATGGTTTGGACCAGGTTCTTTGGCCCGATCACTGCGTGCAGAATTCCGAAGGAGCCGAATTTCATCCTGACCTGGATACGGCGAGAGTAGAAGCCATCTTCAGAAAAGGTACAAATCCGAAAATCGACTCCTACAGCGGTTTTTACGATAATGCGCATCTAAAATCGACCGGTCTTGCGGGATATCTTCGGGAAAAAGGGGTGAAAGAGCTTTATTTCTGCGGATTGGCTGCTGAGTTTTGCGTGTTCTTCAGCTTAAAAGATGCTTTGGAAGAAGGTTTTCAGGCGACCTTAATAGAAGATGCGACAAGAGCCCTCGATAATGACCAATTTGACAAAGCTAAAGCTGAAATTCGCCAAAAAGGAGGGAAGCTGATCACTTCCGAAGAGATCTTTAAAAATTGATGTAATAAACATAGCCAATGCTGAACCAGAAGACCATATCGTTAAATTGATTCTGCAGGCCTTGAACGTTCAGCCCGTCCACGTAGTCGGAATTATAGTAATGCCAGCGGGCATCGAATAAAAGATCATGCCGCACACCCAGTTTGTAGCGAAAGCCCATGCTGCCTGCCACGGCCCAGGTATTTCCGGAGCTAAGGTCGAGGCCTCCCTGGAAAGAATGGAATAAAACTCCCGGCTCATCGAAGGCTCCCAATTCCGAATAAGCATCGGGAGCGAAGTGTACATAATGCACACCAAGGCTGATATACGGGGAGATCCAGTAGCCAAAATTCATGAAATCCCGCACGCTGAAGGGATAATATTCCAGGTGCATCCCGAGTTCATAGGTTTCGGTGAAGCCGTGCATGGCCCGAAGTTGTCTTCCGCCTTCGGTTTTCTTCTGCGCTACCGGCCCCACGTGTTCCAGTTTGCTTTGCAGGTAATCAAATTCACTTCTGATCTTGAAGTGATCGGAGAAGTAACCCTCAGACCTGTAACAATCGCATCTTTCTTTATAGGCGAAGTGCATATAATGTACCAGGCCTATTCCGAAGCCACCATTTTCAAGATTGCTGCGCACGTTCCAGCGCTCGCCGTAATCGGTGAAAAACGCTGCCGGCCCCGCCAAAACGCCTACTTCATTGGAAATATGAAGCTGGGCATGCGCCCTGTTGTTGAAGAACAACAATAGGAATGCCGCCATAAGTAGAAAATGGGTTTTCTGCATGCGCCCGAATTGAGAAGTGATAGCAAATATAGGAAAACTACCTTAACAAATTTAGAAATTGCTTAACACGCTGAAGCTTCCTTGAAAATCTTTTCGTTAATATTATACGAAATGACAGAAATCAGTCCCTTATTTTTAAAGAACCCATATATTTGTACTGGAAAAATGGTTAATTTTTTATAAATCATCATTACTTTAAACATTATGGAACAAAAAGTACAAGATTTCCTGGATACGGTGTCCAAGAGAAATCAGAACGAACCCGAATTTATGCAAGCGGTTCGTGAAGTTGCCGAAACAGTTATTCCGTTTATAGAAAAAAATAAGAAATACCAGAACAAAATGTTGCTGGAGCGCATGGTTGAGGCCGAGCGTGTAATTATGTTCAGAGTGCCGTGGCTTGACGATGAAGGAAATATTCAGGTGAACCGCGGTTTCAGAATTCAGATGAATTCTGCCATTGGTCCATACAAAGGTGGTCTTAGGTTCCATCCGAGTGTGAACCTTAGTATCCTGAAATTCCTTGCTTTTGAGCAGGTTTTCAAAAACAGTCTTACCACGCTTCCTATGGGTGGTGGTAAAGGTGGATCTGATTTCGATCCTAAAGGAAAATCAGACAATGAAGTGATGCGTTTCTGCCAGAGCTTCATGACCGAATTGTATCGCCATATTGGCCCGAATACCGATGTGCCTGCGGGAGATATCGGAGTTGGCGGTCGTGAGATCGGCTATCTTTTTGGCCAGTATAAAAGACTTCAGAATGAATTCACGGGAATCCTTACCGGAAAAGGCCTTTCTTACGGTGGCTCTTTGATTCGTCCGGAAGCTACAGGCTATGGTAACGTTTACTTCACTCAAAACATGCTTCACAGAAAAGGTGAAAAAATGGAAGGTAAGACAGTAGTGATCTCTGGTTCAGGAAATGTGGCCCAGTTTGCTGCTGAAAAAGCCATTCAACTTGGAGCAAAAGTAGTGACTATGTCAGATTCCAGCGGATATATCTATGACGAAGACGGTATTGATGAAGACAAACTGGCTTTCATCATGGATCTTAAAAATGTGAAACGCGGAAGAATCCACGAATACTGTGATAAATATTCGAATGCGAAGTATCACGACGGAAAAACTCCGTGGGATGTGAAGTGCGATATCGCTTTACCTTGTGCCACTCAAAATGAATTGCAGGAAGAGGATGCCAAAGCACTGGTTGATAACGGCTGTATTTGTGTGGGAGAAGGCGCTAACATGCCATGTACTCCCGAGGCGGTTGAGGTATTCCAAAAGGCGAAGATCCTTTTCTCACCCGGGAAAGCTTCTAATGCCGGTGGAGTAGCGACTTCAGGTCTTGAAATGTCTCAGAACTCTATTAGATATTCCTGGACTTCAGAAGAGGTAGACAAAAAACTTCATGAGATCATGAACGACATTCACTCTCGTTGTGTGGAATTCGGAACTGAAGATGACGGGTATGTTGACTACGTAAAAGGAGCCAATATTGCCGGTTTTGTGAAGGTAGCCGATGCTATGCTTGCACAGGGAGTTGTTTAATTTCAGCATCTCTTAAGAATATAAAATGCCGCTCCATGAGCGGCATTTTTAATATCTTGACTTTTCAAATTACTGCTGAATGCTGGTAAATACAAAAGCGATCGTCATCAGTGCCCTCAAATACGGGGAAGCCGATCTTATAGTGAAAGCCTACACCCGGGAGAGCGGCCTGCGCACCTATATGCTTAAGGGAATCCTGAAGTCAAAAAAGGGCAAATTCAAGGCCTCTCAATTCCAGGTGCTCACGCAATTGGAACTGGTGGCGAATCACAAGGACAAAGGGAGTCTGGAATATCTTAAAGAAGCCAAGGTTACCAATACCTACGGAAGCCTGCACACCAATGTGGTGAAGTCGAGTATGGGTATGTTTCTGGCTGAAGTTCTGCGGAATGCCATCAGGGAAGAAGAGGCAAATCCCGTCTTATATGATTTTCTTGAGCATAGTTTTCTGCAGCTCGATCTTGCCGGTTCTATTGCCAATTTTCACCTGTTTTTTCTGCTGAAATTGAGCAGTTACCTTGGTTTTCAGCCTGAAGCTTCGCGCAGGGAACTGCCGTTTTTTAATCTTCTGGAAGGGACTTTTGAGCCGGTAAAAACCAATGAATACTGCATTGAAGGAGAGAATCTCGAGATCCTCCGGCGATTTTTGGAAGTCGATTTCGGGGAGATTGACGAGATAAAGCTTTCACATTCTGCCAGAGCCGATTTTCTAAAAATGCTGCTGCTATATTACGAACTTCATATCGATGGCTTCAAAAAACCGCGCTCCCTGGCGGTGCTCAACGAGATCTTTAGCTGAAACGGTTTCAATAGCTTAGCCTTTCCTCTGTCGGCAGCTTTTCCGCAGTATAAATTTTCCCTTCTTTAGGGATCACTTTGCTTTTCAGGAATTTAGGTTTTTATGGCTTCAGGAGTGCCTTTAGATTTTCTCTTTCCGGGGTTCGCTCTTTTATTAAAATTCATTAATTTCGCAAATCATTAGAAATCTGGATAAAATGAGCAGAAAGTTCCCTGAATATAAAGGACTTGACTTACCAAAAATAGCGGAGGAAACCCTTGGCTGGTGGAAGGAGAACGGGATTTTTGAAGAGAGTATAACTTCACGCGAAGGGAAGGAGCAGTTTGTCTTCTTTGAAGGTCCACCTTCAGCAAACGGGCTTCCTGGAATTCACCATGTGATGGCCCGCGCGATCAAAGATATTTTCTGCCGCTATAAAACCCAAAAGGGATACCAGGTAAAACGAAAAGCGGGCTGGGATACCCACGGCTTGCCGGTAGAGCTTGGTGTTGAAAAGGAGCTGGGAATTACCAAAGAAGACATAGGCACGAAAATTAGTGTCGAAAAATACAACGAGGCCTGTAAGAATGCGGTAATGCGTTATACAGACGTGTGGAATGACCTCACCGAAAAAATGGGATATTGGGTAGATATGGGCGATCCATATATTACCTATAAATCCAAATACATGGAAACAGTTTGGTGGCTGCTTTCAGAGATATACAAAAAAGACCTTATCTACAAAGGCTACACCATTCAGCCGTATTCGCCTAAGGCAGGAACCGGGTTGAGCTCACACGAACTCAATCAGCCCGGGACATACCAGGATGTGACCGATACTACGGTCACCGCCATGTTCAAAGCAAAAAGAGACAGCCTTCCGGAAGAATTGACCGGCCTGGGCGAGCTTTATCTTATCGCCTGGACTACCACTCCGTGGACTTTGCCTTCAAATACCGCATTGACGGTGGGACCAAAGATCCAGTATGTAACAGTAAAAACATATAATCAATATACTTTTGAGCCGATCACCATTCTTGTGGCAAAGGATCTGGCTGAAAAACAGTTTGACAAAAAGTTCAAAAAAACAGAAAGCGAAGAGGCTCTTCAGTCATATAAGCAAGGAGATAAAATTCCTTATTTAATCGGCGAGACCTATGCAGGAAAAGACCTTGTGGGTATTCGCTACGAGCAACTGCTGCCTTACGCCAAACCTTTTGAACATCCTGAAAATGCTTTCCGTGTGATCGCGGGGGATTTCGTTACTACAGAAGATGGTACCGGTATTGTACATACCGCGCCCACTTTTGGTGCAGACGATGCGATGGTTGCAAAGCAGGCTACTCCAGAAGTTCCGCCTTTGCTGGTGAAAGATGAGAATGAGAACCTGGTGCCTTTGGTAGATCTTCAGGGGAGATTTAGACCCGAAATGGGGGAATATGCCGGGAAATATGTCAAAAATGAATACTATGACGACGGAGAGGCGCCTGAGAAATCGGTAGATGTTGAGCTTGCGATAAAACTGAAGGAAGACAACCGGGCTTTTAAAGTCGAAAAATATGTTCACAGCTATCCAAACTGCTGGAGAACCGATAAACCCATATTATATTATCCTCTCGACTCATGGTTCATTAAAGTCACCGACTTTAAAGACCGGATGTATGAGCTAAATAAAGAGATCAACTGGAAACCAAAATCTACCGGGGAAGGTCGGTTTGGCAACTGGCTGGCCAACGCCAATGACTGGAACCTTTCCAGGAGCCGGTATTGGGGAATTCCGTTGCCCATCTGGCGAACTGAAGACGGGAAGGAAACTAAGATTGTGGGTTCCGTCGCCGAACTGAAGGAAGAGATGCAAAAGGCCGTCGAAGCAGGCTTGATGAAGGAGAATATTTTCGCGGAATTCTATCCGGGTGATATGAGCGAGGAGAACTACGATAAAGTAGATCTTCACAAGAATGTAGTTGATGAGATCACGCTTGTTTCCGACTCTGGCAAACCAATGAAACGAGAGGCCGATCTTATCGATGTTTGGTTTGACTCGGGCTCTATGCCATATTCGCAATGGCATTATCCTTTCGAGAATAAGGAAAAAGTTGAAAAGGTGTGGAGAAAAGCCGATTTTATTGCTGAAGGTGTTGACCAGACGCGGGGTTGGTTCTATACGCTGCACGCCATCGCCACCATGATCTTTGACGATGTAGCTTATAAAAACGTGGTTTCCAATGGACTTGTACTTGACAAGAATGGGCAAAAAATGTCCAAACGTCTCGGCAATGCGGTAGATCCTTTTGAGACACTGGCCGCTTTTGGACCCGATGCCACCCGCTGGTATATGATCTCAAACGCCAATCCGTGGGATAACCTTAAGTTTGATATTGAAGGGATTGGAGAGGTACGCCGTAAGTTCTTCGGAACCCTTTATAATACCTACTCTTTTTTCACGTTATACGCGAACATCGACAATTTCACCTATGAAGAAGCTGATGTTCCTTTGGAAGAAAGACCGGAGATCGATCGCTGGATCCTTTCAGAATTGCATACGCTCATTGAAAAAGTAGATAAATTCTATGCCGAATATGAGCCAACTCGTGCTACAAGGGCGATCTCTGAATTTGTTCAGGAGAATTTAAGTAACTGGTTTGTGCGTTTGAGCAGAAGACGTTTCTGGAAAGGTGATTATGAGCAGGACAAGATTTCAGCCTACCAAACACTTTACAGCTGTCTTGAAACGGTGGCTAAATTGGGTGCACCCGTAGCTCCGTTCTTTATGGACAGGCTATACCGTGACCTTAATAAAACGACCGGGAAAGAGAATTTTGATTCGGTACATATAGCCGATTTCCCTCGTTTTGATAATAATTTTGTTGATAAGTCCCTGGAACGCAGGATGGAGAGAGCTCAAACCATTTCATCTTTGGTACTTTCTTTGAGAAAGAAAGAAATGATAAAGGTGCGTCAGCCGCTTCAACGTGTAATGATTCCGGTGCTTGACGACCAGCAGCGAGAAGAAATACTTGCAGTTGAGGACCTTATAAAGTCGGAAGTCAACGTGAAAGAACTTCAGTTGATCGACGATGCTTCCGGGATACTCGTGAAGCAGATAAAGCCGGATTTCAGAATTTTAGGGCCTCGCTTTGGGAAAGATATGAAATTGATTGTCAGTAAGATAAATCAATTTACTTCCGAAGATATTGCGAAAATAGAGAGAGAGGGAAGTATTGAGATTGAGGTTAATGAAAAAATGATTAATTTGGGCGCCGAAGAGGTGGAAATCACCTCCCAGGATATTGAGGGATGGCTGGTTGCGAGCAGCGGAAACCTCACGGTGGCTTTAGATGTAAGTATTTCTCCTGAACTGAAGAAAGAAGGAGTAGCCAGGGAACTGGTGAACAGGATTCAGAATATCAGGAAAGATTCAGGCTACGAAGTGACCGATACTATTGATGTGACCCTACTGAAAGATGGCATAGTCGAGGATGCCGTTACTGAAAATATAACATATATTAAAAACGAGACTTTAACCGCGAAGCTCGAATTTGCGGAGGTGATTCCCGAAGGTACTGAAGTTACTTTCGACGATATTACCACAAAGTTGTTCATTAAAAAACATTAGCCTATGTCGACAGAAGTTAAAGAACGCTACAGCGATGCCGATCTGGCGGAGTTCAAGGCGCTGATCTTGAGTAAGATCGCGAAAGCCCAGGAACAGTTAGAAATCTATGAAGATGCTTATAAAAATGATGGGAATAACGGTACAGATGATACCTCACCAACATTTAAGGCATTCGAAGAGGGCAGCGAAACTATGAGTAAGGAAGCAAATTCTCAACTGGCCATTCGCCAGGAGAAATTCATTAGGGATCTAAAAAATGCTTTATTGCGAATAGAGAACAAAACTTACGGAATATGCAGAGTTACAGGTAAGCTTATTGCTAAAGAGCGCCTGAAGCTTGTGCCGCATGCGACCTTAAGTATTGAAGCAAAGAATATGCAGCGATAAGTACTGCATAAAAATACCAATAATCGCTCCTTTTGAATTTTCAATAAGGAGCGATTTGCTTTTTAAAAGGATGGAAAAGAAGTTTATTTTAGTCATAATAGTTAGCCTGCTGATGGGTTTCAAGGCTGTAGCTCAAAAGCAAACCGAACGGCAGATGGATGCCGGCGGAATCCATGCTCTTCATATTATGGCCAATGAGGTCTACAAGATCAGGATCTTGGCTACAGAAACGACAACCATCAATATTAAAACAATTTCGGAAGGGGAGTATTTCAACAATATTGGCCTGAAGTCTGAAATAAAGGACGGCGAACTTCTGCTGAAGTCTCAGTTTCCCGACCGGCTTGCCGGAGGGTATGACAAGCTCAGTGCCCATAAGGTCTTTTCCCTGGAGATATGGCTGGAGGTGCCGGAAGGAATGCAGGTAGAGATCGAAAGCAACCTGGCCTCTGTGGAAGCAGAAGGCAATTTCAAGGAGTTTTTAGCCGATTTGCAGCAGGGATACTGTTTCCTTACAGATTTTACCGGGGCAGCGGTGATCAACACCTTTGAAGGCGACATAGAGGTGCATACGCAGTATGCTAAGCTTGAGACCGAGAGCCGTCATGGCACAGTGACTGTGCCCGAATTTATAAGCGGTAACAATCCCGTTCGCCTCAGAACGATCAATGGAGATATCAGAGTGCTCAAAAACTAAATAATATTAGTATTTTTGAGCCGTTTTTAACCTGAAAAGTAAATGTCTTTAAAAAAAGCCGGCCTTATCATCGTCCTGATCCTGCTCATTGATCAGGTCACCAAGATCTACATTAAAACACATTTTGCCCTTGGTGAGGAGGTGCGGGTATTTGAATGGTTCCGGATTCTTTTTGTAGAAAATGAAGGCATGGCCTGGGGTACCAGGATTCCGGGGCAATACGGGAAACTTTTCCTCACGATGTTCAGGCTCGTGGCGATTCTGGGAATAGGCTATTGGCTTTGGGATTCGGTTAGAAAGAACGGATCCAAAATTCTTATAATTTCGATCGCTCTTATTTTTGCCGGCGCGGCGGGGAATATCATAGACTCGGTCTTTTACGGGGTTGTCTTTGACGATAGTTACAACCACATCGCGTCTTTTATGCCTGCAGATGGCGGTTATGGCGAACTCTTCCACGGAAAGGTGGTCGATATGCTCTATTTTCCGCTCTGGAAAGGCTATCTGCCACATTGGATCCCAATCTGGGGCGACGAGTTCTTCACCTTCTTTGAGCCGGTCTTCAATATCGCAGATTCTTCTATAAGCATAGGAGTGATCCTGCTTCTTTTATTCAATAAAAAAGCTTTTCCAAAAGAGAAGAAATAAAGCGGAGCCTAAGCGGCGTTCCTCTGGAATATTTTCTCAAACTTCTTAAGCTCGATGGGCTTGATGAGATAATCTGTGACGAGGCTAAAGGATTTTGCCCTTTCCAGATCTCGAGGATCAATGGAAGAACTCACCACATACAGCGTGATCTTCTTGTTGAAATTGTTCTTTATCTTGATGAATTCGGTCAGGAATTCCCAGCCGTCCATTACGGGCATGTTCAGATCGAGAAATATAATATCCGGGAGTTTTTCCTCAGACGAAAGGTTTTCAAGATTCTCCTTGAAGTAATCCAAAGCTTCTTTTCCATTCTTGTAAATGAGAAGGTTTTCAGAAAGTTTCTTGATTTCGATGATCTTCTTAACTAAGTTCACATATATTTTGTCATCGTCAATAATACATGCTAGCTCTACTTTTTGCCCCATTTTAGATCTAGAATTTGATTTTAAAAGTAGTCCCCACATCAATAGTACTGGTCACTGATATGGAACCTCCCAAGGTCTCTACCTGATTTTTGGTGATAAAAAGCCCAATTCCCTTTGCCTCGGGATGGCGGTGGAATGTTTTGTACATTCCGAACATTTTATCTCCGTACTGGTCAAGATCGATTCCCATACCATTATCGCTTACCTCCAGATATTCCTGATCGTTGGAAACATAGGTCTGAATAAAGATAACCGGTTTCCTGCCCGGCTGCCTGTAGCGAATGGCATTCGTGATTAAATTTAATAAAATACTTTTAAGATATTCAGGAATGTACCTAATTTCTTTAAGATCATGGAATTGGGCGACGATTTTTGCATTTTCCCGATTAATGAGCGAAGAAATAGAGGCCAAAACGAATTCCAGGGCGTCTTCAAACTTCACATTAACCCGTTCTTTATTCAGAAGATCCTGGGTACTCATCACCTCGTTGAGGTAGGAGATGGCCGAATCGAGGTTTTCTGATATATCTTCGACATTGGTAAGCAAGTCAAGTTTATCCTGGCTGCTTTTAGATTCCTTCAGCAGTTCCACCACGAGGCTTAAGTTACTGCTGTGAGATCTTAGGTTATGGGAGACGATATGCGCAAAATTAAAGAGCCTTGAGTTTTGGGTAGCGATAATATCCAGTGAGTTTTGCAGGTTTAGCTCATTGGTTTTTTGTTCGTCAATATCCTGAAAGACGCCCCGAATTCCGATGATCTCCTGTTCTTCGTTATAAACGGGTTTGCCTGTGGCTCTCACCCAGAATTCACGGTTATAAAGCGTGAGCATTTTCAGCTCAATCTTGAAGGGAATACCGTATTTCTCGCATTTATCAAAGGCTGAAATCACCTTCTGGTGATGTTCGGGTGCGTAGAACCGCAGGCGATCTTCGTAAACAACCTGGTAATCAATGGGGCAGCCTACGATCTTTTTGGTCACGTTATCCCAGTAAATATGATTGTGGATCGTATCAATGTACCAGCCGCCGGTAGAGGTCATTTCGGTGGTCTCGCGGTAGTAGAAAAAATTCTCCTCTATTGTGTATTGGTCTCTTTTGCTCTGATGGATATTCACGAAAAGAAGTACGGCTGTTTCGCGCAGTCCATTTTCTTTACTTTTGAGATTGCGGCATTCGAACCACCGATATTTGCCGTTTTGGAGTTTCAGTTTTAATTCAATCCTGAAGGCTTCATTTTGGGTAGTGAGATTTTCAAAATGTAGTCTGAAGTCGTAGCGATAATCTGGATGGAGAATCTCTCTGATAAAGTATTCGAAAGGATCGTGATTAGTATCGGGATTTCCAACCAAAGTATTGAAATGCTCAGACCAGCTTACCTTTTTCGTGAAGAGATGGATCTTCCAGTAAGCAATATCAAAATCTTCAAGAATGCTGTTTAATTGAAGGTCGTTGAGCATTAAAGGGGCGAATATTTAGCTAAAAGTAGTAAATGTTCCCTGATCTGCAAATAATTACACGTTTTTAAACGTGTAATTTCTCTCGGGACTCACGCAATAATCCAAAGGCACATCACTGCTGAAAACATTTAGGAATGGGGATTCGGCTTCAAAGAAAGAAAGCCCCACCTTGATCACTTCAGGACGGCAGGAAGCCAGGAACTTATCGTAGAAACCTTTTCCGTAGCCAATGCGATGGCCGGTTTCATCAAAAGCCAGCAGCGGCACAAAAACGACGTCCATCTTTTCAGCAGGAATTTCGATGCCGCCTACAGGTTCGGGGATATTCCAGCGGTTCTTGCGAATGGCGGTGGTTTCGGTAAGCAGATAGTTTTTAAGGCTGTGGGTTTTGAGTTCTGTTTTGGGCAATACTACATTTTTATCCTTGCCCTGGAGAATGTGCAGCACCGGCTCGGTATCTACTTCTTTTTGCTCGGCAATACTGAGAAATAGATGGTAGAATTCGTGTTCCCAAATGGGCAATCTTAGCAGGTTGTTGGCGATGTCCAGGCTCTTTTTTTCGATGTCTTCTTCTGAAAGCTCCAACCGCAGCTCTTTATATTTTTTCCGAAGTTCACTCTTCTTCATTTTCTATGGTCTTTTTGGGAAGAGAAATATGAAAAACTGCATCTCCCTGGTAAACGATGGGAGATTCGTTCACGTTGATAATGTAGCCTTCGTTGGAAGCCTTGATCTTGTGCCTGAATTTTCCGTAGGGATCGGTAATGGTGCCGATTACTTCGCCTCTTTCCACGTGTTTTCCGCAGGGAATCTTGATGTGCAGAAGTCCGCTGTATTTGGCGCGCATCCAGAAGCTATTCTCAATAAGTACAGTTTCAGCCGCGGCATCGGGATAATCGAATTTCGGGCTGAGCATTTCGAGATGGCTCAGGATTCGCATGGCGCCATCTACGCCGTGGCGGGCAATTTCCTTATTGCTATCCATAGATTTCCCTCCCTCAAAAAGCAGCACCGGAATGCCCAATTTCGAACAGGTTTCCCTGTATGATTTTGTGATGGTCTTTGATTCGATGGTAAAAGGAGCGTTGAAGATATGGGCGTATTTCATGCCTTGCTCGTTCCCTTTTTTCACCCTAACCTGTGGCGCATTAAAACGGCTGGCGCCCCCGGTGTGGAAATCGAGACAGAAATTCGCCACCGGCAGGATCTTTTTTACAAACTGAAAAGCAAAACGGCTGGCCAGTGATCCGTTTTTGGTGCCTGGAAACATGCGGTTGAGGTCTCTTCCGTCAGGAAACTCCCTGGACAAATTCAGAAATCCGAAAATATTGACTACCGGAATGCAGATAACAGTCCCTTTTATGGGTTTGTTAATGCCTTTGGAAATGATCTGCCGAACCACTTCTACACCATTGATCTCGTCGCCGTGTATCCCGGCAGTGATAAGCATGACAGGACCGGGTTTTTTAGAGCGTTCAATAATAACAGGAACTTCAACCGAAGTAGTGGTGTAAAGTTTCGCCATATTGAAGTTGATGGTGGCGCTTTTGCCAGGCAAAACCCTTTCTCCAAGAATTTCCAGTACGTTGTCCTTCGTGATTTTCGGCATAAATTAAACGTTCCTTTCGATATACCTGATAATGCTTTTGGCGATATCTTTGCCAGTGGCCTCTTCGATGCCTTCCAGCCCCGGAGAGGAATTTACTTCAAGAATAAGTGGTCCACGGGAACTCTGGAGCATATCTACCCCGGCTACTCCAAGACCCATTGCGCGGGCTGCTTTGATGGCCGCGTTTTCTTCTTCATCGCTCAGCTGAATAACCGAAGCCGATCCACCGCGGTGAAGATTACTTCGGAATTCGCCTTCTTTGCCCTGTCTTTTCATGGCGCCCACTACGTGACCGTCTACAACAAAAGCACGAATATCGGCTCCTCCGGCTTCTTTGATGAATTCCTGCACGATCACCCGTGCCTGCAGGCCGTTGAAGGCTTCGATCACCGATTCGGCTGCATTCTTGGTTTCAGCTAAGACAACACCAAGGCCCTGGGTGCCTTCAAGAAGCTTGATGATAAGCGGCGCGCCGCCTACGTGGTCAATAACTTCCTGTACATCTTTTGAGTAGTTGGTGAATACCGTCTTCGGAAGTCCAAGTCGGGCGCGTGAAAGCACCTGAAGACTTCTGAGTTTATCCCGGCTTCTCACCAGGGCCTGAGATTCGGTGATAGTGAAAACGCCCATCATCTCGAACTGCCGTACTACGGCTGTTCCATAGAAAGTGACCGAAGCCCCGATTCGCGGGATCACCGCATCGGTGCCTTCTATCATTCTTCCTTTGTAAAATATGGAAGGTTTCCGTTTTTCGATCACCAGATCACACTTGAGTGGATCAATAACTTCTATTTCGTGATTCCTTTTTTTGGCGGCTTCCACCAAGCGCTGCGTAGAATATAGGCTGCTATTCCTGGATAGAATTCTTATTTTCATTGGCTTTTAGATTGTAAGAGACATCAGTGAGTTCGGTGTCCACCACGAATTTTTTAGTGAGGAATTTTCTTCCAATTAATACGGGAAACCGCATTTCCTGACGGGACGACAAAGAAAGTGAAATTTTGAAGACCTTGTCAAAAATTTTTATAGTGGTTTGTATCTGGTATCTTTTCTGGATCATGCCGTTACTGCTCCTCACAAAGACAATGTCGTAATCTTTGAAGGTGAATTTCCTGCCATCGTATAAGGCATGTTCTTCATCCAGGAAGGTGCAGTGAAGCAGTCCCTCTTCCTCGACGATATTTTCACAGTGAATGGAAGAGGTGTAGGCACCTGTATCAACCTTGATGGCGATATCATTCAGGTGAAGTGCCGGGAAGTCAGCTTTGTCAAAACGTCCTATCACTTTTTTCTCCATACCGCAAGATACTAAAAAGCCAATGCTTTCTTCTTAAGGTTTCCTCAAATGTAGATTTACAGGTATCGCCAGCAGCTTCTTGTTCTTTGGAAGGATTTTTGTTAGTGATTTTAATAAAAATTTAACAATTGCCGGAAAAGGATCTTTCAATGCCCCACATAATAAATTCTACCTTTGAAGTGATGGAAACGCCTGCTTTAGAAGTACAACTCAAGACCCTGCCCAACAGCCCCGGAGTGTATCAGTATTACGACAAGAACGGAAAAATACTCTATGTGGGGAAGGCCAAAAACCTGAAGAAACGGGTGACATCTTATTTTACCAAGCGCCATGACAGCCATCGCATAGGCGTAATGGTAAAAAAGATTCATGAGATCAGGCATATCGTAGTGTCTTCGGAAACCGATGCCCTGCTGCTGGAGAACAATCTTATCAAGAAACTTCAGCCGCGCTTCAATGTCATGCTGAAGGATGACAAGACCTACCCCTGGATCTGCATCAAAAATGAGCGTTTTCCGAGAGTATTTCCCACCAGAAAACTCATTAAGGACGGCAGTGAATACTACGGGCCTTTTACCAGTTTTAAAACGGTGAATACCTTGCTGGAACTTATTAAAGGACTCTATAAATTGCGAACCTGTAATTATGACCTTTCCGAAGAAAAGATAAGGCAGGGAAAATACAAGGTTTGTCTCGAATATCACCTGGGAAATTGCAAAGGCCCCTGTGAAGCCCTGCAGCCTGAAGTTGAATACAACCGGAATATCGAAGCCATCCGGCAGATCGTAAAAGGAAATTTTAAGGAATCGCTGAGCCAGTTCCGCACCCAGATGAAAGAGCATGCTGAAAACATGGAATTTGAGGATGCTCAGCGGATCAAGGAAAAGATCGATGTCCTGGAGAATTATCAGTCGCGCTCAACCGTTGTGAATCCGAAGATCAACAATGTGGATGTATTCTCGGTGGTGAGCGACGAGGGCTATGGCTACGTGAATTTTCTTCAGCTTTCGCACGGCGCCATCATCCGGTCGCACACTATTGAGATGAAGAAGAAACTGGACGAGAGTGACCTGGAGCTGCTGGAATTGGCGGTAACCGAGATCAGGCAACGCTTCAGCTCAAATTCGAATGAAATTTATGTCCCCATGAAGATCGATGTGGCCGATGGCGTTAAGGTGACGGTGCCGAAACTTGGTGACAAAAAGAAGATCGTGGAACTTTCTCTTCGGAATGCGAAATATTACCGCCAGGAGCGATTCAAGCAAATGAAGATCGTAGATCCCGACCGGCATGTGAACCGCGTGATGGCCCAGATGAAGGAAGATCTTCGGCTATCGCAGGAGCCGCGGCATATAGAATGTTTCGATAATTCCAATATTCAGGGTACCAATCCGGTGGCGGCCTGCGTTGTTTTTAAGAATGGGAAACCCAGTAAGAAAGATTATCGTAAATTCAACATTAAGACGGTGGAAGGGCCTAACGATTTTGCCTCGATGGAGGAGGTGGTTTTCCGCAGATATCGTCGTTTGCTGAATGAAGGCGAGGAGCTGCCACAGCTCATTATTGTAGACGGCGGAAAAGGACAGCTCACTTCCGGAGTAAAAGCTTTGGAAATCCTTGGACTGCGTGGGAAAATTGCCATCATAGGCATAGCAAAGCGGCTGGAGGAGATTTATTATCCGGGAGATGCGGTGCCACTGTATCTCGACAAGAAGTCGGAAACGCTGAAGATCATCCAGCAGTTGCGTAATGAGGCGCATCGCTTCGGAATCACCTTCCACAGAAATAAAAGGAGCAAAGGCGCGCTGAATACCGAGCTGGAAGAAATTCCCGGCATAGGGGAGAAGACGGCGGTGGAACTGCTGAAGCAATTCCGGTCAATAAAAAGGATAAAAGAGGCTAAGAAAGAAGCCCTTGCAGAGATCGTAGGCGATTCCAGGGCCGCAATTATTCATAATCATTACCATTCCGATTAAATGAAAAAAACGCTGCTGATATTTGCCTTTTTACTGCCACTTTTAAGTTTTGGTCAGCAGAAAGAGGATCTTAAGATCGGCCTTGTGCTTAGCGGCGGCGGGGCAAAAGGCCTGGCTCATATCGGGGCGCTCAAGGTGCTGGAGGACGCGGGGATACGCATTGATTATATTGGCGGGAGCAGTATGGGAGCCATTGTTGGCGGGCTTTATGCTGCGGGCTATTCGGCGGCCGAGCTGGATTCCATCTTCCATGCCACCAATTTCAACATTCTTATCCAGGACGACCTTCCGCGCAGCGCAAAAACCTTTTATGAAAAGGAAGATTCTGAAAAATACGCCATCACCCTTCCTTTTGACAATTTCAAATTTCAGTTTCCTTCAGGCCTTTCCAAGGGGCAGAATATTTACAACCTGATGTCGCGGCTCACCATGCACGTAAGCAATGTGAGGGATTTTAGCAATCTGCCGATCCCGTTCTTTTGTGTCGCTGCCGATATTGAGACCGGGCAGGAGGTGATCCTGGATCATGGTTCTTTGGCGAAGGCAGTGTCGGCGAGTGGTGCCATTCCTTCGATCTTTTCGCCGGTAAAAATAAACGGCCGGCTCCTGACCGACGGGGGCGTGGCTAATAATTATCCCGTGGAAGAGCTTCGCGAACGTGGTGCAGAGGTTATCATCGGAATTGATGTGCAGGACAGCCTTCTGGGCCGGGAAAAACTGAAGGGAGTTTTCGATATTCTCACCCAGGTGAGTAATTTCAGGACCATCAGCGATATGAAAAAAAAGATCCCGAAAACCGATATTTACATCCATCCCGATATTACCCGGTTTTCGATCCTGGATTTTGACAAAGGCGAGGCGATCATCGATTCGGGAGTGGTTGCGACCCAGAAAAGGTTTGAGGAGCTGAAGGAACTGGCGCAACGGCAGCAGCATCACGAAAAGAAGGTAAAAATCCCCAAAATCGACAGCATTCAGATCAGCGGGTTGACGATTGAAGGCAATAACAGCTATCCGCGGTCCTATATTCTTGGGAAGCTGAAGTTGCAGTATTTCACGAAATTCAGCTTTCACGATCTTGGGGTGGGCCTCAACAACCTTTCGGCTACCGGCAATTTTGATCGCATCAATTACACGCTCATTCCCAACGATACCGATCCCTATTACACCCTGGCGCTGCAAATTGAGGAGAGTGAGAACAAAACCTTTCTTCGGCTGGCGCTGCATTACGACCCGGTTTATAAAAGTGGCGCTCTCATCAACCTTACCCGCAAGAGCCTGCTCTTTACCAACGATGTTACTTCTTTAGATGTGATCTTTGGCGATAATCTTCGCTATAATTTCGACTATTATATTGACAAAGGCTATTACTGGAGTATTGGGTTCCATTCCCGGTACAATAGTTTTAACCGGGGCATTTCCTTCGATTTTGCTCGTGAAAATGCCGAATTGGAAGATATCGGGCTGAATAAAATTGAGGTCACCTATGAGGATCTGACCAACCAGTTTTATGTAGAAACCCTTTTTAAGCAGGTTTTTTCCTTCGGAATGGGTGCTGAGCAAAAGTATCTCAAGATCATGTCGGAAACCCTTGGGGATGATCCTGTTCAGAATCCTGTATTTGAGAATAACAATTATTACAGCAGTTTCGGTTATCTGAAATTCGATTCTTACGATAACAAATATTTTCCGCGGAAAGGCTTCTATTTCGACGGCGACTTTCATTTGTACCTGTTTTCAAGCAGAGCCGAAAATGATTTTGCAGAATTTTCTGTTGCCAAGGGTAAGATTGGTTATGCGGTGACTCCTTTTAACCGGTTGACGGCGAGGATCTCCAATGAAGCCGGTTTTAAGATTGGTAACAACGGTATTAATACCCTCGATTTCTTTTTGGGCGGCTACGGAAACAACTTCATCAATAATTTCGTTCCTTTTTACGGCTATGACTTTATAAGTCTTTCGGGTGACAGCTATATCAAGGGGCTGCTAGAGCTGGATTACGAGATCTTCAGAAAGAACCACCTGATCGCCAGCGCCAATTTCGCCAATGTGGGGAATCAGCTTTATTCTTCTGGCAACTGGCTACAGTGGCCCGATTATTCCGGCTACGCGCTCGGCTATGGAATCGAAACTTTCCTGGGACCGCTCGAGCTCAAATACAGTTATTCCCCCGAAGTGAAACAGAGCCAGTGGTATGTGAGCCTGGGCTTCTGGTTTTAAATAAATTTCTTCGGAAGGAAAGCCCCGGTTTCAGTCGTGCCTGAAGCTACTTTTTGTCCTTTTCTTTTTGTTGCTTCCGAAGCCTCTCCGCTCTGCCGATATTTAAACCTGTTTTAAGAATGTTTCGGTAAAAAATCACGATATTTGTTTTAATCGAAAAAAATGATGTAAAAAATGTGAAATCCTCAACTTCTTTTATGAAATTGGGGCGAAATAAAATTTCAAGATTATGCCTTTTTATCATAAGCTTGGCAAAATTCCGCACAAGCGCCACACTATATTTAAGAAGCCCGATGGCAGTCTTTATTATGAACAACTGTTCGGAACCATAGGTTTTGACGGAATGTCTTCCAACCTGTACCACGAGCACCGGCCTACACAGGTGAAAGAGATCAGGGGAAGTTATAATGTAAAACCAAAGATCGCTACAGAGAATAATATAAAGTCTTACCGGTTCAGAGGATTTCAGGTGATCCCAAATCCCGATTACCTGGAGAGTCGCAAGGTGATCCTTACCAACAGCGATGTGGATATTGCTTTAGCATCGCCGCAGAAATCGACTGACGATTATTTCTATAAGAATGCCGATTCCGACGAGCTTTTATTTATACATAAAGGAACCGGAAAACTGCGTACACAGCTTGGAAATCTCGATTTTAAATACGGGGATTACCTGCTAATTCCCCGCGGAACCATTTATAAACTCGATTTTGACGATGAAGATAACCGGCTTTTTATTGTAGAATCAAGAAGGCCAATCTACACTCCCAAGAAATACCGAAACTATTTTGGCCAGTTGCTGGAACATTCGCCGTTTTGTGAGCGGGATCTTCGTCAGCCTTACGAGCTGGAAACCAATGATGAAAAAGGGGAATTTCTTATCAAGATCAAGAAACAAGGGGAAATATTTGACATGATCTATGCGACCCATCCTTTTGATGTGGTTGGCTACGATGGGTACAATTATCCCTATGCGTTCTCGATCCACGATTTTGAACCAATAACCGGAAGAATACATCAGCCGCCACCGGTGCATCAGACCTTTGAGACCGATGCCTTTGTGGTTTGTAGTTTCTGCCCCAGAAAATACGATTATCATCCTGAAAGCATTCCGGCGCCATACAGCCACAGCAATATTGATAGTGATGAGGTCTTGTATTATGTAGACGGAGATTTTATGAGCCGTAATGATATTGAAGCCGGTCATATTTCACTGCATCCCGCGGGAATTCCGCATGGGCCGCATCCGGGTGCTGTAGAACGAAGTATTGGTCAGGTTGAAACAGAAGAGTTGGCCGTGATGGTCGATACCTTCAAGCCTTTGATGCTTACGGAAGACGCCATGGAGATAGCCGACGAAAGCTATTTTAAATCCTGGCTGGAAGAGAACCATAAATAATCTGAAAAAATACCGATTTTGGCCATTTTTAGGTCCTTTTGTTTGATTAGTGGCAACACCGGATTATAAGGAATTTCAAATCTAAAATAACAGATCATCAGGGAGAGCAGCCCGGCTGATTTTCTCATTGATAAATTTTCTAAACTAATATTATGACTACCGATAACACCTCATTAAAACTAGAAAAAGTGATTCCCGATGCAGAGGACTTTCTGCCAATTCTGGGAACCGATTTTGTAGAACTTTACGTTGGAAATGCCAAGCAGGCTGCTTATTACTATCAGCACGCCTGGGGCTTTCAGCCTGTGGCCTACAGTGGCCTGGAAACAGGAAGGAAAGACAGCGTTTCCTATGTGCTTCAGCAGGGAAAAATAAGATTGATACTTACCTCGCCCCTGTCTCCCGGCGGAGATATAAATGCCCACATTGAAAAACATGGGGACGGAGTGAAATTTGTGGCTCTATGGGTGGACGATGCCCGCAAGAGCTACGAAGAAACTACCAAACGCGGTGCTAAATCTTATGTCGAGCCTTATGAGCTGGAAGATGACCACGGAAAAACCGTGATTTCCGGAATTCACACTTACGGGGAAACCATCCATCTTTTTGTGGAAAGAAAAGATTACACGGGGCCATTCCTTCCCGGATACAAGGCCTGGGCACCCAAGACGAAAGCTTCTGAAACCGGCCTAAAATACATTGACCACATGGTAGGTAACGTGGGCTGGAATGAAATGAACAAATGGGTGGAGTTCTACGCCAAAGTAATGGGCTTTGCTCAAATGGTTTCCTTTGATGACAAGGATATTTCTACGGAATACACCGCTCTTATGAGTAAGGTGATGAGCAATGGTAACGGAAGGATCAAATTTCCTATCAACGAGCCTGCTGAAGGCAAGAAGAAATCACAGATCGAGGAATACATCGATTTTTACAACGGAGCCGGGGTGCAGCACATAGCCGTGGCTACCGATAATATCATAGAAACCGTAACTCAGCTTCGTGATCGAGGCGTGGAATTTTTAAATGTTCCTGAAACCTATTATGATACCCTTCTGGACCGGGTTGGTCAAATTGACGAAGATCTGGAGCCGCTTAAGGAATTGGGTGTACTCGTAGACCGTGACGACGAAGGTTATTTGTTGCAGATATTTACCAAGCCTGTGCTTGACCGGCCAACTATGTTCTTCGAGATCATCCAGAGGAAAGGAGCACAGTCTTTTGGAAAAGGAAACTTTAAAGCACTTTTTGAAGCTATCGAAAGAGAACAGGATTTGCGCGGAACGCTGCAATAATTCCAAAAACCCTGACAACTAATTAATTATGAATAAATTATTTTGAAAGTATTTTCTTTTTTGTGTTAAAGTCTGAAAATCAGTTGCAGTGAAGGGAAAATATATGGAATTTTGCACTCGCATTTTTGGAGTGGTTACCACGAATGTAATTTTTTTCATAATTTAAGTTTTAGTTGGTTAATAAGATAAAAAACCTCATCATTAATTTGATGGGGTTTTTTGTTTTGATACTTTTGGAATAGAAGTTGTAAATAATTTCTTATCGCTTCAAAATAGCCAGGAAATTCAAAAAAATCGCTTAAAAAATGAAAAGATTATTTACAATTGTCTCTTTCCTTTTATTTTCTAATATATTTTTCGCTCAATCCCCCTCCGCTTTTAAAGATGGGGAATGGTTTAGGTTTCGTATACATTACGGACCCTTCAATGCGAGTTACGCCACGATGGAAGTAAATGAGACGAACCTTGGAAACAAAGAGGTTTATCATGTGGAAGGTAAAGGGAAATCTACCGGTTTGCTGCATTTGTTTTTCAAAGTAAATGACAATTACCAGACCTATATTGATAAGGATAACGGGCAGCCCTACAAATTTATACGCAAGATAGATGAGGGCGGTTATACCAAGGACCTGGAGATAAAATTTGATCACGAGGACCGGAAGGCCTATGTTTTTGACAGGAAGCACAATGAGAATAGGGTGTATTCGATTCAGGAAAATGTGCACGACATGTTGTCGGCATTTTATTATATTCGCAACCATATTGAAAACGACGAATTAAGTCCAGGGGATGAGATGAATCTAAACATGTTTCTCGATGGCCAGAATATGAATTTCAGGCTGAGATTCCTTGGAAGAGAAGTAGTTAAGACCAAATTTGGAAAGGTCGCTACTTTGAAATTTCGCCCTTTTGTGTTGGCGGGAAGAGTTTTTAAGGAGAAGGAAAGTCTTACATTTTGGGTAAGTGATGACGACAATAAGCTGCCCGTAAAAATTGAAGCCGATCTGGCCGTAGGTTCTCTCGATGCCGACCTTGATGCTTATAAAGGATTAAGTCATCCGTTCAGGATAATCATGGACTAAAAAATGGAAATAAAGCCCGAAATAGCCGAGCGCATTGAAAAGCTTGAAGAGAAATTCAGAAATTCAGGGCAGGATCTCGGCTCTTATTTAGACGGCCTCCTCTATGACAGGTATCTTACCTATTGGGATTATATAGGAATAGATACTTTGCTGAGCCTTCAGAAAACCCTTACTCATTTTCCGGATGAGAAGATCTTTATCACTTATCATCAGATCACTGAGCTGTATTTCAAGCTTATTATCCACGAACAAAAACAGGTCATTGAAAACGAAGAGCTCACTGCCTCCTTTTTTATTGAAAAGTTAAAGAGGTTAAATAGGTACTTCAGGGTTCTTATTGAATCTTTTGATGTGATGATCAAGGGAATGGACCGGGAGCAATTCCTCAAATTCAGGATGTCTTTGTTGCCGGCCAGTGGATTTCAGTCGGCGCAGTTCAGAATGATAGAATTGTATTCCACTCCGCTGGAAAACCTGGTTTCCTATGAGATCAGGAAGAATTTTTCCGCAGAGAACACTTCCGAAGAACTTTATGAGAATATCTACTGGAAAAAGGGCGGGATCAATCTGGATACGGGCGAAAAGACGCTAACCTTGCGCCAGTTTGAGAAAAGATACACTCCGCGTTTTCTGCGGATTGCTAATGAAATAAAAGGAAAGACTCTTTATCATAAATATCTGGATCTTCCTGAAGAAGAAAGAAAAAACGAGAATCTTATGGCTGCCTTGCGCAAGTTCGATATCGACGCCAATATTAACTGGCCGTTGATGCACATGGGCGCGGCATACCGATATCTCAACAGAGAAAATCAACCAATAGAGGCCACGGGCGGAACCAACTGGAAGGAATTTTTGCCGCCGGGCTTTCAGAAAAATACTTTTTTTCCAAATCTATGGAGCCGGGAGGAATTTGAGGATTGGGGAAAGGAATGGGTAAACCATATGTTTAATACAGAAAAACACAAAAGGTAAATTGAAAAGATTAAGTTTTCTATTCGTATTGATGCTGGCGATTGTGGGATGTAATGATGACATCAAGAAAGAAGCCGTTAATAATGAGGTAAAAAAAGAGGTGAAGAAACCGGCCGTGAGAAAGGAATTCGGTTTTGTGCTTAATGATTATGAAGTGGTAGAAGATACCATTGAATCGGGAGACAGCTTTGGGTATATTCTTGATCAGAACGGTGTGAGCCGCGGTCAGGTTTATGAAATTGCACAAAAAGTGAAGGATACTTTTAATCCGGCGCGAATTGTGGCGGGTAAAAAATATGTGATCCTGAAGGCGAAAGATTCGGCCAGAACTCCGAAATACTTTATCTATCAGGAGAACAAGATTGACTATACCGTAGTGAGTCTAAGTGATTCTATTTCGGCATATACCAGGAAGCGCCCGGTAACGGTGAAAAAGAGAGAAGTTTCGGGCGTTATCACTTCCTCGCTTTCAGAAACCATGGAAGAAGAGGGGTTGAGCAACCTGCTGGTTTACAGACTTTCGGATATCTATCAATGGAGCATCGATTTCTTCAAACTTCAGAAGGGAGATCGCTTCAAAATGGTGTACAACGAAAGATATATTGATGATACTGTTTTCGCCGGAATAGAAAGTGTGGAAGCCGCCGTTTTTAATCACGACGGAAAGCCGTATTATGCTTTTGAATACAAGGAAGACAGCCTGACCAAACATCCGAGCTATTATGATGACGAGGCCAAGGCTTTGCAAAGCTTTTTCCTGAAAGCGCCACTAAACTATAGTAGAATTTCATCACATTATACCAAAAGGAGGTTTCATCCTGTGCAAAAACGCTGGAAAGCCCACTTGGGTACAGATTATGCGGCAGCTACCGGAACTCCTATCATGACTACCGCCGACGGGGTGGTGATTGCTTCCAGGTACACCCGTTTTAACGGGAATTATGTGAAGGTGAGGCACAACGCAAAATATACCACGCAATACCTGCACATGTCCAAGCGCAATGTCAAAAAAGGGCAGCACGTAAAGCAGGGTGATGTGATTGGCTATGTAGGAATGACAGGATTGGCTACGGGACCGCATGTGTGTTACCGTTTCTGGGTAAACGGTAAACAGGTGGATCCCTATCGCCAAAATTTACCTACAGCTAAGAAACTCGATAAATCAAACAAGGAAAGTTATTTTGCTCATATCGAACCTTTGAAGAAAGAGCTGGATAGCATTTCGTTTAAAAATATTTAGAATGAAAGATATCAATCCAACGCAAACCCAGGCCTGGAAAAAGCTGGGTGAACATTATAAGAAAGTGCAAAACCTGCACATGAAAGATCTTTTTGCTGAAAGCTCTGAACGAGCCAATGGGTTTAATATTCAGTGGGACGATTTTTATATGGATTTCAGTAAGAACAGAATGACTGCGGAAACGCGTGAATTGCTGCTGGAGCTCGCGAATGAATGCAAGCTGGATGATGCAATAGCTTCTTATTTTGGTGGAGATATAATTAATCGTACCGAAAACAGGGCGGTACTACATACTGCACTGAGAGCCGGAAAAGAAGAAGAGGTGATCGTTGACGGTGAAGATGTTATGCCTGAAGTTTACGAGGTAAGAGACAAGATCAGGAAATTCTCTGGAGGAGTCATAGATGGCTCGAGAAAGGGTTATACGGGGAAAGCTTTTACCGATGTTGTGAATATTGGTATTGGTGGCTCGGACCTTGGACCGGTGATGGTAACCGAAGCGCTTCAGTATTATAAGAATCACCTTAAGGTACATTTTGTTTCGAACGTTGATGGTGATCATGTTCATGAGACGCTGAAAGATCTCAATCCTGAAACCACCCTTTTTCTTATAATTTCGAAGTCATTTACCACGCAGGAAACCCTTACTAATTCCACCACCATACGGAACTGGTTCAGGAAATCGGCACCCCAGGATGCGGTTTCCAAACATTTTGTGGCAGTTTCCAGCAATGTGGAAAAAGTTGAAGCCTTCGGAATAGATATTGAAAATATATTTCCGATGTGGGATTGGGTTGGTGGCCGTTTCTCCTTGTGGAGTGCGGTTGGCTTATCTATCAGTTTGGCTGTTGGCTACGATAATTTTGAAGCTCTGCTGAATGGAGCCCGCAAAATGGATGAACATTTTAGGGAAACCCATTTTTCTCAGAATATTCCCGTGCAAATGGCACTAATCAGCATCTGGTATAACAATTTCTTCGGAGCCGAAAGCGAGGCCGTGATTCCTTATACGCAGTATCTTCACCGTTTGCCAGCCTATCTTCAGCAGGCCACCATGGAGAGCAACGGAAAAAGCGTTGACCGCAGCGGAAAAAAGGTTGATTACCAGACGGGCACCATTATTTGGGGAGAGCCTGGAACGAATTCGCAACACGCTTTTTTCCAGTTGATCCACCAGGGAACCAAGCTTATTCCTGCCGATTTTATTGGTTTTAAGCATTCTTTATTTGGCGACGAAGAACATCATCAGAAATTGATGGCGAACTTTTTTGCCCAAACTGAAGCTTTGCTTCAGGGGAAATCGGAAAAAGAGGTTCGGGAAGAACTCAATGCGAAATCTATGGAGCAGCAGGAACTCGAAAAGCTGCTTCCTTTTAAGGAATTCGACGGTAATAAACCTACGAATACCTTCCTGATTGACAAACTAACGCCCGAAAACCTTGGAAAACTTGTGGCTGCCTATGAGCACAAGATCTTTGTGCAGGGAGTGATCTGGAATGTCTTTAGTTATGATCAGTGGGGAGTGGAATTAGGAAAGCAACTCGCGAGCAAGATCCTTAAGGAAATCGAAGAAAAGAAGGTGGATAATCACGATTCTTCTACTAAAAACCTGCTAAATTTATTTATCAGCTAAAGAATTCACTTTTCTGAAAAATTTAAACGCCTGACGTAATCTGTTTATTGTCAGGCGTTTTCGTGTTTTGTGTGATCCCGGAGCTTGTACATCTGTTAAAGTTTGCTTTCTTAACCTTCCGGTAAAGTTCAGGCAGAAGGGATTCATTTCTTTTGCACAAACTCAAATCCAAACTCAAATAACAGAAAAATGAGGAAATTACTAGCGTTAGCGTTGTTTTTAACATCTGCTACAATTTTTGCTCAAGGAACTATTACCGGTACGGTGATGGATTCTCAAATGAACGGTCCACTTCCCGGTGCTACCGTAATGGTGCCAGGAACCAACAATGGTACAACTACAGATTTCGATGGAAAGTTTTCTATCCGTGTAGAAAAAGCTTCCGGTACACTGCAAATTAGCTTTGTAGGTTATGAGACTCTGAAAATTCCTTTTAAAGTCGCTGATGGCTCATCGAGAGATCTGGGTGAAATAGTTCTTAATGTTGATGCTGGAGCTCTTTCTGAAGTAGTAGTAGTGGGATCGGGGGTTATTGACCTTGAAGAGGACAGGCAAACTCCTATTGCTGTATCTACAATTACGCGAAGTGAAATTCAGAAAAAAGCAACTGGTAACGTCGAGTTTCCGGAAATCCTGAAAAACACTCCTTCTGTTTACGTTTCTAATCAGGCTGGAGGTTTTGGAGATTCTCAAATGTTTCTTCGTGGTTTTAGCCAGAATAACACTGCATTCCTATTAAATGGTCAGCCAATTAACGGGATGGAAGATGGAAACATGTACTGGTCTAACTGGTCTGGGATATCTGATATTGCCAATGCGGTTCAGGTTCAAAGAGGCCTTGGTTCTTCTAAACTTGCCATTTCTTCTGTTGGTGGTACTGTAAACATCGTTACAAAAGCTACTGATAAATCAGAAGGTGGATTTGTACGAGGTATGGTTGGTAATGGAAGTTACCTTAAAGGTACTGTTGCTTACAATACAGGAGTAAACGAGAATGGATGGGGATTCTCTTTCCTTTTAGATCACTGGCAAGCCCATAGCAAGTATGCTGATGGAACTAAAGGTCAGGGACAAAATTATTTCTTCTCTGTGGGAAAAGTCTTGGGAGACCACAACTTCAACTTCCTTTTAACTGGAGCACCACAGTGGCATGACCAGAATTTTTCTAAAAGCATGGACCTCTATGATAAATATGGTACCAAATACAATAATAACTACGGATTCTTGAATGGTGAATATTTAACAACTCGTAGAAACTATTATCACAAACCTGTGATGAACCTTAACTGGGATTGGAATATTTCAGAAAAGGCTGATCTCTCTACTGTAGTATATGCTTCTTTTGGACGCGGTGGTGGAACAGGAACTTATGGAAACAGTCCTGGTTATATTGATAATGGTATGGATTCAATGCCAAGTGGAGCTTACACACAAGATGGTTTGATAGATTGGAATTATATAGTTAATGAATATAACCCTTCGGTTGAGGGTGGCCTGAGTAAAGGATACGATGGGGCTCTTCTAAGAGCATCTGTTAACAATCACGCTTGGTATGGTGCAGTAACCAATTATAGCTTCGATACTCAAACTGGATGGACTTTTAATGTTGGTGGTGACCTACGTTGGTATACTGGAGATCACTTCCGTCAGTTAACAGATCTTCTGGGTCTTAATGGTAGAGTTGAATCTTTTGGTGGACGTCCTGATGACTACGTTGTTTCTAAAACTTTTGATCCAAATCCTTGGGCTGCTTTGTTCAACTATGCGGATAAAGATCAGAGAATTGACTATGACTATTCAGAAGATATCAATTACCAGGGTGGATTCGGTCAGGCTGAATATGCAAATGATTTATTCTCTGTATTCGTACAAGCTGCAGTATCTAACCAATCTTACCAAAGGACAGACAGAGGTAACTTTGCTACCCCTAAAACATCTGATAAAGTAAATAAAACAGGTTATAACCTTAAAGGGGGAGCATCCCTTAACATTAACGAAGAAAATACTGTGTATGTAAATGCAGGTAAATATTCTCGTCAACCTTTCTTAGATAATATCTTCCCAAGCTACGCTGATAATACTCAACTTGCTGAAGACGGTGGTGACAATGAAAAAATCAATGGATTTGAAGCTGGATACAAGTTTGAAACTGGAGATTTTAAAGCTAACCTGAATGCTTATTATACAAAATGGGAAAACAGATTCCTGAACGCTTCTGGAGAATATGATCAGAATGGTGACGGTACGGTTGACTATCAAGATGTTTCTTTCTTGTTTAATGGTATTGGTCAGCTTCACAAAGGTTTGGAACTTGACCTACATTGGAAGCCAATGCTGGGTTGGACTCTAAGTGGATATGCCACTGTTGGTAACTGGGAATATGATGGTTCTACCGACATTAGAGTACGTGATGAGAATACTTCTACCTTCGTTGATGAGCTCTCCAATGTAAAATTGACAGGTACTAAAGTTGGACAGGCTCCTCAAACTACGTTTGGTATAGGTACTGATGTTGATATCACTCGTAACTTTAGTATGGATATGAATATTAATCACTACGAAGATCTTTATGGCTTTGTAGATGTTGAAGATGTTGCTCTTGCTTCTTTGGAAGGAACATCTTACCAATCTGAAAAACTAGATCCATATACTTTGGTAGATCTTGGAGCTTCATACAAATTCCGATTTGGAGCTCAGAATATCCAATTAAGAGGAAATATCTATAACCTTCTTGACGAAACTTATATTAGTCAAAAAGATCAATACGGATATTACTACGGTAATGGAATGACCTGGAACTTCTCTGTAAGGTATAACTTCTAATCAAGAAGAAGACTTTATAAAAAAAACCACCCAATTCGGGTGGTTTTTTCATTCCAGGAGGGTAAATACTCCGAGGCTTGCCTTGTCAGTCAATGTTTAAAGTCTGAAAATGGTTCCTCTCAAATGCTCCGGGAGCTTACTTTCTCTGGAGAAATTTATTAATTAACATAGCATTGTTAATTTTTCCGTAGCTGGAAAATGCCTAAACATCTCATTTACAAAATATTAAAAGCCGTTCTTAAGGATGGCTTTTTTTATGGGAAAATTGTGGATAACCTGTTCAAAAGTCTGAGGGTCATATTCTTAAAAAAATGTTATACTTTTGGGGTGCAAATTGGGGTTAAAAGTTAAAATATTAACATTTGGATAATCTTAGTTAAACTGCTTTTAGCTTCTTTTGCAGCGAATTTAAACTCAAAAACAAACAATTAAAAAATGAGGAAATTACTAGCGTTAGCGTTGTTTTTAACATCTGCTACAATTTTTGCTCAAGGGACTATTACCGGTACGGTGATTGATTCCGAAATGGATGGTCCCCTGCCAGGTGCAAACGTGGTGGTAAAGGGCACCAACAATGGTGCAATCACCGACTTTGACGGGAAATTCAGTCTTCAGGTAGATCAGGCTACAGGAAGTGTTGAAATTAGTTTCGTAGGTTATGAGACCAAAACTGTAAAATTTTCTGTTAATAGTGGAACCCAGGATATGGGAAGCATCATGTTGAATCCTGATGCAGGCGCCCTGGATGAGATTCTTGTTACGGCGTATTCACTTGCAATAGATAGAAAAACCCCTGTTGCGGTGTCTACAATTAAAGCCAGTGATATTGCCTTAAAATTAGGTACTCAGGAATTTCCTGAAATTTTAAAAACTACTCCGGGTATTTATTCTACCAGACAGGGAGGTGGTTATGGTGATGCCCGTGTGAATATACGTGGATTTGAATCGGAAAACGTTGCAGTTTTGATCAACGGAATCCCGGTTAACGATATGGAAAATGGAGCTGTGTACTGGAGTAACTGGGCCGGTCTTGGTGATGTAACTTCAACTATGCAAGTACAAAGAGGTTTGGGAGCCTCGAAAGTTGCTGTCCCTTCTATTGGGGGTACAATAAATATTGTTACAAAATCTACTGATGCTGAAGAAGGAGGAAATGTGAGCACTTCAGTTGGTAATGATGGGTATTTTAAATATGGAATGACTTATTCAACGGGTATGTCCGATAAAGGTTTTGCAGTAACTGTTTCTGCTTCTAAAATTCAGGGAGATGGCTATGTTGATGGGACTGAGTTTGACGGATATAATTATTTCATAAATTTAACTAAGAAATTTAACGATAAGCACACTCTTGCTTTTAATGCATTTGGAGCGCAACAGGAACATGGTCAGCATTATACTCGTCAAACAATAGAGGAGTATAAAAGCACTGAATCTGGGCCGAAAAGATTTAATGCCGATTGGGGTTATAAAAACGGACAGGTTTACCATAGCTCCTACAACTTTTATCATAAACCACAGATGTCATTGAATGATTACTGGACACTTAACGAAAATACCGAAATATCTACTGCCCTTTATGCTTCTTTTGGTTCAGGAGGTGGAAGAAGAACCCAGGGTGATAAGATAGGAAGTACTGAATACAGATTAGGAGGATTCGATCAGCCTATTGATTTTGATAAGATTGTAGATGAAAACATACAAAGAAGCCCTCTTGGTGCTTCAGATTATATTTACGCATCTTTTAATTCTCACCAGTGGTATGGAATTTTATCTACCTTTAAAAACCATACTTCCGATAAATTAACACTTTCTGGAGGAATAGATGGAAGGTACTATGTAGGTTCGCACTGGTATGAAATCACCGATTTACTTGGAAGTACCTACTGGTTGAATGATCGTTCTTCAAGCGATTTGAACTATGGCAAAGCTTTACAAGTAGGTGATAAATTCGGTAAAGATTATGATGGAACTGTTTTACGCGGAGGTGTCTTTGGTCAGGCTGAATATGACGTCACCGATGATATAAATGTGTTTGTCGCAGCCGATGTTTCTAATACTACCTATAGTGTAGAAAACTTTATGAAATATGAAGCTAATGATCCTAATAGGAAATCAGATAAAGTTGATTTTCTCGGGTTTGGTGTTAAAGGGGGTGCTAATTACAATTTAGATTCTCATAGTAATGTGTTTGCCAATGTAGGTTATTTCTCTAAAGCTCCATTTTTATCTAATGTGTTCTTAAATACAACCGGATCTACTGAAGCCAATAAAGATGCTCAGAATGAGAAAGTATTTAGTGCTGAATTAGGGTATGGATTTAGAAGCTCTAATTTTAGAGCTGATATTAACGTATATCGTACTTCATGGATTGACAAAGCGATTACTGGAAGTTATTCAAATCCGGATAATCGTGACGTTAGACTTTTTTATAATATCTTAGGAGTAGATGCATTGCATCAGGGTGTTGAATTAAACTTTTCCTATAATTTAACTAATGCCTTAAAATTGAACGGAATGTTATCTCTTGGAGACTGGACCTGGACCAACAATGTTTCAGCCATTCTAAAAGATGAGAACGGCGAGCCAATTTATACAGATGATGCACAAACCGAGCCACTGACAGTAGATGTATATTCTGAAGGGCTTAAGGTCGGTGATGCTGCACAAACTACTTTTGCTTTAGGAGCTAGTTATAAATTTGCTGAAACTTCTACTTTATACGTAGATTATAACTATGCCGGCGATATGTACGCGTCTTACTATGTAGATGGAAGATCTGCGCCAGGTTTAGGAAATACCTGGAAAACGCCTGCTTATGGGCTATTAGATTTAGGAATTAGGCATGATTTTGATTTCGGTCCTTTTGATGCTTCTCTTTCCGGAAGGATCAATAATGCGCTGAACACAGAATATATTTCTGACGCGAATGATCAGGGAGATGGCTATCGCAATGCATTGGTTTATTACGGGCCAGGAAGAACTTACAGTGTAGGTTTTAAACTTAAATTTTAAAAAAATATATAATGAAAAAGCTATTAATTTTAATAGGAGTAGTCGGGCTATTCTCCGCAGTGGGATGTAATCCTATGGATGATATCTATGATGAAATTGATACTTCCCTTAAAGTTGAAGGGACAGTAGATTATACTTTAACCGATGATGATTATGGTACTCTACTACTGGAGCAGAACAATTTTTCTTCTCTTGACGAAGCAAAGGCTCTTATTCCTGCTTTATTGAAGGAAAAATATCCGGCTTTTACGGCGAATTCTTTGGCCAAGGTTTCATTTAATATTTATGATCCTGTCTCTGTTGAAGAGTATACAGTAACAGACTCTGATTATAGTGAAGCAGGTCTTTCTAAGAATTATGTCACAGAAACTTCTGATGTTCAGGATATACTTGAATATACATATCCACAAGCTAAGGAGGGTGATTTCGTTAAGCTAACATATAACGTAATAGCTACCCCAATCCAAGACACCCTTACCGATGACGATTATGATTTGATTGGTACTGAACTGGCTGCTGAATATCCAGATGCTGCAGATGGTGCCGCATATCATAGTGATTTTGATAAAAGGACAGGAGAAGCTGGCTATTGGACTGATGAAATGATTGCTGAAGCCATAACTGTGGTTCTAAATGATAGAATCGATGATGCTGTAGAAGGTGAATTGTATGCTGTGACTTATGATACCTTTACTGATGATTATGAGCATGTCCTAAAAACTATGATCTTTAGGTACGATGGGAATGAATTCAAGAAGTTTAATTCTACTCCAGATGGAGAATACTATCAGTATGCTGAAAGCGATTATTCTTTGGTTGCTACAGAGTTAGCTGATGAATATCCAACTGCAGCATCTAATCTTGCCGACCATGGAAATTTTTATCGTAAATACACAGATAATGATAGCTACTGGACAGATGAAATGTTGGTTGATGCAGCTAATGTTGTTTTGAATGAACATTTTCCTGGTGCTGCAGAGGGGAAAGTTTTTGAAATTGAATTTGAGGTTTACGGAGCCACTAATACAGAAACTCTAACTCTTGTGAAAAATGGAGATACCTATGAGCCGGCTACCTCCGTTTCCATAACTCAGAAAACAAAAGCCTTTGCTTATACCAATGGTACATGGAATGAACCTCTTACGTTAGAGAAACAAGATTATTATGACATGGGGCTAAGCTATCCGGATTTTGATAATCAAGATGAGGCCGCATATAAAATAGGTATTTTCTTAAACAAAAAGTATCCTTATGCAGAGCCTGGTGATGCGGTAGCAGTGGCTTATGATTTTTATTCTGGAGGATTGAGTACTCGATATGCTAACTTTATTTTTAAAGATGGAGCATTCCAGTACATTCCGGCAGTAAAAGAAAACTCACTGCAATTTGGCTATGATGGCAGTACATGGGTTCCTGATAATACTATTCAGTATTCTTTTACATCTGATGATTATTCGCTTGTTGCTAATGAATTAATGGATGTTTATTCTAGTGCAGCAGCCAATTTGGATAATTTTGGTAACTTCAATAGATCAGGAGGCCCTGATGGACCTCCAACCGGAACCAGCTGGAATGATGAAATGATGCTGGATGCAATTAATATAGTTCTCGATAACTTAGATCCTAACGCAGAGGTTGGACAGAAATATCTTGTGAGCTATACTATTTATGCTGGAGGTTATTCTACAGAAAGCAAAAGTGTTATCAAAGATCAGGATGGAACCTGGGTTTATAATTAATTGTATGACCCTTTGATGGATAGGACCTCCTGTACTCACTATACAGGAGGTTTTATTTTCTTATAATTAAAAATTTTATATATGAAAAATGGTTTAAGTAGAGGATTTTCAATAGTTTATTTGTTGGCAGCTTTTTTGCTGATGAATTGTAGTAGTGAAGATCCAATTGATAAGGAGCCGGAAATAGACGGAAGTTCAAAAGAGGTGGTTGCCAAAGATGACAGCTATTCTACGGGAGAAAATGAAGTTTTAGTCATTGATAATTTAATTGAAAATGACACTTATGGTGACTACGGAAGAATTACCGATTTTGATGCAAATACTTCAAAGGGAGGTTCTGTAAAAAAGAATGAGGATGGGAGCTTAACTTATACACCACCTTCAGATTTTATTGGGGAGGATAGTTTTAATTATACGCTTTGTGATGCGGAGATTCCGCCAAATTGTTCAAATGGGAGCGTTCTTATTAAGGTTTCCGATGCCGGAGATCCTGTTGCTGTTAATGATTCGTACCAGACCCCGGAGAACGAAAGCTATACTATCAGTAATTATCTAACGAATGATGATGTAAAAGACAATGCTCAGGTCACTGAGGTTTCGGGGGATACCGGCAATGCGAAAGTTACATTAGAGGAAGACGGTTCTATTAGCTATGTACCTAATACAGGTTTTTCGGGAGAAGATACTTTCACCTATACCATATGCGATGATGATGAAACCCCTAACTGTTCCACTGCTACTATAACGATGAATGTTGTAGATGAAGGTTCTCCAAAGGCCGAAGCCGACGCTGTAGTTCTATCTTCGGGTACAACCGAGGTCACTCTGGATAATTTACTGAACAATGATGATCTTACTGATGATGCAGTTCTTACCTCAGTAGATGATGCAGAAAACGGTACCGTTAAGCTCAATGAAGATGGTACGGTGACTTTTACACCACAGGCCGGATTTGTTGGAGATGCTACTTTCATCTACACTATTTGTGATGATGACCCTGAAGCTACCTGCTCTACTGCTACGGTAACCGTTACGATAGTTGAAGCGATTAGCTTCAATATTCCTTCCGATCTTCAGGATTACTATAGTGATGTTGCTATTCCGACCGTAGGAGGAACCGTAGCCTATGAGGTGCTTTCAACTTTTACCAATGAAATGCATACCACTCATCTTGTGTATCAGGACAGGCATGACTATCTGTATGATGCCGATGCCGACCCTAATGATCCAAGCAGGGTTATCTTGATGTATTCCGGGGAAAGCAGGCCAGATGATGAATATCAGTTGCATGAACCACCAGCCGCTGGAGAAACATATAATACAGAGCATATATACCCGCAGTCAAAATTAGATCATGATGAGGCCGCAAATGATTTGCATCATATGCGAGTGGCCGATATTAATGTTAATTCTGAAAGGCTGAACTATCCTTATACCGATGGTAGCGGAAACTATCATCTCGTAGATGGTAATAAGTGGTATCCTGGAGATGACTGGAAAGGAGATGTGGCCAGAATGGTATTTTATGTAAATATCCGTTACGGTGAGAAAATAGATAAAGTTGGTAATCTGGACCTTTTCCTTGAGTGGAACCGCGAAGATCCCGTTTCTATTTTTGAGATGCAAAGGAACAATGTCATAGAAGGTGCACAGGGCAACCGTAATCCTTTTATTGATAATCCATACCTGGCAACTCTAATCTGGGGAGGACAGCCTGCTGAAAATCGCTGGGAATAGCATCCTGTGTCTCTGAATTAAATTATTTGTAAATTCATCCCTTAAATAAAAACTATGTACAAGACTGTTCTTTTTTTGCATTCATACTGGGCGTACCTGGTGCTGACCATCCTGATAATTGCTACTTTCAATGCACTCATTGGTTACTTCAGGAACAGGGAATATGGAGCTTTTAGCTTCAGGATCTCTCTATTTACGCTGATTGTGTCGCACATTCAGTTGTTGATAGGCGTGGTGCTTTATTTTGTGGCACCTTATTTTGGGATGTTCAGAGAAGTTGGAATGGGCGGCGTCATGAAGAATGCCACCTACAGGCTTTACAATGTTGAGCATCCGCTGGTAATGATTATTGCAATAACCCTTATTACTATAGGTTATTCAAAGCACAAATCAAAGCTTACTTCAAAGCCAAAATATAAGGTATTGTCTATTTTTTATACAATCGCATTGATCCTGGTACTTTCCAGAATTCCCTGGAGTGCCTGGTTCTAGATAAGCGAATGTAACGGAAACAACCAAAGCCGCCGAAATTTAATTTCGGCGGCTTTTTTATGCAGGATTCCCTGCTGCTGCAATATCTTCCGGCGGGAACGGCTAACTTGCAGATCTCTTTGTTTTCCTGTTTACGGGAGAAAAGGAGAACGAAATCTGCCATTAAGAGGGCTTCATCATACGGCTCCTGCCGGAATTTTTCATTATCAGAAAAAAATCTGTTGAGTTCTGGAGTTAAAATAAAGGGGGCAATAGTTCCGTAACTGTTTTCAGCGGCTTTATGGTTCAAAACAGCCATTATTATTCTTGCTCGTTCCTTCGGAAAGGATTCCGGAAGGGAAGAGGGTAAAAATAATGTACATGCTTACGAGGTAAAGAAGTGGGGTTTCGGATAGAGGCAGTCTTCGCAATAGATCTGACTTCACCGGAAATGAAAGATACTCATAATTCTTTCAGCAATTTCAGCTGAAGTATCAAAAACAGGCTAATAATAATGGGGGTTATTCCTTAATTTTTTGCGCGACCTTTTCAAGTTCGTCATACCAGTCTTCCCCGAATTTACGGATGAGGGCATCCTTCACAAAGCGGTACACGGGCACTTCCAGTTCAGCTCCAAGGCTGCACGCATCATCGCAGATGTGCCATTTATGGTAGTTAATAGCAGAGAATTCTGAATAATCCTGAACCCGAACCGGATAGAGGTGACAGGATACAGGTTTTTTCCAGTCGATCACGCCTTTGTTATAGGCCTCTTCAATTCCGCAGAGGGCAGTGCCTTTATTGTCGAATATCACGTATGCACAGTCGGCTTCGTCAATCAGGGGAGTTTCAAATTCGCCATTTTCGGTTTCTATAAAAGTTCCCTGCGCTTCGATCGCTTCAATGCCTTTGTCCCTCAAAAAGGGCTTGACCTTCGGATATATTTCCTGGAGGATTTTAGTCTCTTCAGGCTCTACAGGCGCCCCGGCATCGCCGTCAATACAGCAGGCACCTTTACAGGCTGAAAGATTGCACACAAAATCATTGTCGATGATCTCTTCTGAAACTATGGTTTTTCCTATCTGAAACATGCTGCAAAGATAATTTTATATAGAAAAAGAATAAGTGATTTTAGGGAAATATTTAAGAATCAAAGCCTTGTTGCCCTGTTTTTAAAAACTAATTTTGCGCAAAATTTAAGGCCATGTTTAGCACATTTAATTTTAAGGAGGTGTTTGCCGCGAGTATGGTACTTTTTGCGGTGATAGACATCATTGGGGGTATTCCCATTATTATCGATCTGCGTAGAAAAGCAGGTCATATTCAGAGTGAAAAAGCTTCGCTTGTGGCGGGCTTACTGATGATTGTTTTTCTGTTCCTGGGAAAGGAGATCCTCAATCTTATCGGGATTGATGTGAATTCTTTCGCCGTGGCGGGTGCATTTATCCTTTTTTTCCTGGCGCTGGAGATGATTCTCGGGATCAGTTTATACAAAGATGATGAGCCCGAAACAGCCTCTATAGTGCCTTTGGCCTTTCCACTCATCGCGGGGGCGGGTACCATGACCTCAATTCTTTCACTTAGAGCTGAATATCAAACGCTGAATATTATTGTTGCTATAGTTATCAATATTATCTTTGTATATCTTGTTCTGAAAGGCTCCGGAAAGATAGAACGCATCCTGGGGAGCCAGGGGATCAATGTAATTCGTAAAATATTTGGTGTGATTTTGCTGGCAATTGCCGTGAAACTCTTCGCCGCTAACATACAGAGTTTATTCTCATGAAGTATTTTTTATATACCATCATTCTTTTTGCCATCGCTTTGATTGGCTATAATTTTACTATTCTGGATTTCAATTCCTTGATGGAAGGCAATAGCGCCAAGGCTTTATTGGCCATTTTAGGAAGTCTTTGCGTCATCGTCCTCATGGTGATATTGCTTATTTCCAGGACCATTTCAGAAAAACAAAAAAGCTGAAGCTATGGATTTTGATGTGCTCGTAGTAGGAGGTGGTGCCGCGGGAATGTCTTGCGCTTTGGTGATTGGCTCTGCCCTCGAAAAGTCTTTCGCGAAAGATAAGAAAGCGGGTATCATACTGCATCAGAAGGCATCAGATCTTCAATCGGCGCTATTTAACAATGTTCTGGGCCTGCCGCCCGGTACTAAGGGCGAAGACGTGCTGAAAGAAGGACCGAAGCACCTGAAAAAACTTTATCCGCACTTTCAGCAGATCGAAAAGGAAAAGGTGCAGGAGATCCTTCAGCTTGTAGAAGGCTTCAGCGTAGTGACCAATAAGAGGACTTATTCTGCCCGGAAAGTAGTGGTAGCACTCGGATATTCTGATAACTTCAGAATAAAGGGGCTCGAGGGATTTGTGATTCCGCATAAAAAAGCCAAGGCTTCTAAAAACCGGATTCAGCTAAAAAATCAAGACCACCTGGTCTTGCCTGATCTTTATGTGGCGGGAACTTTAGCCGGATGGCGCAGTCAATACGCGATAGCCTGTGGCAGCGGGGCAGCCGTTGCTACTGATATTCTCACCGACTGGAATAAGGGTGAGCATACGAAAGTGCACGATAAGTTATGATAAAAGGAGTTGAAGCAGGGTAACCGGCATCGATGCGAACATGAGCATCAGGAAAATGCGGTGTAGCCTGCGATAGATCAGCGCTCTTTTAAGCTGACGGGCGAAAGTCCTGTCTGGATGGGTATCTATCTGTTGCCGTATGCTGGAAATAGAAACATTTGCGGTATTGACCAATATCTCTTTTTGTAGAAATAGCAATGCGCTGTTGTCAAGAAGCCGAAAGCTCACTGCTATGATAAAAAAGAGCAGGGGAGACAGCGTCAGCATGAGCATCAGGTATTCGTAGAGGTCTTTCACGCATACAATTTATTGCTTTTTTTCAGACAGCTCTATCACTTTTTCGATTATTCGGTCTCCGTCGTTTTTTAATCGTTCAAATGCATTCGAACCGAACAATTGTTGTGCCATTACCGCTTTCAGGTACTGTTTGTAAATGGGCCTGTACTCCTGAACCCTAATATTAATATCGCCCCTGTGGCCAAAATTGATGAAGTCATCCACCATTTTGTCGGTGATCTCCACTTTTTTGTCAAATTCTTCCCTGGAGAGCGAATTGTAGTATTTCCTGTCTTTTTCGAGAACTTCAAAAATGAAGCGGTTCATAAATCCGCTGTTGAGCAGCAGGCTAAGATTTTCCCTGGCCGGGCTGGTGTCCTTGGGAACAAAGACATCTGGAATAATTCCGCCGCCGCCATAGACGGTTTTTCCGCCGGGAGTTACATATTTCAGAGAATCTGCGATAGGAATGCTGTCGGCATGTTGTAATTCCCCATTTTTATAACGGCGCATATAATCATTGAAATAAGCTTCATTTCCGTGGTCGTATGGCTTCTGAATAGATCTTCCGGTAGGAGTGTAGTAGCGGGCAATGGTGAGGCGTACCGCACTGCCATCTCCCAATCCCATTTCACGTTGCACCAGGCCTTTTCCGTAAGATCTGCGGCCAATGATGGTGCCCACGTCATTATCCTGAAGAGCTCCTGCTACTACTTCGCTTGCTGAAGCGGAATTTTCATTGATGAGCACATATACCTTTCCGTTCTCGAAATCGCCTTCGCGCTGGGCGTAAGTATTTTCAATTGCACCGCTTTTGTTCTTTGTGAAGAGGATGAGCTTATCGTCTTTGATAAATTCATCGGCCACATTAATAGCTTCGGAAAGGTAGCCGCCGGGATTATCCCGCAGGTCGAGAGCGATCTGGGTTGCTCCCTGTTTCTCCAGCCTTTTGAGCGCGTGATGAAATTCTTTGAAAGTGGTTTCAGCAAAGCGATTGATCTTGATATACCCAAGCTTATCTGTAAGCATATAGGCGGCGTCAACGCTCTTTAAGGGCACTTTTCCGCGGCGCACATTGAAGGTGAGGAGATCTTTTAGTCCTTTCCTGAGAACCTTCAGCTTTACTTCGCTGTTTTCCTTGCCTTTTAGCTTATTGGTAAGGCTGTCGTTACTAATGTCTTTATTGAAAAGCGGAGTGCCGTCAGCATAAAGGATACGGTCTCCACCGCGGATTCCGATCTTTTCACTCGGGCCGCCTTCCAGCGCCTGAATAACCACAATAGTGTCATTCACATTATAGAAACTCACTCCAATTCCCACAAAATCACCCTGCATATTTTCGGTGACGCTGGCATATTCATTTTTTGGAATATAAACCGAATGCGGGTCGAGGTTCTCCAGGATCTTGTTGACGGTCATATCAACAATGCTGTCGGTATTTACATCGTCAACATATTCATAGTCAATGTAATCAATAAGCCTGCTGAGTTTCTCTTTCTTCGGATTGGAAGAAAAAAGATTGTCTGAGGAATTGAAATCCAGCCTTGAACCCATAAAGATACCCAGGGCGCAGGCCACAGCTAAGAGTATGGGTGTGTATATGTTGTATTTTCCTTTCAATCGTCTAAATCTGTTATCTGTTCTAATTCTACCCCTGCCTTCTCCAGAAATTCCAGTCCGGAGCAATCTTTATAGTCAATGTGGTACACCAACCGCGTAATCCCTGCCTGGTGAATAAGCTTGCTGCATTCTTTGCAAGGCGACATCGTTATGTACAAAGTTGCACCCATGCAGGATTGCGTGGAAGCCGCGACTTTCAGGATGGCGTTGGCTTCGGCGTGCAAAACATACCATTTGGTGTAACCTTCATCATCTTCACAAAAATTTTCAAAACCACTTGGTGTTCCGTTGTAACCATCAGAGATGATCATTCTATCCTTCACAATAAGTGCGCCAACCTGTTTGCGTTTGCAATGTGAAAGTTTACTCCATTCCATCGCAATACGCAGGTAGGCCCGGTCGTACTTTAGCTGCTTATTCTTGTTCATAATATTTGGGACAATTCAGCCCGGTGATAATTATCATTCAATTTCATAAAAGGCTGAAAATCATTAAAGTTGCTAAATTAAAAAATAGCAAGAAAATTGTCTCTCAGGATTGGTAAAATTATTCCCATAACGATCGATGATATTACAAGAACCCAATCCCGTTTAGAAACCTGTAGTACATTCAGGGCAATAAAACCAATGATCATGGCCGAAAGTACTATAGTTACCTGTGCAGCCTCGATACCCAGGGCAAATTCCAGCAATGGGAGGAATTTGCTTTGAGAGCCGATGAGCATTTTAAAGTAAGTCGCAAAACCCAGCCCATGAATTACACCAAAAAAGATGGTAGAAAAATAAAGGAGGTTGCGGCTCTTGTCACGATCTTTCTTGCTGGCGGTAAGCACGTTGTAAAAGGCAGTGACAAAAATGGTGATAGCTATAAGTAATTCTACCCATACGGTGCGCACAATTACGATCTCATACACCGAAAGAAAAAGGGCAGTGGTGTGTCCCAGTGTAAATAGCGTCACCAGCCATAAAACTCTCTGCCAGCTGCTGAAGCCGTAGGAAACCACCAAAACGATTAAGAACAAAATATGATCGTAAGCCTGCCAGTCCAGTACGTGCTCAAGGCCGAGCTTTAAAAACAACCAGAATTGGGACATAAGCTATTCTCTTTGAGAAAGCCGAAAGTACAACATATTCAGAAAATTGCAAAGCTTAGCTGTTGCCCTTGACTTTAGTGTTACCCCTTGCCGAAAACCATTGCATAAAGTTGACTTTATGTTTAGTTAAAATACGGCTAATTCCCTGCTGTTTAAATTGACATTTTCTTTAACCTCAGCTAATATTTTCTTTAGAAGTTGTTCCTAAATTTGAGTAACAGAATTAGGTAAACGCGAGGATGCGCAGAATTTTAAAATTAATTACTGGTAGCAAATCGGCTTAATAGAAAAACAGATTTAAGATCTGTTTTATTGTGTTTAGTGTAATCCGCTCTGTGGGAGGAGCGGATTTTCTTTTTCTGCGGAAGTGTAAAAAAAATCCTCTCAAAGATCTCAGGCTAAGAAATTGCTCCCGTTTCTATTTTTGAGATGCAAAGGAACAATGTCATAGAAGGTGCACAGGGCAACCGTAATCCTTTTATTGATAATCCATACCTGGCAACTCTAATCTGGGGAGGACAGCCTGCTGAAAATCGCTGGGAATAGCATCCTGTGTCTCTGAATTAAATTATTTGTAAATTCATCCCTTAAATAAAAACTATGTACAAGACTGTTCTTTTTTTGCATTCATACTGGGCGTACCTGGTGCTGACCATCCTGATAATTGCTACTTTCAATGCACTCATTGGTTACTTCAGGAACAGGGAATATGGAGCTTTTAGCTTCAGGATCTCTCTATTTACGCTGATTGTGTCGCACATTCAGTTGTTGATAGGCGTGGTGCTTTATTTTGTGGCACCTTATTTTGGGATGTTCAGAGAAGTTGGAATGGGCGGCGTCATGAAGAATGCCACCTACAGGCTTTACAATGTTGAGCATCCGCTGGTAATGATTATTGCAATAACCCTTATTACTATAGGTTATTCAAAGCACAAATCAAAGCTTACTTCAAAGCCAAAATATAAGGTATTGTCTATTTTTTATACAATCGCATTGATCCTGGTACTTTCCAGAATTCCCTGGAGTGCCTGGTTCTAGATAAGAGAATGTAACGGAAACAACCAAAGCCGCCGAAATTTAATTTCGGCGGCTTTTTTATGCAGGATTCCCTGCTGCTGCAATATCTTCCGGCGGGAACGGCTAACTTGCAGATCTCTTTGTTTTCCTGTTTACGGGAGAAAAGGAGAACGAAATCTGCCATTAAGAGGGCTTCATCATACGGCTCCTGCCGGAATTTTTCATTATCAGAAAAAAATCTGTTGAGTTCTGGAGTTAAAATAAAGGGGGCAATAGTTCCGTAACTGTTTTCAGCGGCTTTATGGTTCAAAACAGCCATTATTATTCTTGCTCGTTCCTTCGGAAAGGATTCCGGAAGGGAAGAGGGTAAAAATAATGTACATGCTTACGAGGTAAAGAAGTGGGGTTTCGGAGAGAGGCAGTCTTCGCAATAGATCTGACTTCACCGGAAATGAAAGATACTCATAATTCTTTCAGCAATTTCAGCTGAAGTATCAAAAACAGGCTAATAATAATGGGGGTTATTCCTTAATTTTTTGCGCGACCTTTTCAAGTTCGTCATACCAGTCTTCCCCGAATTTACGGATGAGGGCATCCTTCACAAAGCGGTACACGGGCACTTCCAGTTCAGCTCCAAGGCTGCACGCATCATCGCAGATGTGCCATTTATGGTAGTTAATAGCAGAGAATTCTGAATAATCCTGAACCCGCACCGGATAGAGATGACAGGATACAGGTTTTTTCCAGTCGATCACGCCTTTGTTATAGGCCTCTTCAATTCCGCAGAGGGCAGTGCCTTTATTGTCGAATATCACGTATGCACAGTCTGCTTCGTCAATAAGGGGAGTTTCAAATTCGCCATTTTCGGTTTCTATAAAAGTTCCCTGCGCTTCGATCGCTTCAATGCCTTTGTCCCTCAAAAAGGGCTTGACCTTCGGATATATTTCCCGGAGGATTTTAGTCTCTTCAGGCTCTACAGGCGCCCCGGCATCGCCGTCAATACAGCAGGCACCTTTACAGGCTGAAAGATTGCACACAAAATCATTGTCGATGATCTCTTCTGAAACTATGGTTTTTCCTATCTGAAACATGCTGCAAAGATAATTTTATATAGAAAAAGAATAAGTGATTTTAGGGAAATATTTAAGAATCAAAGCCTTGTTGCCCTGTTTTTAAAAACTAATTTTGCGCAAAATTTAAGGCCATGTTTAGCACATTTAATTTTAAGGAGGTGTTTGCCGCGAGTATGGTACTTTTTGCGGTGATAGACATCATTGGGGGTATTCCCATTATTATCGATCTGCGTAGAAAAGCAGGTCATATTCAGAGTGAAAAAGCTTCGCTTGTGGCGGGCTTACTGATGATTGTTTTTCTGTTCCTGGGAAAGGAGATCCTCAATCTTATCGGGATTGATGTGAATTCTTTCGCCGTGGCGGGTGCATTTATCCTTTTTTTCCTGGCGCTGGAGATGATTCTCGGGATCAGTTTATACAAAGATGATGAGCCCGAAACAGCCTCTATAGTGCCTTTGGCCTTTCCACTCATCGCGGGGGCGGGTACCATGACCTCAATTCTTTCACTTAGAGCTGAATATCAAACGCTGAATATTATTGTTGCTATAGTTATCAATATTATCTTTGTATATCTTGTTCTGAAAGGCTCCGGAAAGATAGAACGCATCCTGGGGAGCCAGGGGATCAATGTAATTCGTAAAATATTTGGTGTGATTTTGCTGGCAATTGCCGTGAAACTCTTCGCCGCTAACATACAGAGTTTATTCTCATGAAGTATTTTTTATATACCATCATTCTTTTTGCCATCGCTTTGATTGGCTATAATTTTACTATTCTGGATTTCAATTCCTTGATGGAAGGCAATAGCGCCAAGGCTTTATTGGCCATTTTAGGAAGTCTTTGCGTCATCGTCCTCATGGTGATTTTGCTTATTTCCAGGACCATTTCAGAAAAACAAAAAAGCTGAAGCTATGGATTTTGATGTGCTCGTAGTAGGAGGTGGTGCCGCGGGAATGTCTTGCGCTTTGGTGATTGGCTCTGCCCTCGAAAAGTCTTTCGCGAAAGATAAGAAAGCGGGTATCATAATGCATCAGAAGGCATCAGATCTTCAATCGGCGCTATTTAACAATGTTCTGGGCCTGCCGCCCGGTACTAAGGGCGAAGACGTGCTGAAAGAGGGGCCGAAGCACCTGAAAAAGCTTTATCCGCACTTGCAGCAGATCGAAAAGGAAAAGGTGCAGGAGATCCTTCAGCTTGTAGAAGGCTTTAGCGTAGTGACCAATAAGAGGACTTATTCTGCCCGGAAAGTAGTGGTGGCACTCGGATATTCTGATAACTTCAGAATAAAGGGGCTCGAGGGATTTGTGATTCCGCATAAAAAAGCCAAGGCTTCTAAAAACCGGATTCAGCTAAAAAATCAAGACCACCTGGTCTTGCCTGATCTTTATGTGGCGGGAACTTTAGCCGGATGGCGCAGTCAATACGCGATAGCCTGTGGCAGTGGGGCAGCCGTTGCTACTGATATTCTCACCGACTGGAATAAGGGTGAGCATACGAAAGTGCACGATAAGTTATAATAAAACAAGTTGAAGCAGGGTAACCGGCATCGATGCGAACATGAGCATCAGGAAAATGCGGTGCAGCCTGCGATAGATCAGCGCTCTTTTAAGCTGACGGGCGAAAATCCTGTCTGGATGGGTATCTATCTGTTGTCGTATGCTGGAAATAGAAACATTTGAAGTATTGACCAATATCTCTTTTTGTAGAAATAGCAATGCGCTGTTGTCAAGAAGCCGAAAGCTCACTGCTATGATAAAAAAGAGCAGGGGAGACAGCGTCAGCATGAGCATCAGGTATTCGTAGAGGTCTTTCACGCATACAATTTATTGCTTTTTTTCAGACAGCTCTATCACTTTTTCGATTATTCGGTCTCCGTCGTTTTTTAATCGTTCAAATGCATTCGAACCGAACAGTTGTTGTGCCATTACCGCTTTCAGGTACTGTTTGTAAATGGGCCTGTACTCCTGAACCCTAATATTAATATCGCCCCTGTGGCCAAAATTGATAAAGTCATCCACCATTTTATCGGTGATCTCCACCTTCTTATCAAATTCTTCCCTGGAGAGCGAATTGTAGTATTTCCTGTCTTTTTCGAGAACTTCAAAAATGAAGCGGTTCATAAATCCGCTGTTGAGCAGCAGGCTAAGATTTTCTCTGGCCGGGCTGGTGTCCTTGGGAACAAAGACATCTGGAATAATTCCGCCGCCGCCATAGACTGTTTTTCCGCCGGGAGTTACATATTTCAGCGAATCTGCGATAGGAATGCTGTCGGCATGTTGTAATTCCCCATTTTTATAACGACGCATATAATCATTGAAATAAGCTTCATTTCCGTGGTCGTATGGCTTCTGAATGGATCTTCCGGTAGGGGTGTAGTAGCGGGCAATGGTGAGGCGTACCGCACTGCCATCTCCCAATCCCATTTCACGTTGCACCAGGCCTTTTCCGTAAGATCTGCGGCCAATGATGGTGCCCACGTCATTATCCTGAAGAGCTCCTGCTACTACTTCGCTTGCTGAAGCGGAATTTTCATTGATGAGCACATATACCTTTCCGTTCTCGAAATCGCCTTCGCGCTGGGCGTAGGTATTTTCAATTGCACCGCTTTTGTTCTTTGTGAAGAGGATGAGCTTATCGTCTTTGATAAATTCATCGGCCACATTAATAGCTTCGGAAAGGTAGCCGCCGGGATTATCCCGCAGGTCGAGAGCGATCTGGGTTGCTCCCTGCTTCTCCAGCCTTTTGAGCGCGTGATGAAATTCTTTGAAAGTGGTTTCAGCAAAGCGATTGATCTTGATATACCCAAGCTTATCTGTAAGCATATAAGCGGCGTCAACGCTCTTTAAGGGCACTTTTCCGCGGCGCACATTGAAGGTGAGGAGATCTTTTAGTCCTTTCCTGAGAACCTTCAGCTTTACTTCGCTGTTTTCCTTGCCTTTTAGCTTATTGGTAAGGCTGTCGTTACTAATGTCTTTATTGAAAAGCGGAGTGCCGTCAGCATAAAGGATACGGTCTCCACCGCGGATTCCGATCTTTTCACTCGGGCCGCCTTCCAGCGCCTGAATAACCACAATAGTGTCATGCACATTATAGAAACTCACTCCAATTCCCACAAAATCACCCTGCATATTTTCGGTGACGCTGGCATATTCATTTTTTGGAATATAAACCGAATGCGGGTCGAGGTTCTCCAGGATCTTGTTGACGGTCATATCAACAATACTGTCGGTATTTACATCGTCAACATATTCATAGTCAATGTAATCAATAAGCCTGCTGAGTTTCTCTTTCTTCGGATTGGAAGAAAAAAGATTGTCTGAGGAATTGAAATCCAGCCTTGAACCCATAAAGATACCCAGGGCGCAGGCCACAGCTAAGAGTATGGGTGTGTATATGTTGTATTTTCCTTTCAATCGTCTAAATCTGTTATCTGTTCTAATTCTACCCCTGCCTTCTCCAGAAATTCCAGTCCGGAGCAATCTTTATAGTCAATGTGGTACACCAACCGCGTAATCCCTGCCTGGTGAATAAGCTTGCTGCATTCTTTGCAAGGCGACATCGTTATGTACAAAGTTGCACCCATGCAGGATTGCGTGGAAGCCGCGACTTTCAGGATGGCGTTGGCTTCGGCGTGCAAAACATACCATTTGGTGTAACCTTCATCATCTTCACAAAAATTTTCAAAACCACTTGGTGTTCCGTTGTAACCATCAGAGATGATCATTCTATCCTTCACAATAAGTGCGCCAACCTGTTTGCGTTTGCAATGTGAAAGTTTACTCCATTCCATCGCAATACGCAGGTAGGCCCGGTCGTACTTTAGCTGCTTATTCTTGTTCATAATTTTTGGGACAATTCAGCCCGGTGATAATTATCATTCAATTTCATAAAAGGCTGAAAATCATTAAAGTTGCTAAATTAAAAAATAGCAAGAAAATTGTCTCTCAGGATTGGTAAAATTATTCCCATAACGATCGATGATATTACAAGAACCCAATCCCGTTTAGAAACCTGTAGTACATTCAGGGCAATAAAACCAATGATCATGGCCGAAAGTACTATAGTTACCTGCGCAGCCTCGATACCCAGGGCAAATTCCAGCAATGGGAGGAATTTGCTTTGAGAGCCGATGAGCATTTTAAAGTAAGTCGCAAAACCCAGCCCATGAATTACACCAAAAAAGATGGTAGAAAAATAAAGGAGGTTGCGGCTCTTGTCACGATCTTTCTTGCTGGCGGTAAGCACGTTGTAAAAGGCAGTGACAAAAATGGTGATAGCTATAAGTAGTTCTACCCATACGGTGCGCACAATTACGATCTCATATACCGAAAGAAAAAGGGCCGTAGTATGCCCGATGGTAAAAAGGGTCACCAGCCATAAAACTCTTTGCCAGCTACTGAAGCCGTATGAAACCACCAAAACGATTAAGAACAAAATATGATCGTAAGCCTGCCAGTCCAGTACGTGCTCAAGGCCGAGCTTTAAAAACAACCAGAATTGGGACATAAGCTATTCTCTTTGAGAAAGCCGAAAGTACAACATATTCAGAAAATTGCAAAGCTTAGCTGTTGCCCTTGACTTTAGTGTTACCCCTTGCCGAAAACCATTGCATAAAGTTGAGTTCATGTTTAGTTAAGATATGGTTAGCTCCCTGCTATTTAAATTGACATTTTCTTCAAGCTTAGCTAATATTTTCTTTAGAAGTTGTTCCTAATTTTGGAAGTAACAGAATCAGGTTAACCCAAGGATGTGCAGAATTTTTAAAATTAATTCCTGCTGGCATATCGGCTTAATAGAAAAACAGATTTAAGATCTGTTTTATTTGTGTTTAGTGTAATCCGCTCTGTGGGAGGAGCGGATTTTCTTTTTCTGCGGAAGTGTTACTCATTAATAATTCTTAAAAAAAAGCTAAACGAAATGATAAGATCTACCAAAAATTTATTAAATTTCATGTAACTACTACATCCAAAAAAATCAGCCCCGCTTCTTCCAGTGCCCGAGTAGTTGTTTTAAAGGGATCAAATTTTAAGCAATGGCGAGGTTAAATTTTAAGGGTATTGAGATAGTTTTTCCTGAATTGTCCGCAGACAGGTCCAATGGGATCAGGAGCGAACTATTGTCGGAATGGTTTCAGTATGAAATAGGAAGTCTTAAGGAATTATCTCCTGAAAATCCTCTCAAAGATCTCAGGCTAAGAAATTGCATTCGCAGTATTGAAAGTATCGATATGGATGGTCGCTATATTCTTAAAGTGGAGCGCTGACAGGGTATGGATTTGGAGTATTTCAGCAACAATTCTTCTATTGCTGGATGATCTGCAGGATTAGTGCGCCAATCACAATGGCTGCGATTATGAAGTAAACGGCATACTGCAACCATTTTGAAAATCCCTTTTTCTTATTCTCATTACCATTCCTGCAACAATCTTTCATCTGTAAAGGTTAATTTTTTATTCTTTCTGTGAACTCAGTTTCCTCGATAAGGTAACATTTTTACTTCCCAAAATAAAACTTTGGAATTCTGGTCTCATTGAGTAGAATTTTGGAAGAAAAATGTAGGGCAATTTCCGTCGAAAAACAAGCTATTTGCATTACATCTAATATAACGTTGTTTCGCCGATTTTTTTCCAAAAACAGGATCTAAATCGTTAAATTTAAGTTAGTTATGAATAGTAATTAAAATGGGGTAGATATGGAAATTATTACTGATTTTGTTGAAAATTACAAACGAGCCTTGCATGGAGTGAACATCGTTATTAGAGTGCTAGTGACTCTGGCTTTGGCTTTTATCATTTTTGCGGTAATTAGTGCGATCATTAATGTTTTGACTTAATCTAAAAAGGTCTTAATAATTAGTAATTTCAACGAATAAATCCAGCGATTATATTTCAGGCTTAGATAAGCCCAAGGATGTTTATTGCTATTTTCTTTCCTCACAAATTTCTTTCCACCTATTAATCACGCTACGAAACATGACCTGGAGGATTTATCCTTTCCAATGCCTGAATCATTTCTATTCTTGTTTCAGGGACTCTCCATTTTTCCTGAAATGATCCATGACATCTGACAAATAAATTTTACCATTCCCAGGAGTCGGGGTCTTTCCGTTTTCCGGGATGACCACCGGGCTGCCGGTAACGTGAAAATCGGGGGAAGGGGAAGTAGCTTAGGCTTTAAATTCGCTTTCGAAATCATTATGCTTTTAAAGCCAGCGTCACTCAATGCTTCTATTATTTTCTGCACCCTGTTGGGTTTTGCAAAGAACTTATGCCCGAACCTCTAAGCGCAGGAGCCAAGCAATGTAAAACCACTTTTCGAATCTTTGGTTTTATTTTTATCAAACATATCCTTATCAAAAAAATCCACCAGTGTAAGCCACGAAAATTCCTAATGGCTGTGTTCCGTGCTACCTTTTTTCATTTCCGAAATAAGATAGTAGGCCTTGTTCAAAACCACTTTTTCACCTTTCTGAAGAGGTTTCAAAAGCTTCACCTCTACCCAACCATCATCTTCCTGGCCGGTGACGATTTTAAGAGGGCTCAAAGCCCATTCTTCCTCACCTTCTTCAGTGATTTTTCTGGCGGTGAAAATATAAGGCTCTCCATTTTCTGTAATGATAGCCTCCTCACGTACGGCAGGTACTTCATTTTCAGAAGTGGCGATCTTTGCGGTCAGGTACATTCCGGGAAACAGATCTCCATGTTTGTTCTCAATTTCTGCATGAATGTGTACAGCCTTAGGATTCTTTTCAAAAGTTTTACCAACAGAGTAGATCCTGGCTTTCAAATTTGAATCTGGCATCGATTCAATATTGAATTCCACCATCTGACCTTTTTTCACCTTACTCACATCCTTTTCAAACACCATCAAATCTGCATGGACATGTTTGGTATTTACGATTTGAAACATTTCGGTTTGAGGCTGAACGAACTGGCCGACTTTAATATTCACCTTTTCCACATAACCGTTAATGAGGCTCACCACGGGCACCTGGCTATACACCTTGCCTTTTCTTATCCGGTCCAGGTTCAATCGCAACAACCCAAGCTGGGATTCCAGGCCGTTTACCTGTCCTTTGACACTGTTGTATTCCGATTCCGTTTGCTGAAACTTCTTTCCTGATCCCACTTCGGCTTCGTAAAGTCGTTTTTGACGTTGGTATTCCTTTTCCAGGTATTGCATGCGATTATAGACATTCGTATAGTCTGTCTGCAACTTGATAAGATCGGGATGACTCAGATAGGCTAAGATGCTCCCTTTGCTGACCTTATCCCCTTCCATGACCCTAATGCTCGTTACATTGGCTCCAATGATGGCAGTGATGGCTGCTTCATTTTGAGGTGGTACCTTAAGCTGACCATTGGCTTCTACAAGGCCTGTCAGGCTTTTGGTTGGCAGGCTGTCTACTTTTAGTCCCAAAGCCTCGAATTTTTGTTGTGACAGATGCAGTTTCTGGCTTTCCAGTTCTCCGGCTTGATCATGATGTTCGCTACCCTTTTCAGCGGCTTCTGGCTCGCTTTGTCGCTCAGCTGAATTTTCCTGCCTGCAGGCACTTAAGCTGAACAAGATCAGCGCAGCGTAAAAAATTGATTTATTATATTCATAGTGTACGTCTTTTATTGATTGGTGGAATTAAGGTAAAATTCGAGGTCGTATTTCGAATTCAGAAAATTGTTCAATGCTTCCCAGGACCTGCTCTCGATGCCAATGGCATCCCGAACCGTTTGCAGGAAGGTGGTATAATCTATTCCGCCCTCTTTATAGGCGAAAACAGCACCATCTCTTTGTTCTTTCGCAAGCGGAAGGGCTTCCTGGACATAATATTGCCAGGACTCCAGCCATTTGAGATATTCCTGCCGGATATCCTGATACTTTGAATTAATCTGAAGCTGTTTTTCCCGAAAGTTTTGTTCGGCTATTTTCGCCTGGATCTTTGCAGATTGTGTCTTTCCTAATTCAGGGCCGAAAAAGACCGGGATCGATATTCCTATCTGGAAATTGAAAAATCCATCCTGTCCTGCGATCTTCTGCCTGCCGTACTGCGCATTCAGTTTTGGAAAAAAGGTTTTGGTACTCAGATTGTGTTCTGCATCGGCCACTTCTACCTGGTGCTCGTAATACTGAAGCATGGGATGCCCTCTGATCGAATCCTTCGATTGCATCACCGGATCATCTATCGCTTCCACATCAGTATCGGCAACCGTATAAAATTGACTGCCAGCCAACCAAAGATTTAGCCTCTGTAAGGCCCCAAGGTAGTCCCGATATGCCTGTCTCTTCTGGAGGTTTACCTGCCGGGCCTGATTTCCGGCTGCCAAATATTCCAGTTTTGAAGAGGCCTCGGTTTCGTAACGAATTCGGGCTGCCCGCTCAAAATCGCTAAAAACCGAGTCCAATTCCACATATAGCTCGAATTTCCTTTTAGCGGTATAGGCATTACCCCAGGCTTTTTTGACTTCCCTTTCCACCTGCAGCAGGCTCAAATCAAAGGCTGCCTTGCTCAGTGCAATCCTTTTATCCTGCACCTTATTTTTCGCGCCAATACTGAACAAATCAATATTTTGTTGCTGCACCCCGATGGTGGTATAAATTCCTTCATCACCAGTGCCGGAATCCGGCAGTTCTTCACCGCCAGTGTAGAAACTGGTAGTTCCAAGATCCCAGGCCGTTTTTTTCAGTACCTCTTGATTATCTATTTCTAACCGGGCGGCTTTCAGCTTTGGATAATTCTCCTTTGCCTTATCTGCCGCTTCCTCAAGAGATATAGGCTGAAGATCCTTTTCTTGCAGTTGACTTTCCTGGGTAACTGCAGCATTTTTCACATGGATTTGCGCTTCCGCAGTCTTCGGAATGGCAAAAGAACCTAAACTGAGTAAAACCATAATAACCGGAACAGATGTAGCACTGAAAGTCTTTTTTTGGTGCTTGCTTTTTCTACTTTCTTTTCTTTTTTCCACGAAGCTGTAAAACACAGGAACTACAATCAGAGTAAGTAAGGTTGCAGAAATCAATCCACCGATCACCACCGTAGCAAGGGGCCGTTGCACCGAAGCTCCCGCTCCATGAGAAAGCGCCATGGGTGTAAAGCCCATAATTGCCGCCAGGGCGGTAAGTAAAATGGGACGTATTCTTTCCTGGGTTCCTATCAATATTCGCTCTTTTAGATCCATAACACCTTCTTCCTTCAGGGAATTCAATCTGCTTATCAGGACTAATCCATTTAAAACCGCTACTCCAAATAGCACGATAAATCCCACTCCGGCTGAAATACTAAAAGGCATTCCCCGAACAGCCAGTGCAAATATTCCGCCGATGGCCGCCAAAGGCACTGCCATGTAGATCATTACCGACTGCGATAAAGAGCCCAACGCGAAATAAAGCAGTAGAAAAATTAGGGCCAGAGCAATAGGAACGACAACGGCTAAACGGTCTTTGGCCCTTTGAAGGTTTTCAAAGGCTCCGCCGTAGGTGATGTGATATCCCGGAGGAAGATCCAGTTGTTCGTCCAGCTTCGCCTGAATATCATGAACCATTGATTCAACATCGCGTCCCCTTACATTCACTCCTACATATATTCTTCGGGAAGTGTTATCCCTGGAAATCTGCATAGGGCCGGGCTGGTAACTGATATTGGCAACTTCCTTCAAAGGGATCTGGTTTCCACTGGGAAGATCGATCAGTAAATTTTTAAGATTGTTGATATTCTGGCGGTGTTCCTTATCCAGGCGTACCACCATATCAAATCGCTTTTCTCCCTCGAAGATCACTCCGGCAGATGCTCCGGCAAATGCGGTACTGATATATTGATTGAGTTTGGAAATTTTCAAGCCGTATTGCGCCACTTTTCTGCGGTTAAACCGAACAGTCATCTGTGGCAAACCGGCTGTCGCTTCCACGTTTACGTCACCTGCGCCTTGAACTGTTTTGATGATCCCGGCCATCTTTGCTGCTTTTTCTGAAAGCACGTCGAGATCTTCCCCATATAACTTAATAGCGACATCTTCGCGCACCCCCGTAAGCAGCTCGTTAAAGCGCAATTCTACTGGTTGACTGAATACGAGGTTAACACCCGGAATCACAGCGAGTTTTTCCTTGATCTTTGCGACCAGTTCATCCTTGGTATCTGCCGAAACCCAATTATCCTTGTTCTTGTCCAAAATGATATAGGTATCGGCAATATCCATCGGCATTGGATCAGTCGGAATATCGGCTACGCCGATACGGGCGACCATGGTTTTAACTTCCGGGAAATTTTCTAAAACGATATTTTCTATTCTCTTAGAGGTTTCAATTGATTCGCTCAGCGAACTACCGGGCCTTAGCAGGGCCTGCATGGCGATATCTCCCTCATCGATGCTCGGGATGAATTCCCCGCCCATTTTGCTGAAGGTAAAACCGGCACCAATCAGTAAAATCACAGCAATAACCACAACAGCAATACGGTGATTCAGGGATTTTATAATAACCGGGCGATACCCGTTATTGATCCTTTTCATCATACCGTTGCTGAAAGCTGAAATTTTATCTTCGGCCTTATGGAACCAGTTTTTCTTTTTACCTGCCGGCTTCATGGTTAAAGCTGTGATCATCGGAACGTACGTCAAACACAAGATGATGGCTCCAAGTACGGCAAAACCAAAGGTGAAAGCCATTGGGCGGAACATCTTTCCTTCAATACCCGTTAGGAACAATATTGGGGTAAAAACAATCAGAATAATAATTTGACCGAAAAATGCCGAATTCATTACCGTACTACTGGCGTCATAAACGACTTCATCCATTTCAGCACGGTTAAATTGATTTTTACCGGCTTTAATGCGTTTTTCTATTTCATGAACCGTTCCTTCTACAATAATCACCGCCCCATCTACGATAATTCCGAAGTCAATGGCTCCCAACGACATAAGATTGGCCCAAACTCCGGAGGCTTTCATCAGAATGAAAGCGAATAAAAGAGAAAGTGGAATAAGAGACGCGGTTACGAGTCCGCCACGAAAACTTCCAAGGAGTAATACCAGTACAAAGATGACAATAAGTGCTCCTTCTACAAGGTTTTTCTCAATGGTGGCAGTAGTTCTTCCAATAAGTTCACTTCGATCGAGAAACGGAACTATTTTCAAACCTTCCGGCAGGGACTTCTGTACTTCTTTGATGCGTTTTTTCACATTGCTCACCACGGCATTAGGGTTGTCTCCCCGAAGCATCAGGATCATTCCTCCTACCGCTTCATGCCCGTCCTGAGTGAAGGCACCATAACGTACCTGATTCCCAAAATGGACTTTTTCAGCAACATCCTTCACCAAAACAGGAAGGCCATTTTCATTTTTAATGACTATTTGTTTAATATCATCAATAGATCGCACAAGACCTTCCCCGCGGATGAAATTGGCCATTTTGTTCTTTTCGATATAGGCACCACCGGTGTTCACATTATTTTCCTCAAGAGCATTGAAAATATTGGTCATGGTAACATCCATGGCATTTAGTTTGGCAGGATCTATGGCTATTTCATACTGCTTAATCTTGCCTCCGAATGCATTCACTTCAACCACCCCTTCAGTAAGAGCCAGCTGTCGCTTGACGATCCAATCTTGTATGGTTCTGAGTTCAGTGGGAGAAAATTTATCTTCATAGCCTTTCTGAGGCACCAGAGTATATTGATAAATTTCACCCAGCCCGGTAGTGATAGGACCCATGCCCGGAGTTCCGAATTGCTTTGGAATTTCCGATTTAACTTCATTTAATTTTTCAGAAACCAGCTGACGGGGTAGGTAAGCACCCATATCGTCCTTGAATACAATGGTAACCACTGAAAGTCCAAATCGGGAAACAGACCTGATCTCGGTAACACCTGGTAAATTAGCCATTGCTAACTCCACGGGATAGGTTACAAATTGTTCAATATCTTCTGTGGCCAGGTTTGGGGATTGGGTGATCACCTGTACCTGATTATTGGTAATGTCGGGTTGAGCTCCCAGATTGATGGTAGACATGGAATATAAACCCACTCCTACAAGGGCAAATACAAGTAGCCCAATGATAAGCTTATTCCGAATGGAAAAAGCTATGATTTTGTTAATCATATATTGTGAAATTTTAATTCAGATTTTTTAATAGAGGTATGGGCCAAAAATGATTTGACCTTGTAATGAGGGATATAATTATCCTCTACTCTGAACTAAACTCTTGGAGGGTCTAAAAAGGAACGCACCACTTCATCCTGGATATTATCTAAGTAAGCAGGACTGGTTGGAGAAACTTGTGCATTGACAGGCTGAAAGCTGATGCCCCCAAAATCTACTGTATGTACATGGCAGCAATGACAAGTACAAAAAGGCGGGCAGGAATCAGAAGCCGGGGTATGTGAATGATCAATACCCAATTCATCTAAAGGTGAAGTGATCACAGAGGTACTACCTATTTCGGTCTTATTAACTTCTACATAACTATCATCACAGGGGACAAATGTTAATCCCATCAAATAAACAGATAATATGTATACTGCTAATTTCACGCGGCAAATATAAAAAAATAAAAATGCACAGGTTATGCAATACCGGATAGGTTTATAAGCCTCCAAAAATCTACCAAAACTTACCTGCGCGTGGAACCTTTGCTGTTTTTATAGTGTACGGGAAGTTAAGCGAGGAGTAAAAATAGCATAGTTATTACGATATTCTTTGGAACTAACTAAAATGAAAAACCCCGTAAACAGTGAGTTTTACGGGGTTTTTGTTTCGATTTAATATCTTAAAAGTACTCGAGGCGGGAGTGCGCGAAAATCGGCGGAGCCCATGTTTGGTGGGCTTTCAGGAGATTCTAAAATGGAGTGTCACCGAATTTGACACCTTTAACACTAATGTAAGTTTTTGAATTGAACCCAGGTCTAATTCTACTCAAACAGGGTTGATTTTACACCCTCGAGTTGTCCGGTGCTTTCATTTCGTTCCATTCCTGAATTGATGCCAGAACATTTTTTATCACTATTGTAAATGTCTAAAGTTAATGTTTGAGCTTTAGGGGTCAAATTGCTGTAATTCAATTTGCAGGTATATTTTTCATTCCTTTTCTTTGCCAACCATTCTTTCAAATGAAAGAAAGGATGTATTTAAGTTTTAAATATACTCGCCGTCAGAAGGATATTTCCTTCAGCATGACGGGGCCAATATTTTTGTTGGTCATAAAATAGCGGCTTTTTAGTCTATAATAACTCTAGGGTGATCAATATCTTATTAATAGCATGTATTTTTGGTCTTGTTTTATCGACTACATTATTTTTAAAAAAATCTACTAATACAACAGCAACTCGTATTTTAGGTAGTTTTTATTTGCTCTTATCGATATATGCTTTGCAGGCATATATTATTGATGGCGGGAATTTAGAGCATTTTAAGTGGTTTTTTCTTTGGCCGTTACTCCCTTATCACCTGATTTTTATACCGATCTATTATTACTTTAAGGTCATTTTAACAGATGAGCTGAAGTGGCACAAGGCAGAATTGATCCTCTTCATTCCTTTCCTTTTAGGTGTAATAGATGTTGGTTATGTTTACCTCCAACCAGCGAGTTTTTATAATAACTTATATCCACCACAATTTCATCACCCGAGAAGAGATTGGGAGTTCATTACTGGCTTCTGACCCTTGATCAACACCTACTTATGAGACACATTTGGCAATTGGGTGTTTAGTGGTATTACTACCTAAAATTAGAACCTTTATTAAGATAGGAACGAATGATGAATTGAAGACTATTCTTGATAAATGGCTCATCACATTTTGGAGCATCCTGATGATTATGGCTGTCTTAGCTATTCTTTATGCCTTAGAAAAAATGTATGAAGAAAACTGGTTTCACTCTCTATTAGTCATAGGAAAAAATGGGGGAATTATTACTTTCTTTCTTTATATTGCACTTTTCCTTATCGGAATAATTCCCATTTATTTTCCTAGTATTCTTTACGGCTATCCACAGCGGGTAAAACCTTCTTCGAACCCCGTAACGGAACAAAAAGAACAACAACAGCATGAATTTCTGAAATTCGGTCTTGATGTGCAGGAGGTCAGTTTAAAATTAGAAGGTTTAGAAGAAACGAAGTCCTATCTAAATCAAAGTTTTAGCCTTACCGAATGTGCAAGGGAACTGGAAATGCCTTCTCATCACATTTCTTATTTCCTCAAGCAACAATATGGATTAAGCTTTGCAGCCTACAAAAATAGTTTGCGAATGGAATATGCGAAGAAACTTATTGAGGATGGTTATCTGCAAAATAATACTATTGAAGCTTTGGCTGGGGAATGTGGGTTCGCCAGCAGAACTTCTTTCAGTAAAGCTTTTAAAAAAGCTACGGACATAAGTCCCAGCGAATATGCCTTTAAAATTGAGAAGAATAGTTAATCCTGACTGTCCCTATTTCCCTTCCTTCCGTTTTGATGCTCTAAATATGTGTCGAGATTCAATTTGGACACCACTAATCATGTGTTTTATGGAGCAAATCCTTCTTCTTGACGTTTTTTTGCCCACCAAACTGTGTTCATTTGGGAGATAGTACTTGTTAAATATTTTATGTAGTGGGAGTGTATAGAAGTAATATTTGTAACAATAGCATTCATATTTTCTAGGGTGGTATGAAAGAATATTTATTCTTTTAATGCTTTCTGTGTGTTTTTACAGTTTCGGGATTACTATGGGGAAAGAAGTTTATGGAAAAAATTCTAAAGAAAATACCCCGAGCTTAAAATAATTAATATCGACAAAAAATATTAAAGAAATGGGCTTCTTGTCAAATAATAGACTGGGATAGTCTAGATGCTAATAACCAACAAAAATTTAAAAATTTATGATATAAAATTACTATACAATTACCATCCTTTAGTCTCTAAAAACCAACTAAAGACTTTTAACAAAGAAATTTATCGTACAATATGGAGGAAGGTTATGTGCTTCTTTCATTTAATTTTTTCTATCTACCTCATTTTTAGAGGCTAACAACTGTGAATTTTCCAAAAAAATAAAATCTAAAACTCACGTCCCATTCTATAATTTTTTAATGATTTTTCTATGAAGAAAAAAATACTCTTCTTGGCATTTATGCTTATAAGTATGTCTGGTTTTGCACATACAGTACAAACTTTTTGGGAGCTCCGCGACGATGGAACTATTCGTTTCTGGCTAGAGCATTGGCATAATGATGTTACCGACTCCTCTTTGGGTAATTTTTATATTATTGTTGACCAAGGAAATGGGAATGAAACCATTTCGGGATCTGGCTACGTTAATAACACTCCTTTTAGCAGTTTGCCCATCCAAGGCACACCTAATAACCGCGTTCAATGCAGCGGAGACGCAAATACTTATAATGATTGGGTTTATTATGATTTTTATCCTGCTAAATGTAATGAGTCCATCACTATTAAATTTGTGGAAGGTCCACCTGCAGAAACGCAGGAGGCCTGTAGTGATGGATTATTTGGTTATTCTATTACCAAGACCTTCTACGATAAATCTGCCCCCAGTATTAGTGCTACAGATTTAGACGTCAATACTAATTCTGAAAATTGCGAGTATGTAGCAGGCTCTTTCTCTAATGTCTTAGTAGCAGATAATTGCGATGCAAATCCTACAGTTACTTATTCTGTTGCGGGTAATCCAATTGATCCGCAAACTTTCACGTTTCCATTAGGTATTACATCTGTAACCGTTGAGGCCACGGATCATACAGGATACCCCTCTAATTTTTCATCAACGGCTACCTTTAATGTTATTGTGAGTGATAATCAGGCTCCGAGTTTTACCAGTTTTCCTGTAGATATTATTGTGAATGCAGATCCTGGAAAATGTGGCGCCGTGGTAACTTATAATTCACCACAGGCAACTGATAATTGCGACAGTGATCCCATCATTTCATTTAAAAGTGGATTAACCAGCGGTTCTACCTTTCCTGTTGGTAAAACGGTTATTATTTACGAAGTTTCGGATGGAACAAATGTTACCAATCAATCCTTTACGGTGACGGTTAATGACAATCAGCCCCCCCAGCTTTTTCTTCAAAATTTGACAAGAAAACTTACTACTATCAATGGACTAACAGTTGCTGCGACAGATTTTATTACTTCAGCAAGCGATAATTGTAGCTATACTATTTCTCCGGCTAATTTTACCTTTGATTGTGCTGATGTTGGAACACGGCAAATAGCAATCACAGTAGAAGATGATTCTGGAAATAAAACCATCAAAAACGCCAGCATCACTATAGAGGATCCAGATCCTTTAGTGGAGCCAAGTCCCGGCAATACAATAATTGCTACACCAGAGACTTATACAATAATTGATGGGAGTCTATCAATACATCTATCCGAAAATGCAAATGGTGCGACAGTCTCTATTAACGATAATTTCCAGCAGGGAGATGAATTAAGACTGTTACCCGGTTTTAACCTACCTTCAGGAGTAAATAGCAGTTATAGTGCATCAACGGGAGTTTTAACTATATCAGGAGCTATGACAGCTCAGGAATTACAGAGTATTTTTCAGAATACACAGTTCAGTACTACCAATAACGACGGGCTCCAAAGGCAAATAATTTTTAATATTGGAGGAGGAGTATCTAACTCTGATAATAATCACTATTACGAATATGTAAACGGAACGTTTACCTGGGAACAGGCGAAACAAGCTGCTTCCAATAGGACTTTGAATGGACTTCAGGGATATTTAGCCACCTCTACTTCTGCTTCAGAAAATGAATTCATTCGTGCTAAACTGTCGGGTGATGGTTGGATAGGTGGATCAGATTATTATGCTGAAATAAATTCAGCAGTAGGAAATACGTTTTTCAATGATCAAACTGAAGCTGAAGGCAATTGGTATTGGGTTACAGGACCTGAAGCCGGAACCCAGATTTCGGAAGGTGCTATTGCTGTGAATGGTCAATATGAGAATTGGAATGCTTCCGAACCTAATAATTCCGGAAATATAGAGCATTATGTTCAGATATATTTTCAGAATGAAGGGCGATGGAATGACTTGCCCAGGACAAGTACAATGGGCTACATTGTAGAATACGGGGGGCTCTCCGGTGACGCATCGTGTTTTCAATATTCAGGTGTCAAAGCTCTGGAGTTAAACGAACCTCCTCAGATTTCTGAAATTGCAGATATCGAGAACTGTCCTTCAGAGGCATATACCTTTAAGGTTGACATTACAGATACCGAAGATACTTATCAAACACTGGTAGTAAAAGCTACTTCAGATAATCAAACATTTATACCTGATGATAATATTAGTATCGTCCATAATGGGACAAATTATGATGTGACAATAATTTCTGTGGAAGATGTCCAGGGAACCTCGGATATTACTATTACAGCTACTGATTCTAGAGGAGCCACATCAAACGAGAATTTTAATTTTACCGCATTAGACAATGTAGCTCCTGTAGCTAAAACTCAGAACATTACCGTTCAACTTGATGCAAACGGAGCTGCTTCAATTACTGCTACCCAAATCGATAACGGATCATCCGATGCCTGTGGAATTGATAACATGACTTTGGATGTGACGGATTTTGATTGTTCAAATGTTGGGGCTAATACAGTTACTTTGACTGTTACCGATAAGAATGGAAATAAATCTACTGAAACAGCAACAGTCAATGTAGAAGACAATGTAGTTCCTATAATTAAAACTCAGGATATCACTGTTGAGCTTGATGAGAATGGTGCGGCTTCTATTACTCCTGCTCAGATCGATAATGGTTCTACTGATTCCTGTGGAATTGATAGTATGGCTTTGGATGTGACTGATTTCGATTGTTCAAATGTTGGAGTAAATACGGTTACTTTAACAGTTAGTGATAAGTATGGAAATAAATCTACTGAAACGGCCATCGTCACTGTAGAAAATTATAAACCTGTGCTGGTTTGTCCGTCAAATATGGAAATTGGCAACACACCGGGCAGTTGTGGTAAGATAGTAAATTATGACATGAACAATTTACTAGTAAATGCGGATGCTTCTAACGGACTTACCGGATGGACTGTTTCAGCTAACGATGGAAGCGGTTGGGCAGCTTCTGGCAGTAGTTTCAGAACTTCCTATAATAGTTGCGATGGAAACTCAATAGCTAATTCTAAGTATCAGGAAATAGACCTTATGGCATTGGGTTATTCAGCATCACAATTAGATGCTGCTCCTGAAATAAGTGTAGGAGAAATGGTACAATCTGCTTTTCTTAATGCATGTGGAGGAATGACTGATGCCAGGGATAACTATTATGTGAAATTTGAACTGAGGGACGAGAATCATAACCCTATAGCAGTATATAATTCTGGAACTCCTTCTGCTCCCCAAAGGGTAGGTTTGGATCCTGTAACTGAATCTAAAGTGTTTTCAGGATATGGTCAGGGAGTGAGATATATTTATTTTGAGGATGGTGGGTCTGATCGTGGTTACTGGAGTGGACACTATGGAGCAATCTTCTTCAATAGTCATGTGAAAATTGATACTGATAATATTATTCAAACTGCAGGTCTTCCAAGCGGCAGTGCATTCCCGGTAGGTACAACAACGAATGTTTTTGAAATAACAGATGCTTGCGGAAATAAAACTAAATGTAGTTTTGATGTTATAGTCAAGGATATTGAGAATCCCCACACAAAAACTCAGGATATCACTGTTCAACTTGATGAAAACGGATCGGCTTCTATCACTGCAGCTCAGGTCGATAATGGTTCTGCTGATGCCTGCGGAATTGACAGTATGACCTTGGATGTGACCGACTTCGATTGTTCTAATGTTGGTCCTAATACGGTTACTTTAACTGTTACCGATAAGCATGGCAATGCATCTACTGAAACAGCAACAGTTACCGTAGAAGATAATATCGCACCGGTAGCCAAAGCTCAGAATATCACCGTTCAGCTTGATGACAATGGAGCCGCCTCCATCACTGCTGCTCAAATTGATAAGGGTTCTTCCGATGCCTGTGGTATTGACAAGATCAATTTGGATGTTACCGATTTCGATTGTTCTAATGTTGGTCCTAATACGGTTACTTTGACTGTTACCGATAAGAATGGAAATAAATCTACTGAAACAGCCACAGTTACTGTAGAAGATAACGTAGCTCCTGTATCCAAAACTCAGGACATTACCGTTCAGCTTGATGTAAACGGATCGACTTCCATTACTGCAGCTCAGATTGACAATGGTTCTTCAGATGCCTGCGGAATTGACAGCATGAATCTTGATGTGTATGACTTCAACTGTTCAAATGTCGGAGCTAACACAGTGACTTTAGCGGTTATGGATAAGAACGGAAATAAGTCTACTGAAACAGCAACTGTAACTGTAGAAGATAAGGTAGCTCCTGTAGCAGTAGCTAAGGATATTACCATTCAGCTTGATGCAAGCGGTGCGGCGACTATTACTCCTGAGATGATCGACAATAATTCTTCAGATGCCTGCGGAATTGCTGACCTGAGACTGGATATAACGGAATTTAGTTGTTCTAATGTTGGTAAGAATACTGTAGAATTAACTGTAGAGGATAAGAATGGAAATAAATCTACTGAAACAGCCACAGTTACTGTAGAAGATAATGTGAAGCCTGTTGCTAGCTCGAAAAACATCACTGTTGAGCTTGATGAAAACGGCGCGGCGACCATCACTCCTGAAATGATCGATAATAATTCTTCAGATGCCTGTGGAATTGCCGATCTGAGACTGGATGCAACCCAATTCAGTTGTTCAAATGTTGGCAAGAATACAGTGACTTTAATTGTAGAGGATAAGAATGGGAACATATCTGAGACTACTGCAACAGTTACTTTAGAAGATAATGTGAAGCCTGTTGCTAGCTCGAAAAACATCACTGTTGAGCTTGATGAAAACGGCGCGGCGACCATCACTCCTGAAATGATCGATAATAATTCTTCAGATGCCTGTGGAATTGCCGATCTGAGACTGGATGTAACCGACTTCAGCTGTTCAAATGTTGGTAAGAATACTGTGAAATTAACGGTTGAGGATAAGAATGGAAACATTTCTGAAGCTACTGCAGTAGTAACTGTAGAAGACAATGTCGCTCCTGTAGCTGCTGCTCAGGATATCACGGTTCAGCTTGATGAAAACGGCGCGGCGACCATCACTCCTGAAATGATCGATAATAATTCTTCAGATGCCTGTGGAATTGCCGATCTGAGACTGGATGCAACCGAATTCAGTTGTTCAAATGTTGGCAAGAATACAGTGACTTTAACTGTAGAGGATAAGAATGGGAACATATCTGAGACTACTGCAACAGTTACTTTAGAAGATAATTTGAAGCCTGTTGCTAGCTCGAAAAACATCACTGTTGAGCTTGATGAAAACGGTGCGGCGACCATCACTCCTGAAATGATCGATAATAATTCTTCAGATGCCTGTGGAATTGCCGATCTGAGACTGGATGTAACCGACTTCAGCTGTTCAAATGTTGGTAAGAATACTGTGAAATTAACGGTTGAGGATAAGAATGGAAACATTTCTGAAGCTACTGCAGTAGTAACTGTAGAAGACAATGTCGCTCCTGTAGCTGCTGCTCAGGATATCACGGTTCAGCTGGATGAAAATGGCACAGCTTCTATCACTCCTGAAATGATTGACAATAATTCTTCAGATGCCTGTGGAATCGCTGATCTGAGATTGGATGTAACCGACTTTAGCTGTTCCGATGTTGGGGATAATACGGTGACCTTGACGGTTGAAGATAATAACGGGAATATATCCGAAACTACTGCAGTAGTGACTGTAAAAGACAACGTGGCTCCGGCATTACTTGTGAAGGATATCACGGTTCAATTGGATGAAAATGGAATAGTTTCTATTACACCTGAAATGATTGACAATGGTTCTTCAGATGCGTGTGGTATCGCGAGCATAAGCCTGGATAAAACTACTTTTAATTGCGCTGAAATTGGTGGCAATGTTGTCACCTTCATGGTGACCGACAAAAATGGTAATACCAGTAATGCTGAGGCTTTTGTTACTGTTGAAGACGTTATTGATCCGGTTGCTGAAATCTCTCAGCTACCTGTTATCAATGCGGAATGCAGTGTAGTATTGGAGGATCTTAACGTTCCTGTTGCTACCGATGAATGTGCCGGGGAAATTCTTGCTACGATCGATGAAAATATATTCCCGATCAGCGGATCGGGCTCGCATACTATTACCTGGATTTATGATGACGGTAATGGAAATACTTTAACCCAGGATCAGGAAATTGTCATTAAAGATAATACTGCTCCGGTACCCGATGTTGCACAACTGGATGATATTGTGATACAGTGCGAGATTTCAGACATTGCGGTACCTACGGCTACCGATAATTGTGGAGGAGAGATCGTGGCTACTACCAATGATCCGCTTTCATATAATGCACAGGGAGAATATACCATTACCTGGATCTATGATGATAGCAACGGTAATGTTGTAACACAGGATCAAAAAGTGATCGTTGAAGATACAACGGCTCCTGTGATTGTGACCAGAGATATCATCGTATATCGTGATCCGCTTGAAAATGTTTCGATAACTCCTGAAGATATCGATGGAGGCACCTATGATAACTGCAGCGAAGTAAGCCTTAGTATAAGTCAGGATTATTTTACAGAGACGGGAGACTATGTGGTTACCCTCACCGCTACGGATGCATATGGGAATACCTCTCAGGCCACGGCTACTGTGAAAGTGGAAATAGGAGGCATTGAAACTAATGAATTCCATGTGGTGCCTACTATTCTAAAAAGAAGTTCTATCACCCGGGTGGTTGCACCATTGCGTGCGAAGATTATCGAGGTGCAACTTCTGGAAACTGAAACCAATAAATACAAAGTTTTTCCTGGTAATCAGAGAAATGAAATGGAGATTGATGTTGCTCCTTTCAAGGGAACCTTGTTGGTGAGAATTATTGATGAAGAGGGGCAGGTTCACCTCAAAAAAATAATCGCTTTTTAATTATATATCATGAAATTTAAGTACATATCTATTAGTATATTATTGTGTTTTTTAAGCTATAATGGCTTTTCACAAGAACTGGTGCGCCCTGTTATTACAGGGGCACCGTTTCTCCAGGTGGTTCCCGATGCACGTGCGGGGGGAATGGGTGAAACCGGCGTATCCACCCTTCCTGATGCTTTTTCCCAATTCCATAATCCGGCGAAGTTCCTCTTTATGGAAGAAGGGGAGCAAGGTGTGGGCCTGTCTTATATTCCGCAGTTTATTGGGTATGCCAGCGATATTTTCCTGGCCAATGCAGCTTATTTCCAAAAGCTTAATGAACGGTCGGCGCTGAGTGCATCCCTTACCTACTTTAGCTTCGGAAATATGAAAATAGAAGAGCAAATGGGGAGTGAGATCATTAATCAGGGAAGTTTTGTGCCCAATGAAATGGCACTGGATGCTTCCTATAGTCTGAAATTGAATGAAAACTTCGGAATGTCGGTTACCGGGCGATATATTCGTTCTGATATTACCAATAACCAAAGTTCTACAGAAGTAGAGCTGAAAACAGCGAATGGCGTTGCTGCCGATATTTCCGGCTATTATATTTCAGCTCCTTATGATATGCATGTGAATAAATGGACATTTGGTTTCAACCTAAAAAACCTGGGCTCAAAGCTGGAATATTCCAACGAGAATGGTTTTTCTTATCCGTTACCAACTTCCCTGAAAGTGGGTGGAGGTTACCATATTGCAAGCGGGCGCGACGATATGCTTTCTTTTTATGCGGAAGCACTAAAGTTTCTGGTTCCGGCCACCGATGGCAATCGCCAACTGCCTACTGAAAGTGCTGCTGCTGGATGGTTTGATTCTTTTACAGACGCTCCGGGAGGTTTTTCCGAAGAAATGAAAGAAGTTATTCTTAGTCTCGGATCGGAGGTAAGTTTCAATGAAAATCTCAGTTTTCGTACCGGGTTCATCACCCAAAACCGGGATAAGGGTTATCATAATCACGTGAGCGTAGGATTGGGATTGGCTTATGAAGCCTTTGTCTTTGATTTCGCTTATCAGACTCCTGTCACCAATTACATATCTTTTAAAGAGGATAAAGTGCTTAAATTTTCTCTAAGTATTGACCTTAACAACCTGATTGGTGTGAAAGGTGTAAAAGATGATCGGCTAAGCGGTTTATAGTAGATTCAAAACAAAATAAGCAAGACCCACTCAATAGCCTTTTGAGTGGGTTTTTGTTTTTAGGTAAGCCCGGGTTTTGCCCCTTGATTCAGTTTTTTAAGTGCAGGAGTTCGTGAGATTACACTTCAGAGAATCCCTCCTCATCTCTGAAAACTAATGTAAACACCGCACCTTCATTTACTTTACTCTCCAGCTCAATACTACCTCCCAACTCTCTCATATAATTATTGACAAGATATAACCCAACTCCTTTACTCTCGGAATGATCATGAAAAGTTTCATTTAAGCCGAATAACCTTCCTTCTGTTTTTTTCATATCAAAACCTATCCCATTATCCTCGAACATTATGTTGATAGAGCTTGGAGTTTTTTTCGACTTGATTTTTATATTTGGAGGTAACCCTGGTTTTGAATACTTGATAGAGTTTGAAATCAGGTTTAGAAATATGCTTTGAAGGTAAAAGGTATTGAACCAGACAAAATTTGCCTCTGAAAAATCAATTTCAAAGGTAGTATCTGAACTTTTAATCAAATACTTAATGGGTTCTACGGTCTTTGTTATTGCTAAATTCAAATCTATTCTTTCAAGCTCTATTTTAGATCTATTCTTTTCCTTAAAGGTGTCAATGTATTGGTCTAGCCTCGTCTTAAGGCTCCCAACGGACTGTTTTAAAAGGTCCATGTAAAGTAGGCTTTCCTCCTTTTTAATGTCTTCATCATCCATGAAATTAAACAAAGAAAGTAGATTGTTTACCGGGGATCGTAAATCGTGTGTGGCCATAAAAGAGAACTGAGTCAATTCTTTATTAATGCTTGTGAGGTCAGCGATCAGCTTATTTCTCTCCTGTTCCTGTTCCTTGATATGAGTAATATTTTTTGCTATAGCATAAATAAGTTTACCTGAATCCAGCGGGATGGAGGTCCAGGAAAGCCACACTATTTCCCCTGATTTCGTGACATATCGATTTTCGAAGTTTAGAAGAGATGTGCCTTTTGTAAGGTTTTCGCGAAGATCTGCTGTACGGTTTTTATCGGGATCATATATTAACTGGTCTATTGGAAATCTCCGTAATTCTTCTTCTGAATAACCAATCATATCAACAAAAGCCGGGTTGACTTTCCTGAAGTATCCGTCATATCCCGCTATACAGAGATAATCTTGAGACAGTTCAAAAAAAGGAGAAAAGCTGTAATTCTTTTGGATTATCATAGTAGGGGGCACATTCTTAAGCAGCTAAATTTAATAAATATTACCATGAAGTTCTCCTTGAAAAACTTTCTGTATTATCAAACTCAACGAATCCTGTCAATCCTATATAAAATACTCTAAGAAAAGTCCAATTCTACCATAACTTCCTGCGTGTGGAACCTGTGCTGTTTTTATTGTGTACGGGAAGTTAGCGTGCCTGCCTGCCGTCCATGATGAGAAAGGGCAGGCAGGAAGTAAAAACAGCATAGGGCGCATTCTACATATGTTTACTGGAAATTTTCGCCTGTTTTCAAGGCTTCCCAGATTAGTTACAGTAAATCTCAGAGAATTGCTTCTTTCCATTTGAAAAGGAGAACGGTCTTGTGTAACGACAAGTGGCGCGGAGTAGGGAAGCGGACTTGTCAGTTTAGTTGTTTCTGACTTGGTCTCTAAATTATCGAATTTTAGCAGAATACCTGCCATTTACGTTACACGATATTGCCTGCAGTACTTTTTTCTTATCCAATTGTGATATTCAACTGTTTTCCAAGACCAATTTCAATAAGTTTTTGATACGTAGTAATTTGAATATCGCTCAGACCGCGTTCAATTCTTGAGATATAGCTTTTCTTCGTGCCAGTACGTTCAGCAAGTTGTTCTTGTGTTAAATGAGCTGATTTTCTTGCTTCCTTCAACATTATTCCAAGTCGGAATGAAAGTGATTCAGCATCGTATTGGTCTCTTTTTTCAGTTCCTTTTTTACCGTATTTGTCAGTCAACAAATCCTCAAATCTTGTCACATTTTTCATATCAACTGTCTTTTTCTTTTAAATATTCCCTTTTTAGTTTTTCTGCAATCTTGGTTTCTTTCTTTGGAGTTTTTTGGGTTTTCTTAATAAAGCAATTTGTAAGTACTACTAAATTCCCGTTATCTTGAAAACATAAAATCCGAATACTTTTGAAAGCCGTTATTACTCTTACTTCATAAATTCCATCAGTATTTGTCAGTGATTTAAAGAACTTCTTTGGAACTTGTTTTTCGTAACGGACCAAGTCTAAAACATATTCAATTTTTCGCTGAATTTTATCATCTTGAGATTTGTAGAAATCAACGAAATTATCTTTGTAAACTACTATTTCTCTTATCACAAAGCAAAGTTAACTAATTAGTTTACATTTACATTTTTAATATTTATGTTTTGCAGAATTTCGCTGAAATATTGGAGGCAACTCATTTTACCACAAGATTTGACGCAAATAATTGCGATTTTACTGGGGGCTCCAGGCTTTTTGACGCAAAAAGGATGTTTTATGGAAGTGTTGAAATTGTCATCCTAAATCCCCCTATTGATCATCGAGCCACTTGCAATATTCCTTTTTTATATCAGGATGTGCTGTAAAAAAATCCTGTTGCAGATTGATAGGTAATAAAAAAGATTTTTCACACGAAAGCTTGAAATACTTGCAGGCAATTCGGAAGACCCATACGGGCCATATGCCTGTTCCCCGGAAGTTGGCCAGAAGTGTCCCATGCATTTCGGGAATTAAGGGTATAAAGAATTGGCAATAGCGAAATAATTCGCGCATTCAAATAAGAGGTAGTTCATAATTCTTCAAGTTTGAAATCATTTGATTTTAAACGGCTATATTTATAAAAAAATGGTCAGAATCAGTGATAAGAATTCGCAGATCGTCAACATTTGAAGATTAATAAGGAAAGAATTCAGCATTTATAGGCCCTCCGGCGGGGGTAGATATCCCTGGCGAGGCTACAAATAAGAAAAAGCTACCCGCAAAAGAGCAGGTAGCTTTTTTATTTTGGGGAAGATTGTTCTTATTAAAAATTTCGGTTTACAACTCGTCCACTTTAGTAAAGGTATCTGCTTTTGCAAGGGTGATCTCACAGCGTTCCGGCGCTTTGCCGGAATAAGTGTTTCCGCATACGGGGCATACATAATACACCTTGGCCAGGGAATTTAAATGATCTGTTGCCAGGTCGGCCAAAGCAGCCTTATAATAATCCCTATGTTTTTTCTCCACGTTATAAGCATAGGTAAAACTCATCTGAGCCATGTAATTACCTGCCGCATTTGCATCTTTTATGAAAGTGGGGTACATCGATTTGGCTTCATAGCTCTCCCCTCCAATTGCATTTTTCAGATTTTCCTCGGTGTTCTTAAGCGGGTATTCGGGTTTAACTTCTGGAACTTTTACGCCTTCCATTTCCATTATGGTCTGATGGTTACCGGCGTGAACCGTCTCTGCCATTGATACCGCCTTAAAAAGAAGCGCTATGTCGTGATATCCTTCTTCCTCGGCCTTTTTACTATATGCCTGATATTTGGCTATCGCTGTTCGTTCTCCTTTATAGGCGTCCTGTAGGTCTTTGGCGGCTTTGCCATTGGGGTCAAGTTCTTTATTCTCAATATTTACGGTTGCACCGTTTGGATGGCCGGAAAGAGCCTTATTTTGTTCGGTGGTCTCCCGGAGTTCTATTTTTTGAGGATGGTCGTTGCATGACTGAAATAGTAACCCAAAGAGGGCTATCGCCAGTATGCTTATTTTAACTGATTTTTTCATAATTATAAATTTTTTAGGGAGGTTGAGATATCCCTGAATGCTACTGTACTTTTTCGTTAAATTCCGGAAGTTTTAGCTCAAGGCCTGCACCGTGTTCATAGACCAGCTCACCGCCCTTATTGCCTGTATTTATAATGGAACCTACCAATGCGGCAAACAAGAGAATACCCACCCATTTCGTCCAGGGACGTTCATACTTAAAAAATATTAAACCTGCACGATAGATTGCCGTCATGACGGCAAGCCAAAGTGTTATAAGAGCGGCTTCTTCATGGGCTTCAATTGCTTCGGCAAGCCTACCGGTCTCAATACCTTCGGCTGTATAGCTACCACTTATATAAGCTGCTATTGCTCCAACTGCACCAAGCAGTAATAGGTAAAATGCTATTTTCCTGAAAAGGGTTCTGTTGTAAAACAATGCAATGATCTCAGAGAGAAATCCAACCATCAATAGCGCGATGGGAAAATGTATAATCATTGCGTGAATGTGTGCTGCTGACATTTTATTTTCTTTTATGATTCAGGTTAAAAGTATATTGGTCATCTAAATCCTTGTTTAATAGCATCTTAAGATCGGCTTAAAAAATAATAATGAGCGTAATGGCTTTGTGGAATTCATTTTCTATGGAATGTCAGGCCTATTGCTTCGGAAAAATTTCTTACCATTTGTTAAGCATCATATCTCCCAAACCTCTCCGCTTTTCCTGAGAAGGTTTTCCTTTTCCCGGAAATCATCTGTAGTCTGAAATCTTTTACTTTAGAAATACTTTAGAAAGGAGCGCTAATTTTATAATTAAAATCACGCTTGTGAAGTTAAAATTGCTCCTGCTACTGTGTCTTTTCCTGCTGCAATCCGGTTTTGGCCAAAATCGGTCACTGGATTATTTTCTGAATTCTGCGGAACAGAATAATCCGAATTTACAGGAAAACAAAAACCTTCAGAAAATTGGCCAATTTCAGAACCAGCTCATCAATGCGCAGAATAATTCGGTGCAGGTGGGTGTCACTTCCGAAGTCATGGTAGCGCCCTACTTCAATAATAACGGGCATTTTATAGACGTGACCACGCAGCCTTCGCCCGATGCCTATGGCTATGCCGAGCCGGTCTCAAACGGCGCACTGTATTCCGCGCAGCTAAATATTACCAAAGACATTTTTAACCGGGCCACGGTTCAGAACCTGTTATTTCAGAACAGGATAAAAAATAAGGCGCTGCAGCTTTCTTCAGAAGAGATTAAACATCAGGTTCGCCGGAATATTACGAATGCGTACATCCAGGTCTATCACCTGCAGGTAAAGGAAGAGATCACCCGTGATATCATCAGCGATCTTCAGAACCGGCTGAAGGTAGTGGAGGTTTTGGTGAAAAACGGCATTCTTATGCAAAGCGATTATTTGTTGCTGCAACTGGAAGTCGAAAATAGAAAGCTGGAACTGGAGCAAATAAAGAATGATCTCAACTCGAAATTTCTGGAACTTAATAATGCCAGCGGCATTGGGTCTACCGCCATTCAGAAATTAGAAGAGCCCGACATTGTTATTGCGCCTCCGCCGCAGGGATACCTTTCTGATAGTCTTCCGTCTCCTTCAGACGTGCAGATTTATACTTCCGATAGCCTGGGGATTTCAGTGGACAGCCTTAATCTTGGGCAAAGACGAACCGATACGCTGGGATATCATTTTCGGCGTAAATACAGGAATGACAGCTTGCAGCTGGTGGCTGAGCAGCGGGTTTTTGAGAATAAATACAAGCCGCAGGTTTCGGCCTATGGCAACACGGGCCTTAATGCCGTAGATCTCGACAGGCTGGCTCATCATCTTGGATTCAGTGCGGGTTTGAAACTCACTGTTCCGATCTACGATGGCGATCAGAGAAAAATAAATGAACTGCAAAATAAGCTGAAACAGGAGAACCTTGATTATCGCCTGCAAAACGACAAACTTAAAAAGAAGAATACTCTGGAAAGTCTTCAGAAGCAGATGAATTCCATTCAGAAAAGCCTGGTGCTTATCAACGCGCAACTTAGGAAACAGCAGAATATTCTGGAAATTTACAAGGGAAAGATGGTGCAGGGACAGGTCTCCATTATTGACTATCTGAAAGTCGTGGAAAATTACAAGATGAACGTAGAGACAAGGCTGCAGATGCAGATCAACCTCTGGCTGCTGCAAAACGAATATAACGCCACAAACTGGTAGATTATGAGAATGATATATAAGACGAAATTGCTGATTTTCGCGGTTTTCTTCGGAATTTTCGCCTGTAAGAACAATTCCACAGAAAATACCGAAGTCACGGCGCCTGTGAAGGTGAAAACGGCGAAGGTGCAACAACAGGATATCAGGGAGTACCTCACCTTTACAGGGGTTACCCGCTATCAAAAACGGGAAGATATTAAGGCCAGCGTTACAGGATATATTTCCTGGATGCCGCATGAACGAGGAGACCATATCAATAAAGGAGAGGCTTTCGCCACTATTCGAACCAAGGAACAGGATGCGCTTAATGAGGCTGTGAAGATTGACAGCAGCCTGGCAAAATTTACAAAGCCCATCAGCGTGTTAAGCAATGCCAGCGGGGTGATCTCAAAGCTGAAAGTGGTTGCGAATGACTACGTTTCTGAAGGAGATGTATTGGCCAGCATTTCCCAGCCCAATACCCTGGTAGTACAGGTGAGTGTTCCTTTTGAATATGAGAATAAAGTGAAAGTAGGAACACCTTGTACGGTGATCTTGCGGGGACATCCTGAAATTCATTCCAAAATCAGTTCGGTTTTAACCAGCACCGATTCCATTGGACAGGCGCAGCATTATCTTGTACGTCTTCCCGGCGAGAACTTACCCGAAAATCTCAATGTACAGGTGAAGATCGTTTCAAATGAGGCGCAAAATGCCATGACCATTCCTAATGCTGCTCTCCAGACCAATGAGCTCCTCACCGATTATTGGGTGATGAAAATTGTGAATGATACCCTCGCCATTAAAAAAAGTGTGACACCTCTTGTTGAAACCGACTCTCTGGTTCAGATAAAATCTGATGAGGTACAGCTGCAAGATCGGGTAATCACCGAAGGAGCTTACCAAATGCAGGATTCCACACGAGTAAGCATCGAGAACTAATGAAGAACATGCACTCAAAATATAAATATCCGCTTCTTGCCATTGGGGTACTGTTGCTGGCTGCCGGGGTTTTTACCTACCGCAGCATGCAAACCGGTTTATTCCCGAACATCACCTTTCCGAAGATCAAGGTGATCGCCGATGCGGGGCAGCAGCCGGTAGATAAAATGATGACGGCCGTTACCATTCCGCTGGAAAACATCATCAGGCGAACCGAAGGCCTCAAATACATCAGGAGTAGTACCTCTCGGGGAAGTACAGAGATCTCGGTTTTCCTGGATTGGAACATGGATGTCAACACGGCAAAGGCACAAATTGAATCTTACATTCAGCATTCGAAGGATGAAATTCTGCCCAATACCAGCTTTACCGTAGAAAAGATGAATCCGTCCATTTTACCGGTGATGGGCTATTCGGTGGAAGGAGACGGAAGCCTGTCTCAGGTGGAGCTGAAGAAGATCGCCAAATATCAGATCAAGCCGTACCTGCTGGCGACTCAGGGTGTTTCAGATATTGTGGTAATCGGCGGAAAAGATAAAGAGTATGAAGTTGAGCTAAAGCCATACGCACTCGAGACCCTGGGCATTCCGCTGCAAGCGGTGAAAGATGCCATCAATAATTCTAATATTCTCGAATCTAACGGATTTATTAGCGATTATAACCGCATGTACCTGAGCCTTACCAACAATGCCGTGGGTAACCTGAAAGATCTTCAGAATATCGTGGTAAAAAGTACGCCCAGCCGGGTAATTCAGCTGAAGGATATTGCCAGCATTAAGGTGAACGAGGCGAAAGAATATGTACGGGTGCTGGCCAATGGTAAAAATGTGCCTCTTATTGCCGTGGTAAAGCAGCCGAACGCCAACCTTATTGAGGTCAATGATCAGATTGAGAAAAAGGTAAGTGAGCTTGAAAAGATCCTTCCCAAAAATGTGAAGCTGGTGCCTTTTTATAAGCAGGCGAATTTTGTGAATTCCAGTATTAAAAGTATCAAAGACGTGCTTTGGATCGGGCTGGTTTTGGCTATTCTGGTGGTGATCGCGTTCCTGAGGTCCTTCTCGGCCAGTATGGTGGTGGTCTTCACCATCCCTGTGAGTCTCGCGCTCACGCTGGTGGTCATGAATGCTGTGGGATACACCTTCAATATCATGACCCTTGGAGCCATCGCTGCCGCCATTGGGCTCATGATAGACGATGTGGTTATTGTGATCGAGCAGATCCATAAGCTTCGGGAAGAGCACAGGGATAAATCGATGAGCTGGGCGGCGCGGGAAGCAATTTCGCATCTTTTTCCTGCAATGGTAGGCTCCTCTCTAAGTACCATAGTGATCTTTGTGCCTTTCGTGATGATGACAGGCGTCGCCGGCGCCTATTTCCAGGTGATGGCCTATAGCATGATCATTGCCCTGGCCTCTTCCTTTTTCGTGACCTGGATCCTGGTTCCTGTGCTGGCTGTGCTTTTTTCCCGCGGAAAAAAACTGAAGCACAAAAATGAGCCACGAACCGGCTGGATCCATAAAGTATTATCGTATCCCATTATCGGGATTGCCTTCGCCCTTATCTGCATCCTGATCATTATATTCCTGCCTTCCCGTCTGCCTTCAGGATTTCTTCCTGAAATGGATGAGGGCAGTATCGTGCTCGATTACCGCAGCCCGGGCGGCACCACTCTTGAAGAAACCTCGAGAATGCTTGGAGTGGTCAACCGTATTCTGGATGATCAGCCGGAGGTGGAAGCTTATTCTGCCCGGCTGGGGACGGAATTAGGCTTTTTTATCACTGAACCTAACAGCGGCGATTACCTTATAAAGCTGAAGGACAGCCGTAATAAATCTACTATGGAAGTAGCCGATGAGATCCGTAAAAAGATCGAGGCGGTGCTTCCCCAACTGGAAGTTGATTTTGGCCAGGTGATCGGCGATATGCTGGGCGACCTGATGAGTTCTGCGCAACCAATAGAGATCAAAGTGTTTGGCGATAATGCGCAGAAGTTGCAGGAACTTTCCCGAAAGATCGCTTCCGAAGTAGAAGAAGTGAAGGGAACAGCCGATGTGAATGACGGGATTATTGTGGCGGGACCCGATATCGAAATTGATCCTAAGAACGAAGCTTTGGCCCGCGTTGGTTTAACGCCTGCCGACCTTCAGTTGCAGTTGCAAACCAGGATCCAGGGCGTGGTGGTAAGTACTATGATTGACAACCAGCAGGTAATAGATATTCGCATGATGTATCCTGGCACCTACCACAATTCCATTGCAGATCTCCGGAAGATGTCGGTAGTTTTACCCGATGGTTCGCGGGTGCCCATGAAGAATCTGGCCGATATTCAGATGAAAAAAGGAGTGGCGCAGGTGCACCGCGAAAACCTGAAATCTATGGGAGTGGTAACGGCAAGATTGGCCAATCGCGACCTTGGTTCCACCTTGACCGATATTAAAAAGCGGTTGTCTCAAAACTTGAGTCTCCCCGCCAGCTATCATATTGAATACGGCGGATCTTACAAAGAACAGCAGCAGGCTTTCAGCGAACTGCTCATGATCCTTATCGCGGCGGTGCTATTAGTCTTTATCGTGATCCTTTTTCTTTTCAGAAAACTTAAGATCGCCGGCGCCATTGTGGTCATCGCAGTACTGGGAGTCGCCGGTAGTTTGCTCAGCCTCTTTATCACCGGAACACCGCTGAATGTAGGTAGTTACACCGGAATTATCATGATAGTCGGGATCATAGGGGAGAATTCTATCTTTACTTACAGGCAATACCAGGAGATTGAAGAAAGCCGAAGCCATGAAGAAAAGATCGAATATTCCATCGCGGCCAGACTTCGTCCGAAGCTGATGACCGCTTTTGCGGCAATTATGGCATTAATTCCGTTGGCTCTAGGAATTGGAGCGGGCGCACAGCTGCACCAGCCCCTGGCCATCGCGGTTATTGGCGGAATGGTCTTTGCTTTACCGTTATTGCTGGTCGTGTTGCCCACGATCCTGAAACTGATAAAAGAATAATGTCTGAAATTTGCCCAATTTCACCTGCTTCGGAAGTAAAAAAAGCAGAAAACCTGAAACCGATGCATGCTTCAGCTGAATTTTCCTTTATTTAGAGGAGAAGCATCACATACAGTTTTAACTATGAAGATCTTAATTGCCGAAGACGAGCAGGCACTGCAATCCTCAATCAGGACTTATCTTGAGAAAGAGAATTACTTGTGCGAAACAGCTTCAGATTTTGAAGAAGCTTCCTATAAGGTCTCTTTGTATGAATATGACGTGATCCTGCTCGACCTTAACCTGGTGACGGGCAGCGGCATTGATATTCTGAAGAAATTGCGGGAAAAAAACAGCAATTCCGGAGTGATCATTATTTCGGCCAATAATTCTCTGGAAGATAAACTGCTGGGGCTCGACCTGGGCGCCGACGATTACATCACCAAACCTTTTCACCTCGCCGAGCTCAACTCCCGCATCAAGGCGGTGCTAAGACGGGGCAAATTTGGCGGAAGCGAATGCCTTAGCTTTAATGAGATCAGGGTAGATACTGCTGCCAAGACGGTCTTTATAAGCGATGAACCCATTGAGCTTACCCGCAAGGAATACGATCTTTTGGTGTTCTTTATTACGAATGAAGGCCGGGTGCTTTCCAAAGAGATCATCGCCGAGCATCTTTGGGGAGATCACAGCGATATGCTCGATAATTTTGACTTTATCTACGTGCACATCAATAACCTGAGGCGGAAACTGACCACGTCGGGAGCGAAATATATTAAAACGGCCTACGGCAGTGGCTACAAATTCATCGACGAATAAATCTTGGATAAAGACAAAGAAAAAATATCGCTGCTGAAGAAGACTTCCAGGTACTTCCTTCTTATCAATGCTTTTTTGATGTTGCTGGGTACGGTGGTGCTCTATTTCTACACCCGAAGCATCATGCAAAACGAGGTGGAAGAGGAGCTCTATTCCCGCAGTTTCCGGCTGGAACATTATGTCTCCTCCAATTCTCAGGTAATAGAACTTCCGCCGGTGTTTGAAGTCAAGGAAGTGGAGCATTTGCGGCCTGAAGTTATTAAAGATACGCTTATTTATGATCCGTCGCAGGATGAGATGGAGAAGTTCCGGGAGCTTACCACCTATCGCAATCTCAACGGCAACAATTACCAGATCATCGTGAGAAGCATGATGGTAGAAACCGAAGAGATCATTCTTATCATCTTCTTTTTGTTCTGCATAATTCTGCTGATCATCTTTCTCGTTCAGTTTTACTTCAACCGGGCGTGGTATAAGCGGCTGTGGAAACCATTTTTTCTGAATTTAGAGAAGATGAAGCAGTTTTCCTTGCCGTCAAATCCGAAGGTGGAACTGGTGCAGAGCGATATTCTGGAATTTAGCGAACTGAAGGATCAAATGGAGGAGTTGATGCAGAAGGTGAATTCAGATTATCAAAATCTGAAGCAGTTTACAGAGAATGTTTCCCATGAGCTGCAAACCCCGCTGGCTGTCATGCAGGCCCGGATCGAAAACCTTCTGAACGGGCATCATCTCGATACTGAACTTTTCAGCCAACTCACCTCCCTTCAAAAAGACCTGCACAGGCTGGCGCAGCTCAACAAGAAGATGGTGCTGCTCACGAAGATCGAAAATAAGCAATTCAGCAATTCAGAAAAGATAGAATTGAATCTGATGCTGAAGGAAGCGCTCGAAAATTTCAGGGAATTGACCGCGGTTCCGCTCTTCCTTCAGGAGGAAAATGAGTTAGAAATAATTGGAGAGCCACAACTGGCCCAGATTTTGGTGAATAATCTCATCTCTAATGCCGTGAAGAACTGCGCCAAAGACGGAGAGGTGAAATTGGTCATTTCAGGCTCCTCTCTGGAAGTCAGGAATTCCGGGGAAAAAGCCATCGAGAATTCGGCCGATCTCTTCAACCGTTTTTCCAAAGGAGAACGCAGTCCTGGCACCGGCCTTGGACTGGCTATCGTAAAAAAGATCTGCGAGCTGTATGGCTACAGGCTCAGCTATAACTTTAGTGACCAGAACCATTGCTTTTCTATCGATTTTGAGACTTCTTTAGAGACAAAATAGTTTTTGACCGATTTCTTTAAACCAACTTTAGATTTCTTGTCTAATTTTAAGATTATTAAACCATAAAATCATACAGAGTTATGAAAAAAATGATGACCGCAGCCTTTGTGCTTGCATTATTTACACTTACCGCCTGTGGACAAGGACAAGTGCCTCAGGAAGTGAAGAGCACCTTTAACAATAAGTTTCCCGATGCTACGAATGTCTCCTGGGATAACGAGAACAGTGATGAATGGGAAGCCGAGTTTAAGCAAAATGGCACCGAATATTCGGCAAGTTTCAGCTCTGAAGGGGAATGGATGGAGACCGAGAACCAGATAGATAAGGATCAACTTCCTTCAGCAGTCGCACAGGGCCTGCAATCAAAATATCCCGGCGCAAGTATTGAAAAAGCTGAAAAAGCAGAACGAAAAGATGGTACCCTCTATGAAATCGAGATAAAAAGTGACAGCGGAGAAATGGAAGTGATCTTTGATGCCAAT
>CAVUJH010000003.1:0-115013 GCA_963741775.1 uncultured Flavobacteriaceae bacterium | reverse complement strand
GATGCCACAAAATTGTAGCCTGAAATCCTCAATTTCGTCCCCGCTTGTGGCTTCCTTCCACAACATTCCCCACTGTTTTAAATCAGTAAAGCAGAAAACCCCCGGCAGTAAGCAAAAATGTAGAAACGGGTCTTATCTGGTTGATTTTAAGCTTGTTAAATATATTTTTCTGAAGACATATGCAAAAGTGAATGCTTCCCTAAAGGCCTTCCTATAAAAGAGGTTTCAATTTTGCATATATTTAACAAATTGCCTTTCATGCGATCTTATCGAAAAATAGCCTTTAGCGGTTTCATTCTCTGTTATCTATTAACAGTAGTTTGCCTGTTAGACATCTTCGGAATGGGGAAAGTCTATTTCTTATTCTTTTTTCTGGGCAGTTTTTTTCTTGTACTATATTTCTTCACTATTATCAAATGTCTTTGGACCAAAAGGAAAGAACCCTAAATTTGATAAGGGGTTGACCCGGAAGAATCTTTATTCCAAATTCCCCTGAACTTTCTCATCTTCTTAGCATTTTTTAGCGCTGTCTTAAGAGCCCGGGCCGGCAATATTCTTTATCTTAATAAGAAAAATGAAGAATATAGCCATCATTTTCCTGGGTATCACCACTCTTGTTCTAATCGCGGTAGCCACCATGTCGACTCTTACGGTCGCTTTTCCATGGATCTTTTATTTAACCTGCCTGGGACAGCTCCTTTTACTGATCGCCGTTTACCTCCTGCTACGCGACAACTATACTACCGAAAAGACCTTCGACGACTGGTATGAAGACCATCCCATAGGTAGAGAAGAGTAATTTTTAGCCATTCCCGTAATTTCTTAAGCTTCTTTTGAACTGAAAATCAGTTTACTGTGCGTCCTATACCCTCTGGCTTCTGCCTAAACTGATCATAGTCATACGAAGACTGCAGCGATTTCAGTATTTTTGTTCAACTTTGGAATAAATTAAGCAGGTATGAAGTTGAACAAATACATTGATCACACCCTTTTAAAAGCCACTGCCACCATAGATGATATCAGGCAGCTTTGCCAGGAGGCCAAAGCTCATGATTTCTATGCCGTTTGTGTAAATGGCTGTTATGTAGAATTGGCCAAAACCGAACTGGAAAATTCAGAGGTAAAGGTGGCTGCAGTAATCGGATTTCCCCTTGGTGCCATGAGCACCCGCAGCAAAATAGAAGAGGCTAAAACTTGTGTAGAAGATGGAGCCGATGAGATTGACATGGTCATTAATGTGGGCCTTCTCAAATCGGGGCGATACAAACTTGTAGAACAAGAGATAGAAAGTATCAAAAAAGCTATTGGGAATACCGTTCTCAAGGTAATCATAGAAACCTGCTATCTTTCCGAAGAAGAGAAAAAACTCGCCTGTCGTGCAGCTATGAACGCCGGTGCCGATTTTGTGAAAACCTCCACCGGCTTCGGTACGGGAGGTGCTACCCTGGAAGATGTAAAGCTGATGAAAGAAGTGGTGGGAGACAAACTGCAAATCAAGGCTTCCGGAGGTATAAAAGATGCGGAAACGGCAAAAAAATATATCGATCTTGGAGTTAGCCGTATTGGAACTTCTTCAGGAATAACTATTGTAAACCCAACCAATTAATGAGCACACATATACAAGCCTCTAAAGGAGAGATTGCAGAAACAGTTTTATTGCCCGGCGATCCGCTAAGGGCAAAATGGATCGCAGAAACCTATTTTGAAGATGCGGTTTGCTATAATGAAGTCCGCGGAATGCTGGGATATACCGGCACCTATAACGGAAAGAGAATTTCGGTACAGGGTACGGGAATGGGAATTCCTTCAGCTTTGATCTACTCCCACGAGCTTATCAATGACTATGGAGTTAAAAACCTTATTCGGGTAGGTTCTGCAGGAGCCTATAAAAAAGAAGTTAAACTTCATGACGTAGTAATTGCCATGACGGCCTCTTCTACTTCAGGTATCAACAACAGCAGGTTTGCCGGAAGCCACTACTCCCCTACTGCCGATTTTGAACTCTTTATGAAGGCTGCCAATTTTGCCAAAGAAAACAATATTGCTGTAAAAGCCGGAAACGTGCTGTCTTCAGATGAATTCTATGAAGATGATCCGGATTCTTACAAAAATTGGGCAGATTACGGCGTGCTTTGCGTAGAGATGGAAACTGCAGGTCTTTATACGATCGCCGCCAAACATAAGGTAAAAGCATTGTCGGTATTGACCATTTCTGACTCCCTCGTTACCGGAGAACATATCTCTGCCGATGCCCGGGAAAAAAGCATGAATAATATGATCAAAATCGCATTGGGAGCAATTTAGATCTTCTGAAAAATCAATTAATGAAGCCGGAATTTGATGAATTCCGGCTATTGTTTTTTCCGAAGAGGCTAAAAGGATTTTTTCTTAAATTGGGAAACTTCAAATAATATTTATTTCTGATGAAAAGATTCCTACTACCCCTCCTCTTCCTCATTTCGCTTAATTCCTTCAGCCAAACGCCCAAAAACAGAAAAGAGCTAAGACAGAAGATCGATTCTTCCTTTGCCAGCGTTTCCGGCGATTTTGCTCTGGCATTTAAAAGTCTGGATCATCCGAAGAAAAAATTACTCATCAACGCGCACGAAGAATTTCATGCTGCCAGCACCATGAAAACACCGGTCATGATCGAAGTTTTTAAGCAGGCCGAAGAAGGAAAGTTGTCTCTCGACGATTCGCTGGAAGTAAAAAACAGCTTTAAAAGCATTGTAGATGGTAGCAGCTTTAGTCTTGATATAGACCGCGACGGTGGCGAACAACTCTACGATTTTCTCGGAAAAAAGAAGAGTCTGCGCGACCTGGTGACCGATATGATCATTTACAGCAGTAATCTCGCCACCAACATCGTGATCCAGAAAGTGGATGCTAAAAATGTGAATACCACTATGCATAAAATGGGAGCTAAAGACATCAACGTTTTAAGAGGCGTTGAAGACATGAAGGCTTATGATGCAGGCCTGAGCAATAGTACTACGGCCTATGATCTCATGATCATCTTTGAGCATCTGGCAAAAGGAAAAGCCGTCAATGAAGAAGCCGACCGGCAAATGATTGACATTCTGCTGCATCAGAAGCATCGGGAGATCATTCCTGCCCTGCTTCCGGAAAATGTAAAAGTAGCCAACAAGACCGGAATGATCACGGGCGTGCACCATGATTCGGGCATCGTTTTTCTTCCTGACGGACGAAAATACGTGTTGGTGATCCTCAGTAAGAATATGGAAGACATGGAGAAAGGAACCCAAATGATGGCCCGGGTCTCCAAAATGATCTATGATTTTATGCAGCAATCTTAACCGGAAATTTCCGCGGAAATCACATAGTTTCTTCAAAAATATTTTCGTGGTACGCATTTTTCTTCAGAAGCGAATAGTGCCCTGCAAGTGATCTGAAAAGACTTTGTTTGCGGTATGGCAAATGGTGTTGTTTCGTGTATTCTTCGATGAGCCCGGTCAGCTCGGGATAGTAAATATGATGTATATTCGGGAAAACATGGTGGGCAATATGAAAATTAAAATTTCCCATAAAGAAGCGTATGAAAAAATTGTCGTTTGAAACATCGTTGGTGCATTTTAGCTGATGTTCAAACCAGGAATAGGGCATATTCCCCTTTTCGTCCGGCTGCGGAAAATCGCTGTACACATTGGCGTGGGGAGATAGCAACACGAGCAGGCTCAAAAGGCTGGCCGTGAATACCATCAGAACAAATCCCCATAGTACGGCTCCCCAGGTAACCGAAAGCACATACTTTGGAACCACGATAATATAGAAGAAAAAAAATGCTTTGAATACAAAGAGTTTGTAATATTCCTTCTTCGGAATCCTCACCTCTCTATGCACAATCGTATCTTTTTTAAAGAAATCCTTGAAATCTCTTATCAGCAACCAATTGAACAAATATAACGGATACAGAAATGGAAGATAAAGATGTTGATACCGGTGCACCGGCTTTGACTCGGCCTGCGGAAAAACTTTTGCCATCGGGCTCTGCTCAAAATCACTATCCCAGTCCATCACGTTCGGAAAGGCATGATGCAGCCTGAGGTGCCTGATGCGCCAGATATAGCTATTGGCTCCCAGAAGGTCAAAAAAATGCACATAAAGATCATTCAGCCATTCATGAGATTTGAAGATCACATTGTGCACGGCATCATGAATAAGGTTCAGGAAATTCAATACTAAAAATAGTCCAAGGAGGAAATAGCAAGTATAGAAGACATAGCGTTTTTCACCAAAACTCAGCAAAAAGAAATAGATGGCGATGTAGAGCAAAGGAAAGAATATGGCTTTAAATTTTATCTGCCAGCGTTTCTTTTCCTCGAGCTCTGCTACCAGAGTGGCGGCGCGTTTTCTCAATTCCTGAAAATCGCCCGGGTCTCTCTTGTATTTCGGTTTCTTAGTAGTTCTTCCTTTCATACACCTTCCATTTCCTAAAAACAAAGCCTTACCAAATTAAGCCTTGTAAGAGAAAGAAACAAAGAATTAGTAGTTCCTTAAGATGGGGGAAAGCCCGTTAAAGCCGTGTGTTTTCAGCTTTAAAGTCTGCCTATATTTGAGGAAAGTAGAGTAGCAATTTTAACATATTTATCATAGATTAGTACCACAAAAAGAATTCAAATGACAAACCGATTACTATTCCTTTTTGTTGGCATTCTCCTTTCCGCTTGTGGAAATAGGACCGAAACGAAAACCGCTCCAAAAGATTTTTCAGCCACCAATGAAGCTTTCAGCTATTCCGGCCGCACAGAAAAACAGGGAGATTCCGCCGTAGCTCTTATCAGTTCTGCATCTTATGTGAGCACCAAAGCCGAAGGAGACAGTATTACGCTCTACCTGGAAAGTCCCGACGCCGACCACGCCTATGTGGCCGTGGAATTAAATAATGATTATAAAGGCCGCTTTAAGGTAGATGGCCAACCTGTGAAGATTGCCCTCAGCGATAGTGTTCAGAGCAATGAGATCAGCATTTATAAGGCTACGGAAGCCTCCTCTGGCGATGTGCTCTTCAAAGGCATGAAAGCTGAAAATATTACGGCGCCGGAGAAGACTGAAGAGAAACCACTAATCGATTTTATTGGGAATTCCATTACCTGCGGAATGTGGGCACAAACAGATGATATTCCCTGTGGAGAGGGAGAATGGTATGACCAACACAATGCATACCTCGCTTACGGCCCCAGAGTGGCCAGAGCTTTGAATTCCGATTTCAGGCTCAGTTGTGTTTCAGGCATGGGAATGTATCGCAACTGGAATGATGAAGACCAGCCAGTGATGCCCGATGTGTATGAGAATCTTCGATTGAACGGAGACAACAGCAAAAAAGCTGATCTCACCGAAACTCCCGATGTAGTTAGCATCGCCCTCGGAACGAATGACCTTTCGGAAGGAGACGGCGAAAAAGAACGCAGTGAATTCAGCAAAGAAAAATATGTGGACCGTTATGTAGACTTCGTGCAACGGATTTTTGATCTCTATCCTGACACCAAAGTGGCTTTATTGACCAGTCCCATGATCACGGGAGAAAATAACGAAATTCTCAGTGATTGCCTGGATCAGGTTAAAGCTCATTTTGATGACAAACCTGTATCTGTTTTCCACTTTGAAAATATCGGAATTCACGGCTGTGGTGGCCATCCGAGTGTTGAAGACAACCACCAAATGGCAGAAGAACTGATCCCATTTTTTAAGAACATCCTAAAAAATCAATAAAATATGAGCAATTACCAAGCCTCTGAAGACCGGTATGAAAAGATGCAGTACAGGCGTTGCGGAAAGAGCGGCATTATGTTACCCCTTCTTTCCCTCGGCTTATGGCACAACTTCGGCGATAAAGATGATTTTGAAAATGCAAGAAAGCTCCTCAGAACAGCTTTCGACAACGGCATCACCCACTTTGACCTCGCCAATAATTACGGACCGCCTTACGGTTCGGCTGAAAAAAACTTCGGAAAAATATTTAAAGAAGATTTTAGTCAGTACCGGGACGAGCTCCTCATTTCAACCAAAGCGGGATGGGATATGTGGCCCGGCCCTTATGGGAATTTCGGTTCGAGAAAATACCTCATCGCCAGCCTTGACCAATCTCTTAAGCGAATGGGCCTTGACTATGTGGATATTTTCTATCATCACCGTCCCGATCCCGACACGCCGCTTGAGGAAACTATGGGCGCCCTGGATCAGATTGTGCGCCAGGGAAAGGCCTTATATGTGGGAATTTCGCAGTACAATGCGCAAGACACTACAAGGGCCGCCGAGATCCTGCGGCAACAGGGAACTCCGTTCCTAATTCACCAGCCTCGTTACAACATGATGGACCGTTGGGCAGAGGACGGATTGCTGGACGCCCTGGAAACTGAAGGCATCGGTAGCATTGTATTCTCGCCACTCAACCAGGGGATTCTCACTTCAAAATATCTTCACGGCATTCCTGAAGATTCCAGGGCTGCAAGAGATGGAAGATATCTGAAGGAATCCCAGATCACCCCTGAAGTAATTGAGAAAGTAAGAAAACTGAATGAACTCGCAGAATCGCGCGACCAAAGCCTGGCCCAAATGGCAGTGGCCTGGTTGCTTAAAGATCATCGGGTAACTTCTGTTTTAGTAGGAGTTAGCAAGACTTCTCAGTTACATGACAACATAGAGGCCCTGCAAAAGTTGCATTTCAGCAAAGATGAATTAGAGAAAATCGAAGAAATCCTCAAGTAACTAAATTTCTTCCATTTGCCATAAAAAAGGCTATCTAAAAATTTTTCATTTCGTCAAGCTGAACTTGTTTCAGCTTCTAATTAAACTTGTTTTTCAAACAGTTATGATTCTGAAATAAATTCAGAATGACGTTTTATAGAATTTTTAGACGGCTTCTTTTTATATGAGGGAATTACTAAAGAATATTATTCAATATATACTTCCAGTAATTCACAATCTTCGGAGGTGATATTGACCCGGTGATTTTTAGCGGGGATAAGTACAGTTTCTCCTTTGGAAAGATTTTCCTCATGCCCGTTCACCTCTATTTCGGCTTTACCGCTCACACACATAAAGATCACAAAAGAATCAATATCGCTGTAGTCTCTGGCAAGACTTCCTTCCACCGGCAAATAGTTCGTAGTGAAGTATTGGCAGTGCGCGACGTTGGAAGCAACATTTTGAGTTTTAGCATAAGTCAACCGGTAATCATCCTTTTTCTCAAAATCAATGGCGTCGATAGCCAAAGCGGTATGAAGCTCCCGCGAATTCCCTTCGGAATCTCTGCGGTCCCAATCATAAATTCGGTAAGTTATATCAGAAGTCTGCTGAATTTCAGCCAAAAGCACCCCTGCTCCTATCGCATGTACCTTGCCTGTATTGATGAAAAAACTATCGCCTTTTTTTACTTCCTCAAAATTGAGAACTTCGGTGATCTTACCGGCCTCAAGGAACTTAATGTAATCTTCTTTACTGATACTCTCCTTGAATCCAATATTGATATTGGCACCTTCGTCTGCCTGCATGATGTACCACATTTCTGTTTTTCCGAAGGAATTATGTCTTTGCTTCGCAATTTCATCATCGGGATGCAGCTGCACCGATAAAGCTGTTTTGGCATCGATATATTTTATGAGCAGAGGGAATTCGGCACCAAATTCTTCATAGATTTTCTCCCCCAGTATTTCCCCCTGATATTCTTCCAGCAATTGGTTTAGGCTTTTTCCCTGAAGACCTCCATTCTCAACAACAGAAATATTGTCTTTTACTCCCGATATTTCCCAGCTCTCGCCAAGATCGTCCCGATCGGAATCTTTATGTAGAAGATCATGAAGTTTATGGCCTCCCCAGATCTTTTCCTTGAGAATAGGAATGAATTTAATTGGATAATCAAGCATATTTTTCGGTTTGGTTGTTCCACAAATTTAAGCAATTATAATTGGCTGTTATTTTTTTGAAAACCGAAACATGGGTAAGTCTCCAACTTTTTTTATTTAACAGCCTGAAAATAAGAAAACAGGCGGTTCTGAAGGCTCTTGTTACTCCAGAATAATTGGCCCGAACTTTACCCGAAGTAGAGGCCACCCACTATTTTTCCGATTTTTTAGAAGAAAAAGCCTTGTTTTATTTCCAAAGTGGTTTATATTTGCAACCGCAAAAACGGTCGCGTAGCTCAGCTGGATAGAGCACCTGCCTTCTAAGCAGGCGGTCCCAGGTTCGAATCCTGGCGCGATCACATCACTCACAAAACCACGATCCGAAGGACGTGGTTTTTTTATTTTACGAAAACCGGAAGCGCCGCTTCAAAGGTTAAAGTGGAATAAGAAACAAGGGCGCCAGCCCGGGGTTGTATTTGCAGGAGTGTATCACCAAAAGAAATTCAATCCTGGCGGGATCACAAAACTCTCTGAAGCCCTGTAAACACAGGGCTTTTTTAATATAATAAGTTTTTAAACAAAATAAGAAGAATCAGTCAGGGAAACTATACGCTAAATTTATATTTCGGATATTTTTGTCCTAATTAAAGAATTACTTACCTTTATCAAGAATTCAGTTATAAGCAGGAACTGAAGATCAAGACCAAATAAGTTTATCAGATTGATGCCTGCCATTTATTAGCGGACCGTCTTTAGCCTGGTGGACTCAAAAAGAACGATTCCTGATGTGGTGAATGAAAACAAGATCCGGTCAAAGATGGCAGAATAGAAACCGGGATAAGGAACATAATCAGGCGTAATATTGAAAGAAGTATTGGTATCTTTATAGGAACCCATATTAAAATTGGGTAAAAACGGCTTCTTTTATAAATTTAAAAATAATAATTATGTCTAATGATCCATTTAATATTCAAAAATCATTAAAATTAGAAGGCAAAACCCTCACTTATTTCAGCCTTCCGGAACTTGAAAAACAAGGACATAATATAAAGAAGCTGCCGTTTTCCATTCGTATTCTTTTAGAAAACGCCTTGCGCAATTATGATGGATTTTCTGTCACCAAAGAACATATAGAAACTCTTTTGAATTGGAAACCGCAAGCCTCTGAGAAAGATATTCCTTTTAAACCGGCACGAGTTCTTATGCAGGATTTCACCGGGGTTCCCGCGGTGGTGGATATTGCCGCCCTGCGGGCCGAGGTAGCCAGAAAAGGAAAAAAAGCAGAAAGTATAAATCCGCTTATTCCTGTAGATCTGGTGGTAGACCATTCTGTTCAGGTAGATTATTTTGGAACCAATTATTCCTATAAACGGAATATGGACGAAGAATACAAACGCAACAAAGAGCGCTACCAGTTTTTAAAATGGGCACAACAAAATTTCGATAATTTTAGCGTAGTTCCTCCAGGAATGGGCATTTGCCACCAGGTAAATCTTGAATACCTCGCCAAAGGCGTGGTAGAAAGGGACGGGAAAGTTTTTCCCGACACGCTGGTGGGCACCGATAGCCATACCCCTATGGTAAATGGGATTGGAGTTGTTGCCTGGGGCGTAGGCGGGATTGAAGCCGAAGCCGCAATTTTAGGACAACCTATCTATTTTATAATGCCACAGGTGGTAGGCCTTAAACTTACCGGAAAATTACCGCTAGGCTCCACAGCTACAGATTTAGTTCTAAACATCGCCAATTTACTGCGGAAGCACGGCGTAGTAGGCAAATTTGTAGAGGTTTTTGGCCCGGGATTAAATCATCTTTCGGTACCAGATCGCGCCACCATTGGAAATATGTCTCCGGAATTTGGTTGCACCGTGACCTACTTCCCTATTGATGATAAAACACTGGACTATATGCGCCAGACCAACCGACCCGAAGCACAGGTGAATCTGGTGGAAGAATATTGCAAAACCAACAGGTTATGGCGGGAAAATGAAGATGAAATTGAATATTCTGCGGTGCTGGAGCTGGATGTTTCTACAATAGAACCTACCGTGGCCGGCCCAAAACGCCCACAGGATAAAATTCTGCTAAAAGAATTTAAAAATAAATTCATCGATTTGCTGGCAAGTGGCTTCGATAGGAAATATATAGATCCCGAGGAACGGGAAGTTGAAAATTCCCTTGCCCGGTGGAAATCTGAAGGAGGAAATCAACCCGTGCATCAGGCTCCTTCCGAAAGACCTGACACTGAAATAGAAGCCGATAAAAACCGCCTTAAAACTGTTTGGATTACCGAGGGACAGGACAAATACATGCTCTCAGACGGCTCTGTAGCTATTGCCGCCATTACTTCCTGTACCAATACTTCTAACCCATTTGTGATGGTAGGCGCAGGTTTAGTTGCCAGAAAAGCGCGTGAACACGGAATAGACGTAAAACCCTGGGTAAAAACTTCACTGGCTCCCGGCTCTAAAGTTGTTACCGATTATTTAGAGAAAGCCGATTTAATGAAAGATCTGGAAGCACTGCAATTCCATTTAGTAGGATATGGCTGCACTTCCTGCATAGGAAATTCGGGTCCCTTGCCTCCGCAAATTTCAAAAGCCGTGAAGGACTATGACCTGGTTGTGGCTTCGGTGCTTTCCGGTAATCGTAATTTCGAAGCCCGCGTGCATCCACAGGTGAAAATGAACTTTTTAATGTCGCCAATGCTGGTCGTGGCCTACGCACTTGCCGGAAGAGTAGATATAGACCTGATCAATGACCCTATCAGTTTTGATAGAAATCAGCAGCCCGTATATTTAAAAGATATATGGCCTACAAATGATGAGATTAACAAGATTTTACGCGATGTACTTTCTCCTGATGATTTTGAGCATAATTACGGTAAAATATTTGAAGGAAATGAAATCTGGAGAAATCTTGAAGTTCCCACAGAGAAAGTGTATAAATGGAATACTGACTCCACCTATATAAAAGAAATTCCATTTTTTAAGAATATTTCAGAAAAACCCGAAAATCTTCAGGACATCAATAGTGCCAGAGCTCTATTAGTACTCGGCGACAGCATTACCACAGATCATATTTCGCCTGCAGGAGCTTTCAGTAAAGATTCAGCAGCGGGAAAATATCTCATTGAACATGGGGTAGATGAAAAGTCTTTCAATTCCTACGGTTCCCGCCGCGGAAATGACCAGGTTATGGTACGCGGTACCTTTGCCAACGTGCGTATTAAAAACAAGCTGGCCAAAAAAGAAGGCGGATATACGCGTTATTTAGTATCTGGCGAAGAAATGAGCGTTTACGATGCCGCGCAAAAATACAAAAGAGACAACACGCCTTTAATCGTGCTCGCAGGTAAGGAATATGGGAGTGGCTCTTCGCGCGATTGGGCCGCAAAAGGCACATTCCTGCTGGGCATAAAATGTGTGTTGGCAGAAAGTTATGAGCGTATTCACCGTAGCAACCTGGTAGGTTTAGGTGTGTTGCCACTGCAGTACAAAGAAGGCGAAAATATCGAAAAATTAGGGTTGACGGGAGAAGAAAGCTTCAGTATTTCGGGGATTGCAGAAGGATTAAGTCCGCAGAAAATACTGGATGTTACCGCCAAAAATGAAGAAGGAAAAGACATTAAATTTCAGGTTATTGCCAGGTTGGATTCTAATATCGAAATAGATTATTACCAAAATGGGGGAATTTTACAATACGTTCTTCGCCAGTTTTTGGAAAAAGAAAATTAGAAGCCTCACCCGAACTGCAAAAAAGCAATTCTGATCCTGTCTGCGCGGACAGGCATGCTCTCTCAAAAAGAGTGAATAGGCGACCTGGAATAAGCGGTCGGAATTATGAAAACTATTGAAATTTGCATTAATTAAAATAAACAGAAATATAAAATTTAAATACCAAAAATTCTCATTCTATGAAAACAGCATCTTTAACTCAGGATATTCAGTACAATTCAGAAAGTCGACCAAATGTTCAGCTATTATTAGACACCGAAACCGGCAAGGAAATCAGGATTGCTTTTAAAACCGACCAGGTCATGAAAGAGCACAAAACCCCCTTCCCTATTGTGGTAGAAATTTTTGAAGGAAGTATCGATTTTGGTGTAAATGGAGAAACGCATCAGCTTAAAAAAGGAGACCTGGTTGCGTTAGAAGGCAATATTCCTCATGATTTAAAAGCCCTGGAAAATAGTATTGTAAGGTTGAGTTTAAACAAAGCCGATACTGCTAAACGGGTAGAAGATGTTGCAAAAAATTCGTGATGAAAAAGAACGATTAACACCGAACATGGCCACCTGGTTTTGGTGAAAATGAGTCTCAAACTGTTAAACGGTTACACCCGTTATCTCCATAAACCACCGACTTAAAATAAGGATCAAATCTGAGGATTTGATCCTTATTTTGTTTTTCCTGAATTATTGTATTCTTATTAGAGATGTGGATGTAAAATTCTCCTGCTAAAACATCACGGCAACCAAATCATCTTCGGTGATATTACTGAAATATTCCTTCAGATTAAATTGCTTTAATACATTACGAATTGCCTTTTCTTCGTGTTTGTTGTTTTTCAAGGCCTCCTCAATGGGGATAATATCCTTAATGTGGAAAAAATCTCCGTGGATTCGCACTTCCTTAATCATTCCCTTAGACACGTCCATATACATTTCCAAAGTTCCTCCCGGGGTACGCATGCCATTACTAAAATTATATTTGGGAGAATATCCAAAATTCCACTCCCAGGTTGCATATTTTTCATCCCGGATTTGTTGGATCTTTTTCAAATCCTCTTGCGTAAATTCATACATTTTGGCTCCTTCAAAAGTAGAAGTAATGTAATCCATGATCTTATCGGTAAACTCGTCCAAAGAAATTTTTTCTTTCAAATGATCACTAATGTTGGTCACCCGGTTGGGTACCGATTTTACTGCACGATCGGAATATTTCAACGGATTGATCTTCAAAGCACCGCTTATGTCAGTCATTTCAGAAGAAAAAAGCAAAGTTCCGTGGTGTAAGACCTTATTTTTAACCACATGTTCGGCATTCCCTGAGAATTTTTTCCCTTTTATGGTTAAATCATTACGCCCCTCAAACCTGGCATCTACACCCAGTTCTAATAGAATGGCTAAAATAGGTTTGGTGTAGAGCCGGAAATCCACCATTTCATCACTCTTCCCCGTTCGCGTAAAAGAGAAATTCAAATTTCCTAAATCGTGATACACAGCGCCGCCACCAGAAAGTCTTCGCACCACCTTAATGCCTTTTTCCCGCACATAATCTAAATTTATTTCGGCATTGGTGTTTTGGTGTTTGCCTACTATGATAGCATTATCATTTCGCCACAGCATAAAAACATCTTCTTTTATGTGTTTAAAAATAAATTCGTCTGTGGCTATATTAAAATATGGATCGGTGGAGTTGTGTTTAATGCAAAGCATGAAATTCGTTTTTTATTTGACTAAATATTTGAGAAAACTGCTCCTGATAATATACTTGAGACTCTTTTCTCTGCCCCCTGGTGAGATTGCATAAGCTTCGATATTTGGAGGAATCAACGGGGTCCAAAGTATGATGCCTGCCCCCTAAGCAGCAAATAGGAGCCGTTAAGCTCCTATTTTTAAGTTCTAAAACTTCATCATCAACAAGCCCGGCAGATTTAAAGATCATGACCCATGGCGTTTTTCCAATACAGTTTTGGGCACATTCCCTGGTCCCCGGGGATTCAATATGTTTTATTTGAAGTCTCTCCTAAGCGTTGGAAAGTACTATTTGACCGTGAGGGTACCTTTCATGCCAGCCATAAAATGCCCGGGAAAAGTACAGATGTATAAATATTTACCAGGCTTTTTGGGAGCGTTAAAGGTTACTTCGACCGTTTGTCCACTGCTGGCCAAACCTGTGTAAGCTATGATCTGGTCTTTCATTTCCGGAGCGATATATTTATTGTCTGCATGTTTGACCGATGCTGTGGCTACAGCATTAGCATCTGCTGATTGCTTTAATAATACAAAATTATGGGACATAGCGGCAGCAGGGAATTTTGTTTCATTGGTAAGTTTAACCGTAACTTTTTGACCTGGTGAGACTTCGATATTCTCCACTGTGAACCGAAGTTGATCGGTTCCTTTCATTTTGATCACTTTTGTATTTTGGGCAAAAATACCTGTTGAAATAAATAAAGTGAGTACGGTGAGAAATACGACCGTACTTTTTGAGCTGCTTTTTAGCGTTTTCATACTATTCTTATTTGGGGATTGATTTATCTATAAATTATCCTGATTATTATACCGTAAAGATACGGAAAAAATTAATTTCGGACTATATTATCCGAAATAAAAAAGCCCTCCAAAGCTTTTTAAGGTTACCCCGGCCTATCCTCATTTTCATTCAATCTCTTTGGAAAGATTATGCGAATTTTACATCTCTATTTAATCCAACTGATCTTATTCCTATGATTGCTTAAGTAATAGAGGAACAAAAGAGATCCCAGCAAAATTATTTGCGAAATTAGACTTTCTAAGGTAGGATAAATTCCCAGCCAATCTATTCTAAGAGAAACAGAGAAACCTGTTACCGAAAGCCAGCCCGCCTCCTGAATGGCATGGATACCTTTACCCATCAGAATTACCGCCAGAAGTGTTATTACCCCGGAGGAGTATCTAAACAGTTGTTGCACCGGAATCTTTTTTGAGTACTTCAAAAAAAGATATGCCAATAATCCTATCAATACAAAAGCGGCTAACACGCCGAACCCAATGGCCGACCGATCGCGGGGATGCGTCTCCAAACCGATTGCCTGTAGAAAAAGGATGGACTCGAAAGCCTCACGAAACACTACCATAAACGAAAAGAAGAACAAACCCAGCATTTTTTCACCTCTTAGTTGGGTACCTATCTTTTTTTCCACAAACTCCTTCCATTTTTTGGAATGTGAATGGTCATGCAGCCAAAACCCCATAAAAGCGAGTACAATTACAGCTACCAAAGAGATCATCCCTTCCATAACTTCTCTATGTTGTCCGCTTATCCCAATAATCCAATCTGAAAGGAACCATCCTGAGATACCCATCAATATTGCGGTTACCCATCCGCCATGTACATAGTATAATGCTTTTTTCGTCTCTCTTGTACTGCGAAGAAGTGCCAAAATAAGTGCTATGATCAAAAAAGCCTCCAGTCCCTCCCGGAGCATGATTGATGCCGCCAAAAAAAATGACAAAAAGTAATTGAGCTTCTCCCCTTCCATTATTTTTTCTGCATGGTCAATTGTTGAGAGCGCAGTGTTTATTTTATTTTCTACCTCGCCTGAATTTTGGTCCTGTTCAATGGCCTGCCTTACATCTATCATATTTTGCTCTAACCGGACAGTAAATTTAGGATCATTGGCTTTTAAACGTACTTCTACAGTTTCAATCCCTTCTAAATAGGCAGCCAAAGCTTTTTGACGGGCTTCTTTTTTATTGCCATTTTTATAACTGGTGATTGCTTGATGAAGATACTGCCGGGCAATAGTTAAACCGGAGTGCACCAACTGCTCTGAAGGGGAAAACATTCTTAGAGCTTTTAATTTGATTCCAGCTTGTGCGTCTGGCCCGAGTTTCTTTATCAATTCCTTATCGGATAAGACAGCCACACTTTTTAATGAAATATTGCCATATTCCTGATCAAATATTTTTTTCAGGGATATAGAATCTATTTTTTGTTTTTGAAACCGCAATGATTTGATATAAAAAGCCAAATCCCAGGCTTCTTTATCTGTTAGATCGGAAAACGCCTGCATGGCTGTTCCTTCCACTCCCAATTTGATAGTGTTATAGGCTGTAAATGGAGACATACTTGCCATAAGGGAATCATCTAAGAAATTTGTAGGTGCTGGTTTTAGCCCCGTCGCCAGGTTTCCATCTCCCTCTCCTTTTGGCCCGTGGCATTGAAGACAGTTCTGCAAATACAAACGGTGGCCGTTTGCTTTATCCGGCCACTTTATGGGGGTAACTTCATAGCCGGTTGCATTAATGATCGCCCATTTCGCTTTTTCTGCTAAATCTTTTATTTTTTTACCAGGAGCTTTATCCTCAACCAGGCTTTTTAAAGCCTTTAAATCAGACAGTATAGTTGGACGAGATTCGGTAGGTAGATTTATTTCTTGTGCTATATTTAAAATCCTGGAACTGAACTCCTGCATTTCAGCGTATTCTGTCCTATCCAGTATTTCACCATCCCTTACCGCCCTTGAATAATCTTTTGAAAGATAATCCAGAAGATGAATTACATTTTGAATATCATTTTCCTGAGCCCTGGCAGAGACCTGAGCGAAAGAAAAAAGCATAAAGAAGAATAGGATATATACCCGGCTGAAATATGGTTCTATTTTCATTGTTTTGTTGGACTCTATTTTTATTTAGACTTAATATAAACAAAGATATATTATTTTCTCACCATTCCATAGTAAACGAATTTAATCTCTGCAGAGTTTTGGATATGATTCCCCTGCATTCTTAACCTTCAGAAGGGAGGTCCTGTAACCGCAGATATGGGATAGCATTTGATTATTGGCAGGATTTAAATAAATCTTGAGGCTTTCTTAAAGAAAAGCCAAAGTAGCCCTTTCCCTGTTTCAGCCTTTAATTTATTTCTAAATTTAAAAAAGACCGCCGGTTTCCTACAGCCTCATTTGCTGCTGTTACAAGGATTTACGGCATTTAAAAACCACAAAATCTTTAGAAGTACACAATAATGCTTGAGATCTCGGAATTATCTGAAAAATCGGTTAAGCAAATTTTAACAAGCCTGGATGAAGACGGCGAGGTTAGCGCCGACCTTCCCGGCGGCGGAATGCTCCATATTGAAAAGGATCTGCCGTACCTGGTCATTTACCGGCACAAGGAGAATGATGCAGGCATGGCGAGAATGGTTATCAGCGAAGCTTCCTACCTCGTCATAGGCACCTCAAATTTTGAATTTTATCAAGAGCTGATATTTGCTATTTCAGACAAACTTTCCGGAAAGTTTAAGTCTTATATGCTCTTCGAGATGTATTCGGCACAAGAAGGCAGCAACTGCTTCCGTATCAAGGGGCCCGCACAAAAATTACCCACCAGCCTGGGAGCGCTTAAAGAGGAATTAAACAAGATCAACTCTCTCTATTCCGGTTTATACCTTCAGGCAGAAATAAAAGATACTAAACACCGGCAGGCAGAAGGAGACGAAGACCTGATGAGCGTGGAAACCGCGAAAAAATGTGGTGCCGTTCTGGTAGGCCTTGAGATTCCGCCTGTCTTCCGCAGTGAAGAAGGAAAGCTTTACCCGGTTTTCTTCAGAAATTACAGAGATTACATCATAAAATCTATTCATAAGGCCATTTACGATTACATACGGGTGCAGACTTCTTCAGGAGTAGGCAGTTATAACGCGCTTGGCCGAAAATACCTAAAAGACAAGGTCTTTGAGATCGATAAAAAACTCTGTCGCATTGAGAATTCCTATTCCTTTTTATGGCTGGTTTCTCCAGCAAACATTCACGAGATGAAGGAGACCTTCTTCAGCAGCAATCACGAAAAACTTCTCGATTATCATTACCGCTTACTTCCCATAGATCCCGACGTTCTTAAGCGGGAACTTTATAATCTTAAGATCGAAGAGATTGACGATCCTGCAATGTCCTATATTTTTCGTGAAAAGCGGGAAGAACTCGATCAACAGATCACTATGCTGAGCGAACGAGGTTCCCGGAATTTCTTCTATACCAGCATGCGCCTCCACAAAGGGGTGGAACCCAATCTTTTTGAAGCGGCAAGAGACATCTTAAATGAAGTTGACGAAGTGGATGACCGGAATCCTGACGATCTTATTGATGCGAAAGCCTTCAGCAGTATGGCCAGGCGTGAATTTGACTATTTCAGGGAACAGGACGAGAACTTCAAGGGAAAGGTACATATTCGCCGTGATGTAAACATCATAATGGTGAGCAAGGGGGAGCTTTACCTTCCTGAAGATTACAAAATGAGAAGAACCGAGGCTATGGCCCTTATTCAGCACGAGGTGGGCACACATATGCTCACCTTCTACAACGGACTTCAGCAACCCCTGGAACAACTCAGCGTAGGCCTTGCCGATTACGATCCGCTACAGGAAGGCCTCGCGGTGATGTCAGAATATCTGGTTAACGGCCTTACCGCGAACAGGCTAAGAACTTTGGCGGGCCGTGTAGTGGCCGGCCATGCCGTGATGGAAGGCTGTGATTTTACTGAGATTTTCAGGATTCTTCACAAGGACTACGGCTTTTTTGAGGAACGCGCCTTCAATATCACTTCCCGGATCATGCAAGGTGGCGGTTTTCTGAAGGATATCATTTATCTGAAAGGCTTGGTTCAGTTGCGGGAATACCTCCAGAAAGGCGGGGAATATGAACCCTTGCTGGCTGGAAAATTTGCTCTGAAACATAGGGGCATCATTAAAGAATTAACCGAAAGAAAAGTATTAAAACCCGGGGCGCTTTGTCCCAGTTATTTAAAAGACGAAAATTTTAACCATAGAATCAATTTAATCCGGGAGGGTTTGCCCCTGCCACAAATGATACGCGAATGAAAATATGCTTTGTATTGAATGATGTTGCATCCGAGAAAAGCGGAACATCAGTTGCCCTAATGACCGCGGCCCATCAACGAGGCCACGAAGTTTATGCTATGGGAGTAGGTGATTTTAATTTTCACCACGACAAACCTATAACCATAAATACCACCCAGGTTCCGAAAAACACTAAAACCAAGTCTCCAGCCAAATTCCTGGAGGCGCTTCAGGATAAAAAGGCCAGGAAAAAACAGATGGACTGTACTGTTCTGGACGTTTTATTCATCAGAAATAACCCTACGGAAGAGGAAGGACGCGATTGGGCCGAGCAGTCCGGCGTTGCCTTTGGAAGGATGATCCAGCAGCTGGATGTGTTAGTATTAAATGATGCCTATGCCCTTTCTCACGCTTTTATAGACAAGCTGTATTTCGAAGAACTTCCACAGGAAATAAAACCCGATTCTATCGTGACACGAGATAAGGATCAACTGTTGGACTTTTGGGAAAAACAGAATAAGAAAATGGTGCTGAAGCCCCTGGAAGGATCAGGCGGACAAGACGTTTACCTAATCGACGAACATGAAAAAAATATCAACCAGATCCTTGAACATCTCATCACCCAGGGGTACGTTATCGCGCAGGAATTTCTTCCGGCTGTAAAAGATGGCGACGTAAGAGTGCTGCTCCTCAATGGAAAAGTAATGGAGCGGGACGGCAAGAAAGCCATCATCAGAAGAGTGAGCGGCGAAGGGGAATTCCGCAGTAATTTCAAACTGGGAGCCACGGCCGACAGCAGTGATCTTACTCCTGAAATGCAGCGAATTGTAGATCTCACCGCGCCTAAACTCATCCGCGACGGCTTGTTTTTCGTCGGCCTCGACATCGTGAAGGATAAACTCATCGAGATAAATGTGTTGAGCCCGGGAGGAATGGAACACTTTAAAGATATAGGCCTCCCTCCTTTCACAGATTATGTGATAGAAGCGATAGAACGTAAAGTGGAATATAAAGAAATGTACAAAGGTCAGCTTTCCAACAGGACCCTTGCTACGATGGACTAAAAGAAAAAGAATGAGCGAATACACGGAAAAAGAAATACCAAGAATAATTGGCGAATACAGCTCCGGAAAAGAAGGACCGCTGCTGTTCGTCACGGGAGGCATCCACGGAAATGAACCCAGCGGTGTGAAAGCGCTGCAACGGGTTTTTGAGGAACTGGAGAAGACCAAACCTGAGATAAACGGAACTATTTTGGGCGTTTCCGGAAACCATGCGGCCCTCAATAAAAACGTGCGTTATATAGACGAAGACCTCAACCGCACCTGGACCGAAGAGAACGTAAAAAACAACAAAACCGACAGCCATGAAAAACGGGAAATGTTTGAGATCATTGAGCTGCTGAAGGAATATTCCGGTAGGTTTGACAAGAGATATTTTCTCGACTGCCACACCACTTCTTCCGACAGTCTTCCCTACATTTCGGTTCAGGAAGTAAATGATAACGATAGCTGGGCCCATAGATTCCCCACCTACATCGTGCGCGGTTTCAGTGACATTATCACCGGCGATATTGATCATTATTTGAGCAGGACCGGAATGACCGGCTTTGTTTTTGAAGCCGGGCAGCATACCAATAAAAGTTCTGTGGAAAACCACGAAGGCGTGATCTGGCTGGCCCTGAAGGAAGCTTGTGATCTCGACCTGGAGCAGCTTTCCTGCTATCCGGACTGTGTGAAGAATTTCACTGATAAAAATGCACCTGAGCAGAAGACCTTTGAGATCGAATATCGCCACGGCCTGGAAGAAGGAGATGAATTTAAAATGGAACCCGGTTTTGAAAATTTCCAGAAGATCGAAGAAGGACAGCTTTTAGCCATTCAAAATGGAAAGGAAGTCCGAAGCCGTTGGGATGAACGCATTTTCATGCCTTTGTACCAGGCCCAGGGCAACGACGGATTTTTTGTAATCAAGGAAGTTGATCCTAAAAAATAATCGGCAAAAGGACGAAATTGGGCAAAAAAAGAGGCTGTCTCCAGAATGAGTGAGACAGCCTTTTTTAATTACGAATTTTACCTATCGATCACATCTTCGACAGAAATTCTATACTTACCGGGCTCTTCACCTCCTGGGGCTCGCCCAAGAGCTTCAGTTCTCCCGTATCTTTGTTGATTTCATATCTCGCGATGCTGCCTGAATCCTGATTGGCTGCATAAAGATATTTTCCGCCAGGTGAAATTCTGAAATTCCGTGGCGTTTTTCCTTCTGTAGAATTCCACGCCAGCGGACTAACTTTTCCGGTTTCCTGATCGATACTGAAAGTAGCTATACTGTTCTGCCCTCTGTTAGATACATACAGGAATTTTCCCGAAGGATGAACCTCGATCTCGGCTCCCGAATTATCGCCCTCAAAATCATCGGGAAGAGTCGAGATATTCTGAATGATCTCAAGACCTCCGTCCTCTTTCACCTTATAAGCGGTCACACTGCTGTTCAATTCATTAATGGAATAAATGAAATCTTCATTTTTGGAAAAATCCAGATGCCTTGGCCCCGACCCCTCTTTGAGCTTAACAAACCGCTGGTTTCCGGGAGTTAATCTGCCCGCTTCGGCATCAAAATCATAGATCCAGATCTTATCCAAACCAAGATCGGCTACATAGATATGTTCATTATCGGAAGGAATGGTGACCGAATGAGTATGGGATTTTTCAGGATCAAGAGTGATCTTTTGCTTCATTTCCAGACTGCCGTCCTCTTTCCTTTTGTACATCATCATAACGCCGCCCAGGTAATTCGAAACAAAAACGTACTTGCCGGTCTTGTCAATGGCAATATGGCAAGGAGCGTAAGCTTCCGTAGAAATTTTCCCGATCTCTTCCAGAGAAAGGTCGTTTTTTATCTTATAGGAATAAATATACCCGCTGGGGGCATCTTTCGCAGTCAGTTCACTCACAGCGTAAAGATTTTGCCCATCGCTGGAAGCCTTCACCCATGAAGGATTGGTTACTTCCGCAGCTGTTTTTATCATTTCGAGATTCCCATTTTCCGGGTGCTGTTTCATCACATAAATGCCGTTGGCCTGGCCGTCTACATGTCCTTCTTTCTTGGTATAAGTTCCAATGTAAGCGATATTCTCATGGCCGTCACTCACATTAACCGGGCCTGTTTCCTGGGCCGAGACATTTCCGGAGTTAAACACAAGGGTTGCGATCATGGTCATAGATAAAAGTCTTTTCATATCATTCCTTAATTTTAGGCCCTAAAGCCATTTTTTCCTTTTAAAATAGTACAACATTCCGAGGAATATCAGGAGCATTATCCCCCAGAGTACATAATAGCTGTACTTCCAGCGCAGTTCGGGCATGTATTCAAAATTCATTCCATAGATGCCTGCAATAAAGGTAAGGGGAATAAAAATGGATGCCATAATCGTAAGCACCTTCATCACTTCATTCATTTTATTGCTGATGGTGGTCATGTACATATCCATGAGCCCCCAGATCATCTCCCGGTACACATCAATATTTTCAGATATCTGGATAATGTGATCGTATAGATCGCGGATATAGCTGTTGGTACGTTCCTCCAGCAGCGAATGTTCCATTTTATCCAGCCTGTTAATCACTTCCCTAAGTGGAAAAACAGCGCGTCTTATGCGCAGGATCGAACGCTTAAGATCCTGAATTTCGAAAGTAATATCATCATTAGGCTGAGCGACAAAAAGCTGCTCCTCCAGGGATTCAATCTTATCGCTGATATCATCTACCACAGCAAAATAATTGTCGATTACGGCATCGAGCAGGGCAAACATGAGATAATCGCTCCCACTGCTGCGAATCCTTCCCCGGGATCGCGCAATTCGCTCCCGCACGCCGTCAAAGACATCGCCACCCGATTCCTGAAATGTCAAAATGTAATCTTTTCCCAGCACCAGGCTAATATGTTCATTAATGAGTTCACCATTACCTTTATAATAAAGCATCTTGGCCACGATAAAAAGATAATCCTGGTATTCGTCTATTTTCGGCCTTTGATTGGTGTTTGCGATGTCCTCCAGGATCAAAGGGTGAAGTTCATAATACTGCCCCAGCTTTTCGATCTCGGCCGTATTGCTGAGGCCGTCAATATTGATCCAGGTTACCTTATTTGCTTCTTCAAATTTGAAGGCATCTTCAGGGGCTCTTTGAAGTAAAACGTTCATAACTATCATGGTTATAATCGATGACTTCAAGGTGGGTTTCGGTAGTTTCCTTGTTCCCAACATAGGTAATCGTCCCGGGAACCTGGTTCAGCGATTTGGTGAATTTCGGGCGTTTGAGAGAATATCTCTTCCGTTTTGCCATTAATGAATTTTTTATAAAAATAAGAATTCTCTCCTAACGGAAGCACAAACCTGCTGTCTCTGCCGCTAATTTTTCAAATTTCCCCTCATTTTTAGCTGGCTTTAAAACGGTAACCAACTTCCGGTTCTAAATTTTATCTTTGCCGCTATGGAAGAAAAAAGGCTTTTAGGCGCTCTGAAGGAATATTTTGGCTACGACAGCTTTCGGCCCCTGCAGCGCAAGATCATCGATTCGGTTTTCGACGGAAAGGACAACCTGGTGATCATGCCAACCGGCGGCGGAAAATCAATCTGCTATCAATTGCCGGCCTTGCTGCTTCCGCAGGTAACTTTAGTCATCTCACCATTGATCGCGCTTATGAAAGACCAGGTAGATGGCCTTACCGCCAACGGAGTTCCCGCAGCCTACCTCAACAGCAGCCAGGCTGAAGCCGATCAACAGGCTATTTTTCAGCAGATCGAAAAAAATGAGCTGAAGCTTTTATACGTTGCGCCTGAAAGTTTGCAGATCATCGACCGGTTCTTAAGTGACGGCAAGGTAAGCCTGATCGCTATAGACGAAGCTCACTGTATTTCAAGTTGGGGGCACGATTTTCGTCCCGCTTATACACAGCTGGGCTATCTGAAAAACCGCTTCCCCTCCACTCCGGTGATTGCCCTTACCGCCACAGCCGACAAGGCCACGCGCAACGATATCGTAAAACAGCTGAACATTCCGAAGGCAAAGAAACATATCGCCTCTTTTGACCGCGAAAACCTCAGCCTGGAAGTGCGGCCGGGACTCAAACGCTTTGAGCAGATCTCCAATTTTATCAAAAACCGAAAGAAGGAAAGCGGGATTATTTACTGCCTTAGCCGGAAAACTACCGAGGAGCTGGCTTCCAAACTAAAGGCAAAAGGTTTCAAAGCCGAAGCTTATCACGCCGGTCTTGCTCATGACGAGCGTTCGCAGATTCAGGACGACTTTATTAACGATAAAAAACAGATTATTTGCGCTACTATCGCCTTTGGAATGGGAATCGACAAATCCAACATTCGCTGGGTGATCCATTACAACATGCCCAAGAACCTTGAAGGCTATTACCAGGAGATTGGCCGGGCTGGCCGCGACGGATTAGTTTCAGACACTTTGCTTTTCCACAGTTACGCCGATGTTGTTCAGCTTCAGAAATTCGCGTCCAATTCGGCCAACGAAGAAGTACAGCTGGCCAAACTTGATCGGATGAAGCAGTATTCTGAAGCCTTAACCTGCCGCAGAAAGATCCTGCTGAGCTATTTCGGAGAATTAAAACAGGAAGATTGTGGCAACTGTGATATTTGTAAAAATCCGCCTAAGTTTTTTGACGGCACGCTGCTGGCACAAAAGGCGCTTTCCTGCATCTACCGGCTTAAAGGAGCCGAACCTATCGGAACTGTAATAGATGTTTTGCGCGGCGCTCAGAACGAAGCGGTCCTGTCAAAGAACTATCAACAGGTGAAGACCTATGGTGTGGGTTCAGATGTTTCCTGGCACAATTGGCAGCAATACATCATCCAGTTGATCAATCTGGGGTATGTAGAGATCGCCTTCGACAAAAAGAATCACCTCAGGCTTACAGAGTTAGCGAAAAATGTTCTTTTTGAAGGTGAAAAAGTGAGTCTTGCCCGGGTCCCCGATCGTAAGACTATGCAACAGCAAAGGGAAAGGTCAGCAGTTGTATCAGATAATTCCTTATTTGAGAAGCTCAGACAATTGCGGTTAAAAATCGCTAAAGAAGAAGGAATTCCAGCCTATCTTATTTTCAACGATGCCACTTTAAAAGAAATGGAAAAAGAGCGTCCCATGAGCGATGACGAATTTATTCAGATAAATGGTGTGGGGCGTCAGAAAATGCAGGATTACGGCTATCAGTTCATCAAAGAGATCATCGCTTTCAGCAAAGAAAAGCGGGAGAAGAAAAGTTTAAAAAAAGGCAAAACTTACGAACTTACCGGCGAACTCTACAAGGAAGGCCTCAGTATAGAAGAAATATCGAAAAAGAGGAAGCTAGCACAGGCCACGATCCTTTCGCACCTGGTGAAGCTTTATGATGATGGAGAAGATATTAACCTGCGTAGCTTTGTTCCTGAAGCCGATCTGCTTGCGGTAAAAAAAGCAAAGGAAACTTTGGATAACCCCAATTCTCTGAAAGCCTTTCTATGAACATTTCGAGGAAGCCCTTGATTACAATACCATTAAACTGGCATTAAAGATTCTTGAAAAGGAAGAGGTTTAACAGGAGTAAGTTTACATCCTGCTATAGGTCACCACATCATAATATTGATTACCAGCATTATCGGAATACTCTCCTTTTAATTTCAGGGTATTTTTTGACAGTTCTGTAATTTCAACTTTTATGTCCTGACTTTTTTCCCCGAAGTATATAAAATCATCTTCTTTAAGGTACGGCAGGCTTCCACTATCGAATTCTTCTGAACAGTTCGCGTCTGTATAATCGGTAACTATATATTGGTCAGCAGTGAATTCAGTGATGTTGCAGGTGGAAGTATCATCCGAAAGGTTTCCATCTTGATCTTCAGTGCTCATCCTTTTCCATTCGCCTATCAGCAAAGAATCACTGTCTGCCTGAGGGTCGCTACTTTCATCACTACTACAGGCAAAAAGAACGACTAAAGGAATGAAGGCTAAAAGAGCTTTGTGAATTTTCATAATATTGATTTTTAGTGTTTAAAAGTTTAATGATAATTCCTCTTTCTTTTCTAAAAATCAATTCCCGCAGTTCGAATTACCTTCTGGAGTAGGGTTCTTAAATATATAACTTTTTTCTAAACTGAATTTTGATCCAATTATTCTGAAGAGATGAGAAATAACCTGGAACTGAAGTCAGTATTCTGAATCAAAGTCCGATCTTGTTGAGGATAAGTCCTGAAGCCGGCGCGATATAATCCATCTGCAGATGAGGAGTGTCTGGCCGCAGGCTTTCCTCTATCTGCTCAAGAGTTAATTCTCCTTTCCCCACCTGGAGCATTGCGCCCATCATGAGCCGAACCTGATGCCGCAGAAAACCTTCGCCGTGCACGTGAAAAATGTAACTTTTCTCCGGAAAAAAACTGGCAGTGATCTCAGTGTTCTGTACAATTTCAGAACGAAGGATCTCTCTTTCAAATTTGCTGTTTTCAGAAACCCTGACGCAGTAATTTCTGAAATTGTGCATTCCTTCAAACAATCTCGCTGCCTGCTTCATTTTCTCAATATCCAGGTCAAACTGGAAGTTAGCCATCATAGGCGCACAAAACGGATGATTCTTTCCGCCGAAAGCAAACAGATACGCATACTCCTTGAGCTTTGGATGCTGAATGATATTGAATTTTTCATCAACCTCTTCAATAGAAAGTGCCCTGATATCCTGTGGCAGGTTCAGATTGAATAATTCGAGAAATTCCTGTAGATCTTCCAGCGGTTCATGATCTTTAAAAAGTTCAAAAGCCGATTCCTGTGCCGAGACCATGGCATCGGTCCTGCTGCTGCCAAGTACCTTGAATTTCGCCTGCGGCATTGCCCAGCGCAGGGTTTTGGTGACAAGACCTTCGACGGTTTTTACATCAGGTTGTTTTTGCCAGCCGTGAAGCCGATAACCCAGATACTGAAATTTTATGAGGTAATAAAAGCGTTTTCGCTGCAATTTTTTCGGTTTTGCAGCAAAGTTAAGAATTGCCTTCGAACAGTCTCCTGTACATTTCGCTAATTCACTTTTCTTAAATAAATCTTAAAATACACCCTCAATCACTGGTTTTCAACAGACTTATGTTAAAAAGTTAATGAGATTTTCATAACAAACTCATAAGAAGTTGTATAACTTAGCTCTCGCATTCTAATTTTTATTGAGTAATTCAAATCGAATGGATTCAAATATGGAAAACAAACCTTTCATTGCCAAAGAAATCAAAGCCGAACAAGTGGGCTTTATAAACCAGGTCTATAGTTGGATGGCAGGTGCTCTGCTCCTCACCGGGCTCGTGGCGTTTTATGTAGCCTCCAGCCCGCAGATGATCCAGGGTATTTTTAGCAACAGACTTATTTTCTACGGACTTCTAATTGGCGAAATAGGCCTCGTAGGGTATATTGGAGGAGCCATCAACAAGATATCTTCACAAACTGCCATTGCGCTCTTTATGGGATATGCGGCTTTGAACGGCTTGACTCTCTCGGTGATTTTCCTCATTTTTACTGCCGGTTCCCTGGCTTCTACTTTCTTTATTTGCGCCGGAACTTTTGCTGCAATGAGCATTTACGGTTACACTACAAAAGCCGACCTCACCCGTATCGGAAACCTTGCTTTTATGGCTCTTATCGGACTCATTCTGGCTTCCGTCGTCAACTTTTTCCTAAAAAGTGAAATGCTCTACTGGATCGTTACTTACGTGGGTGTTCTTATTTTTATTGGCCTGATCGCCTACGACACCCAAAAGATCAAACAAATGCACCTGCAGGGATTTGAAGACGAGGAACAGGCGCAAAAAGGTGCCATTATGGGCGCTTTGAGGCTGTACCTCGACTTTATCAACCTCTTCCTGTTTCTTCTGAGAATTTTCGGGAGAAGGAAATAAGTTCTTCGGAAATGAAATGGTTTTTCCTCGCTTTTAGACATTATTCCGATTTCACCGGCAGGTCAAGAAGAAAAGAATACTGGATGTTCATTCTCTTCAATATGTTTCTGTCAATATTGGTCATGCTCCTTGACCTGTTATTCTCCCAGCTTACCGGCGTAATAGGAATGCTGTTTTTGCCCTATGTGATCGTCATCATAATTCCGGCCCTGGCCGTTTCAGTAAGAAGGCTGCACGACACGGGCAACAGTGGCCTCATGTATTTCGTAAATTTCATTCCCTTTATCGGCGGAATCTGGTTTCTGATCTTGTGCCTTACCGACAGTGAGCCCGGAAAGAACAAATGGGGTCACAATCCCAAAGATACCGAGCATCTTTAATCTCTACGGAAGAAAAAGGAATTAGTACCAATAACTTCGGAATTCAGAATACTTAGGAATAACTTTGCATTATGGAAAAACGCCTGCAAAAGCAATACCTGGGATTTCTGAATACTCCTCCCCTTTGGCGGCACGAGCTGCTTGGGCTGAAGCAATTTCAACACCCTCCTAAAGATCCGGTTTTCACTGGCCGGGAAATTCCGCAGCGACATCTCAAAGAGAACGAGCTGATATTGGGCAAAAAAGCAGAGAGTTTTTTTGAAGCCGCAGTAAAGCATTCTCCCAATTACAACCTACTTGCAGCCAACGTCCAGGTGCATCAGGAAAAAATCACCCTTGGAGAAATAGATTTTTTGCTGAAGGACAAGTACAGAGGTCAATTTCTTCATGTGGAACTTGTTTTTAAATATTATGTTTACGATCCTTCCTTTGATGAGGAATTGGCACGATGGATTGGCCCTAACCGGAAGGATACTTTTCTTCAGAAACTGTCAAAACTAAAGGAGAAACAATTACCCCTGCTATTCAAACCTGAAACTCTTCCGTTTTTGTCCAATCTTGCACTTAATCCGGAAGAGCTTCAGCAGGAAGTGTACTTCAAAGCCAGCCTTTTTGTACCAAAGCAGCTTCAGCAAAAGCAATTCCCCCTTATTGAGGAAAGCTGCATTGCCGGCTATTGGATTCATTTTTCAGAATTCAGCAAAGAAGAATATGGAGCTTCGGAATTTTATACTCCAAAAAAGAAAGACTGGCCGGTTTCGCCCGAACATGGGGAAGAATGGTATACCTTTTCTGAAGTACAAAAGGAAATACAAAGGCATCTGGAGCAAAAGCGATCTCCCTTAGTATGGAGAAAAAACGGGAAGAATTACGAACGTTTCTTTGTGGTCTGGTGGTAAACTCAACAATAAAAGCAAAGGAAACTTCCTAATTTCACAATTCCACCTAACTTTGTAGCCCAAAATTTATCATTAATGAATCAAAACGCGCGGGAAGCGATTAAAGCATCTTACTGGAGTATTGCCGGAAATGCATTGCTCGCTGTTATCAAAGGAATTTCAGGAATATTAGGAAATTCCTACGCGTTGATCGCGGATGCCATCGAATCTACCAGCGATGTTTTCTCCTCCCTGATGGTGCTGTTGGGATTGAGATATTCCTCCAGGCCGCCCGATGAGAACCATCCCTACGGCCACGGAAAGGCAGAGGCTTTGACCACTTTTCTCGTCGCCGGATTCCTCGTGATTTCAGCAACTATTATTGGCTACGAAAGCATTCAGCATATCCAAAGTCCGATTAAGGAGAAGATGCCAAAACCTTTTACTCTGATCGTACTGGGAATTATCATCATCTTTAAGGAGATTTTTTATCGTTTCGTGAGCCGCAAGAGCGAAGAGACCAAGAGCTCTTCTCTAAAGGCCGATGCCTGGCATCACCGGAGCGATGCCATTACTTCCCTGGCGGCTTTTATTGGTATCTCCATCGCCATTTTTATGGGAAAAGGCTATGAAACCGCCGATGACTGGGCCGCCTTGTTTGCCGCAGGCATCATCCTTTACAATGCCTATCTCATTCTGAGGCCGGCACTTGGCGAAGTAATGGACGAACATATGCACGACGAGTTCATTGAAGATATCCGGGAAATTACCCAAAAGGTTCCGGGTGTTGTGGATACCGAGAAATGCTATGTGCGTAAAATGGGGATGAATTATCACGTAGATCTTCATATTGCCGTAGACGCCAAAATTTCTGTAAAAAAGGGCCACGCCATTTCACACCGGGTAAAAGATGAACTTCTCGAAAAGTTGCCTGAAATTGTGGATGTTCATATTCACGTCGAGCCCGATGATGAGCTTTAAGTTACAGTCTTCTCTTTTAAAAATCTAAACATTTATTAAGAAAGATTTAGCAGAATGCCCCCGCGAAGGCCTTTGATATCAGCGCAATTCGGCTTACCTTATCAATATTATTAACCATAGGAACACTGCCTTCGGAAAGAATTTCCGGGCTGGTTCCACCCAAAAAAATCTGAGTTATGGCATTGATAAGTCAGCAAGAATTTGAAAAATTAGCACAGACCAAAAATGAGATTTGTGTCTCAATATTTATTCCTACCGAACGTGGAGGTAAAGAAGTGCTGGAAGGCAAAGACAGCACTCACCTGAAATCACAATGGCAACAGACTGAAAAGGAACTCGAAAAAAAAGGAGTTTCAGCCGAAAAGATCTCCAAAATGGCCAAACCCGTCATGGACCTTGTAAATGATAGAGATTTCTGGCGACACCAGTCCGACGGACTTGCCGTGTTTGTTTCTGAAAATTTCTTTGAGAAATACACGCTGCCGGTGAAATTCGCGACATATCGTTATATTTCAAAGGAATTTTACGTGAAGCCTCTGGTGCCGGCATTTTCTGGCGATGGAAGATTTTATATCCTTGCGCTTCAGCTTCAGGAAGTAAAACTTTATGAAGCTACTAAGTACAGCGTGGGCGAGGTATATGTGGAAGATCTCACTCCCAGCCGTCTCGAAGATCGCGTAGGCTATGATTATGAACCAAAGACCCTTCAGCACAAAACCATAAAGGCGAATTCAGGAAAAACACAAATGCACGGTCATAATGCTGCCGACAGGGAAGACAAGAATGAAATTCTCCGGTTCTTCCGGGCTGTAGACAAAGGGCTGCATACAATTCTTCACGATGAGAATGTACCACTGGTAGTTTACTGTCAGGACCATCTTTTCCCTATTTATCAGGAGGCTAATACCTACAGTAATCTTTTTGATAAGGTAATTAATGGAAATCCTTCAGATACCGATATGCTTGGTGCCCATGACAAAGCACTTAAAACTATAGAATCTTATCTGAGAAAAGAAGAACGCGATAAACTGGACAAATACAACGAACTGAATAAAACCGAAAATACCACTTCTATGGTGGGAGATATTATCCCGGCCGCCTATGAAGGAAAGATCGATACGCTGTTCCTCGAAAACCGGGAGGAAATCTGGGGCTCGTATGATGAAAAGAACATGTCGGTAAAGGTGGATGAAGCGCAATACGACAGCAATACTTCGCTGATGAACCTTGCTGCGGCGAAGGTCATCGAAACAGGCGGAAAAGTATTTTTGATCGAATCGGCTTTTATGCCTGAAAAAGAATCAAAAATGAACGCATTACTGCGCTATACCTATTAACTAATTAGCAGGTAAGAATGATTTGAGGCGGCTTATGCCGCCTTTTATTTTGAAAAAAAGTATCTTTAGATCAACTAAAATCAATCATAAAAAAATACATGGACACAAATCTGGCAGTGCTGATAGACGGAGATAATATTCCTTCAGCCTATATCAAGGAAATGATGGAAGAAATAGCAAAACACGGCAATCCCACCATTAAAAGGATCTACGGCGACTGGACAAAACCGCATCTTGTAAAATGGAAAAATGTGCTGCTGGAAAATGCCATCAATCCCATTCAACAGTACGGCTACACCCAAGGCAAGAATGCGACCGATTCGGCTATGATCATTGACGCCATGGATATCCTATATTCGAATAAAGTAGATGGGTTTTGCCTGGTTTCCAGTGACAGCGATTTTACACGGCTGGCCACCCGGCTTCGGGAAGCGGGAATGAAAGTGATTGGTCTGGGAGAAAAGAAAACCCCGGAACCCTTCATTGTGGCCTGTGACAGGTTCATTTACATTGAAATTCTGAAGGACAAGGATAAAGAAGAAGAAACCGAAGTCAAAAAAGGAAAAGCTCAGAAAAGGAGCGACGTCGATAAAATCACTCCAAAAGTAGTACGTCTCATTGCCTCCACGATCTCTGATGTGGCCGACGAAGACGGCTGGGCTTTCCTTGGAGATGTGGGGAGTTTGCTTCAGAAAAAACAGCCGAACTTCGATTCGAGAAACTATGGATTTCAAAAGCTAACTCCCATGATCAACTCGATCAATAAATTCGAGATCGAATCGCGAACCAATCAGAATTCGAAATTTAAACTGATCTACGTCCGCAATAAAGAAAATTAAATGAGAAGCATCAAGAGAATACATCAGGCAGATTATCGCCCTATCGCCGATCTCATTACCTATTCTCCCATGCCCACGGGCAGCCTGGAGATGATCGATCCTTTTATCTTCCTAAATCATCACGGACCGCAGAAATATCCGCCAAATAACAACGGCCTTCCCTTCGGGCCTCATCCGCACCGCGGCATGGAAACGGTTACTTTTATTCTAAAGGGCGATATTGCGCATAAAGATTCCGGAGGGCATAAGAGTGTGATCGAAAGCGGCGGCGTACAATGGATGACCGCCGGTAGCGGACTTATTCATGCGGAAGTGTCTTCGGAAGCCTTTAAAAAAGAAGGCGGCGATCTTGAAATTCTTCAGTTGTGGGTGAATCTACCGGCGAAACTGAAGATGACAGAGCCCAACTATAAAGGGCTGCAAAAAGATCAAATTCCAGAGGTAAAATTAAACGAAGGCAAAATCACGACGCAAGTAGTTTCCGGGGAATTTAAGGGAACTAAAGGTGCTTTCGACACGCTTACCGATATTAGCCTGGCAACGATTCAGTTTAAAAAAGGCGCTCAGCTTCAGCTTGAAATTCCTGAAGATCACAACATTTTTTTCTATGTGATTTCCGGAGAGCTGAAGGTAAACGGGCAACAGGCGATGTTCCGCCATCTCGTGGAATTCCGTAATGATGCTGAAGAACTACAAATTGAAGCGGTAGAAGACAGTATTCTTCTTTTTGGTCATGCAAAGCCTTTTGAAGAGCCTGTGGTGGCAAGAGGCCCTTTTGTGATGAATTCCATGGAAGAGATCAACCAGGCCTATATGGATTACCAGGCCGGGAAACTCGGCTCCTGGGAAGAATAGAAATTACCTGATCAGGCTGAAATGGCCTTTAAGAGTATTTCCGTCAGGCAACTCCAACTTAAACCAATAATCTCCCGAGGGCAGCATTTTATTGCCGTACATGCCATTCCATTCAGGGTGATCCTCATTTAGCTGAATGAGCAGCTTTCCGTAGCGGTCAAAAATCAGCAAATTATAGGCTGAATTTATTCCTTGCAGTTTCCATGAATCGTTGAACCCGTCATCATTGGGCGTGAAATATTTTTTGTACCCAAACACAGCCACCTGCTGCTCAGTTATTCCGCAGCCATTTCTGTCTTTTGCAAAAATCGTATGTACGCCAGGGGCAACATTCTGAAACCGGGAACTCTCCTGGAAGTTTTCTGTGGAATCCAGAGCAAACTCATAATTTCCGTTACCGCTGACTTCAACCGTCACGCGATTTTGCTCATTTATGGTCTCTACTTCTATATTTTCGATCATGGGTGATTCCGAAGCAATTACAGTGATTTTGCGGCTATTCATGCAAGCATCTGCACTGTACACCTCCACCCTATAGTTTCCGGATTGGGAAATATGAGTGGTTTCGGTAACCGCTTTCATAGGCTGTTCATTAAAGTACCACTTAAAAATATAATCTCCGGTTTCCAGCAGGCCCGCCTCCAGTTCCAGATTTTGAGAGCTGTCATTGCAGAAATAGCGGGTTTCATCAGCTTTCAATTTCGGTGGTTGCTGCACTTGGATTTCGAGGCTGGTAATGGCATAACAGGTGTTGCCATTAATAATCTTCAGGAACAACTGCTGTTCCCCTGCAGTTGTATTGGTAAAGGTGTCGGTTAGCTCGTTTCTGTTGTTTGTGACATCTTCTTCGGAAAGAAAATAATGCACTGCTGCATCAGCCGGAAGCCGATCTGTAAATGTGGAGGTGATCTCAGCAAGACTGACCGTAGTAAAACCATCAACGGGAAGGTCATCACAGGCTGAAAATGGTTCAAGTTGCAGGCTATTATTATTGATATCCAATCTTACGGAAGCAGTCGCAAAACAGCCAAAATCGCCTTCTATTCTTGCGAAAACCTTCTGGCCGGCTGAAGTATTGCTGAAATTGGCCGGATCGGAAATCGGGTTTGCTCCGGCTTCAGCATCAGCTTCCGTTTTATAGAAATTCTCCAGTTGAAGATTAGCATTTCCGTTAGTAACCGCTTCCTCGCTCTCAAAAAGATCATAAACCGTAAGCCCATCCTGGTCAAAATCGCAGGTTTTCAGAACTGTATTTTTAATGTTCAAAGGCTGGGAATATTCAATAGTAATCTCCCCTTGCGATTCACAACCACCAGCGGAAAGCACTTTTACTGAATAGTGTCCCGGTTCAGAAACCATAAGCTGAGCGCCGGTTTCCCCAGATAAAAGCGTTCCGTTTTTAAACCAGGAATACGTATTGTTAGTCATCAGTTTCAGCATCTAAAATAGTGGTTTTACCGGGGCAAAGCGGATTCCCGGTGCTCATCAACCTGTCTGCTCCCAGATCTACCGTAGGCTGAAAACTTCCCGCCTCCAGAAATACGGCCGAGTCAAACCGGTAATTTTCATCATCGGCAATCACCAGTTTCACGTGATAAACCTCGCCCGCGTTGACATTGGCCGAAGCAGTAAGCACAGTGGTTTGCCCGTCATAGACAATGGGAGCGTTCGTATTGAAATGCCCAAAATAAGTTTCATTGATCGCCCTGCAATTTTGGCTAATATCAGGATGCACGGTAGTTACACTTACCGGCGTGAGCGTATTTGGAACCAACGCGATATTTTCATATTCCGGGATCTTTGCAGGGCGGATAAAAAACGCGAAAACATCAGAAAACCTGCAGGTATTCGGACTTCCTGCCTGATATTCTTCCGAAGCGAACATATACCTGAAACTTATTCGAGAAACATCAGGAATAAAATCGAATTCCAAAACAGTAGCATTGTAGGTTTTTACTCCGAATTCTGAGTCGAGATCGGGATCGCCTCCCCAGCCGGGGGCGTCATCATCGCTGAGCTCTGAAGTAGGCCGGGGAATGCTGTTTATTTTACCGGTACTTAAAACCAGGCCTTTTTTTATGGGAAAAGAAGTTCCTGAAGCATCAAAATATCCAAAACTTTTTGAGCCGTCAGAAAAATTGCCACCAGCAGCTTCTGTGATCTTAATATCATGGATGCAGGCACTATTTACCAGAATGTCCCGAATGAGCTCTTTGGGAGTATAGTTATTCTCATCCACCTGAATACTTTGGCTATATGCCACGACAGGAAATAAAAAAGCCAGGAGGATCTTTTTCATGAAGTAAAATCTGCCACAAAAATAAGCTTAATCTTTGTACAAATTTCAGTGTCTTTTCTCCAATACTTTCACGACATCCTTCAGTTCAAAACCTTTTGCCTTCAGCAGGATCAGGTAATGAAATAGCAGATCGGCGCTTTCATTCAGGAAAAGTTCTTCGTTGTCATCTTTGGCTTCGATCACAGTTTCTACGGCTTCCTCTCCTACTTTCTGAGCAATCTTATTGATGCCCTCGTCAAAAAGGGAAACCACGTAACTTTTTTTATCTTCCCGCAGCTCAGGCTCTACCTCGCTCATTTTTTGTCTTTTTTTGATGATGCCTTCTAAAGTGGAAATAAAGCCGAAGTTGGGTTCATTTTCTTCTCCCCAGCAGGTATCGGTTCCCTTATGGCAGGTGGGTCCTGCAGGATTTACACTTATAAGAAGTGTGTCATTATCACAATCATTTTTAATGTCTACCAGATGAAGAAAATTGCCACTTTCCTCTCCTTTGGTCCACAGTCTGTTCTTTGTACGACTGAAAAATGTCACCTTTTTCGTCTCGCTGGTCTTTAAAAAAGCTTCCTCGTTCATATAGCCCAGCATCAGGACGTTTTTTGTATTGGCATCCTGGATGATCGCAGGCACAAGGCCGTCTTTGTTCTTATTAAAATCTATATCCATTGTTAGCGTTAATTGTTAAATGTTACTTGTTAATGGGAAATGGTTAATGGTTTTTCTTGTCTCTTGTCTCTTGTCTCTTGTTTCTTGTTTCTTGTCTCTTGTTTCTTGTTTCTTGTCTCTTGTTTCTTGTCTCTCCTCACAGTCTCACTGGAATCCCATTATTCCGCAATTCTTCTTTTAGATCTTTTATTTCTATTTCCTTAAAATGGAACACACTTGCGGCCAGGGCTGCGTCGGCTTTTCCTTTTAGAAAGGCATCGGTAAAATGCTCAATAGTACCCGCCCCGCCGGAAGCGATCACCGGAATATGCAATTCTGAAGACAACTTTGCCAAAGCTTCATTGGCAAAACCCGCCTTCGTACCATCGTTGTTCATCGAGGTGAAGAGGATTTCCCCCGCTCCACGCTCCTGCACTTCCTTTGCCCAGGCAAAAAGATCGAGATCGGTAGGGACTTTTCCCCCCACAAGATGCACCAGCCACTGCCCATTTACCTTTTTGGCATCAATGGCAACTGTGATACACTGGCTTCCGAATTTCTGTGCCAATTCATTTATGAGACCCGGATTTTTTACTGCGGAAGAATTCACCGAAACTTTGTCGGCGCCATTCTGAAGCAGAACATCCACGTCCTCTACCGAAGCGATTCCGCCTCCCACGGTGAATGGAATATTTACATTTTCAGCCACGCGTAGTACAAGGTCGGCCAGAGTTTTTCGGCGCTCCTCGGTAGCCGAAATGTCCAGAAAAACCAATTCATCGGCGCCAGATTCCGCATAGATCGCTGCCAGCTCCACCGGATCTCCGGCATCGCGCAGGTCCAGGAAGTTAACCCCTTTTACGGTTCTTCCGTTTTTGATATCCAGACATGGGATGATTCGTTTTGTCAGCATATTTTTTTTAGATTTTAGACATTAGATCGCTGCGCTTTTAGATGTAAGAAATTCTTGTCTCTTGTCTCTTGTCTCCTGTTTCTTGTTTCTTCTCTTTTTCTCTCCACTCTCCACTATCTAAGAATATATCTCTCCAGCTCCTTCAATTGAATTCTTCCTTCATAGATCGCTTTCCCAATGATGGTTCCCTCACAGCCAATTTCGGCCAGTTTCGGCAGCTCTTCAAATTCTGAAATTCCGCCGGAAGCAATCAATTTGAGTTTCCCCGCTTCTGAAGTTTCTTCCAGGATTTTTCTGTAAAGATCAAAAGCAGGGCCCTGCAACATTCCGTCTTTAGAAATATCAGTGCAAATAACATACTGAATTCCGTTCTGCTGATATTCCTGAATAAAAGGGACCAATTCTTTCTCTGATTCTTCCTGCCAGCCGCTCACAGCGACCTTTTCATTATTCGCATCGGCCCCAAGAATGATCTTCTCTGGTCCGAATTTTTCAAGCCATCGACTAAAAGTTTCAGGATCCTTCACTGCAATACTTCCGCCGGTTACCTGCTGTGCTCCCGATTCAAATGCGATCTGCAGATCTTTATCGGTCTTTAGCCCGCCGCCGAAATCGACCTGCAATTCGGTTTTAGAAGCTATTTCTTCCAGAATCCGGTGATTTACGATATGCTTTGACTTTGCTCCATCAAGATCTACCAGGTGTAGATAGCTGATTCCGTGATCCTGAAACCGCTTCGCTACCTCCAACGGATTTTCATTGTATATCTTTTTGGTATTGTAATCACCTTTGGAAAGTCTTACGCATTTTCCTTCGATGATGTCTATGGCGGGAATGATTCTCATGTTTTAGATAATAGATTTTAGATCGCTTTGCTGTGAGATATTAGATTTCTTAATTTTGAAGATTTCGTGGAATGACCATTTCTGCTGTTTTTCGTCAAGCTGAATTTATTTCAGCTTCTCCACATTACTACTCCGTATCACTCCAACTTCAGAAAGTTCTGCAGGATCTTCTCTCCTGCTTTGCTGCTTTTCTCGGGGTGAAATTGTACTCCGTAGAAATTGTTCTTTTTTATGGCCGAAGTATATTCTACACCGTATTCGGTAGAAGCAATGGTTTCTTCGCATTCTTTCACATAGAAACTATGGACCAGGTAAACGTATTCCTTTTCCCTGATGCCTTCGAACAGTTCCGTTTGCAGATCGTAGATCTCGTTCCATCCTATCTGCGGAACCTTCAGTGCTTTATCAAATTTCTCCACCTTGGCGTCGAAAATTGCCAGGCCTTCGGTATCGCCTTCTTCAGAATGCTCACACATCAGCTGCATTCCCAGGCAGATGCCCAGGACCGGTTGCTTCAGTTGTGGAATTATTTTATCAAGGCCGGTAGCTTTTAACATCCGCATGGCGCTGCTGGCCTCCCCGACTCCGGGAAAAATCACTTTGTCGGCCGCTTTGATCTCTTCAGCATCGCTACTTAAAAAAGCCTCATAACCCAATCGCTTTATCGCGAATTTGATGCTCTGGATGTTTCCTGCTCCGTAATCTATAATGGCAATTTTCATTTAATTCTGAAGGGTTTTAAATCTAAATTCTCATATCTCAATACTAAATACTCCCTTAGAGCATTCCTTTGGTCGAAGGCAGGATCATCTTCTCTGCATCCCGCTTTACCGCCATTTTAATGGCCTTGGCAAAAGCTTTGAAAATCGCTTCGATCTTATGGTGCTCATTAGTGCCTTCTGCTTTGATATTTAAATTGGCTTTGGCCCCATCGGTAAAGGATTTGAAGAAATGGTAGAACATTTCCGTCGGCATTTTCCCGATCATTTCCCGATTAAAATCGGCTTCCCAAACCAGCCAGTTTCTTCCGCCGAAATCAATGGCCGCCTGCGCCAGGCAATCGTCCATAGGCAGACAGAATCCGTAGCGCTCAATGCCAAGTTTATTGCCAAGGGCCTTGCTGAACACCTCTCCCAGCGCAATCGCCGTATCCTCGATGGTATGATGTTCATCGACTTCGAGATCTCCTTTTACCTCAATTTCGAGGTCCATCTGCCCGTGCCGGGCCAGCTGATCCAACATATGATCAAAAAATGCAATTCCGGTTGAAATTCGTGATTTTCCGGTGCCGTCCAGGTTCAGCCTTATGAAAATATCGGTTTCGTTTGTTTTGCGAGAGATCTCAGCAGTTCTGTCCTCCAGTTTCAGATATTCATAGATTTCCTTCCAGCTGTCGGTCTTTAAGGCGATACTGGCCTTCACATTCTCTTGGTCGTTTTTCACTTCATCCGTCGCAAGTTCTTCATGTGTATCAATAAAGATCCCTTTTCCTCCGAAATTGTAGGCGAATTCAATGTCGGTCATCCGATCTCCGATCATAAAGGAATTGGCAAGATCATAATCATCACTGCCCAGATATTTCTCCTCCAGCAGCCCGGTATTAGGCTTCCGCATAGGGCTGTTATCTTTCGCGAAGCTGCGATCCATCAGGATCTCTGAAAATTCCACCCCTTCATTCCTAAGTGTTCTAAGGATAAAATTCTGAATAGGCCAGAAATCTTCTTCAGGATAAGACTCGGTTCCCAACCCATCCTGATTAGTCACCATCACGAATTCATAATCCAGCTCGTTGGCTATTTTTTTAAGGTAATAAACCGCTTCCGGATAAAACTCCAGCTTGTCCAGGCTATCCACCTGGTAATCTTCAGGTTCGTGAATAATGGTCCCGTCACGATCAATAAAAAGTACTTTTTTCATAATGCTATTCAATGCTTTTTAGGGCTGCAATTAATTTTTTGTTTTCTTCCGAAGTGCCCACCGTAAATCTCAGGGTATTTTCACAAAGCGGCTGCGTGGTGCGATTGCGAATCACAATTCCCTGCCCGAGCAGTTCATTATACCTTTGAGTGGCATCGTCTACTTTCGCAAGGATGAAATTGGCATCGGAAGGATATACTTTCTCTACAAAACTCACCTCAAGTAATTCTTTATGTAGAATCTCCCTTTCTTTCAGAATATCAGCAACTTCCGATTTTATTTTTTCAGGAACAAGAACACGGTTATATGCTCTAAGCTGAGTCAGTTCATTTACGTTGTACGGCGGTTTGATTCTGTTAAGAATCTGGATGATTTCTTCGGAAGCGTAACAAATTCCCAGCCTGATCCCGGCCATTCCATATGCCTTGGAAAGCGTCTGAGTTACCACGAGATTGTTAAATTTTTCAAGCTGTTTCATCCAGCTTTGCTTCTCAGAAAAATCGATATAAGCCTCATCAATGATCGTCAAGCCCCTGAAATTCTCAAGAATTTTGAGAACCTTTTCTTCGGAAAAAGAGTTCCCGGTAGGATTATTCGGGGAGCAGAGAAAGATCATCTTCGTGTTTTCATCTACCTGCTGAAGAATTTCTTCAACATCGGGTTCAAAAGCTGAAGTAAGCAACACTTCCCTATTCTCCACATCATTGATATTCGCCAGCACTTTATACATTCCGTAGGTGGGCGGCAGCGTGATCACGTTGTCCTGTTTTGGCTCACAAAATGCTCTGAAGAGCAAATCCAAGAACTTCGTCACTCCCGTTGCCAAGCAGGATCTTTTCTGCGGAAATACTCTTCAGTTTAGCCAATTCCGCCTTCAGGCTCCGCTGCTGCGGATCGGGATAGCGGTTCACATCGGTCTGAAAAGGGTTCTCATTGGCATCGAGGAAGACCATTTCCGAACCGTTGGACTGATATTCGTCCCTGGCCGAAGAATAAGGCTTCAAACCTGAAATATTGCTGCGAACCAGCTTATTTATATTAAATTCCTTCATTTATAACGCGTTATTCCAGATCTTTTAATCTTAAGCTCACGGCATTTTTGTGGGCCTGCAGCCCTTCTGCCGCAGCCATTTGTTCAATTGCCGGGCCAATTTTCCTGATCCCTTCTTCCGATATCTTCTGAAAGGTCATGCTCTTCATAAAGCTATCAAGATTTACGCCGCTATACTGCCTGGCATAAGCATTCGTAGGTAAGGTGTGATTGGTACCCGAAGCGTAATCGCCGGCACTCTCGGGCGTATAATTCCCGATAAATACAGATCCCGCGTTCGCGATGCCTTCAGTATAAAATTCGGCATTTTCAGAAGCAATTATAAAGTGCTCGGGAGCATACTCATTGATCAGGTCGAGAGCAAGTTCATCGCTTTTCATATAGACCAGCTTCGAATTGGCAATGGCCTTTTCGGCGATCTCCTTTCTCGGCAATTCCTTTAGCTGCGCCTCCACCTCATTTTCCACAGCTTCAATAAGTTTATGAGAGGTAGAAACAAGTATTACCTGGCTATCGGCGCCGTGTTCTGCCTGGCTCAATAGATCGGAAGCCACAAAAGCGGGATTGGCAGAGTCATCGGCCACGACCAGTAATTCTGAAGGTCCTGCGGGCATATCTATAGCCACATTATACCTGGTGGCCAGTTGCTTAGCCACAGTCACAAATTGGTTTCCGGGGCCAAAGATCTTATATACCTTCGGAACACTTTCGGTTCCAAAGGTCATGGCCGCAATCGCCTGAATTCCCCCAATTTTGAAGATCCTGTCGACGCCGCAAAGTGCTGCTGTATAAAGGATCGCCGGGTGAACCTTTCCTTCCTGATCAGGTGGAGTACAAAGTACAATTTCCTTACACCCGGCTATAGCTGCCGGTGCAGCCAGCATCAAAATAGTGGAAAACAAAGGCGCGCTTCCCCCGGGAATATAAAGCCCGATCTTTTGAATAGGACGTTTCTCCTGCCAGCATTGCACGCCATTGGTGGTTTCGACCGCGACCTTCTCTGTTTTCTGTGCAGCGTGGAATTTCTCAATATTAGCTTTGGCAAGTTTGATAGCCTCCTTTAATTCTGAAGGCACCTGCTCTGCCGCTGCTTCGATCTCACCGGCAGAAACCGCCGTTTCTTCCGGATTTTTTCCATCAAAGAGTTCAGTGTATTTTGCCACTGCCGAATCCCCTTTAGACCTGACTTCAGCAAAGATCTGGTTTACGGTTTCTTCAATATCTTCTATGCTTTGTGTGGGCCGCATCAGGATTTCTACCCACTCCAGTTTCGAAGGATTATATATTTTATTCATAATTTCAGTTTTAGTTATGGAGGTGCTCTACATCACCATTTTTTCGATTGGCGCAACCAGGATGCCTTCGGCCCCATTCTCTTTGAGCTCATCGATCACTTCCCAAAAGCGTTCTTCATTGATCACGGTATGTACCGAACTCCAGCCTTTTTCTGCCAACGGAAGTACCGTAGGGCTGCGCATTCCGGGTAAAAGTTCAATGATCTTGTCCAGCTTATCGTTGGGCGAGTTCAGCAAAATATATTTTGAAGTGCGGGCATTCAGCACCGATTTTATGCGAAATTGCAGCTTTTCAAGGATCTCTTTCCGGCCTTCTGAAATCTCAGGAGAAATGGCCAAAACCGCCTCGCTTTTCAGCATTACCTCTACTTCCTTCAGATTGTTCTTAAAAAGAGTACTTCCGCTGGAAACTATATCGCAAATACCATCGGCAAGGCCAATATTAGGTGCGATTTCCACCGAACCGTTAATAATGTGCAGTTCTGCACTGATGCCTTTCTCCTTCAGAAATTCATTCACTGTATTGGGATAGGAAGTAGCGATCTTTTTTCCGTCGAGATCCTGAATTCCATTGTATTTCATCGATTTTGGAACCGCCAGGGAAACACGGCATTTTGAAAATCCGAGTTTTTCAGCCTGAATGATATCCTTACCTTTTTCGATCAGGACATTCTCCCCAATAATGGCCGCGTCCACCACCCCATCACGCAGGTACTGGGGGATGTCTCCATTCCGAAGGTACATTACTTCTACAGGGAAATTACGGGCAGCAGCTTTCAGCTGTTCCTTGCCATTGTCAATGGAAATCCCGGCATCTTTAAGGATCTTCAGGGAGTCTTCGTTGAGGCGTCCCGATTTTTGAATAGCGATTCTTAGTTTTTCTTTTTTCATAGTCTGGTTCAAATAAAGCAATAAAAAAACCCGTTTGATTAGCTCAAACGGGTTAGAAAATATGGGTTAAATTACTACATACCACATTTACCTCGCTTGAGCGGGGGAAAATACGTGATGATGATGTAATTGAATTGTTCTCATTGTTCTGTACGCAAATCTAAACATTAATTTGAAAAGGCAAAACAGCTTTTCCTAATTTTATGATTTATTATTGATTTCCTCCCAAAATAAGAGGCATGCCGTCGGAACCTGAACCGATGATCACGGTCTTAGCATTTGGAGATTTCGCAAGTTCCAGCGTCGCCTGAATGCCTTTCTCTCTCAATACTTTATCGGTCAAAGAAGAATTCAGGATCTCGTTGGCCGTGGCTTTACCCTGCGCGTCGATCTTTTGACGCTGGGCTTCTTTCTGAGCTTTGGTCAAACGATATTCGTATTCCAGGGATTCCTGCTCCTGTTTCAGCTTTCGTTCAATCGCATCTTTGATGGTTGGCGGCAGGGAAACATCCCTTACCAGCACTTGATTCACCTGCACATATTGGTCCTTCAAAAGTAGTTGGGTTTCTTCGTAAATCTCATTTTGAATAGCCTCTCTTTTGGAAGAGTACAATTGTTCCGGATTATAGCGGCCGACCACTGCTCTTGCTGCGGAACGAACTGCCGGCTGAAGCAATCGCTGGATATACTTTTCTCCTTTTTCCCTGTGCAATTTTCCCAGATCTTCATAGGAAGGTTGAAACCATACTGAAGCATCCAACTGGATTTCCAAACCGTTAGAGGAAAGTACATTCATTGTTTCTTCGATAGATTGCTGACGTACCTCGTAAACAAATACTTTGTTCCATGGTGCCACCAGGTGAAAACCTTCACTTAGCGGTGGTTCATCGGTGACCACACCCCCACCGAAAGTTCGGTAAAGAACACCGGCTTCCCCGGAATCGATAGTGACTGTAGACTTTGCAATAAAAATGATTAGAATAATGACTCCGATCAGGATGGGGAGTCCAATTTTGGGTAATCTGTCCATTATGTAGAATTAACTTTAAATTAGTCCGAGGTATTTTCTGTAGAACCACTCGGCGGCAAAAAGCAACGCCAGCAGGAATAGCAGGTAATACCACTCGATCAAAGGTACGGTTTTTTCATGGCTTTTCTGTACTGGCACAAAAGCTTTGTCTTCCTGAAGGGCCTCGACCAGCTTCACGGGATCTGAAGGAAAATACACCTTTGTATGGTTGTTCGCCGCCAGCTGTTTCATCTTGTCTAGATTAGCCGAAACAAATTGCTGTTCCACATTGTAGTCGATCACTTTAAAGCTACCGCTCTTGCTGATTCCCGAATTCTGCTCCTTCACCACGAAACTGTATTCTCCCGGCTCCAGATTCCCCAATTCAACGCTGTAATTGTTATTCCTTAGCAAAAAAGCTGCCCTGCTTTCTTCTTCGGAATTTTCGTTCTTCAGACTGATCTCCAGCTGCGCGCGAGGATCGAATTCATAGTTTTCATCGAAGTACTGGGCAGAAATCCCTATTTCCTGGTTTCCGTAGTAGAATGAATCATAATCGAGCGTGAGCCGCTCCCGATGCTTTTTCGAGGCCAGGTTTTGAATGACCTTTCCGAAGAAATTATCAAATTCTTCAAAAGATTGCTGCCGTAAATAAGAAGCGGCACGCCATCTCCAGATGTTTTCTCCAAACAGGAATCCGGCTTTCCTTCCGTTCTTCTCAAAAATGGCCAGTAAAGGCTGACTGGTTTCTACTCCTTCAATCTTCTGAAAAAGCAGCGAATTTAATGCCTGCGACTTTGTTTTTATCACGCCGAATTTATCCTCGAGTGGCGGAAAGTCTTCAAAACCTATATCTTCAAACTGAAATTGGCCAAAATTAGGGTTCATTACCGCGAAGATCTCCTGCGGCTGCGAAGTATAGTCCTTGCTGAAATTCTCCTGAAAGTTATTCAGAAAATTCCAGTCGGTTTCTGTTCCGGTAACGATCATATAATTCATGCCTAGCTCCCGGGCTTCATTTAAAACATTGCTGAAGCTATTGTTGGGCTGATAAGCGATCACCAGTTGATAATCCTTTAGTTGAAAATCGTGGTTTTTCAGGTATTTTATATCCAGCTTTCGCTGCCGGTTGCTTTCTACCGACTTCTTAATGACCCCAAGATCTGGATGTGGATGGGCTGAAAGCAGCAGGATCCTGCTACGCTCATCGATCACTTCTACCGCGAATTTTTCGGTGTTATTACGGATATTTTTTTCTTCCGAAGAAGGAACGAGTTCGGCCTCATAGGTAAGAACGCCCAGCCGCTTTGCAGGTAATTCGGCGTGAACTACGGCCGAAGATTTTTCAGAATCAAAGCTCAACTTTTGAGTAAAAACCACCGCGTCTCCACTTTTTATCTGAAATTGGGTGGTCACAGGATCGGTTCCGTAGTAATTGAGAATGGCTTCTACCGGAAAACGATTATTCAAAAAAACATACCTGTTCACATTCAGCCGCGACAATTGCAGATCGGCATAATTAGAAGTATCTCCTGCCACCACCGGGAACAACTGTGTATTCCCGGAAGTTTTAAAATAAGAATAATCGCGGCCCATGGTTTGATTCCCATCGGTGATGAGGATTACGGCGGCATTGCGTCTTTTGTAGAGATCCTTTAGATCATTCAGCGCTGCATTGATATTGGTTTGAGATTGGTCAAATTGCAGGGAGTCTCCGGAAGAAATTCCTTTTCCGAAGCTATACTCACTAAGATCAAAATTCTGCTGAATGAACTTATTTTCTTTCAGCTTCTTAATTAACCTCTCCACTTGTTCCTGCTGCTTCAGCTGGGCAATAGAAGCCGAATTATCTACCGCCAAAACAAGATTGGGCTTTTCAACTTCATAGCTACGTGTAACCATCTTGGGATTGATCAGTAAGAGCAGGACAATAAAGATACCCGCGAAACGCAGAAACAGGAAAATATAAGCATTCCTCCCCTTTTTTCTGGCTTTATAGAAGTATTGAAAAAAAGCAAGCCCCAGCGCAAGAATTGCTGCCAGGGCTATATATGTAATTGTTAATAATGACATTGATTAGCGTTAGAAGCAGAGTCCTAAAGTTAGAAAAAATAAACTTACTTCGAACTTCACACCTCGTACTTCTAACTTCCTTTTAGGTGTGCATCCCGCCATCTACGTGCAATACCTGACCGGTAATATAGGCGCTGAGATCACTGCCGAGAAAAACACAGGCATTGGCAATATCTTCAGGATTTCCTCCCCTTTTCAGCGGAATGGCATCGCGCCAGCCTTGTACGACTTTTTCGTCGAGTTTTTCGGTCATTTCGGTCTCGATAAACCCGGGAGCGATCACATTAGTCCGGATATTTCTGGAACCCAATTCCAGCGCCATAGACTTCGAAAAACCGATAATTCCGGCTTTGGAAGCGGCATAATTGGCCTGCCCGGCATTTCCCTTCACCCCAACAACGGAGCTCATGTTGATGATGCTGCCGGAACGTTGTTTCAGCATGGTGCGCTGCACCGCTTTGGTCATATTGAAGATCGATTTCAGGTTCACCTCGATCACTTTATCGAAGTCTTCCTCGCTCATGCGCATTAGAAGGTTGTCTTTGGTAATGCCGGCGTTATTGACAAGAATATCTATTGCGCCGAAATCTTCAGCGACATTTTTCACAAGTTCCTGTGCTTCCTCAAAACTGGCCGCGTTTGATTTGTAGCCTTTGGCTTTTACACCCAGTTCACTAAGTTCTTTTTCAAGTTCCTGCGCGGCTTCAGCTGAAGAATTATAGGTGAAAGCCACATTGGCTCCCTGTTCAGCAAAAACTTTGGCGATGCCTTTTCCTATTCCGCGGCTACCCCCGGTGATAATAGCATTTTTTCCTTCTAATAATTTCATATGATCAAGATTTATACGAGTTCAAATATAATAAAAGCTGAAACTCCTAAAATAAAAAATCCTTCTGAAATGCCTGAATTTCGGGCAAAGCAGAAGGATCTGTTTCAGAAGTTATTTTGGATTATGCGAAAGTCTTAAGAACTTCAGCAACCTTTTTTCCAATTTCAGCAGGAGAATCTACTACGTGGATTCCGTTCTCCTTAAGAATAGCCTTTTTAGCCTGGGCCGTGTCTTCACTACCACCAACGATAGCTCCGGCGTGACCCATGGTTCTACCTGCAGGAGCGGTTTCGCCCGCGATGAATCCTACAACAGGTTTCTTGTTGCCGTTCTCTTTGATCCACTTGGCTGCATCGGCTTCCAGTTGTCCACCAATTTCACCAATCATTACGATACACTCGGTATCTTCGTCATTCATCAATAACTCAACAGCATCTTTCGTAGTGGTTCCAATGATAGGATCTCCGCCAATTCCAATAGCAGTGGTAATTCCCAGTCCTTCCTTCACTACCTGGTCGGCAGCTTCGTAGGTAAGGGTACCAGATTTAGAGACAATACCTACGTTTCCTTTTTTGAAAACGAAACCGGGCATAATCCCAACTTTTGCCTCTCCGGGAGTAATAACTCCGGGGCAGTTAGGACCGATAAGACGGCAATCTCTGTCTTTAATATAGTTTGAAGCCTTCACCATATCGGCTACGGGAATTCCTTCAGTAATAGTAATGATCACTTTGATCCCCGCGTCGGCAGCTTCCATAATAGCATCGGCTGCAAAAGCAGGCGGCACAAAAATTATCGATACATCGGCACCTGTTTCCTTAACAGCATCTGAAACTGTGTTGAAAACCGGCTTGCCAAGGTGCTCTTGCCCTCCTTTTGAAGGAGTTACACCTCCCACAACGTTAGTACCGTATTCTATCATTTGCTCTGCATGGAAAGTACCTTCACTACCGGTAAATCCCTGCACGATTATTTTCGAATCTTTATTGACTAAAACGCTCATAGATTTATTTGAATTTTTGCCTTACAAAAGTATGTTTTTAAAAATAAAGTTTAAAGCCTTTTTAAAGAATATTGGGATGAAAATACAAGAAAACCGCCTGTTTTCCGATGAAATAGTATTTCGAAGGCAATTGCTCCGCAGCCATGGAAAGAATCATTCAGGAAAACAAGTGGAAGAATAGCAAATCTATCCTTTTTTTTAGATTCGTAGCTGGATTATTTTCTTTAGAAAATGTAAGATTCGGAGCAGTTCTATTTTTCAGATTTCAGTACAAAAAAATGCTTTTTAACGATTATTTATGCTTCTTATCGTTAATTTTAGTAGAATCAAAAGAAAGTGGGCGTTTTTTCCTTCAGAAATAAATGTATATTTGACACCCCTGCAGTTATATAAAACACCAGAATGAAATTCAGTATCAGAGAAAATGAACCGAGGATTACATGATTTACTATTAAACAAGATCCACAAAGGCAAGAAACTTAAGAAGAACAGCGATACCATTGAGGTACTTTCTGAACTTCTCAATGCAGGCATGATCTACGAAAATAAGGGACGGTACTCCCTTACTGAAAAGGGAGAAAACGTACGGCTTCGGGGGTTCGAGGTACATAGAAAAAGTAGAAAGCTAGAAAAAGAACTGCTGGGCTACAGCCCTAAAAAGCATAAAAAGAATGTAAGAGAAATCATCCTCACCTTCGTTTTTCTATTGCTGATTTTGATACTTTTCCTTTGGTTTAATGTTGAAGTAATCTATGAGGAATAAAAAAACCCCGCTCCGAGAGAGAGCGAGGTCAATATTATGAGGTAAGCTTTCTTTGCTAATCCAGGGAGTTATTCAGTCTCATCGGCCAACTGACTAATCTGATAGCCCCGGAACAGTTTCCCGTCTTTTACTTCCCACATGGCCATAAAATGAGCCAGCGCCATTTCTTCTTCAGGATTTTCAATGGTATTCACGTGATAAGTAAAATGAACCGCTATTTTCCCATCTTCCTGGATCAATTTTTTCACATCTGTCCGCAAGGATTCGTAAGAACCTTTCATCTCTTTTGTCAAAGCGGAAATGGCATTAAAATCCATCTCGCTTGATCCCGAACTGCTATGCCAGGACAAATGAACTTCGGGATGCAGGTACTCGGCCAAATTTTCGGGGTTTGTATAAAAGCAGCAATAAAATTTTTCTACTAACTCTTTTTCTTTCCCTTGTGAACTCATAGTGACTATTTTAATTTCTCCATCAATTTAGGCAATTGTCTTAAAAGAGCCAATTCTTTTAATTTTGCCCGTGATTCCATCGCCGGATTTCCGGTGTAAATTTTTCCTTCTTTCGTTGATTTCGTGATTCCTGCCTGGCCCATCATCACTCCGCCTTTTTTCACTACAATGCCACTGCGCATTCCCACCTGCCCCCAAACGGTGACTTCATCTTCAATAACCACACAGCCGGCAATACCTACCTGCGAAGCAATAAGGCATCTTTCGCCAATAACAGTGTCATGACCAATCTGGATGAGATTGTCGAGTTTGGTTCCTTTTCCTATGGTTGTATCGCCACTCACCCCTTTATCTATGGTACAGTTTGCGCCAATATCAACATTATCTTTAATTACGACTCTTCCGCCGGAAATTAATTTATCAAAGCCTTCCGGCCGGTTCTTGTAGTAAAAAGCATCGCCTCCCAAAACCGTACCTGCATGAATGGTCACATTATTTCCAATAACCGCATTGTCGTAAATGCTCACATTGGAATGGATCAGGCAATTTTCGCCGATTTCCACATTGTTTCCGATGAAGACATTGGGCTGAATAACCGTTCCTTTTCCGATTTTGGCCGTTTCGGAAACTGATCTTCCAGCTTCCTCAAAGGGCCTGAAATATTCCGTAAGCTTGTTGAAATCCCTGAAGGGATCGTCCGAAATAAGAAGGGCCTTGCCTTCAGGACATTCCACTTCCTTGTTGATAAGGATTACCGTCGCCGCCGAATTTAACGCCTTGTCATAATACTTCGGATGATCTACAAAAACAATATCCCCGGGAGTTACCACATGGATTTCATTCATTCCGTAGACAGGAAAATCGGGCGCACCCTTGAAGTCGCAAGACAAAAGGGTTGCAATTTGTTGCAGGCTGTGTTTTTGCGAAAATTTCATATGACTTAAGCTAAAGAAAACAGCGGAAAATGAATTTCATTTTCCGCTGTTTTCAAAGTAAATTCTATTCTTTGATTCGTTCTTTGTAGGTGCCTTTTTCGGTTTCAATTTTGATCTTGTCCCCTTCGTTTATGAACAACGGCACGTTTACTTCAGCTCCGGTTTCCACGGTAGCCGGTTTAGTGGCATTGGTAGCAGTGTTCCCTTTCACCCCAGGTTCAGTGTGGGTTACTTCGAGCACCACACTTGCAGGCATTTCTACGGAAAGTGGCATATTGTCTTCCGTGTTAATGATCACGGTCACCACTTCTCCTTCTTTCAGCAGTTTTGGCTGATCAAGCACACTTTCGGTAAGACGAATTTGTGTGTAATCTTCCACATTCATGAAATGATAAAATTCGTCGTCGCTGTAAAGGAACTGGAATTTATGAGTTTCAACACGCACATCCTCGATCTTATGTCCTGCGGAAAAAGTATTGTCGATCACCTTGCCGCTAGTGACACTCTTTAATTTGGTACGGACGAAAGCCGGACCTTTTCCGGGTTTAACATGAAGAAATTCTACGATCTTGTAGATGTCGTGGTTGTAGCGAATGCATAAACCATTCCTGATATCACTTGTACTTGCCATGTGTTTTTAATTTGAGCTGAAGTATCCTTTCATGATACCCCGCTGTGAGTTCTTAATAAATTCAAGGATTTCATCCCTTTCAGCAGTTGCCTGCATTTCGGCTTCAATAATAGCAACTGCCTGGCTATTATTATAATTTTTTTGATATAAAATTCGGTAAATATCCTGTATCTCCCTGATCTTTTCCGTAGTAAAACCTCTGCGTCGTAGTCCGATGGAATTGATCCCAACATAAGACAAAGGCTCACGGCCCGCTTTTACGAAGGGCGGAACATCTTTTCGCACCAGCGAACCGCCGGTTACAAAAGCGTGGTTCCCAATGCTACAGAATTGCTGAATTGCAGCCATTCCCGCAAGGATCACATAATCACCAACATTGATATGTCCGGCTAAAGTACTGTTATTTGAAAAGATACAGTTATCGCCCACGACACAGTCATGAGCTACATGGCAATACGCCATGATCCAGCAGTTTTTGCCGATGACAGTTTTCATCCGGTCTGAAGTACCACGGTTGATGGTCACACATTCCCTGATAGTGGTATTATCACCAATTTCGGTGATCGTATCTTCATCGTCAAATTTTTTGTCCTGCGGAATGGCGGAGATCACGGCTCCCGGAAAAATACTGCAATTCTTCCCGATGCGGGCCCCTTCCATTATCGTTACATTCGAACCAATCCAGGTTCCCTCCCCGATCACCACATTATTATGAATAGTTGTAAAAGGTTCTATTACCACATTTTTGGCAATCTTGGCACCGGGATGCACATATGCTAAAGGTTGGTTCATTTCTTCTATTTTGATTTTACAATTTGCGCCATAAGTACAGCTTCGGTCGCGAGTTTTCCATTCACATAGGCGTAGCCCTGCATCTGGCAGATTCCGCGGCGAATTGGCGCCAATAATTCCAGTTTAAATATTAAGGTATCTCCGGGCACCACCTGCTGCTTGAATCTCACATTGTCGATCTTCATAAAGTAGGTAAGGTAATTTTCAGGATCGGGAACAGATTTAAGCGCCAGGATCCCACCGGTCTGAGCCATCGCCTCCACCTGAAGAACACCGGGCATCACAGGTTTTCCGGGAAAATGTCCTTCGAAGAAAGGCTCATTCATAGTGACATTTTTCATCCCTATGACCAGGCTTTCGGTAAGCTCAAAGATCTTATCGACCAACAGGAACGGCGGCCGGTGTGGCAGCGTATCCATGATATCGTTCACATCCATGATGGGCTTCTGCTCAAGGTCTACCTTCGGAACATTATTTCGTTTCTCGGCCTTGATGATCTTTGTAAGTTTTTTAGCGAACTGGGTGTTCACATAATGTCCGGGTTTATTTGCGATCACCTTTCCTCTTATTCTTGTTCCAACAAGAGCAAGGTCGCCAAGTACATCCAGTAATTTATGTCTGGCCGCCTCGTTCGGATAATGAAGCGTAAGATTGTCCAGAATTCCGTTAGGCTTCACAGATATCTCTTCTCTTCTGAAGGCAGATCGCAATTTTTTCATGGTCTCTTCGCTTATCTCCTTATCTACATAAACGATCGCATTGTTCAGATCTCCACCTTTAATAAGGCCATGCTCCAGCAGCGTTTCAAGTTCATGCAAGAAGCTGAAAGTCCTGGCATTCGCAATCTCATCTTTAAATTCAGAAAGGTGAAGAATGGAAGCATTTTGTGTGCCGAGCACCTTGGTTCCAAAATCAACCATAGCAGTGACCTGGTACTCATCGCAAGGCATCACGATAATTTCGCTACCCGATTTTTCATCGTGGTAGGAAATCACTTCGTTTACCACAAATTCTTCCCGCTCAGCTTCCTGCTCTACAATTCCTGCCTTTTCAAGGGCTTCCACAAAGAATTTGGAGCTTCCGTCCATGATGGGCGGTTCCGAAGCATTGAGCTCTATATAAATGTTGTCTATTTCAAGACCAACACAGGCCGCAAGAACGTGTTCTGAGGTTTGTATCTGCACACCATTCTTCTCAAGATTGGTGCTTCTCTGGGTTTCAACCACGTAATTGACATCGGCTTCAATTTCAGGTTTGCCTTCCAAATCTACACGTCTAAAAACAAAACCGGTATTCTCGGGTGCCGGTTTAAAGGTGAGAGTAACTTCTTTTCCGGTATGGAGCCCCACCCCTTCCAGAGAAATTACATTTTGTATAGTTTGTTGTTTTGCCAATTTTTCAGCCATTCTTTCCTAATTTTTTTTCCAGTTGATGTATGATATCAAGAGTTTTGGGTAAATTTCTAAAATGCACATAAGATTTATTGAAGTCACCATAACCGAAAGCAGGTGAGCCCTGAAGCATCTCATCATCTTTCACATTCCGTCCTATTCCAGACTGGGCCTGGATCTTCACGCGATCTCCAATAGATAAATGTCCCACAATGCCTACCTGCCCTCCAATAAGACAATTTTTGCCGATCTTGGTAGATCCGGCAATTCCGGTTTGCGCGGCGATGGCCGTATTTTCACCAATTTCGACATTATGAGCGATCTGGATCTGATTATCGAGCTTCACTCCTTTCCGGATGATGGTTGATCCTAAAGTTGCACGGTCAATTGTGGTTCCGGCACCAATATCTACATTATCTTCAATCACTACATTTCCAATCTGTGGTACTTTGCTGTACACGCCATCCTCGCCCGGGCTAAAACCAAAGCCGTCGGCACCTACAATCGCACCACTATGTATCACACAGTTGTTCCCGATAAGCGTTTCCGAATAGATCTTCACACCCGGAAAAATAGTAACATCATTCCCGATCCTTACATTGTCACCAATAAAGGCATTGGGATAGATCTTTACATTATCACCCAATTTTACATTCTCCCCTATATAGGCAAAAGCTCCCAGGTACATGTTTTCACCGTAGGTCACCGACTCGGAGATATAACTCGGTTGTTCGATCCCGCTCTTATTCAGTTTTACCTGGTTGTAATATTCCAGTAAGCGCGAAAAAGCTTTGTAGGCATCTTTCACCCTTATTAAAGTAGTATGCACAGGATGTTCAACCTGAAAATCCTTATCAACGATCGTGATCGAAGCGTTAGTCGTATATATATAGGAGGTATATTTTGGATTGCTCAAAAAGGTAAGAGAACCTTCGGAGCCTTCTTCTATTTTAGCCAGTTCAGAAACTTCGGCCTGAGGATTCCCCTCAATTTCCCCTTCGAGAATTTCTGCTATTTGCTCTGCTGTAAACTTCATTCCGGCAAAAGTAAAAAAAATGCGTCAATGTTTAGACTTCGGATAGCAGATATAATGTTTCACCACGGTCTTGGTGAGTGCTTTCAGGTTTAGTTGATCAGAAACTTTAGTCACATCGCTTATCTTTCCGTTCTTGCTCAGGATCTTGATATTGTTCTTTTCATTCATGTAGGCAAGATTGGCCACTTCTCCTGAAAAAACGAAATAGGACGCCTCTTTTTCCGAAAGCTGATATTTCTCCATGATCGCTGTACAGTGCTTCTTCAGTTTTTCCTCGGAAGGTTTCTTCTTCTTGATCTTCACCTTCAGGAGGTTCCGGTTGATCAGCATTTTGCACAGCTCGCTCAGCACAAAATCATCTGCACCAATCCATTCTTTCATCGCTGAAATAATATCGTAATCATCCAATTTGGCGAACATATGCAGCGTTTCGGTATCGAAATTCTCTTTGGTGATCTTCTTGTGCAGAAAATAACCAAGAGCGGTGCCTGCCTTCAGATCTTCCCCGGCCTCAATAAGTTCCTTGGCCCTTTTCAGCACTCTTATGATCAATTGTTCAGCCACAAGGCTCGTTTTGTGCAGGTACACCTGCCAGTACATTAACCGCCTTGCCACGAGAAATTTTTCTACGGAATAGATGCCCTTCTCCTCCACCACCAGCTCATCATTCACCACATTTAGCATCGTAATAAGTCGTTCACTGTTGATATTGCCTTCCGCAGCACCGGTATAAAAACTATCGCGTTTTAGATAATCAAGCCTGTCCATATCCATCTGGCTCGAAATAAGCTGATTCATAAAAGCACGGTTATAGGTACCCTTGAAAATTTCGATTGCCAGCGTTAAACTTTGGTTAAAGTTCCGGTTCATTTCCTCCATAAAAAGGAGTGAAATGCACTCATGATCTACCCCTTCTACGATGCTGTGTTCCATGGCATGAGAGAAAGGTCCGTGCCCAATGTCGTGCATGAGAATAGCGATCTGCAAGGCTTCTTCTTCAGCTTCAGAGATTTCAACTCCCTTGTAGCGAAGTATCTGCACGGCCTTCTGCATTAAATGCACGCAGCCAATGGCGTGCGGAAAACGGGTATGATGGGCCCCGGGATACACGAGATAGGAAAGTCCCATTTGGGAAATACGACGCAGCCTTTGAAAGAAAGGATGCTCAATGATGTTAAAGATCCGCTGGTTAGGTATGGTAATAAATCCGTAAATTGGATCGTTTAATATTTTAAGTTTCTTATTGGAAGCCAAGCCTGTTTTTCTTATAATTCATAGCAAATATAAGTTATGGAGTCCACAATGGGCTTAATGGCAGCCAAAAACCGGCCCGGCCGCAAAAATGAGCAGCATTGCTCAGCAAATTCAGAAAAATGAACAACATAAAAATACTTTGGGTAGATGACGAGATTGATCTGTTGAAGCCCCATATTATATTCCTGGAATCCAAAAATTATGACGTGACCACCTGCAAGAGTGGTACAGAGGCTCTGGAGCAGATTGAAAAGGAAAATTTTGACATTGTATTTCTCGATGAAAATATGCCGGGGCTTACCGGCCTCGAAACACTTGCTGAAATTAAGGAAAAACGGGCAAGCGTTCCTGTGGTGATGATCACCAAGAGCGAGGAAGAATACATTATGGAAGAAGCCATAGGATCGAAGATTGCCGATTACCTTATAAAACCCGTGAACCCGAACCAGATCCTGCTCAGCATCAAAAAGAACCTGGATCACTCCCGGCTGGTCTCTGAAAAAACAACTTCGAGCTATCAGCAGGAATTCAGGAAAATAGCCATGGATATGGCACAGGTGAATTCCTTCGAGGAGTGGGCTGAGCTGTATCAGCGACTCATATATTGGGAACTTCAGCTGGAGAATATCGAAGACAGCAGTATGGTTGAGATCCTCGAATCTCAAAAGAATGAAGCCAATTCACAATTTTGCAAGTTCATTGACCGCAACTATCCCGACTGGTTCGATAAAAATGCCGATGCACCCGTGATGTCTCACACCCTGTTCAAGCAAAAAATTGTTCCTGAGATCAGCAAAGATCAGCCGACCTTGCTGGTTGTAGTTGACAATATGAGGTATGACCAATGGAAAGCCTTTGAGCCTGTGATAAACCCATATTACAAAAAACAAGCTGAAAGCCCTTATTACAGTATTCTACCTACCGCTACGCAATATGCGCGTAACGCCATTTTCTCCGGATTGATGCCCAGTGACATGGAAAAGCTTTTTCCGCAGTACTGGAAGAACGATACCGATGAAGGAGGAAAGAACAATTATGAAGAAGATTTTCTCAGAGAACAGCTCAAAAGGATCGGCCTCAATATAAAATGGGAATACCATAAAATAAGCAGCCTCAAGGCAGGGAAAAAGCTGGTAGAAAATTTCAAAACCCAAAAGGACAACGATCTCACTGTAGTGGTCTATAACTTTGTGGATATGCTTTCACACTCCAAGACCGAAATGGAAGTAATTAAAGAGCTGGCATCGAATGACAAATCTTATCGTTCCCTTACTCACAGCTGGTTCCGGAATTCGCCTCTCCTCGAGATCATTCAGCAGGCACAGCAATTGGGTTTTAAGCTAATCCTAACTACCGACCACGGTACGATCAATGTGAAAAGCGCCTCAAAAGTGATAGGAGACAAAAACACCAGCCTCAACTTAAGATACAAGACAGGGAAAAGTCTTACTTACGAAGAGAAAGATGTCTTGGCGGCTCCAAATCCAAAAACCATCCATCTTCCTACTATTAATATGAGTAGTTCTTTCATTTTCGCAAAAGGAGACCTTTTCTTTGCCTATCCCAACAACTACAATCATTATGTGAGTTATTACCGGAATACCTATCAACACGGGGGAGTTTCCCTTGAGGAAATGATCATTCCCTTCATTGTTCTTTCTCCAAGGTAGATTCAGAAGTATGAAAAACGCCTAAAAAAAGCCCATACACCTCTGTTTTTCAGGTTTTTATATTTGTTGTAAAATTATTCATTATCTTTACAGCGCCGTAAATCTGAAAAAACAAAATGTCGCTTACCTACAACCTCTCTGAGATAAATGTGGCGGTACGTCATATTTTAGATAATGCCAAAAGTAAAACCCTGCTCTTCTATGGAGAGATGGGCGCCGGTAAAACTACCCTGATTCAGGCGCTGGTAAAGGAACTCGGCGCAGAGGACATTGCTTCCAGCCCTACTTTTTCACTTGTAAATGAATATTCGACCCCTCACGGACCGGTTTACCACTTCGATTTCTATCGTATAGAAGATGAATCGGAGGCTCTGGATATGGGAATTGAAGATTATTTTGCTGCCGATGCCTGGAAATTTATTGAATGGCCTCAAAAAATCCCCAATCTCATCGAGGATAGTTTCGAACAAGTGGAGCTATCGATCATCAATGAGAAAAAAAGAAAAGTTAAAATTTTGTTAAATAAATAAAACTATAGGGGTTTACCCCCGAAAATTGTCGTGTAAGAAAAACAGCACAAAAAGACAAGAAACTAAAAACTATAGGTTACAAATTAGCTCAATCAACGAAAATTACTGTAATTTGTCTTACGAATGACAAGGAAAATAACCCCAAAATAGTGCGTTTTACCCCCTCGAAAAAGGGCGCAAAAGTACAATTAATGTATTAATTTATAGTGTCTTATATTTCTATAGGTTTGCTTCAGTAAACAAAACGAAATAACAACCTAAATCTATACGACATGAAAATTAAAGCAGTATTATTCGCAGCAGCTATCTTTGGAGCAAGCTTTTTTGTAACTTCAACATCAAGCAATAACGACGACAACCATGTTATCAAAAAACAAGCTGTTCAAAAATCAACAATCAGGGTTCCTACTCACGGGTAGTATTATAGCTATCCTGATAGCATTTTCACCTTATATATTTTACCTCTATGAAATTTTCCCAGACGGTCCCGTCTGGGAAACTTCATTTTTTACATACAGAAGTCTTTATTACGAGAACGTGTTTACAGCTGCCTGGACCTACCTGGGTAAAATTACTCCTCTTTTCTTACTTCTTATCTGGTTTTTTACCTGCAAACACTGGTGGTATCATGTAATTCTTGTCCCAATAGGAATGTATTCTTTTCCAAATTGTCATCACTGTTTATGATGATGTCTACATGGATATCAGATCTTTTGGACAGCAATCAACTTATCTACCTTGCCCCGTTTTTTATCCTTATTCTTTCTTTGGTATATCTCATCAGAATTAAAATCTTCGATCGGATCTATGGTATTGATCTAAGCGAACTTGAAGAGACAGAAGTTTCGGTCTTCTCTCCTCTATCCGATAAAGACATGAAAGAAGTAACCTCTTTTCAGGATGAGCCAGAAGCTCATCTCGCAGACGAAGATTATTATCAGAAACTATAGTCTTTTCCTCACAATTTAATATTCCTAAAAATAGTTGTACTTTAAATCTCCAAAAGTTTAGCCGGTACATATGGGAAAACAGGTTTCGCCTTTTACAAAAGAACAACTCATTCCCCAGGAGGAAACTCTTGAGATCTACAAAAACAAGGGGCAATTATTTATTGGAATTCCAAAAGAAACTTCCTACCAGGAAAAACGAGTGTGCCTGAGTCCCGATGCAGTGGCGGCTATTACCGCTCACGGGCACCGCGTCATGATAGAATCTGATGCCGGGAAATGGGCTCGTTTCAGCGACCGGGACTATTCCAATGCCGGTGCCGAAATCACCAAAGACACCCGCAAGGTCTTCTCCTGCCCTACCATTCTTAAAGTGGAACCACCTTCTGCTGAAGAGCTCGACATGATCAATCCGCAAACGATCCTGCTCTCGGCAGTTCAATTAAAGACGCAGTGCAAGGAATATTTTCAGAAGCTGGCAGCAAAAAGGATTACCGCGCTGGGGTTTGAATTTATCCGCGATGAAGACGGCAGTTACCCGATCGTAAGAGCCCTAAGCGAAATTGCAGGTACGGCTTCGGTATTGATCGCTTCAGAAATAATGAGCAATCATGCTGAAGGGAACGGACTTATGTTTGGCAATATCAGCGGTGTTCCTCCTATCGAAGTGGTCATTATTGGTGCAGGAACGGTGGGTGAATTTGCAGCAAGATCGGCTATCGGTTTGGGTGCCAATATTAAGGTATTTGACAGCTCCCTTACAAAACTTCGAAATATCCAGTGCAATCTTGGCCGGACCTTCTATACTTCCACCATTCAACCTAAAAATCTCAGCAAAGCTATTAAACGTTGTGATGTGCTGATTGGTGCCGTTCGCGGTAAAAACCGTTCTCCGGTGCTCATCACCGAAGACATGGTGACCAGCATGAAACGCGGCGCAGTCATTATTGACGTGAGTATCGATATGGGAGGCTGCGTGGAGACCAGCGAGATCACCAGTCATGATAAGCCTATTTTTACCAAACACAATATTATTCATTACGGCGTTCCCAATATTCCTTCGCGCTACGCCCGTACTTCCTCGCTTTCCATCAGCAATATTTTCACTCCTTATCTGCTCCACATTGCAGAAGAAGGCGGACTTGAAAATACTCTTAGATTCGACAAAGGTTTACGAAATGGTTTGTACTTTTACCACGGAATTTTAACCAGTAAATCTATAGCCGATTGGTTTGATCTCTCTTACCGGGACATCAATCTGCTCATTTTCTAAAATATGAAGTTAATCCACCGGATAGGCTACTTTTCAGTCGGCCTTTTTATGGGCATCGTTATTCTCATTTTCTTTTTAAGCGGAAAAAAGACTTCCTGCAATTACTTCCCCAATGCGAGGGTACTTATGAATTTGCGGAGCAAGGGGCACGAGTTTTCTGAAGAGTCCCTGAAGTTTTTTAACAATAATCAGCTGGATACCTCTATAGTCGCCGACTTCTTCTTCCAGGAGGGCGATATCGACTTCAGCAAAAGTGAAACACACAGCGAGCCCTGTAAAACATATTACATCTCCGGAAAAGCAGACAACAAAGAGCTCGAGCTGAAGGTGCAAAACTGCGACTCTCTGGCGACTATTCAGGATGCTCAGTTTCTGAAAGAGATAGCAATTGGCAGTAAGATCGAAAAAAATAAAGCCTGCCGAAATTGTCCAATTTCGGCAGGCTTTATTCTGAAAAGCTTTTTAGATTTCTTAAAGGATCTGAGCTGCGTGTTCTTTTGTTTTCACCTTACTGATCACTTCTTCTATTTTTCCTTCTTCATCTATGATAAAAGTAGTCCGGTTGATCCCTTCATATTCTTTACCCATGAATTTTTTTGGACCCCATACCCCATAGGCATTGATCACTTCTTTGTCTTCATCTGCAAGCAAAGGAAAAGGAAGCTCATACTTGGTTTTGAAGTTTTGCTGTCTTTTCTTCGAATCAGCACTTACCCCCACGATCGCGTATCCTTTGTTCTGAAAGGATTGCCAGTTATCCCGTAAATTACAGGCTTCTGCGGTGCATCCCGGCGTGCTCGCTTTCGGATAGAAAAAAAGCACCAGCTTTTTTCCTTTAAAATCTTCCAGTTTCACTGTATTGCCGTCCTGATCTTCGGCTGAAAATGCCGGGGCTTTGTCGCCCTCTTTCAATGTTGTCATAATTCTTACTTTTGTTCTAAATTAATGCATTATGAATAAACAGCAAAAAGTAGATTTTGTAATTAATACTTTAAACGAAATATATCCTGAAATTCCCATTCCTTTAGATCACAAAGACCCTTATACGTTGCTAATAGCTGTTCTGCTTTCCGCTCAAAGTACCGATGTAAGAGTGAACCAGATCACTCCCCTTCTCTTTGAAGTGGCCGATAATCCGCGGGATATGGTAAAACTTTCTGTAGAAGAGATCAGGGAGATCATTAAACCAGTGGGGCTCTCGCCGATGAAATCAAAAGGGATACACGGTCTTTCAGAAATTCTTCTTGATAAATACAAGGGCGAAGTGCCCGCCGATTTTGAAGCCCTGGAGTCACTGCCGGCGGTAGGGCATAAAACAGCAAGTGTAGTAATGTCACAGGCCTTTGGAATTCCCGCCTTTCCGGTAGATACTCATATTCACCGGTTGATGTACCGCTGGAATCTGAGCAATGGCAAAAATGTGACGCAGACTGAAAAGGATGCCAAGAGATTATTTCCTGAAGATCATTGGAATAAACTGCATTTACAGATCATCTGGTACGGAAGACAATATTCTCCCGCCCGTGGCTGGGATCTTGAAAAGGATGTGATCACCAAAACGATTGGCAGAAAAAGTGTGTTGAAGGACTATGAACAAAAGAGAAAATAAAAAAGACCTGCAGGCTAATAAACAGGTCTTTTTGGCTTAATCTAATTAAGAAGCATTTCAAACTTCATACTCCTGTGCTCCACTACACGTAAAGCTTTAGAGTAATTCAGAAGAAACTTTATCGTCTCCTTCTGTGGTCCAAGTTCTTTCAATTTACCTCCTTTCGAGGTCTTTTTAGTGTAAAAGTTCTCCATTAATTTATTATTTGCGTTTTATTCAATTATTTAACGCAAACAAGACCAGGATATTGTATGCTAATTGGTCAAAATTAAATTGTGTTTTTCTATGATCTTCCTCAGGTTGATCAACGCATATCTCATGCGGCCCAAAGCCGTATTGATGCTCACGCCGGTGCGCTCCGAAATTTCCTTAAAACTCATATTTTTGTAGATTCTCATGGTAAGAACCTCAAGCTGATCTTCCGGTAACTCCTTAATAAGTTCCTTTACATCATTTTCTATCTGGTCTTTGATGATCTGCTTTTCCGCATTAAGGCCGGTATCGCTGAGAACAGAGAAAATATCGAAATCACGGCTATTCTCAAAGCGCGGCATGCGTTTGTTCTTTCGGAAATGATCAATTACCAGGTTATGCGCGATCCGCATCACCCAGGGTAGAAATTTACCTTCTTCGTTATATTTTCCCCTCTTCAGGGTTCGGATGACCTTGATAAATGTGTCCTGAAAAACATCTTCCGCTATGTCTTTGTCGAAGACCTTGGAATAAATAAAACTGTAAATGCGGTGTTGATGCCGGTTGATTAGTTGGGAGAGTGCCTGCTCGTCACCATTGATGTATTCGCGCACGAGAATAGCATCGTCATTAACTTTAACGTTTTTCATATCAGTTACTTTTTGTTCAGGCTATCAGGGCTTCCTGAGGTTAGGTTTTTTAGTTTAAAAAGTAACTGTATGCTATAGGCAAGTAGATTTTATTGGTTGGTTATAGCTCCAAATATAGCAACATAAAGCCGAGAATTACAAATAAAATTCTAAATTTTTAACAAACCTATAAGATTTTCATGGCTTTTTACACTGCCTCAGTTTGAGTACCTTTGCATACTTAGCTAAGAAAAAATCAGCATGAACATTGACGTTGCCGAGGCAAATCCCAAAGAAAATATCATCATAAAAGGTGCAAAACTGCACAATCTTAAAAATATTAATGTTGTAATCCCCCGGAACAAACTCGTAGTGATTACCGGCCTCTCGGGCTCCGGAAAATCCAGCCTGGCCTTTGATACGCTTTATGCCGAGGGGCAACGCCGCTACGTGGAAAGTCTGTCTTCCTACGCGCGACAGTTCCTGGGAAGGCTGAATAAACCGAAAGTAGATTATATAAAGGGCATCGCCCCGGCCATTGCCATTGAGCAAAAGGTGAATTCCACCAATCCCCGCTCTACTGTGGGAACTTCAACCGAGATCTACGATTATCTTAAGTTACTTTTCGCAAGGATTGGCCGGACTTATTCTCCCGTTTCCGGAGATGAAGTAAAAAAGGATACTGTTACAGATGTAATAAAGTATGTAAAGACCTTTGAGGAACGGTCAAAATTACTTCTTTTAGCACCTGTTCATGTTGAGAAAGGCCGTTCTCTGGAAGAAAAGATCAAGGTGCTTGCCCAACAAGGCTACAGCCGTATAAAAGTAAAGGAAGAAGTTAAGAGGATTGATGAGGCCGATCTGGCGAAAATTAAAGCCAAAGAGGTCTCCCTGGTGGTAGACCGTATTATCACCAGCGATGAAGAGGATTTCTTCAACCGTCTGGCCGATGCTGTAGAAGCAGCCTTCTTTGAAGGAAAGGGCGAGCTTTACATCGAATCGCTTGCCGACCATAAATCGCGGCATTTCAGCAATAAATTTGAACTCGACGGAATTAGCTTTCTCGAGCCCAATGTTCATCTTTTCAGCTTTAATAATCCGTATGGTGCGTGTCCGCGCTGTGAAGGCTACGGAGATGTAATCGGTATCGATGAAGATCTCGTCATTCCTAATACCGGACTTTCAGTGTACGAAAATGCCATTTTCCCCTGGCGCGGCGACAGTATGAGCTGGTACCGCGACCAATTGGTTAATAATTCGCACAAATTCGATTTTCCTATCCACAAACCCTGGTTCGAATTGAGCAGCGAACAGAAGGACCTGGTTTGGAACGGAAATAAATATTTCGAAGGCATTAATCAGTTCTTCGAATTCCTGGAAAGCAAGGCCTATAAAATTCAAAATAGGGTGATGCTTTCGCGTTACCGCGGAAAAACACGATGCTCGGTCTGTAAAGGCAAAAGACTTCGGCCAGAGGCGCAATATGTCAAGATCAACGGCCTGAGTATTACAGACCTTGTGGAAAAGCCTTTGGATAAAGTGCGGCAATTTTTTCAGAATCTTGAGCTGAATGAATACGACGCCAAAATAGCCAAACGCCTGCTCGCCGAGATCAATAACCGGCTCGAATTCCTTTCTAACGTGGGGCTCGATTATCTTACCCTTAACCGAAAATCGAATACGCTCTCGGGAGGGGAATCTCAGCGGATCAATCTTGCTACCTCGCTGGGAAGTAGCCTCGTCGGTTCCATGTATATCCTTGATGAACCGTCGATAGGACTTCACCCGAAAGATACCGAAAAGCTGATCGGGGTGCTGAAGCATCTTCGCGATCTCGGGAATACGGTTATTGTAGTAGAACACGATGAGGATATTATGAATGCGGCCGACGAAATTATCGATATTGGCCCTGAAGCCGGAACCAATGGCGGCGAAGTAGTTGCGGTGGGAAATATGAAGGAGATCCTGAATTCCGATTCTCTTACGGCAAAATATCTGAACGGAAATATGGAGATCGAAGTTCCTGAAAAAAGACGAACTTCAAAACAGGAGATCAGGATAACCGGCGCCCGCGAGAATAACCTCAAAAATATTGATGTTACTTTCCCGCTCGGGGTTTTCACTGCTATTACCGGTGTTTCGGGAAGCGGAAAAAGTACCCTGGTCAAAAAGATCCTTTATCCCGGAATTCAGAAGGAAATTGGCGGCTATGGAGAAAAAGCCGGGCAATTCACCAGCATCGAAGGGAATTTCAAGAATCTCGGCACGGTAGAGTTCGTGGATCAGAATCCGATTGGCCGTTCCTCCCGCTCCAATCCTGTGACTTACATCAAAGCTTATGACGACATCCGGAGTTTATTTGCTGATCAAAAATTGTCCAAAATCAGGGGATTTAAACCTAAACATTTTTCCTTCAATGTTGATGGCGGACGCTGTGAGGTTTGCAAAGGCGAAGGGGAAGTGACTATCGAGATGCAGTTCATGGCCGATGTTCACCTGGAGTGTGAAGCCTGTAACGGCAAGCGCTTCAAGAAAGAAGTACTGGAAGTGACCTTTGCCGATAAAAATATCGATGACATCCTGGAAATGACCATTGACGATGCCACCGACTTCTTCAAGGAAGAAAAGCAGGATAAAATTGCCAGAAAACTGAAGCCTCTCAGAGAGGTCGGACTCGGATATGTGAAATTAGGTCAAAGCTCCTCTACCCTTTCCGGCGGAGAAGCGCAGCGTATCAAATTGGCTTCTTTCCTCGTGAAAGGCAATACCAAAGAAAAAGCACTTTTTATTTTTGATGAACCTACCACAGGGTTGCATTTCCACGACATCAAAAAGCTCCTGAAATCCTTCAATGCACTCATTGCGAAAGGCCATTCGGTCATCGTGATAGAGCACAATATGGATCTGGTGAAATGTGCCGATTATGTGATCGATCTTGGTCCTGATGGTGGTGAAAAAGGCGGAAATATTGTTGCTGAAGGCACGCCTGAAGAGGTAGCAAAAAACAAAAAATCCTATACTGCGAAATATCTTTCAGAAAAACTATAACTAGTTTAACTTATTAAATTTCAGTGTTTTGATGTTGTTTTGAACGCACTGAAACTACTTCCGTAGAAAGGCTGCTGCTGTTTTGGCACAGCCTTTGTATTTTATAAGGAAACTTCGAAGTCCTTTAATCAAATAAAACAATATCATGAAAAACCTATACTTATTATTCGCCTTGATCTTCGCGGGTTGGACCGCGTCGGCAGCAGGTGATGCCGTACCTTTACGGCGCGGTTATAACGACTCCTTCATTTTTGTTGAAGATGCAGTGGAATTTGCAGTTTATCCCAATGGTGAATTCGATTTCTATTACAATCCCGATTTTCGTCGTGGCACCAGCTTCAATATTTCCACGCCCCACGTGAACGTTAGTTATAACTCCGGTTATGATTACGATCCCTATGTTCAATACGACGATTATGGGGCAGTGATCCAGATCGAAAGCGTTCCTGTGTATTATGATTACTACGGAAGAATTATCCAGGCCGGGAACGTCTTTATTGACTATAACAGCTTCGGAAACGTAAGCCGCATCGGAAACCTCTATCTACATTATAACCAATTTCACCGCTTGGTGAACTATAGTGGATATATTAATTATGCCAACAGGCATTATGTGTACAGGCCTTGGCACCGCTACTACAGCAGGCCAAGAGCTGCTTTCAGTATCGTCTTTAATAGACCCTACCGTACCTACTATGAGCCAAGACGAGTGACCTATGTAAACTATGTGAATTATTACCATAATCATTATAAATCGGTGCGTCACCACGATTTTTATCGTCCCGACCAGCGGGTGAAATCCTATCACAATGGGAGAAGAACCACGCAGAGAAGAGAAATAAACAGAGCCGATCACGGAAGAAAATCTGCAGTGGCTTCCGGGCACAGAAGTTCCATGAACTCAAGCCGCGACAGAAAAACCGCTACAACTTCAAAGCGTTCAAGAACCATTGGCTCAAATGCTCATAGAAGTACAAATTCAAGAGGAAGTGCTGCGCGCAAAAGCCCGTCAAAAAGATCGGCCGATGCCAGGAGAGCAACCTCCGGGAGAAGCACTCCTGCTCACAAAGCGCCTGCAAGAACCCAAAGTAGAACTTCGGGAAGAAGTACCACTGCTCATAAAGCCCCTGCAAGGACGCAAAGCAGAACTTCAGGAAGAAGCGCCGCAACGCATAAAGCTCCTTCCCGATCCAGAACCGAAGCCCACACCTCTTCAAGAAGCAGCACAACCCGTAAGGCGCCCACTAGAAGCAGGCAAACTGTAAAGTCTCATTCGACAAACAGCCCTGGCAGATCTGTACAGAGAACCCAGAGTAGCAGAAGGTCATCTTCCGCGAGAACTCAAAGATCTTCAGGGAGAGAAAATAATTCAAAATCTTCCTCTAGCCGTAGAAGTTCGGCACGAAATGTGAGAGTAAGACAATAAAAGTTCATAATTTAATTTTTTGGTTGGTTAGTTGGAAACCCCTGTGGTAATCGAGAGATACCCGGGGGTTTCTTTTTTATACCAACTTTACTTCAGCCTTAAATAACGGCTAAAAAGCTGATTGATATCTTCGGAAAATTTCAGCTTGTAGGCCAGGAAGAGGAATAAAACCAAAATGATAACCGACTTCAGGGCTATTCCCAGGACAGGATGAAAGCTGAATTCCCAGAAATAAAATCCGAGGCAGAACAAGATGATTAGCCCGAGGATCAGAGCGGTCTTGATGGAAAAAGGATGTATTCCGAATTTCTTATAGACCAGGTAAAGCTTGGAAGTATTATAAGTAAAGAAAGCCAGAAAGGTCGCTACCGCCGCTCCGTTAATTCCGAGTAGCGGAATAAAAATGAGGTTCAGAACAAAGGCCAGCACCACCAGGAAAACACCTACCGCCAATACCAGCCGGTAGTAATCAGAATTAAAAAGAATACTGTTGTTATTTCCGAGGATATTATCATAAAGCTTCACCAGGGAGATCAGCAAAATCACCAGCATACTCAGCTTGTATTGATCAGGGATCATTTCGTACAGCTGATTCACATTTGTGATGATCAGGATAAAGATGATGCCGCTTACGGCCAGCAAATTCACCGAACTTTTCTTGTACAAAGATTCAAGCCCTTTCTTGTCTTTTGAATTCAGCATATCGGCCGTCATGGGATGTGTGATCTGGTTCATAGCCTTTTGCGGCACCGAGATCACCGTAGCGATATAAACGGCAATTCCATAGATCGCCACATTCTCAATGGGCAGATAATATTCTATCATCACCTTGTCAAGATCCAGCAGCGCCATGGCTACGGAAGCGGCTATAAGGATAAGAGAAGTGTATTTGAGAACCGTCACCAGGTTATCTGGAAATCGAAAATTGATTACCGGCGCGTGAAGTGAAAAAGCATACACAGCCATCACCAATGCTCTAAAGACAAACACCGAAGCTACTCCATAGATTAGAACTTCGACATCCAACCACGAATAATAGTAAGCAATGAGAAGCACGGTAATGCAAAAACGATGAAAAACTTCTTTCATGAAATTTCCGAGGACGCTTTTGTAGTATATCTTGGACCAGGCGAAAAAAACCTCAAAATAAGCAGTAGCAGCAGCGATCACAAAGATGAGCCAAACATAAGGCTGAACCAGCTCATTATTATTGGCGAAATACCCCAGCAGAAGATTATAGCCGGCAAGGCCAATAAGCCCAAGAAAAAGAGATATTCCCAGCGGCAGAAAAAGGACGAGATTCAGTAATTTATCCTTTTCTTCCCGGCTTTTATAAAAGGTAAAGAATTTGACGAGGGTGCTGTGAACACCAAAAGCCATGAACGGCCAAAGCAGATTGGCTGCGGAAAGCAGAAAACTGATCAAGCCGTAATATTCCTGTTTTAGAAAATAGGTGAAAAGAAACAGCGTATTGACCGCCCCAATTCCGAAACCGAAATAAGTGGTGATCAAATTCTTGAAAGATTGCTTAAATACTATTCCCATTTCAACTTGCTGTGATCAGTTTTGCCAGTTTTCCGGTGAGATTTCTCCGGCTGTATTGTTCAATATTTGTTGCTTTTGACTTTAAATTTCCTGCTTTGTATTCTTTATAGGCCTGCATCAGGTATTCCTTGAGCTCCTGCCCCGCCCTGTATGAAAAAACCTTTCCGGTACCTGTTTCTGAAATGATCCTTTCTACATCCCAACTTTCAGGTCCAATAGCAAGGATTGGGCGTTTTGCAGCCATATATTCGTAGAGCTTTCCGGCAATGATCCCGCGGGTTTCTTCGCTGTCTATCTCGATGAGCAGCAGGAGCTGACTTTTCCTCTGAAGTTCCAGTGCCTCGTGGTGACTCACATACCCTTTAAGTTTCAAATTTTTCTCAAGCCCTGCCGTTTTTATGCTTGCTACCACTTCCTCACTCACTGCACCTGCAAGATTCAATTCCAAATCGGTGGCAAAATCTTTATTGTCATGAACAAGTTCAGCTAAAATTCGCCAAAGATTGGATGGATCTCTGCCGGACAGCAGTGAACCTATATGTGAAATACTGAATTTTTCATCCAGCTTAATCTCCTCCATTGCTGCTTCCTCAAATCCGTTGGTGATCACCGTTACTGGACGAGAGGTCTTGCCTTCAAATTCCGCCTTCGTTGTAAAACTGGTCGTGATGATCTCATCAGCTTTCTGAAGCACTTCCATCTCCAGTCTCTCATGTTTTTCTCTGGAACCCGAAGTTAATTTCAGTTTTTCATGGTAACCAATTTGAGTCCATGGATCACGGAAATCGGCCAGCCATCTCACCCCGAGCTCTTCCTTTAGCTGAAGCCCGATAAGATGAAGGCTATGGGGCGGCCCTGTGGTTATAATCGTATCAATATTGGCTTCTTTTAGGTAGCTTTTCAGGAATTTAACTGAAGGCTTTATCCAGAATTTCCGCGCGTCGGGAATAAAGAAATTTCCTCTAACAAACAGCATCAGCTTCTGTAGAAAGCTTTGCTTTTCTTCATCGGCAATGATCCCCGAACTGATGGTTTCAGTTTCCCCCTTAGAAAAGATCTTCGCCAGGGAATAAGGTTCAAAGATCTTCTTTTTGATTACTTCAACACCTGCCGGAATCTCCTTTTCAAAACTGCGGTCGATAATAGGATAGCTGGGATTCTCGGGCACATAAACTACCGGCTCCACTCCGAAATCCCGCAGATACCTGACGAATTTTAGCCACCGCTGCACTCCGGGTCCACCAGCCGGGGGCCAATAATACGTTATAATGAGGACCTTTGTCATGTTACCTGAAATTGGTTGTTTTTCAGGATCTTTTTCTGAAGCCGAAAAAAATACCTCCCAACACCGCCAACGCAAGAAGGATGGAACTCGCCAGGGAAATAGCACCTCCGGTATTCACTACTTCGGGTTCAAACCTGAATGTGATCTTGTGCTCTCCCGCCGGAATATTCATCGCCCGCAGTACATAATTCGCTCTTACATGCGGTACTTTCTTTCCGTCAATATAGGAATCCCAGCCAGGCTGATAATAGCTTTCGGAAAACACAGCAAATTGATCACTCTTAGCAGAAGTTCTGTAAACCAGCTCATTTGGCTGCTGACTTACAAGTTTTATTTCCGCGGAAGAAGAATCGCCGAAATCACTGTTCACCTGATCCCTGAATTCTTCATTGATCACGGCAGTATTTTTCAGATCGGTATCGGCAAGGCTCAAAATAGCTTCATTTGCTGAAGAAACCCATTTGATGTCGTTCACGAACCAGGCATTTCCAAAGGCATCGGGATTCTGCTGCGCCTGCACCCCCTCTTTGGTGGGCACAATAAAGTATTTGGTATTGAGCATGCTCAACACCTTCATATTGTTCTTAGAAATGTAGAAATCATAAAGATCCTGCATTCGGCCGGGCTTGGCAGCGTGGTATCCCCCGATGGAATTGTGGAAATAAGAAGTGCGCCCTGTGTTGAAAGGACTTCCGGAGACATCATAGACGCGATAGCGAGTGGTATCCTTTAGGATCTGGGCATCGGCTTTGGTCATTTGGAAAGGCTTTTCCATTTTTCGTGCCTGCACAAAATCCTCATTGTTCACATAACGCCGGTCTACTCCAACCAAATCCACGACCAGGAGAACAGCAAAACCGATCACCACGATCTTTTTCGATAATTTCTTCTGAAGATAAAGCCAGATAAAAGTTATTGACAGCAGCACGAAAATCAACGACCGAAGCGTGTCTGAAGTAAACATGGCTTTACGATCCTCTTTAAGAGCCCGCACAAAATCCATGCCCAGGTTCTGAAGTAAAGAAGCATCTGAAGCTCCGCTGAAGTCAAAAAATACCGATTTAAAAACAAGGAATATCACCAGAATTCCACAGCTAATGATCGCACTCCACTTCAGCGCATAAGTCTTTACATCATCCTTTATCTTTTCATTGAAAAGGCTGGAAAGGCCAAAGATGGCCATGACGGGAACGCAAAGTTCCAGGATGACCTGTATGGACGAAACCGCCCTAAACTTGTTATATAGCGGAATATAATCCACAAAAAATTCGGTAAGAAAGCCGAAGTTCTTTCCCCAGGAAAGCAGCAGTGCCAGCAGACTTCCGCCAATAAGCCACCACTTGAGTCTTCCGCGGATAAAAAAGAGGGCAAAAATGAAAAGAAAGATCACTGTTGCTCCAATATAAGCCGGCGCACCCACGTAAGGTTGATCACCCCAGTAAGACGGTACATTTTTCACGAAGTCGGCAGCCTGTACAGGAGAAGCTCCAAGCTTCAGCAATTCTTTGTAAACTTCAGCATCTTTGGTGAGCGTTTCGGCATTGGAACCGCCCATAAAACGGGGAATAAAGAGATCAAAAGATTCCATTATTCCGTAGCTATATTCGGTAATATAAGACAGATCCAGACCGCTGGCAGGTTTCGGCGAGCCATCAGGTTCAATGGTAAGTCCGGTGTTTCCACGCGTACTATGAGCTGTATATTCCTGCGTAGCCATGAGATTGGTCGCGTTGGCTCCTATCGCGAGAATCACCGCTACGACCATAATTCCGAGAGCTTTGAAGTACTCCGGAAGTACCTTCCTGCGGTAAGCATCAACCAGGTAAGCAATGCCGAGAACGAGCACCAGCAGCAGCAGGTAATAGGTCATCTGGAAGTGATTCGCGCTGATCTCGAGAGCCATGGCAAAAGCCAACAGTAAAAATCCGCCCCAGAGCTTCTGCCGGAAGGTCAGGATGATTCCGCCTAAAACCATAGGCATATACGCAATTGCATGGGCCTTGGCGTTATGGCCCACCCCGAGAATAATAATGAGATAAGTAGAAAAGCCAAAGGCCAGCGCCCCCAGGAAAGCTAATTTATAGTCAAGCTTGAGGCACAAAAGCAGAATGTAAAATCCGAGGAAATACAGAAAAAGATAATCGGCAGGACGCGGTAAAAAACGCAGCACCGAATCAAGCTTTTTCACATAGTTATTTGGATAATGTGCGCCGAGTTGGAAAGTGGGCATTCCGCCAAAGGCTGCATCGGTCCAGTAGGTCTCTTTCCCGGTCTGGCTTCGAAAATCGTTTTGCTGTTTCGCCATGCCGATATATTGAACAATATCGCTTTGAAATATCTTCTTTCCCTGGAGAACAGGATTAAAATAAAGAAGAGAAATGATCGCAAAACCCGCTAAAACCAATATATGGGGGAGAAATCGCTTGAATTTAGCCATTAAAGAGAAGTGTTTTATTACGACCGAAATTAATCAATTTCTTCGTAATCGATATATTCCCCCGCATTTTTGTTAGACTTCCGCTTATTCTTCGGTTTTTTCTCAATACTTACTTCCCCTTCTTTCTTTCCGTTTTGCGGCTGCTGATACTGATTGAACTGTTGTTCAAACCGCTTTCCCATTTTCTTCATGAAGTATCTAAGAATCGAAGGGCCAAACCAGCGGAATAATATTTTGAATCCGTAGTATATCAATAGAAGGATAAGTATCGTTCTTATTACTCCGGAAAATGATGCTTCGTACATGTTTCTGGTTTTTGCAAAAATAAAAAATACCGCTGCATTTCGTCGATTTTCAGCTCCTAAATAATTAATAATTTCTTCTATCTTTGAGTTCAACAAAACCTACCGATAATGCTAAAATCAAAGCTTTTCCTGAGTTTTTTCCTTTTGACAGGCCTTTTCGCAAGAGGTCAATATACCGAAACCATCAATTCGAACCGGCCCGGGGAATCACAGGGAGCCTATGCTGTGGGTATTAAAGTGCTGCAACTGGAAGCCGGCGGGTATTTTGGAAATGACGACCATTCCCTCTACCATACAAGTACCGATATCTGGGGCGTGAACTATATGCTTAGGTATGGCTTTCTCTCTGAAAACCTCGAATTGAACTTTAGCGGTTCTTTCGAAAACCAGACCAGCTCCTATGACGTTGCCGGACATACCCAGGAAAGCAAGCTAAGCAACTTTAAATCGAACACCATTGGCGCCAAGTTTCTGCTGTTTAATCCGTATCGTGATATGAAGCCCTGGGAACCCAGCATCAGAAGCTGGGATGAAAATCAAAAGTTCAGGTGGAGGACGCTAATTCCGGCAGTCTCGGTGTATGGGGGAGCAAATTTTTCTTTTGGAGACAATCCTTATCTCTATGAAGGCGAAGGCAAATTTAGCCCAAAAGCAGCTGTGATCACGCAGAATAATTGGGGACAATGGGTGCTTGTGCTCAATTTTATCGCTGATAAATTTACTGAAGAACATCCGGTATATGCAGGCATTGCAACCCTTACCCATGCCTTTAATCCGAAATTTGCCATTTTTGGGGAATACCAGGGAATCATCAATGATCTCTACGCCGACGATATTTTTCGGGCGGGAGCGGCTTATCTTATTACCGATGATCTTCAGGCGGACGTATCAGGGCTTATCAATTTCAAGGATACTCCTTCGCGCTGGCAAATCGCTGCGGGTCTTTCCTATCGTCTCGATATGCATTCTGAAGATGATTACCTCGAAAAGCAACAACAGGAAATGAAAGATAAACCAAAAAGAATGTTTGGAAGAAGCGAAGGAAAAAAGAACTAATAAAAGGGATTCAATAAATAAAAGAGGGATGAAATTCGTCGAATTTCATCCCTCTTTTATTTTCAATATTGTAAAACTTAAGATTTACTGGCCATACCAGCAGCAACAGAAGCCGATAATCTCTTGTACGTTCCGTTTTCAAGACGTTCCCGGATAGCAGAAAAAGCCTCCAGTGTCTGCTCAACATCGTTCAGGTTATGAGAGGCCGTAGGAATAAGCCTTAGCAGGATCAATCCTTTCGGGATCACAGGATATACCACGATAGAGCAGAAAACGCCGTGGTTCTCTCTTAGATCTTTCACAAGTGCCATTGCTTCGGGGATACTTCCCTTCAGGTACACCGGTGTAACGCAGCTTTGGGTAGTTCCAATATCAAAGCCATTGTCTTTGAGTCCATTTTGAAGTGCGTTCACATTTTCCCAAAGCTTATTCTTCAGCTCGGGCATGGTGCGAAGCATTTCAAGACGTTTCAAAGCTCCAACTACCAGCTGCATTTGCAGGGATTTAGCGAACATTTGAGAACGCAGGTTGTATTTCAGGTAATCAATGATCTCTTTGTCACCGGCAATAAAGGCTCCGGTGCTGGCCATAGATTTTGCGAAAGTCGCGAAATAAACGTCGATATCATCCTGAACACCTTGCTCCTCGCCTGTTCCGGCACCAGATTTTCCGAGGGTTCCGAAGCCATGAGCATCATCCACAAAAAGACGGAAGTTATATTTTTTCTTCAGTTCAACGATCTCCTTCAGTCTGCCCTGTTCTCCACGCATTCCGAAGACGCCTTCAGAAATAAGAAGAATTCCACCGCCAGTTTGCTCGGCGATTTTGGTAGCGCGCTGCAGGTTCTTTTCAACACTTTCCATATCGTTGTGCTTGTACGTAAAACGCTGACCTAAATGAAGTCTCACCCCATCAATAATACAGGCGTGCGCATCAACATCATAAACAATCACATCAGCCTTGGAAACAAGAGCATCGATGGTAGAAACCATTCCCTGGTATCCAAAATTTAACAAGTAAGCAGCTTGTTTACTTACAAAAGAGGCCAATTCGTCCTGCAATCTTTCGTGCAGATTTGTATGACCACTCATCATCCTGGCTCCCATAGGGTAAGCAGAACCATATTCGGCAGCAGCTTCGGCATCAACCTTTCTTACTTCAGGGTGATTTGCCAGGCCCAGGTAGTCATTAACACTCCAGGTGATAACTTCTTTTCCGCGGAATTTCATTCTATTCGAGATAGGCCCTTCCAGCTTTGGAAATACGAAGTAACCTTCAGCTTGTTCGGCCCATTTTCCCAACGGTCCTTTATCCTTGTATATTTTATCAAATAAATCTCTCATCAATGCTATTTTTACGTGCCCAAAAATACTCAAAATTAGAGCAATTGCACAAAGTTATTTTTTGAAACTCTTAACAAAAAACAAAAGCATCCTGAGAAACAGGATGCCTTTTATACTATGTATGTTTTTGAGACAAAGTCCTTATTTTATAAATTCTATAGGCTGTGCTCCCACTTCATTTTTGGTATCAAAGAAACCTTGTTCGTTCATCCAGTCGTCACTGTAAATTTTGCTCATATAACGCGAGCCGTGATCTGGAAATATTACCACTACCTTGCTGTTTTCGTCGAATTCTCCTTCTTCTGAAAGTTGTTTCAAGCCCTGGGTAGCTGCTCCACTGGTATAGCCTACGAACATCCCTTCGGTCTTGGCAAGTTCGCGTGCGGTGTGAGCGCTCTCCTCATCGGTAACTTTTACAAATTTGTCGATCACGTCAAAATCGGTCGCAGTCGGGATCAGGTTTTTCCCCAAGCCTTCAATGCGGTAAGGATAGATCTCTTCAGCGTCAAATTCGCGGGTTTCGTGGTATTTTTTCAAAACTGAACCATAAGCATCAATTCCTATGATCTTTATGTCTGGATTCTGCTCTTTCAGAAAACGAGCGGTTCCTGAAATAGTTCCACCGGTTCCACTGCAGGCCACCAGGTGGGTGATCTTGCCTTCAGTTTGTCTCCAGATCTCAGGACCTGTAGATTTGAAGTGCGCATCCATGTTCAATTCGTTGAAATATTGATTGATATAGACCGACCCTTTCATCTCCTGATGCAGGCGCTTAGCAACCTGGTAATAGGATCTTGGATCATCTGCTGAAACGTGAGCCGGGCAAACATATACCTTGGCGCCCATTGTACGCAGCATATCAATCTTGTCTTTAGAAGACTTTGAGCTTACCGCCAGTACGCAATCATAACCTTTGATGATGCTAACCATGGCGATGCTAAAGCCGGTGTTTCCCGAAGTAGTTTCGATAATAGTATCGCCGGGTTTCAAAATTCCTTTCTTTTCAGCCTCCTCTATGATGTAAAGGGCGATGCGGTCTTTTGTAGAGTGTCCGGGATTAAAGGCTTCCACTTTTGCGAAAAATTCACCTTTGAATCCTTGGGTTATTTTCTTCAGTTGTATGAGAGGGGTCTTTCCTATTAATTGTAAAAGGTTATCATACACTTGCAATTCTTCTTTCATAAATGAAGTTCTTTAGAAAATAGTTTTCAGGAATAAAGCATTCCAGATTTGTTGTTCGATTGCAAAACCGGTCAAAGTTAAGGCAAATATTTGAATTATTCCTTTATTCCCTCTAAATCCAGCAAAAATGCGTACTCTTCAGCCACTTCTTTTAAGGCTTCAAATCTTCCGGAAGCCCCGCCATGGCCGGCATCCATATTAGTATGGAACAAAAGCCGGTTACTATCTGTCTTCAGCTCCCTTAATTTCGCGACCCATTTTGCCGGTTCCCAATACTGTACCTGCGAATCGTGCAGCCCGGTGGTGACAAGCATATTCGGATAATCCTGCTCTATAACATTGTCATACGGAGAATAGGATTTCATGTACTCGTAGTAATCGCGGTTGTTGGGGTTTCCCCATTCGTCGTATTCCCCTGTGGTAAGCGGAATGCTGTCGTCCAGCATGGTAGTGACCACATCAACAAAAGGCACGGCAGCAATTATTCCGTTATAGAGCTCCGGAGCCATATTCGCGACAGCTCCCATCAACAATCCTCCGGCAGAACCACCCATGGCATAAAGATGTTCGGCTGAAGTGTACTTCTCCTCTATCAGATGCTTTGAAACATCAATAAAATCGGTAAAGGTGTTTCGTTTGTTGAAAAGTTTACCGTCTTCGTACCATTCGCGGCCCAGGTATTCTCCGCCGCGGATGTGCGCAATTGCGAAAATAAATCCGCGATCCAAAAGGCTTAATCTTACCGTAGAGAAATAGGGGTCTATGGTAGATCCATAAGAACCGTAGGCATACTGTAAAAGTGGATTTTTCCCATCGCGCTTCATTCCCTTATGGTAAACCATGCTTACCGGAATTTTAGTACCGTCTACGGCTGTGGCCCATATCCTTTCAGAATGATAATTAGCTTTATCGAATTTTCCTCCAAGGACTTCCTGCTCTTTCAATACCGTTTTCTCCCTGGTTTCCATATTAAAATCAACTACGGAAGTTGGGGTGGTAAGGGAGTTATAGGTGTACCTTAAAACAACGGTGTTAAACGACGGATTTATAGAAGTATAGGCCGTATAAGTTTCATTGTCGAAAGGAATGTAATACTCTTCTGAATTATCCCATCGGATGATACGGATCTTATTAAGTCCATTATTGCGTTCACTCACCACCAGGAATTCTTTAAAGATGTCAATATCCTCCAAAAGATAATCTTCCCGATGTGGAATAAGATCTTCCCAGCTTTCCATTTTGGTCTTTTCCACCGGGGTTTTCATCAGCTTAAAGTTCACTGCCTTATCCTTATTTGTAAGAATATAGAAATGCCCGCCATAATGAGAAATACTATACTCCAGCCCTCTCACCCGCGGCTGAAAAACGCTAAACTCGCCTTCAGGATTGTCGGCTTTCAAAAAGCGGTATTCCGTAGTAAGGGTACTGCTCGAGCCAATAATGATATATTCCCGGGACTTTGATTTATAGACGTAAGTATTAAATGTCTCGTCCTTTTCCTCATAGATCAGCTCATCCTCAGCAGGATCGGTGCCGAGAATATGCTTGTAAATCTGATAGGAGCGCAAGGTCTGTTCATCCTTCTTCGTGTAATAAAGCGTTTTATTATCATTGGCCCAGGTAGAGCCACCGGTAGTGTTTTCGATCTTTTCAGGATAAAGTTCGCCGGTTGCAAGATTCTTTACCTGGATGGTATATTTTCGGCGGCTAAGGGTGTCCACCCCAAAAGCGATCAGTTTATTGTTCTGGCTCACGTTGAGACCGCCAAGGCTGTAATATTCAAAACCCTCAGCCATCTTGTTTACATCGAAAAGGATTTCTTCTGAAGTTTCAAGGCTTTCCTTTTTCCTCGAATATACTGGATAATCTTTTCCTGTTTCAAAACGGGTAAGATACCAGTAACCATTCAGTTTATAGGGAACCGATTTATCATCTTCCTTGATGCGCCCCTTCATTTCCTGAAAAAGGTCTTCCTGAAGCTCCTTCGTATGAGCGGTCATTCGCTCATTATAATCATTTTCATTATTCAGGTATTCAATTACCCCGGGCTCCTCCCGCTTATTCATCCAGTAATAATGATCTATTCTTACATCATCATGCATGGCAAGTTCCCGGGCAATCTTTTTCGCTGTTGGCGGTAATATTTGTGTTTTCAAGTCCTTCTGTTTTGGGCAGATGCAAAGGTAAGATTAACTTTCAAAATAATAAATAAAACCGCCCGCTTCCGCGTGGGCGGAAAGCTGTAATTTAGTAAATTTGCTTCTTAGTCCTTAAAATTGAAAACTATGTTTGGAGATATGATGGGTATGATGAATAAAATCAAAGAAACCCAGGAAAAAGTGGAAGCTACCAAGGAACGCCTTAAAAGCGTGTTTATTGACGAAGAATCAAGCGACGGACTGTTGAAGGTGACCATCAGCGCCAGCCGCGAGATCAAAAACATCAGCGTTGCCGATGAGCTGCTGGAAGATAAGGAACAACTCGAAGATTACCTGGTCCTTACCCTGAACAAAGCGATTAAAAAAGCATCTGATGTTAATGAGGCCGAATTGGGAGCCGTTGCCAAAGAAGGCATGCCTGATATCCCTGGTCTTGACATGTTGAAATAGACGTGAGATCTTTAGACGTGAGATTTTAGATCTTTTAGGAGAGAAATTAAAAAGCTCATAGGATTCCTTGGATTATGAGCTTTTTCTTTTGATTATTTTCGACAGAAATCCGATCCTACGGCATTATAATTTTATATTCTGAAGCACTTTCAGAAATTTCTGATGCATTTCTTCGGTATAATCAAGGTGCGTGACAATGCGCAGTTTCCCCTGTCCCATATTGCTGATCCTGATATTTTCCTTCTGAAGTTTTTTCATAAAAGCCGCTTCATCTGAAGCCTTCCGCAGATAGAAAATTATGATATTGGTCTCCACCGGCTCCACTTCCCCAATATAGTCCTGTTCAGCCAGAGTTTGGGCAATTTCTGAAGCTCTTTTGTGATCTTCCTTCAGGCGGTCCACATGGTGATCTAAAGCGTAAATTCCGGCTGCAGCCATAAAACCTACCTGCCGCATTCCGCCGCCTAAGACTTTGCGTACACGAATGGCATTTTTCATAATTTCCTTGTTCCCTATCAAAACCGAACCCATTGGGCTTCCAAGTCCTTTAGAAAGACACACCGAAATAGTATCGAAAATCTTCCCGTAGTCTTTGGGGTCTTCTTTCGTTTCCACCAGGGCATTGAACAATCTCGCGCCATCGAGGTGAAGGCCAAGCCCGTGTGTATTGCAAACTTTTCTGGTCTTTTTGATCTCCTCAAAATCGTAGCAGGCCCCGCCACCTTTATTTGTAGTATTTTCCAAACAAACAAGCGTAGTAAGCGGACTATGGTAGAAATCGGGCGGATTGATATTCTCCTCTACCTGTTCTGCCGTGATCATGCCGCGGTCGCCGTCTACAAGTTTGCAGGACACACCGCTGTTAAAGGAAGCGCCGCCGCCTTCGTAGTTATAAACATGCGCCCATTTATCGCAGATAAGCTGCTCCCCTGGCTGGGTATGAAGTTTTATGGCCGCCTGGTTTGCCATGCTTCCGCTTGGGAAGAACAAGGCTTCATCTTTGCCAAACATTTTTGCCAGTTTCTCCTCCAGGGCATTCACACTAGGGTCTTCCTTGTAGACGTCGTCTCCCACTTCGGCCCCCATCATTGCCTGTAACATTCCGGTGGTGGGCCTGGTGACGGTATCACTTCTAAGGTCTATTTCTTTCATTTTAAATTATTTGCTGTTTCCGCGAATCGCGGATTGTTCATTTTAGTAATAAATTCTATTTGTTCTTCGGAAAAAATAAGGCTTTCCAAAGGAGCCTAAAACTATAAAATAATCGTTAAATAGTTTCGGAGAGCGCCCGTAAATTCTATTTTTACACTCAAAATTCTAATTAATGATCACTACAGAACATATCAGGGATCTCAGAGAACGCCTCGGCGCGTTAAGGAGGTATCTTTGACATTGATGCCAAGAAAATAGAAATCACCAATCTCGAAGAGAAAACCTTTGCCCCCGATTTCTGGGACGACCCCAAGAAAGCAGAGGTCATCATGCGCGAAGTAAACGCCGAGAAAAAATGGGTTGAGGATTATCACAAAGCTGAAACGCTGGTAGATGACCTGGAGGTTATCTACGAATTTTACAAGGAAGATGAAGCTTCAGTTTCAGATGTGGAAGAACGGGAAACAAAAGCTCTGGATCTCATCGAGCAACTGGAGTTTAAAAATATGCTTTCCGAAGAAGGTGATAGCCTGAGTGCCGTGCTGCAAATAACAGCAGGAGCCGGCGGAACTGAAAGCTGCGACTGGGCCCAGATGCTTATGCGAATGTACCTGATGTGGGCCGAAAAGAACGGCTACAAGGTTAGTGAGCTCAACTATCAGGGTGGTGATGTGGCCGGAATTAAGACCGTTACCATTGAAATTGAAGGTGAGTATGCCTTTGGCTGGCTCAAAGGAGAAAACGGAGTACACAGGCTGGTACGCATTTCCCCGTTCGACAGCAACGCTAAGCGTCACACTTCTTTTGCTTCGGTATACGTGTATCCGCTTGCCGATGAAAGTATCGAGATCGAGGTCAATCCTGCCGATATCTCCTGGGAAACCATGAGGTCTTCGGGTGCGGGAGGACAAAACGTGAATAAGGTAGAAACCGCGGTTCGACTTCGCCACGCTCCTACCGGGATCGTGATCGAAAATTCGGAAACGAGATCTCAGCTTGAAAATAAGAACAAGGCCATGCAGTTGCTGAAAAGTCAGCTGTATGAGATCGAGCTTCAGAAGCAGCAGGAGCAGCGCCGGGAGATCGAAGATTCCAAGATGAAGATCGAATGGGGATCGCAAATCCGCAATTATGTAATGCATCCTTACAAACTTGTGAAGGATGTAAGAACGGCAGAAGAAACGGGAAATGTTGATGATGTTATGGATGGCGAAATTGACCGTTTCCTGAAAGCTTATCTTATGATGATGGGCCAGAAGCAAGAAGATTGACGGCTTCAGCTCTATTTTTTATTTAGGAATTATTGCTTATTTTATAGGTGACTTAATTTGCATAAAATATGATTACTATATACCACAACACCCGTTGTAAGAAATCCAGGGAGGGCCTGGAACTTTTGGAAAAATCAGGAAAAGAATTCCAGGTTCGGGAATATCTGAAAGAACCTCTTTCAGAAGAGGAGCTGGAAAGATTATTGGACAAAATGAGCCTCTCTCCTATCCAGCTGGTGAGAAAAAACGAAAAAATCTGGAAAGAGGAATACAGAGACAAAGATCTTAGCGATAAGGAACTCATACATGTGATGGTGAAACATCCAAAACTAATAGAAAGACCTATTGTTGAGAATGAAAGAGAAGCCGTGGTTGGAAGACCGGCTTCAGATATTGAAAAGGTACTGTAATTCCTTCAGCAAGAAAAAAACGAACAACTAAACAACAACACATGAAACTACAACACAGAATTGCACTTATAGGGTTAGCCGGTGCTGTGGTTGCCGGTTTTGTATATACCCAACTTTATATACATAAAAAGAACAGGCAGGAACTTGAGGAAATTGCACGGGAATTAGCCTATACCTGGCAGTATAAACTGGGCCTGAACGAGGAACAAACACTTCACCTGGAAAACGTGATCATCGCCTTTACCATCAAAAAGAATGAGATCTTAAATTCGATATTGAGCGAAGATGCCAAGATAGAACGCCTTCAGGCTATCCAGCGGGCCGAACATAAATCCTTACAAAGATTCCTGGAAAAGGACCAATTTGAGGAATATCTGCGACTAAATAAACAAATGACTCGTAAGCTTAGCGCTTAATTTCCAGAGAAGAAGCTTTTATTTTAGCCATTTTCATGAATAAAACTGAAATTTTTAGGAAAACTGATTAAACCTTTTGAGGTATCTGGGGTCAAACAACAAAAATTTTCTATGACCACCAGAAATTATCTGTGCCTCAGCTTCGTGCTGTTATTTTTATTCAGCTTCCCCACTACGGCGAGCTATGCCCAAAGTCCGAAACCGGTTTACACCATCAGCGGAAAGGTTATTGATAACCAGCTGAAAGTTCCGCTGGAATATGCTACCATCTCGGTAGTCAATGTAAAAGATACTAAAGATCTTACCGGGGGCGTCACCGACTCAAAAGGAAATTTTTCTGTAGAAGTTGGTCCGGGTACCTACAATATCATCGTGGAATTCATTTCTTATGAGCCCAAAACCTTTAAGAACAGAAGCGTAAATTCTGATCTTGATCTGGGTACCATTCCACTGGGGGTGAGCAGCGATAATCTGGACGAGGTCGTGGTAAGGGCCGAGACCACACAGGTGGAGATAAAACTCGACAAGAAAATCTACAATATCGGCAAAGATCTGACTACCGCGGGTGGAACGGTAAGCGACGCTTTAAGCAACGTTCCTTCGGTAACGGTCGATATCGACGGAACTATTAGCCTGCGCGGCAATCAAAACGTAAAGATCCTTATCAACGGGAAACCTTCAGCTATAGCTGGCTTTGGATCTACCGATGTCCTTCAGCAGTTGCCTGCCGATGCTATTGAAAAGGTAGAAGTGATCACTTCCCCTTCGGCACGTTATGGAGCTGAAGGTACCGCCGGGATCCTGAATATCATCCTTAGAAAGGACAAAACCCTCGGTTTTAACGGTTCTCTTTCTTTGAACGCCGGAATTCCCGCCAATGCAGGTGCTTCCGCGAACCTTAACTACCGCACTAAGAAATTCAATCTTTTCAATACTACCGGCTATCGTTATTTTGAAGCTCCAGGAAACGGCTATTTCGACACGAAATATAAGAATGCCGCAGAAGGCGAATTTGACCGCATCATTGAAGATCGTGACATGCAACGGCTCAACCGCAACTTCAATATGAACCTGGGGATGGAATATTACCTGAACGATCAATCATCCCTCACTGGAAGTTTCTTCTATCGCTACGGCGAAGATCGCGATGTGACGACGAATGTTTCCGATTATTTTAGGAATGAGGAAAAAGCCTTCGGTTCTACCCGTACCGAACGCGAAAATCAGGATGAGAACAGCTATCAATTCGCGCTGAATTATATGAACAAGCTGGATGATGAAGGGCAGAAACTTACGGCAGATTTTCAGTATGAGGACGACAGGGAAAACACTATTTCTACCATTAACGAGGTAGAGAATTACAATAACATTGCCTATGACGGTCAGTTTGCTGCTGAAAAAATCACCAATGATGAAGTTCAGAAGGAATACCTGCTTCAGGCCGATTATGTGTTGCCTTTTGGAGAAGATTCCCAGTTTGAAGCCGGCTATCGGGGCAACTGGGAAAATACAGTGACCGATTATGCACTATGGCAGGAAAACCAGGACGGGGAATTGGTTTTGAACCGGGAACTAACGAACGTTTTTGATTATACTGAAAACGTGAATGCCTTATACACGCAGTATGGAAGCAAATTCGGCGATTTCTCATTCCTTTTGGGACTAAGGCTCGAAAATACACAGTTGAAGGGAAAAATAGATTCAGAAATACCCGACGATCAGCTGGAACAGGTTTTCGGCTTTCCAATCGATACCGATTTTGACAAGAACTACCTTGGCCTTTTCCCAACCGTCAACCTAATCTATGAACTTGCCAAGGATGAAAACATCACTTTGGGTTATAACCGAAGGATCAACAGGCCCAGAGGCTGGTTTATCAATCCTTTCCCATCCCGGAGCAGTAACAACAACGTCTTTCAGGGAAATCCGAATTTAAGGCCTGCCTATTCCGACGCTTTTGATCTTGGATACCTGAAAGAGTGGGAAAAATTGACCTTGACTTCTTCAGTATATTATCAACATGAGAGCAATTCATTCGAGAGAATTCAAGAGAATGTAGAAGGCACCAATATCATCCGTACCATTCCTGTGAACCTTTCGAGCAACGACCGTATTGGCGGCGAACTGGGGTTGCTTTACAATCCTGAAAAATGGCTGAGGCTGAATGGTAGCTTTAACTTCTTCCAGTTTGAGACCACCGGAGATTTTGCCGGCAAGAGCTATGATGCCAAAAATACCAGCTGGTTTGCCCGCTTCAGTTCAAAGGTCACTTTACCGGCTAAGATCGAATGGCAAACCAATGCCTTCTATCGTGGCCCTTCAGAAGAGATCCAGGGAACCAGGGAAGGTTATCTCTCGCTTGATTTGGCCTTCAGTAAAGACATTTTTAATGATAACGCGACGCTTTCGCTAAATGTGAGAGACTTGTTGAATTCAAGAAAACATGAAAGCTATACCAATACCGATGCTATTGAACGTTACAGCGAATTTCAATGGAGACGGGGGCAATCTTTTAACCTGTCATTTATTTACAGGTTCAATCAGCAAAAAAGACAGCAAAGAAGAGAGAATGGAAATGATATGAACGAAGGGGATTTCCAGGGATAAACCGAAAAGACTACAACTAAAAAAAGGGACTCGTTAAAGTCCCTTTTTTTATGCTTTTTCTTCTCTGGCTTTTCTTTTAGCCTCCTTTTTCTCTGTGTAGAATTCTTTCAGAGAGCCTCCAATCCAGTAAGGAAGAATGGAAACCAGGAACATCATTAGCCAAAATCCCATTGTAGCAATGATCATAATAGCCATAAAACCAAGAAATTGATCGAATTCGAACATCATAACTTTCAATATTTGGAATATCGTCAAAGATATAAACTCTGCCGGCTTATCCCAATAAAAAAATAACATTTAATTCCGAAGGCATTCCGCAGCTCTTGATTCCTCCTGAGTCTGAGAGAAATCGCTCCAAAATTTTACCCTTTTTTAAAGCTAAAAAACATCCGAAAATGTAACTTTGTGTAGAACTAATTTCAAAATTATGGACTACAGAATAGAAAAAGATACCATGGGGGAAGTAAAAGTTCCTTCAGACAAGCTTTGGGGAGCTCAAACCGAACGTTCCAGGAACAATTTCAAAATCGGACCGGCAGCCAGTATGCCGCTGGAAATTATTTACGGCTTTGCCTATCTGAAAAAGGCGGCAGCCTACACCAATTGTGAGCTGGGCGTACTGCCCGTGGAAAAGCGGGACCTCATCGCGCAGGTATGTGATGAAATTCTGGAGGGAAAACATGATGATCAGTTTCCGCTGGTGATCTGGCAAACCGGAAGCGGTACACAGAGCAATATGAATGTAAATGAAGTTATTGCCAACCGCGCCCATCAGCTGGCTGGAAAGACCATCGGCGAAGGAGAGAAAACACTTCAGCCGAATGACGACGTCAACAAGTCCCAGTCTTCAAATGATACATTCCCTACCGGCATGCACATTGCCGCTTATAAAAAGGTGACGCAGGTAACGCTGCCGGGGCTAAAAAAACTTCGGGACAGCCTGAAGAAAAAATCTGAAGAGTTCAAGGAAGTCGTGAAGATTGGCCGTACGCATTTTATGGATGCCACTCCCCTCACCCTTGGGCAGGAATTCAGCGGGTATGTCGCTCAGCTGGATCACGGCATTAAGGCTTTGGAAAATACTTTGCCCCACCTTTCGGAACTCGCCCTTGGAGGAACTGCAGTAGGTACCGGCCTCAATACTCCTAAAGGTTACTCCAAAAGAGTAGCTGAATTTATTGCAAAATTCACCGAACTGCCTTTCACTTCCGCAGGTAACAAATTCGAAGCACTCGCCGCTCATGATGCTTTTGTGGAAACACACGGCGCCTTCAAGCAGCTGGCCGTTTCACTCAACAAAATTGGAAATGATATAAGGATGTTGGCCTCAGGTCCGCGAAGCGGGATTGGCGAAATCATCATTCCGGCGAACGAACCCGGATCTTCTATCATGCCCGGAAAGGTGAATCCTACTCAGTGCGAAGCCTTAACTATGGTTTGCGCACAGGTAATAGGTAACGACATGGCTGTAAGCGTCGGCGGAATGCAGGGGCAGTTTGAACTGAATGTTTTTAAACCTGTAATGGCCGCGAACCTTCTGCAAAGCGCACAACTTCTTGGAGACGCCTCCGCTTCTTTTGAAGAACATTGCGCCAGAGGAATCGAAGCTAATAACAAACGAATTCAGGAGCACCTCAACAATTCCCTGATGCTGGTGACAGCCCTCAACACCAAGATTGGCTATTACAAGGCGGCAGAGATCGCAAACACAGCTCATAAAAACGGAACCACTCTGAAGGAAGAAGCTGTAAACCTCGGCTATCTTTCAGAAGATGAATTTGATGAATGGGTACAGCCAAAAGAAATGGTTGGCGGATTGAAATAATTCAGTTCGACCCACAACAAAAAAACTCCTGCCGACCGGCAGGAGTTTTTTTGTTTTTATAAACCAAGGATTAATTAATAATCTGTAATGGCACGTTTGTCTTTTGCATAGAATTTTCGATATCTCCAGTAGGAAATTCCGCCTAATAAGGCCACGCCAGCCACGGAATAATACACAAAGTCTGGTGTGATCACCTTATCACCACTTGCATAAGAGTGCAACCCAACAAGATAGAAGTTCACCCCAAAATAGGTCATCAAAATACTGGAAAATGCAACTATAGACATGAAGTTGAAGAACCAACGGCTTCTAAGCCCTGGCACCAGCCTCATGTGAATCACAAAAGCGTAAACCATAATACTAATGAGCGCCCAGGTTTCCTTGGGATCCCATCCCCAGTAGCGGCCCCAGCTTTCGTTGGCCCATTGCCCGCCCAGGAAGTTCCCGATAGTGAGCATCACCAGCCCAACGGTCAACGCCAGTTCGGTAACTATGGTGATCTCTTTGATGTTCAGGTCCATTTTCTTCTTATTCTTATCGTTCGTGAGAATCATAAGAAGCAAGGCTACAACGCCCAATATCATCCCCAGGGTAAACGGCCCATAGCTGGCGACGATCACCGAAACATGGATCATCAGCCAGTAAGAATTCAGTACGGGCTGGAGGTTTGCAATTGCAGGATCCATCCAGTTCCAGTGCGCGATCATCAGGATCATTGATGTCACAAAGGCTGTGGAGGCCATGGTAAGCGTACTTTTTCTCCCGAAGGCAAGCCCAAAGAACATCGTGGCCCAGGCAATATAGATCATAGATTCGTAGGCATCACTCCAGGGAGCGTGACCCGAGATATACCAACGGGCAGCAAGACCCAGCGTATGCAATACGAACAAGATTATGATGGCAGCGATACTTATCTTGATAAGAGTCCTTATAATTTTGGTATCGGTAAAGATCTGCACGATCACGAAAACCAGCATTGTCAGGCCGGCCAGCATGTACATCCAGAAAAGGTTCTTGAAGATGTCGTATTTATTGTAAGTGATCTCTGCATCGATCTGTCTTTCGGAAGGCATAATGTCTCCGCCGAATTTCTTCTGAAACTTATGAATGCTGTTCAGGTATTCATCGGCCTTCGAATAATCTCCTGTTTTGCGGGCTTTCTGAAGCGTACTGACATACAAAGGCAGAATTTGCTTTACGTACACCGAATCCATTCCGTGGAAAGCTGCTTCTGAAGTCTCAGGATAAGAAACCCATTTATTGTTCTCATCACCCGGAACCGGGAATATTTTTAGCACTTTTCCTTCAAGGGCACGATAAAGCAGGTTTACTTTTTTATCGGTTTCCATGAAGTCCTTCTGAAACTGGTTCGGAACTTTAGCCCGGTAAGCATCCTCCAGGTAGGGATTCAGCTTGTAATTTCCGCGTTCATTGAAGAAATCGGTAAGTGTCAGGTATTTCTGATCTTTGTCTACACCCGCGATCTTCCGGAGACTGTCATTGCTCGGTTTTACATAAATCAGCGGCACATTGTACCACACCATCGGATTTTCGAGCATCGATACCAGCACCTGGTCTGAAGAAAGGCCATTATAGGAATCTTTCTTGCTCAGTTTCCGAAGCAATTCTGAAGAAAAAGTATTGGCCGGTTTCATCCTTCCGCCTTCATCCTGAATCACAAGTCGCCCAAAATTGGCGGCGTGCTCCTGTTTTATGGCGTTGGCTGAAATTACCGAATCCAGTTGTTTTCTCGATGTTTCCATATGAACGTGATCCTGAGGCTCCTGCTGCGAGTATCCGCTGAAAGAGACCATCAAAAGCACCAAAATGGTAGTAAGGCTTTTCTTTTTGGCTTTCACCTTTTCGAGCATCTCTTCAAGATTGCCGAAACGGGAGCCTTTGGCAAATAAAATCCACATAAGTCCGAAGTAAAGTAAAAAGTATCCGAGGTAGGTGATCCTTGTTCCCCAGCGATCGTGGTTCACTGAAAGTACTGTTCCTTTTTCGTCAGGCTGAAAGCTGGACTGGAAGAAACGGTAACCTTCATGATCTAACACGTGATTCATATAAATGTCGTAAGGCACATTTTTCTTTCCGTCTTCCACGATCTCAATCTTGCTCTTAAAAGAAGAATAGCTTCTCTGGGTGCCGGGATACTTCTCTGCTATAAAATCGTCCAGTTTCAGGGCGAATGGAAGTTTTCTTTCTATCGAACCGTATTTAAGCTGCACGTCTAAACCACCAACCGTGATTTTTTCAGGATCACTGGCAATACCTTTTCCACCCATTACAGTGACAGTTTTTGTTTCTCCGCCAGAACTTACGTTCAGGGTAAGGGCGTTCGGCTGATTATTCTGCTTGCCTTTGGTGGAAACCACCTCATATTTTCCTTTCACCACCGGTTCGGGAATCACAAACTGCATGGTTCCCAGGTTGTAAAGGGAACGCAACATCAGCGTTTGGGTACTGTCGGGGACCAGGGTTCCGCGTTTTTGATCGGCCATTCTCATATAGCTGGCTTCAAAGGGAGAATCTACAGTGTAGTCGCCGTTTTGGGCAGAATAGTGAATATTTATCGCCCCTTCGGTAGGTTTGTTCAGAGAGAAGAGAATATTATTAATATTGGTCACTTCTCCTTCCTTAAGGTAATGGTCGTGCCGCTGGCCAGCCCCGGCTTCTACTATTTTCAGGTAGTTCTCACCATCTTCGGAAGGAACCATTTTTTTCTCGGCACTATAAACGAAATTAGTCGCCTCTATTCTCACAGGCTGACCATTGTAATCGGTGTTCAGAACATAGTCGTTACTGGTTTCCGGAGCAAAAAGAACCGGCTCCTGAAGTACCCGCCTTCTGGGCTCGCCGTTTATTTCTCCGTCAATAAAAGTAGTAACGAAGGTTTTGTCGCTAAGGAAAGTATTTGCTGTTTCCCCTTCCCGAATAGGCATCATGCCTTCATAACTGATATAACGGGTAACAAAAGCACCAATTATGATAAAAATAAAAGAAAGGTGAAGCACAAGCGAAGACCACTTTTCACGTTTATAAAGCTGATATCGCTTAATGTTTCCGACGAAATTCACCACAAAAAGCAACATAATCCCTTCGAACCACCAGGTGTTGTATATCCAGACGCGGGCGGTTTCGATACTGTAGGAACTTTCTATGAGGGTGCCGGAGGCCATTGAAATGGCAAAAACGATAAACAAAATCGCCATTAGTCTTGTAGAGAAGATAATGGAAGCTATTTTATTCTGCATTGAAGCTAAATTTTTAGGAACGGTTGCAAATTTAGATATTTTAAATCAGTTAGGCGGCTTTAGAAGCTTAAGATTCCCTTTAATTTCGACGGAGTGGATCTTGCGGAAAAAGCCTTCACAAGAGGCACACCGAAAAAAAGAAGCTGCCCTTCTTCGGGGCAGCTTTGTCTCAATTTTTATGCCGATTCACCTTTTTCTTTAAGATATTTTTAATAAAAAAAGCTGAAGCAGATCTTTCTATTTCCAGAATTCATCTTCGGTATTTTCGGTAAAGTCTTCTTCGTGATGGATCTCCGCGATTTTCTCCAGTTCTTCAGAAGAAGCTATTTTTTGCACCTCTCCGAAAAGCTCCCGCTCCTCCAACCTGATGTGCTCCTGTAGGATTTGCTCAATACTCTTCAAATCTTCCTCTCCAATTTCTTCCTTACTAAACAGGCGTTCCAGCTGCCGGTGTTGAGCTATGGCTTTTTTTACAAGATCATGCCCGCCGCCAAGAACAGGAAAAACATGTTCTTCTTCCAGCAAAAAATGTGGACGCAGATGCACCTCGTAAAACCACCTGCTGTATTTGGCAATTCTTTGTGGCGGAATCTCCTTCGCAAATCCCATCCGCAGCTTCCAGCACAACAATAATCCGTTGTGATGATCGCGGCTAAGAGGCTGCAGCCCGGGATGTCTCTTCATTGGCTTTGTCTTTTCCATAGCTTTAGCTTTAAATAATACTAACAAGAAAACAAAAAAGGGAATTTGTCACAACCAACTTTATCAACTAATTAAAACCTGATGACTTTCTGAACGAGATTCAGTATTCCCTTTTTGTTCTCTTTATCTATATCTATGCTCTTAATTCCTTTTCAAGTCTTAGCGCCTCCGGAAAAAGGATATTGTTCTCCAGGTGGATGTGCAAGTGAAGGTCATCTTCAAACTCCTGCAGCATAGCAAAAGTCACACGGTAGGTCGTACAGCCATCGGCCGGCGGAGTGTAGTTATTGCTGAGCAAAGCGATCTGGCGGAAGCGTTCTCCTTCGGTATCATGCTCGTGCTTCATCATTTCTACCGGATTTTCTACGGTGCCAAAATGCGGAGCCTCTACTTTTTTTCCGGCCTGTTTTGCCTCTACCATTTTTCGAATGAATGGAAACAGCACCAGCTCCTCTTTTTTCATATGTGCCCCGAGTTCGGTGGCTGAATTCTTGAAATGAGCGGTGATCTCAAAAAGCTCCGGATGTCGCTCGCCGTGAACTTTACACAGTTTTTCCAGGAAAGGAACGATCACCGGGATCTTTTCTTCCACATAACGGTGGTGCTTTTTCTCGATATAATCAGCAAGAAGGTCGGCAGGCCAGGTCTTGTAAACCTGTACATCATTATCGTTGGATACTTTAATACCTTCGATCTCTTCCATTAACTGATCAACAACAATATTGTTCTTTTCGCACACACTCTCTACGCTCCTGTTGCCTTTACAGCAAAAATCGATCTGGTGCTTTTTAAAGATCTGTGCGGTGCGGTAATCATCTGCCACGATCTCTCCTATTGTTTTTTCTTTTGTAATTGTCATCTTCTGCTTTTTTTCTGTTGAACATTTTAAGGACAATTTTGTCCTTTTTTATTTTAAAATTTTTACTTTATCTCCTTAATACAGTGAGCCCGATATCATAGCCGGTAGCCATTTCGTAAACACTGGTATTTCTTAGCATAGTCTCCAGTTGATCCCTTACTACTTTGAACTTGTGATGCACGGGACATGGATGCTCTTCGGAACATGCACTAAGACCAAGGCCGCAGCCGCTGAAAAGCTTATCGCCGTCTATAGCCGAAACTATCTGGACCAGCCTTAGATTATCTATATCTTCCCTGGTCATTTCAAAGCCTCCATGCGGACCTTTTAGTGATTTTACGACCTTATTTCTTGCAAGATCCTGAAGGATCTTGGCGGTAAAAGCTTCAGGCGATCCTATGTCTGCGGCGATCTCCTTCAGGCTCACCCTTTCCCCGTGCAGGGATTTTGAAGCAATAAGTAGCGTGGCCCGAATGCCGTATTCACATGCTTTAGAAAACATAATCAGTAATTTATTTATTCAAAAATAGAACATCTTACTTCATTTCGGATGTTTTTATCTCATTTATTTAAGCAAAACTGATTATTATCATATTTTTCACCGTTTCTACTCTCTTCTCCGGCAGTAATTTTTTTGGTAATTTAGCAGAATGAAAAAGGTGGTAATTTTAGGAGCAGGCAACGTTGCCACGCACCTGCTCAGGGCTTTCCAGGCTTCTCCTGATATCGAGGTTATCCAGATGTATAATCACAAGGCCGAACACCTCCAGCCTTTTCAGGAACAACTGGCCACGACTTCCGACCTTTCCAGGCTGGCTAAAGCCGATTTCTACATCATTGCCCTTAAGGATGATGCCATAAAAGAAGTGGTAAAGCATATGCCGAAAACCGACGGTATCGTAGTGCATACTTCCGGAGGAAAATCAATGAAGGTCCTCTCGAAATTCGAACATTACGGCGTCTTTTATCCGCTGCAGACCTTTTCTAAATTGAGAGAAATTGACTTCAAGGAAGTGCCGCTTTGCCTCGAAGCCAATGCGCCTACTACGCTGTTGCACATGGAAGCTCTTGCCAGGACTATTTCAGAAAACATATATGAGATCGATTCAGAACAGCGCAAAGCGCTTCATGTAGCGGCCGTTTTTGCCAATAATTTTACCAATCATCTCTACGGAATTGCCTCTGATATTTGTGCCCGGAATGGTGTTGAATTTGAAATATTACGGCCACTCATAAAGGAAACTGCTGCTAAAGTCGAAGTATTATCACCTCCTGAAGCCCAAACCGGTCCTGCATTGCGCAGGGACAAACAAACCATCAAAGCCCATCTCAGGCTGTTAAAAAGAGATCAAAAAAAGATATACAAACGCTTAACCTCATCCATCAAAAAATTTCATGGAAAAAAACTATAAAGAATACCTCAACCAGATCAACACCTTTGTTTTTGACGTAGACGGCGTTTTGACCGACGCTTCCATACAGGTAAGTACCAACGGCGAGCTGTTGCGAACTATGAATATGAAAGACGGCTATGCCATGAAAGTGGCTAAAGATGCCGGTTATACGGTATGCATCATTTCCGGAGGAAAAAATGAAGGAGTGAGAAAACGCCTGCGCGGCCTCGGTCTTACCGACATTTACCTGGGTGTGCACGACAAGGTGGAACAGATGGATGAATTCTTTGATATTTACGACATTAAACACGACGAAGTACTCTATATGGGTGACGATATTCCCGACCTGTATCCCATGAAACTGGTAGGCCTTCCCTGTTGCCCGCAGGATGCCGTTGCCGAAGTCAAGGAAGTTTCAAAATATATTTCGCACAAAAAAGGCGGAAAGGGCTGCGTGCGCGACGTTATTGAGCAGGTTATGAAGGTTCAGGGAAAATGGGTGGTACAATAATATGAGCTGGCTCCTCCTGATCATAGCTGGTTTTTTTGAAGTAGGATTTGCCTTTTGCCTGGGAAAAGCAAAATTCAGCTCCGGCCATACCGCCACCTGGTGGTTCATTGGTTTTCTGCTGTGCCTTGCCGGAAGCATGACGCTCCTCTACAAAGCCACCCAAACTTTGCCAATAGGAACTGCCTATGCCGTCTGGACTGGAATCGGTGCTGTTGGAACGGTGATCCTCGGAATTGTGGTTTTTAAGGAGCCTGTACATTTCTGGCGCATCTTCTTTCTCAGCACGCTTATTATTTCCCTTATCGGGCTAAGATTCGCCACAAATTAGGAACCTATGCCAGCATTCCTCAAACTCATCCGCTTCGGAAACCTTCTCTTTATTGTCCTTACTCAATACCTGATCAGGTATTTTCTATTCATCCCGGCTGGTGCGGGTCTCAGTCTTAGCGATTTTAGCTATTTTTTACTGGTCTTTGCCACCATCTGCATTGCAGCAGCAGGTTATGTCATCAACGATGTTTACGACGTGGAAGCCGATAAGATCAACAAACCTGAAAAGCGGGTTATCGGAAAGAAAATTTCTGAAAAGGCAGCGAACAATCTTTTTATTATTCTGAATGTTACCGGAGTCTCGATGGGCTTTTATCTGGCCAATCTTATTGGTCATCCGGGCTTTTCTGCCATTTTCATATTCACTTCTGCCCTACTTTATTTATATGCTTCTTATCTAAAGCAGATTATCGTAGTGGGGAATATCCTAATTAGCCTCCTGGTGGCTTTGGTCATTCTCCTGCCCGGTCTTTTTGACCTTCTCCCGGCAATTACTGCTGAAAATCGTGGAATTCAGTCCCTGTTATTCTCGCTCCTGCTCGACTACGCCTTTTTTGCTTTCCTTATTAATCTTTTGCGGGAGATGGTCAAGGATCAGGAAGATATCAGGGGCGATTACAACACTGGTATCCGAAGCCTGCCGATTGTGCTGGGTGTAGAACGCACCAGCAAAGCCATTTTTGCGCTTGCATTGATCCCGTTCATGGCGATCATCTACTATCTTTATATGTATCTTTTTGAAAATACAGTCGCCGTCCTCTACACCTTATTATTTATACTGGGGCCGCTTTTGTATTTCCTGGTACAGATCACAAGTGCCGAAAAGAAAAAAGATTTCAGTCGGCTAAGCCTTATTCTGAAAATAATTTTGTTCTTTGGAATAATTTCCATCGGTTTACATCAACTTTTACTTCCATAATATGCTCAGAGAATTTTTAAAAGACAAGGAAATCATTTTGGCCTCAGGTTCTCCCCGAAGGCAAAAATTCTTTAAAGAACTCGATATCCCATTCACTGTCGATGTGCGGCCGGTAAAGGAAATATATCCTGAATATTTAAATGATTCCGGGATCACCGATTTTCTCGCGGAACTTAAAGCCGAAGCTTTTCAGAAGGAACTAAAGGAAAATCAGATCCTCATCACCAGCGATACGATCGTGTGGCATGACGAGGTTGCGCTAAACAAGCCGAAAGATGCTGCCGAAGCTTCCGAAATGCTGCATAGGCTTTCCGGAAAGACGCACGAAGTGATCACCTCGGTTTGCTTTACGACCAACAAGCTTCAACGTACGGTAAATTGTACAACGCTGGTAAACTTTAAGGACTTAACAAAAGGAGAGATCGATTTTTACATCGAAAACTACCAGCCTTTTGACAAAGCCGGCGGGTATGCCATTCAGGAGTGGATCGGTCTTATCGGTATCACTCATATAGAAGGCAGCTATTTCAACGTAGTAGGGCTGCCGACTCACCTGGTTTATGATACCCTACTGGATATAGGAAGGTTATAATTCGTAATTTTAGGAAAAACCTAAATATGTCAAGGCTTTTCTTCTTTCTAATCCCTCTGCTCTTCTTTAGCTGCGGAAAAGATTCCGCGGGCAAAAAGCCTGAGCCTCTCTCCAGAGAATTCAAGGAGTATTGGTATTCCGGCGAAGCGGAAATCACTTCCTATAAATTGAAGCAGGCGCGCTATGGCGAAATGAGGGAAGGTACTGCGGTGCTGGTATACGTCACCGAGGATTTTCTTCCGGAAGAACAGGTAAAGGCAAACGGCAGGGACAAAGACAATATTTCGGTTCTTAAATTGAATGCGGTCAAGAAATTCGTCACCGGTATCTACCCTTACAGTATCATGCAAAGCAGTTTTTATCCTGTTGATAATAACCGGCATGCAATCAAAGTCTCAGCTTCAGCTCAGGAATGGTGCGGACAGGTTTACATGCAACTGAACAATCGCGATAAATTCGAAGTCATTTCGCACTCCTATTTCCAGGGCGAGGCCGATCAGCACCTGGAACTACCGAAGCAATATCTCGAAAACGAAATCTGGAATCAGCTGCGGATAAATCCCTCTTCCCTTCCTACGGGAAATATAAAAATGCTCCCTTCTTTCGAATTTCTCAGGCTGCACCACAAGGAGATCAAAGCCTACGACGCGGTTGCAGGTTTTCTCTCCAAGGACAATATCGATATTTACAATATTGAATATCCTGAACTCCACCGGAAACTCAGCATTTATTTCCAACGCGAATTTCCTTATGCTATTCAGAAATGGGAAGAGACGGCTGAAAGTGGCTTTGGGAAAAATGCCCGTGTAATGACCACTACCGCCAAAAAAATGGTCAGCATTAAATCGGCCTACTGGACCAAAAACGGCAATAAAGACCTATCTTTGCGCAAAAAATTACACCTCGATTAATGAACGAGTTTATTACCAATTATCGCTCTGAACTTACTTATACCCTGGTCGCGGTTATCCTTCTCCTTTTTGTTCAATTTCTACTGAAGAAAGCTGCCCAGCGGGCTGGGCAACGCAGCGAGATCAATATTACCCGTACCAGGCTGATGTTTAAATACATCAACATTCTCATTCTTATTATTGCGGCATTTCTATTATCGCTGGCCTGGGGAGTTGGGCTTGCCGAGATCGCACTGGTCTTTTCTTCGGTTTTTGCCGTTTTGGGAGTTGCTTCCTTCGCGATCTGGTCAATCCTTAGCAATATCACTTCAGGCGTGATCCTCTTCTTTTCCTTTCCGTATAAGATCGGTGATAAAATAAAGATCCATGATAAAGATCTTCCTATTGAAGCGATCATTGAAGACATCAAAGCTTTTCATTTGCACCTAAGGACTTTAGATGGAGAATTAATTACTTACCCCAACAACCTCATACTTCAAAAACCGGTTTCCCTTATTGAGAAAAATGTTTTTCTCGATGAAGGCAAAGACACCCTTTAGAAGTTAAAGCTTCCAATTTCCTGCAGAAGGCCCGCAAAATTTCTATATTTGGTTTTACTGAAACTAATTTCGCCACCAATGCGCCGATTATTCTTTTTTCTTCTCCTCCTTCTTTCAATTAGTATCCAGGCTCAGGCCCCTCAAAAACTGAATTCTTCTGAAATCTACGAGAAACTTCAGAAGCTGAATTTCCTGGGATCGGTTCTTTATGTGGGCGCCCATCCCGATGACGAAAATTCACGGCTCATCTCCTATTTTTCGAATGAAAAGCACGCCCGAACTGCCTACCTCGCCCTAACCCGCGGGGATGGAGGCCAAAACCTCCTGGGACCGGAGATCCGGGAGCAACTTGGAGTGATAAGAACCCAGGAACTACTTGCCGCCCGCAAGATAGACGGTGGACAACAATTCTTCTCCCGCGCCAACGATTTTGGTTATTCTAAAAATCCAGACGAAACCCTCCAGATCTGGGATCGCGATAAGGTATTGAGCGACGTGGTATGGATCTTCCGGAAATTTCAGCCAGATGTAATTATCGATCGTTTTGATCACCGTACCCCCGGCACCACTCATGGCCACCATACCTCCTCGGCCATATTGAGCGTTGAAGCCTTTGATCTGGCAGGTGAGCAGGATTCTTATCCTGAGCAACTTCAGTATACAAATACCTATTCCCCAAAACGGCTCTTTTTCAATACTTCTCCCTGGTTCTATGGAGGAGAAAAAGCTTTTGAAGAAGCCGATAAGTCCAAATTTATAAGTTTCGATACGGGAGTTTATTTTCCGTTGAAGGGCCTTTCCAATTCTGAAATCGCTTCCCTTAGCAGGAGTCAGCACCAGTCACAGGGCTTTGGCAGCACCGGAACCCGTGGTTCTCAAATGGAATACCTCGAATTGATCAAAGGCGATATGCCTCAGAATTCCAACGATGTTTTTGCAGGCATAGACACTTCGTGGGACCGCGTAAAAGGAGGTGAAAAAATTGGTGAACTGGTAAGTGACATCATCAAAAACTATAATTTTGATGATCCCGCCGCCAGCCTTCCAAAATTGTTGCAGGCGTACAGGTTGATCCAACAACTGGACAACGAGCACTGGAAAAAAATTAAAACCGAAGAGATCAAAGAGATCATTGCAGCCTCTGCCGGGCTTTATCTGGAAGCCGTAGCCCAGGTTCCCTCGGCTACACCTTCGCAGGAAGTTCCCGTGAGCCTGGAAGCCATCAATCGCAGCAACGAAAACATCACATTAGCTGGAGTTCAGCTCATCCCCAATAATTCCGAAATTCAGCCCAAAATACTACTTCAGAATAACCAGGATTGGCATAACCAGCTCAACCTCAAGATTCCGACCGATGCCCGCTACACCTCTCCTTATTGGCTCAAAGAGAAGAATTCCGTAGGGATGTATAAAGTCGAAGATCAGCAGCTGAGAGGTTTGCCGGAAACGCCATACAACAGCAAAGCCATCTTCAGGATGAGCTTTGATGGTACCGATATCTCTTTCGAACGACCCATCGTTTATAAGTATAATGATCCTGTTGGAGGAGAAACCTATCAGTCTTTTGAGATCACTCCCCCTGTTTCCGCAGCATTTGATGAAGATGTGCTTATTTTTGAAGATTCTGAACCAAAGGAAATTTCGGTAACTGTGACTTCGTGGAAAGATCAGCTGCAGGGACAGCTTTCCTTAAAGGCTGGCGAAGGCTGGAAAATTGAGCCGAAAATGCAGAATTTCGACCTTCCGCAGAAAGGAGCTTCGGTAAAGCTTAATTTCAGCGTTACACCTCCGGCATCTCAGCAGGAAACTGCACTTCTTCCGAAGCTAATGATCAACGGCAAGGAATTTTCAGATAAGATCGTGCAAATAGATTATCCTCATATTCCGCTTCAAACGCTGGTTTTGCCCTCAAGGCTGAAATTGGCCAGAATTAACCTGGAAAAACGCGGCGAAAATATCGGCTATATTGAAGGCGCCGGAGATGTGGTACCCGAAAGCCTGGAGCAGATCGGTTATAAGGTCACCAAAATCGCTCCCGCTGGCATTTCAGCAGCAAATCTGAAGAATTTCGATGCTGTTGTTGTAGGTATCAGGGCCTATAATACGGTGGAAGAATTGAAATATAAGCAGGACGTACTTTTCGAGTACGTCAAGAACGGCGGTACCCTAATTGTTCAATACAACACGAATCACGGCCTTGTTACCGATAATCTTTCGCCTTATAAACTAAATATTTCACGAGACCGCGTGGTGGAAGAAGATGCCGCAGTTGACTTTCTGGCCAAAGATCATCCTGTGCTGAATTATCCCAATAAGATCACCAAAGCCGATTTTGAGGGTTGGGTTCAGGAACGAGGGCTTTATTTTCCCGACAGCTGGTCTAAGCAATTCACTCCTGTTCTTTCAATGCACGACAAAGGAGAGCCTGCCCGTGATGGAAGTTTGCTGGTGGCGCCCTACGGAAAGGGTTATTACATTTATACCGGCCTGAGCTTTTTCAGGGAATTCCCGGCGGGAGTTCCAGGAGCCTACCGTCTTTTTGCGAATCTTATCTCAATAGGAAAATAATGGAGAAGCCGGAAAAATATCACTGGAAAAAAAGTTACACCATCGTGCTGATCGCCAACGCACTTTATATCCTGCTTTTCTACTTCATCATGAAATCTTTCTCCTGATATGCAGTTAATCGATTGGCTGGTTCTAACAAGCACCATCACTTTCATCGTTTTGTATGGAGTGTACAAATCGCGGGGCAGCAAAAATGTGGAAGATTACATTAAAGGCGGAAAGGATGCCCGCTGGTGGACCATTGGCCTTTCGGTGATGGCGACGCAGGCCAGTGCTATTACCTTTCTCTCCACTCCTGGACAGGCTTATAACGACGGAATGGGTTTTGTACAGTTCTATTTTGGCCTGCCCATCGCTATGGTGATCATTTGCCTGGTCTTTATTCCTATTTATCACCGCCTGAAGGTCTATACAGCCTACGAATATCTCGAAAGCCGGTTCGATCTTAAGACACGCACCCTTACGGCACTGCTATTTTTGATCCAGCGTGGCCTGGGCGCCGGAATCACTATTTTTGCGCCGGCCATAATTTTATCGGCGGTGCTGGGCTGGAATCTTACCGGGCTTACAGTGCTCATCGGCGTCCTGGTGATCATCTACACTGTTTCGGGGGGAACCAAGGCGGTGAGCGTGACGCATAAACAGCAAATGGCGGTAATCCTTACAGGGATGATCGCCACTTTCTTTATCATCCTGCATTACCTTCCTGAAAACATTGGGTTGAGCGATGCCCTGGAGATCGCCGGCAGCAGTGGAAAAATGGACGTCCTGGATTTCTCCTTTGATTTTGATAACCGTTATACTATTTGGAGCGGACTCATAGGCGGAACTTTTCTTGCTCTCTCCTACTTCGGAACCGATCAAAGCCAGGTGCAGCGTTACCTCTCGGGAAAATCCCTGCAACAAAGTCAGTTGGGAATGGTTTTCAACGGATTGCTGAAAGTGCCGCTGCAATTCTTCATTTTGCTGGTAGGCGTCATGGTCTTTGTTTTCTATCAGTTCCATGCTACGCCGCTTAACTTTAATCCCGCAGCCACAGAAACAGTTCTAAATTCTAACTATACCGAGCAATACCAGGACCTGATGGTGGCACACCGCCATATTCAGAAGGAAAAAGAACAACTTACCAGCAGCTATGCAGAACAACTTCCGGAGTTATCCTCCAGAGAAAAGGAGGGCTTTACAAAGCAGCTCAACCGGCTGAACGTAGCTGAACACCAAAACCGGGAAAAGGCTAAGGTCCTTATAAATGCCGCCGATGAAGACGCCGAAAGCAATGATAAAGACTATGTTTTTATTCATTTTATTCTGAATAACCTGCCACGCGGATTGATAGGTTTGCTCCTGGCCGTGATCCTTTCGGCAGCCATGTCTTCTACTGCTTCAGAATTGAATGCGCTGGCTTCAACAACGGTCATCGACATCTACAGGCGCAGCGTGAAACCCGACGAAAGCGAAGAACATTATTTGTACGCCTCCAAGTGGTTCACTCTGGCCTGGGGTCTTATCGCCATTGGCTTTGCAAGCATTGCCGATCTTTTTGATAATCTCATTCAACTGGTGAATATCATCGGCTCTATTTTCTACGGAAATGTGCTGGGTATCTTCCTGCTCGCTTTTTTTATAAAATACGTAAAGAGCAATGCGGTATTCATCGCGGCCCTTATTACTCAGGCAGTGGTGATCTCTGTCTGGTTGATGGACGGAATGCCGTACCTATGGCTTAACGTGCTTGGTTGCAGCCTGGTGATCGCTTTGGCTTTGCTCCTGCAGCGCATGAATGAAAGTAATTACAACCTGAAAACAAACCGCTATGAAAGTTAAACATACAAGATGGGGAATTCTGGGATTGGGAAAGATTGCGCGGAAATTTTGTCTCGGCCTGCAGCACGTGGAAGGAGCCGAAATTTATGCCGTGGCAAGTCGTTCGCAGGAAAAAGCCGACTTTTTCGCCAAAGAACATCATGCAAAGCAGGCCTATGGCAGTTATGAGGAAATGATCAATGATGAAAATGTAGACGTGATCTATATTGCCACGCCACATGTCTTTCACTTCAAACAAACGCTGCTCTGTCTTCGGAATAAAAAGCCGGTGCTTTGCGAAAAACCTTTTGCCATGAATAAAGCAGAGGTCGAACAGATGATCGCTACCGCCAAAAAAGAAAAGGTATTTCTTATGGAAGCCATGTGGACGCAGTTCCTGCCACACTTCGAATATGTTTATAAGCTCGTGCAATCGGGGGTATATGGAAAGATCAAAAGCCTGAAAGCCGATTTTGGCTTTGCTGCGGAATTCGATGAAAACGGGAGGCTTTTCAACAAAGATCTTGGCGGCGGAAGCCTTCTGGATATAGGGATCTATCCTGTTTTTATGGCTCTTAGCTTTTTGGGGAAGCCTGAAAAGATCACCGCATCCGCTAATTTCAGTACTACCGAGATCGACGAGGAATGCAATATGATTTTCCATTATCCGGGTGGCGTTGAAGCGGAACTGGATAGTAATATTGGCAGAAAAACACCTACTACCGCTACGATTGTTTTGGAGAAGGCTACAATTCGCATGAATTCCCGCTTCCATGAGCCAACTTCAGTGCAGGTGCTTACTTCGGAAGGCGAAGAAAACAGTGATTTCAATGTGGTCGCCAACGGCTATAATTTTGAAGCAGAACACGTTCAGAAAATGTTGAAGGAAGGCAGAACCGAAAGTACCGAAATGACTTTTGAAAAAAGCCTACAGCTTATCGGTTTACTGGACAGGATTCGAACAGAAATCGGCCTGGAATATTAAGGTTTCAAAAAAACAGCCGCAATTCAGAATCTCGTGGTATTGGTTTTAATTTTGTTTAACTTAAAATATTTTATTTTAAACAAAACAACACCTACTTTTGTTGGAAAAGCAATCCTTCCATGAAGATCTACACGCTTCACAAAACTCAGAATCTGCCTGTTTCCCTGGAAAAAGCCTGGAATTTCCTTTCAGATCCTGCCAATCTTAAAAAGATCACTCCGCCTTATATGGGCTTCGATATCGTTTCGGGAGCAGACCGCAAAATGTTTCCCGGCCAGATCATTCAGTATATTGTGACTCCTGTTGCCGGTATAAAAACCAGGTGGGTTACCGAAATTACACATGTAAAGGAGCTGGAATATTTCGTAGATGAACAGCGCTTCGGGCCTTATGCCCTGTGGCATCACAAACACTTTCTGAAGGAGATCGACGGCGGCGTTCAAATGGAAGACATCATAGATTACGCCATGCCCTTTGGTCCTTTCGGGCGTATGGCACAGCCTTTTCTTGTGAGGCCAAAACTGGAAGAGATCTTTGAATTCAGAAGAGAAAAGCTAAAAGATTTCTTCGGGGAATTTCCGGAGAAAACCTCAAAAAAGACCAATTCCGCAGTAAAGAATTCCGCCCTATGAGCAAAAAAGTAAACATTTTTTGGTTCCGAAGGGATCTTCGGCTTGATGATAATGTAGGTTTTCTGGAGGCTTTAAAAGGCGATCTTCCGGTGCTTCCTATCTTCCTCTTCGATCCTGAAATTCTCGACAGCCTTCCTGAAGACGACGCCCGCGTTACTTTTATATATGATGAGCTGCAGAAAATGCGGAAGGAGTTGCAGGAAGAGCACGGCAGCTCTCTCGCTATTTTCCACGGAAGACCTTCTGAAGTATTTACACAACTACTGAAGGATCACGAAATTGAAAAGGTCTTTACCAATCATGATTATGAGCCTTACGCCAGGGATCGGGACAGGGAAATTAAAGAGCTTCTTGAAAAGGCGAATATCGGTTTTCATACTTTTAAAGACCAGGTGATCTTTGAAAAAGATGAGATCACCAAGCAGGATGGAGGACCTTACGTGGTTTATACGCCTTATATGAAAAGCTGGAAAGAGAAATTCAGCAATATGGATCTGAAGATCCATTACACCAGTCAATATCTAAACAATTTAATTCAGAACACGCGATTGCCGAATCTTAGCCTGAGCGATCTGGGTTTTAGGACTTCCTCTTTAAAGGTGCCGGATTATGATGTGACTCCTACTCTGCTTGAAAATTATGAAAATACGCGCAATTTTCCTGCCCGGGAAGGCACTTCCAGGTTGGGTCCTCATTTGCGCTTCGGAACGGTGAGCATCCGGAAAATGGTCAAAAAGGCAAATGCAGAAAGCAACAAGACCTTCCTCCAGGAACTGATATGGCGGGAATTCTTTATGCAGGTGCTTTACCACTACCCTGAAACGGTAACCGATTCATTTAAAAAGAAATACGACCGCATCAAATGGCGCAACAATAAAGAGGAATTCAGGAAATGGCAGGAAGGAAAGACCGGTTATCCGCTTGGTAGATGCCGGAATGCGGCAATTGAATGAATCGGGTTTTATGCACAACCGGGTGCGGATGCTTGTTGGGAGCTTCCTTTGCAAACACCTGCTGATCGACTGGCGCTGGGGCGAGGCCTATTTCGCCGAAAAGCTGCTGGATTACGAGATGGCTTCAAATATTGGAAACTGGCAATGGGTTGCCGGCAGCGGCGTTGATGCCGCGCCTTACTTCAGAATATTCAACCCCACCACACAGATCGAAAAATTCGACAAAAAGAAGAAATATATTAAGGAATGGGTGAAAGAATATGGAACTGCCGAGTACCCGGAGCCTATGGTGGATCATAAAGAAGCCCGGGAACGCGCCCTGAAAACCTACAAAACCGCTGTCAGCAATTAATCCTGCTGAAGAATTTTCCTCGCTTTCTCAAGATCTTCAGGCGTGTCTATGCCAATAGTTTGCATGGATGTTTCGACCATTTTGATGTTCTTTCCATATTCCAGGTAGCGAATAGCCTCGATCTTCTCGGTTTCCTCCAAAGGCAGCATCGGCAAATTGTGGAAATCAATAAGAGCCTGTTTCCGAAAGGCGTAGATCCCAATATGTTTAAAATAGGTGACCGTGGCCTCGGTATTCCGTGGATAAGGAATCGGGAAACGGGAAAAATACAGCGCAAAATTGTTCTTATTGGTGATCACTTTCACGTTGTTGGGATTGGTGATCTCATCGCTGTCTGAAAGCGCTGTTTTCAAAGACGCCAGGTCAATACTTTCGGCATCATCGGCGGTAAAGACATCCAGCAACTTCGAGAGACTTTTCTTATCAATAAAAGGTTCATCCCCCTGCACATTCACCACAATATCCACCTCCATATTCTCAACCGCCTCAGCAATGCGGTCGCTCCCACATTCGTGCTCCTGCTTGCTCATGATGGCCTTACCATCAAAAGACATTACTTCGCTAAAGATCTTATCGCTGTCAGTTACCACATAAACCTCCTGGAAAAGGCCGGTGTTCAGGGCAGCTTCATAAGTGCGGCGAATTACCGTTTTTCCGTTGAGGTCTTTCAATAATTTCCCCGGAAAACGGCTGGCCTCATAGCGCGCCGGGATCATAGCGATTATCTTAAGCGGTGTCTTATCCAAAATCTGAAATTTTTAGTTGATCAAAATTAGGCTTTTCCGGCCGGTCTTCTGTTTAATTTTTAGTTAATCCTGAAGAAAGAAATCATCTTTAAAACCAATGAGATAGAGCTTATCTGTAGCCCGGGTCACGGCAGTATAAAGCCAGCGCAGGTATTCTTTACCCACGCCTTCGGGTAAATAGGGCTGTTCGATAAAAATAGTATGCCACTGGCCACCCTGCGATTTATGGCAGGTCATGGCATAGGAAAATTTGATCTGCAGCGCGTTGAAATATTTGTTATTCTTCACCTTCAGGAATTTCTTGTACTTCGAAGTCTCATCGGCATAATCTTTCATTACCTCCTGGTACAGTGTGTTTGATTCTTCATAGGAGAGTGACGGCGAATTGCTGGTAAGGGTATCGAGCAGCACCACGGTTTCGAACGGCCGCATCTTTGGATAATCGACCATTTGCACCTGCACTTCCGCGAAGCGGAAACCATAAAGTTCACGAATAGCAAAGATCTCCAGCACTTTCACAATATCGCCATTGGCAATAAATCCTGCTTCGGAACTTGGTTTGATCCAGAAATAGTTGTTCTTGACCACCATGAGATAGTCCCCGGCTGAAATTTCCTCTTCCTGGAAAAGGATCCGGGAGCGGATCTGCTGGTTGTAGAGATTCGCTCTTTTATTGGAACGTACAATAATACTGGTTTCCTCATTTCCGAGGTTATCATAGGCATCCTGAATTGCTTCCATAATATCATAGCCGTCCTGAAGCCTCACCACATCGGCCTTCGGCGTTAACTTAAACTGAAAGCTCTCATAGAATTCCTCCTGAAGGCATTCCCTGATGCGGGTGGCATTCAGAAGAATATCGCTTTCTTCGCTTTGCCTTACCACTTCGTCCAGCTCAATATGAGTAACCTCTTTATGATAGCTAAACTGAAGTTTCTGCTCCTCCAGGGCGGGACTAATTTCCATCTTCACTGGCGGCAACTGCGCAGTATCTCCTATCAATAAAAGCTGACAATTCTGGCCGTTGTATACATATTCTATAAGATCGTCCAGGAGAGAACCATTCTCAAATAATTTGGAATCGGTATTCACATCAGAGATCATGGAAGCTTCATCAACAATAAAAAGGCTGTTCTTATGCTTGTTTGGCTGCAGCACAAATTTGACGCCACTCCCACCCGATTTCCGCGGAAAATAGATCTTCTTATGAATGGTAAAGGCCTCCTGACCCGAATAATTGGAGATCACTTTCGCTGCACGACCGGTAGGCGCCATTAATATTCCGGATTTCCTGATCTTCCAGAGATTTTTCACCAAGGCGCTGATAATCGTGGTTTTACCCGTCCCGGCGAAACCTTTTAATACAAAAAGGTCATCTTTATTTCCTTCAACAGCAAAATGGGCCAACTTCTGCAAAGCGATATCCTGCTTTGCTTTAGCGGGGAATCCAAGGTCTTTTAAGAGAAGTTTATAGAATGCGGGTACATTCAGTTTTTCCATAGCAAGTAGATCAATTCTCAAAGATAACAATGGATTTTTAGGACAGAAACTTTTGCGAATAAAAAAAAATTGTAGATTTGTCGTGGAACACTATTAAAATTTTAAAACAAAATTAAGAAAGCATGAGACTTGCAATTCAGTTAGTTCTTTGGTTGGTGATTATAGGCCTTGCCTATCTTACGTTCGATGCTGTATACGAACCCATCCAGTTTAATAAAGTAAAGGAGAAACGTTACGTCAAAGTAATTGAAAACCTTAAAGACATCAGAGCGGCTGAACTTGCTCATAAAGAAGTAACAGGAAAATTCGCTTCTAATTTCGATAGCCTTGTTGCTTTTATCGATACTGCTGAATTTGCTATTACTCAGCGTCGCGATACTACCTTCCTTGATGAAGAATACAAAAAGAACTACGGGGTTGACAAATACGTGGAAAGCGTAGTGATCGACACCCTTGGTTTTGCTTCAGTAAAAGATTCTCTTTACAAAGGAAACCGCGAGCGTTACACCAACATGATGAATGTGCCCGTGGAAGGAGTTGATGCCAAATTTCAACTTAATGCCGGTACTGTTAAAAAAGGAGAAACCGATATTCCCGTTTTTGAAGCCAAGGTTGCCAAAAGCGTGATATTACAAGACCAAAACCAGGACCTGGTACTTCAACAAAATGATGTACAGTCGGTAGATGACGTTAATGGTGCTTACATTAGAGTAGGTTCTATGGAAGAAGTTAACACCAACGGGAACTGGCCAAAAGTATATGGCGACGAATAGTCATGAAAATACCTCTTTAAAACTGTCCATTCAGGTTAGCCTGAATGGACTTTCTTTTTGTATCCTAAATACTGAAAGCAGGCAGATTGTTTATTACCGCAGGCATTTCTTTGAGCAGCAACTTGATCCTATCAAAACGCTCGCACAAATCGAACTGCAATATGAAAAGGAAGAACAGCTGCAGCAGGAGATAAATGAAGTGAAATTGCTCTTCAGCAATCAGCTTTATTCCCTTGTGCCTTCAAAATATTTCAGGGAAGAAAATGCTTCCTCCTTTCTTAAATTCAACACCAAAATACTTAAAACCGATTTTGTCGCACACGACGAACTCGAAAAACAACCGATCGTAAATGTTTATATCCCCTATGCCAATATCCTGAATTATTTTTTCGAGAAATATGGGGAATTCGAGTATAAACATAGTATTTCGGTCCTTGTTGAATCTTTACTAAAGCGGCCGGGAAGATCACAGCCAACAATGTATATTAACAAGAAATCCAAAGATTTTGACCTGGTCGTGATCGAAAACAGGCAGTTGTTGCTGTGTAACAGTTTTACTTATGAGACCAAAGAAGATTTTCTTTATTACATCCTCTTTACTGCAGAACAACTGAATCTCAATCCCGAGCGTTTTGAACTTGTTCTGCTGGGCGACATTTCAGAGAATTCTTCTGAACTGGCGCTGGCAAAAAAATATGTAAAAAATGTCAAATTTCTGGAGGATAAAACTTCTTATGAATTTGCTACTACTGTTGAAAAACCAGCCAGGAATACCGAAGATTACATAATATTTAATTCCCTATAAATGCGCATAATTTCAGGAACAAACAAAGGAAAAAGGCTTATTGCTCCCAAAAAACTACCGGTGAGGCCTACTACCGATATGGCTAAAGAAGCGCTTTTCAACATCCTGAACAATCATTTTAATTTTCAGGGGCTCGAAGTGCTGGACTTGTTTTCCGGCACCGGGAATATCGCCTACGAATTTGCCTCCCGCGGCGCAGAACGTATCACTGCTGTTGACGCCAATTTCGATTGCGTGAAATTCATCAAGAAAACAGCATCAGAACTCGATTTCGATATTAATGTGATCAAAAGTGATGTTTACATGTACCTGGAAAAAGCACCAATCAAAGCCGATATCATTTTTGCTGATCCGCCCTATGATTTTGATGCTAAAGAATTTGCCAGAATAGCCGATCTTGTTTTTGAGAAAGAGTTATTGGCTGAAGGAGGACAACTAATCATTGAACACTCCAAACATACTGATATTTCTGAAGCTGAACATTTTATTGAAGGCCGAAGATATGGCAGCTCCGTTTTTAGTTTCTTCGAATAATTCCTATCTTCAGGAATGCTAACGCCCGAAAAAATTGAAGAACTGCAGGAATGCATCCTGGAATTCTATAATTTCTATGTGATCTCCAGGGTTCATGAAAATGTAATCTTTGATGAAGAGATCCTTGAGAAGGTCCGCAACATCTGCAGGAAATATTTTAAGGACCAACCTTATGTTTATATCTCCAAAAGGGTACACAGCTACAACGTAAATCCACTTATTTATTTGAAATTAAAAGAAAATGAAAAGCTTTCGGGAGTGGCTATTGTAAGTGACAATTTCTCTCAACTTACCACGGCCAACTTTGAAAAGCAGTTCTCTCCCCTGCCCTTTGATATATTTGCCAATTTAGAGGAAGCCATTGCCTGGGCTCAAGGTGTGGTCGATAATAAAAAAGCAGGCCTGTAAGCCGGATTCTGTCTCCCCATAAGGGATCCTTATCATTTATCTGCGGTTTTTGTTGCCAAGAACCTTTAGCTGCCTACCCTCCGGCAACGGACGGGCGATCCTTAAATGCCGGTATACATGGCATTGCACCGCATAGAGTTTACCTGGTTTCACTACAGCATTACCTGTACATTCTTTCTGTTGCACTTGTCCTGACCTCTCGGCCGATGGGTGTTACCCACTATGCTGCCCTGCGGTGTCCGGACTTTCCTCTACGCTAAAAGCGTAGCGATAAGGCGGCCTGCTTAAGGCGCAAAGGTACAGTAATTCCCTTTGCCTGCAATTGTTAATTTCTATACCTCTTTTGTTTAAAAATAAAAGGTTCTGGCTTAGAACTTCGGCCTGCGATCTTTATATTTGTGCTTCAATAGATTTCAATGGAGCATTTCGTAGTATCAGCACGTAAGTACAGACCTCAAACCTTTAAAGATGTTGTGGGCCAACAGGCTATTACCAATACTTTGTTTAATGCTATTGAACACAATCATCTGGCCCAGGCGCTTCTTTTTACCGGCCCCCGTGGAGTAGGAAAAACCACCTGCGCCCGTATTCTGGCCAAGATGATCAACCAGGATGGCACGCAGAGCCCCGATGAAGATTTTGCCTTCAATATCTTTGAGCTCGATGCCGCCTCCAACAACTCGGTAGACGACATAAGAAACCTGATCGACCAGGTGCGGATTCCTCCGCAGGTTGGGAAATACAAGGTGTATATTATTGATGAGGTGCACATGCTCTCACAGTCAGCATTCAATGCTTTTCTGAAGACTTTGGAAGAGCCGCCAAAACACGCGATTTTCATCCTCGCGACTACTGAAAAGCACAAGATCATCCCGACCATCCTTTCCCGTTGCCAGATCTTCGATTTCAAAAGGATCACCGTGACCGATGCGAAAAACTATCTCGCCTACATAGCGGAACAGGAAGGAGTGAATGCTGAAGAAGACGCCCTCAATATCATTGCGCAAAAAGCCGATGGTGCCATGCGGGATGCGCTGTCCATCTACGATCGCGTGGTGAGTTTCAGCGGAAATGATCTTACCCGCCAGGCTGTGACCGAGAACCTGAATGTTCTTGACTACGACACCTATATGAAGGTTACCGACCTGATCCTGGAAAATGATATTCCGGGGTTATTGGTTAACTTCAATGACATTCTTTCCAGCGGTTTCGACGGGCATCACTTTATCGCAGGGCTTGCCTCCCACTTCCGGGACCTGCTGGTTTGCAAAGACCAGAAGACGATCAACCTGCTTGAGGTAGGAGAGCAAACGAAAATGAAGTATTTTGAACAATCTCAAAAAACCTCTCATCAATTCCTGCTGAAAGCTATTGATCTCGCCAATGAGTGCGATCTAAAATACAAAACCAGTCAAAACCAACGTTTGCTGGTTGAACTCTGCCTTATGCAGCTCGCCTCCATCACTTTTGATGGAGAAAAAAAAAGTCTGAGCCCACAATAATTCCAGCGGAACACTTCGAAAAGAAAGCCGTTAGTATTTCTTCCGAAGAAAAGAAGCTTATTCAGAATAACGAATACGGGCAGAATGCTTCAGCAGCACCAAAAGAAGCTCAGCTTCCTTCGGAAGGCCACAAAACACCCGGCCAGGATTGTAAACCCGCCGAAAACAGCGAATATCATTCAGAAGCCAGCCCCTCTACTTCTATTGCTGAAGCCCCTGTTGCTGCGGCTGTACAGGTTGAAACAAAACCAGAAACAAAGACGGAACCACTAGTAGATCCAGGCATCAGCAAGAAAAAAGTTTCAGGTCTTTCCCTGAAAAGCATCAGGAAAAAGAAAGAGTTGGAGGCCCAACAGCAGGAGCGCACCGCCACTCACACGGTAGAACTGGATGAGCCATTTACCGAAACTCAGCTACATGCCGCCTGGGATGATTATGTGCACAGGTTGAAGAAAAAGGGCGAAAAGATTCTTGCTTCCATCCTGGAGACCGACCTTCCGAAGCTAAACGAAAAGGAGATCCTGCTGGAACTTCCCAACGAGACCATGAAGCTTGACCTGGAACGCCAGCAAAATAAGCTGGTGGGATTTCTGCGAAACAAATTACAAAATACTCACATCAGACTTACCATTAACGTGAATGAAACTACAGCAAAGAAATTCGCGTTTACGCCGATGGAGAAATACAATAAGCTGAGAGAGAAAAATCCGCTTTTGGACAAATTACGAACCACTTTTGATTTAGACGTATAGATATGCTTGGGTTAAAACTTCCTACCGATCCCCGCTGGGCAGACGTTGCCGAAAAAAATATAGAAGAAATTCTGATCGACCACGCTTATTGTGAGCAGAAAGCAGCATCTACCGCCATTTCCCTGATTGTTACCTACCCGGAATATTCAGAGCTGGTTACGGCCATGACGGCTTTGGCAAAAGAAGAAATGAGCCACTTCAGGATGGTTCACGACAAAATTATTGAGCGCGGTTTCAAACTCGGCTGGGACCGAAAAGATGAATATGTGCTAAAATTAAGGGAATTCTTTCCAAAGGGTGGCAGCCGTGCCACACAACTGGTACACCGCCTTTTGATAGCAGGACTTATTGAAGCCAGAAGCTGTGAACGTTTCAGAATGCTTTCTGAAAAACTGGAAGACAAGGAGCTGGCAGAATTCTACAGAAACCTTATGGTGAGTGAAGCCAATCATTACACTATGTTCCTGAAATTCGCGAGAAAATTCGGCGAAGATCGTCAGGTAGTCGAGCAAAAATGGCAGGACCTACTCACTTTTGAGGCCGAAGTCATGAAAGATCTCGGCCGCCAGGAAAGCATTCACGGCTAAGCTTTTCTCTTTGCATCATTGTAGAGCGACTTGATAATGCCGTCGGCTAGCCCGATCTTTGGTACGTAAATATTACCCGCTCTGGCCCATTGCATAGAGGCAAGATAGATACGGGAAGCAGGAATAATAACATCGGCCCGGTCGTTCTTCAGGTTTAATTCGGTGACCCTTTCTTCGTAGGAATAGGAATTCAAAAGTTCGTTATACTTCTTTATATACGACATGCTTAAAGGCTTCCCTTCTTTTTTACCACTGGTCTTGAAGATATTGTTGATGTTTCCGCCGGAACCTATAAGTTCAATATCTTTATAGGATTTTGTAGTGTCTTTCACCCAGCTTTCCATTTCTTCCCAGGTGCGGTGTTCCACGAGGTCATTCAGCAATCTTACGGTTCCTACTTTAAAAGATCTGGATGCGATCGTTTTCCCGTTGCTGTAAAGAGTATATTCGGTGCTACCGCCCCCCACATCTACATAAAGATAATTACAGTCATTCTGAATGAGCGCCTGAAGATCGGTCGCCGCGATAATGGCCGCTTCGTGCGAACCATCAATTATTTCGATTTTTATGCCAGATTTTTCCTCAATGAGCGCCGCCACTTTTTCAGCGTTCCTGGCCTCCCGCATCGCCGAAGTTGCACAGGCTTTATATTTTTCGACTCCGTGTGAATTCATCAACAGCTTAAACGCCTGCATGGTATCAAGCATTCTTTCGGTATTATTCTTATTGATCTTTTGACGAAGAAAAACATCTTCTCCCAGGCGAATAGGAACCCGCACCAGGGAAGTCTTCCGAAAACTCGTGGCTTTACCTTTTTTCTCTATGATCGTGGAGATCAACAATCTCACGGCGTTGGAACCAATATCTATTGCGGCAAATTTTCTTTGTGTAATCACTGATCTGAATTTTGAATTTTATCTAAATAATATTCATAGAGAGCCAGTTGAGAACGAACTGCGGGTTCTCCTTCCTTTCGCTGCCGGTATGCATTGTTTTGAGAATCGGACAACAGCCGGGCCTTGACATTATCTTTCCAGCTTATTTCGAAGGTTTCCATGATCTCCTTCTTGATATCCTGATCGTAAATAGGACAAGTGATCTCTACACGATTGTCCATATTACGGGTCATCCAGTCGGCAGAAGAAATGTAAACCTTCGGATTTCCACCATTTTCAAAGATGAGCAATCTTGGATGTTCCAGGAATTTATCGACGATGCTTACAGCTTCAATATTCTCGCTTAAACCTGGAATACCGGGAATAAGGCAGCAAATTCCGCGTATTAGAAGCTGAATCTTGACACCCGCCTGGCTTGCCTGGTACAGCTTATCGATCATAGGATAGTCAGAAAGGCTGTTCAGCTTCAGTTTGATTCCTGAAGGTTTTCCTTCTGAAGCATTTTCAATTTCGGTCTGGATAAGCCTCATGAGGCTGGAACGTGTATAATGTGGCGAAACGATTAAATGCCTGTATTTGCTAACCTTGTAATTGATCTCGAAGAACTCGAATACCTTTACTACCTCCTTGAGGATCTCAGGATTTGCAGTAAAAAGAGTATAATCTGTATAAACACGCGAGGTAGATTCGTTGAAATTACCAGTGCTTATAAAACCGTATCTTTTCAGCTTCCCGTTTTCTTCCCGCTCAACTACGCAGGTCTTACAGTGAACTTTTAATCCGGGAACACCAAAAATAAGGTTCACCCCTTCCTCCTGCATCTGCTCGGCATAACGAATATTGGCTACTTCATCGAATCTCGCCCGAAGTTCGATCTGCACCGTTACCTTCTTACCATTCTTCACCGCATTAATGAGCGAACTGGCGATATGCGAGATCTTTGCCAATCGGTAAATAGTGATCTTGATGTCTTTTACCTTCGGATCAAGAGCCGCTTCCCGCAGGAATTTTACGGTATAGGCAAAACTCTGGTAAGGAGCGTAAAGCAGGAAATCTTTTTCAGCAATGCCACTGAAAAGACTCGTTTGAAGGATCAGGCCTGGAATAGGCAAAGGCTCCTTCACCTCATAAAGAAGTTCTGTTCCCCCAAGATTGGGGAAATTCATATAATCGCGACGGTTGTGGTAACGGCCACCCGGGATAATACTATCGGTAGAATCGATTCCCATCTTGTTCAGAAGATATGTGAGGGTGTCTTCTTCAATAGTTTTGTCGTACACAAACCGAACCGGTTCACCCTTTATACGATCTTTAACGCTGTTGGAAATCTTTTCTATAAAACTTTTACTCAGATCACTGTCGATATCCAGTTCGGCATCGCGGGTGATCTTGATCATATGAGCAGAAATGCTCTCATATTCAAAAATGTTGAAAATGCTTTTCAGATTGAACCTGATAAGGTCGTCCAGAAGAATAATATACTGCCGCCCATCTTCTTCGGGCAAGACCACGAAACGCTCTATACTTCGCGGAATTTCAATGAGCACATATTTCTTTTCCTTCACCGGATGATCCAGCAATTTCGAAATTCCCTCTTTTGGCACCTCCTCCTTCATCACCATTTTAATTGCCAGATAAGCTCCACTATCCTTAAGACTGGGGATTTCCGGAAGGTCATTCAAAATAATGGTGACCAAGGCCGGACTAACTTTTGAAAGAAAGAAATTCTTCAGAAACTTTTGCTGAGATTCCGAAACCTGGTTTTCGTTGATGATGTAAACCCCGTGATCCTTCAGTTTCGTATGGATATCTTCTAATATGGATAAACTGTCGGCCTGCTGCTGAATCACGATCTGGGTGATCTGTTCCAGTAATTTGCTGGCCTTTATTCCGCCCAGAACACTTTTTCCGGCTTTTCCTGCAAGATCTATCCGCTTCACCGTCGCATAGCGCACTTTAAAGAATTCATCGAGGTTATTGGAAAAAATCCCCAGAAACCTAAGTCTTTCGATAAGAGGAACCGTTTCATCTTCGGCTTCCTGAAGCACACGGGCATTGAATTGTAACCAGCTTAATTCTCTGTTAATGTATTGTTTATTCGGCATATATCTAGCGCAGGTTCTTGGGCAAAAGGATTAATAAAGTTTGCCCGCGGCTAATCTCGCTCCAATGTTCCACATCGAAATCTATCACACAAAGGCCCGTTGTAGAAAGATTATCTACCGGTTTGTTCCCCAGGCGGTTCACCATGGAAGTCATGGCCGGATTATGGCCAAAAACAGCCAATTGATCCACCTTATCGGGGCAGGATTTGATCACTTTCAGGAGTTCTTTGGAATCAAAAGTGTAGAGTTCGGGGATGACTTCAAAATCCCCGTCAGCGATCTCCAACTTCTCTTTAAACATCTTCGCCGTCTCATGAGCTCTTACAGCCGGGCTGCTCCAGAACTTTGCCGGGGGCGTAAAAAACTCCCTGAAGGCCTTTGTAACCAGTTTCCCGTCTTCATAACCTCTTTTTTTCAAAGGTCTCTTTTTATCGGGCAAATCATATTCCCGCGAAGATTTCCCATGTCTCACCAATATCAGTCTCTTCATAATCAGGGTGCTAAACGTTGAATTTTCCAGGTTTTATTTTCGGCAGATGTATAAAGAATTCGATCGTGCAGGCGGTTTAGTCTTCCCTGCCAGAATTCAAAGCTTTCAGGCTTTACCAGGTAACCTCCCCAATATGGGGGTTTTGGAATATCCTGTCCCTTGAACTTCTCTTCATATTTCTGAAGTTGCTCTTCCAGAGCTTCACGGGATTCTATCACTTCGCTTTGACTGGAAGCCCAGGCGCCTAGCTGACTACCGCGCGGCCTGATCTTGAAGTAATCTTCGGAATTCTCTTTGGAAGTCTTTGAGGCCATGCCCTTAATGATCACCTGCCTCTCGAGGCCGGGCCAAAAGAAAGAAAGGCAAACCTTATTGTGCGATTCAAGAGCTCTCCCTTTTTCCGAAGAATAATTGGTATAAAAGGTAAAACCTTCTCTGCTGAAAGATTTCAGCAGGACCACCCTCGCCTTTGGGAATCCATCTTCTCCTATAGTAGAGAGATTCATGGCATTCACTTCGGCAATACCGGGATGGTTTTCGGCTTCAAGGAACCAGCTTCCGAAGAGCTCAATGGGTTCCTTGGCTAATTTGTTCTCGAGCAGTTCGCTTTGCTCATAGGATTTTCGGTAATCCTGCAGGTCTTTTTGCATATTGCGGGCTTTGATGCAATTTACAAGTTTTGCAGGGAAGCCTGAAAAATTTTTTCCAGAAGTTTATTGGCTAGAGGAAGGAGATCACCGGGAGTTTTTATAAAAGCACCTGCAAATGAAATAAGGAAAGCTAAATTTTCTTTTATTTGCCTTAGCATGAAAAACACAAAGCCATCTTCTTCTAAGGCAAAAGCTTCCGGTTCCCTTACATAAATTCGATCCAAAAATAAAGGTATTCCCCTATTGATCTTTCTATTTCTAAAACGCTTTCAGCCTGTTATGAAATAAAGAATACTGGAATTCCCTTATTTTTTTATGCCTAAAAGTTGTTGTTTAACGACTAAAAACATGATTACATCTAAAAATTCCGCAATTTCTTTTTTAAGGATTTTTTTGTAATAATTTTACATCAGAATAACATCATAATATAGTCACCCCCACACTTCTATAGGTAAATACCCCCAATTTTTACCAGATGTTATAACCCCACATATAAATAATTGTTAAAGGTTCTTTTCCCCAAGAGAATCAAGTAGTGATT
>CAVUJH010000002.1:0-126638 GCA_963741775.1 uncultured Flavobacteriaceae bacterium | reverse complement strand
GAAAATAGATAAGAAGGCCTTGTCTCCGCCGCATTACGAGAGGCCAAGTTCAGCACCACTTTATAAAAAGCCGGCTACCACTACACAAAAAAATCTTACTAAAACCTGGAGCAAGATATTGCAGATTTCTAAAATAGGTATAGACGATAATTTTTTTGAAATAGGAGGCACTTCCTTACTGGCCCAAAAAACAGTAGCTATTCTTCAACGAAAGCATGGGTATAAGGTGCCGATAACTAAACTTTACCAATTTCCTACCATAGCAGGGCTTGCGATCTTTTTAGACCTGGAAAAAGAGATGGTATCGTCTAAGTGACGATATAAATGAAACATCCAATCCATCAAATGAAACATCCAACTTATCGGGAGATGTCGCTATTATTGGTATGGCCGGAAGGTTTCCTGGAGCAAGTTCTATTCAGGAGTTATGGGAAATCCTTAGAAATGGCAAAGAAACGATCTCCTTTTTTACAAAAGAAGAACTGGATGCCTCAATTCCAAGAGTCTTTGCGTAATGACCCACTTTATGTAAGAGCCCGAGGCATAGTGCCTTCTGTTAAAGAATTTGATGCTTCATTTTTCGGCTTAAACCCTAAAGTTGCTTCGGCAATGGATCCACAGCAACGTCTTTTTTTGGAAATTGCATGGGAGGCACTGGAACAGGCGGGCATTTATCTTCACATTATAAAGGTAGCATAGGCGTTTATGCGGGTACCGGTACAAATACTTATTTCCGAAATAATTTACTTCCCAATCGGGAATTACTTGATCAGGTTGGACGTTTTCAAGTAAATACACTAAACGAGAAAGACTATGTCGCCTCCCGCACGGCTTACCATTTAAATCTCAAAGGCCCTGCAGTAAGCGTCCAATCTGCCTGTTCTACTTCACTTTTAGCTATTGCAGAGGCAGTTGAAGCAATTAGAAATGGCCACTGCGATGTTGCCCTGGCTGGAGGATCCAGTATTACTGCGCCAGTTTACAGCGGTCATTTATATCAAGAAGGTTCCATGCTAAGTTCTAATGGACACTGTCGTTCTTTTGATGCTGAAGGTAAGGGACAGTATTTAGCGATGGAGCCGGAGTGGTACTGCTAAAAAGCTTAGATGCCGCCCAAAAAAATGGCGATATAATTTACGGACTTATCAAGGGTATAGGGTTAAATAATGATGGAGGAAACAAAGGAAGTTTTACCGCACCTAGTGCGGAAGGTCAGGCAGGATCTATAAGGAACGCCCTTCGTGATGCACAGATTTCACCTTCTACAATTAGTTATGTAGAAGCCCATGGTACGGCTACACCTATAGGCGATCCTATTGAAATAGAAGGACTCAAAATGGCCTTTGGCGAACAAAAGGATATAGGTTATTGTGCATTAGGTTCTGTAAAGAGTAATATGGGGCATCTTACCGCCGCCGCTGGTGTTGCCGGTTTAATAAAAACCGTTTTGGCGATGCATCATAAACAAATTCCACCTTCATTAGGATATTCAGTACCCAATCCAGTAATCGATTTAGAAAACAGTCCCTTTTATGTGAATCAAAAATTACGTGATTGGAATGTGGATGGTCCCCGCAGGGCCGGCATCAGTTCTTTTGGAGTAGGTGGTACCAATGTACATGTGGTTGTAGAGGAATATGAAAATAAACCAACATTCTCTACCTTTGATAGGCCTGTGCAAATACTCGCTTGGTCTGCCAAGAGCGAAAAAAGTTTGGAAGCTTATGGTTCTGCTTTGGGTAATTACATAGAAAAGGCACCTTCGGGAACTTTGGCGGACATAGCCTATTCACTGAATGTAACACGGGAATCATTTAATCATAGACATTTTGTATTGGCCAATACAGCTAATGAAGCTGTGCGAGGCGTGACTGAAAAAGATAATAATTTGGCTAAAAGAGCCAGATTGAGCGCAACTCCAAACGAACTGGTATTTCTTTTTCCGGGACAGGGTGCGCAATACCTACAAATGGGCAGGACGCTATATCGGCACGAGAAGGTTTTTTACGAGGCCGTAGATACTTGTGCAGAGCTCTTGATGGATGTTTTAAAATTGGATATTAGAGAAATATTATTTCCTGATAAAATTACCGCTACAGCAGAAAAAAGACTTAGAGATACCCGATTTACCCAACCATCTTTATTTATTATAGAGTATGCTTTGTCACAACTCTGGATGAGTTGGGGCATTAAGCCCACTTTATTCTGTGGCCATAGCATCGGAGAGTTTGTTGCAGCACATTTAGCAGGTATTTTTAGTTTAAAAGATGGCTTGCACCTGGTTTCAATGCGAGGCCGATTGATAAGTGAGCTTCCTACAGGAAGTATGTTGTCCATTCGAATGGTGGCAAATAGAGTGGAAGAACTGCTTCCTAACAGACTTTCCATTGCGGCGATTAATTCCGATCTTTTGTGCGTAGTTTCCGGTCCCGACAAGGATATTGGAGATTTTGCCAAAATAATGGAGGAACGGGATGTTCCTGTCAGGCTTCTATCGACAAGCCATGCTTTTCATTCGGCTATGATGGATCCTGTATTAAAAGCATTTGAAGAAGAGGTAGGAAGAATCCATTTAAATCCACCTCAGTTACCATTGATTTCGACAGTTACAGGAAAACGACTTACTGAAACTGACGCCACAAATCCTAAATATTGGGCCAGTCATTTGCGCGAGACCGTTCGCTTCTCAGATGCAATGGATACTATTTTGGAACTAGAAGATCCATTACTACTAGAAGTAGGACCGGGTCAAGGACTTATTACTTTAGCACGTCAAAAAAAAGCGGCGAAGTCCGCGACCACCTTAAGCAGTTTGCCCGGGCCTAAGAATGATAAAGATGATTATTCCGTTTTATTAAATACTCTAGGCCTACTATGGGTGAAAGGTCTAGAGCCAGATTGGCATGTATTTTATGCAGGGCAGTCGCGGCAAAAAGTATGGCTTCCCGCTTATATTTTTGACCGCAAACCTTGTTGGGTAAATCCTTTAGAGCTCCCTTTATCTCAACAAACCTCTAATCCTGATGCCAAGGTAGAGGAGTTTATTGAAAAAGAGAATAATAACAGCCATGTTATGAGGAAATCTATTTTGCTTCAAAAGATTTCAGAAATAATCACAAATACCTCTGGAATAGAGCTGAAAGCTTCAGACTTTAATTATAACTTTTTGGAGCTGGGGCTCGACTCGCTTATTCTTACGCAGTTGGCACTCAGCCTAAAAAAGGAATTTAAAATTCCGATTACCTTTCGCCAACTAAATGAGGAGTCTGGAACACCAGAACTTTTAGCAGATTATATTGACCAGAATTTAGCGGCTGAGAAGTATTCGCCTAAAAAAGAAAAGGTACCGGTACAATCTCTAGATGCTATCACCAAATCTTTATCACCGGATTCTGAGTTCGCCAATGCTCAAAACCAAAATTCTGTAATAGATCTCATTGCCCAACAAATTAAGCTTTTGGGCAGGCAAATAGAACTGTTACAAAATAATGGAGCAGTTTCAATGCAAACAATAACAAATGGAAATACGTTGGAAAATCCCGGCTTAGCAACGGAACTTCAATTGAATGGATTGACCATGGAAGAAAAGCAAGAGCATAAAAAGCCTTTCGGTGCGTCGCCAAGAATTGAGCGAAATTCTATGCATTTAAATGAAAAACAACATAACTTTTTAATGGAGCTCATTCGTAGCTATAATAAAAAAACATTCAGCAGTAAGACCTATACCCAGAAATATAGACGACAAATGGCCGATCCTAGAGTAGTTTCCGGTTTTAGGCCAGAGACTAAAGAAATCATATATCCTTTGGTGATTGAGAGATCCCTGGGCAACCGACTTTGGGATTTGGACGGCAACAAGTATATAGATGCTCTTAACGGTTTTGGCTCCTGTATTTTCGGGCATCAACCGGATTTTATTAAAGAAGCATTAAAAAACCAAATAGAGCATGGATATGAGATAGGTCCACAGCATCCCCTGGCCGGTGAGGTTTGTGAATTACTTTGTGAGTTCACCCATCATGACCGGGCGGCCCTATGTAATACTGGTTCTGAGGCGGTACTCGGGGCTATGCGTATTGCCCGAACCATTACAGGCCGTTCACTAATTGTTGCCTTTTCTGGTTCTTATCATGGAATTAACGATGAGGCAATTGTCCGGGGATCTAAAACAATGGAAACCTTTCCAGCCGCTGCAGGTATTCAGCCTGGAGCAGTACAAAATATGTTAATATTGGAATACGGAACGGAAGAAAGCCTGAATATAATCCGTGAACGTCTTCATGAATTGGCAGCCGTTCTTGTAGAGCCCGTACAGAGCCGAAGGCCAGAATTTCAACCAGTAGATTTTTTAAAGCGTGTACGTGAAATTACTTCAACAGCAGAAACGGTACTTATCTTTGATGAGGTCATTACTGGTTTCCGCATGCATCCTGGTGGGGCTCAGGCTTTGTTCGGCATTGAGGCAGATCTTGCAACCTACGGGAAGGTTATTGGAGGCGGTATGCCGATTGGGGCTATCTTGGGCAAAAAAAAATACATGGATGCATTGGACGGCGGGTTTTGGCAATACGGCGACGCGTCTTTTCCGGAAATCGGAGTGACTTATTTTGCCGGAACATTTGTGCGTCATCCACTTGCTCTTGCCGCAGCAAAAGCATCGTTAATTTTCCTGAAAGAACAAGGCGGGGAATTCCAAAAGAAATTGACTAATATGACAGAGCTTTTGGCTACAAATCTTAACTCCGAGTTTAAGAAGCGTAAGTTGCCTTTCGAAATAAAAAATTTCGGTTCATTGTGGCGGTTAAAATTTTATTATGAAATTCCATACTCGGAATTACTTTTTGTGTTACTCAGGGAGAAAGGTATCCATATTTGGGATGGTTTTCCTTGTTTTATTACTGCTGCTTATAGTGTTGAGGATATTGGAATTCTTGAAGAAGCATTTGTGGCCACTGTCGATGAGCTCATTACCGCAGGCTTTTTACCTTCAAATAAAATTGTTGATACACCTGCTAGCGGGAAGAAGTCTTCTTCAGTGAACCTCAATAGGCCTCCCGTAAAAGGTGCTCAGTTGGGTCGGGACGAAAATGGAAATCCCGCTTGGTTTGTTGCAGATACCGAAGGTAAATATATCCAAATTGATTTAGGGCATTAAATTATTGATACCATGGCTACTGAAACTTTAGAATTGGTTAGTAACGGAACACTCGCAATAGAGAAGAAATATGGTCTGATCTATAAAGAATTTTCCAGAGATCATCTCTTTGCCAATCATCCCGTTGTTATGCTTGATTATTGTCACAGTGCTTTAGTGCCCAGGCGATTTTTGGAAAGTGCAGAGACACTTGGAATTTTCTTTGGTAGTCCCGGTGGAGAATTTCCTTATGTGCACTATAATTATATGGGGCTTCACGCCAACAAAACACAGCTGTATGGTATTAAAGAGTTCACTGTTATTCCACCAGATCAAACACCTCATATATATCCTAAGTGGCAAACCTATATATAATGAAAAGTCTATCCCCTCTTTTGAGCAGTAAAACCGAGTTCGATCCTTTTGCTGGACCACAAATTGCAATGGTAGTTCGTACCACCCAAGCCCAAAAAGAAATATGGATTGCATGCGAACTGGGAGGTGAAGATGCCAATAGGGCTTACAATGAATCTATTTCTCTTATTTTGAAAGGAGCGTTAAAACAAGGAGCAATGGAGCAAGCCCTTCAAAACCTTGTAGGACGACATGAATCATTACGGGCTATTTTTAGTACAGATGGTAGGTTTATGAGCATTTTTGAACAGCTACCCACAAAACTCTTTTTTAAAGATATTTCCAATTTCCCGGCAACTGAAAAAGAAAATTTTATACAGGCCTACTTGCGAGCAGATGCCAACCATCTTTTTGATTTGGTCGAAGGTCCTCTGCTAAAGGCTGGTTTGCTTAAAATTTCTGAAAGTGAATATCAATTAGTTCTTACCGCTCATCATATTATATGTGACGGTTGGTCTTTGGGCATCATATTGCAAGAATTGGGGATGCTCTATTCAGCCTACGCACAAAATAGATGTCCAAATTTACCAGAGTCATCTAGCTTTAGTGCTTATGCTGACTCAAATCAAGCTCTAATTGAAAGTGACGAATATCAAAAAATCGAGCAATTTTGGCTTGACCAATACGAGCATTCCATCCCGGAACTTGATCTGCCAACCGATTATCCGCGGCCTTCGATACGAACCTATGAGAGTCAGCGGCTCAATTTTCCAATTGAAGCCGATATTTTCGCCGCACTTAAAAAAACTGGTTTGCAGGTAGGCTGTAGTTTTGTTACAACGTTATTGGGAGTCTTTGAAGTTTTCTTATACCAATTAACAGGACAAGACAATCTGGTAGTAGGTCTTCCTGCCGCCGGACAATCGGTAGCTAGAAATCCCCATTTAGTAGGACATTGTGCAAATTTATTGCCGCTGAGAAGTACGATTAAGGCTAACATTTCTTTTAATGAGTATATAAAACAGCGGAAGTCGGCTCTTCTTGATGCTTACGATCATCAACAGCTTAGTTTTGGTCATCTGCTTAAAAAACTCAATATCTCCAGAGATCCTTCCCGGGTGCCGTTGGTGCCAGTGGTGTTTAATGTAGATATAGGCCTTACAAATGGAGTTGCCTTCGAGGGGCATAGCTATACCTTAAAAAGCAATCCTCGAATCTATGAAATTTTTGAAATTTTTGTGAATGTTAGCGGATCAGAAGATAAGCTTGTTTTAGAATGGTCTTATAATACGGCCCTGTTTCAACCTGAGACGATAAAGCAGATGATGGGTGCTTTTGAGCAGATACTGCATAGGATAGTTGCCGAGCCAGACGGGTTGATTAGCCAAATTACAGAAACTAAACATACTGCTTATTTAGATTTGAATAATACAAATGTAAATTATCCTGAATCACCCTTAAATGAGCTTTTAGCAGAACAGGCGGTGGCAACACCTCATAGAATAGCTTTAAAGTTTTATGATACGAAAATTTCCTATAAAGAATTACAGGCACAGGCTAATCGCTTAGCTAACTATTTATATGAAAAAGGCGTAAGGCCTAACGATTTGGTTGGAATTTGCCTACCAAGGTCTTCAGAAATGTTTATTACCTTGCTGGCAATAATGAAATGTGGTGCGGCTTATTTGCCAATGGACCCAGAATATCCACAGGAACGACTGCAATTTATGCTTCAGGATTCAGAGGCTAAATTTCTAATGATGGCAAATAAGTTTTCAAACTCTCTATCGGTTGCAAACAGATCGTTTATACTCGAAGAGGTCTTTTCAAAAATAAAGGAATACCCAAATACGCCACCAGCATTACAAATTTCTCAAGAGGCAGTAATCTATTTTTTATATACTTCTGGTTCAACCGGAAAGCCCAAAGGAGTTCGGGTTACTCATCGAAATCTTATCAATTTATTGTTTAGTATAGCCAATGAACCAGGTATAACTAGAAATGATAAACTACTAGCTATTACTACCATTTCATTTGATATTGCGGGTGTTGAATTATATTTGCCTTTACTGAAAGGGGCCTGTGTCGTAATGGCCAATACAGAAACTGCCAGGGATTCACGTCTATTGCTTGAACTTATAGAAAAAGAAGAGATATCAATACTTCAGGCAACTCCTTCTACATGGCAGATGTTGATGGATGCGAATTGGAAGAGTCCGCTTAAACTGAAAGCCTTCTGCGGTGGTGAAGCACTTTCGCCAAATCTGGCAGGCCGCATATTGTCTAAATGCGAATCGCTTTGGAATATGTACGGTCCCACTGAAACAACTATTTATTCAACTTTGAAGCACATTTTAACAGCCGATGCACCTATATGTATTGGTAGGCCAATTGCAAATACCCAGTTATATATTTTAAATGAACAGGATCAGCTTTTGCCACCTGGCGCCATTGGTGAGATTGTGATAGGAGGAGATGGGGTATCTAAAGGCTATTGGAAGCGTCCTGAACTTAACGCAGAGAAATTTGTGGCAGACGTATTCAGTGAGGATAGTGATAACACTTTTTATCGAACAGGTGACCTAGGAAGATTGCTCCCAATGGGAGAGGTGCAATGTTTAGGTCGTTTAGACGAACAAATTAAAGTAAGGGGACGTCGTATAGAGCCAGGGGAGATAGAACAGGTTCTTATGAATTTGGAAGAAATAAAAGCAGCAGCACTACTAGCCAGGGACAATCGGTTGATTGCATTTGTAGTACCGGAGAAAAGCGTAAGTGAAGCTGGCGAACAGATAAATCGATGGAGAACTTCATTGGTTAGGAGTTTGCCCACCTATTTGGTACCTAGCGAGTTTAGAGTATTGAAAGCTTTACCAACTACCGCCAATGGTAAGTTGGATCGCCAAGCTCTTCTTTCTTTTCCAATTCCGAAAGATACCGATCCTACCCCTCATGTTGGTCCCAGGACTGAAACTGAAAAGATTATAGCCATTATTTGGCAAGATTGCCTTGGTATAAATAAAGTGGACATTTTTAGTAATTTTTTTGAACTGGGAGGACATTCCCTTCTGGCCGTTCAGGTAATGTGCCGTCTGGAGCAGGAAACGGGAATTCGGTTTCCCATAGCAGCATTATTTGAATACCCTACCATAAAAAAGCTGGCGACGTTTATAGATTCGGAAGATGGAATGTTTATTACCGGGGATACATTATTACCTATAAGGCCAACTGGAAGTAAAACACCACTTTATCTTATACATGGTATAGGATATAACATATTAAAAATGAATAGTCTAACAAAAAACCTGGATCGAGAACAGCCCGTATATGGGCTTCAGGGCACTGGAGTTAAAGCTAATGGGGAGTCTCTAGAATCTGTTGAAGAGATTGCCGCACATTATATCGAAGCCATCAGAAAAGTCAATCCAGAAGGGCCATATTCATTTGCAGGCCATTCTTATGGAGGTATTATTGCATATGAGATGGCATCTCAGCTAATTGGTGAAGGCAAGAAAATTAAAAGGCTGATAATGTTAGATACCGATGTCGAGCTTGCTTATTTTTATAAATCCGCTTTCAGAAAAAAATTAGCCATTTTAGAAAATACGGCTAGGAGAATGTTTTTCACTTTTAATCAAATGAGTAAGAATTGGGGTAACTTCAAATTCTATTTAAATCGTAAAAAAGATAAGCTTTTAAAAAAATATATTATTTTGGAGGATGGTAGAACAAAAGAACAACAATTAATCGATCGCCATATCGCGAAACTAGAAAGAAAGAACAATGCTCTGATGAGCAAATACAATATTTTACCACAGCAAATTGAAATAGATTTACTTCGCGCAGAGAAAAAAAACTATTTTTTGCACGATCCTCTATATTTAGGTTGGAAACATCTAGCCTTAAATGGTTTAAATGTACACGACGTTCCTGGGGATCATCTCGAAATGATTTCACCACCCAACGATGAGGTGGCTGCACATATTTTACAAAATATTCTGGATAGACAAAGCACAAATGGGTAATACTATATTGACGATTCGGGAGTTAGTCAAAATAGGATCAGACTATCAATGTAGGCTGGTTTTAAAATATTAGTTTCCATTTTTTCATTAAAGGCGATATGGCATTTATAATTTTCTTCAATGGAAATTTCTTGGATGAAAAAAAATCTATGATTCAACGTCGCACGCTTATCTATTACTTCAAAAGATTGCAGTAAATCGATAATTCCACTACCATGCGCTTTTAAAACGGCTTCTTTTTGGGTCCAATAATCGAAAAAGGAAGAGGTAACATCATCAGCATAAAAAATTTTGTTCCATTCATTTTCGGTTAATTGGCTTTTAAAATCATCAAGTTTTATATCCTTTAAAATTTCTACATCTATTCCTATTTCACAACTGTCTGAAATTGCACAAACGACCATATTCCCCGAGTGGGAAATATTGAATTCTAAATTTCGTGATTCAAAATAAGGCTTGGAATTTAAGTTGAAACGAAGTTTTTTTTCATCAAAAAGTTTATCTATTTTTTTTAGTCCGTACCTTAAGAGATATATTCCTAATACTGATAGTTGTGCGTCCTGCCATTTCCGAAACTTTTCAATTTTGTTTTGATAGATCTCAGGGAAATTTTGTGAAAAATCTTTTATTATTAGAGCATGTCGTTCTTCTTCAATAGAAGTATAATAGATATAGGTCATTTTTAAATTTTGTCATCTTAGGAAAAATATGGTAATTCGATACTTCTTATTATTCTCCTGTAAGTTTTAATGTTCAATTATCCTTTAAAAACAGAAGATGAAAAGTAATAATTTCATCAATAAAAGGCATTTATTGGCAATAGTTTTGTTTTATTCCTTTTTCATATAACTTTTCACCCATTCGATTAAAGCCTCTCCATGAATATTTTTGGCTATAACCACACCCTTATCATCGAGAATAAAGTTGGCAGGGATGGTGCGAACACGGATCTTTTTTAAAAAAGGTGCATCATCTCCTTTTAAGTCTGATGCCTGAAACCAGCGATTTGCACCGTCGCGCTCTGCAGCGGCTTTCCAGGCAGACTCATCACTTTCCAAACCATATCCAATAATATGTAAACCCTGGTTGTGATATTCCTTCCAAATAGGCACTAAAACTTCACGATTTTCTCTTCGGCAAGGAGCGCACCAGGAGGCCCACAGGTCGATAATAGTGAGTTTCTTGCCTAATTGTTCTTTAAGAGAAAGGGTATCCTTTGTTATCATGGGAAGCTTGAGATTAGGAAATACATCTCCTACCAAAACCGGTAAATCAGAGGGTTCACTTTGTTTACAAAGCTGTTTTACCCATGGGTGATCTGGTTGTTTTTGCTTCCATTTATTACATTGCCTCACCAAAAATTCAGGCACCCGTTCATAATCATTTACCGGACTTACCCACCTCAATGCCACCATTGCCGGAATGAAGTGTGGTACGCTATCCGCAAACTTCATTAGCTCGGTCTGATATTGTAAGATAGCGTGTTCCTTTTCCAACAATTGATTGCCTTCTTCTATTTGCCAATGCTTTCCTTCAAGATGGGTTTGGTAAGCTTTCTGCTTGATATCTCTTAAGTCTAACAAAGCTCTATTAATTTCTGAAGGCTGTTCAAGTGAAAAACTTTTTTGAAATTCATCTACTTTGGCAGTGATTTGCAGGGATTCTCCGCTTTGCCATATAATTGGCATATAATTCGACCTAGCGGGATCATCAGTTTGTAAATAATTTGGGCGCTTTCCTGAAGGCTGCACCGCTATTTCCAGCAATACAGGTTCTTTAGTTTTTGGCAAATTGCGAAATTTGAAGTTGCCACCAGAATCTACTACGGCAGAATCTATGACTTTCCCAAAAAATGAAGCAGCTACCTCCTGTAAGGTTTCAGGTTGAATCAGGTAGATCTTTGTGTCTTTCTTTTTTGAGCCTTCTAATCTTCCTGAGATATATGCTGGAGAATCACAAGCTATCAGAGTTAACATTATTAAGATAAGACTAGTAGTGTTTTTTATAGGGATAGTTCTCATTTAGTTAAATTAATGCCCATAGTATACAAAGTCAACTCCCGAAGAGTAGGGAAGCCTCTTCGGGAGTTGACTTAGACTAGATTTGTTGGTGAAGTTAATTATTTTCTTTAAAAATTTACCGGCTATTTGCGTTGGTCTTTGGTGGTTTTATAAGATTGTATGGTCACCAATAATTTCAGACATGGGCAATCCCCAACTTGGTACTTTTCCGCCAAGGGTTTGGTACATTGTTTTGAAACCCATTTTTAGAAGATATGGGGTGTATCCCATTTTTAAGACACTCGTATTACCTCCCCACCATTCATCTGTATGCATGTAGAAACCTTTGTAATTTCCCATATCGCCAAAACAAATAACCATTGGATGTAAAGGATCTGTCTTTTCATTATTTCCTAAAACCTCATTTGCTATAACTTTTGAAGCAATTTCACATTCCATATGTCCCAAAGAACCTAGTTTAGGAACTGTAACTGCTGCGGCATCACCAACAGCAAATATTTCAGGATAATCTGGATTTCTCATATGTAAATCTGTAACTACAAATCCCTGGTCATCTACAAAAGGAAGCCCTTTCATAAAATCATGAGGTTCCCAATTCGGGAAAATTATTTTCATTTCGGCCTCTAAACTTGATCCATCCTTAAATTCGATACCTTCTTTATAAATTCTTTTGATCCCAACAATCCCTTTTTTATAACCATAACCCATTTCTGAAACCATAGGAAGTAATTGATCTAAAATCTTTTCTCCGGCATCTTCTGCGATAACTTCTCCTGGTGTAAAAAGTGTGATGTTTTTTGCGTTTCCTTTTTTATGTTTCTGCAACCAATCAGCAAGAGCAAAAGCCAACTCTACAGGAGGTCCTTCGCAGGCTGCCAAGGCAACAGGCATTTTGGGGAGTTTAGGACTTTGACCTTGAATAAATCTGTCAGAACCTATAGCAATGTGCCCTCCTTTGTATTCTTTGTACAAATAATTGCGGACTTCGTTTCCGTAGAATGTATCTGAGAAGGTATGACCAAACTCTGCAAATCCTTCTATTTTATCAAAAGCCAGTTTGCATCCAAGTGCTATTACCAGATAGTCATAGGTTATAGATTCCTGGGCAGAGCCTTGTCTTTCGTTCGGCGTAAAATAAACCGTTTTATTTTCAGCATCAATATTCTCAACTTCCGCCTGGATAAAAGAACTACCATCAGATTTTAGGTGCTTTTGAAACTGAAATTCTAACGTATCAGCCGGGTTGTGATTATTAAAGACTTCAAGGGGGATGTTTGGAATAAAATTGATGTAATTCTTCCGGTCAATTACAGTGATTTCAGCAGCTTTTCCTAATTCCTTATGCAAATATCGTGAGACGGTTAGTCCAGCGAAATTGCAACCTAGTACTAATATTTTTTTTGGTTTCATAGTTGTGATTTTTAAAATGTAAATTACTGAAAGCGTGTTGTGTACTATCAAATATATTGCTTTATCTACTTAAATTACGTAATTTTCTTAATTGAAATAATTCCTTTTTTATTGCTCAATTCATTCAGTTAATTTCTCCACTAACTTAAAAGGAAGAGGTCTGTTTTTATACACTCTTTATGAAGCCATGGTCTTTTTCTAAAATCTTCTATTTTTAAAATTAGACAAAAGTCTTAGGGGTTGTTTACTGTGAAATTCATAGATCTTTGCAACTCTTTATACCTCGACAATTTTTAGGGTATATTTTTACAACTGATTTTCTGAAAAATCGTTCTCCAGCCATAAGGGTAAAAGATTTTTTTGTATCTTAGGGATATCAAAAACAGCTTGACCGTTTTTTCACCTCTGTTACTACAGAGCTGAAAAAGAGTCATTCTCAAAGGGGGGTAATACCCCCTTTTGATTTTTGAGGATTTCTTGATTGTTATAGATCCAGCCACTCCTTGAAAGGGGCAAGCTTTTCCGCTGCTGATGATTTGATCTTCTTTGGGAGCCGGTTCCAGTAGGAGATGCAGGCGACCTTTGAAATATGGACTCACCTCCCTTACGGCCTTAATACTGGTAATAAGCTGCCGGTTTGCCCGGAAAAAAGTCAACTTATCCAATTGTTCCTCCAGTTGGTCCAGGGTGTAATTCACCACGTAGCGTTTTCCGTGGAATATTAAACAGTACTGCGCCTATTTTCAGAAAAAACAGGCTATTTATTTCGCCGTAATGGCTGCTTAAGGAGTCTGTGCTATCCGGGAGCAGTGGTGGCTGGACGCCGGCCTGAAAAAATCTTTCATGAAAATCCTACTTCACCACAAAATCGAAGTACGTATTGGGGTAGGGTTCCTTCCGCAGGATGTAATGCCACCATTCTTCAGAATATGGGTGAAAGCCATATTTGCTCATGGCTTTTTTTAGCAGGTTGCGGTTCTCCTTTTGCTGCAGATTGATCTGACTGGTGTTATGATGCGAAACTTCTCCGAAGAAATCGTAGGGACCACCCATATCCAGTTCCTGACCGGTTTCCAGGTCAATTAGCGTGAGATCGACGGTGCTTCCCCGGGAATGTCCCGATCTCGTTGCTATATAACCGCGGTCAAAGAGTTTATTCTTTGACACTTCGGGATAGAATTCGCTTTTGGTGAGGGTGTCTCCCGGGATTTGCGCCCATTTCACAAAACTGTCGACCGCGTGCTGTGGCCGGTATGCATCAAAGATCTTTAGAGCCAGACCTTTTTTCCTTAATTCCTGCTGAACTTTTTTCAGGGCTTTTGCTGCCGGAATGCTTAAAACCGGGGTTGCTGAAACGTAACCGTCCACGGGCCTGCCTGTAAAATTGTGCTTACCCGCATAGCGGATATCGCATGCGATGTCGGGGATCATCTCCTGAACATAGACGAAACCTTCAGGAAGAGTTTCGGTAGATGAAGAATCCTTCTGAAGCGGAAGCAACATCAAGAAAAGAGTGAGGAAGTAATGTATCATTTCAGAAAATTATTCAGGGAAATAAATATACAATTTCAGGAAGGAAGAGGTTGTACTTCATAAAAAAACCACTCCTTAGGGAAGTGGTTTTTAAAATACGAGGGGGCCATTTTAGACCTCACTGCTACATTCTTTTGACCTCGAGCAGTTGTATTCTTCGATCTGACGCATAAGGTAAGGAAGCTCTCTGCGTAGATATACATTCTTTGAAAGAATGAGTTTGAGATCTTCGCCGCTTTCGATAAAGCTGTCATCCAGAATTTGTTTTTTTACATTGTGGTGCTCATACCAGATGCCTAAAACCGAATCGCGGTATTCAGCATATATACTGGTGCCTTTAGAGCTGTAAAGCGCCCGGAAGATATTCTCTTTCTTAAAAACAATATCAAATCCTACGCTTTCAAAAAAGTCGATCACTGTTTTCATAGTCTTTAGTTCTTTTCCATTCTGTCAAAACTCTTTCAGTCAACATCTTAGAAAGACCTGCTTTGGGGCTGGACAGAATGTCGGTATTTTTGGGGTGAAAATTTTGCGGTGCAAATGTATAATTCGCTCCATACTATTAAGAAATTTTAACAAAAAAATCTCCTAATCCTTTTTTGATCAATTTGAGACAAGTTTAGGTATTTTTCTTTGGTTTCAAATGTGGTGCCAAAAAAAGTTATTAATATTTTGTGAATAAAATATGGATTAAATCCATTACCTTGTATTTTTGTATGGGAATAATTCCTAAAATTAAAAAGAAATGGGCACACCTGGAACAATTGAGATCAAGCACTTCAAGGAAGTTCGCGAAGAACATAATTATACGCAAACCGAATTTGCCAACGTCTTGGGAATAAAAAATTCAACGGCAGATATCGAACGTGGCCGCACAAAACTATCGGGCAAAGTCGTTGCGGAATTACTGAGGCAATTTGGTATCAATCCACTATGGTTATTCGGCGATAGCGGGCAAAAATACCTGCAATTGAGTAAGGGAGACGTGAGTCCTAAGGTTGTCACGGTAGATAATTCTCAAAACGAGAACATTGTATTGGTCAATCAGAAAGCTGCTGCAGGATATCCGCACAATGTCCAGGATGTGGAATGGTATCATCAGTTGCCGGCATTTGATATTCCCTTGCCTGAATTCCGGAATTCGACCTATCGGGGCTTCCAGATAGAAGGAGACAGTATGTTGCCGAATTACCGCCCGAATGAGTGGGTGATGGGAAAAGCGGTAGCGGGTCTCGATGAAGCGATCAACAACCGCGTGTATGTAGTGGTTCTGTACGATTCGGTATTGGTGAAAAAGATCCAGAAATTACCCGATCCATCTAAATTGCTGCTCATCTCCTATAATGAGGAATATTTACCTATTGAAATAAACGTGAACGACATACAGGAGCTGTGGCAGGTGAACAGCAAGCTCACCTTCAATCTCGATAATCCTTCAGAAAGTGGGTTGTTCCAGGAGTTGCAGCGATCAATGGAAGATCTGAAAAGAGAATTGCAAGCCTTTAAGCAAACTGGAGTTTCGGCCAGATCTTGAAATAACCTTAAGATTCATGCAATTTGAGTCTGAATCAATATTTTTGCGCCAAATTACCGATCAGCACTATGCGATTTCTGCCTTTATTTCTTTTTTTCGTTATTAGCAGCCTGGCCCAGGAAGTGCCTCCAGTGACTAATTATGACAGTAAGGAATATGAGGCGAGCAACCAGAACTGGATGCTTTCTCAAGGGGAAGATAAGCATATCTACGTAGCCAATAATTCAGGACTTCTTGAATTTACAGGGGAACAATGGAATTTATACCGTGTCCCCGATGAATCTTCTGTACGATCTGTGCATGCTTCTGGGGGACGGATCTATACAGGGGCGCATATGGATTTTGGCTACTGGGATCGAAATTCTACCGGTTGCCTGGAATATCATAGCTTAAAGGATTCTGTAGAAAAAGGAATGTTTGATGGGGAGCAATTCTGGCATATTAAGGAAGTCAATAATTACGTGATCTTTCAAAGCCACCAACGGCTTTATAGCTATAATGTCGAAACAAATAAGGTAAGCACTATAGTAACCGAAGATAATATTTCCAATCTTTTTAGAATAAAAAATAAGCTCTATTACCAGGTAGCGGAAAAAGGTTTGTTTTCAATTGAAAACGGTACAGGGAAATTGTTTATTTCCAATTCGCAATTGAAAGGCAAAACAATTGTGGGACTTTTCCCTTTTTCCGGGGACAAAATGCTGGCTGTAACACGGGATAATGGATTGTTTACTATAGAAGATAATCGCTGGAAGTCTTTTCCGCTTAAGAATTATCCCATATCTAGGAGTTTCTTTAATTCCCTTTACCTACAGGATGGCACCCTGGTGCTGGGGAGTATAGGGAGCGGACTTTATATTATTGATCTTAAGACTGCAGAAGAGCATCACCTTTCCCAACCTACAATTCTGAACAATACCGTTTTGGCGATCATGGAGGATAGTGCCGGAAATATTTGGGGTGGTCTGGATAATGGTTTGACCGTAGTCAATATTGACAGTCCGTTTCGGCTATTCTCAGATACCTTTGGCCATATAGGTACTGTTTATTGCAGCTACCGCCTTGGAGATCTTATGTACCTTGGTACTAACCAGGGCTTGTATTATAATAAGACCGGAAGCGATGAGCCCTATAAGCTGGTGCCGGGTACAAGCGGGCAGGTGTGGAGCATTAATTATGTGAACGACAAACTTTATATTGGTCATGACCGCGGAACTTTCCTGGTTAACGGAGCCTCGGCTAACCATATCTGGGAAGGCTTGGGGACCTGGACCGTAAAAAGCATAGGGAATGGATTACTCCAGGGGCATTACAACGGGATCACCTATACAAATGTTAACACAAAGGAGGGAAATTCCCATTATCTTAAGAATTTTGACCTGTCCTCCAGAAATATTGTAGTGCAGAATGATTCTGTGATCTGGGTTGGCCACTATCATAAAGGAGTCTACCGGTTAAAATTGACCAGAGATTATACCCGGATAGAAGAAATCAAAAATTACAAGGTTCCGGCAGAAGTCTGGGAAGGGCTGCAGGTATTTGAATTTAATGATACCATCTACTATTCTACTGAAAGAGCGATTTATAAGTACCTTCCTCAAAGCGATAAGTTTACAGTTGACAATGAATTGAACCGGCTCACGCAGGGACAAAAACGAACTAGCGGAACCTCAGAGGTGCTAAATGACGGAACCTGGTGGAGTTACGGAGAGGATAATCTATACTATGTCACAGTAGATGATCTTGAACAGAAATTGGTAAGACGTTCCGTGCCTCTGCCACTGGAATATAGAAGTGTGGCCGAAGGCTTTGAAAACATTTCCCTTATAGGGGAAAATCAATATCTGGTTGGATCTAATGTGGGATATACCCGTTTTCAACTTCCCTTTGTGAAAAAAGATATAGCCGATCTTTCCTTAAATTCCGTACAAACTGCGGTAAAGGGGGAGAGTTTTATGGCCCGGCCCTTAAAGCCTGATGGCCTGGATCTGGAAAATAAAATGAACTTTATCAATTTCTATTTCAGTATTCCCAACTATGGAAAACTGACAAGTACTCAGTATAGCTATAGGGTCGTCAACTATTCCAGTTCCTGGAGCCCGTGGGATGTGGATGGAGTGGCAATTTTTAAAAACCTTCCGGCGGGGGAGTATACCTTCGAGGTAAAAGGAAAATTCAATGATGTGATCACTAATCCTGTTACCTATCATTTTTCGATTGCACCTCCGTGGTATTTTTCTACCCTGGCCCTGGTGGGATACATTTTTCTTTTTGCGTTGCTCCTCTATGGGCTACATATTTTGTACACTGGCTACTACAGAAATCAGCGTGACAAACTGATAGAACGAAACAGGAAGAGGCTTGAGATGGAACAGCTGGAATCCCAGCAAGAGATCATGAGGCTCCAAAACGAACAACTCGAATCTGATGTTGCTTCGAAGAACCGAGAACTGGCTGCCTCGACCATGAACTTAATCAAGAAGAATGAATTTCTTACAGAACTTAAGAGCGAATTGTCGCATGCCGGCGGCAAGGAAGATATTAAGAAAGTAATTTCTGTGATCAACAAGAACATCGCCGAAAGAGATAACTGGAAACTTTTTAAAGAAGCTTTTGATAATGCCGATAAAAATTTTCTTCAATCGGTTAAAAAAGCGCATCCCAATCTTACTTCTAACGATCTTAAATTATGCGCCTATTTAAGGTTGAATTTATCTTCTAAAGAAATCGCTCCGCTCCTGAACATCTCCGTTCGGAGTGTGGAGATAAAGCGATATCGTTTGCGCAAAAAAATGAATCTTGAGCATGATAAGGGTCTGGTAGAGTATATTCTCACCTTTTAATTCCTCAACATTTCAACGCTTTGCCTCAACATCACCTCAACATTAGCTCTAAATCAGCTTTTTAAGCTAATCTTACGATGCTGATTTCAAAATGATGATTCCGTTGTTTTAAGCGGTTAAAACTGCCTTTTCTTCAATTAACAAACACTTTTTCCATGATGTATAAGAGGTGTTGAGGTGGGAATTTTTTAGTCTTAACAATTAATTAATACATTGGATTCCAAATAAAATCATCAACAATGAACAAAACACTATTATTAATTTTTCTATGTATGGCATCTTTGTCTATACATGCTCAAAACTTTGCAGTCTCAGGGACTGTAAAGGAAGCCGGGACAGGAATGCCTCTGCCGGGAGTGAACATTGTGCAGCAAAATACTACCAATGGGGTGGTGACCGATTTTGACGGTAATTTCTCCATTGATAATATTTCCAGTGGCGATGTGCTTGTTTTCTCCTACCTGGGTTATGTAACTCAGGAGATCCAGATAACCGATCAGACCACGATCAATGTGACTATGAAGCCTGATGCACAGGCTCTTGATGAGATTGTGGTTATTGGTTATGGAGCCCAAAAGAAGAAGGATATTACCGGTGCGGTCTCTAATATTGGAGAAGAGACTATAGGTAAGATTGAACCTGTGAATGCTGCGCAGGCTCTTCAGGGAACAACTTCAGGTGTAAATGTAACTCCACAATCAGGTTCGCCTGGTGCTGACGCAAACATCCGCATCAGGGGTGTTTCCACTAACGGTGAAAACAGGCCTTTAATTATTCTGGACGGTTTTCAATATGAAGGCGGATTAAACTCCATTAACCCTTCTGATATCGAAACCATTACTGTCTTGAAGGATGCCCAAGCTGCTATCTACGGAACGGTAGCTGCGAACGGTGTGATCCTCGTGACTACCAAAGCAGGAAAAAGGAATGAAAAGGCACGTATCAACTATGAAGGTTATACAGGTTTCCAGGAAACTACCAGGAAACTTCCGGTGCTTAATGCAACTGAGTATGCATTACTTCTCAATGAGAGCTATGCCAATGCAGGTCTTGAAGTTCCGTTCAGAAATGTTAAAGACTTCGGAAAAGGAACCGACTGGCAAAGCGAAATTTTTCAACAGACGCCGGTTACCAGTCATAACCTTTCCATTTCGGGAGGAGCAGAGAAGATCAACTATTCTGTGAGCGGGTCTCATCTTTATCAGGAAGGTATTATTGGGGCTGATAAGTCTAAGTTCAGGAGAAATACTGCCAAATTAGCTCTTAATGCGGATGTGCTTGACAACCTTAAGATACAGACAAAGTTATTCTATGGCTATACCCAAAGCTCAGGCATAAATAACTTTAGCCTTGGTTCGGTTCTTTTTAATGCTGCCAACATCGCGCCTACCATTGCTCCTACACAGGACAATCTTGACGGCACGATCAATCTTGGCAATGAAGTGGTTAATCCTCTAACCCAGTTAGAGAATACCTTTAATGATCATAAAACAAACCGTTTAAGTGGTACATTCCAGGCTACTCTGGATTATGCAAAAAACCTTGATCTGCAGGGGCGCATTGGTTTCAATACAAGCAATACCAGGAACCGCGATTTTTCACCAATCTATTATTACGGAACCTCTAAGATCTATAACCGTGATGAAAGTATGGTCTCTCTTGGGAAAATCAACGATAATGATTACACCTTCGACTTGTTCAATACGTACCAGAACACCTTTGCTGACGCACACGATGTGACCTTTACAGTAGGTATGACAGCGTACAGGCAGTTTGGGGAAGGATTATTTGGTTCAAGAACGGGAGTACAGTCGAACAGCTGGGAATTCGCCGATTTCAACACTGCCACCGGAACCGGAGAAAACCAAACCAACTCTTCCTATGCTTATGACATTAGAAGATTGTCTTACTTTGGGAGATTGCAGTATTCTTATAAAGAAAAATATTTATTGAGCGCTATGTTGCGCCGTGATAGTTCTACGAGATTTGGGCCTAACAACCGGGTAGGGTATTTCCCTTCTGTGACAGCAGGTTACATCCTCTCAGAAGAGCCTTTCTGGAATGATGATTCTTTTGTTAACTTCTTGAAAATTAGAGGAAGTTACGGGGTTCTCGGTAATGACAGGATTGGAGATTATCTTTATCTGTCACTTCTCAATGGAGAAGCTACCTATGTGTTGGGACCAGACCAGAGCCTCGTAAATGGCTACGCCATTGGAACTTTGCCAAATCCCGATATCAAGTGGGAAGAGGCCAAGAAATTTGACGTAGGGCTTGATGCGCAGTTTTTGAACAACAAGTTCAACCTTACTGTAGATTACTTTATTAATAACAGGGACAACCTGTTGATTCCCAATATTCCTGTTTCAGGAATTTACGGAACAGGCGCTCCCGGAGCTTCAGGACCTACCATCAATGCCGGTTCTGTAAGAAACAGTGGGCTTGAATTTGCACTGGGTTATGAAGAAAGTATTAATGATGACTTCAGTTTTTCCGCTAATTACAACATCAGTACCTTGAATAACGAGGTAACTAAGGTGACAGGAGCTCCTTACATAGAAGGTGGAGCTTTTGGAGTTGGCCAGCTTGCCCCCGCGAGAATGGAAGAAGGGAAACCAATTGGCTATTTCTATGGCTTAAAAACCGATGGGATCTTTCAGAATATGGAAGAAGTAAACGCACATCCTTCTCAACAGGCGCTTGGAGCTGAAGCTCAGCCCGGTGACATCAAATATGTGGATGTAAATGGGGATGGCGTGATCGATGAGCAGGACCGTACAGACCTTGGGAATCCCATACCAAACGTTACTATGGGCTTCAACCTGAATATCACCTTCAAAAACTTTGATTTTGCAGCCTATACTTATGCTAGTCTTGGGAATGAAATCGTGCGCAATTACGAAAGAGATCAGCCTAACGTGAACCGCATGAGCTATCGCCTGGACAGATGGACTGGGGAGGGAACAAGTAATTACGTGCCCAGAGTGACTGCCGCCTCAACAGCGAACAATGTCTTTTCAGATTTCTTTGTGGAAGATGGTTCTTTTGCAAGAATCCAGACTGTGAGTCTGGGCTATACGGTGCCTTCCGATTATACTGAAAAAATGTTTATCGATAAATTCAGGGTATATGCCAAAGTGGACAACGTTTACACCTTCACAAACTATTCAGGTTACGATCCTACAGCTTCAACAGGAGCGCCTATTGGAAGTGGAATAGACTACGGATTCTATCCGTTACCAAGAACTTATATGTTAGGTGTAAACCTTCAATTTTAATAAAAGGAGATTATGATGAAAAAAATTATAAACACAAGAACAGTACTGGGGCTTCTGGCTTTTATGATGCTGATATCCTGTAGCGACAGCTTTGTGGATGAGAAACCTCCATACAGTGTAACTTCAGACAATTATTTTAATTCTGAAGAAGATTACTACAATGCCCTTATTGCGGCCTACGATATGCTGCAGGCTACCTATGTCAACGTGATTTTAGGCGAGATCGCTTCAGATAATACCCATGCCGGGGGTGAAAGTGCAACCGATGTAATTGGATGGCAACAGATAGACCGCATGGAACAAACACCGGTTAATGATAACCTTGGAGATGTGTGGGATTGGAATTTTGCCGGCGTTCAAAGAGCATCCTATATCCTGGAATTTCAGGATAAGACTGATTTCGACGGAAAAGATGAGATTATTGCAGAAGCTCATTTCCTACGGGCCTATTTTAACTTTGAATTGTTGAAATGGTTTGGACCTATTCCAATTAAACCTGAAGGAAGGTTTGTGTTGGGAGATGCCAAGACCATTCCGAGATCACCCAAAGAAGACGTGTACGCTTTAATCGAGCAAGATCTTACCTACGCAGTGGAGCATTTGTCTCCCGATGCACCTCAGGTAGGACGTGCGACAAAAGGTGCCGCCCAGGCTCTTCTTGGGAAGGTTTACCTTTTTGAGGAAAAATTCCAGCCGGCAGCTACCCAGTTAACCGACGTAATCAATTCCGGACGTTTTCATCTATACGGAACTCAGGGTGATGAAAATTACGCCGACCTGTTTGAGTACGTAGCTGAAAATGGTCCTGAATCTGTTTTTGAAATCCAATATACAGGTTCTGAAGGTGCAGGTTTTGGATGTCTTCAGTGTAGTGAAGGTAACGTAGCTGTAGGATTTAGCGGTATTCGTGGTTATGCCGGTCCTGTTTTTGAAGCTGGTTACGGCTTTGACCTGCCAACTCAGGAGGCTTATAATTCTTTTGAAAGCGGAGATCTTCGTCGGGATGTATCTATTCTTGATATAGATGAGTGGGCTGCCAAAACGGGAGCTACTTATACTATCGGAAACCAGGATCCCCGTACGGGACACACCGGTTTCTACAACCGCAAATATCTTCCGAGACAAAACTCTAATGAGGGTGATGCCAACCTTACCCAGCCTAATAATTACAGGACCATTCGCTATGCCGATGTGCTGCTAATGGCTGCTGAAGCTTTGGTACGGGGTAATATTGATGAACAACAGGCCAGAACTTACCTGAACATGGTGAGAGACAGAGCTGGTTTAGCTCCAGTGGATTCCAGCGGGAATCAGCTTCTTGAAGATATTTACAAAGATCGCCGTTCTGAACTTATAGGAGAAGGTCACCGGTTTTTTGACCTTGTGAGAACAGGAAGGGCTGAAGCCAATATCGAAGGCTTCAAGGCTCCTAAAAATAACGTTTTCCCTATTCCCTATGAAGAGATACAGTTCGCTCAGGGAAATTGGGAACAAAATACAGGCTACTAAAATACAGTTCTATGAAAAAAAGTATAACAACAATCTTATATTGTCTTGCGGCGCTGCTAATCTTCAGCTGTACTAAAGACGATGAACTGGCAAGTGTAGATGTTGCATTGCCCAGCGATATTTCTGCTAATTTTCAGATAAAGCAGGACAATTCCGGAGAAGTGACTATTTATCCTTCGGCACAAGGCGCCAATCAATTCACTGTTGATTATGGCGACGGAAGTGAAGTTTCTGACACCATCCTACCGGGTGATTACCTTAGTCACACATATGCCGAAGGGAATTATGACGTGTTGATAAATGCCATCAATATTAACGGGGAAGCTGCTCAGGGAACCCAGAACCTGGAGGTTTCTTTCCTTGCTCCTGAAAACCTTGAGGTGGCGATCACACGTGATGCCGCTCATCCTTTCGTGGTGAACGTGCAGGCAACAGCCGATAACGCTGCTTCTTTTGAGGTATATTTTGGTGATGCTACCGATGAGGCGGCAACACCAATGATGACCGGTGAAACGGTAACTCATGAATATGCAGACAAAGGCACGTATACCATTCGTGTGGTAGCTTTAAGTGGTGGTGCAGCAACTACAGAATATACCGAAGATGTAACCATTGAAGGAGCTACAGCACCTATTGCATTGCCGATCACTTTTGATGATGAAACAGTTAACTATGCCTTTACTACCTTTAACGGAGCCAGTTTTGAAGTGGTTGATAATCCTGATGTTTCCGGAGCCAATGCTACCGATTCTAAGGTTGGTGCCATTACTAATTCAGGTGTAGCTTGGGAAGGTGGTTCCTTTACACTGGGAACTCCTGTAGATTTCAGCGGCGATAATAAAACCATTACCATGAAGGTTTGGTCTGATGTTGCCTTGCCTGTACTTCTTAAATTTGAAGGCGGTGTGAATGGCGAACGTCAAACCGAAGTTTCAGCAACCCACAACGGAACAGGTTGGGAAGAATTGACTTTCAATTTTGCCACCGATGCTGTGAAGAGTTATATCGACGGAAGCCAGGGAGTAGGAGAGCCTTTCGTGCCAATAGGCCAGTATGAAAGTATGGTGCTCTTTATTGATGGTCCTGGAGAAACTGCCGGTACTTTCTATATCGATGATATTGCACAAACCAGTGTGCCTAAACCTGAATTTCCTGTCACTTTTGAATCTGCGGAAATCGACTATACCTGGAGTGGTTTTGGTGCGGCCGATTTTGGAGCAATTCCTGCAGAAGTGGTAGATAACCCGGATCAATCAGGAATCGATACCAGCGACAAGGTCGTTAAAATCGAAAAACCTGGTGGAGCTCAAACCTGGGCCGGAGCAAGTATGGATCTGGCTGGACCTGTAGATTTTTCAAATGGCACTTACGTCAAGATGAAAGTATGGTCTCCAAGGGCAGGAACACCAATCCTATTCAAAATGGAAGATTCAACTTCTCCAAAAGACGGAAATGGTAATCCTACAGTATTCTTTGAGGTACAGGCCACTACTACAGTAGCAAATGCTTGGGAAGAACTCACCTTCGATCTTACGACCTATGATGGTTTCAGTACCGATATTCCTTATGACAGAGTGATCATTTTCCCTGATTTCAATAATCCTGGCAACGGAGAAGTTTTCTACTTTGACGATCTGTTCTTAACTGATTCCCCTGATGGAGAAATGACAGGTGGAGGGGAAGTTGCAACAGAACCGACTGCAGCTGCAGCTGCTCCAACGGCGCCGGAAGGGGATGTGGTTTCCCTTTTCAGCGATGCCTATACCAACGTACCTGTTGCTACATGGCATACCGACTGGTCTAATGCCACTTTGGAAGAAGTAACTGTAGACGGAAATGCGCTGAAGAAATATTCTGCCCTGGATTTTGTGGGAATTGAAACAACCAATCCTACCGTAGATGCCAGTGACATGCAATACTTCCACACCGACTTCTGGACAGCTGATGCTACCGAAATAAGGATCAAATTGGTCGATTTTGGAGCCAATGGAGTTTACGATGGCGGAGGTGATGATGTGGAACATGAGATCACCATTTCAGATCCTGTACAGGGGCAATGGGTGAGCGTGGATGTTCCTATGTCAGATTTTAGCGGTCTTGCAACAAGAGCACATTTAGCGCAATTGATCTACTCCGGAAACCCTACCGGTGATATCACAGTGTATGTAGACAACGTCTATTTCCATAAATAAAAAGAGATAAAGATGAAAAATATCAAGAAAGTCATATACTTAATGATGATCGCCCTGGCAATAGGCTGCCAGGACGATGATCACAATTTCGGTGAAGTTACGCCGCCGTCAAACCTTACGGTAGAGGCGACTATAGCCAATACTTCCGAAGCCGATCCTTATGGTGACGGTAGCGGAGTCGTGCATTTTACCGCAACAGCTGATAATGCGATTAACTACAAGTACATCTTTGGCGATAATACGCAGGCTGCTGTAACCGGCGGAGATGTAACACATGCCTTCACGCTTACAGGCGTAAATGAATACGTTGTGACTGTGGTTGCCACCGGAACCGGTGGGGCCGCAACCAGCGCCACTACCACAGTGACCGTTTACAGCCAATTTGAAGACCCACAAACAAAATCTCTGCTAACAGGAGATTCCAGCAAAACCTGGTATGTTGCTGCTGCAATGCCCGGGCATCTTGGGGTTGGACCGGTGGAAACCGCTACGCCTGATTATTATGCTGCTGCTCCTTTCGAAAAAGAAGGTGTGGGTTGTTTTTATGATGATGAACTTACCTTTAGTCTTAGTAGCAATGGTAATATTATCTACAATCAGGATAACAAAGGAACAACGTTCTTCAATGTAGATTTCCTCAGCGTAGGTGGCGGAGGCGGCGATGCCGATCAATGCTTGCCATACGATACTTCTGGAGCTAAATTCGTGAACCTTTCGGCTGCCACATCAAACGTGCCTGCAGATGCTACTACTGGTACACAAATGATGATCTCTGATAATGGTTTTATGAGCTATTACATCGGAACCAGCACCTACGAGATCCTTGAGATCACCGACAATTACTTGTACGTAAGAGCTATTCCGGGATCTAATCCTGCTCTGGCATGGTACATTAAGTTTACTACCGATCCTGAAGGGGGAGCCGGAGGTGGCGGCGGTCAAAGCAATATGCTTGAGACACAATACAACGATCTTGTATGGTCTGCTGAATTTGATGGTACTGAACTAAATACTGAGGATTGGAATTTCGAAACCGGCAACAATAACGGCTGGGGAAATGATGAAGTTCAGTACTACACTGAAGATAACACAGCTATAGAAGACGGCGTGTTGAAGATCACTGCCAAAGCCGAATCTACTCATGGTTTTGACTATTCTTCTTCCAGAATTACGACCATGGGGAAACACGAATTCAAGTACGGCCGTATAGAAGTGCGCGCAAAACTTCCGGAAGCTGATGGTACATGGCCTGCAATTTGGATGTTAGGTGCCAATTTCCCCGAGGTGAATTGGCCACAAGCCGGTGAGATAGACATTATGGAACAGGCCGGAAATGATCCTAATCTTATCCACGGAAGCCTGCATTACCCCGACCATTCCGGCGGCGATGCTGTAACTGCTACCACTACTGTTGATGGTGCTACGACCGATTTTCATAATTATACAGTGGAATGGTCGGCAGACAAGATCATTTTTGCTGTAGATGATAAGATTTATCAGGAATTTCAGAATACTTCAGATACTCCTTTTAACAGTCCTTTCTTTGTAGTATTGAATCTTGCAATGGGAGGAACTTTTGGAGGAACTGTAGATCCCGCTTTTAGCGGAGCTACTTTCGCAATAGATTATGTAAGAGTGTATCAATAAAACTGGGTTTGTTTTTCTTAACCTTAGAGGCAGGTAGTTTTTGCCTGCCTCTTTTTATTTAGAATATCATGAAAAAAACAATAATAATAGCCGGGTGTGTCGCCGTACTGGCTGCTGCTCGCCTTTAAACCCGGAGGAAAGAATTTTCCTTCGGAAAAGACGCCGCCAAAAGGCATTGAAGAAAAAGTAGATTCTGTTCTCTCTTTGATGACTCTCGAAGAGAAAATAGGGCAAATGGTGCAGTACAATGGTAGCTGGGATGTCACCGGCCCGCCAACGGGTACCGATAGCCAGAAGAAACTCGAAAAGCTCAAAAAAGGATTGGTAGGCTCTATGCTCAACATTACCGGCGTGAAGAACACCCGGGAAGCCCAGCGCCTTATCATGGAAAATTCCAGGTTAAAGATCCCGCTGATCTTTGGCTATGATGTAATTCATGGTTATAAAACCATATTTCCGGTGCCGCTTGGAGAAACTGCAAGCTGGGATCTTGATCTAATGAAAAGAACAGCCGGGGTGGCGGCCAAAGAAAGTGCGGCCTCCGGTATCAGCTGGACCTTTGCTCCTATGATGGATATCTCCCGTGACGCCCGCTGGGGTCGTATTATGGAAGGTTCCGGCGAAGATCCGTACCTCGGTTCAAAAGTGGCTGTGGCAAGGATCAATGGATTCCAGGGCGATGATCTTTCGAAACCCACTACCATCGCAGCCTGCGCCAAACATTTTGCGGGCTACGGATTTGCAGAAGCCGGAAGGGATTACAACACGGTGAACGTAGGTATTTACGAATTGCACAATACTATTCTGCCTCCTTTCAAGGCTGCGGCCAAAGCAGGAGTGGCGACTTTCATGAATTCCTTCAACGAGATTGATGGGATTCCTTCCACTGCGAATGAATATCTGCAAAGAGATATTCTGAAAGGAAAATGGGGATGGGACGGTTTTATCGTTTCTGACTGGGGTTCTATTGCTGAACTCATTCCTCATGGAGTTGCCGCTAACAAAAAGCAGGCTGCAGAACTGGCTATAGAAGCCGGAAGTGATATGGATATGGAAGGCGGCGCCTACGAAAGTTCTCTTAAGGAACTGGTAGAGTCGGGAGAGGTGGATGAGAGCCTCATCGATGATGCTGTAAAAAGAATTCTTCGTGTGAAGTTTCAGCTTGGTCTTTTTGAAGATCCTTATAAATATTGTGATGCCAACGCAGAGCAAGACGCAACTTTACACTGAAGCCAGTCAAAAAGTAGCTCTGGAAGCGGGTAAGAAATCGATTGTACTGCTGAAGAATGAGAACAATATCCTTCCGCTGAAAGACAATGTCAAAAAGATCGCGGTTATCGGTCCGCTTGCCGACGATAAAGATTCTCCACTTGGCAACTGGAGGGCACAGGCCGTAGCCAATTCTGCAGTTTCAGTGTTAGAGGGAATTAAAAATTACGCACCCAAAGGGGTGGAGGTGACTTATGCCAAAGGCGCTGATCTTGCCACAGCTCCCGGGACTTTCCTGGAACACCTCAAATTCAATGAAACAGATACTACTGGATTTGAAAAGGCGGTGAAAACAGCCAAAGATGCCGATGTGGTTCTTTTGGTCGTTGGCGAAGATGCTTTTCAGACTGGAGAAGGTCGCAGCCAGGTGGATGTAGGTTTTGCAGGAGTGCAGGACCAATTGATCGAAGCAGTGACCAAAGCGAACAAGAATGTGGTGATGCTGCTTATGAACGGAAGACCTATGGATCTTTCGGAGAATGCTCCCAAAGTTTCAGGAATCCTGGAAACCTGGTTGTTGGGTTCTCAGCATGGGAATGCTGTAGCTGAGGTTGTCTTCGGAAAATATAATCCTTCAGGGAAACTGCCGGTTTCTTTTCCAAGGGCGGTAGGGCAGGAGCCGTTATATTACAATCAGAAAAGTACCGGAAGACCTTCAGGTGGCGAGCAGGTAACATGGTCTCATTATACCGATTCTCGCCGCGACGCCCTATATCCCTTCGGATATGGTCTGAGCTACACCAATTTCAGCTTCGGCGATATTCAGCTGGATAAAAATTCTTTTTCTGAAGGAGGGCAGATAAAGGCTTCCGTAGAAGTGACCAATACTGGAGATCTTGCAGGAGAAGAAGTGGTGCAGCTTTACATAAGAGATCTTATTGGAAGTATAACCCGGCCCATCAAGGAATTAAAAGGCTTCAAAAAAGTCCAATTAGAGCCTGGAGAAAGTAAAACCATAGAGTTCAATATCGATGAAGAAATGATCTCCTTCTTCACTCGTGAGAAGAAATGGGAAGCAGAGCCGGGAGATTTTAAACTCTTTATTGGCCCGAATTCCACTGAGCTGAAGGAAACTTCTTTCGAATACAAGAAATAGCGGCATGAAAATAGCCACAAAATGCCTGGTCCTGACTTTCACCTTCATTTCGATGATTTCGAAGGCTCAGGACCTGTCAAAAAAGGAACTGGTTTGGGAAGAGGATTTCAGTGGAAATTCACTTTCTCTCCAGAACTGGAGCTATGAGACCGGCGATGGATGCCCCGATGTTTGCGGCTGGGGAAATCACGAGCGCCAGATCTACAGCAAAGATTATGTAGAGGTGAAGAATGGCAATCTCATCATCACCGCCGATAAGGTGGGAGACAAGTACTACAGCGGGAAGATTAATACAAAAGATAAGTTCGAGTTTAGGTATGGCAGTGTGGAGGTAAGAGCCAAGCTACCGGGCGGGCAGGGAATCTGGCCAGCCATCTGGATGCTGGGAGCAAGTATTGATGAAGTGGGTTGGCCCGCTGCCGGGGAAATCGATATAATGGAATTTGTAGGCAGACAACCCGATACCATTCACACCTCTCTGCATACGCCTGCCAGCCATGGAAACACCATTAATACAAAAGTGACCCACATTCCCGATCTTACTGATGATTTTCATCTCTTCAGGATCGACTGGAGTAAAGATGCTATTGTTTTTTACATAGATGAAGAGAAGGTTTATACGTTCTCACCCCGCACAAAGAATGAGGAAACTTATCCTTTCCGGGACCCTTTTTACTTACTGCTGAATATGGCTGTAGGTGGGGATTTTGGAGGCCCTGAAGTCGATGACAGTATATTTCCGCGGAAATATATAATTGACTACGTCAAGGTGTACAAGTAGTTGTGCGATTTAGCCAAAAAAAGCCCTTCTGCGAGCGCAAAAGGGCTTTTTTGTTATAAAGCAGTTGAAAAACAACTGCTGAAGTTTTTCCGATCAAAAATTAATCGGTTTTTGGATTGCCGTCAACTTCGTCATGTACTTCATCGGCAGCATTCTCAACTGCGTCACCTGTTTCATTGGCAGCATTGTCAATAGCGTCACCTGTTTCATTTGCGGCATCCTCAATGTCATTACCGGCATCATCCATATTATCATTCATTTCTACTTCATTGTCGTCATTATCCTTTGTATCTCTACAGGAATAAAGGGCTGGTCCTAAAGTCAGGATCATAGCCATCATTACAATTGTTCTTTTCATAATTTTTGGTTTTTCATATTTGTCTAAAACAAAATTAGAGATGTATATATACCCGCAGGTCTATTTATTGCTAAAGTTTTGATAAAATTGCGGGAACGTCATCACTTCGATGTTAATAATGTGAAAAATTCGCCAATTTTACGGGTTCTCTTCAATTTCCTTCACCTCGTCGGTGATCTTCTTGCTTGCCTCCCGATGTACTTTTTCCGCTGTTTTTTTCAGGATGGTATCCCGGTTTTCGTTCCTGTCACTGTGGATCTCGACTTTGCGGGAAACCTTCACCCTTTCGCTCTCGCGACAGCCTGTAATGGAAATCAGCATCAGCAGGATCAAAACTGGAAGAAGCATTGCTCGTCTCATATCTGTTCTATTTAATACAGAAGGAGCAATATCAAAAGTAAAGCCGGAAGAAGTTTAATTTCTCTTTTTTGGCTAATATTTAGGAGCCTATCCTATCGGAATCTTAAGATTCGGGATTTTTTAGCAGGTAATTCGATATCATCCTGGTAGCACCGGTATTGCTGTTGATGAAGTGTCCCGCTATCATTCCGCTCTTTTTTCTGAATGCTTCATTTTCCAGGAGCTTATTGAGAATTTCTGTGAGTTCTGCTGCTGAAGCTACTGAGAATAAACCGGCTAGCTTCTGCAGTTGCTTTGCCTCTGGAAACTTGTTGAAATTTTCCCCAATGATGATGGGAATCCCAAAGGTAGCAGGTTCCAGGATGTTGTGGAGCCCCGTGTTTCCTGCAGCTCCGCCCACATAAGCAATTTCAGCATAGCTGTAGACTTTGCTCAACAGACCAATAGTATCTAAAATAAGAACGTCATATTCCGAAAGATCTTTATCTTCCTTTTCGCTGAAAAGCACGCTCTTTTTATCGATTTTCGCCTGGAGCGCCTTGATCTTTTCAGGCTTTATTTCATGCGGGGCAATGATGAATTTCGCCTTTTTTGAAGTGGAATTGATAAAAGGCACCAGCAGGGCATCATCTTCGGGCCAGGTGCTGCCGGCAACTATACAGATTTCTTTCTGAAGGAATTCTTCCACGAACTCCAGGTGGTTGTCGTATTCTATTTGTCTCGAAACCCGGTCAAAGCGGGTGTCACCGCTGATCTTTACATTATTGAAGCCGATAGAATTCAGCAAATCCTGAGATTCTTTATTCTGAACGAAAAAATATTCGAAGGTTTCAAGCGCCTTGCGCATCCAGCCACCATATGATTTGAAAAAGATCTGATCTTTCCGGAAACCACCGGAAATAAGAAAACTCCGGATTTGTCGATTTTTAAGTTCCGCCAGGAAATTGGGCCAGATCTCGTATTTCACGAAAAAGGCCAATTCAGGCTTTGCCAGGTCCAGGAAACGACGGGCATTCTTTTTCGTATCCAGGGGGAGATAGGTGATGATATCCGCCAGCGGATGGTTCTTCTTATTCTCGTAACCCGAAGGCGAAAAGAAAGTCACCAGGATCCTGTGCCCTGGGAATTCTTTCCTGATCACTTCCATGACCGGCACCGCCTGCTCAAATTCGCCCAAAGAAGCAGCGTGAAACCAGATGATCTTATCGCCAGGCCGAATATTCTTTTTCAGCTTTTCAAAAACCTCTTTGCGCCCTTCCACGAAAAGCTTCATTTTTTTGCTGAATATGGAACTGACAGGCAGTAGTTTTTTTGCCGATGAGATGAGGAAGTTATAGACTGGTTGCAAAGCTTTTCTTTTCTGGTGCTAAAATAGGCCTTTCCTGAAAATTGATTGGCGGGAGGGGCAAACTTTCGTATTTTCGTAACACAATAATAATTCTATGAAAAAGATACAAATGGTTGACCTTAAGGGTCAATATGAAGGAATAAAAGATCAGGTAAACGAATCATTACAGGAGGTACTGGAATCCACGGCCTTTATAAACGGGCCACAGGTTCAGCAATTTCAGAAAGAATTAGAAGAGTATTTGGGAGTAAAGCATGTGATTCCCTGTGCCAATGGGACCGATGCACTTCAAATCGCCATGATGGGACTGGGGTTGAAACCCGGCGATGAGGTGATCACTGCCGATTTTACTTTTGCGGCCACCGTAGAGGTTATTGCCTTGCTGCAATTGACTCCGGTTCTCGTAGACGTGATGCCCGATACGTTCAATATCGATCCTGAAGCGATCGAAAAAGCGATCACTCCTAAGACGAAAGCCATTGTGCCGGTACATTTGTTCGGTCAATCGGCCGATATGGATGCTATTATGCGCATTGCTGAAAAGCACAACCTGTATGTGATCGAGGATAACGCGCAGGCGATCGGTGGAAATTACCATTCCGCAGCCGGCAAAACCTCCAAAACCGGAACTATTGGTGATGTAGGAGCGACTTCATTTTTCCCCTCCAAGAACCTTGGGTGTTATGGAGATGGTGGAGCTATCTTCACCAATGACGATGAGCTGGCTCACACCTTGCGCGGAGTTGTAAATCACGGAATGTACGAGCGTTACCACCATGATGTGGTGGGTGTGAATTCCCGCCTGGATAGTATGCAGGCTGCAGTTTTACGTGCAAAACTTCCGAAGCTCGATGCGTACAACGAAGCGAGACGGAATGCTGCAAACCAGTATGACGAGGCTTTCAACGGGCAGGAAAATATTATCGTTCCTTTCAGAAAGAGCGAAAAAGATACCCATGTTTATCACCAGTACACCCTGAGGATCACCAATGGAAAACGCGATGCCCTGGTAAAACATCTTCAGGAAAAAGGAATTCCATGCGGCGTGTACTATCCAATTCCGTTGCACAGCCAAAAGGCCTATGCCGATGAACGCTATGACGAAAAGGATTTTGAGGTGACCAATCGCCTGGTGAAAGAGGTGATCTCATTGCCTATGCACACCGAACTTGATGCTGAACAAATAGATTATATAGCTAAAATGGTGATCGAATTTGTAACCAATTAAATATAAGACGTAAAATTCGTCGAGGGAGGGAAGGTCTATAAGAAGTAGCCTTAACCTTCTCTGTATTTCAAATAAAAAGGCCTCACAGGTTTTCAAACCTGTGAGGCCTTTTCGCTTGTATTTTTTCGTCAACCTGAACTCGTTTCAGGTTCTTTCGAAAGTTGAATGACAACCTTGATTTAACGCAGGCACTTTGGGTTATAAGGACTCTTAGATAGCAGCTGAAGCAGTTTCCATGCTTCGGTCGATCTTTTTAACCAGTCCCTGCAGTACTTTTCCGGGGCCTACTTCAATAAATTCCGTAGCGCCGTCCTTGATCATATTCTGAACACTTTGAGTCCATTTCACCGGTGCGGTGAGTTGTAGGATCAGGTTTTTCTTGATCTCTTCGGGGTCGCTCACTGCGGTAGTGGTCACGTTCTGGTAAATAGGGCAGATAGGTTGGTTGAAAGTTGACTCTTCAATAGCCGCGGCCAGTTCTTTTCTCGCTGGCTCCATGAGCGGGGAATGGAAAGCTCCTCCCACCGGCAACAGCATGGCGCGTTTGGCACCTTTTTCTTTCAGTTTTTCGCAGGCCTTTTCGACTGCTTTTACTTCTCCCGAGATCACCAGCTGTCCGGGACAATTAAAATTGGCAGCAACAACAATACCTTCTGTTTCTTTGCAAACCGCTTCCACTACCTCGTCTTCCAGGCCGAGAACAGCCGCCATTGTAGAAGGTTCAAGTTCGCAGGCGTGTTGCATGGCCATAGCTCTTTTGTAAACCAGTTGAAGTCCTTCTTCGAAGCTAAGAACACCGTTGGCTACCAGTGCCGAAAATTCCCCAAGAGAGTGTCCTGCTACCATGTCGGGCTTAAAATCATCGCCCAAGACCTGGCTAAGAATCACCGAATGAAGGAACACCGCAGGTTGAGTAACTTTTGTTTGCTTAAGATCCTCGGCAGAACCTTCAAACATGATATCGGTGATTGAAAATCCCAATATTGAATTGGCTTTGTCAAACAACTCCCTGGCTTTTTCAGAATTCTGATAAAGATCCTGACCCATGCCCTGGAATTGAGCTCCCTGTCCCGGGAAAACATATGCTTTCATAATGTTATTTTTAAAGCAGCTAAAGTAAAGAGAAAAAAAAAGACCTCATAACAATCGAGGCGTTACAAGGTCTTTCTCGACAAATACAGCCTTTATAGCTTTAACTTTCCTTTTTCACCTATGTCTTTTTGGTCTCCGCCAAGGGCTGCAATTCCCATTTTAAATAAGGTGATGTACTTGTTCTGCTTAGTATCCCAGTAATAGGCTTCTTTGGGAGAAACCATCAGTGCAGCAAGATTGGGATCATCAACGCCGTCGAACCAGGCATCGTCGATCTTGCTGTAAAGCTCTTTCAGAACGGCTTTGTCGGTATTTACGGCCGCTTTCCCGAAGATGCTGATAAATTCCATATCCGACGTGTCGCTGTAAAGCAATTGCACATCGGGATCGGAAACAATATGCCCGTTGTGGTCGCTGTCGAGCCTGCTCAAAAACCAGATGTTTCCTTCCTTATCTACTTTTTTGGTGGTCATGGGAATGGCGTTTAAAGGTTTACTTCCCAATTTCGTCACCATCATTGCTACTTCTATATCATCAACGAGCGAGGCCATTTTCTCTCTCGCTTCTTTACTACTCAAATTTTCCGTGCTCATTATCTCTTTCTTTTTTTTGATTGTAAAATCAAGATAACAAGCTGTTTACAGCATTTGGCCTAACAAACTGCTAAAAGATATTTTTCTACTGTTAAAATTGATTTAGCTGAAATCTCTGATAATGCCTGTTACCTGGCCGAGGTAGCCGGTGCCGAAAAGGTTGAGGTGAACCAGCAGGTAATAGAGCTGCCATAGAGGAATCCGTTCTTCAAATCCGGGCTCTAGCGGAAACTCTTCCTTATAGCTACTGAAGAGTTTTTCATCGAAACCTCCGAATAATTTCATCATTCCCAGGTCCATTTCCCTGGGCGCGTATGCCACTGCGGGATCAATAAGACAGGGCATGCCTGCGGAATTTACCAGGTAATTGCCATTCCAGAGATCGCCGTGCACCAGGGCAGGAGCTTCTTCGGGAATAAGAGGGGAAATGTTCTTTAGGAAAGTCTGAATATTTCCAAGATCATAGCCTTTGTTGTGTGCGAGTTCTATTTGCGGTTCGAGCCGCTGGGTAATATAAAATTCAGAAGCTGAAGCCTTATTTTTATTGTACTGCGGAAGACTGCCAATATAATTGTCCTGTTTAAAGCCGAATTTCTCTGCGCTGTTGGAGTGGAGCCGGGCCAGCTGTTTTCCGAAATGCTCCCAGAAATCCTTGTTTTTGCGACCTGTTTCCCTGTACTCAAGCAGAAGGTAACTATAGCTCCCGGATTTCCCTGTGGCGAGTGGCTTTGGGACATCAATGACTGCAGGTTTGGCCAGGGCTTCCAGGCCGGCTTTTTCAGCCTCGAACATTCCGGGAAACTTTTCAGCTTTATTGAGTTTGACCACAAATTTTTCCGAAGCAGTAGAAAGAAGAAAAACCTCATTGATATCGCCGCCAGATAAGGCTGAAATTCGCTCAATTTCGAGCTGATTTTCCCTGGCGATATTTTGAATGACTTCCTTATTTCCGCTCATAGGTAAGATAGGTGAAGGGATAATTGTGCTTCTCGTCTTTGTCGTGGAACTCTTCAGCTGTTAGTTTCCACTTTTTTTCATCAATTTCAGGAAAGAAAGTATCGGCTTCAAAGTGGCCATGCACTCTTGTCAATTCTATCTTGTCGGCTTTGTCCATCGCCTGCCGGTAGATCTCGCCCCCACCAATAATGAAAGGCTGCCGGTCATCTTCAGCTTTTGTCAAAGCCTCCTCTATGGAGGCTACTACTACAGCGCCTTCGGGAGAATAATCTCCCTGCCGGGTGATCACCACATGCTTCCTGTTGGGTAGCAGTTTTGGGAAAGATTCGAAGGTTTTTCGGCCCATGATGATGGTATGGCCGGTGGTGAGTTTTTTAAACCTCCTGAAATCATCGGGCAAATGCCACACCAGATCGTTGTCTTTTCCAAGGGCGTTATTTTCCGCGGCAGCGGCGATCATTGTAAGCATAGCGGTTCTAACTATTGATGGGACGGTTCGGGGTTTCAGGATCGGTCTTTTTCTGAACTGAAGTGCTTTGCTTTTCAGAAGGCAGCGGGTGCTCCTTTTCCACTTTTTGCTGAAGATGTGCGATCTTTTCTTTTTGTTTAGCCACCAGCTTGTCCATTTGCCTGCTTTCCCATTCTTTCCCCATAAAACTGTTCACCACGAACACATTGAAAAAGTGAATGAGAAAGATCAAGGTCCAAAGCAGGATCACCCAAACAAACCAATTGTAACCGAAAGGCTTGAAAGTTTCCTTGTAGCCAATCACGACGTTGAGGACGATGAGGAAAACGGCGCCAATAAGAAAAATGACGAAATGCTGGAAGAGGCGTCTTTTCTCAAGGGTCCTTTTGCGTGCATTCTCATAGAGTTCGCGCTGCTCAGCATCCAGTTTGGACGGGTTTTTCTTTTTAGAAAACATAATAAGGAGTACTTTAGTGTCTAACCAAATTTACATTTTTTACTACAAAACAGCACGCGCTTATGGATAAATTAAGGAAAGGCTTCCCGATTTTAGAACAATATACTTATCTCAATACGGCGGCTTCAGGGCTTCTTCCCGAGAAGGTTTGGGAGTATCGCCAGGAGCATGATCTTGATTTTCTTATCTCAGCCAGTATTCTGAAGGAAAAACAGGGGGAGGTGCTCACGGAAGTCAGGGAAACAGTGGGCGAATTTTTTAGTTGTGCCCCAAACCGGGTGGCCCTGGTGCCGAATTTCTCCTATGGTTTCAACACCATTCTCGAAGCGATTGAAAAGCCGAAAAAAGCCTTATTGCTGAAAAATGACTATCCTTCCATCAATTGGGCGGTGGAATCAAGGGATTTTGAAGTGGTCTATGCCGAGATCAATGAACATCTGGAAGAGAATATCCTGCGGGCGCTCAGGGAGCATAAACCCGATCTTTTTGCCTTCAGTATCGTACAATACATCAATGGGATCAAACTTAATAAAGCATTCCTGACAAAGCTAAAAAAGGAATTTCCCGACGTGATCTTTATCGCCGACGGGACTCAATACTTTGGAACCGAAAGTTTCAACTTTGATGAGACGGGGCTGGATGTCGTGGTCAGCAGTACCTATAAATGGCTGAATGCCGGTTACGGCAACGGCTTTATCCTCTTCAACGAGAACGTGCAGGACAAGATTATTGGAAAATGTCTCGGTTTTAATTCGCTGCAGGGAAAATACAAGGCACACGAAGGTAATTTTATCGGAAAGTTTGAGCCGGGGCATCAGGATACCTTGAACTACGGAAGTCTTACCCACGCGCTCCGCCTTATAAACCACCTGGGAATTGACCAAATTGAAGCGCAGATCACCGAATTGAAAGACTATGCCCGCGCTGAATTTGAAAAAATGGGTCTGCTGGAAGAGATGGTCGTGAAAAGGGAGGAACATTCTTCGATTTTCAACATTAAGGGAGATGAGAAATTATACCAAACTCTCAGAAGCAAAGACATCATCACTTCGCGGCGCGGAGAAGGCATTCGGGTTAGTTTTCACTATTTTAATACTCACAAAGAGATCGATATTTTGCTGAAGGTCTTAAAATCAGCTTCTTAAAATTGCTAAAATTTTGTCATACCTGAGGTAGAAAGCTTTTCTTTTTCTGTTTTTTCTAATTCGCTTTTCAAAAAATGCAAAATTCGTAAAAATGAGGTAAGTCTCTGTTTTTATGTATTTTAAATGGATTCAATTCTTATTTTTACGGCATTGAATCTTAAAAAACGAATGGCTATGGCTATCACAAAACAATATTTGAAATCGAAACCTGAATGTAAGGTTACTTTTAACTTTCCTGCTAAGGAAGCTTCTTCCGTAGTGCTTTCAGGAGACTTTAATAACTGGCAGAAAACCGAACTTAAAAAGCTTAAGAACGGGAATTTCAAAACTCAGCTGAACCTGCCGGTCGACAAGGCCTACGAATTCCGGTACCTGGTAGATGGAGAATGGCAGAATGATACTGAAGCTGACCACTACCGATGGAACGAATTCGCTGCAGCTGAAAATTGCGTGTTGGAGGTATAGAAATTTGCAGGTATTTTAGCTGAAGAGAACTTTCGGCGTGGTATTATTCTATAATCTCAACTTCCTCGCCGAAGGCTACATAGTTTTCTATGGGTTTTGCGGCATGACTGGCAGCGGGATAATACCAGGCGGCGTCTTCTTCTAATTTCTCTTCAGTTTTGAGGTGGAAATAAGAAGCTTTGCCCTTCCAGGGACAGCGGCTGTGGGAATTACTGGGAAGGAAGTATTCTTCATGAATGTCTTCCATGGGGAAATAGTGGTTTTCCTCTACAAGTCGTGTTTCGTCACTTTCGGCAACAATGTTGTCATTCCAGATGGCTTTCATACTTACCCTGCTTTTCTTTGGATGAACGGAAGGATAAGTAGTGAGGAAAGTCTGGGAAAAAGCTTCATAAAGTGCAATTATTGGATGAGGTAAATAGTTACTTTACCTTAAAGATATAGTTTTTATAGCACTTTTCCTCATCGGTAAAAGTGGCTTCTACTTCCAGTCCTGCTTCTTCTGCCAACCATTGCACGACATGATCATCATATTTTTGTGAAATTTCGGTGTGAATGCTTTCCCATGCCTGGAAATGAACTGTCAGGTCAAGGCCATTGATCTTTACCTCCTGCTCCAGCTTGCTTACAAGAAAGCTCTTTGCAGTGCCGGTTTCGGGATCATAGGTTTCCCAGTGTAGAAAAGCATCCGGATCAAAATCGGCATCCAACTCGCGGTTAATGCGCACCAACAGGTTTTTGTTGAAAGCTTCGGTAATTCCTGCAGGATCGTTGTAGGCATCGAGGATCTTCTTTGGATGTTTCTTCTGGTCAAAACCCATGAAAAGCATATCTTCTTTACTCATAGCTTTCCGGATGTTCTTCAGAAAATCTATGGCCTTTTCATGAAGCAGATTTCCTATGTTGGAACCCAACATCATGATCACCTTTTTCCGTGTATTATAATCGGCAAGTTTTTCAAGCGTTTTGAAGTAAGTCCCTTGCTGTGGTTGCACCTGTACTCCCGGTAATTCCTTTTCCAGTGACACTTGTAGTTCCTCAAGAACGTTCTGGCTGATATCTACCGGTAAATATCGAAAATCATATTCCCGCCCGGACAAATACTTTAAAAGGATTTTAGTCTTTTTTCCGTCACCGGCGCCGAGCTCGATGAGGTCAAAACCAGAATCACTATTAAAGGAGTCCGCGATGGCTGCAGTATGTTCCTTCAGGATATTGAATTCGCAACCGGTGAGATAATATTCAGGCATCTCCATGATCTGCTGAAAGATCTTATCTCCTTTTTCGTCATAGATATATTTTGACAATAAATACTTCGGAAAGGAGGTGAGGCCTTGGTATACATCTTCTTTGAAGGCAGACTCAAAAGTCGTATCGGGTATGGTTTTCATATAAAAAGGAGTTATTTGACCAGTCTTAGACCGGTGAACTGCCATCGCAGATTCGGATGGAAAAAATTGCGGTAGGTATTGCGGGTATGGTTTTCAGAAGTCGCTACCGAGCCGCCCCGAAGAACTTTCTGGTTGACCATGAATTTACCATTGTACTCTCCTAAACGCACCTTCAGCTGTTTTGAAACCGGGGTAAGGTGAGTAGGCACTTTCGGTCCATTCCCAGCGGCTTCCCCAATCAAATTTTTTACTGGCTGCCTCCCATTCAAATTCTGTAGGCAGGCGCATTTCTTTCCATTGAGCAAAGGCAAAGGCTTCATAATAGGAAATATGGCTAAGCGGGGCTTCCTTATTGAGTGGTTGCAGTCCCGAAAGAGTGTACTGGTACCATTCGCCTTCAATCTGATGCCAGTAAAGAGGAGAACCTATATTATTGGTGTTGATCCAGTCCCAGCCTTCGGCATGCCACAATAAAACATCATCATAACCGCCATCTTCAATGAATTCAATGTATTCGGCATTGGTCACGAGTTTGTTGGAGATCTGGTAATCACATAGGAACTGCTTGTGAGTGCCAAGTTCATTATCGTAACAAAAGGATTCGGTTTTATGGCCAATTTCATAAATACCTTCTTTCATAGGTATCCACTCCCGTTCGAAATCCTGTACGGGATTTTCCTCAAATTCATTTTGATATTGGGGAAAAAGCGGATTGTTTCCGAGGATATATTTAATGTCGGTAAGCAAAAGCTCCTGATGCTGTTTTTCATGATGACACCCAATTTCAATTACATCGAGAATCTCCTGTGAAAGATCTTCCTTTTTAAGAAAAGCGATCATGGCTTTAGTAACGTAGGTGCGGAATTCATAGACCCATTTTACGGTAGGACGGGAAAGATTACCGCGGTTGGTGCGAATCACCTTTTCTCCCACACTTTCGTAGTAGCTATTAAAAACATAGGCCGAATTCTCATCAAAAAGCTGGTAATCTTCCTGATATTCTTTCAGCACAAACTCTTCAAAGAACCAGGTGGTATGGCCCAAATGCCATTTAGGCGGGGAAACATCAGCTATAGGTTGCACTACATAATCCTCGGTTTCCAGTGGGGAGCAAATACTTTCGCTTTTGCGCCTGGTACTGCTGAAGAGATCTGATATTTCCTGTTGTGATAGCATAAAAAAAGAGTGATACTTAAGGGTATCACTCAAATTTACAATTTTTAAGGAATGGCGAAAACGCACAGTAGTTAAGGCCAAGTTAAAGTATGGACTGCTTTATCTTCGGAATCCTTACCTCCTGGATAGTCTAAAGATTCAGCGGAATCTTGTAACCTATGGCAGCAGCTTTGCCGCCCCGCCTTCCGGGAGTCATTTTTGGGATCTTCAGAATCATCTCCCGCGCCGCCTTTTTCACTTCAGGCTTGTCTGCTTCGATAGATTTGATCACCACTTTTCCGTTCTCATCGATATCCATAGAAACGGTGGCTTTTCCGCGGATAAATTTTCCCGCTTCATCGCGCGGATATTTGTAGTTGTTTTTAATGTGCTCCATCAAATGTTGATTGAAACAGGCTTTTTGGTCTTTGCTATTTTCACAACCGGGCCAAACCGGCGCAGTTTCTCTGATGGTGACCGTATTGCCTTTAACATCGACGTTTTCCTGGGAAAACCCGATACTGGCTGTGAAAAGCAGGACAATTAGCAGGAGATTCTTCATGTTTTTTTGTTTTATTATTTCTGAAAGATCAGAATTTGTAAGTTACGGTAAATTCACTGTCATCAGGCTCTCCTTTGAGAGTTCCCGGCTTCATATGTGGTATTTTCAGAATCATTTCCTTAGCTGCCTGGTTCACTGCCGGTTTATCGCCTTTTACTGAATTCACCACGGCATCTCCATTTTCGTCAATGGTAAAGGTGATGGTCACTTTGCCGCGAACATACTGCCCGTCATCGTTCTTTGGATAAACATAATTTTCTCTTACGTGCTGTGCAAGTTTCTTGTTAAAACATGCTTTTACATCTTTGCTGTTCCCGCAACCAGGCCAAACCGGAGAGGTTTGATCTTTCTGGGCGAACGCCGAGGTCCCAATTAAAATGCATGCAATAACCAATAACTTCTTCATAATTCTTCAAATTTTAAATTAATAGATTTTCTTAGATCGCGACCTTGGCTTTAATGCCCGGATGCGGATTGTAGTTGACTAATTTAAAGTCTTCAAACGTAAAATCAAAAATATCCTTGATTTCGGGGTTCAGTTCCATCTTTGGAAGTGCCCGCGGTTCGCGTGAGAGTTGCAGTTTTACCTGCTCCATATGGTTGCTGTAAATATGGGCATCTCCAAAGGTATGAATGAAATCTCCGGCCTCAAATCCGCACACCTGTGCCATCATAAGAGTGAGTAGGGCATAAGAAGCAATATTAAACGGAACGCCAAGGAAAATATCGGCGCTTCGCTGGTACAACTGACATGACAGTTTTCCGTCGGCTACATAAAATTGAAAAAACGCATGGCAGGGCGGCAGTGCGGCTTTGCCATTGGCGACATTTTCTGAAAAAGATTTCGAAGTGTCCGGTAAAACCGAAGGATTCCATGCCGAAACCAGCATGCGGCGGCTATTGGGATTCTTTTTCAGGGTTTCGATAATGTCTTTGATCTGATCAATTTCTTCCCCGTTCCAGTTACGCCATTGATGGCCGTAAACCGGCCCAAGATCACCATTCTCATCGGCCCATTCGTTCCAGATGCGTACGCCGTGCTCCTGCAGGTATTTTACATTGGTGTCACCTTTTAGAAACCAAAGCAGCTCGTAAATGATCGATTTTAGGTGCAGTTTTTTGGTAGTGACCATAGGAAAACCTTCGCTCAGGTCAAAACGCATCTGGTAACCGAACACACTTTTGGTGCCTGTACCGGTGCGATCTCCTTTTTGAGCGCCATTTTCCAGAACATGCTTTAAGAGGTCGTGATATTGTTTCATAGTAATTTACTTTCGGAGGTTTTGCTAAAATAATTATTTCAGAATCTTATCGGTAACCTCCTGCAAAGTTTTAGATGTTAAAGTCCTGTTTCAGAATGAAAAAATCTGAAGCGCCTCTTCAGGTCAAACAAAAAAGGTCTTCCACGCAGGAAAACCTTTCTATATTTTTGATATTCTGCTTCAGAAGAACTAATGCGGAATCTTTGCGGGGTCGATCGGTTTGTGTTTGTATTTGAACACGAAAGGGAAAATAATTGCCAGTACGAGGGCATAGGCAGCAAAGGTAAACCAGATGCTTTGCCAGTCCTGCACGCCGTTGGTGGTGAAATGGTCTACTACCCAACCGCTGATGATTCCGCCGAAAAAGGCACCGAGTCCGTTGGTCATGATCATGAACAGCCCTTGTGCGCTGGACCGGATCTTTGGACTTGCTTCTTCCTCGATAAAGAGCGAGCCTGAAATGTTGAAGAAGTCGAAGGCCATCCCGTAAACGATCATGGAGAGGATCAACCAGTAAATTCCTTCAGCAGGGTTTCCGATACCGAAATAGTCCGAAGCGTAATACCCAGGCCATCATACTAAAGAGCATGATCTTTTTGATTCCGAAGCGTTTCAGGAAAAATGGGATTGACAGGATGAAAAGGGTTTCAGAAATTTGAGAGATCGAAAGCAGTAAATTAGGATGTTCTACCCCAAAAGAATGCGGATAGGTTGCTTCGAAATGGCTCAGGAACGGGCCTCCAAAAGCATTGGTGATTTGCAAGGCAGCACCAAGGAGCATGGAAAAAATAAAGAATATCGCCATTTTCTTTCTCTTGAAAAGCACAAAGGCGTCCAGCCCGAGGGAAGAGACCAGGCTTCTTTTCTCTTCATTTTGTAATGGAGGAGAAGGAGGCATGGTGAAAACGTAGAATCCGAGCACTAAAGCCGAAACTGAACTGACGAACAATTGTTCCTGGGTTCTCGTCCATCCCATAAGATCTACGGCCCACATGGCAAAGATGAAGCCCACGGTACCCCAAACCCTGATGGGCGGGAAGTCTTTCACTACATCAAATCCTTTCTGCTCCAGTACATTGTAGGAAACCGCGTTATTGAGCGCGATCGTCGGCATGTAGAACAGGGAGTTGAGAAGGATAAGCAAGTAAAAGGTTGAGTAATCTGTAACGGTGGTGGCGAAGAACATGGTAGCTGCGCCTATGAGGTGACAGATTCCCATTACTCTTTCGGCGTTGACCCATCGGTCTGCAACTATCCCCAGTAGCCCGGGCATAAAGAGGGAAGCTATTCCCATTGTTGCATAAACACCGCCAATTTCAATTCCGCTGAAGCCCAGGGTGATTCCCATGTAACTTCCTAAAGAGATTAACCATGATCCCCAAATAAAAAATTCAAGGAAGTTCATGATAACCAGACGAATTTTTATGCTCATGGGCAGTTGTAGATTTGAGGGGTAAGAATTGTTATTTGCGTTTGGAAATTTCATCCCTTATCCTCGCCGCTTTTTCGTAGTCTTCATTGTTAACGGCTTGGGAGAGCATGGTTTTCAGCTCGTCCAGGGAAAGTTTTTTATAATCAGAGTCACCGGATTTGATATTGATGTCGTCGGGCAAAAGTTCCTCGGAAATGATCTCTTCCTCTTTCTCAGATTCCTCTTTTTTCCGTGGTTCTTCTCCTTTGAGGAAAATACCGGCTTTGTCTAAAATATTTTTATAGGTAAAAATAGGTGCGTCAAAACGCAGGGCCAATGCAATAGCATCGCTGGTTCGGGCGTCGATGATCTCTTCGATCTTGTCTCGTTCACAGATAAGGCTGGAGTAGAAAACCCCGTCCACCAGTTTGTGGATGATCACCTGTTTTACAACGATTTCGAAGCGATCGGCAAAATTCTTAAAAAGGTCGTGGGTGAGAGGCCGCGGAGGTTTGATCTCCTTTTCCAGGGCAATAGCGATAGATTGCGCTTCAAAAGCTCCTATAACAATTGGTAGTTTTCTTTCCCCGTCTACTTCGCTTAGAATTAAGGCGTAAGCTCCGTTTTGGGTTTGGCTGTAAGAAATTCCTTTGATATTAAGGCGCACTAAACTCATATTCCAGTAATTAAAAAAGGCTGTCTAAATAAGGACGTTTTACCAGTTTTAGACAGCCCTTTCAATGGGGGCAAGTTATGAAAATTATGCGTTTTTTTCTTTAAATTCCTTCAATTTTTCGTTGAGTTTAGGAACAATCTCAAAAGCATCCCCCACAACTCCGTAGTCTGCGGCCTTGAAGAACGGGGCCTCCGGGTCGTTGTTGATAACTACTTTGGTCTTGGCAGCGTTAATACCCGCCAGATGCTGAATAGCTCCTGAAATACCTACGGCTATGTAAAGGTTGGACGCTACGGGCTTTCCTGTTTGCCCAACGTGCTCGCTGTGCGGTCTCCATCCCATATCGCTCACCGGTTTTGAACAGGCGGTAGCAGCACCCAGGATATCGGCCATTTCTTCGATCATTCCCCAGTTTTCCGGGCCTTTTAATCCGCGGCCTCCCGAAACGACAATCTCTGCGTCTGCAATGGTAACCTTATCGGTGGCTTTGTCTACAGATTCTACGTTTACGGAGAAATCCCCTTCGGCAAGCTCCGGGTTGAAATCTTCAGCAGCGGCATCAGCCTGGTGCTCTTTAAGACCGAAGGCATTTTGAGAAATTCCGAGTAGTTTTACATCGGTAGTGATTTTGGTGAAATTGAAGGCTTTATTAGTAAAGGCCGTTCTTTTCACAGTGAAAGGCTCGGTGCTATCGGGTAGGGCTACCACGTTGGAAGCGTAACCTGCATTTAGGTTAACGGCTAAAAGCGGGGCCAGGTACTTACTATTGGCACTCTGGCTTACTACCACTACTTTGCTGCCTTCTTTTTCGGCCGCCTGCTTAATAGCATCGGCGTAAGCTTCAGCGTTAAACTTCTTAAGTTTTTCGTTGTTCACCTTCAACACCTTATCGGCGCCATATTGGCCTAATTCCGCAGTGTCTTCTATATTGAAAGCGATCGCAGTAACGCTGCCTCCAAGTTTCTCGGCCAATTCCTTAGCGTAGGAAGTGACTTCAAAGGAAGCTTTTTTGAATTTTCCTCCTTCTGTTTCTGTATATACTAAAACTGACATTCTTTTTCTTTTTTTGGCCCTGTACCGGGCTTAGATTATAAATTGATTTTGATAGGATTGATTCCGAAGCTTAGATCACTTTCGCTTCGTTGTGCAATAAATCAATTAGTTCGTCCAGGTTATCAGGGTCTACGAGTTTTACTTCTCCTTTTGGAGCTGGTTTCTCAAAGCGTGCAGCTTCGGTTTGGACTGAAGCATCAACAGGTTCTACCACGTTCAGAGGCTTTTTCCGGGCCTGCATGATTCCGCGCATATTGGGGATTCTCAGGTCGCTTTCTTCTACAAGACCTTTTTGCCCGCCGATCACTAAAGGTAGACTTGCGGTCAAAGTCTCTTTTCCACCGTCTATTTCTCTTGTCGCTGTAGCTTTGTCGCCTTCAACTTCAAGACCAATACAGGTGTTGACGAAATTGGCATCGAGCATTGCGGCAAGCATTCCGGGTACGGTTCCTCCGTTATAGTCAATAGATTCCCTTCCGGCAATGATCAGGTCATAACCGCCATCTTTGGCTACTTTTGCGAGATTTTTTGCTACCTGAAAACCATCAACAGCAGGAGTGTTCACTCTTATAGCGGAATCGGCTCCAATAGCAAGGGCTTTTCGCAGGGTTGGCTCGGTTTCAGCTCCTCCTACATTCACTACGTCTACGGTTGCACCCTGTTTTTCTTTGAACCACATGGCGCGGGTAAGTCCGAATTCATCATTTGGATTGATAACGAAATTCACACCGTTGGTATCGAACTTCGTATCTCCGTCTGTGAAGTTGATCTTAGAGGTAGTATCAGGTACATGACTAATACATACTAATATTTTCATAGAAAGTTTGTTTGTTGTTTTAAGAAATTGGTTTACGAAGTTACATAATTTATCTCAAAAAAAGCTATGCATGCATAATAAATTTTAGGATAGGGAAGAGGTTTTTCTTAGGGATAAAGCACTGAAATAGGATATTGGTTGCAAATTACACAATTTGGCTCTCTGTTTCTCCTGAATTATCGAAAGGAAGACCTTTTGAGTAACTTCTGCAGGAAGCAGGATCAAATTTTTGTGGTCTTATAGTGGCTAAAACTTTATTGAATTACTATTTTTGTGGTTCAAATTTTACAATCAATACGAAAGACTATAATGAAGACAATTCAATTTAGGGAAGCCATTCGGGAAGCGATGAGCGAAGAGATGCGAAGAGATGAAGCCATCTACCTGATGGGGGAGGAAGTAGCAGAATACAACGGTGCCTACAAAGCATCTAAAGGAATGTTGGATGAATTTGGCCCCGAACGTATTATAGATACTCCTATAGCAGAGCTCGGTTTTTCCGGGATTGCCGTGGGAAGCGCGATGAATGGAAACCGCCCGATTGTTGAATTCATGACCTTTAACTTCTCTCTCGTAGGGATCGATCAGATCATTAATAACGCTGCCAAACTTCGCCAGATGAGCGGCGGTCAATTCAATATTCCAATCGTTTTCCGTGGGCCAACAGCTTCTGCCGGCCAGTTGGGTGCAACGCACTCCCAGGCTTTTGAAAGCTGGTTTGCCAACACTCCAGGGCTTAAAGTGATTGTTCCTTCAAACCCATACGATGCCAAAGGCCTGTTGAAATCGGCTATCCGCGATGATGATCCGGTGATCTTCATGGAAAGTGAGCAGATGTATGGAGACAAAGGCGAAGTGCCTGAAGAAGAATACACCATTGAAATAGGTAAAGCCGATATTAAAAGAGAAGGTTCTGATGTGACTATTGTTTCCTTCGGAAAGATTATTAAGGAAGCCTACAAGGCTGCTGATGAACTTGAAAAAGAAGGAATCTCCTGCGAGATTATCGACCTTAGAACAGTACGTCCCATGGACCACGATACCATTCTTAAGTCGGTTAAGAAAACCAATCGTTTGGTGATCCTTGAAGAAGCATGGCCTTTTGGAAACGTTTCTACTGAAATTACATACCAGGTGCAATCAAAAGCTTTCGATTACCTTGATGCGCCAATCGTCAAAATAAACACAGCCGATACTCCAACTCCATACTCTCCGGTTCTTCTTGAAGAGTGGTTGCCAAACAGCAAGGATGTGGTGAAGGCGGTGAAAAAAGTGATGTACAAAGATTAATCACAGACCTTTAATAATTTAGAGGCTGTATCAAAAGTTTAGTTTTACCTCTTTTGATGCAGCCTTTTTTATGTGTTATGAATAAAACCTTTTTTATTCTTTTTTCCGCGCTCTTTTTCTGTGCGATCTCGTTTGGGCAAACCAAGGCGGGAGGAACGGTGATTGATGAAGCAGGAAAAGCTGTTCCCTTTGCCAATGTGGTATTTCAGAATTCTTCAGTGGGAACTACGACCGATGAAAACGGAAGTTTTTATTTGCAGTCCGAAGGAGATTATAAAGCCCTGGTAGTATCCTTTGTCGGCTATGAAACCAAGGTGGTGCCACTGCCGAAGTCGGTGAATTATGAGATGAAGATCGTGCTGGCTGAAGAGGCTGCGGCCCTGGATGAGGTGCGTATTTTCCGCGGAAAAACTTCCAAGAAAAACAATCCGGCTGTAGATATTCTGAAGAAGATCTGGGAGCATAAACGGGAAAATGGCTTGAGTACTTTCGATCAATACGAATACCGGAAATATGAAAAACTGGAATTCGATCTGAACGGCGTTGACAGCACGGTGATAAAGAACCCCGTTTTCAACGGAATGGAGTTTATTTTCGACTATTCTGACACCAATCGTATCACCGGCAAGACTTACCTCCCGATCTTTGTCAACGAGGCTGTGAGCAAGGTGTATGGCGATAATGAACGGAATCAGGAAAGAGAAGACCTGCTGGGGAATAAGAATTCCGGGTTCAATCAAAATCAAAACCTGATCGCCATGGTCAAGGAGATCTACGAAGAGTATAATATTTATGACAACTACATTCAGTTCTTCGACAAAAGTTTTGTGAGTCCGCTTTCCACCACGGGGGTCAACACCTATAATTATGTGCTTACCGACAGTGCCTACGTAGATAAAAAGTGGTGCTACAACATCGTCTATTATCCCCGGCGCCAGAACGAGCTCACCTTTAAAGGGGATTTTTGGGTGAACGATACTACCTGGGCCATTAAGAAGATCAACCTGGAAACCTCAAAAAAGGCCAATATCAACTGGGTGAAAGACGTGTATATTGAGCAGGAATTCAGAGTCCTCAATGATTCAGTTTTCCTGATCACCAAAGATTTTTTTCAGGCCGATTTCGCGTTGAATAAGAAGGAGAAATCTAAAGGAGTATACGCCAAGCGAACCACCTTGTACGACAACTACAAGTTTGACGAGCCCAAAGGTTCGGCTTTTTACACAAAAAAAATATATGAGCCCAGGCCCGAGGTCTATGACCGCGATGCGGAATTCTGGCAGGCCAATCGGCTGGAAGAACTCAATAATGAAGAGCTGGGTGTTTATTCTATGTTGGATACGCTCACAAAGGTACCGGCATTCAGGAGGCTGTATGATATAGCCACTATTGCTGAATCTGGTTACGTAGAGGGCAACGGCTGGGATTTTGGTCCTGTTTATTCTGTTATCGGTTATAATGACGTGGAAGGCGTGCGAACAAGGCTGGGCGGAAGAACGTATTTCGGGCAGAATGATATGTGGAGAGTGGAAGGCTACGGCGCCTATGGCTTCAAGGATAAAAAATTCAAGTACGGTATTTCTGCCAAATGGTTGCTCGACCATGAAACGCGCCTGATCGTTTCCGGAGGCCGTCGCCATGATATCGAGCAACTGGGTGCCAGTCTTACCAATTCTACCGATGTGTTGGGGCGCAGCCTCGCCTCTTCTTCGCTGCTGAATACAGGGGCTAACGATAAGCTTAGTTGGATAGACCTTTCCACCTTTGCCGTGCAGTTTGATCCTGTGAGGAATTTTACGATGAGATTCGGTGCTTCTTACCGGCATCTGAGTCCTGCTTCGCCAGGTTTCAGCCTTTCCTGGTATACAGATGAAGCCCATTCTGAAACCTCTTCTGAAATTGACCAAACTGAACTTTCTGCGATCTTCACCCTAACTCCAGGCCGAAGGATCTCCAGTTACGGCGTCGAGCCCAGTGTGGTGAACGACGGAGACTTCCCCACTTTGTTTCTGAAGTACGGCCTGGGAGTGAAAAACATTCTCAATAGCGATTTTGACTATAAAAAGCTGCAGTTCTTTTACGGGCAACCATTGCTGATAGGAGGCTGGGGACGAGCGCATGCCAGCATTGAGGCAGGAAAGACCTTTGGTGAAGTGCCGTTGGGATTGTTGAGCGTGGTACCGGGAAATCAGTCGTTCTTCGCTATTTACAATACCTTTCCGTTGCTGGATTTCTATGAATTTGTTACCGACACTTATGTTTCAGCGCAGTTTGAACACAATTTCAATGGCCGCTTTTTTTCACGAATTCCGGGCCTTCGGGCGCTAAATCTTCGTGAAATTGTGGGAATACGAGGAGTTTGGGGTCAAATTTCAGAAGAAAACAGAGCTCTTGATGCTTCCGGCCTTAATTTACGTGCTCCCGATGGTGATCCTTACTGGGAATATAGCGTGGGGGTTGGGAATATCTTCAAATTCATCAGAATAGATGCCCATTTTAGAGGTGACTATTTTGACAATCCCGGTGCACGCAAGTTTGGCGTAACCATGGGCTTTGGTTTTCACTATTAATTAAGAGAGTTTAAAGCCTAAATTGGCTATATTTGCCGCCCTAAATTCGACTAAAATAAAAAATAGTAAAAATGTCTGAGACTTTTGATGTACTGATAGAGATTCCTAAAGGGAGCCGAAACAAATACGAATATGATTTCAATCTGAAGAAAGTTCGTTACGACCGAATGATCTTTTCTTCTATGATGTATCCGGCCGATTACGGGTTCATTCCAAACACCCTTGCTCAGGATAGCGACCCGCTGGATGTATTGGTTTTGGTGACCGAGCCTACTTTTCCGGGAGTGGTGATGGAAGTGAAGCCGATAGGGGTTTTCCACATGGCTGATGAAAAAGGTCCTGATGAAAAGATTATTTGCGTGCCAATTTCCGATCCTATCTGGAATAAGCTCAATGACCTTCAGGAACTAAATCCTCATATGGTAAAGGAGATTGAACATTTCTTCAAGGTTTACAAGGATCTTGAGAAAAAGAAAGTAGATGTAGGAGACTGGGGAGATGCCAAAGAAGCAAGGGAAATCATCCAGGAGTGCATTAAGAGATTCGAGGATTATGATGGAGATAAAAACAGATTTAGCATAAACCCGTAAAAACTGACGGGCATCATTGAAAGATTAAAAGCAATAACCTCAAAAAGTTATTGCTTTTTTAATTGTAGCCTATTTATTACATTAGCCACATTAACTTTTACTTAACAAACAATCTAATAGTAATATGGAATCAATGATGATTTATATGCCTGCAATATTGGCAATTATTGGGCTTCTCTTTATGTGGGCCAAACGATCCTGGGTGATGAAACAGGATGCCGGAGACGGAAAGATGAAAGATATTTCATTACATATTTATGAAGGTGCCCTCGCCTTTCTTAATGCAGAATATAGATTATTAATGTTTTTCGTGATCGGGGCGAGTATTGCACTTGCCGTGGTTTCCCTCATAGTGCCCACCACTCATATTCTTATAGTGGTGGCTTTTATTTTTGGAGCGTTCTTTTCGGCTCTTGCGGGAAATATGGGGATGCGCATTGCTACCCAAACCAATGTTCGTACCACCCAGGCCGCCAGAACCAGTTTACCGAGAGCCCTGAAGGTGAGTTTTGGAGGCGGAACAGTAATGGGACTCGGCGTGGCTGGTCTAGCCGTGCTTGGGCTTACCACCTTCTTTATCTTTTTCTTCCATTTTTTCATGGGCGGCGTTTGGACTAATAATGCCGATATGACTGTGGTGCTGGAAACTCTTGCCGGTTTTTCTCTTGGAGCTGAATCTATAGCCCTTTTCGCCCGTGTGGGTGGAGGGATCTATACGAAAGCTGCCGATGTGGGGGCCGATCTTGTTGGAAAGGTGGAAGCCGGAATTCCTGAAGATGACCCCAGAAACCCTGCGACCATTGCAGACAACGTGGGAGATAATGTTGGAGATGTAGCCGGGATGGGTGCCGACCTCTTCGGGAGTTATGTCGCTACTGTACTGGCAGCAATGGTTCTTGGGAACTATGTTATAAAAGATATGGGTGGCAATATTGTTGATGATGGTTTCGGCGGAATTGGCCCGATCCTTTTACCTGTTGCCATTGCCGGGGCAGGGATTATCATTTCTATTATTGGAACCTTGCTGGTGAAGATCACCAGTAATTCAGCTAAGGAAGCTGAGGTTCAAAAAGCTCTGAATATTGGGAACTGGACTTCTATAGGTCTGGTAGCCATTACCTGTTATTTCCTGGTTACCTGGATGCTACCTGAAAAAAGCATGGTCATGGGCTTTTTCGTGGGCGGCCAGAAGGGATATGAAATTCATGCAATATCATCTATCCGTGTTTTCTATGCTACCCTGGTGGGACTTGGCGTTGGCGGATTTATTTCAGCAGTGACCGAATATTACACCGGGCTGGGTAAAAAGCCGGTGCTTTCGATCGTTCGGAATTCAAGTACCGGAGCCGGTACCAATATTATCGCTGGTCTTGCTACGGGGATGATCTCCACTTTTCTGTCGGTGTTATTATTTGCCGCTGCCATCTGGGCATCCTACGCTTTTGCTGGTTTCTATGGGGTAGCGCTTGCAGCTTCAGCAATGATGGCAACTACTGCTATGCAATTGGCCATTGATGCTTTTGGTCCCATTTCTGATAACGCGGGAGGAATTGCTGAAATGAGCGAACTTCCCTCTGAAGTAAGAGGTCGTACCGATATTCTTGATTCCGTAGGAAATACAACTGCGGCAACAGGAAAAGGTTTCGCTATTGCTTCAGCTGCACTTACCTCTCTGGGACTTTTTGCAGCCTACGTGACCTTCACAGGAATTGACGGGATTAATATCTTTAAGGCACCCGTACTAGCCATGCTTTTTGTGGGTGGAATGGTGCCGGTAGTATTTTCAGCTTTGGCAATGAATTCCGTAGGAAAAGCAGCCATGGAAATGGTGCGGGAAGTACGTCGCCAGTTTAGAGAAATTCCGGGGATCATGGAAGGAACAGGAAAGCCGCAATATGACAAATGTGTGGAAATATCAACAAAAGCGGCCCTTCGGGAAATGCTTTTGCCGGGTGCTCTTACCATTGGATTTCCGATAGCTATAGCTCTGCTTCCAAAACTGTTTGGATATGAAAATGTTTTGATCGCTGAAATGCTTGGTGGCTATATGGCCGGAGTGACGGTGAGTGGCGTGCTTTGGGCGATTTTCCAGAACAATGCCGGAGGGGCCTGGGATAATGCTAAAAAATCTTTTGAAGCTGGAGTAATGATACATGGCGAAATGACCTATAAAGGTTCTGATGCCCATAAGGCTGCCGTGACAGGAGATACCGTGGGAGATCCTTTTAAAGATACTTCAGGGCCGTCAATGAATATTCTTATTAAGCTTACCTGCCTTATCGGGCTTGTGCTTGCTCCTATCCTCGGAAATCATACTATTGATGAGGAAGGGCAGCAGGAAGAAGCTGCAAAAATCCAGCAGGTAGAGGAACCTTCCGCTCCTGCTGCCGATGTAGTATATTCCGTGAAGGAATAAATTTGTAATAAAGGAATGCTCATAGGCTTTAATCTGAGCATCCTCATCTATAAAATAGCCGGCTTGCGCACTTTCAGTTTATTTCCTGGGTGCCCTGGCCGGCTTTCTTATGCAAGATCCCATCGGTTGTTAACTTATTTCTGAACGGGTGAGCTGAATAAAAAAAGCCGCTCAATAAATTTGAGCGGCTTCACACTATCCCTGGTTAGGTTGTGTTAAACCGGATACTTCGCAGCTCCGATTATCTTGATTTCATTAAGGATAAGTCTGATGGCATGTCGGTGACATAACAGAATTTCGCGGATTGATCCATGATTGATTTGTGGCAAGGCCTTGTGATATTTCTCCCAACTTCTTTTTTCCCTCTGGTAACATTCATAGAAAATCTCATCGTTTCTGAATTGGGGGCAATCTTCAGAAGGAGATGAACTTTCTTTATCGCTACAGGTTAAAGAAGAATCTTCGCCCAACAGGCTTAGTTCCTTTTGCAAATTCTTCATTTGCTTCTGGATCTCTTCATTAAACGCCTCTTTCTGTTTATAAAGCCTGAAATACAGATTTTTGAAGAACAGGCGTTTTGCCCTCAAAAATGCAGTTTTGTAGAACACCGCGTCTTTAGCGTTGATTCCGCAAATTTCTTCCAGCAGCTCTATAGCTTGTACTTTCTCTGCTATCCTCATAACTTGACAGTGTGGTTTTAATTGAAGGGTGACAAAAAATTCTGTACTAATTTATAGTTGATTAAGCGAAATCAATAAAGATTTAACTTCTTTAACTGAATATATTTTTAGTCGAAATACAGTCGTAAATAACTGAAAATCATAAAGTCTTGTCATATAAGCTTTGTCAGAGCTTTCGGAATCAAAATGATGTTTTAATTTCTTTTAGATTATGTTAAGAATTGTCTAAGTAATATTAAATTATTCCTAATGATTGTGGTGTCAGCAGCAACAGGAGATTAACGTAAAAAATACGCTGATTAACACAAAAAGTTTAATTATACAGGATTAGGGCTTTTTAACTTAAAGTTTTCTTAAAATTCCGGTTTTTTCTTAAAAAAGGAAACGGCATCGGCATTGGTTTCCTCGCTATGAGTGTAATAATTACAACGTGATCTTGCCAGAGGAGGAGACAGCCCCACTGGGGCGGCTTCAGGTTCCGGAAAGGCCCGTCAATCCTAGTTAAAAGCGCGTTAATCAGGGGGTTGAACTGGTGGAAGCGCGGCTTTTGTTGTAGCTTTAAAATACTACGGATGAAGTTGAACCTTAAAATCTAAAGTTATGACTAAGAATCATGGACCTCAAATTAAGAATGATGAGCAATATGAAGAGCTTCGGGATGAGGGTATGAGCAAGAACAAAGCCGCCCGCATCGCCAATACCGAAAACTCCGGAAAAAAAGGAGGGAAAGCCGATCAATATGAAGACCGCACCAAAGAAGAGCTTTATAAAAAAGCTGAAGAGGTAGGTATTGAAGGCCGTAGTAAAATGGATAAAAAGGAGCTCATCAAGGCGCTCCGTAATCATTAAGAACAGTCTTTGACCTATGCGATCAATTTGGAACGGCTCTATAAGTTTTGGTCTCGTCTCTATTCCTGTTAAGCTCTATTCGGGCTCCGAAGACCATAAAATCGACCTCGACATGCTGGACCGCCATGACCACGGCAGGATAAGGTATAAGCGCGTCAATGAGAACACCGGGAAAGAGGTAGAATGGAAGGATATCGTCAAAGGCTATAAAAAAGATGATTCCTATATCGTGCTTGAGAAAGAAGACTTTGAGAATGCCAATGTGAAAAAGAGCAGGACCATAGATATTGAAGAATTTATAGATGAAGAGGAGGTGGCTGATGTCCTCTACAAAAAACCTTACTTCCTCGAACCGCAGAAGGAAGGCGGAAAAAGTTATAATCTTTTGCGCGATGCCCTTACCCGCACGGGGAAAATGGGAGTGGCGACCTTTGTGATGAGGCAGAAGGAACACCTGAGCCTTGTGGGAGTCTACGAAGGGGCTCTGGTCCTGCACGTTATAAGATTTGCCGATGAGATCCGCAATCCTGCCGACCTGAAATTGCCGGATGTCAAGGTTGCCAAAAAAGAGGTGGATATGGCCGTATCGCTGATCGAGCAGTACACCTCGGAATTCAGTCTGGATAAATTTAGTGACGTCTATAACGAGCAGCTGATGGAGATCATCAATTCCAAGGCTGCCGGGCAACCTGCGAAAGCTGAAGAATTCGAGAGCAAACCTACTCCCGCCAAAGACCTTATGGCGCAGCTCAAGGCCAGTCTTGAAAAGAAAAAGGAAGGCAAAGCATCCTAATCTACATATATGGGGCTTGAAGAGTATACCAATAAAAGACATTTCAACGAAACCCCCGAGCCTGAAGGAGAACTTAGCCACGACAACCGCGGTCGCTTTGTGATCCAAAGGCATCAGGCAACCCGGCTGCATTACGATCTTCGGCTGGAGATGGAAGGCGTGCTGAAGAGCTGGGCCGTACCCAAAGGTCCGTCTATGAACCCTTCCGATAAACGCCTCGCAATTCAAACCGAAGATCATCCCATCAAATACCTTACTTTCCACGGAACTATTCCGAAGGGAAATTACGGGGCAGGCGTGATGGACATCTGGGACGAAGGCACCTATATTTCCGCAGCCGATGCGGAAGATGATCTTATAAGGCAATTCAAAAAAGGCCATTTAAATCTCTATTTCGCCGGAAAGAAGATCAGGGGTGAATTTTCCCTGGTGCGTACCAACCGCGGTGAAAAGAATGACCAATGGTTGCTCATGAAGAAAAAGGATCGCTTTGCCACCGACCTTGACTATGACGCCGAAACTTTCGCCAAATCTGAAGAAAAAGCCGCTCCCAAAGCTAAATCGCCTAAGGTTAAAAAATTCGATCCTGAAGAGATTATCAAGCCGATGCTCGCCACGGCGACTGAAAAGATCTTTAACGATCCTAACTGGATCTATGAACTAAAGTGGGATGGCTACCGGATTATCAGCAGAATTGAAGACGGGAAGGTTAAGCTCTTTTCCCGCAATGGTATCTCTTACAATTCGAAATTCTCTTCTTTGGTACAGGATCTTGAACAGATCCCGCACGACGTTGTTCTCGATGGAGAAGTAGTGGTGGTGGACAAGGATGGAAAACCCGATTTTCAGAAACTACAGAATTACGATTCAAATACCCCCGGCCAGTTGCGATACTATGTCTTTGATATGCTTTATCTCAACGGGCATAGCATGCTGGAACTGCCATTGACCGAAAGGAAAAGCCTTATTCCTGAGATCCTGGAAGATCTTCAACAAACTTTCTACTGCGATCATGTAGAGGGAATGGGGAGTGCTTTTTTTCAGAAAGCGGTAGACGAAGGTATGGAGGGGGTGATCGCCAAGAAAGCCGATTCTATCTACACTCCCGGCTATCGAACCGAAAACTGGCTGAAGATAAAAGCCGTGCAAAGCCAGGAAGCGATCATTTGTGGGTATACCGATTCAGAAAAAACTTCAGGTTTTGCTTCGCTGATTCTGGGAATGTTCAGGGACGGGGAGCTTGTATATATTGGAAATTGCGGCACCGGATTCTCTTCTGCGGAACAGAAGAAGTTGCTGGGAAAGATGGATAAGATTCGCGTAAAAGACAGTCCTTTTGGGAAAAAGATCAACCTGAAAGGCCGAAAACCGAATTGGCTGCAGCCGGAGCTGGTGTGTGAGATCAAATTCACTGAATGGACCAAAAGCGGTTCCATGAGACATCCCAGCTACAAAGGTCTGCGGAACGACAAGACCATCAGGGAAGTGGACAAGGAAAAGAAGGTGCCTGCGCCAAAGAAAAGTACGGCAACATCCGGGAGCGGTGATCAGCTGGAGATCGATGGTATCTCTGTGCCGGTTTCGAACCTGGACAAGATCTATTGGCCCGATGCGGGATTTCGCAAATACGATCTTATCGATTATTATATTAAGGTGGGAGAATATATGTTGCCTTATTTGAAGGATCGGCCCGAGAATCTGCATCGCCATCCTAACGGCATTCAGGAAAAAGGATTTTATCAGAAGGATAACGAGAGCCTGCCTAAATGGGTGGAAACGGCTAAGATCTTTTCAGAATCGGGGAATAAAGATATCGAGTACCTCGTGTGTCAGAACCTGGCAACGTTGGTTTACATGGCGAATTTGGGTTGTATAGAGATCAACCCATGGAATTCGCGGTTGCAGAGCCTGGAAAATCCCGATTATACGGTAATAGACCTCGATCCTTCCGATAAGAATACCTTTGAACAGATCATTGAAGTGGCCCAGGCTACCAAAGAAGTACTGGATATGGCCGGAATTGAAGCTTTTTGTAAGACTTCAGGTTCCAGTGGCATACACATTTATATTCCACTTGGGGCAAAATATTCCTATGCTGAAGCCCGCGATTTTACCAAGCTGCTCTGCTATTATGTGCATGAAAAATTGCCCAAACTTACCAGCCTCGAAAGGGCGGTGAGAAGTCGAAAAGGCCAGATCTACTTAGATTACCTTCAAAACCGCCGGGCTCAAACCCTGGCTGCGCCCTATTGTGCCCGACCCAAACCCGGAGCTACGGTTTCTACTCCGCTAAAATGGAGCGAAGTAAAACCCGGCCTCAAATTGACCGATTTCGACATTAAAACGGTACCCGCCCGGCTGGACGAAATTGGTGATATTTTCAAGGGAGTTTTAGGGAAACCTGTGGACATGGAAAAAGTCCTGGAAAAACTGAATAGCTAAATTTCTCTGAAATACGACAATATTCCAAAGAGATCTTCCGCAGAAAAATTCAAAGGTTAGGATCGATCGTCGATGCTTTTACCTACCACTACTTTTTCCTTTTTGGCAGTTTTTCGCGGCATGGTCCTGAAGATGTGATCCCATAAAGGTGAAGAAACTCCAAAGGCCCTGTCGGGTTCGCGGTAGTGGTGAATGCTGTGGTGATGCCAGAGCACTTTCAGGAAGTTATTGGGAACTTTAAAGGCATGAACCGAATAGTGAACTCCCAGGTAAGCCGTGTATCCCATTAGGAATCCCGCTAAAAATCCGAAGGCATAATCGCCCATCAAGCCTCGGTAGATCACGAAGAATACAGTGGCAAGAATGAGACTTACTATAGGCGGCATTGCCAGCCGGTCCTTGTCTTTTGGATAATCGTGATGCACCCCGTGCATGGTGTAAACGAATTTTTCGCGTTTGGGATTGGTCACCGGCAGGTGGTACAAATACCGGTGCATCAGGTATTCGATGAACGTAAAAAAGAAAAGTCCGGCTAAAAAGAGCAAGATCATCATGGGAACTTCAAAAGCCTTTTCCACAATTCCGAAGTAAATAAGCACAGCCGAGATCACTGTAAAGATGATAAGCGGCGCTGCGATATGGGTGTGGGTAAGTTTCTCTAAAATCGGGTTCTCAAAAAGCTTAGCGGAACCCTTATGCTTAGGTCTTTTGTGTTTCGTAGCTTCCATGATCCGAAGTTATTAAAATAAACCGTGCAACTGTCCGTCAATTTTGTTAATTATATCCCCAAGATCTTCGGGATTATTCACAAAGTTAATATTGTCAACGTCGATTATCAGTAGGTTTCCTTTGTTGTAACCGTGCACCCAGGCCTCGTAACGCTCGTTAAGCCGGCTCAGGTAATCTATGGAAATAGAGTTCTCATATTCGCGACCACGGCTGTGAATTTGCGCCACCAGATTCTGAATGCTGCTTCGCAGGTAGATAAGCAAATCGGGGCCTTCTACCACGCTTTCCATAAGGTCGAACAGGGATTTATAGTTCTCAAAATCGCGGTTGGTCATGAGGCCCATTGCATGCAGGTTTGGGGCGAAAATGTGGGCGTCTTCATAAATGGTGCGGTCCTGGATAATGTTCTTTCCGCTCTCTCTAATCTGCAGGATCTGCCGGAAGCGGCTGTTCAAAAAGTAGATCTGAAGGTTAAAGGACCAGCGTTCCATCTTGTTGTAAAAATCCTCGAGATAAGGGTTTTCCAGTACGTCTTCAAATTGAGGTTCCCACTTATAATGATTGGCTAAAAGCTTGGTGAGCGTAGTTTTTCCTGCTCCAATGTTTCCTGCAATAGCTACGTGCATAGGTTTGGTTTTTTCGGGTAAATATTTGGGTAGGCCGGATTTTCAGCGATGTAAATATACAAGTTTTCGGCAATCAGCCTGTTTTCGATTTTGTAAAATTCTGCGGAAAAAAGGATGGCTTTTGTTCCTGCCTGAGCTTCAGACGGCTTAGATTTCTGTCTTTGGCATTTTCTTCGGAAGTGCTTCTGAAATTAATCTCAGCCGGTGATCTTCTGAAATAGTTCGTGCAATTCAGAAGAAAGATAGCATTCATGGCAGGCCGAAAAGGTCCACATACAATCGATAAAATCGGTGAGCATGTGGAAGAAAAGTCCGATAAAGATCAGCTGAAGTACAGAGCGTCGGCTAAGAAGGATTCCGAAGAAATAAAGGGCAATGGCAATTTCAGAATGCAGTGGATGAAAACCTATTCCGCAGCGGTGCGGATCGAAGATGGGCGTGGCAAAGAGATGATCGACATCTACCAGCATGGTCGCCAGCAGAATAAGCCAGTTCCTCTTCCAGTGCTTTCGGTCATAAATGTAGGCGATGCCGCCAATAGCGATAAGGTGCAGGAAGTAATGAAGGGCGGTCTGGAACATGTGGCAAAATTGGGGAATTTCAGGTAGAATTTTTTGTTTTTTCCGGTTTTTTGCCGGTTCTGAGAAGTTTGTGCAATTTTCTGCCCAAAATGAAATACCGGGAGATCCCAATAGCGATAAACACTATACTGATGAAGATCGATAGGTAGCCTATCCATCTCATCTCTTCATATTTTTTGATCTGTAACAGCGCCAGGCCGCCAAGCAAAAGGTATAATGACGCCCGAATGTAGGAGAGAAGAGTACGCTCATTTGCCAGTTTTGTCCGTTCCAGCGCCAGGTGTTCGCGAAGAAGATCTTCATCGATCCTCCTGCTTTTGAACGGGTTGTGGAGCTTAACTTTTCTCATGATCAAAACGGAAAAAAGATGGGGATTATAAACGATGCCGCCAGCCAGATGATGAGATTAAGCGGTGTTCCGAATTTCAGAAAATCGCTGAACCTGTAATTTCCGGGCGCATAGACCATGGTATTCACCGGATAGCTCACCGGCGTCATGAAGGTGAGGGAACAGGCAAACATGACCCCAATCAAAAATGGCTTGGGGCTCAAGTCCATCGCCGAAGCAAGGCTTATGACAATAGGAGTCATTAAAGCCGCTGTAGCCTTGCTGGAAATGATATTTGTGGAGAGGAAGGTGGCCAGAAAGATCAGGCTTAGGCTGAGGCGGGGATCAAGCCCACCCATACTGTCGAAAACATAATGGGAAATAAGCTCTGAGCCACCGGTTTTTTCCAGTGCCTTCCCCATAGAAAGTACGCCGGCCATCATAAAAATCACCTTCCATTCTATGGCTTTATAGGCTTCTTTGGGCTTCAGGATCGTGGTAGTGATCAGGAGCAAACTCCCCACCATGGCACTAATTAGAATGGAAGTGATGTTGAAGGCAGCAGCAGCGATCACGCCTACTGTAATGGCAAGAGCAGGAATGGCTCTTTTGTAGTCGAGTTTCCGGCCTTTGTATTCTGAAAGTGTTACCACCAGCTTGCTGGAGGTAAGAGAAGCAATAGCTGAATCTGAAGCAAAAAGCAGCATCATATCTCCTTCCTTCAGAGTAACCTGGGAAACATCCTGGGTAATGGTTTCCTTACGATGTCTTATCGCCAGCACCGATGCGTAGTAGGTGTTTCTGAAATTGAGCTGTTGCAGGGACTTTTCAGCCAGCTGTGACCCGTAGGGGATCATGACTTCATATATCTTTTTGTCTTCCCCGGAATTCTTGTTCTTATTGGATTTTTTCAGCTCTGCCTGTGAGGACGACAGGTTTTCCTGGTCGCCAATAAGCCGATAATTGCTGCTGCCTTTCAGTCGTGCAAGATTTTCGGGATCTATGAGGATCTTGATCAGATCATTTCTTCTTAAAATGGTCTCCCCGTTTATTTCATATACGCGGTGATGTTTTCTTTTTATGGTGAGGATCTGGGCCCGGTAAGAATTGACCAATTTCGAGCGGGCAATGATCTTATCGGCATCATCGCTGTCCTCGGGAAGTTCGAGCTCGGCCATATATTTTTCGGCTTCCTTTCTGAAACCCGAGTCGTAAACGCTTTTTCTCTTTGGCAGAAGTACGGGGCCGGCAATAAAAAGATAGGCCATACCGATGGCAAGCAGGCAAAGGGCAGCGAGTGAAAATTCGAACATTCCGAAGGGTTCCAGTCCCCGCTCCTGGGCATAACCGCTCACCAGGATATTTGTGGAAGTACCGATAAGGGTACAGGTACCTCCAAAGAGGGCAGAAAAGGAGATCGGGATAAGAAGCCGGGCAGGACTCAGGCCGGTTTCCCGACAAACCATCAGGGCCATGGGAATAAGAATGGCCACGACGGCCGTATCATTAATAAATGCCGAAAATACTGCCGCGGTAAGGCAGAAGGTGATGAGAGCGAAAAGGTAATTGATCTTGGCCAATCTTATGATCCTGATGCTCAGGCCATCAATGATGCCGCTTTTAAAGATGCCGGCGCTTATCACAAACATGCAGCCCAGAGTGATGGTAGCAGGGTGATTGAAGCCGGCAAAGCCTTCTTCCGGAGTAAGGACACCAGAGACAATGAAGAGCGCCATGATAATGATGGAAGTGGTGTCAACAGAAAAATAATCCCTTACAAAAAGGATAATTCCTATTATAATTATGGCAACTGTGAGATATAGTTCCATGGGCTCCCTCTTCTGAATGCTTGAAAAGCTTCTGCGAAATTGATAAATAACTTCTCTGAAGGAACAAGTATTTCACCTTCAGTGAGATCGGTGTCAAATTGTGATAAAATTTACCTCTTTTTGACGAGATATGGCAATTTCATTTTGGAGGGAAGCGTTTTTGTTCAGAAAGGAAGGTTTTTGAGGTCTACATTCCCGCCGGAGATAATGATTCCCACTTTTTTGTTCGCGAATTTCTCTTTCTCCCGAAGCACAGCAGCAAATGCCACGGCGCTGGAAGGTTCTACGACAATTTTCATCCGTTCCCAAATAAGCTTCATCGCATGGCGTATTTCTTCTTCTTCCACGCGGATGATTTCCTGCACGTGTTCCCGGATGATCGGAAAATTTTTATCTCCCAGCTGGGTTTTCAGGCCATCGGCAATGGTGTTGGTGGTTTCGTTCGTTTCGATCTTTCCGCTTTTTAAAGAGCGGTAAGCGTCATCAACTTCAAAAGGTTCGGCGCCGATAGTTTTACAATTTTCTGAAAAATAATGAACAGACAGAGCAGTGCCGGCAATAAGTCCGCCGCCGCCCACGGGAGTAATTACAAAATCGAGCTGAGGTTGCTCTTCCAGTAATTCCAGGGCTGCGGTGCCTTGTCCATAGATCACGTCAAGATCGTTAGAGGGATGAAGAAAGCTAGCGCCGGTTTCTTCCATGATCTCTTTGGCCGTTTTCTCCCGGTCTTTGAGAGTGGGCGCACTTTCAGTGATCTTGCCACCATAGGTTCGTACTGCGGCCTTTTTCACTTCCGGGGCCGAAGAAGGCATTACAATGTATGCCGGTATTCCCAGGCTTTTCGCAGCAAGGGAAAGCGCCTGAGCGAAATTTCCGGAGGAATGTGTGACCACTCCTTTTTGCTGTTCTTCGGGGCTCAGTTGCAGGATGGCGTTGGTAGCACCTCGCATTTTGAACGCTCCCATCTTCTGAAAATTTTCGCATTTAAAGAAGATTTCGGCTCCCGAAATTTCATTCAGAAGCCGGGAAGTGAGCACTGGCGTGCGGTGAATATAGGGTTTGATTCTTTCGTGAACCTGCTGTAATTCCTGCTTTGAGATCATCTTATATTCTTCAGAAGTTTAAAAGAATGCCTAAGATAATAACAATGGCTGAAATTACTCTCCATTTATGGGAACAGCCAGTAAAGGAATATTGGCATTTTTCAGGAGTTCCAGCGAAACGCTTTCCTCAAGGAGATTATGTAAAAAACTGTGTTTATGCGTTCCCACAAGGAGCAGGTCGGCCTTGAGTTTTTGGGCCTCTTTTAGCACCGTTTCTACCGTTGATCCCTGTATGAGTAAGGCTTCAACCTCTATCTCACTACTCACAAAAGCATCGCAAAGGCTTTTCAGGTTCCGGTGCTCTTCTTTGAATTCTTCGGCTTTGAAATCGCGGATGTATTGCGGCCCGGGTTCATAACCTACATAATCAGGATCTGGCTCGGCCACATGTACTATCCATATCCTGGAACCGAATTTTTCGGCGATCCCTTCCGCGTAGCTTAAAAGTTCGCCTACCGTATCATTAAAATCGACTGCAACTAAAATATTCTCAATGCTTGTCATGATCCTGATTTTGAAAATGAATTAATATCCTTTCGTCCTTTCCACAAGGTTTTGAAGAGGTTCACCTTCTACCATGCGTTCATAATTTTCCACGATCTGGGGCACTACCGATTCTGGCCTGGTGATGCTGGCTACATGTGGAGTCACCTGTATTTGTCGGGTGCTCCCAGAAAGGGTGTTCTTCCGGCAGGGGCTCCTCCCTGAAAACATCCAGGGCCGCGCCTGCAAGATGGCCGTTGTCGATCATTTCCAGCAGGTCGTGTTCTACCAAATGTTCCCCGCGGGCTACATTGATGACGTAGGCGTTTTCCGGCAGCTTTTGGAAAAGCTCTTTATTGAGGATATTCTCGGTTTCCGGAGTGAGGGGGAGCAAACAAATAAGAACTTCTGTCTGTTCCAGGAATTCGTCCTTGCCTTCCTCTCCGTGAAAAGATTCAATACCTTCAATATCCTTCGGTGTTTTTGCCCAGCCAGCGACTTTGAACCCATTTCCAACGAGGTTTTTGCCAACCGCCGTACCGAGCACCCCGAGACCCATAATACCGATCTGCACATTGTCGATCCTTCGATAATCTTTACGCTCCCATTCCGCTTTTTTCTGCTGAAGGCTGTAAAAAGGAAGATTCCGAAGATGGTCCATGACCAGGGCTAAAACGAAAGCGCTCATATCTGAAGTGAGCATTTTGTCAACCACTCTGGTGATCTTAATATCTTCGGGCATGGCAGAGTCGCAGATAATATGATCGACGCCGGCCCCCATCGAGGCTACCACCTTGAGATTCGGATAATTTTTGAACAAGCCCCGCGGATGGTTCCAGGCAAGGGCAAATTCTACTTCTTCTTTATCGTGCTCCTCTGGATACACATAGATATTCAGCCCGGGATGCTGATTCTTTAGGACTTCTACCCAATGTTTCGGGTCATGCCCCGGACTTACAATTAAAAATGACATTCTTTTTCTTTTTTTAGATTCATAGCTAACTCACAAATGCGCTGTAGCCAGTGATGGCACGGCCAACAATAAGGGAGTTTATTTCTTTTGTGCCTTCATAGCTGTAAATAGCTTCGGCATCGGCCACAAAGCGGGCCACATCGTGCTCCAGTAGGATACCATTCCCGCCCATTACCTCACGGGCGCGGCTCACTACATCGCGGGTGCGCATGCTGCAGAAGACTTTCGCGAGGGAAGCATGCTCATCTTTTAGCTCTCCCATGTCCTGAAGTTCAGAAAGCCGATATACCATGGTTTGCATGGCAGTGAGATTTGAAAGCATCTCGACCAGGTGATTCTGGATAAGCTGAAATGAAGCAATGGGCCTGCCGAATTGTTCCCGTTTCCGGGTATATTTCAGCGCGCTTTCATAGGCTCCTCTCGCACAACCCACCGCTTGCCAGGCCACCCCGGCACGGGTCATCCGCAAAACGCGCGCGGTATCCTTAAATGATTCGGCTTTCTGAAGCCGGTCCTGTTCGGGTATTTTACAATCTGTCAAAGTGATAAGAGCATTTTGAACAATGCGCAGGGCCATTTTGTCTTTCATTTTCTCGGCTTTGAAACCGGGATTGTCCTTGCGCACCAAAAATCCCTTCACCTGGTTGGTCTTTTCATCTCTGGCCCAAATGATGATCACATCGGCAAAAGTGGCGTTACCTATCCATTTCTTTTGGCCGTTCAGGATCCAATGTTCCCCGTCAAACTTGCAGGTGGTTTCCATTCCTCCCGCCACTCCCGAGCCAACGTTAGGTTCTGTGAGGCCAAAGGCGCCAATTTTTTCGAGTTTCTGCATTTTCGGAAGCCATTCCTGCTTCTGTTCTTCGCTGCCACACAGATAAATGGAACCCATGGCGAGTCCGCTGTGTACCCCGAAGAACGTCGAGATCGAAACATCTACCCGGGCAATTTCCTGCGCGATTATGCCTTCCATAAGAAATGGAAGATTCGGGCAGCCGTAGCCTTCGTAGGGAACTCCGGCAATATTGAGTTCGCTGAACTTTTCAATGATCTCAAAGGGAAATTTTGCGTGGTTCCAGTAATCATTTGCCAAAGGCCGTACTTCATCTTCCATGAAATTGCGCACTTTTAGCTGAAGTTCTCTTTGTTCCTTTGTCAACTTCAGGTCAAGATCATAAAAGTCGCCGTGTATAGGTGGCAAATCACTCTGACCTTTACGGCGTTTGGTCTTTAACATACTCATCAAACCTTTAAGCTGCCGGTCATCCAGTTTGCCTAAAGTCTTCATGGCTTCGACCAGATCTATTTTTTCGTTTATCCTCGCCAATTGATCCAGATCTATCGACTTCAGGAGGTTGAGATTTTTGCGGACCTTTTTGAACACGGACATAGGAGGAATGTTTGATTGAACCTAAAATTAGGAATTATAAAGGCCGGTAGTTGTTAAAGCTTTGCGAAGAAATGCCCAAAAATATTCCGAATTTTCTAAAGAAAGCAGGGTGCTGTTCGGCACCTAAAGAGCAGATTTTCCCGGCATACAGCCAAAAAAAATGCCGCTGTTTTCAGCGGCATTTGAGATTGTATTTTTTCAGGAAATTATTCCAGACCAAAGGCTTTTTTCACATCGTCTACCTTGTCCAGTTTTTCCCAGGTGAATAGTTCCACCTCTTTTTTTACTTCTCCGGAATAAGGACTTTTAAAGATCTTGGTCACTTTTCTGGGTTCTTTCCCCATGTGGCCATAAGCCGCAGTTTCCCTGTAGATGGGATTGCGTAGCTGAAGGCGTTCTTCAATAGCCGCAGGTCTCATGTCAAATATCTCGCCTACTTTTTTAGCAATTTCACCATTGGTCATATTTACCTTTGATTTTCCGTAGGTGTCTACGAAGATGGAAGTGGGCTCTACCACACCAATAGCGTAGGAAACCTGAACCAGGACTTCATCTGAAACTCCCGCGGCCACAAGATTCTTCGCAATATGTCGGGAAGCATAGGCAGCCGAGCGATCCACTTTACTTGGATCTTTTCCCGAAAAAGCACCCCCGCCGTGGCCTCCTTTTCCGCCGTAAGTATCCACGATGATCTTCCTGCCGGTTAAACCTGCATCTCCATGAGGTCCTCCTATCACAAATTTACCTGTCGGGTTAATATGGTAAGTGATCTCATCATTGAACAATTGCTGAACATACTCTGGTAACTGCTCTTTTACCCTCGGAATAAGGATCTGAATTACATCTTTTTTGATCATCTGCAGCATTTCGTCATCGCTGCCTGCGAATTCGTCATGCTGTGTTGAAAGAACAATCGAAACGATGCGCTGGGGTACATTATCGTCGCTGTATTCTATAGTTACCTGGCTTTTTGAATCGGGACGTAAATAGGTAATTTCCTTTCTTTCCCGTCTAAGTTTGGCCAATTCTATCAGCATCTTGTGAGAAATGTCCAACGCCAGTGGCATGTAATTTTCGGTTTCATTAGTCGCATAACCGAACATCATTCCCTGGTCGCCGGCGCCCTGCTCTTCTTTCTTTCCGCGGTCAACTCCCTGGTAAATATCCTGGGATTGCTCATGAATAAGAGAAATTACCCCGCAGGAATCCCCGCTAAATTTGTAGGCTCCCTGGGTGTAACCAATGTCGTTTATCACTTCACGGGCGATGTTTTGTACATCGAGGTAGGTATCACTGCGAACTTCTCCTGCCAAAACCACCTGACCTGTGGTCACAAGAGTTTCACAGGCTACTTTGGAATTTTCATCAAAGGCAAGGAAGTTATCAAGTAGAGTATCGCTTATCTGATCTGCGATCTTATCGGGGTGTCCTTCAGAAACACTTTCCGAAGTAAATAAATACGCCATAACTTTATTTTAGTTATTTAAAATAAGGGATATTTTTTGACGTGAAAGGCTACAGAAGTGCAATTACTGCTTTAGCATTTTAAGGGTTGCAATCAGTCAAATCTTTCCCTGTGAATAATTCGATTACAAATGTATAAAATTTGCTGAAAAGCAAACCTCCTTTAACTTCTTTTTAAAAATGTCTTTGGCACGGCGGGATTTAAAAGACTGAAAACCAATAATTTTGAGGATTATCATTTATAGCAAGATTATTTTATGAAATTCCTGATTTTTAGATCAAATTCTGAAATTTCCGTAAAAGTGAGCCTTCGATTTGCATATGAAAAATTTCTGCCCTTATCTTTGTAAACAACAAAACGAGAAAAATGTACCAGTTTATTTGTAATATGATGCGTATGATGTGGAAAGCTTCCGCAGCGCGCTCTATTGCATAATACTGAAACGATATTATGCAAAAAGCCGCTGCCACCGCAGCGGCTTTTTTTATGCAAAAAAATGATTTCCGAAGAAAGGGAAATTCAGAAATAGAAAAATTAAGACCTGAAAAGGCAAAATAAGAGTAACGATGAGATCAATGAAGGCAATCAACAAAATAATGTGCATGTGTATGATGATGTGTATGCAGCACATGAAATGCTATTGCCAAAATTGGAGAAATTAGAACAGTTTGTTTAGAGTTCAATTCGAAAGTCCCCTTGGTAATAGCTACTTAAGGGGACTTTTTTTATAGAATTTTAAAAATAACAGTTCAAAAATATTTCAATTATGAGTACTCAAAAATTTGCAACCAAGGCTTTACACGCAGGACACGACGTAACTACCAATGCAGGAACACGCGCGGTGCCACTTTATCAAACCACTTCTTACGTCTTTAAGAATTCCGATCATGCAGCCGCTGTTTTCTCCCTTGCCGAGCCCGGTTTTATTTACACCCGGCTTAACAACCCGACCAACGACATTCTTGAGCAGCGCCTCGCTGATCTTGAAGGCGGAATTGGAGCCGTAGTGACTGCTTCGGGAACTGCAGCCATCAATACCACCTTACTTACATTACTTAAGGCCGGCGATCATATCGTCGCTTCCAGCAGTCTTTACGGTGGGACTTACAATCTTTTAAGCGTGACGCTTCCAAGATTTGGTATTACCACCACTTTTGTAGATCCGTCTAATCCTGAGAATTTCAAAAAAGCGGCAAAAGAGAATACCCGCGCTTTTTTCGTGGAATCTCTTGGAAACCCAAAACTCGACGTGCTCGATCTCGAAGCGATCTCTGCGGAAGCTAAAGCCTTCAAGGTTCCGTTTATCGTTGATAACACTGTTGCCACGCCGTACCTTTTAAATCCGATTGAACACGGTGCAGATATTGTGATCCATTCGCTTACGAAATACATTAACGGGAATGGAACGGCCCTTGGCGGCGTGATCATCGATGCCGGAAAATTTGACTGGGCCAACGGGAAATTCCCTGAATTCACCGAGCCTTCTCCCGGATATCACGGACTCGTGTACCACGATGCTTTAAAAGAAGCGGCGTTTATCGCCAAAGTGAGGATAGAAGGATTGCGCGATCATGGCGCGGCCTTGAGTCCGTTCAACGCTTTTCAGATCATTCAGGGGCTGGAAACCCTGAAGGTGCGCATCAAGCAACACAGCGAAAGCGCTTTGGATATCGCGAAATGGCTGCAGGAGCAGGAAGAAGTGACCTGGGTGAATTATCCCGGACTTGAGGACAATAAATACAATAAGCTCGCGAAAAAATATCTGCCCGAAGGCCAGAGCGGCGTGGTTACCTTCGGCGTAAAAGGCGGCTTTGAATCGGCAAAAGTAGTGGCCGACGAGACAAAACTTTTTTCACTTCTGGCCAATATTGGCGATACCAAATCGCTCATCATTCATCCTGCGAGCACCACGCATCAGCAACTGGACGAAAAAGCACAGGCCTCTGCGGGAGTTACTCAGGACCTCATTCGTCTTTCCGTAGGGCTCGAAGATGTGAACGATCTGAAGGCCGATCTGAAAGAGGCTTTCTCTAAGATCACCCAAAAAGAACTTGTATAAAATATTTGTTGGTTGAAAGGCATAGGGGAAGGGCCTCCAGGAACTGCTTTTCCCTATGTGCCTTTCGAAACGAAAAAGAAAATGCTGAAAGAGATAACAATAAATAATTTCAGGAATAGTGCCGGCGGGATTGATAATATTCACCTTAGCTATGAGTTCTTCGGAAAAGCTCCCGGCGAGGCGCCGGTGGTGCTGGTGAATCATGCGCTTACCGGAAATTCTTTGGTGACCGGCGAGACCGGGTGGTGGAAGAAGATCATCGGCCCGGGCAAGGTGATCGATACAGATTTTTACAGCGTGCTGGCCCTGAATATTCCTGGTAACGGCTTTAATGGAAAAAAGGAGCATCTTATTTATAATTACAAGGATTTCACACTTCGCGATATAGCTGAAATTCAGCTGAGGGTGCTGGAGAAGCTCCATATTGACAGGCTTTTTGCAGTGATCGGCGGAAGTATAGGCGGAGCTTTGGCCTGGGAACTCGCGGCGTTGAAGCCCGGGCTCGCTGAAAATATCATCCCCATCGCGACCGATTATAAAGCTACCGATTGGGTTTTGGCCAACTGTCGCGTGCAGGACCAGATCCTGAATAACAGTGCCGAGCCTGTGAAAGATGCCAGGATGCATGCGATGACCTTTTACCGCACGCCTCAATCGCTCGCTCAAAAGTTCAATCGTACCAAAGATGAAGCGAACAATCACAAAGTCGTGAGCTGGCTTGATCATCATGGAGATGCATTGGATAAACGATTCTTACTGGCTTCCTACAAACTCATGAATCACCTGCTTACTACGATCGATATTAGCGATGGCAGCGGCAATTACCTGGAAGCCGCCAAAAGCATCGAAGGGAATATCCATATTGTGACGGTGAATTCAGACTGGTTTTTCCTGGCCGAAGAGAACTGGGATACCTATGTGAACCTTTCGCTCATCAAAAATAACATTAGCATTAACGAAATAAAATCAATTCACGGGCACGATGCGTTCCTGATTGAAAGTGCCCAGCTCAAGAAGATCCTGAACCCAATTTTTAACAACAACCAACATAAAAATGAAAGAAATAAGCATCGTCTTGTTTGGAATAGGTAAGGTCGGCAAGACCTTGATCGACCAGCTTTTGGCTGCAACAGAAGAATGGCAGAGCGAAGGTGTAAAGCTAAGGATTCCTGTAATTGCGAATTCCGAAACGGCTTTATTTGCTGCGGAAGGAATTTCAGAAACCTGGCAGGAGGATTTTAGAAAGGATGGCAAAAATCTACCAATTTCAGGATATCATAGCATTTGTTTCTGAAAATAAACTGAAGAACCTGATCGCTGTTGATGCCACGGCAAGCAAGGAATTCGTTGAAAATTACATCGACCTGGTGCGAAACGGATTTCACCTGATCGCGGCAAACAAGATCGCAAACACGCTTTCGGTAGATTTTTACCGGGAACTGCGGAAGGAGCTTCAGCAGAACGACCGGCAGTTTTTATATGAAACCAATGTGGGAGCCGGGCTTCCCGTAGTTGAAACACTTCGGAATTTATATCGTTCCGGCGAAAAAGTAACAAAGATACGCGGAGTGTTTTCGGGTTCTTTGAGCTTTATTTTCAACCGTTTTTCAGAAGAAGGAGCCGTTTTTTCTGAAGTGCTGGAAGAAGCTGCGAATGCGGGTTATACGGAGCCCGATGCGCGTGAAGATCTGTCCGGGAACGATGTTGGCAGAAAACTGCTGATCCTGGCGCGGGAGCTTCAGCTGAAAAAGGAACTTTCGGAAGTGAAAATCCATTCGTTGATCCCTTCACAGCTGAACGGCAGTACTTCCGCAGAAGAATTTAAAAAGAGAATTTCAGAATTGGATGAAATTTATGAGGGGCATAAAAATGACCAAAATGAAGATCATGTGTTGAGATATGTAGGAGAGATCGATGTGGACAGCGCAAGCCTCGAGGCAAGGCTTATTTCGGAACCTAAAACCACAGCCCTGGGGCAAATAAAAGGCGCCGATAATATCTTTGAAATTTATACCGAATCTTATTCGGAAAACCCGCTGGTGATACAAGGGGCAGGAGCCGGGGCAGCGGTCACGGCAAGAGGTGTGGTGACCGATATCCTGAAACTTTCGGAGCGGCTGAATTAAAATTGAAGAAAAACCAACAACATGAAATTTGAAACTGAAGCCATAAGAACACAGATAGAGCGAACGCAGTACCTGGAACATTCTGCGCCGCTGTATCTTACGTCGAGCTATATTTTTGAGGATGCTGAAGATATGAGAGCTTCTTTTTCTGAAGAAAAGGAGCGAAATATTTACAGCCGGTTCACCAATCCAAATACCTCAGAATTTGTAGAGAAGATCGCTAAAATGGAAGGAGCCGAAAGCGGGTATGCCTTCGCGACGGGAATGTCGGCAGTGTTTTCAACTTTGGCGGCTTTGCTAAACAGCGGGGATCATGTGATCTCGGCGAGAGCGGTGTTCGGATCGACACATAGTTTGTTCACGAAATTTTTTCCGAAGTGGAACATTGCGCACAGCTATTTCAATGTGGATGAGGTTCATAAAATTGAGGATCTAATAAGACCGGAGACAAAGATCATTTTTGCTGAAACGCCCACGAATCCGGGAGTGGACATTCTGGATCTGGAAGAACTGGGAAAGATCGCTAAAAAGCACAATCTCATCCTGATCATTGACAACTGTTTTGCTACGCCATATCTGCAGAACCCGATAAAATTCGGGGCAGACCTGGTGGTGCATTCGGCTACAAAATTGATAGACGGGCAAGGCCGGGTCCTGGGCGGTGTGACAGTGGGAAACGCTGAATTAGTCAGAGAGATCTACCTGTTTTCAAGGAATACCGGTCCTGCTTTGTCTCCATTTAATGCCTGGATTTTGAGCAAAAGTCTCGAAACGCTGCCGGTGCGGCTGGACAGGCATTGTGATAATGCTTTAAAGGTGGCGGAATTTCTGGAAAGTCAGGAGCATACAGAGAATGTAAAATATCCGTTCCTGAAATCGCATCCGCAATATGAGATCGCCAAAAAACAAATGAAGAAAGGCGGCAATATTGTTTCCTTTGAGATCAAAGGTGGGATTGCGGCCGGACGAAAATTCATCGATGCGGTGAAATTGTGTTCCAGGACTGCGAATCTTGGCGATACCAGAAGTATCGTGACGCACCCGGCTTCTACCACGCATAGCAAGCTGAGCGAGGAAGAAAGACTGGAAGCCGGCATTAGTCCGGGGCTGGTGAGAATTTCAGTGGGACTGGAACATGTAGATGATATTATTGAAGATTTGAAGCAGGCGCTGAATGCTTAGAAAATCAGTTTCAGCAGGGATTGAAGAAGGAAAGGTTTTCCGCAGAAAACGGAGAAGAAGACGAAAAATTCAAATATTAACTATCTTCGCCGTATGCTTTCAAAGAAAACCAAATACGGCATCAAAGCCCTTACGTTCATTGCCAGGCAGCCGGGAAGGAAGCCTGTTCAGACTTCCGAGATTGCGAGAAGTGAGAACATTTCGCTGAAATTCCTGGAAACGATCCTGCTCGACCTGAGAAAATCAGGTTTCCTGGGATCAAAAAAAGGAAAGGGCGGCGGCTATTATCTTATCAAGGAGCAGGAGGATATCAGAATGACCGATGTGATAAGGGTGTTGGAAGGGCCCATTGCGATGGTGCCTTGTGTGAGCCTCAATTATTACGAAACCTGTGAGGATTGTCCCGATGAGAAAACCTGTTCGGTTCATAAATTGATGATCCAGGTAAGAGATAGCACCTTGAAAGTGCTTGGAAATAATACACTTGCCGATCTTACTGAGGTTTCTGGAAAGAATAATACAAAGGATTAAGAATACAATAAAAATGGATATTTGCAGCTATTTTCCTTGGCTGCAAGGGGAAGGAGACTTATTTTTGTCTTAATAACCTACTAACCCGATAGGGTAATAAATTAAAGGTATGGAAACGCTTATGTTGTTGAACCGATCAAAAACCAAAACGGAGTTTAGAACCGACAGAGTCTCGGAGAAACCTATCCGCAGTGTGGTGAAAGCCATTAGCTGGAGAACGGTTGGAACGATGGACACTATAGCTATTTCCTGGATCCTTACCGGGGAAGTAAAGACCGCTTTAGCCATAGGTTCGGTGGAATTGGTGACAAAAATGATCCTTTATTTTGGTCATGAGAGAATCTGGAACCTGATAAATTTTGGAAGAGAATAGTCATGAAGAAATACACTGAGAAAGAATTGAAACTGTTGAATCAGCAGTTTAAGGGCATCACTCCCGAAGAGATCGTGCAATGGGCTATTTCCAATGCCGAAAAGCCCGTGGTAACCACCAATTTCAGACCTTATGAGGCAGCGATTTTACACGCCTGCGCCCATGTTGATCCCAATATCAAGGTGATCTGGTGTGATACCGGTTATAACACGCCGCAAACCTACAAGCATGCCCGGGAGGTGATCGGGCAACTTGATCTCAAAGTGAAGCTGTATATGCCCAAGCAAACCGCGGCATACCGGGACGCGATGTTCGGAGGAATTCCGCAGGTGGATAATCCGCAGCATGCCGAATTTACAAGACAGGTAAAACTGGAACCTTTTCAGCGTGCCATGAAGCAGCAGCAACCCGATGTTTGGTTTACCAATCTGCGAAAGGGGCAAACCAGCTTTAGAGACAGTATTGATATTTTGAGTTACAGTAAAGACGGACTCCTGAAAGTGAGTCCTTTCTATCATTGGAGTGATCAAAAACTCGATGTATATTTGGAAAAGTATGGACTGCCAAATGAATTCAAATATTTTGATCCAACCAAGGCGTTGGCGAACCGCGAGTGTGGTTTACACGCCTAATAAAGACCTATAAATGACACCAATTTTGAAGCAAAATACCCTGGAGAGCGAAGCCATCTACATCTTTCGGGAAGTAGCTGCCCAGTTTGAGAATCCTGTGCTGCTTTTTTCCGGCGGAAAGGATTCCATTACGCTGGTGCGACTGGCGCAGAAAGCTTTTTTCCCGGCTAAGATCCCTTTTCCGTTATTGCATATTGATACCGGGCATAATTTCCCTGAGACCATTGAATTTCGGGATAAACTGGTAAAAGAACTTGGACTTCAGCTGATCGTGAGCCATGTGCAGGATGATATTGACAACGGAAAAGCCATTGAGGAAAAAGGAAAATATTCCAGCCGAAATTCCCTTCAAACCAATACTCTTTTAGATGCGATCGAAGAGCATAAATTTGATGCCTGTATAGGCGGGGCCCGTCGTGATGAAGAGAAGGCCCGCGCCAAGGAAAGAATTTTTTCCGTAAGAAATGATTTTGGGGAGTGGGACGAGAAAAATCAGCGGCCCGAGGTTTTCGATATGCTCAACGGCAGGATCGAAATTGGGCAAAATGTGAGGGTGTTCCCCATCTCCAACTGGACCGAGCTGGATGTGTGGAGTTACATTGAAAGCGAAAAGATTGAAATTCCTTCCATTTATTACTCTCACGAAAGAGAAGTTTTTGAACGCGACGGAATGCTCTGGACCGCTTCGGAATATGTTTACAGAGAAGATGATGAGCTAACGGTGAACAAAAAAGTGAGATTCAGGACGGTGGGCGATATGACTTGTACTGCGGCAGTAGAATCGGAAGCAGATACCATTGCCAAGATCGTCCAGGAGATCAGAGAATCCTCAATTTCTGAACGCGGCGCCAGAATTGACGATAAACGTTCAGAAGCCGCGATGGAAACAAGGAAACAACAGGGATATTTTTAGAATATCACCTCATTCTGTCCCGAGGCTTCGGGAATTTCAGGATCTCAAGTTAGGATATATTCAGTTTAAGAAAGTTTACAACAAAGAACACAATGGAAGTTTTAAAAATAGCAACAGCTGGTAGTGTGGACGATGGGAAAAGCACCTTGATTGGAAGGTTGCTTTACGATACCCGATCGCTCACCACCGATAAACTGGAGGCGATAGAAAGAAGCAGCCGCAAGAAAGGTTTCGATTACCTGGATTTTTCTTTGGCGACCGATGGATTGGTGGCCGAAAGGGAGCAGGGAATTACCATAGATGTTGCCCACATATATTTTTCAACTAAAAAGAAGAGTTACATCATTGCCGATACTCCGGGGCACGTGGAATATACCCGTAATATGGTGACCGGCGCCTCTACTTCCCAGGCTTCGATCATTCTAATCGACGCGAGAAAGGGAGTGATCGAGCAGACTTACAGGCACTTTTTCATCAACAACCTGTTGAGGGTGAAAGAAGTGATCGTGGCGGTGAACAAGATGGATCTTGTGAATTATTCTGAAAAAGTTTTCAATGAAATTGTGGCCGATTTCGAAGAACTTCGGAGTAAGAGCAATTTCAAGGAACAGCGGCTTACTTTTATTCCCGTGAGTGCACTGTGGGGAGAAAATATAGCTGAAAATTCCTCGGAAATGCCCTGGTACAACGGAGATACCATCCTGGAACATTTGGAGAAACTTAAGGCTGAAGATTTTCAGGAAGAAAGCCAGGCGAGATTTTCGGTGCAAACGGTAATTCGCCCTAAAACCGATGAATATCACGATTTCAGGGGTTATGCGGGAAAAATAAGCGGGAGTAGCCTGAAGGTGGGGGATGAGGTGACGGTGATTCCTTCGTTAACGACTTCGACTATAAAAGAGATTCACTTTTTCGATGAAAGTTTTGGGGAAGCTCCGGCCGGAAGTTCAGTAACCATAAGTCTTGCCGACGATATTAACGTTGCCCGCGGCGATATGTTGGTAAAATCGGGAGAGGTTCCGCAGCAAACAAAACTGTTAAATGCTACAGTTTGCTGGATGGACAACAAGGAGCTGCGGCCGGGAACCAAGTATGTGCTTCAGCATAATACCAATGGGGTCCTGGCGAAAATCGGCAAAATAGAAGGGCATATTGAAACCAATTTCGGCGGAATTAGTGAAGCTTCCTCTTTAAAATTGAATGAGATCGGGGAGGTTTCCATTAAACTCAGCAAACCGATTTTCGTCGATAATTTTGAACAAAATAAAGCTAACGGAAGATTTATCCTTGTAGATACCCACACCAACACCACAGCAGGAGTTGGTTTCATAAAATAAATCAGGAATGATGAAATTCATTATCAACATCTGGACAATCATGTGTATGTGTATGCGCTTTTCGCCTCACACGTAGAAGCCTTTTTTATAAACGAAAGTTTAAAAAAGTCCTTTTAGGTGTAGCTCTAAAAGGACTTTTTTTATTCCATGAAATATCAAAATTAGAATTTAAAAAGACCCTGAAACGAGTTCAGGGTGACGATTTTACAAATAAAAATGGTCGTCATGCTGAATTTATTTCAGCATCTATAAAAGCAGGAATAAAATTATAGCAGCAGAATTTACTTTGAAAATCAACTAATTAAAACCCGTAAAAATGCAAAGTTTTAGAACCGAAATCGAAAATCCCATTGTCGAGCAGGACATCCTGGATTTGGAAAAGAAGATAAGGCTGTTCCGGGAAGGGAAAGCCGATGAAGAGAAATTCCGAAGCCTGCGCCTTGCGCGTGGAGTTTACGGACAGCGACAGGCAGGTGTACAGATGGTTCGCATAAAACTGCCTTTTGGGAAGGTGACTTCTGAACAGCTGCACCGGATAGCTGATGTTTCCGATGAATATTCCACCGGAAGGTTGCACATTACCACGCGGCAGGATATACAGATACACCACGTGAGCCTGGACCGCACGCCAGAACTCTGGTCGCAACTGGAAAAAGATGATATTACCCTGCGTGAAGCCTGTGGAAATACGGTGAGGAATATTACCGCTTCAGAAACTGCGGGGATAGATCCCAAAGAACCTTTTGATGTCTCGCCTTATGCCGAAGGAACTTTTAAGTTCTTTCTGCGGAACCCGATCTGCCAGGAAATGGGTAGGAAATTCAAGATCTCTTTTTCAGCTTCAGAAGAAGATACCGCATTAAGTTATATCCACGATCTCGGCTTTATCGCTAAGCTGAAGGATGGAAAACGAGGTTTTAAGGTGATGCTTGGGGGTGGACTTGGTTCTCAACCACGCCACGCCGATGAGTTGTACGATTTTCTTCCGGCGGAAGAATTGATCCCTCTTATTGAAGGAGTATTGAGGGTTTTTGATCGTCACGGCGAACGTTCAAAAAGGCTGAAGGCGAGAATGAAATTCCTTATCAAAGACATCGGGAAAGATGCCTTTATGGACCTGGTGGCCGAACAGCAAAATGCACTTTCGGGAAAACAGCCGGAATTTCGCATCGAAGAATTTGAAGCTGCGCCGCCGCTTCAGCAGGTGGAGACGCCTTCAGTTGCGATTGAAGATCAGAAAGATTATGAGTCCTGGAAAAGCACCAATGTCATTCCGCAGAAACAGCAGGGATTATTCGCAATTGGAATCCGCGTTCCGTTAGGAGATTTTTATACCGGTGGCGCAAGAAAGCTCGCCGATCTTGTGAAGAAATACGCCGGGAATGAGATCAGGTTAAGCCTGAGACAGGATATTCTCATCCGTCACGTAAGGGAAGAATTTCTGCCATTTTTCTATTCAGAATTAAAGAAACTGGGCTATGCCGAAACCGGCTACAATAAGACCGTAGATATTACCGCTTGCCCCGGTACCGATACTTGTAATTTGGGGATTGCAAGTAGTACCGGGATCGCAAGCGTTTTGGAAGATGTGCTGAAAGAAGAATATCCGCAATTCCTCAACGGCCGGGACATTACCATTAAGATCAGCGGGTGTATGAATGCCTGCGGGCAGCACAATATGGCTGAAATTGGTTTCCAGGGAATGTCGATAAAATCAGGTAAAACCGTGGCGCCTGCGCTTCAGGTGTTGCTTGGCGGCGGAGTGCTTGGCGATGGTCAGGGAAGATTTGCAGATAAGGTGGTGAAAGTCCCAAGTAAGAGAGGACCTCAGGCGCTGAGGTTGCTTTTGGACGATTTTGAGGCAAATTCTGAAGCTGAAGAGAAATTCGCCCAATATTACGATCGGCAGGGGAAAACCTATTTCTATGATCTGCTGAAAGATCTTGCCGATACTTCCAATCTTACTGAAGATGATTATGTGGATTGGGGCCACGAAAAGCCTTACATCAAAGCCGTGGGAGTGGGCGAATGTGCTGGCGTGGTGATCGATCTTATTTCGACTTTGCTCTTCGAGAGTGAGGAAAAGATCGACAACGCCAAAAGCGCGTTCGAAAGAAAAGCCTGGGCCGATAGTATTTATCACAGCTATACTTCCATAGTAAATTCGGCGAAAGCCTTATTGCTGGCTGAAGATGTGAAGACGAACACCCAGGCCGGGATCATTTCCCAGTTTGATGAGCTGTTCGTGGAAACCGGGAAAATTGAGTTGCCGACTTCTTTTAAAGAATTCGCCTATCAATTGAATGAAAATGAGCCTACCGAGGCTTTTGCAAATAAATATTTAGAAGACGCGCATCTGTTTCTGAAAAGGGTGGATGCCTATAGAACGAAGGAGGTGCAAAATGTATGATCTACCAAAATTAAGCGTAGTAGGAGCGGGACCGGGAGATCCTGAATTGATAACAGTGAAGGCTGTAAAAACCTTAAAATCGGCCAAAGTAGTGTTGTATGATGCACTCATCAACCGGGAGCTGCTGGAGTATGCGCCACAGGCCGAGCATATTTTCGTCGGAAAAAGAAAGGATAAGCATCGCTATTCCCAGGATGAGATCAATGAGCTCATTGTGAAATATGCGCTGGAACGCGGACACGTCGTAAGGCTTAAGGGAGGCGATCCCTTTATCTTCGGAAGAGGTTCAGAAGAGATCAATTACGCAAAAAGCAAAGGTCTGGATACGGCGGTGGTTTCTGGAATAACTTCGGCTGCAGCCGTGCCTGCGAATGTAGGAATTCCGCTGACGCAAAGAGGAACTGCTGAAAGTTTCTGGGTGATCACCGGAACCACTTCCGAGAAGAAATTATCTGAGGATGTGCGGCTTGCCGCACAGTCAACGCCACAGTAGTGGTCCTGATGGGCATGGGGAAATTGGGTGAAATTGTAAGGATTTTCAGGGGTTTTGGAAAGAAAGATACTCCTGTGGGCGTGATCCAGAACGGAACCACCGAAAATCAAAGGTCGGGCTTTGGCACCATCAGTAGCATTGAAAAAGTGGTTGCTGAAAAAAGGCTTACGGCGCCGGCCATTATCGTGATCGGCGAAGTGGTAAGGGAAAGTCAGCAACTTCAGAAGATAACTTCGGAAGTAAATGCTTTTCCGGGAGCGGTTTAAAAGCAAGGCGTCATCCTGAACCTGCCTACCGCATGCAGGCTTGTTTCAGGATCTTTTAGAAGCTGAAACAAGTTCAGCTTGACGATATCAGAAATGCCTTATCGAACGCATTAATGTCAGGTCGAGCGGAGTCGAGACCTAAAGAGGGAAAAGCTGAGTCAGCAAATGTCAGGGTCGAGCGCCTGCCTGCTGCAGGCAGGGAGTCGAGACCTAAATAGATGGAATGTCACATTTCGACTCCGCTCAATGTGACAGAAGAAAATAAAAAAATGGAAGAAAGAAACGAATTATACCCGGTATTTTTAAAGGTCAATAAGCTCAATATCCTTGTAGTTGGCGGTGGAAATGTGGGTCACGAAAAACTGCATTTTCTGCTAAAATCCAGCCCTCATGCTAATGTGGAAGTAGTGGCCAAATGGTTTCTGCCCGAGACGGAAGAATTAGCTCAAAGATACGGAGTGAAATTGACCAAAAGCAGGTATAGGCCAAAATTCCTTGATAAGAAACATATTGTTATTGCTGCAACGAACAATACCAGACTGAATACCAGGATCTACCGAAATGCAAAAAGACGCTATCTCCTTGCTAATATCGCCGATACGCCTGAACTCTGTGATTTTTATATGGGAGGAATCGTGAACAAGGGCAATGTGAAGATCGCGATCTCCACCAACGGAAAATCGCCCACCACGGCCAAGCGGTTAAGACAGTTCTTCGAGGAAGTGATTCCGGAGAACGTCAATGAAATGGTGGAGAATTTAAACGAATACCGGAAAACAATAAAAGGCGACTTTGAAGCCAAAGTAAATGAGTTGAATAGTTTAACCGAAACCTTAATTAGAAAAAAAGAGAAAGATGATTAAAACAGACATCCTGATCATAGGAGCAGGACCAACCGGATTGTTCACCGTTTTCGAGGCGGGACTCCTAAAGTTAAAAACGCATCTCATAGATGCCCTTCCCCAGCCGGGCGGGCAGTGTTCAGAGATCTATCCTAAAAAACCTATTTATGATATCCCGGCCTTCCCGGAGATCACGGCGGGAGACCTTGTAGGGAATCTTATGGAGCAGATCAAACCCTTTGAACCGGGATTTACGTTGGGAGAGCGTGCCGAGACCCTTGAGAAACTGGACGACGGGACTTTTATTGTGACGACCAATAAAGGTACGCAGCATCATGCGCCGGTGGTGGCCATTGCAGGAGGTCTGGGTTCCTTTGAGCCCCGAAAACCACCAATTCCTAATATTGCCGATTTTGAGGATAAAGGGGTTTCCTATTTTATCAAGGATCCGGAAGTGTATCGCGATAAGAGAGTGGTGATTGCCGGCGGGGGAGATTCGGCGCTGGACTGGGCGATCTATTTAGCTGATGTGGCCGCCGAAGTTGCCCTGGTTCACAGAAGAGCCGAATTCCGTGGAGCATTGGATTCCGTGGAACAGGTGTCGGAATTGGCCAAACTCGGCAAGATCGAGATGATCACCAACGCTGAGGTTGTTGGCCTTCGCGGCGTAGACAAACTGGAAAAGGTGGTGATTCGGCATAAAGATCAAGCCCGGGGAGAAGAATTCCGAGAGGTAGATGATTTTATTCCGTTGTTCGGACTTTCGCCAAAGCTTGGTCCCATTGGAAGCTGGGGACTGGAGATCGAAAAGAACGCGATAAAAGTGGATAATTCCTACGACTACCAAACCAATATTCCCGGGGTTTACGCGATTGGAGATGTGAATACCTATAAGGGAAAACTGAAACTGATCCTTTCCGGATTTCACGAGGCAGCGATTATGTGTCAGAGTGCCTATCAGCGTATTCACCCGGATAAGAAATTTGTTTTGAAATATACTACTGTTGGCGGCGTAACCGGATTTGATGGAAGTAAAAAAGAAGCGAAAAAAGAAGTGGTTCAGAGCATTGGAGTCTGATTATATCTTTCCGGATTTTCTACTTCTTTTGAGGAGGGGAAGCCGTAGGTCGGGGTGGTGGAAATTTTCCTAACTTTACCCCAAAATATTTCTCTAATGAAGATCTGGCTTAAAAGAATCAACGATAATTATCTTTTTGAAACGAAGAACGAACGCGGAGATGTCGTTCTTATGGACAATAAATCTGAAGAAGAACCAAAAGGGGCTAGTCCTATGGACTTAATTCTTCGCGGAATTGCCGGCTGCAGCAGTATTGACGTGGTGATGATCCTGAAGAAGCAGCATCACGAACTGGAAGACCTGCAGGTGGAAGTGGAAGGTTTTAGAAATGAAGGCGCAGTGCCCAATGTTTTTACCAAAATCAAGCTGAACTTTATCCTGAAAGGAGATGTGCCGCCGGCCAAAGCGAAAAGAGCTGTTGAGCTTTCCATGGAAAAATATTGTTCCGTAGCGAAAATGCTCGAAAAAGCCGCTGAGATCGATTATGAAGTGAATCTGAATGGCGAGAAGATCTGCTGATGGAATCCTTTTCGACGAGGATTGTCAAAACCTGGAGTCCTTCCCCTTTGCTAAGAGGGATCATGATCGTTTTTCTTATGGGAGGAGGAGCAATCCTGTATGTATTTGATGTGCAGGAACACTGGGTAAGAATTTCGGCAAGTGTGGTCTATTTTGTGAGTATGTTTGGAGCTTTCAGCCTTTCATTTTTTAAGCCGAAGAATCTCGGGGAGCTTAAGATTTCAAGAAGCAACATCGAAGTGCTTCTGAAGGATTCTTCAGAAAACTGGCCAATTTCAGAAATTCGGGACATCCGGCTGTACGATCCTGCTGAAGAGGGATTTTGGGAAAAGATCACTAAGGCCCGCAAGAAGAAAATTTACTTCAGCACTTCTTCAGACGAAAATCGCAATTATGAGATCGTGCTTCAGAGTAACTATAAACAGGAGGAGCTGAAAAAGTTCCTCAGAGAACTGAATCAGGACCGGGAAAGTCTGAAATAGTTCTTTTTGGGCTCTATTAAATTTTTCTGAATTCCCTTGGAATTGGGCGGCCTATGCTGTTAATTTGTTGGTTCAGTTCTTTATTTAACAATCGTTATCAAGAAAGGTTGAGGGATTAGACCCGCTGAAGCCTTAGCAACCCTCCTGTAATGGGAGAAGGTGCTACGTTCTACCACGCCTGGCGCGGATAGATAACAAAAGATTACTTCCCGTCTTCTTTTTTGATAGCGATTCTTAACGCAAAAAAATGTCGAAAATAGAAGAAATTCTTTCTGAAAAAATACTCATTCTGGATGGCGCTATGGGCACCATGCTTCAGGAATATAAATTCTCTGAAGAGGATTTCCGCGGAAAAAGATTTGCAGACTGGCCAGTTTCCCTGAAGGGGAATAACGACCTGCTGTCCCTTACCCAACCCGAAGCCATTGCCGAGATCCACCGTAAATATTTTGAGGCCGGAGCCGATATTGTGGAAACCAACACTTTCTCTGGTACCAGCATCGCGATGGCCGATTACAAAATGGGACACCTTGTTTATGAACTAAATCAACAATCGGCAGCCATAGCCAAAAGAGTAGCTGAAGAGCTCACCAAAGAGAATCCTTCAAAACCGAGATTCGTGGCCGGCGCCATGGGCCCTACTAATAAAACCGCCAGTATGTCTCCCGATGTGAATGATCCCGGTTTTCGGGCAATTTCCTTTGAACAATTGAAGACTGCTTATAAGGAGCAGGCAAAAGGATTGATAGATGGTGGGGTGGATGTGCTTTTGGTGGAAACCGTTTTTGATACGTTGAATGCCAAAGCCGCGCTTTTCGCTATTGATGAGCTGAAAGAAGAGCGAGGGTTAGATATTCCGGTGATGGTGAGCGGTACGATTACCGATGCCTCCGGAAGGACACTTTCGGGCCAAACGGCTGAAGCTTTTCTGATCTCTATTTCTCATATTCCGCTTCTTAGTATAGGCTTTAATTGTGCGCTTGGCGCAAAACAACTAACACCGCACCTGGAAGCGGTGGCCAGAAATACGGAATATGGCGTTTCAGCTTATCCCAATGCCGGACTTCCAAATGCCTTTGGGGAATACGATCAGGATGCTGCTGAAATGCGTGATCAGATAAAGGAATACCTGGAAAAGGGCCTCGTGAATATTCTTGGCGGTTGTTGCGGTACCACTCCTGCACATATCAGGGCTATTTCAGAAATAGCAAAGGATTATAAACCGAGAGAAATTTTTCGAATAAATAAAAAAGCGTCATGCTGAACTTGATTCAGCATCTCACTATTTTAATAATGATAAAGAAAGCTGAGACCCTGAAACAAGTTCAGGGTGACGAAAAAAGGAAATATGAATAGATCAGAATCCAGGATTACGGAATATATGGAAAATTCTTCTTCTATAAAGCATAATAAAGAAATACGCCCCTTGAAATTATCAGGTCTGGAGCCTTTGGTGATCACTCCCGATAGCAATTTCATCAATGTAGGAGAGCGTACCAATGTGGCGGGTTCGCGAAAATTCCTTCGGCTTATCAAAGACGAAAAATTTGATGAGGCGTTGGAAGTCGCTCGCGAGCAGGTGGACGGTGGTGCTCAGATCATCGATGTGAATATGGACGATGGCCTGATTGAAGGTAAGGAAGCCATGGTGAAATTCCTGAACCTGGTGGTCGCCGAACCCGATATTGCAAGGGTTCCGATTATGATCGATAGTTCCAAATGGGAAATTATCGAGGCGGGGCTTCAGGTAGTTCAGGGGAAATGCGTGGTTAATTCCATAAGTCTGAAGGAAGGCGAGGAAGAATTCATCGACCACGCTAAAAAAATAAGACGCTATGGAGCGGCAGTGATCGTAATGGCCTTCGACGAAAATGGCCAGGCTGATAATTATGAGCGCCGTATTGAGATAGCTCAACGCTCCTATGAGATTTTGACTCAAAAAGTAGGTTTTCCGCCAGAAGATATCATTTTCGATTTGAATATTTTTCCTGTTGGAACGGGAATGGATGAGCATAAAAGAAACGCGATCGATTTTATTGAAGGAACGCGTTGGGTAAAGGAGAATTTGCCGCATTGCAGCGTAAGTGGCGGTGTGAGTAATGTTTCCTTTTCCTTCCGCGGAAATAATCCTGTTCGGGAAGCGATGCATTCGGTGTTTTTATACTATGCCATCAAGGCCGGGATGAATATGGGAATCGTGAATCCTGCGATGTTGGAGGTGTACGATGAAATTCCAAAAGATCTGTTGGAACACGTGGAAGACGTTATCCTGGACCGAAGGGATGATGCTACGGAACGACTTCTTGCTTTTGCCGAAAATGTGGTGGGAAAGAAAAAGGAAAGCAAGGTAGATCTTTCCTGGCGTGAGAAGCCGCTTCAGGATAGAATTACCCATGCCCTGGTGAAGGGGATCGATGCTTATATCATTGAAGATGTGGAGCAGGCCACGACAGGAAGCCGATAAACCTATTGAAGTTATCGAAGGACCTTTAATGATAGGAATGAATGTGGTTGGTGATCTCTTCGGAAGCGGAAAAATGTTCCTGCCTCAGGTAGTGAAATCGGCGAGGGTGATGAAGAAGGCGGTGGCTTATCTTTTGCCGTATATCGAAGCAGACAAGTCCAATGTAAGAAAATCGGCTGGTAAGATTTTAATGGCCACGGTAAAAGGCGATGTACACGACATCGGGAAAAATATTGTGGCGGTGGTGCTGGGCTGTAATAACTACGAGATTATTGATTTAGGAGTGATGGTTCCGCCGGAAAAGATCATTGAAACGGCCAAAGCCGAGAATGTTGATGCCATTGGCCTAAGCGGACTAATCACTCCGTCCCTGGACGAGATGGTCTACCTGGCAAAAGAGATGGATCGCCAGGATTTCCAGGTGCCGCTGCTCATTGGCGGGGCGACCACTTCTAAGGCGCATACCGCTGTAAAGATCGATCCGCAGTACAAACAGGCCGTTGCGCACGTCAATGATGCTTCCCGCGCAGTTACCGTAGTAGGAGATCTTCTGAAGGAAAGCAGCCGTGAAAAATATAAGAGCGACCTCAAGGTAGAATACGATAAATTCAGAAAGAATTTCAAGAAAAGAAGCAAGGTTAAATCCTTTTTGAGCATTGAAGAGGCCAGAAAGAATAAGTTTCAGATCGACTGGAATTCTTCTCCTGTTTTTAAACCGAATCAACCAGGAATTAAGGTGATCGAGGATTTTGATCTGAAAAAACTTCAGGATTATATAGACTGGAGCCCGTTTTTCAGAAGCTGGGACTTGCATGGGCGTTATCCCGATATCCTGAAGGATGAAAAAGTAGGCGAGCAGGCCAGAAGTCTTTTTAGTGATGCTCAAGAATTGCTGAAAAGAATCCTTGATGAAAAACTGCTGAAGGCAAAGGCGATATTCGGTCTTTTTGAAGCAAATTCTGTAAATGATGATGATATTGAGGTGCATTACCAGGAAAATTCCGAAGAGAAAACAGCGATTTTCAGGACGCTGCGGCAACAGCTGAAAAAGCACGGCGGAAAGCCCAATTTCGCCCTGGCCGATTTTGTGGCTCCAAAGGAAAGCGATATTCAGGATTACATGGGAGCTTTTTGTGTGACCACCGGTTTCGGAACCCAGGAGATTGCAGCAGAATTCGAAAAGAACCACGACGATTATAATTCCATTATGATCAAAGCCCTTGCCGACAGACTTGCGGAGGCTTTCGCGGAATATTTGCATAAGGAAGTGCGAACTGAATATTGGGGTTATGCTTCCGAAGAAAATCTGAGCAACCAGGAACTGATCAAGGAAGAATATAAAGGAATTCGGCCGGCACCGGGCTATCCCGCCTGTCCCGATCATTTGGAAAAACTAACCATTTGGGAGGTGTTGAAGGTGGAAGAAAGAATAGGCGTGAAACTGACGGAAAGCCTGGCCATGTGGCCTGCAGCCAGTGTGAGCGGATATTATTTTGCAAATCCTGAAGCTCGTTATTTTGGCGTCGGAAAAATAAAAGAGGACCAGGTGAAGGATTTTGCCGAAAGAAAAGGAATTTCATTAGAGAAAGCCGAAAAATGGCTAAATCCGAGTATTGCCGATTAGGATTGAGTATTTAGTAGTGAGTATGGAGTACTGAATTCTGAGGGAAATAATAGACCTCACAGGTTTTCAAAACCCATGAGGTCTGCAGAGATATCCGTCAAGCTGAATTTATTTCAGCTTCTCAACAACAGATTCTGAAACAAGTTCAGAATGACGTTGAAGAAAAAAATGCGTTAGGGGATTGCAGCGGCATCCTTTTTTACTCCCGCGAAGCGGGGTGAAAAAGATAGAGCGGAAAGCCCGGCCCGCAGGGCAACGCCCATACATAAAGAATTAAAATTTTAATGAAGGTTACCGAACATATAGAAAGAGCCAAAGGGAAAACCTTGTTTTCCTTTGAGATCGTCCCGCCGAGAAAAGGGAAGAATATTCAGGAACTCTATGATAATATAGATCCCTTAATGGACTTTAAACCTCCTTTTATTGACGTGACGACATCCCGGGAGGAATATGTGTATGTTGAAAAAGATGGGTTGCTGGACCGGCAGATCACCCGTATGCGTCCCGGGACCGTAGGTATTTGCGCGGCTATAAAGCATAAATACAATGTAGATACCGTGCCGCATGTGTTATGCGGCGGCTTTACCAAACAGGAAACGGAATACCTGCTGGTGGATTGTCATTACCTGGGTATTGAAAATGTGATGGCTTTGCGTGGAGATGCCATGAGCCATCAAAAGTATTTCGAACCTTCGGAAGGAGGCCATCATTACGCCTGTCATTTGGTGGAGCAGATCGACAATCTCAATCAAGGCAAGTATCTTCACGATGTGATCGAAGCCGATCATAAATCGGATTTTTGTATTGGCGTGGCCGGATATCCCGAAAAGCACCTGGAAGCCCCTTCTCTGAAATCTGATCTGAAACGCCTGAAAGAAAAAGTAGATGCGGGTGCAGATTATATCGTAACCCAGATGTTCTTCGATAATTCGAAATTCTTCAAATTTGTGGAAGATGCCAGGAAAATGGGGATTACGGTACCTATCATTCCCGGAATTAAACCTATTGCGGTACAAAGGCATTTGCAGGTTTTGCCGCAGGTTTTCAGGATAGATCTTCCGGAGGAACTGATCTCTGAAATCGAAAAGTGTAAAACCAATGCGGAGATAAGGCAGGTGGGAGTGGAATGGGCCATAGCGCAATCAAAGGAATTAGTGGCTGCCGGTGTTCCAACGGTGCATTATTATTCTATGGGAAAAAGCTCCAATATTCAGAAAATAGCAGCTGCGGTTTTTTAAAATAATAGGCTACATTTGTGACCTATGAAAAAAGTCCTGGCTTGTCTTTTTCTGCTTTTTTCCGGTAATTTATTCGCCCAAAACACCGAAAAACCTCATTTTCTGATCGATGCCAATTATTTTTATGGCACGATTGCAGAACATAATCCAGACCTGGCACATCTCATTACGGGGCATCCTACTGGTGTGATCTTAAGTTTTAACCGCAAGACCTTCGGAAATCAAAAGTGGGAAAGCCGGTACAATTTTCCCGATATTGGCTATACTTTTACCTATCAGGACCTGAAGAACCCGTCTCTCGGGCAGAATTACGGGCTCTATGCCAATATGAGTTTTTATTTCCTGCACCGGTTTTTGATGTTGCGGATAGGGCAGGGGCTGGCCTTGACCTCCAATCCCTATGATCCCGATAAAAATTACCGCAACAAGGCCTACGGTTCAAAGTTGCTGAGCTCGACCTTTTTAATGGCCAATTTCAAGAAAGAAAATATTTTTGAAGGTCTGGGTATTCAGGGTGGGATTTCTCTTATCCATTATTCCAACGCCGATTTCAGGTCGCCTAATGCCAGCACCAACAGCTTTACTTTTAACGTCGGAATGAATTACCGGCTGGACGACAGGGAATATCCGAAGTATATTCCGCAGGGGCCGCGGGAAAAATATACAGAACCGGTACATTTCAATGTTGTGCTTCGAAGTGGAGTGAACACCATGGGCGTAATTGGTTCAAAACAATATCCTTTTCTTAACGTCGCTGCTTTTGCCGACAAGGTGCTGAATCATAAAAGCACCCTGCAGGCCGGGGCAGAGCTTTTTCTTTCCGGCGCTATGAAAGAACGGATTCATTATGAGTCGGTGGCGTTTCCTCTGGGAGAAACAACGGGCGATGAAGATTCCAAACGTGTGGGAGCTTTTGTGGGGCATCAGTTGACTTTCAACAAACTTTCTGTCATTACCCAGCTCGGATATTATCTGTACTATCCCTATGATCAATATGTAGAAAGGGTTTACAATCGCATCGGCTTGCGCCGCGTTATCAGCGAACATTTATGGGGTTCAGTGACTGTACATTCCCATTGGGCGAATGCTGAGGCCGTCGAACTCTCAATTGGATACAGAATATGAAAAAACTGATCTTGATCTGCCTGCTTTTATTGCTAAGCGGAATTTCCTGTAATACCGAAAAGGCTCCCGATTGTTTTCAGACGGCCGGAAAAACCGTACAAAAAGAGGTGAAACTGGAGCCTTTTCAGGAGATCATGGTTTACGAAAGAGTGAAGCTCTATGTGAAAGAAGGTGCCGAGTATTCGGCTATGATAGAAACTGGGGAGAACCTCCTGGACGAAGTTTCGCTAAAGGTGGAGAACAATAGGCTAAGTATCACAAACACCAATTCCTGTAATCTTTTCCGGAATTACGAAGTGACCAAGGTCTATGTGACCACGCCTACCTTAGATTGGTTGCAGAATAGCAGTGGGAGTGCCGTCGAAAGTATTGGAACGCTTCATTTTCCCGAGCTGTGGCTGCGTAGTTTCAATCAGGAACTGGACCCCAATATTCATACCGATGGCGACTTTATCCTGAATCTGGACGTGGAAAAGCTGCGAATCACCAACGATAATTTCTCCAATTATTTTTTGAGCGGCAGCGCCGATTTTGCCAATATCTTCTTTGCGGGTGGCGATGGGAGGCTGGAAGCTGAAAACCTCGTGGTGCAGGATTACGATGTTTTTCACCGCGGAACCAATAAGATGATCGTCGATCCACAGCAGTCCATAAAAGGAGATATCTACAGTTTTGGGGATATCATTGCGAAGAACCATCCTCCTGTTGTGGATGTTAAGCAGCATTACACAGGGAAGCTCATTTTTGAAACGCCTTGATTTTGGCCATTTTCATTCTTTATTCTGAAGGGTGAGCTCGGCGAAAAGACTTTCCAGATTTTTTGTTTTCTGATTTAGCTGAAGGGTCTTCAGGCCATTGTCATGAGCGAAGTCGAATACCGCCGGACGCATATCTTGAGTGGTTTCAAAGATCAGTTCATAGGCAAAGCCACCCACATTTCTGAAACTTTTCAGGTGCGGTAACCGCTGCAAAGCGACATTTTCTATCTGGTAGTCAAATTCGACGAAAATCACCTGTTCTTCCGCAGAGCGCAGATCTTTCAGTTTTTTATCGGCTACAATCTCTCCTTTATTAATAATGATCACCCGCTCACAGATCGCCTCCACTTCCTGCATAATATGAGTAGAGAGAAAAACCGTTTTGTCGCTGCCAATGTTTTTGATGAGACTGCGTATCTCCACCAGTTGATTGGGGTCCAGGCCGGTGGTGGGCTCGTCGAGAATAAGCACATCGGGATCGTGCAATAACGCCGAAGCCAGTCCTACACGCTGCCGGTAACCCTTTGACAGCTGTTCGATCTTCTTGTTGGCTTCAGGAGTAAGGCCGGTGAGGCCGATGACCTTTTCTATTCGATCTTTTCCAATTCCGTAGATGCGGGCGTTGAAAGCGAGGTATTCGCGCACGTACATTTCGGGATACAGCGGATTGTGCTCCGGAAGGTAGCCAATGTTCTTCTGAACTTCCTGCACCTTCTCCTGCACGTCAAGGCCATTTATTCTGGCAGTACCTTCAGAAGGAGGAAGGTATCCGGTAAGGATCTTCATTAAGGTCGATTTTCCGGCACCGTTGGGACCCAGAAAACCTACAATTTCACCTCTTTCTATCGAAAAGGAAACCTCGTCGAGAGCTTTCTGTTTTCCGAAGAATTTGGACACCTGTTCAACCGAAACCGACATAGAATTGCTTTTTTTCAAAAATAAACATTAATTTTTTGCTGTGGCCGAAAGCCTTCTTTGCATTTTCTGCTGAATTTGACTGTCGGGCTTCTGCCGTATTCGGAAAATAGTTTCTTGTTTGCTGCCGAATTTTTTAAAAATTTCAAAAATATTTCAGCTCCAATTCCGAATTTGGAAAAAGTGATCAAAAGATTTTTCCTTTTGAAATTTAGTACTACTTTAGTCCCTGTAATAACGAACAAATGAGAGCTTTAATTACTTGGAACGCATTCTATTATTTTTATTTCTACTCCAGGAATAGGATCGGGAATGCTGTGTAATTAAGCCAACAATTATATTAAAAGTCTCGATCCAAAACGATCGGGGCTTTTTTTTTGAACTAAAAACGAATGGGAAAAATAGTAGCGATACAGGGCATAGAAGGCTCTTTTCATCACCTGGTGGCCAGGGAATATTTTGGCGAAGATATTGAGGTGCTGGAATGCATGTCTTTTCAGGAGTTGGTGAACAGTATTGTCTCTGGAAAGGCGCAGGAAGGAGTTATGGCCATTGAGAATTCAATCGCAGGTTCTATTTTGCCCAATTACGCCCTTATTGACGAGCATAATCTGAAGGTGATCGGCGAACATTACATTCCCATTGATATGAACCTGATGGCGCTGCCCGGCCAGACGATCGATAAGATCAAGAAGGTGTATTCGCATCCTATGGCGTTGCTGCAGTGCAAGCAATTCTTCAAGAATTACCCGCATATCAAGCTGATAGAGGATGCCGATACCGCCGAAGTCGCCCGAAGGATCGCGCAGAAGGAATCAAAACATGTGGGTGCCGTGGCAAGTAAAATGGCTGCGGAAATTTTCGGTCTCGATATTCTGGCAGAGAGCATTCATACCAAGAAAAGCAATGCTACACGCTTTCTGTTGTTGAGCACCAAAATGAAAGAACCGAATGGGGAGATCGTCAACAAGGCGTCGATAAAATTTGAACTGGAAAGCAAACGCGGCAGCCTGGTATCGGTGCTGAATATCATCAGGGATTTTAACCTGGATATGACCAAGATCCAGAGTATGCCCATCATTGAAACCCCATGGAAGTACTGGTTTCTGGTAGATGTGGTTTTTGAGGATTATGCAGAATTTCAGAAGGCGGTGGAGATACTGAGGGTGATGACCGAAGAATTAAAAATATTAGGGACTTATAAAAACAGCTTATAATGATTCAGCAGGCTACAAGATTGGACCAGGTGCAGGAATACTATTTTTCTGCCAAGTTGAGAGAGGTGCGGGCGCTGGAAGCGCAGGGGAAGCCTATTATTAATCTGGGGATCGGGAGTCCCGATCTTCCGCCACCGCCAGAGGTGATTGACGGGCTCAATGAGGCTTTGGCCAATCCTGGCGCGCACCAGTATATGCCGTACAAGGGCACGGCAGATTTCCGGAATGCGATCAAAGAATTCTATGAGAGTCATTATGCGGTAGCGCTCGATCCTGAAAAAGAGATCCTGCCGCTCATGGGCAGCAAGGAAGGAATTCTGCATATTTCCATGGCTTTCCTGAACGAAGGCGATGAGGTGCTTATCCCGAATCCCGGCTATCCTACTTATAGTTCTGTTACCAGGCTCGTGGGGGCAAAACCCGTATACTACGATTTGAAGGAAGCTGAAGGCTGGTGTCCTAATCTGAAAGCTCTGGAGCAGAAAGACCTTAGTAAAGTAAAGTTGATGTGGGTGAATTATCCGCATATGCCAACCGGTGCTTCGGCAAATGAAGAAATTTTCAAGGAGCTGGTCGCTTTTGCGAAAAAACATAAGATCCTTATCGTTAACGATAATCCGTACAGCTTTATTCTGAATGACAATCCCAAAAGTATTCTAAAGGCTGAAGGAGCCAAAGAGGCGGTGCTGGAGCTGAATTCCCTCAGCAAAAGCTTTAATATGGCCGGCTGGCGCGTGGGAATGGTTTGCGGTAGCGAAAAGAACCTGAACAGCATTCTGAAGGTGAAGTCGAATATGGACAGTGGGATGTTCTATCCCTTACAGGCGGGAGCCGCCGCTGCGCTAAGGCTTCCGGAGAGTTGGTTTAAATCACAGAATGCCATCTATGCGCTTCGGAAGGAAAAGATCCTGGAACTGGCATTTTTCCTGAACTGTGTTCCGACGAAGGACCAGACGGGAATGTTTGTATGGGCGAGGGTTCCGAAGGGAACAACTTCAGAAGCTTTTGTTGATGATCTGCTGCACCGGCATAGCATTTTTACAGCGCCGGGTTTCATCTTCGGAAGCCAGGGAGAAGGATATATCAGGTTCTCGCTTTGCACTTCAGAAGAAAATATTGATCGCGCAATTAAACGAATAAAGAAATGAGAGTTCAGGTTATAGGAATCGGATTGATTGGCGGGTCGTTTGCCCTGGATTTGCGGTCGGTTTTTCCGCAGGTAAAAATAGCGGGAACCGATGCCAGTGCAGAACATCTTGAAAAGGCCAGCGAGCTTGGGATCATTGATGAGGTCGCCGGTTTTGATGATTTAAAGAAAGCCGATGTGGTGATCGTTTCAGTTCCTGTAGATGCTGCCGTAGAAGTGACCAAAATGGTGCTGGATGAAATTGGGGAAAATACGCTGGTCTTTGATACCGGCTCTACCAAGGCAAAACTCTGTGAGGCGGTAGCCGGACATCCGCGGCGAAGGAATTTCCTGGCGGCACATCCTATTTCAGGAACAGAATACTCGGGGCCTTCGGCGGCGATGAAAGATCTTTACCGCGAAAAGACCAATATCATCTGCGAGGTAGAAAAAACGGCTTTTCGGCTTCAGGAAAAAGCGCTGGAGATATTTCAGAAGCTGGGAATGCGCATCAGGTATATGGATCCGCAGGCGCACGACCGGCATATCGCCTATGTGTCGCACCTGTCGCATATCAGCTCTTTTATGCTGGGGAAGACGGTGCTCGAAAAAGAAAAAAATGAGCGGGATATTTTTGATCTCGCCGGAAGTGGATTTGCTTCCACAGTGAGACTGGCCAAGAGTTCGCCTGCCATGTGGTCGCCTATTTTTAAGCAGAACAAGGAGAATGTGCTGGAGACTTTGACCGAATATATCAGCAATCTCACGCAATTTAAGAACCTGATCGAAAATGATGATTTTGAAGAGGTCTTTAGTGAGATGCAGCGAACCAATCACATTAAATCAATATTAAACGGAATAGATTAATACCATATTAAATTTAGAGAAATGGAAAACAAGAAAGAACTTAGAACATGGCTGGATGATTTCGGACTGGAACACCCGCTGGTAATTGCGGGGCCCTGTAGTGCCGAAACGGAAGAGCAGGTGCTGACCATCGCCCATCAGCTAAAAGACAGTGATGCCACCGTATTGCGGGCCGGCATTTGGAAACCCAGAACCCGCCCTGGCAATTTTGAAGGTGTGGGCGCACTTGGGCTGAAATGGCTTCAGAAGGCAAAAGAAGAAACCGGAATGCTGACCACTACTGAAGTTGCGAATCCGCATCACGTGGATCTGGCTCTAAAGCATGATGTTGATATTCTGTGGATTGGTGCCAGGACCACGGTTTCTCCTTTCATCGTGCAGGAAATCGCCGATGCCCTGAAAGGAACCGATAAGATCGTATTGGTGAAAAATCCTGTGAATCCTGATCTTTCTCTATGGTTGGGCGCGGTAGAGCGATTATACACCGCCGATATCAAGAATCTTGGGGTAATTCACCGCGGATTTTCGAGCTATGAAAAGACGAAATACCGAAATAATCCGGAGTGGCAGATCCCTATCGAGCTGCAGAATAAATTTCCGGATCTTCCTTTGATCCTGGATCCGTCGCATATCGCGGGCCGTAGAGATATTATTTTTGATCTATGCCAGACTGCGCTTGATCTTAATTACGACGGAATTATGGTAGAAACCCATCACACTCCCGATAAGGCGTGGAGCGACGCTGCTCAGCAAATAACCCCCGAAACATTAATCCAGGTAATGAAAGATCTCAAGATCAGGAAAGAAGTTTCAGAAAGTGAAGAATTTCAGAATAAGCTCAGCAATCTAAGAGCAAGAATTGACGTAGCCGATAATCAGCTTATTGATCTTCTGGCTAAGAGAATGAAAATTGCTGAAGAGATCGGGCAGGTGAAAAAGTCACAGAATGTGGCTATTCTTCAGAATAAACGCTGGAATGAAATTCTCGGAAAAATGGTGCTGGAAGGCGAGCAACACGGGTTGAGCGAAGAGTTCATTCTTCGTCTGTTCAAAGCGGTTCACCAGGAATCAATTAATCATCAGCAGAAAATTTTGGATAGCTAGAATAAGAAGATCAGGCTTGTTTTCCAGATGTCTGAAAAAAAGTTCCCCGAAAACCGGTTATCGGCCTTCGGGGAATTTATTATAAACCAGGTATCTTATTTTGTATAGGCAAGTCGTCTTGAGGCTTTACGCATAAGGGTGTTGATCAATTGATCGTTGCTGCTGCCAAGGCTGCCGGATACACGTTTGTTATAATTCCATAACAATTCGCCGGTCCCCGCATTGTTTACGCTCATGTTTATGGTCGCAGAATTTGTAGACCCCCAAAAGCCGACCAGAAGTCCTAAAGCGATAGAGGCTCCGTCAGACATTGGTTTATCGGTTTCAAAAGTACCGCTTATCACAGCGTCTACACCCAGCATTTCTGCAAGTTCTTCGGGGGTGAGAAGGGCGGTATCGGTGATTCCCTTTTGGTGCAAAAGCGCATTGGTCCTTTTTGGGTCCTGCACATCAATAAGAAGTTTTCCTCTTTTTTTGCGTTTTAAGAACCAGGAATACATAGCCGATTGTACAGATAAACCTTCACTATTTTCCATCTCCTTTAATTGTTCGGCGGTGATATCCTTCATTTGTTTGGGCCGCAGTTTTACCTTTGCACTGAAGGGGATGATCGCAATGATGTGATGATCTTTAGCGATCTGATCGAAATTGGGATTTTCGAAGAGATTGGTTTGTGCTGAAGCAGAGAAACCGACTAAAAGTGCGAATAAGGAAATAAATAATTTAACTTTGTTCATATTGGTTGGTGATGTTTTGATTAAGTGTTAAATGTATATTAAAAAAATCAATATTTTTTAAGAAATTAAAGGTTTTGAATTGAATAAATGAAAGGAACGGTTTATAAATCAACGGGAAGCTGGTATCAGGTAAAAGCAGAGGACGGGCAGTTCTACGAGTGCCGTATTAAGGGGAAATTCCGCCTTAAAGGCATCAAGAACACTAATCCCGTGGCGGTTGGAGACCGTGTGGTTTTCGATCTTGAAGAAGGTGAGGAAAAGCAGGGGGTGATCAGGAAGATCGATGGGCGTGACAATTATATCATCAGGCGTTCGGTGAACCTTTCAAAACAAACACACATTATCGCGGCCAATATCGACCAGGTATTTCTGCTGGTTACCCTTAACAATCCGCCCACTTTTACCACTTTTATCGACAGGTTTCTTGTTACTGCGGAAGCCTATGATGTGAAGGCGGTGCTGCTTTTCAATAAGGTCGATTCTTATAATGATGATGAGCTGGCCGAGATAAAATTCCTGGCGGCATTGTACCGAAGTGTGGGTTATGAATGCATTGGGATTTCGGCTAAAACCGGAAAGAATGTAGATAAAGTGAAGGATATGATGCGCGGCAAAACCAGTATGTTTGCGGGCCACAGCGGTACCGGAAAATCTACGCTCATCAATGCCCTGGAGCCGGAACTCGATCTAAAGACTTCTGAAATTTCACAACAACACAAACAAGGGCAGCACACCACCACTTTTGCCGAAATGTTCGACCTGAGCTTTGACGCACAGATTATTGATACCCCGGGCATAAAAGGTTTTGGAGTTGTGGACATAGAAAGGGAGGAGCTGGGGGATTATTTCCCGGAATTTTTCAGGCTAAAGCACGAGTGTAAATTCAATAATTGCCTTCACCTGGAAGAGCCGCAATGTGCCGTAAAAGAGGCTTTAGAGGAAGGGGAGATCGCCTGGTCGCGCTACAAAAGTTACATCCAGATCCTGGAGGGGGAAGATGAAAATTATCGCATAGACAATTATCAGAAGAAATGAGAGTAGTATTGCAGCGGGTTTCAGAAGCTTCAGTAAGTATAGATTCCAAAGTAAAAGCCAGTATAGAAAAAGGATTGTTGATTCTGGTGGGAATTGAAGATGAGGACACTTCCGAAGATATTGAATGGCTGTGCAACAAGATCGTGAAAATGCGCATTTTTAATGATGCAGATGGTGTGATGAATGATTCTTTAAAAGACGTAGATGGCGATGCTATTGTGGTAAGCCAGTTTACCCTTCACGCTAGCACAAAAAAAGGGAATCGTCCCAGCTACATCCAGGCGGCAAAACCCGAGATAGCAATTCCTTTGTACGAGGCGTTTGTAGAAACTCTTGAAAAAAAACTTGGAAAACCCGTGGGAACAGGAGAATTTGGAGCAGACATGAAAGTTGCTCTCATTAATGACGGTCCTGTTACCATTTTAACAGATTCTAAGAATAAAAGTTAAAATTAGTTAAAAATTTTAATATCTTGCATGGGTAAAATATTGCAAGCCATACAATGCGTTACCTACTTAGCCTAATCCTATGCTTTGGCTACCTCCCTACACTTTACTGCCAAAATGAAAATTATTCTGCTACTTCCATAGATGAAGAACTCGCGGCCAATGCATATGCCGTGATTAGAGAGAATTCCGTAGAAATTGAAGTAGCTGATATCGATCAGCTGCTTATCAAAAAGAAACTGGTTGTAACCGTGCTTAATGAGAAGGGGGATGACTATGTTGCCGCCTACGATTTTTACGATGAGAACAGTGAGATCAAACATCAGCGGGCCTACATCTATGATAAGAATGGTGAGGAGATCGAAAAGATCAAACAAAAAGATTTTCACGATCAAAGTCGCGTAGGCTCCAGTGAACTTTATTCTGATGACCGGGTGAGTTACCTGGTTTATACTCCCCGTTCTTATCCCTACACCGTTGTATATGAAAGTGAGGTAGAGAAGGAGTCTACTCTTTTGTTGCCGCCGCTTTATCCCTTCTGGAGCTATAATGTGAGTGCTGAAAATTGTTCCTACAAGCTGGTCAATCCTGAGCATTATCCCATCAGGTTCAAGGAGAAAAACATGGATTTCCTGGAGGTGGTGCGGAATAACTCCGAATTTGAACTTGCTTATACGATCAAGAATATTCCTGCTTTCAAAAAAGAACCGCTGAGTCCTTCGCTGGCCGAGCTTTTGCCAAAAGTGGAAGTCAGCCTTGATCATTTTAGCCTGATGGGAGTGGAAGGACAGGCAGCGAACTGGAAGGAGTTTGGGAAATGGCAATACGAACATCTGCTGCAAGGAAGGCAGGAGCTTCCTGCAGCTACGGTCCGAAAAATTGCGGCTCTCACGGCAACAGCAAAAACAGACCGAGAAAAGGCAAAGCTCATCTATAATTATATGCAGGAGAACACACGCTATATAAGCGTGCAGCTGGGAATAGGCGGCTGGAAACCTATGGAGGCTTCAGAAGTGGATCGGCTTGGCTATGGTGACTGCAAGGCACTGGTGAATTACACCCGCGCTTTACTGCAGAGTCAAAATATTGCATCCAATTACGCCATCGTTTACAGCGGAAAAGGCCAAAAGGATATAGATCCTGAATTTTCCTCACTGCAGGGCGATCACGTCATTCTTAATATTCCACAAGTGGACGAGGACATCTGGCTGGAATGTACAAGCCAGACCATGCCTTTTAATTTTCTAGGTGATTTTACCGATAACCGCGAGGTTCTTCTTGTAAAGCCTGATGGCGGCGAGATCGTTAAAACTCCGGAATATACTGCCGCCGACAATTTAAAAGAAACGAATTGCAGTATTAGCCTTAGTGACGACGGAAGTTATACTGCTGAAATGGAACGTAAAAGTAAAGGAGTTCCCTACGATCGGATCTATCCTCTGATGCGACAGAAAGAAGACGTGAGGACAATGTATTACAAGGAGAACTGGGGGCATTTGCACGATCTGAAGATCGCAAGGATGGATTTCGAAAATGACCGCGACAATAAGGTCTTTACAGAAAAACTTCAGCTCGAAGGACAAAAACTGGCTTCAAAGGCAGGGAAAAGACTATTACTTTCCCTGAATTTTCTTCTTCCGGATATATACCATCTGCAACGCGATGACGACCGGAAAAGGTCTTTTCAAATCTCCCGGGGACAAACCAGAGAGGAAAGCTTCATCTATCATCTTCCGCAAGGATTTGAAGTAGAGGCCTTGCCTGAAAGTTTTGAGGCTGAGAGTGAATTTGGCAAATTCAGTATTCAGGTTAGAAAAAAAGAGGAAGAAGGAGCTAATTCTATTGAAGTGAACAGGCATTATGTTCTAAATGCCGGCACCTGGCCTGCTGAAAAATATGAAGATTTCCGGAAGTTCATGGACCAGATCAACATGAAATGCAACCGGAAAGCAGTAATCGTTGTAAACCAACCAAACCTGAAATAATGCAAAAGATTTATTTGAGCTTTATCGCCCTGTTTTTAGTAGTTGGCGCCAGTGCGCAGGATTTCGACTTCGGCAAAGTGTCTAAAGAAGAAGTACTGGAAAAAAGTCATCCCGTTCATAAAGATGCCAATGCGGCCATTTTGTTTCGGGAACAAAGAACCTATTACGACCTCAATAATACCACCGGTTTTACACTTATTACCGATGTGCACGAACGGGTAAAGATCTACAACAAAGACGGATTCGACTGGGCTACCAAAGAGATCACCACCTACAAGGACGGAGGAACTTCTGAAGGCATTAGCGGTCTGAAGGCCTACACTTATAATGTTGTGGATGGCAAGCTGGTAGAAGAAAAGCTTCACAGGAAGGAAGTTTTTGAGGAGGAAGTTAATAAGTACAGGGATAAAACCACCTTTGCCATGCCTGCCGTTACTGAAGGCAGCGTAATTGAATACAAATACACAAAAAGATCACCATTTGTGCTGACTATTGATGAAATGCCATTGCAGTTCACCATCCCGGTCAATCATTTGGAGGTAAAGATCAGTATTCCTGAATTCTGGGGCTACGCCATGCATTTAAATCCGAAATCCCCATTACACTTTAATATTGATCGTACCAAGGATAATTTCACCTACAACTATACCCAGACCCATAGAAGCAATGGTCTTGTGACTCAAAATACACGGCAAAACCACCAGATTCAATATCTGCAAAACGTTTATAGCATTTCGAAGGAAAATATTCCGCCTCTGAAACAGGAAATATTTGTGGATTATCTTCAGAACTATGCGGCTTATTTGCGATGGGAACTTCAGTTCACCAAATATCCTAATTCTACCATAGAGAATTTCTCCCAAACCTGGGAAGGTGTTGTCAAGACCATCTATAATGACGAAGGCTATGATAGTGAATTGAGTAAAGCAAATTATTTTAAGGATGAGGTTGATGCGCTTTTAGCCGGGGTAAGTAATCCGTTGCAAAAAGCACAGCTTATCTACGGGTATGTGAAGGCTAAGGTGAAATGGGATGAATTCGTGGGGTATCGCCCTGAACATGGTGCGAAATCAGCCTTTAAAGATGGTGAGGGAAATACCGGGGATATCAACCTGCTACTCATTGCCATGCTGAAATATGCCGGCCTTGAGGCCAGTCCCGTACTTACCAGTACGCCCGATAATGGGATTCCAGTGTTTCCAACACGAAAGGGATTCAATTATGTACTTGCCAGCCTTGAACTCCCGGATCAATTGATCCTGCTTGATGCCACCTCCCCGACTTCGGCTTTTGGAGAGCTTCCGGAGCGCGCAAGAAACTGGCAGGGAAGGATCCTCAGGGAAAGAGGAAGTTCTGCCTGGGTCAATCTTGTGCCTACATACAAGTCCGAGCACCACACCACGGTGAATTTAATGATAGGAGAAGATCTTAAGCTGAAAGGAAAAACCATGGAGATCCTCAATGGGTTATATGCGAAAACTTACCGCGACAAGTTCCTCGGAGAAAATTCTGAAAAATACCTGGAGACATTGGAGAAAAACAAGGGGAATATTGTAATTTCCAAGCTTCAGACAGAGAACAGGGAAAAGGTAGGACAGGATATTAAAGAATCTTACGAATTTGAGTTGGAGAATGCAGTAGAGGTCATAGATGGTAAGATCTACCTGAAGCCTTTGTTGTTCCTGGCGATGAAGGAAAATCCTTTTAAGGCAGATGAACGGTATTACCCGATATTCTTTGATTTTCCTTCCTCTAATGAAAAGATAGTGAACATCATGCTACCGGAAGGCTACAAAGTAGAATCAATGCCCGAAAGTACAGTGGTAACTTTTAATAATGGAGCAGGAAAGTTTCAGTTCTATGCCAATAAGAACGGAAGGTTTTTGCGCATCCGGGCTATTACCGATATGAACAACATCGTTTATCCTGCCCAGGATTATGAGAATCTGAAGAAACTTTATGCCCAAATGGTAGATAAACAGAACGAAGTGATCGTTCTCTCAAAAGCTTAGAAAAAAATAATAATGAATATTGAAGACGCGCAGAAAGCAGTTGACGAATGGATAAAAGAACATGGTGTTCGGTATTTTAACGAACTCACCAATATGGCTCAGCTCACCGAGGAAGTTGGTGAGGTAGCACGCATTATTGCCCGTCGTTACGGAGAACAAAGTGAAAAGGAAAGTGACAAGAATAAGGATTTGGGAGAGGAACTCGCCGATGTTGTTTTCGTAGTTCTTTGCCTGGCCAACCAAACTGGTGTAAATTTGCAGGAAGCTTTTGACAGAAAGCTTGATATAAAAACCGAACGTGACCGCGATCGGCACAAGAACAACAAAAAACTGCAATAATGAGTTTTAAGAGCATTGTTTCTCAGGGGAGCTTCTGGAAATCGGTAGTCTTCCTGGGAATTGGTTTTACCATTATCTACAATATCATTTTCGTCCTTTTCGAATACGGAGGCTTCAATTTTGGCCAATATTACGATGATAAGATCGCCGGAGGAAAGCTGCCCATTTTTCTCTTCAGCCAGGTGGTAGGAGCTTTTCTTTACGGATTTATCCTCTCCTACGGGCAATTCAGAACAAAAGAGAAACGAAACAGAGACCGGCGCAAATAGCAAAGAATTATGAGAATACGAGTCGCGCATGAGACGAATAGCCTGCAGGGAGAACTAAATATTACCGGCTCCAAAAGTGAGTCGAATCGATTGCTGATCCTTAGGGCACTTTATCCAAACTCTCGATCTTCAGAATCTGTCAAACAGCGATGATACGCAGGTGATGCAGCAGGCGCTGTCTTCTAATGAAGAGGTCATTGACATACATCATGCCGGCACGGCTATGCGTTTCCTTACTGCCTATTTTGCAGTACAGGAAGGGCGGGAAGTGGTGCTTACCGGGAGCCGCCGCATGCAGGAGCGACCGATACGGCTTCTGGTGGATGCGCTGCGGAGTATGGGTGCCGATATTTCTTATGAAAAAGAGGAAGGTTTTCCGCCACTGCGCATCAGAGGAAAAAAAATACATGTTGCTGAGGTGAGTGTACAGGCAAACATCAGTAGCCAATATATTTCAGCATTAATGCTTATTGCGCCTTCACTGCCCGATGGATTGGAGATCCACCTGAAAGGACAGGTGACCTCGGTACCCTATATCTCGATGACCCTTCAGCTTCTTCAGCAGGTTGGGATCGAGGGGAGTTTTGAGGACAACAGGATCTGCATTGAGCCGCAAAAGGAATTACCTGCAAAAACAGTGAATATCGAGTCAGACTGGAGTTCGGCTTCTTACTTTTATAGCCTTGCCGCCATTTGTGGGAATTCTGTGCTGAAACTTTCAAACTACAAAAAGAACAGTCTGCAGGGGGATTCCTGCCTTGCCGGGATCTACAAACAATTCGGAGTAACTACTGAATATGGAGAGAATTCTATCCTTCTCAAAAGGGATGAGCCGAAGAAACCGCGCAAACTGGTAGAAGATCTTCGGAATTCGCCTGATATCGCCCAGACTATCGCTGTTACCTGTCTCGCTGCCGGAGTCGAATGTGAGCTTACCGGACTGCACACCCTGAAGATCAAGGAAACCGACAGGTTGGTGGCACTAAAGACCGAAATCGAAAAATTCGGAGCGAAGGTAGATATCACCCATGACAAACTGAAGCTGAAACCAGTGCCGGAGCTCAAAAAAGAAGTTTCAGTAGCGACCTATAACGATCACCGTATGGCCATGGCATTTGCTCCCCTGGCGTTGCGGGTACCGCTTTGGGTGGAAGATGCCATGGTAGTTTCCAAGTCTTACCCCAGTTTTTGGGAAGATCTCAAAATATTGGATTTTTTCATCCAAAAAGAGGAAGCTTAAAAGTTCCAAAACTGGCATACATTGTGCTGCTAAATTGCTGAAGTCGACCTGGGGAATCAGAAAAAAATTCAAAAAATCTGTCTCGATGGCCACTCTTCTTAATCATTATTCAAATAAACTGTGATTTACTTGACAACCCCTATGTTGGGATTGTATATTTGCAGCTTTTAAATATTCAACTATGGGAATGAAACTTTCACACTTCAATTTTGAGCTTCCAAAGGAGCTTTTAGCTGAATACCCTTCTGAACAACGGGATGAGGCAAGGCTAATGGTCCTTAATAGGAAAGAACAAACAATTGAGCACAAGCAATTTAAAGATCTTATCGATTATTTTGAGCCCGAAGATGTAATGGTACTGAACAATACCAAGGTTTTTCCGGCGAGATTGTTTGGAAATAAGGAAAAAACGGGAGCGAGAATTGAGGTTTTCTTGTTGCGGGAATTAAATCCGGAAACCAAGCTTTGGGATGTACTGGTGGACCCAGCAAGAAAGATCAGGATCGGGAATAAGCTTTATTTTGGAGAAGATGAGAGCCTGGTTGCGGAAGTTATAGATAACACTACTTCAAGAGGAAGGACTCTTCGTTTTCTTTATGACGGATCTTATGAAGATTTCCGCGAGAAATTAAACGAATTAGGAGAGACTCCGCTACCAAAATATATTAAAAGAGAGGTGCAACCTGAAGATTCAGAGCGCTACCAGACCATCTATGCTAAAGAAGAGGGAGCTGTTGCCGCGCCAACTGCGGGACTACACTTTTCAAAGCACCTGTTGAAGCGCCTTGAGATCAAAGGGATCGATTTTGCCGAGGTGACTCTTCATGTTGGCCTTGGAACCTTCAGCCCTGTTGAGGTAGAAGACCTTTCTAAGCACAAAATGGATAGCGAAGAGGCTTTTATTGATGCAAAAGCTACCCACATCATCAATAAAGGAAAATTGGAGAATAAAAGAGTATGCGCGGTTGGAACTACCGTGATGCGGGTGCTGGAAAGCGCTGTTTCTTCCGATTTGATGCTGAATGAATTCAGTGGATGGACCAATAAATTCATTTTCCCTCCTTATGATTTCAGTATTGCTAATTGCATGATTACCAACTTCCACACTCCAAAATCTACACTTTTGATGATGGTTTCGGCTTTTGCCGGTCATGACTTCATGAAAAGAGCTTATGAGGAAGCTGTGAAAGAAAAATATAGATTCTATACGTATGGCGACGCCATGTTGATCTTGTAAAAGATCATCTCACATACCTAAAACCGCCGTTTTCCAGTTTGGTGAAACCGGTGGTTTTTTTATTCCATGGTTTTAATTGATTCTGTTATAAATACTTGGCAGGATCTTGGGAAGAAATTCCTGATATTCTTTATACTTTTGCAGCGTGAAAAATAAGAAGAAAGATATACGTGCACTCACCAAGAAGCAGTTACAGGATTTTTTTGTAGCTGAAGGGGATAAATCCTTCCGTGGCTCCCAGGTGTATGAGTGGCTTTGGAACAAAGGCGCTCACAGCTTTGAGGCAATGACCAATATCTCTAAGGAGACCCGAAAAATGCTGGATGAGAACTTCGTGATCAACCATATTCGCGTAGACCGCATGCAGCGCAGCAGTGACGGGACCATTAAAAATGCTGTAAAACTGCACGACGATCTCACGGTAGAATCGGTGCTTATCCCAACTTCCAGTCGCACTACAGCCTGTGTTTCTTCGCAGGTGGGGTGCAGCCTTGACTGCCGTTTTTGTGCTACAGCAAAGCTGAAGCGGATGCGAAACCTGAATCCCGATGAGATCTATGATCAGGTGGTGGCAATCGACAATGAGAGCCGGCTTTATTTTGACCGTCCGTTGTCGAATATCGTCTTCATGGGAATGGGCGAACCTCTTATGAATTACAACAACGTGATGAAGGCGGTAGAGAAGATCACTTCAGAAGAAGGGCTGGGGATGTCGCCAAAGAGGATCACGATTTCAACTTCAGGAGTGCCAAAAATGATCAAAAAACTGGCCGATGATGAAACAAAGATCAAACTGGCAGTTTCGCTGCATTCAGCAATAGACGAAGTAAGATCTACCATTATGCCTTTCAACGAGACCTTTCCTCTTGAAGATTTGCGGGAAGCTCTTGAATACTGGTATTCAAAAACCGGAAGCCGAATCACCTATGAATACATTGTCTGGAAGGGGATCAACGATACCCGAAAGGATGCTGAAGCCCTGGTGAAATTCTGTAAATATGTGCCCTGTAAGGTTAATCTCATTGAATATAACCCGATTGATGACGGGCAATTTCAGCAGGCTGAGGCACAGGCCACCGATATGTATCAGCAATTGCTGGAAAGAAATGACATTACCGTGACGGTGAGGCGCTCCCGCGGAAAGGACATTGATGCTGCCTGTGGCCAGCTGGCAAATAAATCGGCGTGATTTAAGAGGGCGGCAAAGAATCTTTATTCCGCATAAATATTTATATTTGCTGCCTTAATGAAGGTAATTTCCCAAATAAAACTCCCGGTTGAAAAGGAAATGGAACTTTTCGAGAAAAAGTTCTTTGAGTCCATGTCTTCACAAGTGGCGCTCCTAAACCGGATCACTCATTATATCGTTAATCGCAAGGGGAAGCAAATGCGCCCTATGTTCGTGTTCCTGGTTGCCAAAATGGTTTCGGAAGGCGGCGTGAACGAACGTACCTATCGCGGTGCTTCGGTCATAGAACTTATTCATACCGCCACCCTGGTACACGACGATGTGGTAGATGATTCCAACAGGCGAAGGGGTTTTTTCAGTATAAATGCTTTATGGAAGAACAAAATTGCTGTTCTGGTGGGAGATTATCTGCTTTCGAAGGGGCTTCTGCTATCTATCGATAACAATGATTTTGATCTGCTGAAGATCATTTCAGTAGCCGTGAGGGAAATGAGTGAGGGCGAATTGCTTCAGATAGAAAAGGCACGAAGGCTTGATATAACCGAAGCAGTTTACTACGATATAATTCGACAGAAAACAGCGACTCTTATTGCTGCCTGCTGCAGCCTTGGCGCGGCTTCTGTAAAGCCTGAAAGCAATGACATTGCTAAGATGAGGCGTTTTGGAGAGCTTATCGGGATGGCTTTCCAGATCAAAGATGATCTCTTCGACTACGGCGAAGAAAAAATTGGGAAACCTACGGGAATAGATATCAAGGAGCAGAAAATGACGCTGCCATTGATCTATACCCTTAACAAAGCTTCTAAAAAGGACAAAGCCTGGCTGATCAATTCAGTAAAGAATCACAATAAAGACAAAAAGCGTGTCAAGGAAGTGATCGATTATGTAAAGGAACAAGGCGGCCTGGATTACGCGATTCAGAAAATGGAGGAATTTCAGCGTGAGGCCTTACTAATTCTGAAAGATTATCCTGATTCTACTTATCGTGACTCATTGGAGCTTATGGTAAATTACGTGATCGAACGTAAAAAGTAATTCTTCTATTCCAGACTTCCTCATCCTCTTTTTATAACACCAGTTAATTTCTGTAAGATTGGGCAAATAAAAAAGCCGCTTTCTGCTGAAAGCGGCTTTGAATGTATCCTGAAAACAGGACTACATATTTTCGTCTGTTTCCTGGTCAACTTCGTCAGCTGCATCCTGAACAGCATCTTCAGTTTCCTGAGCTGCTTCTTCAGTACCTTGCTCAACGTCGTTTCCAACCTCTTCTACTTTATCCTGGGCTTCTTCTTGATTAGTATCTCTGCATGAGTAGAAAGAAACACTCATCATAGCTACGGCAAATAATAAAAATAATTTTTTCATTGTTGATTAGATTTTAATTAGTTGAAGCAACAAATTTAAACTATTTTTTAATTATTCAATGGGCTTCGGAAAACTTATATAAGTGCATTTTTTCGTAGGCTTACAGCTTCATTTTAAGAAATTAAATGCTTGTTTTTTAATGTATTATGATTTTTTGTAAGCTGAAGATTTAACCTTCTTTAAGATAAAAGAAGGTTGTTCTTATTAAAATTTCTAGGTTCAGGATTTCAGGAAGCAACTTTTCTCCCCGGGCGTCGCCAATTCCAAAGTCTCTAAAGTCTGCTATGTGGGGAGCTTATAACCCGGAAACAGCAAATTCGGAAGCGCGATAATTTTTGTAGGGCGAAACTTTGACCTCTTAACGTTCTTTAACATCACGTTAATTTTAACGTCAAAATCTGTTAAAACCCTTCATAGCCAGAGGTTTATGATCTAATTTTTCTTAATGGAGCATCAGTATGCTCAAGACTAAACTCATCTAGAAAGTGACAGTTCAAAAACAACTCAGTAAAAATTAGACCGTATGAAAGTAAAACTATTACTCATTTTGTCAATTCTGTTCAGCACTATAGGTTTGGCACAAGAGACTAAAACAGTTACCGGTACCATTACAGATTCGAACAACGTTCCTTTACCAGGTGCCCAGGTAAAAGTAGATGGGAAAGACATTTTTGATGTAACCGATTTCGACGGAAATTTCACTCTGGAAGGAGTAGAAACCGGCGATGTTTTTCACGTTACATTTCTTGGCTTTACCCCGAAAGATGTTAACGTTACAGAAAGTAACGAGTATGCCGTAACCCTGGAAGAAAGCCAGGCGCAGCTTGAACAGGTTGTCGTCGTGGGTTATGGTACGCAAAGGAAACAGGATCTAACCGGATCCATCAGCAGGGTAAGTGCCGAAGAGATCACCAGTCAGCCAGCTGCTACTGCCACACAATCCATACAAGGTAAAGCTGCCGGGGTGCAGATCACTCCTTCGGGAGCACCGGGATCTTCTCCCGATGTTTTCATCAGGGGACTGGGAACTGCCTTTGGAGGGCAAAATCCGCTGTATGTGGTAGATGGAGTGCTTACCGATAATATAGATAACATCAACCCTAACGATATCACCAATATCGATATTCTTAAGGATGCTTCCTCTCTGGCCATTTATGGTAACAGGGGAGCGAATGGCGTGATCATCGTGACCACCAAAAGCGGGAAATCAGGTCCTGTAGAGATCAACATCGATGCTTACTATGGTCTAAAATCTACCCTACGGAAAGTAGATATGGCTGATTCCCGTTCTTATGCCATTTACTCCAATGAAGCGCTGGGAGTAAGCGACCGGTTTTCTACCGATCAACAATACAATACCAACTGGTATGACGAAATTACCCGAAGCGGGAGTGTAAGCAGTACCAACATGGAACTCACTGCCGGGGGAGAGGATGTGCGCACCTACTTTAGTGCGGGTTACTATGAAGAGGGAGGAATTCTCAAAGGGAATGACTTCAACCGGTTGACCATTCGAAGTAATACGGAATTTGATATTACTGAGAATATCACTTTTAGTCAGCAGGTAAGCGCCGCGCTTACAGATAAAATTCCGAAGAACTTCGCTGTATTTAATACCGCCTATAAGCAGGCTCCTATTGTACCGGTAAGGTATGCGACCGGCCCTTATGCCGGAGCTTACGGCGTGTCGGCTGATGAAGTGGGCTCTTATAATAACGTTGGAAACCCGGTGCGAGATCTCAATTACGACAATCAACATGAAAAGAATCTGACCCTGCAGGGCACCTTTACCCTGGATTGGGACATCGCCGACTGGATCAACTTTACTTCGCGTTTCGGAGTGGAGACTAATTATTTCAGGTCCCGCACCTTTGTCAATAATCTCCAGTTATACCTAACCGGAGATCCTACCAGAACCCGTGATCAATATAGTTCAGAAGCTCCGAAAAACACCCTTACCGTAGAAAAACGTGATGCTTATCACTGGGTGCTCGATAATTTTATCACCTTGAACCACAGTTTTAATGATATGCACAATTTCAAACTTACCCTTGGTACCACTGCTGAAGAACAAAGCGGAGGATTTCTTAGAGGTGTGCGCCGAAATGTGCCGGAGAATAGTGATTACTGGAGCCTGAATAATGGGGATGCCGATCCCATGGAAGCTTATAACCTTAGGAATGATATCGTAAGGTTGAGGTCTTATTTTGCACGGCTAAATTATGATTTCGACGGAAGATATCTGCTTACCGCTACCTATAGGAAGGACGGATCCAGCCAATTCCAGGAAGGAAATAAATACGGTGATTTCTACTCCGTAGGTTTGGGGTGGGTTATTTCTGAGGAAGCCTTTCTTCAGGATTCAAATCTTATCAGCTTCCTGAAATTACGCGGAAGCTATGGAGAACTTGGTAACCAGAACGTACCACTCAACATTCTCACCTTTACCACCGGCCTCAACTATCCTTTTGGACCCAATCAGGACGTGAACGAAGGAGGTACCATAGATCAGCTTATCGATCCTACGCTTAGTTGGGAAACTACCGAAGAATATGACGTAGGGCTGGAATTTGGATTGCTGGACAATAAAATTTCCGGAGAAGTAGATTATTACAACAGGTTGAACCGGGATGCCATTCTTCCCGTTGAATTACCCGATGTTTTTGGGTATAGCGGAACTACGTTGACCCCTGCAGGGCAGGTGAGGAATACCGGATGGGAATTTATGCTGAGTTGGGAAGACAAAGTAAGTGAAGATTTCAAATATCAGATAGGAGGGAATATTACCTTCAACAGCAACAAACTTGAGAAAGTAAGTAACCCTTTCTTTGCCCAAAATGAAGGAGGAAGTATAGGTAACGGACAGATCACCAAGAAAGTCGTCGAAGGTCAGCCTCTGGGCAGCTTTTGGCTATTGAAGGTGACCGGGGTTGATGATCAGGGTAACCTGGTGTATGAGGATGTGAACAATGACGGGCAAATTAACAATGCCGACAAGCAATTCTTCGGCTCCTATGCTCCTAAAAATTTCTACGGAATTAATATTTCGGCCACTTATAAGGCCTGGGACTTTAAACTTACTGGGTATGGAAACTATGGCAACGTAGTGTACAATGGTAAAAAAGCCCAGAGATTTGGAGGAGAGAACATAGAGCAAGGCGTATTCAACAATCGCTGGACTCCCGATAATCCTACTAATTCTGAGCCGGCACCAAGTAATGAGGTTCCTGTATCCTCTACTTATTTTCTCGAATCGGGGGATTTCTTCCGTATGAACAATATCACTGTTGGTTATACCATTCCAATGCCTGAAGATAATTTTGTTCAGAAGGCAAGAGTATACCTGACTGCACAAAATCCTTTCATCGTACAGCCTTTTTCCGGTTATTCTCCGGAACTACCCGGAAATCCGCTGGAATTGGCAGGTGTGGAACTGGATGCATATCCAGCAGTAAAAACCTTTATGGTAGGTCTTGATTTAAAACTCTAAACAGAAGATTATGAAAAGAATATTTAGCAAAATAGCAATCACAACTGCATTCATACTCGTTTTATTTTCCTGTCAGAGTGATTTTCTGAATGTAAATCCGGCACAGGAAACACCCGGCGTAGCATTATCCGATCCGGATGTGGCTCCTCAACTGGTGAACTCCATCTATAACATACTCCTGCAGTTTAATATGAGTTCCTTTCCGTGGTATGGGGTGGCTGAGATCGCCTCAGACAATGCCGACAAAGGAAGTGATCCGGGCGATACAGGTACCTACCAGAAAAATCTCGATGAGTATACCTTTACCGAGACCGAAGCTGCTTTTCGACTTTTATGGGAAAATCACTACCAGGGGATAGGAAGGGCGAACCAGGCGATCAACCTTTTACCCGACGTCAATATTGATGATACCCTACGCAACAGGCTGTTGGGAGAGGCCAAATTTCTTCGCGGTCTGTTTTATTTCCGACTGGTTCAGATGTTCGGGGGTGTTCCCATCATCGATTTTGTTCCAGACCCGAATAACGAAGAGGATATCAATAGAGCCTACCAGAGAGCAACGAAAGAAGAGGTCTATGCCTTTATTGAATCTGACCTCCGTGATGCTATTGATGCGCTGCCTAAAAAGAGCGAGTACAGCTCGGCTAATCTTGGCCGTGCCACCAAAGGTGCGGCGCAGAGTTTACTTGCAAAGGTGAGCCTTTATGAAGAGAAATGGCAACAGGCCTATGACCTGAGTCAGGCGGTGATCGAATCGGGAGAATATTCCCTGGAACCTAATTATGTTGACATCTGGAAAGATAGTCATGAGAATGGGGTGGAATCGATCTTTGAGATCCAGGGCCGCGGCGATGTGCCGGTTCTTGGAGTAGATAACTATGCTACAAGCCAGGGTGCCCGAGGCCAGGGAGGCTGGGGCTGGGGCTTTGATGTGCCTTCCGAAAACCTTCTCAATGCATATGAAGAGGGAGATAAACGAATGGACGCGACTATCATCTTTAGAGGAGAAACCCTCTACGATGGACGTCTGGTCCCTGAAACCGTTTCTAACCCGAGATATAATCAGAAAGCTTATGTAAATCAGGAAGCTGCCGATATGCGGGAGAAAAACGTAAGATTGTTAAGGTATGGCGAGGTTCTTTTGATCAATGCTGAAGCTGCCTTTCATCTTGGAATGATGGATGAGGCCACTACGATGGTTAATATGGTCAGGGAACGCGCCGGACTGGGAGACCTTGATAGTGTTGACTTGATGGCAATCTGGAAAGAACGCCGACTTGAACTTGCCATGGAGCAGGACAGGATGTTCGATCTTCGCCGGCAGGGAAGAGCCGCTGAGGTAATGCAGGCAACCGGAGTTCCTTTTGTGGCAGGAAAGCATGAGCTTTATCCAATTCCGCAAACGCAGATTGATCAAAGCGGAGGCTTGCTGCAACAGAATCCGGGCTACTAAGCCAAACCTAAAGTAATACCTATGCTGCATCTGAAAAGGTGCAGCATATTTTTTCGAATCTTGTCTAACGAGGGAAAATCCCTGACCTAATGAAATAAAGAAGATGAAATGTATGAAGAATAATCTTTTACTGCTGATCTTGTTATGTACAGCATCTGCTTTTGCGCAACAAACAGAAAGTAAAATTCCTGAAGTAGAGACCTTGCTTAAAAAGATGACGCTCGAAGAGAAGATCGGGCAGCTTAATTTGCTTACTCCCGGAGGTGGAGTAGCAACAGGCGCGGTAGTGAGCAAGAATGTTGAAGACAAGATCAAGGCCGGAGAAGTGGGTGGTATGTTTGGGGTTGCCGGTCCTGCGAAGATAAGAGTGGCCCAGGAGTTGGCCGTCAAGCAAACCCGCCTCGGAATCCCCTTGCTCATAGGTTCAGATGTAATTCACGGCTATAAGACCACCTTTCCCATTCCCCTGGGGCTTTCTTCCAGCTGGGATATGGATCTTATCAGGGAAACTGCCTCTGTTGCCGCCACGGAGGCGACTGCAGACGGGATTAACTGGAATTTTTCTCCAATGGTAGATATTGCCCGCGATCCACGTTGGGGGCGAATAGCCGAGGGTGCCGGGGAAGATCCTTACCTGGGTTCGGCAGTGGCGAAGGCTATGGTAGAAGGCTACCAGGGCGAAGATCTCACCAGGTCTACAACGATGTTGGCTACCGTTAAGCACTTTGCGCTTTACGGTGCTGCCGAAGCCGGGCGCGATTACAATACCACCGACATGAGCCACGTGAAGATGTTCAACCAATACCTGCCGCCGTACAAGGCTGCGGTTGATGCCGGAGTGGCAAGCGTTATGTCCTCTTTTAATGATGTAAACGGAATTCCCGCTACCGGGAATAAATGGCTGCTTACCGATCTTCTAAGGGGGCGCTGGGGTTTTGATGGCTTTGTAGTTTCCGATTATACTTCAGTGAATGAAATGATCGCCCATGGAATGGGAAATCTTCAGGATGTGTCAGCAATGGCTTTAAAAGCCGGGCTGGATATGGACATGGTGGGCGAAGGTTTTCTTACAACCCTAAAGAAATCAGTGGAAGAAGGCCGGGTAAGCGAAGCAGAGATCACCCAGGCCTGTCGCCGCATTCTGGAAGCCAAGTACAAGCTTGGTCTTTTTGAAGATCCTTATCGCTATCTCGATGAAAAGAGGCCGGAAAAGGATATCCTTTCCGAAGAACATAGGAAAGTCGCAAAAAAAGCAGCAGAAAGATCTTTTGTTTTGCTGAAAAAGGAGGCCCATATTCTTCCGCTGAAAAAAGATGCGAAAATCGCCCTGATAGGACCTTTGGCAAATAATAGAAACAATATGCTGGGGACCTGGGCACCCACCGGAGATCCCCAGCTTTCAGTGCCTGTGCTGGAAGGGATGAAAAAGGTCGCGCCACAAGCTGAAATAAGCTATGCCAGGGGAGCAAATATCTCCAATGATACGGTTTTCGCCAAAAAAGTGAATGTTTTTGGACCAAGAATAGAAATCGACGATAGGTCTCCTGAAGAAATGCTGGAAGAAGCCATGGAAACTGCCGAACATGCCGACGTTATTGTCGCGGTGGTAGGCGAAGCTACCGAAATGAGCGGGGAATCGGCCAGCCGGACAGATATCAGAATTCCTGAAAGTCAGAAAAAACTCATCCGCGAATTGACCAAAACCGGAAAACCCGTGGTGCTGGTTTTAATGAGTGGGCGTCCGCTGGTGATTTCCGAAGAGGCAAAGATGCCAATCAGTATTTTGCAGGTGTGGCATCCGGGAATTGAAGCGGGAAATGCCATTGCCGATGTTTTATTCGGAAATTATAACCCCTCCGGAAAACTTACCGCTACCTGGCCCAGAAGCGTAGGGCAAATTCCGATCTATTACGCGGAAAAAAATACCGGAAGGCCTCAACCCACGAAAGAATTTGAGAAATTCAAATCAAATTACCTGGATTCGCCGAATTCTCCGCTGTTTCCTTTTGGTTATGGACTTAGTTACACCAATTTTGAAATTTCTGACGCAAAAGCTGACAAGGAGAGCCTTGATCCTGAAGGGGAAATTACTATTAGTGCGACTGTGACCAATACCGGCGATTATGACGGGGAAGAAGTGGTGCAGCTTTACCTGCATGACAAGGTGAGGAGCATTACCCCGCCTGTGAAGCAATTGGCGGGATTTAAGAAGATCTTTCTGAAAAAAGGAGAGTCAAAAACAGTGAATTTCAAAATTACAGCAGACGATCTGAAATTTTATAATGCTAATCTCGACTACGTCTATGAGCCCGGAGAGTTTGAATTCTTCGTGGCCGATAATTCCGACCATTCTTTTACCGGAACATTCACATTAAAGGAATAATAAAACTATCCTTTGATGCACTTTTCCACCGGGGAACCCTACTTTCCCGGTGGATTTTTTTTGCCTTTTTCTTTGCGGTGGATGGAGACGGAAAAAATCTATTTTTTCTTGAAAAATTCTGCCTGGACAAATTCACCTTCCAGGAAGACCTGTTTGAAAAAGTGGAATATTCCAGGCATTTCATCGAAAGGCATTCCTGAAATTTCATGGCCTGCACCTTCAAAGGTGTAGAGTGCATAGGAGGTATTGAGATCTTTCAGTCGGGTGGCAATCGTTCGGGCGCCATCCAATGGTAAATACCCGGGCTCTTCAGGTTTACAGAAATGATGTGGTGCAGTGGCATAGGGCACCAGGTTATCACTGGTTCCGTGGAAAAAGATAGCCGGAATATTATTTTGGCCGTTGATGTACCTGGCATCCAGAATAGCACCTGCCAGCGAGAGGACACCAATAATCTTCAGATTAGAATATCTTTCGGGATTTTCGAAAAGCAGATTCCTATTGTAAACGGCCTGCAATACAGCTTCGGCTCCGGCGCTACTGCCGCCAACGATCACTTTGGAAGTATCTATTCTGAATTCCTTTTGATGAGATACCATATATTCAGTGGCATCCAGAAAGTCTTCTGCCGCGTCATGAAAAGTCTTGATCTTTCCTTCAGCTTCATAATCACAGCCGAAACTTTTGCCTTTTCGGGTTAGCCGGTAAGAGATCTGGACCGCCACATAGCCTTTTCTGGCCGCCATTTGGGCAAATTTTACTTCTGCAGGGTTCTTTGGGCTTCCGCCGGCAAATCCGCCGCCATGCATGAAGACGATCAGAGGTCGGGACGAAGCAGTGTCATTTTCAGGGGTATAGATGTCCAGGGAAAGCTCCTGGCCATCTTTAGAGGCATAAACACGGCTTTCCGGCTCTTTTACTTTATATAAGTCATTGATGAATCTTTCCTGTGCCTGCAGACAGGAGGTGAAAAGGATCAGTAGGAAAATAGGAAGTGTTTTCATGGAATAAGTTTGTTCAGAAAAGCCCAATTTAGTTAATTTTGAAGGGAGATTTAAGTGGTGAAATCAATTTTAAAATTTTATCTTCGCATCCAGAATTTAAAACTATGAGTTTACAGGACAAAGTAATGGTGGAGATGAAGGCCGCTATGAAAGCAAAAGACAGCGCGAAACTGGAAGCCTTGCGTGCGGTAAAAGGTGCAATTCTTTTAGCCAATACCGAAAGCTCTTCAAAAGATGGGCTAAGCGAGGATGAAGAACTGAAGCTTTTGCAGAAACTTGTAAAACAACGTAGAGAAAGTGCTGCCATTTACCGGGAGCAGGGACGGGAAGATCTCGCCGAACCTGAAGAAGAACAGGCTCTGGTGATCCAGCAGTTCCTTCCGGAACAGATGAGCGAGGCCGAGATTGAAGCTAAAGTTGATGATATCATCGCCAGAACCGGAGCCAGCGGAATGCAGGATATGGGCAAGGTGATGGGCATAGCTTCCAAGGAACTTGCCGGCAAAGCCGATGGCAGAACCATCTCAACAATAGTAAAACAAAAATTAAGCTAAAAATATTCTGAATTCATCTGGATAACCTTATTTTTGGTTTTCCGGAAATTGAAGAAGAGGCCCCGTGGCGCAACTGAATAGCGCATCAGATTTCGGCTCTGAGGGTTGCAGGTTTGAATCCTGCCGGGGTCACTTTTAAGAATAACAATTCTTATCAAAACCACGCAAATCCAAGGATTCGCGTGGTTTTTTAGGTTTTGGGGAATCATTTAATTTGATGCTATTTGATTTAAAATGATAGCAATTCGGTTACCTTAAATTTAAAAAGTTAGCATTGCTAACTTTTTGATGGCAGCATCTTTAATTGAACTAGTATAGTTGATTTGACTTCATCTATTTATTAATTTAAAAGATGACAATTATGCGAACTTCAAACACATTTTCAGTTCTTTTTTGGGTAGATTCCAAAAAAGGTAGTCAATCACCATAGCCTTATTTATGCCAGAATAACCGTGAATCAGAAAAGGGTTACCGGTGAGTCTAAAGCGAAAAGTTCCTATTGATTTATGGGATTTTGCAAAAGAAAAGGGCTAAAGGTACTTCTTCTGAGGCCAAACAAGTAAATCAATATTTGGACTTTGTACAATCTAAGCTATTTCAGAATTATCAGGATCTGGTTTTCAAAGGAAAAATGATAACAGCCAAATTGATTAAGGCTGCCTACCTTGGAGAAGATGAAAATTCCAAAACACTTGTAAATCTTATTGATTACCATTCCAGAAAAATAGAGAGTACCCTGGCATCGGGTTCTATTAGGAATTTTGGAGTAACCGAAGGATATATAAAGAAATTTCTGGACAAGGAAAGAAAAACTTCAGATGTATATCTAAAGGAACTGGATTACAAATTTCTATGTGATTTTGAACATTTCCTCCTAGAGTATTATCCGAAAAAGCATCCGCGGGCAATGAGCCATAATACCGTAATGAAACATATTCAGCGGTTGCGAAAAATGGTTACTCTTGCTTACAATATGGAATGGCTTGATAAAGATCCATTCCGACGTTGGAAAAATACTTTTGAAAAGAAAGAACGTGAATTCTTATCAGCAAATGAGCTATCAAACCTGGAGACCTATGAATTTCCAATTGAAAGGTTGGATAGGGTAAGGGATCTTTTTGTGTTTAGCTGTTATACCGGGATAAGTTATGTTGATACAATGAAATTGACATTAAATAATATTTCCATGGGAATTGATGGAAATAACTGGATTATCACTAAACGGCAAAAAACCGGGACCTCTGTGAAAGTTCCTTTACTTGATCCTGCTTTAAACCTGATAAGAAAATATGCCGATCATCCTATGACCATGATCTCAGGAACACTTTTACCGGTAATTACCAATGAGAAATTGAATGTGTACCTAAAAGAGGTGGCCATTCTTTGTGGGATAAAAAAGAACCTGACCTTCCATATGGCCCGCCATACTTTTGCAACCACTGTTACCTTGAGTAATGGAGTGCCGATTGAAACGGTTTCTAAGCTCCTGGGTCATACCAGGATTGCTACTACTCAAATCTATGCCAGAGTTCTGGAGAACAAGGTGAGCCAGGATATGAATGCTCTCCGTTTAATTTTAAAGGAGAAAAGTGATCTTCAAAACCTGGAAAAAGATGGCTCCCTGTAACAAGAAGTTGAGAGAGAGAGACATTTCGGTTTATTCTTAAAAGAGCTACTATTTCTAATTTGAAACATGAGGAATTGGTTAAAGGTATTTGAATAAGTTTTTCAACTACAAGGATCTTATAATGCCCTGATAAAATAATTTAGTTCAACACTAAAATAATTCATCAGGGCATTTATTTTTTTTATAAATTTCTAATGGACAATTGATTAAATGATGATGTAGATGAAAAAGCTTTTGGGAAACCACTTTAGAATCCGAACCAGGAAAAAGGGTTTTCACCAGAAGAAAAGTACTCCCCCCTCTTTTTCGTTAGAGCGTGATTTATAAATCAGCTTGAATTAGATCTCAATCCTATTCATATCCAAATTAAATTTAAGTTCAATTAGTTTTATTTGCTATGTTTAGGACCATAGATTTTCCTAGTTATCGCCAACTAGACCAGATGGACTGCGGGCCCTCTTGCCTAAAAATGCTTACCGAATATTTTGGAAGAAGCTATGATCTGGAGTATTTACGCCGGATCTCATTTCTACAAAGAGACGGCGTGTCACTGGAAGCACTGTCCCAGGCTTTACAACTAATAGGTATAGAGTCAGTCGGGATAAAAACAGATATTGAGGAATTAATTTCTGATGTACCACTTCCTGCCATAGCACATTGGGAAGGGAATCATTTTATCATAATTTATAAAACTAACCGAAAATTCATTTTTGTATCAGATCCAGCATATGGAAAAGTAAAATACAAACATGAAGAGTTTGTTCACAAATGGGCAGAGTCTGAAAGGAGGCAGGGCGTTCTTCTCTTGGCAGAACCCACTCAGCAGTTTTTTGATGAGGAACCTCAAGAAATGGAGAAAAAGGGTGGCCTTGGATTTCTTCTTGATTACCTCAAGCCCCATAAGAAGTACATTTTTCAGGTTCTTCTTGGTCTATTTTTAGCCGCAATTATTCAACTGATGTTGCCTTTTCTTACCCAAAGTATGGTTGACTACGGAATCAATTATGAGGACCTTAGTTTTATCAACCTCATTTTGGTCGCACAACTTTTCTTATTTATTACCCGCTCGGCAACAGAAGTCATTCGCGGCTGGGTGCTGCTATTGGTAAGCACCAGGGTAAATATTCAAATGCTGACGGATTTTTTGGGAAAGTTATTAAGTCTCCCTATAGAATATTTTGAGTCAAAAACTATAGGAGACTTTATGCAAAGGATATATGACCACCAAAGAATAGACGAATTCCTTACCGGCCGCGGATTAAGCATACCGTTTGATATTTTAAATATTCTGGTATTCGGATTCGTTTTGAGCTATTTCAGTTCAACTATCACTCTATTGTATCTGGTCGGAACAACCTTATTCTTCGTCTGGTCTCTGTTGTTTATGAAAAAGAAGGAAATCCTGGATAACCAACTTTTCGATCTCAACAGGAAGGATCAATCCCTCTTCTTGCAAATTATTCTTGCTGTTTCAGAAATCAAACTTAACAATTCAGAGAACAGGAGGAAGAGGGAGTGGGAAAGCAATCAGAACAACCTCTTCAGGTTAAAATCTAAAATTCTTGGGGTTGGCCAGACACAAGTAAACGGAGGAAGATTTATAACGGAACTTACCAACATATTTATAATTTTTTCGTCTGCTAAAGCAGTAATTACCGGAAATATGACCTTAGGGACAATGTTGGCTATTCAATTTATTATAGGAAGTCTCTCATTACCCATTTCTCATATTGTGGACTTTCTGACGGGTTACCAGGAAGCAATTCTTTCTTTTAACCGTTTATCTGAAGTACATAACGAAATTCCAGAAGATCATCGAATGGGATATGGTACGAAGTTAATTCCCGCTGACATTACTCTCAAGAAGGTCGGTTTCAGGTATGGCGAACAATCTTTACCTCTAGTAATTAAAGATATAAATATTACTATTCCAATTGGCAAAACAACAGCTATAGTCGGATCAAGTGGTTCTGGAAAAACTACTTTACTAAAGATTCTTTTAAAATTTTATAAACCTATCCATGGTCTGGTAAGAGTTGGAGAGGAAGATTTGGAGGACATTAAAACTGCCTTATGGCGGAGTAAATGTGGAACCGTGATGCAGGACGGACATCTTTTTAACGACACCTTGGAAAGAAATATCACCGAATCCCAGCCTGATATTCCGATAGATCGCAAGTTGCTACGTAAAGCTGTAGAGATAGTGAATTTGGCTGATTTTATTCAAAATTTGCCTCTCGGGTATGAGACCAGGATTGGAGAAAATGGTCAGCTCTTAAGTGGTGGAGAGAAACAAAGAGTTTTATTAGCGAGGGCAATCTATAAGGATCCGGATTATTTATTCCTGGACGAAGCCACCAGCTCATTAGACTCTGAGAACGAAATGGTTATTACAGAAAGGCTTTTTTCCTTCTGTAAAGATCGAACTGTAGTGATTATCGCACACAGATTATCAACGGTGATTAATGCTGATCAAATCCTGGTCATGGAAAGGGGAGAAATAGTTGAAAAAGGCTCCCACCGGGAATTATTGAGCAAGGAAGGAGTTTATCATAACCTGGTTAAAAACCAATTAATGATTTGAAAAGGTGGAAAGCAGGAGGTCAAATAAGTATAGGGGTAATCCTTTAGAGGTGGAGCCCGGTTTTTTTCTGCGATGGGGTACTTCCATATTGTTTATATTCTTTGTTCTAATTGTTTTATTAGCGGGTTTCGTTCCATTCAATCAGGTAGTAAAAGGAACCGTTACGGTTACTTCAAAGAATCCCCCTGCTGAAATTAAAGTTAAAAGAACAGGGAAAATTTCTGCTCTTCATTACAGCCAAGGGGATTCCTTAGCTGCAGGAGATATAATTGCACTTCTTGAGAGTATGGCAGATCCAAGGGATGTGATTTATTTAAAAGAAAAATTAGAAAAGGGTTTACCTGCAACATCATCTTTAGAATCAATGATAGCCGAATTTCCTTCAGACTTGAAGTTAGGGGCTTCCATTCAGCCAGTCTACCATAAATTTTTAGAAGAATATCAAAAAGTAATTTTTGAGAATTCGTTCAATACGAATGAAGTTATGGAGGCTCAATTTCAGGATGATATCAGAAACGAGGTTTCCATTCTAAAATCTAAGGAGGAAGAAATCGCCTTATTAGAAAAAGTTTTATCCGTTTCTATGAAGAATTTAAACCGCCATAGAAAATTACATTCTAAAGGAGTTATTTCTCGGGCTGATCTGGAAAAGGTAGAATTAGAGCATGCAGAAAAGGAACGGCAATATGCGATACTTAAGCAGCAAGTTTTACTATTGAATTCAGAAAAAAGCAGGACTACAAGTAATCTTGCCATTTTGCGCAATACAGGGTTCAATAAAATTAGTCAGAACAAAGCAGAAATAAATTTTGCCCGGCAGAATCTTCTAAATTCAATAAGAGATTGGGAAAATGATTACTGCATCAAGAGTCCCATTGAAGGTCAGCTTTCCTACAATGAAGTTTGGAATCAGTATCAGAATGTTGAAGAAGGGGAGGTTGTTTTTACTGTTGTACCGTTCAATAGAAGTAAGTATTTAGGAAAATGTATTGTTCCGGCCAAGAATGCCGGCCAGATTGAAAAGGGACAGAAGGTATTTTTAAAACTGGAGAATTACCCATACCGGCAATGGGGTATGATAGAGGCTAGTGTGAATTCCATTTCCCAAGTACCAAGCAGAGATCTTATACCAGCTTATGTCATTTATCTGGATGTGGAAAATTTAACCACTTCTTATGGTAAAGAATTGGTTTTCAATCAGGAATTGATTGGAAGTGCAGAAATATTGCTTGAGGAAGTTACCCTATTCGAGAGGATTTTCTATCAGTTCCGATATATCTGGACTATATGAACTTTATGAAATTTTGAAAATGTGTTTATCTACATTAAAATATAGAATATTATTTATGGCTTCTTTTGGAGCGTTTTTCTGGCATGGATATTCACAAACCAATAATCATAAACCCTATCAGCAATTACCAGCATCATTATCTTATGACAAAATTCAAGACCTGGAATTTGAAGCCTTAGAAGAGGGAGAGTTGGGAAATCTGAAATTGTTGACCCAGGTACACTTGCAGAAATCTATTGCTGAAAATAACAGTATTGAAAAAGCCCGCGCCTTTTATTATAAAACCGCTTTGGAGGATTCCAAAACAGCTTTGGCATATGCCGATTCTATCATCTTGATTACCAAAACAAGTTCCCATCCCAACTATCCTGCAATTGGATATGCTCTAAAAGGACATTTATATTATCAATCGGGAAATTTCGAGTTAGCGCTTACAAATTATCTTAAAGCTTACAATCTCTCATTAGAAAAGGATAATGTGGAGCAGCAGAGGGAATTTGCCCTCGCAATTGCTGCTATACGAAATATTTATGGTCAACATTATGCCGCGGCCGAGCTCTATAACAAGTCTTTGAATCTATTGAAAAATAAGAAAGAACTTAAAACCTTGTATTATGAAGATTACATCACACTGCTATTTAATCTCTCCCTTACCCATTTAAGATTGCTGTCCATAGATTCAGCCAAGTATTATGTTAATGAAGGTATGAAAAATACTCTGCTGATGAATGACAAGGACAATTTGCAGGATTTCATTCTTTTAGATGCCCAAATCAATTTTTATGATAAAAAATATGGCAAGGCGAAGGATACGCTGCTTAAATATATAGATTCTCTAGATGGAACAAGTAAAGCTATAAAACTTTACTACCTCGGAAAAATTGAAGATAAATTGGATAATGTGGATCTTTCTATTGCATATTATAGGCAGGCTGATTCCATAGTTACCGAAACAGGTGATCCTTTTTTAGAAATTAAGGACATATACCATCAACTTATTCTCCATTATCAGGCTCAAAATGATAAAAAGAGGCAGATAGAATATATAGGAAAATTAATCGCCTATGACAGCATATATTCAACAAAACAAGAGGATATTCTAAATGCAGCCATGATTTCTTATGATATCCCATATTTAAAACATCAGAAAAAAGAAGCTGAGGGAGAACTTCAAAATAAACAAAGGAACATCGCCATTGTTGGCTTACTTGCTGTTGCAGGGATTATTACCGGAATTTTCTTCTATCTGAGATCTGTTCGAATGAAAAAAAGATTAAAACTTTTGCTGGAAGGAGGTACAACCAGGGAAAAGGTGAGGATAAGTCAAGTAAATGACCCTGCCAGCTCTGTGCCTGAAGATATAAGAATTGATATTATGGCAAAACTGGAAAGGTTCGAGAATTCAGAACGTTTTCTGGATAAGGATCTGGATATGGCCACTCTTGCGCAGGAACTTCAGACCAACACTTCATACCTTTCTGTGATTATCAATAATTATAAAAATATGTCGTTCCCAAATTATCTAAAAGACCTCCGTATTTCAAAAGCTATATGCATGTTGAATAATGACCCTGTCCTGTTGAAATTTAATTATCACGGACTGGCGGAAACTTTCGGATTCAAGACAGGAGAATCTTTTTCAAAAGCTTTTTATGGTAAGACCGGAGTCTATCCATCTAAATTTATAAAGGAGTTGATACAAAGGAAAGAAAGCGGTCATTTATAAATGGAGGGTATGGCTCGATGAAATATATCTCCATTTGTAGTTGTTTAGTACTGAGGAATTTATTAACATTCAAAATAAGTAATTATGAAAAAATCATTAAAAGATTTCAGAAACAGAGAATTGAAGAACCTGGACAAGATCAAGGGTGGAGGTGACCACACCGTATCTGTGATTGATCGGGACAAAGTGAGGCGTCCTAAACCTGGAAGTCATTAATTTCTTTAAAAAATGCCCGGAATTCTCCGGGCTTTTCAAATTCTTAAAAATGAAAAACGAAAGCAAAATCGTTCTTGTCTTGTGTCTTTTGGTGTTTTCCACGATGGCTTATTCTCAGGCAAACCTTGACGCACAATATCCTCTTCTTCAAAAACAGGTGGAGATAAAAAATAAATTTGGAACCACATTAAAGGATGATTATTCTAATCTGGAAGAATTGGAAAATCCTAACGTCTTGAAGTGGTTCAAAGCCCAGGATTCTCTTGCAGAAGCTTATTTTGTGAAGAATGAGCTTATGCCAGATTATTTGAAGGAGTTTTCATTTTATCAGAACCTTCAAAATGGTGCAATCAGTATGATCGAGGTAAATGAAGCAGGAAATTACTTTTATTTGAAGTATGACCATTCTTCCAATATTAACAAATTGTTCTTCAGAAAGAAACTTACGACAGAGGAAATTGAGCTTTTCAATCCTACAAGTTATAAAGATGAGATATCCGAAATCACTTATTTAGAACCGTCGTTCAATGGAGAAAAAATTGCCATCGGATATAAGATGAAGGACAGTTTTTCATCTAAAATTATCTTCTTTGATGTAAAAAAAAGAGAGCTTTTAGACGATGTGATATCTAATATAAATCCTGCTTTTGGAGGTATTGAATGGCTTCCCGATAGTTCAGGTTTTATTTATTTATACTTTCCTGTGGTGGATCAAACGGAAGAAGGCTACAAAAAGAATTCTTTTTCAGTTCTTTACAAATTCGGTGAAAATCAGCATGTGAAGAGGAAAATTTTTGGGAATAGCAAAGCAGTGAAGATCCCAGAAGATTTTTATCCTAAAGTTAAAATTGGTTCCAGCCAGGATAAGTATGTTATAGGATATTCAGCGAGCTCTAATGATTATTATGACGGATATATTGCTAAAGTTTCTGATATAGTATCAGGAAAAGCAAAATGGATTCCTTTCTTTACTCAAGAGCAAAAAATATTTTATAATCAGGGAGAAGTAAGGAAAGAGGAATTTATCTTTCGGCAGGGGAATGATGAGGGGAATCACATCGCAAGTGTTCAAATTCAGGATCCTGACTTCGATACGCCAAAGATTTTGGCTGAAGGGACAAAGGATAACCCTATTACACAATTTGAAGTGACCAGAGAGAATTTATATTTCGCACGCTCTAAGTTTGGTGTGGAGGTAAGCCTTTGGGAGATCAATGATAAAAACCAGGTCAAGCAGTTAGAGACTCCTTTCTCTCCAGGCTTTGTCACTTTCTTCGGTGGTTCGGTATGTAATAATTTTATCGGAGCGGAATTGGATGGATGGACTTCTGATTATACAAGGTTCCTCATTACCGAAGAAGGCTCACTTCAAAAAGAAGGAATACAAGAAGAGTCATCCTACCCTCAATTTCAAAATTCCATTTCCAAGCAAATTATGGTCATAAGCCATGATGGGGTAGAGGTGCCTTTATCTCTAATCTATAGAAAAGATATAGAGCTGAATTCAAATAATGAGGCTTTCATATATGTCTACGGCGCCTATGGAGAAAGCATGAGTCCCTTTTTTTATCCTATTTTTCTTGACTGGGCAGCCCGTGGAGGAATTTTGGTATTTCCCCATGTAAGAGGTGGAGGAGAAAAAGGAAAAGATTGGCATTCTCAAGGAATGAAAACACTTAAGTATAACTCCTGGAGAGACCTTATAGCCTGTACTGAAGCCTTAATAGAAAGAGGTTATACAAAGAAGGGGCTTATCTCTTTATATACGGCCAGCGCAGGAGGAATTACAGCCGGAATGGCCGTGAATGAACGTCCTGATCTTTTTTCTTCATTTATAGCTGAAGTTCCAAGGTTGAATCCACTTGGGTTAGAATCATCAGCAGCCGTCAGTAGTACGAGTTATCTTGAATATGGTACGGTAAAAGATAGTGCAGAGTTTTTAGAGGTTGGTCAAAATGGACCCATATTATAACCTTAGAGCAGGTTTAAATTATCCTGCCACCTTGATTTTACCTGCCTCTCAGGATGATCGTATCCCGTTGTGGGATAGTGGGAAATATATCGCTAAACTACAGGACATATCTCTGGGATTGAGACCTATTTTAATGGACATTGATTATGATTCAGATCATGAAGGCACTGGAGATTATGATCAGACCGTAAGACTCTACAGCAAAATTTTCAGTTTTGCCAAAAGCAACATGCAACGAAGT
>CAVUJH010000001.1:0-45546 GCA_963741775.1 uncultured Flavobacteriaceae bacterium | reverse complement strand
TCTCCGGAAACACCCTATCTCTATAGTTTTAGGCTGAAACTGGTGGATAAAAAGGGAAGAATCCTTGACACTTTCGATCATAAAGTCGGCTTCCGGACCTTTGATGCTACTGTCGATGGTTTTCGGCTAAACGGACAAAAACTAAAACTGATAGGGGTAAACCGTCACCAGGACTGGGAAGGACTCGGTAATGCCGTTCCTGTGGAAAAACAGCTTCAGGATATGGTCAAAATCAAGGAAATGGGCGCCAATTTTGTACGCTTGGCTCATTATCCGCAAGCCGAAGCGATCTACAAAGCCGCCGATAGCCTGGGTCTCATCCTGTGGTCAGAAATTCCGGTAGTGAACAAGGTCCCTGCTACCAAAGATTATACAGATTTTGAAGACACATGCCCTGCAAATGCAGCGGGAGCAAATTGCGCAGCATATTAATCACCCGTCGCTGGTTTTTCTTGGTTATATGAATGAGATTTTTCTAAGAATGGTCTTCGATAAAAAAGAGGGGGAGGAGCGGAAGGCGATTATTGCGAAAACGCTGGAATTATCTCAAGAACTCGAAGATCTTACCCGAAAACTGGCACCAGACCGCATTACAGTTATGGCTGTTCACGGCGACCAGATCTATAACGAAACCGGCATTGCAGATATCCCGATGGTGTTGGGCTGGAATCTCTATTTTGGCTGGTATGGTGGCAAGCTGGAAGATCTTGGAACTTTTTTGGACAAGGAGCATCGTGAACATCCCAAGCGGCCGCTTATTATTTCGGAATATGGCGTGGGTGCCGATGACCGCCTGCACAGTCAGCAACCGGAAAGATTTGATTTTACAGAAGAATATCAGCTGAAATACCATCAGGCTTACCTGCGGCAGCTGTTGGCCCGGGATTATGTGATAGGAATGACGGCCTGGAATTTTGCCGATTTTGGTTCCGAATTCAGGGGCGATACGCGCCCGCACATCAACGAGAAAGGATTACTTAATTACGATCGCACGCCGAAAAATATTTACTATTGGTACAAGGCCATGTTAAAACCCGGGGAGAAGTTCAGCCGTTTTTGCAGGGAGACACCCGTTTATATCGGCGATTCTTCGCAAAAGGAACTGATGGTAATTTCCAATCAGCCGGCCTATGTGGAGTTGAATGGTGAAAAAATAACCAAGGGCAGGCCTCAGGAAGGAATTATAGATTTCAGGGTGAATCTGGAACCGGGAAAAAATGAGCTGAAGGTTTTTAACGCTCAGAGTAAGCTTCAGGATTCGCTGGAGTTGAAATGGCAAAAGCCAGATTTCTCTGCCTCAGATTATTTGGCGCTTAACTTTGGAACTAAGGCTTTCTTTACTGCGGAAGACGGCCGGGTATGGATCCCTGCGGAAACATCGGGAATTGTGGAAACAGAAGGAAAGGCAGAAAAGATCAAAAGCAGCACCAATATCAGGGAAACTGAAGAAGAACCAATTTACCAGACGGCCCTGACAAAGGTTAAGAGTATAAAATTGCAGGTTCCTTCAGGAAGTTATAAAATCAGCCTGTACTTTGCCAATCTCGGCGGGGATAAACCCCTTGTTTATGAACTGAAAAATCAAGATGCCTCAGCGCAAGCTAATTCCGGGAATTTCAGTCTTTTGGTGAATGGAAAAAAGCTGGACATTGCAAAAATCGAAAAATTTCACAAGGAGGAAAGTACGCTGCAAGTAAAGACTTCCGCGGAAATAAATATCGAGGCCCCTGCCGGAAAGGGCTTTGCAATAAGTGGAATTCTGCTGGAGAAAACCGACTAAGGCTTAAATTTCGACCGTGATCTCCTCGCCCTTTTTCAGAAAATACTCCTGGCCTTTCACCACTACCTTGATCTCATTGTCCCAGCGACCCATACTTTTAAGATTGAGCTTATTTCCGGTGAAGTTCACGTCGAGCCAGTGCTTCATATAGCGCAGCCGGAATTTTATCTGGCTAACATTAGCCGGCAACTGCGGGTTGAAATGCAAGGCGTCGGGTTTAAATTCCAGCCCGGTGTAACACCGCTGCACAAGATCGATGGTGCCAGCCATCGCTCCCAGGTGTATTCCTTCGGGAGTAGTTCCTCCCTGCACATCTTTAAAATCGCTCACCAGTGCCCTTTTGAAGTCATGCCAGGATTCGTCCCTGCGGGACCGGGCATAAACCCAGGAATTTACAAGCTTGCTGAGCGTTGAGCCGTGCGCGGTGATCTTTTGGTAATAGGAAATATTCGCGGGGATCTGCTCCATAGGGTCAAAATGATAGCCCATGTGCTCGAACAATTCAACTATTTCTTCCGATGAAAAAAGGTAGAACAACATCAATACATCAGCTTGTTTTACTGCTTTGTAATTGTTAACATCATCTCCCTCTTTTTCCAAAATGCGGTCGAGGCGAAGAATTTCCCCGTAGTCTTTGCGGTATTTCTCCCAATCCAGGTTTTTCAGCTTATCGAATCCCTCATATTGTTCAATTACCTTCCCTTCTTCGGTAAACGGAATAAACATATTCCGGCTTATTTTATCCCAGCGATTCGTCTCTTCTCTGTCAAACTCCAGCTGTTCCATCAGCCGCTGCACCCGTCTTTCTTCAAGCTTGTCAATGGTGAGCAGGGCGTGAACGAGACACCACACCGCCATAAAGTTGGTGTAGGCGTTGTTGTGTAAGCCTGGCTCTGGAGATCCCGGCATATGGGTATGGTATTCATCGGGCCCCACCACCTTGTTGATCTCGTATTTCCCCCGTTCTTCGTTATATTCGGCCTTGCTGGCCCAAAAACGGGCGATCTCGATCAGCATTTCAGCGCCATAAAAGGAAAGAAATTCCAGGTCGCCGGTGATCTCAAAATATTTCCAGGTGTTATAGGCGATCGCAGCATTTACGTGCCGCTGCAGATAAGTGTCATCAGGAACCCAGTTGCCCGATTGCGGATTCAAATGGATTACCTGGCTTTCTTCCCGGCCGTTGCTGGCGCTTTGCCACGGAAACATCGCCCCTCTATACCCTGCCTCACAGGCCGCGTACCTGGCTTCGGGTAGTCGACGGTACCTGTACATAAGCAGGGAACGGGTAAGCTCGGGAGTCCTGATGGTGAACAATGGGAATATGAACAATTCATCCCAGAAAATATGGCCGCGATAGGCTTCTCCATGCCAGCCCCGGGCGGGAATGGCGACGTCTAAATCAATGCTGTTGAAGGAGTAGGTTTGCAACAGGTGAAAGATGTGCAAGCGCAGCAGCAGTTGATCTTCTTCCTCATCGGCTTTGAGGATCACATCACTTTCTTCCCAAATCTCTTTCCAGGAATTGCAATGTCCGCGGTACAATTCTTCGAAATTCTCAATCCGTCTCACCTCTTTTTTTGCAGCCAAAAGGGGTTCAGAAATCGCATAATCCCGGGAAGTATAGAGGGCGAGGATCTTCTCAATTCTGATCTCCTTGTTTTCTTCAGCCTCAAAAGTGAGTTCCTGGGCGATATACTCTTCTTGCTGTACCGTCTGCCTGTCTATGTGGGAATCGTAGGAGCCAAGGTGAACACTAGTCCGGGCAGCCTGCGCCATGACGATCTCAGACTGGCTGGACATTACTTTTAAGAAAATACAGTCCTCTTTAAAGCCTCCCAGATCCAGTTTTCTTAGATGTTTGTGGCTGAGGTCGCGGTAGCGCTTTACTCCTGTGTTGAGTACGCTGCCATCTAAAGCGGAATGGATCACCACTTTTCCAGACCAGTTCTTCGGAATTACCCGCCATTCAATGGCCGCCAGGTGCTTGTTGTTCATACACACCATCCTTCGGCTGATGATCTCGGTTTGTCGTTGTTCTTCATCTTCAAACAACAGCCTGCGCTGCAGAATGCCTTCCTTTAAGTTGAGTTCTTCCTCATACTCCAGGAGCTTGCTTTCATCGGGATCTAACCAGGAACCGGTTTCGGGTTTCAGCTTCAAAACTGTCCAGTCGGGCCAGTTTACCAGGTCTTCATTTTCGATTAATCTTCCGGCAATCTTTGTCTCCAGCCTGTTGTAGCCGCCGGCCAGATAAGTGCCATGATAATGTTTGTCGCCGCCGGGGCTTCCTTCCCACGCGCCGCGACTGGCAAAATAGCCGTTCCCGGTGGTGCAGAGCGCTTCCCGAAGCAGCTCTTCCTCCGGTTTATATTCTGAATAAAGAAGTTTCCAGGTGTCCATTTTATCATACTAATCGCGCCAAAAAGTCCTTTACTTCATCTACGCTTTTCAAAGAATAATTGGCGTAGGTTTCATGGCCGTGGTCACCTACGAGGATGCCAATCCCGTTTTGAAGCGCTTCAAAGGCATCTTCATCGGTAACATCATCTCCTATATAGACGGCGAAGGGATCTTTTTCTTCGGGATCGATTTTCGTTTTGAGCATTTCCACGGCTTTTCCCTTGTCCCAGTCGATATTGGGCCTTATTTCGATCACTTTTTTTCCTTCCCCTTTGATCACCTGATTCTCATCCTGCAGCACTTTCTCTACGATAAGATGAACCTGACTCTGCTTATCCTCATTCACCTGCCGGTAATGGATGGCCAGTGTGAACTTCTTACGTTCAAAACGGATTCCTTCTATATGCGCCAGTTTTTCCTTCAGTATGGGTTCTAATCTTTCGAATACCGGCAAGACCTGCTGAGCTTCTTCATTGTCTTTGTAGAAATTGCCGGGGCCCGAGATCTCGAAGCCATGGCTTCCGGCGTAATAAATATTTTCCAGCCCTACTTTTTCCTTTACGTCACTAAGTCCGCGGCCACTTATCACCGCAATGGAATATTCTGAAGCCAGTTTTCCAACCAGTTCTCTCATACGGTCGTCCATACCTGCATCTTCATGTCGTTCTACGATGGGCGCCAGGGTACCGTCAAAATCGAGGAAAAAAAGAGGCTTTTTTTCTTTGAATTTCGCCTGTAGCGTCGCAATATTTTCCATGGCTGAAGGGAGCTCTGCGGGAGAATGCCGACGTTTTACTCCTATCTGGACCTCCTGCAGATTTTTAACAGCCATATCGGCCCCCGCTTTCAGCAGTTCTTCCTTTGACGCACCACTGATGATTCCCACCACCAGGCCAAAATTACCTTTGTGTCCCGCTTCCACTCCGGCCATGGCGTCTTCTACGATCATCGTGTGGGATGGGGAAACTCCCAGCCGCCTGGCTGCTTCCAGGAAAATGTCTGGTGCAGGTTTTCCTTTTATATTTTGCTTTGCCGAGACCACGCCATCAATGCGTACTTCAAATAATTCCCGCAGTCCCATACTCTGAATGATCTCGCCGCAGTTTTTGCTGGAAGAGATAATGGCCGTTCTCAGGCCTTGTTCTTTCCAGTTCCTTATCTGCTCAACATTTTCGCTGAATACCTCCGATCCTTCATCTTTCAGGATCTTCAGAAAGACCTTGTTCTTTTGATTGCCCAGCCCGCAAAGCGTTTCCATCTCTGGAGAATCATCGGGCTCACCATAAGGCAGGTCCAGCTGCCGTGATTTCAGGAATTCCCGCACTCCTTCATAGCGGGGAATGCCGTCAACATATTTTGGGTAGTCTTCTTCTATTGAGAAAGGTTGAAAAGTCTTATGACCTTCCAGCCTGCGCTCTTCATTGTAGTCATCAAACATTTGTTTCCATGCCCGGGCGTGTAGTTTCGCGGTCTTGGTGATCACACCGTCCATGTCGAAGATTCCGGCGGTTATTTGGTGCTGCATGCTGCTGATTTTTTTTGGTTGGATTGTTAGTTATAGTTGATTTCCGGGTGTTGGTTATTACCTTGGCTGCACCGAAAACTATGTTAAGTTAAGGATTTTTGCAGTTTGTGGCCCTCGCTTTATCTTAAGTTTTAGTTAAGTTGAACCTGTTTTCGGGACACAGAAAACTCTTAAAAATGCTGAAGACCCGAAATTGAATGCGGGTCTTCAGCGATGGTTGGCTAGTTATAGTTTATTTTTTCTCAAAAAGACTTCCGGTAGTGACCTGGCTGCCAATGCCGCTCAAGGCTGAATTGAAGATCCAGATCTCACTTTGGCTGCCATTGGTAACCTCCTGCCAATCGCTTCTGAATTGATCAAAACTGCCCTGGCCGTTCACTTCCTCGTAATTTTTCTTGAACGCAGGATCGTCAGAAAGCCATTTGAAATCGTTGAAGAAATAAGCGATGGCCATATCGCGGCCTTCCTTAGTTGAAGAAAATTCGTTGGTGTAGATTCCGAAGGGCAGCTCGGGATATTTTTGCTTCATAACATCAACGGCTTTCTTCAAAACTTCCTGCATTTTATCTCCCTGCATTCGTGCTACATCGTAAGTGATGATCTCCAGCTTATTAATATCAAAATTGGGTGGAAAATGGGAAAGATCGTTGTGAAAGCGCCAGAAGGTATTAGCTCCTTCGTTGGCCAAATACGGCGCCACATTGTTATACCAATCCTGCTGATGTTCTTCCCAGGTATCAGACTTCACCTCGTCCATTTCGCTCCATTTGAAAGGCCCCATGACTGCCACAAAGCGATGGTTTTCGTCTCCGTTCAACACGTTGTAAATGCGTACTCCCAGGCCACCTTCTGAATGGAATTTCGAATTATGCGTTTTGAGCCCATCCATGAACTCGGTCATCTTATCAGCTTTTGGAGAAAAATACTGCGTGTTCACCAGCAGGTATTCCTGTTGAGAATTGTCTGAATTGGCGTTGTTTTGATTATTGTCGTTCTGAGATAAGGCCAGGAACGGGACCAGTAGAAAACAGAAAATTAGGGATCTCATAGAAGTATATTTTTAAGGGTTAATGTACTACTGAAAAGTTCCCGGAAGATTTTAAGGGCTGCGGAAAAGCATGTTAATATACCGCTAAATATTTAGTTTTCAGCCTTCTAAAATGCTAAAATTTTGATAATTGGCGTGGCAGCATCCGCCAAAAGTGGATGAAGCTGTAGTTCTTTCCGAGTTCCTTCTGAAGAAAAAATAAATTCCTGCTAATCGTTGCCGTAGAAGTTGTCGAGGAAAAGATAACGTGCCTCATCTTCTGCAGGCCGGGCACGGGAATCCACATCCAGGATCATCACCGGCGGAGTGGTATCGGCTTCTTCAGCGGCAGGCCAATCGGGGAGGCCTTCGCCATTGGGATTTCCGGTTTTGATGAAATTGGCCAGATATTTCTGAATGACTTCGGAAACGGCATAATCCTGTTTTGTCCAGTCACCGTTTTCTATGAGACTAAGATTGCCCAGAAAATACGGAATTTCGGAAGCGTGTGGAGCCCCAGTCGGAGTCTGTCCGTTCCCTTTTTTCAATCGCGGCTGAATCCTGCTGAATAGATACCGGTACACGGGCTGATCGCTGTTGCTGCGTTGCAGGTCGAACCATTTCCAGGTGCTGTAGGCAATAAAGCCATCAGAGGCCAGCGCGGTGGCAGAAGCTTCAACTTCCTCTTCGGAAGAAGCCGGATAAAGCTTCAGTACCTTTTCATAATCTTCAGGATAGGCGGCTTTTACCTTAGCGATGTAATTTTCTTTGGAATAAGGCTCTCCCTGCATGAAGCCCATGCCGGAAACTTCAGCAGAATTCCAACCTACCAGCAAAGGCACCTGTGCCTGTTCGCCGACCCTGAAGATCTCCGGAAGGGATCTTGGCAGAAAATAGCCATCAATAACCGAAGGAAAACCGAACAGCCCGGAGTCGTTATAGAGTTTGAAAAGCTCATCGGTGCTGAGCTTCCGAAGTTCTTCTAAAGAATAGCCGGCATTTTCAGCGAATTTCACACCTGTTTCCTCAGCTTTTTTCAGTGGAACCGGTGCAAGAGTAGGTTTGATCGCCGCGCCACTCTCCCCAATGGCCCCTGCGAAAAGATCTTTGGAAAGGGGAGAAGCCATTTGCGCGCTCACCGAGATAGAACCCGCCGATTCACCGGCAATAGTTACGCGGCCGGGATCGCCGCCAAATGCTGCGATATTCTTCTGAACCCACTTCAGCGCCATATTTTGATCCAGCAGCCCGTAATTTCCTGAAGCCTTATTGGGCGATTCGGCCGTAAGACCGGGATGCGCGAAGAAACCGAAAATATTGAGTCGGTAATTTACCGTTACGGTAACCATTCCGCGTTGTGCCATAGCGGCACCATCGTAGCGCGGTTCAGAACCATCACCGGCCACAAAGCCGCCGCCGTAAAAATAGACCAGCACCGGCAGGTTTTCGGCGTTATTTCCAGAGGGCGTCCAGACGTTCAGATAAAGACAGTCCTCACTTTTCCCGTCGCCGCGGTAGATCATATCTCCAAAGACATTCGTCTGCACGGCGGCAGGGCCAAATTCCTTAGTCTCCCGTATCCCTTTCCAGTCTTTGGCCGGTTGTGGTGCCTTCCATCGCAGCTCCTCCACTGGCGGCTGGGCAAAGGGAATACCGAGATAGATGTCCAGATTTTTTTCAGAATCCTGATAGCCTTCAATAAGGCCGTTTTCGATCCTGGTCTGCACCGGTTGCTTTTGCTGCGGAAGGGCAGCCATGGGCGCGGTAAGTAAAATTAAAAGAAGTGCGGAAGTTCTGAAGGAGATAAATTTCATCTGGTTGGGTTTAAGCTGCTAAACAGAAGCCTAAAGATAATGAAATAGTTCCTTCTTCATCTATCTTGTTTGCGAGTCTTGAACTCAGAATTACGGCTTTCCGGTGGGTTTTATCAGTAGTTCATTGACGTTCACTTTGTCGGGTTGTGAAACCGCGTATAAAACAGCATCTGCAATATTCTCCGGATCCAGGTGAGGCTCGTTGGAATCACCGTAATCTTTGTCCCTCAGCAGTTCCTTATCGCTGATATCCTGCCGAAGATTGGTCGCTACCGTTCCGGGTTCAATGGCCGTGACCCTGATGTTGAATTCCGGAGAAAGTTCCATACGCATAGCTTTGGAAAGCGCGATCACGGCGGCTTTGGAGGCTCCGTAAACAGCGCCACCCTTATAGAGTTCTTTTCCGTCTACTGAAGCGATATTGATAATATGCCCGTTCTTCTGAACCTTCATCGTGGGCAGGGTTTCATAAATACAGCGAAGGGTACCTTTTACGTTGACCTCGATAGTCTTAAGCCATTCATCGAGATGCCGGTTCTTGAGATAGGTGAGGGGCATAACCCCGGCAGAATTGACCAATATATCTATCTGCCCGTATTGGCTGCAGATGTCCTGAAAAGCTCCGCGAACACTTTCAGTATCGCTTACGTCCATTTCGGTCACCATCGATTCGCCTTTCAGTTCCTTCTGCACTTCCATAAGTTTATCTACGTTGCGGCTGGCCAATGCGACCCGACAACCTTCTTCAGAAAGCTTTTTTGCGATCGCTTTGCCAATTCCGCTACTGGCACCGGTCACCACCGCCACCTTGTCCTGTAAATCCATAAGTCTTTGTTTTTATACAATATCGCATTAATGCGGGGCAACAGCAGTTAAGGACTTTTGAAATAACAGTTTTTTAACGGCGGAAATCTGGCCCGGGAAAAATGACCTTCCCAGGCTGGTGAATCTACCCGGGAATGTTAAAAGAAGCCAAAAACCATCGGCTCTCCGACATTCGAAAGGCTAAGAGAAGGTTTTTAGACCTTAAAAATTAGCTTTTGGTCTAAAAAGCGAGGCGATATAATGATTAAATGCTTGTTTGTGAGTAAATTGGATAGTAATAACCAAAAAAAATAATTTATGAAATTACTTAAGCTTTTTTCGCTGCTCGCCCTGCTGATGATATTTGCCTGTAATAATAATCAGAAGGAATCAGATATGACTACAGCCGAGGCTGATATGTGGAATCCCGATGAGGGAATGAAAAACTGGATTGACTCCTGGAATAACAATGATGCGCAGAGCCTCAAAGATGTAACTGCCGATGATGCGGTTCTTCTGATGGATGGAACTGAAGTTTCTTCTGACAGTATCGGGGCATGGATCGATAATAACTCTGCCGTGATGAAGGATCTGAAATCCAAAACTCTCGTCGAGAATTCCAGCGACAAAATAGCCTACCAATCCGGAACCTATAATCACAACCTGAATAACAATGATAGTCTTCACTTTGCAGGGAGCTATACCGTTATTTGGGAGAAAATGGAGGGCAATTCAAGCGATACAACCCAACATAATATGTGGAAGATCAAGCTGATGGATATTGCTACCGAACACCAGGATAGTACTGCTATGCAAAACGAATAGTTAACTTTTTGTCCCCCCGCCAATTTAAATTGCCGAAAAAGCCTTTCTCACATGGAAAGGCTTTTTTGGTAAGTGGAATGTGTTAGTGTATATTCTGACTTAGTTCAATGAGCAGTTAAATTGCTTCATCATCTTGTAGCGGCAACGGAAGCTTTGTAGCCGTTCTCCGGCTTTGGAAGAAAAGGATTGCTCAAAGCGAATACTAATAAACCTGCCTCCCAGTTTATAGAAGCCGATATCTCGGGAAGGGCGCATCAGCCCTCGGGGATCTATGCGGAATGCCTTGTTCTCTCCAAATAGGAAATTCCCGATGAGGATACGGGTGAATTTGTTATTTGAAGAAGGTCTGGCCATTTGCGTAAAATTGAAGTTTAGAACCTTGAATATACTAAAAAAAGCTGAGAAGGACTAGCTTTTTTATGCAGCATCGGAATTGCTTTGGAAACATGGATAATCAAAAAAACTCTCTTACACCGGAAAGCGCTCATTATTCCCGGAAGTCTTCTTTTTCTTTTTACGCACGAATTTTTCAGTTTCAGAATTGACTTCGGCTCCTATCAGAATAATAAAACTGGTGAGAAAAAGCCACATGAGCAGAACTACTACGGCAGAGATAGAGCCGTAAACTTTTCCGTAGCTTCCGAAGTTGCTCACGTAATAGGAAAAGCCCCAGGAGGCGATCAACCACAGCAAAGTGGCGAGACCGGCACCAACAAGTACCCATCGGAAGCCAGAGGGAGATTTTGCCGGCGCATATTTATAAACGAGACAAAGAAAAAAGACCACAATAAGGGCAAGAACCACCCAGCGTGCCCAGCCTATTAGAGTGATGATCTGTGAAGGAAACCCGAGTTTATCAACAAAAGCCGGAAAGGCTACGATCAAAGCCATGCTGAGAATGATGAGGATGATGGCCCCAAAGGTAAATAGCAAGGTAAGTGCGTTTTGTTTTATGAACCCGCGGGTTTTGCCGGTATTGTAGGCAATATCTACCCCGGTAAAAAGTGACTTGGTGCCCTTGTTGGCACTCCAGATACTGAACAGGATTCCTACCACAACTCCCCAACCGAGAGCGCCACCAGAAGAGGAAAGTAAGCTTTTTAACTGTTCCTGGAGAAGGGCATGAGCCTGCTGAGGCATCATTTGGGAAAGTTGCATGAGCTGATGCTGGATCTGCTCAGGACTTACTGCCAGCCCGTATATGGAAACCAGAGCCATGATCGCAGGGAAAATAGCCAGGAAGGCATAAAAAGCCACGCCTGCCGAAACGATTGAAACATTGTCTGCCCCTATTTGATCTTTGACACCCATAAGGATGGTTTTCCAACCGGAGAAGGAGATCTTAGTCGGCTTTCGGATATGGGTTTGGGTTTTACTTGCAGTACTCTCAGACATTTTTTTCAACTTTTATTTTTCGGAATTCCCTGAAAACAGTGGCTTTCACATGAAAAGCTCCAGCCGGTCAATTTCAAATTAGAAAATTAATGTGCAAATAAAGCTGAACCTTTCCTAAACAATTGTTAATCATTTTGATCCTTCTGTTTCTGGTAATTGCCGGTCCTTCCTGGTGAAGTCCAGCATCCATCCCGGATATTCCGGAGAGAGTTTGCTGATCTCCTCTAATTTAGAGAGCTCTTCTTCGCTAAAGTTTACTTCTGTACTGCCGAGGTTCTGACTCAGCTGATCGGCGTTCTTGGCTCCAACGATCACACTGGTCACGGCAGACTGGTGAAGCAGCCAGGCAATAGAAAGCTGGGCTACCGAAACTCCTTTTTTCTCAGCCATAGGCCTTAAAACATCAATAATGTCGAAGGCTTTGTCTTTATCTACCGGAGGGAAATCAAATTCGTCCCTGCGACCTCCACCTTTTTCATCTTCCTTGCGGGAATATTTTCCGCTTAACAATCCACCCGCCAGCGGACTCCACACCAAAAGTCCCAGTTTCTGGTCTTCCAGCAGCGGAATCACTTCGCGTTCAAGATCACGGCCTGCAATGGTATAGTATGCCTGAAGGGAAACGAACCGCTCCAGGTCTTTGTAATAGGAATAATCCAGCGCCTTCATAAGTTGCCAGGCTGCCACATTGCTGGCCCCGATGTAGCGAACTTTTCCGCTTCTCACCAGGTCGTCCAGGGCGCGAAGGGTTTCACTGATGGGCGTTAAGGGATCGTGAGAATGTATCTGGTAAAGATCTATATAATCGGTATTAAGCCTTTTGAGACTGGCCTCCACCTGGTCGATGATGTGTTTTCGGGTAAGTCCTTTTTCATTGGGACCCTCGCCCATAGAACCCCTTACTTTTGTCGCCAAAATCACCGATTCTCTTGCGATCCCTGAATTTTGTATGGCATTTCCGGTAAGTTCTTCAGAAATCCCTTCAGAATAAACATTCGCTGTATCAATAAAATTGACCCCCGCATCTAATGCCTGTTTTAAGAGCTTATCCGCATCTTTTTGTCCTACCCCGCCTATGGCTTTAAATCTTCCTTGGGCCCCAAAGGTCATGGTGCCAAGACAAATTTCTGAGACCTTCAGGCCGGTGCTTCCCAACATTCTATACTTCATAACAGCTTTTTTTAGTGAATCTATAAATTAGCTGATAATCAGTTGTTCTGCAAGACTTTAATCTATCTTTAACGAAGCTGTTTAGGAGAGAGCTTTTAGTTTGAATCCTTTTCTGAAATATATTGAGCCAGGTATTCAGCGTCCTTGCGTATGCCTCCTAAGGTTGCTGAACCGCGCGTGTGCAGCCAGGGCAGCCCGATAAAATACAGTCCTTTCTTGCTGCTCACCCCGCGGTGATGTTTCGGGTAGCCGTCTTTGGTGAGTTGCAGTCCATCGATCCATTCAAAATTAGGTCGGTAACCGGTGGCCCAGACGATATTCTTCACATCTTTAAGCTCTTGATTTTCGGTAAGAATGACCTTGTTTTCGGCGTCTTTTGTTTTTCCTACGGAAATCACATTTTCCCGCTTCAGAATTCCTTTTACATCGGTACCGATGACCGGCTGTTTAGTACGGCTGAGCTTTTTTCCCAGCCAGGTATCGCGGCTAAAGCTGAGGAAACCGATCTTCGTAAACCACCACCACAGGGTTTTTCCAAGAATTTCCTGCGGAAGCACCCGCACATCGGTGCTTCCTGAAAAATAGGTAGGACGACCTTCTTCTGAAATTTCATCCAGGATTTGAAAACCCGAATCTCCGGCTCCTACCACCATGGCTTTTCCTGCTTGCAGCTGGCTTTTATTCTTATAGTAATTACTGTGGATCTGGAAAATTTCAGGAGCTATCTTTTTGGCAAAGGGCGGGGTATAAGGAATGTGAAAAGGCCCCGTGGCAATAACCACATTTTTGGCTTCCAGATCGCCCTGCGGACTTTTCAGAAGATAATGATCTTCCTTTTTATCGATTTTCGAGATGAAGGTATTCAGCTTTACCGGAAAGTCAAATTTTTCTGCGTAGGCCTTGAAATAACCGGCTACTTCATGTTTGGAGGGATAATGTCCTTTTTCTGCCGGAAAATCCATGCCCGGGAGATTGTTGAATTCCGAAGGGGTGAAAAGTGTCAGTGAATCCCAGCGGTTGAGCCAGGAGGCACCAATTTCCTCTTCCTTATCCACGATCAGGAAATCCTTCTTCATTTTTTGCAGATACCAGGCCATTGACAAACCGGCCTGTGCTGCTCCCACAATTACAAAATCCAACATTTACTTCGGTTTTTCGCAAAAATAGGATTATTAATCTGTTCACCTAATCCCTATAACTTATAAGAATCGTTATTTTTATGGCTGAATGCTGAAAAAGCCGAATCTATGAACAGGAAAATAAGGCCCTATGTGCTGGCCGAAACCAACTGGAAAAAGGTGAAAGAGGAGAATTACAGCCTCGCCATTTTGCCCTGGGGAGCCACCGAAGCCCATAATTTTCATCTGCCCTATGCCACCGATAATATTTTAGCCGAAGAGGTCGCCGTGGAAGCCGCCGGCAAAGCCTGGAAGAAAAATGCCAGGCCCATCGTCTTGCCCACCATTCCTTTTGGAGTGAACACGGGGCAGATGGATGTGAAATTGTGCATGAACATGAATCCTTCTACCCAATATGCGGTGTTAAAAGACGTAGTCCAGGTGCTGGACAGGCATCATATTGAAAAGCTGGTAATCCTGAACGCGCATGGCGGCAATAATTTCAAGCAGATGATAAGGGAACTTAGCCTGGAATTTCCGAAGGTATTCATCTGCGCGGTAAATTGGTGGCAGGTGACCAATGCGAAACCTTATTTTGACGAACCCGGAGACCATGCAGGCGAACTGGAAACGGCGGCGGTGATGCACCTGCGGCCCGAACTGGTCCTGCCGTTGGAAGAAGCAGGCGAAGGCAGGGCAAAAACCTATAAGATCAGCGCTTTGAAGCAAGGCTGGGCCACCGCTCAAAGAGAATGGACCCGGGTAACCGAAGATACCGGCGTGGGAAATCCCAAAGCCGCCACCCCTGAGAAAGGAGCGAAATTCTTCGAAAAAACCACCGATCTTATCGCTGGTTTTTTCATGGAACTACATGAAGCCAACCTGGATGAAATGTACGAATAGACCTATATGCTGAAAGCTCTACTTTATATATTCGGATTTCTGCTGCTGGGGGAACTCATCAGGTATGTGTTTGATATTCCTGTGGCAGGAAATATCATTGGGATGTTTCTCATTTTTGTCGCACTTCGCTTAAAATGGATCAACCTGAAAGACGTAAAACCGGCTTCCGACAAGCTGATAAAATATCTTGTGCTGTTTTTTATTCCCTTTGGAGTGGGCTTGATGTCTTATTACAAGGTGATTGCCGGCTGGTGGCTGCCCATTGTCATCGCGGTCGTGATTAGCAGTATTATCACGCTTTACGTAACGGCCATTATTGTGGAAAAATTCGGGAAATGATGAGAGAATTTTTCCAACTGCCGATTTTTGGTGTTTTTATCACCTTACTGGCTTTCTTTGCCGGCCTGAAGATCAAAAAGAAATGGAATTTCGTGCTGCTGAATCCGGTGTTGCTGGCGATTGGTTTTATTATTATTTTCCTGCTGCTCTTCCACATCAGTTTTGAGGATTATAATCGCGGCGGCAGGTATATCAGCTTTTTTCTCGGCCCCTCGGTAGTGGCTTTGGGCGTTTTCTTTTACGAGAAGTATGAAGAAGTAAAACAAAATCTGAAGGTTTTTCTGCTGGCAGTATTCGCAGGCGGCCTCAGTGGCTTACTAAGTGTGGTGCTCTTACTTTTTTTCCTGAAGGCGCCCGATTTTTTGATCAGGTCTTTGGCCGCCAAATCGGTAACAACTCCAATTGCTATCGAAATAACGAAAATAGCCGGAGGGATCCCCGAGATCACTGCAGGCATTGTAATTGCCGCAGGTATCTTCGGCAACGCTTTTGGGCCTTTCATTCTAAAGTTGCTGGGAATAAAAAGCAAAATAGCAATAGGAAGCGCCCTCGGCACAGCGGCACATGGCATTGGCACTGCCCGTGCCTTTGAAGAGGGAAAGCTGCCGGGAGTTTACAGCGGGCTCGCCATGTGCCTCAACGGTATCATTACGGCCCTGCTGGCGCCTTATCTGCTTTCGCTGTTCGTGGGCTGATTTTTTAGAAAAAGCGAACATGACAAGAATCATGGGAATGTATTGCTTTTTCGACTAATTTTAGAAATCATAGCCCGCGGTATGAAAAATATTCTGTTACCAACCGATTTCACCGATTGTTCTCTGAACGCGATAAAGTATGCCTTTGATCTCTTCAGGGGGCAGGCCTGTAATTTTTACCTGCTCAGCATTCACAAGGCCTGGGATTACGCTACGGAAGATCTTATGGCAGCATCTGCCGAAGAATCGGTGTATGACAGCGTACTCAAAGACAACCGGCAGAAGCTGGACGAGTTGATTGATGAGCTGAAGAAGGGCATTGGCGATCAGGCTTATGTGCTAAAACCTGTGACGGGTTACGATGTCTTCACCGATGCCATCAACCAGGCGGTGGAGCTCAATGAGATTGACCTGATCGTGATGGGCACCGATGGTGCCACTGGACCCAAAGAGATTATCTTCGGAAGCCACAGCATCAGGGTGATCAGAAAAGTGAACTGTCCGTTGTTGGTGATTCCGCTTAATTCTTCTTTTTTGAAGCTGGAAAAGGTGCTTTTGGCCCTTTCTGCTGAAAAAAAAATTCACAGCACTGCTGCTGATGCCCTGCTCAATCTTGGCGGAAGCCGCCATCCTTCCGTGGAAGTTATAAGGATGCTTTCCGAAGAAAAAGTGGAAGCCGAAACCGGGGAAGAGAGCGAAATCCGCACGGCTTTTAGAGATTGCAAAGTTGATATTCATCCTATTTCAGGCGTTCCTTTTACTGAAGCCGTAAATTCTTCGGTGCAGGTAATGAATGTGGACCTGCTGCTGTTGCCCGTAAAACGGGAGGAATTCCTTGAAAGACTGATGTTTGGTTCTGAGGTTTCGCGGATTATTTACACCACCAAAGTGCCGATTTTGATAGTTCATGAGGTGGAATAATAAAATTTTGTTAAATTGTTATTTATTAGGCTGATAGAGAAGGGGTTTCTTCTTTTAACAGCAAAGCGAAAAAAGAACACATCTCCTAATCACAAAATATGGGAGCCGATTTACCTTTAGCAGATACTCTCCATCCTTGCCATTGGCCTTTTATGGCCAATTTCGGCGCTGCTGCTGGTTCTTGCCGGGATCTTATACTTTCTGAAAAAGGACTGGTGGCCGGGTTTGGCCATTTTGGGAGCTCTTCTTTCTCAACTTCTGATCATCCTTCACTGGGAGGATTCAAAATTCGGAACTTTTTTCAATGTGCTGGTGCTGGTGGTGAGCATTCCGGCCTACCGCAAATTCAGCTTTCGGCGAAAAGCCCGGCGGGAAGCAGCTGCCCTGCTTTCTAAAATCGAGCAGGCTTCAGAAGAAATGATTTCCGAAGAAAAACTGCAGACCCTGCCAGAAATAGTTCAAAAATGGCTGAAGTTTAGTGAAGTTACCGGCAAAAAGGAAGTGAATGCCCTGGCCCTGCGACAACGTGGAATGATGAGGACAAAACCTTCGGGAAACTGGATGCCTTTTAGCGCTGTTCAGTATTTTGATGTGAAGGAGCCGGCTTTTCTTTGGCTTGCCGAGGTAAGCATCATGCCTTTGATCTACCTTCTGGGCAAAGACAGGCTTGAAAATGCAGAAGGCGAGATGTACATCAATTTATTGACGCTGATCAACCTGGTGAAAGAGAAAAAAAGCGAAAAGATAAACAGCGGCGCCATGTTGAGGTTTCTGGCTGAGATGAGCTGGTTTCCTTCAGCCGCTTTGAACCCATACCTTAGCTGGGAAGCAATAGGCACAACCTCTGCACGTGCTCACCTGCGGCATAATGGCCGCGAAGTTTCCGGAGTCTTCAACTTTCATGAAAGCGGCGAATTGAAATCTTTTGAGGCTTTACGATTTTATGGTGCGGGAAAAGAAGCCAAAGAAGAAAAATGGCAGATAGAAATACTGGATTTCAAACATTTCTCTGGCCGGCGCATTCCTTACCGCTGCAAGGTGACCTGGAAACTGCCTACCGGAGATTTTAACTGGCTGAATCTCGAGATCACCGACCTGGAATACAACCCGCAGGATGCTTTTGAGGAGATTAAGCAAAGAGAACAATATCCGGCCTTTTGATCAGATTCGCGCAAGATTCCTTGGTTTTTGCCTGAATTTGAAGAAAAGTAGGATGAGCCCGAAAATGCCTGCCACTATGAGCCCGATATCTTCTTTGATTCCGAGGCTGATGGCTGCCGAAAAACCAATGAGTGACCAGAGAAAAGGAATGAAGGCCACAAATTTCGGAAAAGTTTGTTCTGCAAAAAGAAGTATTCCGAAGGTGAAGATCACCGTAGGACATGGTAGCCCAAAAGTAGGACTTTGCGGATAGGAATGGCCGAAATGTTCGGAAAGCCTGGGATAGATGAGGAACGCGTATAATAGAAATAGAATTCCTGCAATTCCGCTGAGGCTCAGGTCAAATTTGTAGATAAGCCTGTCTCTCCTAAAGATGCTGAACCAGAGAAATATAAGTCCCTGTAGTACAAATAAGATCCCGAACAGGTAAGCAGCCGGATTCACAGGAGCAAAATGCCACCAATGATAGGCGATACCCATCCACAGCCACATGAAAGCGAGAATTCCGTTGATATAGCTGGCAGAATTTTTCAGCCGGAAAACGGTTAAAATGAAAGCCGCAATTCCGAGGAAATACAATAGAATCTGCATGGGCCACACGTCCAGATTATACTTTCCGAAAACCTCCAGAAACTGCTCTGAAGAAAATGGTAACTCCCCCATGATCAAAACATTATCCTTAAAATTAGTTCAGAAAAGGCAGATCTAAAATGACAAAAATCAACTTGTATTTTCAGGTTATGATCTGGCCGTCGGCCATTTCAATGATGCGATCGGTGCGTTTGGCAAAATCCTCATCGTGAGTAACAACGAGAAGCGAAAGACCTTGTTCATCACTGAGCTTCCGGAAGATATTAAAGACATTTTCGGAATTGTGACTATCGAGATTTCCGGTGGGTTCATCGCCCATAATAAGGGAAGGCTTATTGATGAGGGCCCTGGCAATGGCCACCCGCTGTTTTTCGCCGCCCGAGATCAAAGAAGCTTTTTTATGCGCAAGATGTTCCACGTTGAGGATACGGAGATTTTCCATAGCATCCTCTTCGATCTGGGCCAAGGGTTTTTCATTGAGTTTCCTGGCCGGGAGCATCACATTCTCCAAAACCGAGAATTCTGCCAGCAGGTAATGGAACTGGAATACAAAACCTATATTCTTATTCCTGATGTGGGCCAGGTTGTTATGAGGTTGCCCCGTGATAAGTTCATTGTTTAGAAAAAGTTCTCCGGTGTAGCCTGTGTCCATAGTAGAAAGCACATACAGCAATGTAGATTTGCCACAGCCTGATTTCCCCATGATCGAAACGAATTCGCCCTGATTCACCTGAAAACTGATATCCCTGAGCACGTGAAAAAGAACCGGCTTTTTGAAAGATTTGTTGATATTTCTGGCTTCTAAAATGTTGTTCATGATCTAAAGTCCGGTGATGATTTTTACAGGATCTATGTTCCTGGCTTTAACCGAAGGCAGATAACCTGCCATAAAGGTGGAAAGCAGGGCGAAAAAGGCGCCGATCACGTAGTACCATATATTATAGTTAATGGGAAAAGTACTTACGGTGGGTAAGGCCTCGGTTTTAAAAGGAATCTGATCGATGATCGAGGAAAGGGCGTAGCCAATGAGCAGTCCCAGTAAACCGCCAACTATGCCTATAAGCATGGCCTGGCTCAGGAAGATGAGTTGCACGTCTTTTCCTGAAAAACCCGTCGCCTTGAGAATGGCAATATCGTTCATCTTTTCATAGATAAGCATGTTCAGGATGTTGTAAATGCCGAAGCCGGCGACGATGAGCAGCGTGATCGAAACCGCGTAGGTGATGAGGTTTCTGATGGAGGAACCGGTTTCAAATTGGGCATTTGCAGTGTTGATATCAATAGCTTTCAGGCCGAATTGTTTTTCGATCTTTTGGGCCATGGGTATGGCATTGTTCATATCATAAAGCTTCACATTGATATCGGTAATATAGTTGCGGGGTTCGCCTAAAAGCCGTTGCGCGGTTTTGAGGTTTACAAAACTCTGGATATTGTCAATATCTGCAATTCCGCTTTGATAGATTCCCACTATTTTCAGCGGAAACTGATCTCCTTTAATGGTGTTGATCTGCACCCGGTCGCCCACCTGCAGCGACATTTTCCTGGCCACTCCGGCGCCCAGAAGAATGCCATTTTCGGTGTTTTTGAGATCATTTGGGGTGCCTGTGGTGATATAGTCTTTCAGGTTGAAGAGCTCGGCTTCTTTCATAATATCGACGCCAGTGAGATTTCCGCCCAGCTCAATGCTGCCGGCTATATAGAAGATCTGTGTCTTTACCTCCGGAATTGCGCCCCGCACCCGTGGGTCTTGATTGAGATGATGAAGAAGTGGCAGCGCATTATGGATTTTTTTCTGACTTTGTTTCGGCTTAATGGAATGTACCACGTTAAAGCTGTTTTTAAACTTGTCGTAGAGCGCTACCGGTTGTTTGGCCGAGGGTTCAATTTCATTATAAATGTGAATGTGCGGAGTCTGGTTCAGGATGAGATCGTCCAGCATGGTGTTGAGGCCGGTCATGAAACTCACCAGGGTAATGTAAGCCCCGATGCCGAAGGTCACCCCGAGAGCTGCGATCACCGATTGCTTTAGCTTGGTCAGCAAATGTTTTCTGGCAATGCCCAATATGAGTCTCCGGTTGATCATTCTTCGGGTTTATAGATATTGGTAGCCTCAGAAAGGCCGCTGATGATCTCAATGCTATCCAGGCTCTGCAGTCCGGTTTCTACCTGCTGCAGGCCGTCATCTGTTCTCACTTTGTCGCCGTTTATTAAATACTCCTTCGGAATGACCAAAGCTTTCTTTTTTTGAGCAATTACGATATTTGCCTCTCCTGAAAGGCCGGGATAAAGTACTTCGGGTTCCTTTTGAAAAAGAGCTTCGACGGTGAAGGTCTGGTTCCTTTCATCCTTTTTCGGATATATTTTGCTCACCCGTGCAGAGAATACCTGCCCTTCGTATGAGTCCAGGCTCACCAGCACCTGCTGCCCCTCTTTGATCCTCACGATGTCCACCTCGTCCACGAGCATTTCGATCACAAACTTATCCGCACTGCCCACCGAGGCTACCGGCTGTGTGGGAATCACCATCTCACCGGGGTTTTTTGGCAGCGCGTATACTTTTCCGTTGATCTTGCTTTTCACCGTAAAATCTGTTGTATTGATAAGGGAAGAGCGGTAGTTGTTTTCTGCCTGCTGTAGTTGTGTTTTTAGTTCATTTTTGGTGCGGTCGTACTTGTTTTTCAAAAGTCGGAGGGAACTTGAGGAGAGCTCATAAGCGAGCTTGCGCGAATCATATTCGGCTTTTGAACCTATTTTTTGTTCCCACAGCTTCTTCTGCCGTGCATAATTCACCGAATCATGCGCCAGGTTAAGTTTTGATGCTTTTATTTCGTCTTCAATACTCTTCAGGATAGCGGCGTTGCCCTCGTAATTTCCGCGGGCCAGCTCTAACGCCAGTTTCGCGTTTTGGGTGTTTAATTTGGGACTGCTGTTGATGATCTGGACAAGCGGCGTTCCCTTCTGCACAAGAGTGCCTTCTTCCACAAGATTCTTATCCAGAATCCCGTTGACCGGCGCGTAAGCCTGGTAGAGACTGTCGGGCTGAATGGTCACCGAGGAATAAACCGACTCGGTAATTGCAGTGCTCACCGGATGGGTCTGATCCTTTTTTCCGTTGCAGGAGAACAGAAATAATACAAGCAGAACAGTGGAAATGGTCTTGGGCATCGCTGTTTCTTTCGTTTAAAATTACTTGAAAACCAGCCCTGTGCGAATGATATTTATCATATTTAAAGAGCTTCGGGAGGGCTATATTTGATAGAGTGTCAAAAAAGGAACCGGTATGGAAGTCTCTCTTTTTTTAGCGAAGTTTTGGGGGTGGTATCTCCTCATTTTTTTCTTCATTTTGAGCCTCAATCCGGTGCGCATAAGGCAGATCTTCGAAGATCTGAAAGACCAGAAATTCCTTATTCTAATAGCTTTTCTAGCCATTATCATTGGCCTGCTAAACATTCTTTTTCATAATGTGTGGGAGGCTGACTGGCGGTTTTTGATCACTGCCCTTGGCTGGCTCGCCCTGTTCATGGGGCTGGCCCTGTTCATCTTTCCTGAACGCACGACCAGGAAACTTGAAATTATCGATATCAAGCTGGTACAGGTGCTTTATGCCCTGCTTTTGCTCCTCGGAATTTTTCTTCTGAATATGGGTTACCAGCTGGTAGTTTATTGATCTTAAAATTGAATAATCATGGAGGTGTTTGTCAAAAAATTCAGTGAAATAACAATTGAAGATGTCCCGCTGGTGGGAGGAAAAAATGCCTCCCTGGGAGAGATGTTCAACGAACTGGCTTCTGAAGGGGTGCAGGTTCCAAACGGCTTTGCCACTACCAGTAATGCGTTCAGGACATTCCTGAAGGAAAATCAGCTGGACACAAAGCTGAAAGACCTGATGTCTCAACTGGACCGCGAAAATTTCGAAAACCTCAGCGATCTCGGATCTCAAGCAAGGAAAGCCATTGAAGGTGGGGAGTTTTCTTCGGAATTTTCCGAAGCTATTCTTAAAGCCTACGCAGAACTTAGCAAAACCGGCTCTCCTGAAGTAGCAGTGCGTAGCAGTGCCACAGCCGAAGATCTGCCGAACGCGAGCTTTGCCGGGCAGCACGAGAGCTTTTTAAATGTGAAAGGGGATGAAGATCTCCTGAAGGCAATGAAAGATTGTTTTGCTTCCCTGTACACCGATCGGGCTATAAAATATCGGGAAGATCAAGGTTTTAAACACGAGGAGGTGGCTTTATCGGTGGGAGTGCAAAAGATGGTGCGTTCGGATAAGGGCAGCTCGGGAATAGGGTTTACCATTGAACCTGAATCAGGTTTTGCAGATATTGTTCATCTTTCCGGTGTCTGGGGCCTTGGGGAAAATATCGTGCAGGGCTCTATCAATCCTGATGAATTCTATGTCTTTAAACCCAGTCTTCAGAAAGGAAAAAATGCCATTGTGCAGAAAAAACTTGGGCACAAGGAGAAAATGATGGTCTATGCCGCCTCCAACGGCCATTCTTCCACCGTAAATATCGATACTGAAATCGCTAAACAGGACAGCTATGTGCTTACCGATAAGGAGGTCCTTCAACTGGCAGGCTGGGCTGTTAAGATAGAGCAACATTACGATAAAGCCATGGACATTGAATGGGCCAAAGACGGGATCTCCAATGAACTGTTTATCATTCAGGCGCGGCCCGAAACTGTACATCACACTCACAAAAGGAAATTTCACCTGGAGTATAAGATTACTGAAAAAGGACAGGTGTTGGCTACAGGAAATGCCATTGGAGACCAACTCGCCGTGGGAACCGCACGCCTGCTGGACACTCCGCGCGATGCTGATAAGCTGAAAAAAGGAGAGATTCTCGTTACCGATACGACAAGTCCCGACTGGGATCCGTTGCTGAAAAAATCTGGTGGCGTCGTTACAAACCGCGGAGGACGCACCAGCCATGCGGCTATAGTTGCCCGGGAACTTGGAGTTCCTGCCGTGGTAGGAACCAACTTTGCGACAGAAAATATTTCAGATGGCGAAACTATCACCGTTAGCTGTGTAGAAGGAAAAACAGGGTTTGTCTATAAGGGCAAGGCCGCTTTTGAGCAAAAAGAAATCGATTTTAGTGGCATCAGCCTTCCGAAGACAGAGGCGAAGTTCATCCTTTCTGATCCTGAAAAAGCATTTCAGCTTAGTTTTTATCCTAATAATGGAATTGGCCTTTTGCGTATGGAGTTCATTATCACGCATATGGTGAAAGTGCATCCTATGGCGCTGGTGAAATTTGATTGGGTAAAAGATCCGGAAGCCCGCAAACACATAGAAGAACTCACCGAGAACTATGAGAATAAGACCGAATATTTTATCGATCAGCTGTCGCAGGGTATTGCGACCATGGCGGCTGCTTTTTATCCTAAAGAGGTGATCGTAAGAATGAGCGATTTTAAGACCAATGAGTACGCCAATCTTATAGGCGGGAAAGAGTTTGAACCGGCAGAAGAAAATCCGATGTTGGGCTTTAGAGGCGCTTCCAGGTATTACAATGAGATGTATCGGCCCGGTTTTGAACTGGAGTGCCGTGCTATTAAGAAGGTACGGGAAGAGATGGGACTGGATAACGTGAAGGTGATGATCCCTTTCTGCAGAACCCTCGACGAAGGACGCAAAGTGGTAGATATTATGGCCAAAAGCGGCCTGGAGCAGGGGAAAAACGGGCTGGAAATATATATGATGGTCGAGATTCCGAGCAACGTGATCCTGCTCGAGGAATTTGCCAAAATCTTTGACGGTTTTTCTATTGGTTCCAACGACCTTACCCAGCTGACTCTTGGTATTGACCGGGATTCGGAGATAATGGCCAAACTTTTTGACGAGAACAATGAGGCGGCGAAAAAAACTATTGCGCAGGCGATAGAAAAAGCCAATAAAGCCGGAAAAAAAATCGGTCTCTGCGGACAGGCGCCGAGTGACTGGCCCGAATATGCTTCCTTCCTGGTGAAGGCCGGCATCAGCAGTATTTCTTTTAATCCGGATGCTCTGCTACAGGGAATTGAAAATATCAATAAAGCTGAAGAAAACTGAAGGATGAGAAATGATGCTGAAAGACCCACATGCCATACCGGTTGAAGAAATTATCTCCAGTCTCAAGACTGATCCCGGGACGGGCCTTGATTCTGCAGAAGCTGAAAAGCGCCTGAAAGAGTACGGAGAAAACAGATTAGAAAAGGCCAAACCCAAAGGCATCTTTGTGATCTTTCTGGAGCAATTTTTGGATCCGGTAATTTATATCCTTGCCGGAGCCATGGCCCTGGCTTTTATTTTTAATGAAACCCTGGAAGGCTTTGCGGTCCTTGTGGTCATTCTTATCACCGCCCTTATAGGTTTTTTTATGGAATGGCACGCACTGCGATCGGTAGAAGCCCTGCAGAAAATGGTGCCGAGCATGGCCCATGTGCTTCGTGACGGGAAAGCTATACAATTTGAAACCGCGAAGCTGGTTCCGGGGGATATCATTATAATTTCCGCAGGAGATGTGATTCCGGCTGATGCGAGGCTGGTGACCGGAAAAAGCCTGGCTGTGAAGGAAGCAGTCCTAACCGGGGAGAGCAATCAGGTGGAAAAAAATACAGAGGTGCTGCCAAAGGAGACTCCGCTGGCAGAGCAGGCAAACATGCTTTATAAGGGAACCATTGCCGCTCGCGGGAGTGGCAGGGCAGTGGTGGTAGGAACAGGAGATCATACTGCCATCGGAGAGATCAGTACTCTAACCCAGGAAGCCGAAAAAGAGACCACCCCTCTTGAAAGAAGGCTGGCGAAGCTTAGTCAGTGGCTTATCTGGCTCACCCTTGTCCTGGCATTGATCATCACCATAAGTGGTTATTTGCAGGGAAAGAAATTAATGCTGATGATCGAGACGGGAATTGCGCTGGCCGTGGCGGCAATTCCTGAAGGATTGCCTATAGTTGCTACTATCGCCCTGGCGCGGGGAATGATGAAACTCTCGAAGCGCAAAGTGATCATCAAGAAACTGGAAGCCGTTCAGACGCTCGGGGAAACGGGAGTTATTTGTACCGATAAGACCGGAACACTTACTGAAAATAAAATGTCAGTTCAGAGGCTGATTTTAGAACAACATGAGCTGAAGCCTGAAGATTGGCAAAACGGGGAGAAACTTGAAAATCTTAAGAATGATCTGGCCTTTCAGAGAACGGCACAGGTGGCATTGTTGTGTAATAATACTGCTCTCGAGGAAGAGGAACGCAACGGAGATGCCATAGAGGAGGCGCTTACCCACTTTGCCGATGAGGTTGGCTACGATCTGCATGAAATGAGGCAGAAATTTCCCCGTTTGCATGAAGTTCCTTTTGATGCCGAGCACAAGCGGATGCTTACCTTGCATAAGAACGGAGAGAAATATCTCGTATGTGTGAAAGGGGCCCTGGAGAGCCTGCTGGATTGCTGCGATAGTATCCTTTCTGATGGTGAGATGAAGCCTTTTGAAGATAAGGAATTCTGGCATAAGAAAGCAGGGGAGATTGCCGCCGAAGGAATGAGAATCCTGGCCTATGCTGTCCGGGAGACTGATAGCGAGCCGAAAAAGGAAGAATTCTTTAGTCAGCTTTGTTTTCTTGGTATCACCGGTTTTCTCGATCCGCCAAGGAAAGACATCCGGCAGGCTATCGGGACCTACAAAGCTGCCGGCATTAAAGTGGTCATGATCACGGGAGATCATCCTGATACAGCCAGAAAAATAGGAGAAGAGATAGGATTATTAGATTCGGAAACTTCTCTGGATCAGGTAGTGCACGGGAGAGACCTGCTTGATTTGAATAAGCAAGACGAAGCGAGGGAGAAAAAGCTTTTGGATGCGAGGATCTTTGCGCGTATGGCACCCAGGCAGAAGCTGGATCTGGTCAATTTCTATCAGAATCATCACATTATTGTAGGCATGCTGGGAGATGGAGTGAACGATGCTCCTGCATTGAAAAAGGCCGATATTGGTATTGCCATGGGAATAAGAGGGACCGAGGCTGCCAAAGAAGTGGCCGATGTCATTCTTATGGATGACAAGTTTACTTCTACCGAACTGGCCATCAGGCAGGGCCGGACCATCTTCAGCAATATTCGTCAATTTGTGGTGTATCTACTGTCCTGCAACCTCGCCGAGATCATTTCAGTAGGTATCGCTTCCCTCTCCAACCTGCCACTTCCCCTGCTTCCGTTACAGATACTTTTTCTAAACCTCGTCACCGATGTTTTTCCCGCCCTCGCTTTGGGTTTTGGCCGTGGAAACAGCGATGTAATGAAAGAACCGCCCCGCAGTTCCAAAGAACCAATTTTGACCCGCCGGCATTGGGGATCTACGCTCATCTACGGGCTCAGTATTACTGCGGCCGTGATAGGAGTAACGATTTATTCGTATTTCGTCCTTGGGTTTCCTCCGCAGGAGGTAAATAATATGGCCTTCTACACCCTGATCCTGGCTCAGTTATTCAATGTATTTAACCTGCCGGGAAGGAAGGTCTCTTTTCTAAAAAACGAAGTTACCGTCAATCCGTGGATCTGGGCTGCATTGGTACTTTGCCTGCTCATCATGGTGGTGGTTTATGAGGTGCCTCTTTTTAGGGAAGTTCTGTCACTGGTTCACCTTTCTCTAAGTGAATTCGGCCTGGTCTTCCTGTTTGCGGCCGGATCGGTTTTACTAACTCAGCTCATCAAACGCCTTGGAGGAACACTTTAGCAGAATTCATGAATGCTCAAACACTGATCATTCCGCCGTCGATCACCTGGGTAGTGCCGGTGATATATTGACTATCATCCGAAGCCAGCCACAGGGCCAACTGCCCAATTTCCCTGGATTCGGCATACCTGCCAAAAGGAATTACGGCTTCGAAACCTTGCTGAGCTTCAGCAGGGGTGTCGGGAGAGATCTCCTTTTCTATGGAACGCATCATCCGGTTATTGACCGGGCCGGGATGAATGCTGTTCACGCGTATTTTCCTGTCGGCAAATTCCAGGGCAGCCACACGCATAATACCTATAACCCCGTGTTTACTGGTGACATAAGCTCCAAGCCCTTTGAAGCCTTTGAGCCCGGCCACCGAGGAAGTGATGATCACACTGCTGCCATCTTTCATCTTCGGAATCACTGCCTGGCAGCCCAACCAAACCCCTTTCAGATTAACACTAATCACTTTGTCGAAGATATCTTCGGGATAATCTTTAAGGGGTTTGAAAGCGCCTTCTATACCGGCATTGTTAAAAAAGATGTCGATTTGCCCGAATTTTTCGAGCGCAGCTTTTGTGTAGGCTTCGCATTCTTCTTTCCGGGAAACATCGGCCACAAAATATGCCGTCTTTTCGCCCAGCTCCTGCACCGCTTTTTTTAGATCTTCTTCAGCTTTATCAACCAGCATGACTGCTGCTCCTTCTTGCAGAAATAATTCTGCTGTTGCCCTGCCTATACCGCCGGCCCCACCGGTGATGATAGCTACTTTGTCCTGTAATTTCATGATCTTTTTTTATTCGGTTATCCTTAATTGGTAAAGGAACTCTTGTAAAAATAAGTGATGAAAGGCAGAGAAAAAATGAGAAATATCAGTCTGTTTCACAGCGTTTTAGGCTTTAACCCGCCCAATTTTTTCCCTGATAAAAATCATTGTTCAATTGGTTTTTGTAGTCTAATTTAGGTATGACAGCTTGATTTGAGCGCTGTCTTAAGAACAATTGAAGAACTAAAAACGAAGATTATGAAAAAATTGATTTTAGGTCTGTTTATTTTCGGGTTGACCAGCCCGCTCTTTGCACAGATAAATGATAATGTGCAGGAATTATCGGAAGTGACTGTAGTCGCTACCAATTACAAGTATCTTAGCCAGGCCAATTCGCGCGAAGCAGCTGTTCCTGTGAAAATGCTTCAGGAAAAAGTAGCTAATTTCGACCTTAAGAATTCTCCTTATTACAGGGATGATTATGATTTTTATGATATTACTTTCTTCATTCCCGAAGGAAAAATCCTGGCAGCCTATGACCGCGACGGAAAAGTACTTCGAACTGTTGAAAGGTATGAAAACTCTGCACTCCCACGGGAAGTTATCACTGCTGTAACCAAACGTTTTCCCGGATGGACCATCGCAAAAGATATATATCTGGTGAATTACCACGAAACCAAAGGGATGAAAAAAAGATATAAACTAAGACTTGAGAATGGGGATAAAACTATGTGGGTAAAAACCGACGAAAAGGGAAATTACATTTAGAAAAATAAAGAAATAGGGAATAGTTTTAAAGCTGTTCCCTATTTGTTTGGTTTTATTCCGGGTTTGGAGACTGAAAAATTACCAGGGAGAAACATAAAATTTAATACTATGGCAAATAAGCAATATAATCCTGTAGGCTGGTTCGAAATTTATGTGGATGATATACGAAGAGCCAAAGAATTCTATGAGACCGTCTTGCAAACAAAATTGGAAGAACTTCCAACTCCTTCCGAAGACACCAACTTTCATATGTACACATTTCCCTCTGATATGAAAAACCCTGGCTCAGGTGGAGCAATTGTGAAAATGGAGGGAATCAAGGCAGGAAGTAACAGTACAATTGTATATTTTGTAAGTGAAGACTGTAGTATTGAAGAAAAAAGAATAGAAGCTGCCGGAGGAAAAATTTTTAAGTCGAAGATGTCGATTGGCGATTATGGATTTATCGTTCTTGCTAATGACACCGAAGGCAATATGTTTGGTCTTCATTCTTTAAAATAAACAGCGGAGGCATTGCTGAAATCTGTGAAAGGTCAATTATAGAACCCCTAATCCAACAAATCTGCTTCCCTATTTCCTGAACTTAACTTAATCAATACCATTCCCGGCAGAATTCTCCAGGATCTTAACAGCCTCTTCATCAGAAACTGCATCAAAATCTTCATAAAATTGCCCTACTGCCTGGAAATTCGAAGGGGTTTCAAGGCAAATAACCTCGTCAATATCTTTTGAATTATTCAGAATTTCTATGATACCGGGAGGAGCCACAGGAGTGGCAACAATGATCCAGTCCGGCTGCTGCTTCCTTACCAGAGCGGCAGTGAGAAGAACTGTGTTCCCGGTAGCAATGCCGTCATCTACTATGATTATCCATTTATTCTTAAGGTCAACGGGCGCTATTTTCCGGTGGTACAACTTGGAACGTTCCTGCAGAAGATTTTGTATTTTGTTTAGCTCCGCTTCTATATATTCCTGCGGAATACTTTCAGAAGTATTGAGAAAGTAGCCGTCAAGACCGGCTGCACCAATAGCGTATTCTTTATTGTAGGGATGACCTATCTTTTTGCTCAGGGCTACATCCAACGGGCAGTTCAGGGATTCCGCAATTATGGCTCCCAACGGCAGCCCTCCCCGCGGAATAGCCAATACCACCAGCTGCTTTCCTTTGAATGGCTGCAGCTTTGCCGCCAGTAAATAACCAGCCTGTTCCCTGTCTTTAAACATTTTTGCTGAATTTGTTCTTGGGATGATCAATTTTCACCCTTTCTTAATTTACTGCAAAAACACTTAATTTTATGGTTGATCCTTAGAAGATATTACTTTGAAACAGATGATTTTTGTCATTCTTTTTGAGCAGGTGCTAACGTAAATTGGGGTGGTAATCCCTAAATTTTTTGTTATGGAAATGTTCAGAAGCAGGCCAAAAGGAGTCTATATCCATGAAGCCAATTGGGAAGAACTCTACGTATTAACAGAGCACTGGAAAAAAGACCTTGGGTTCTACAAAGAGGACTTGCTTTTTCTGCATCGGCTCATCGATAAATATTTCATCTGGATCGTCAAGGAAGAAAATAATGAAGCAGTAAGAAAGATCCTTCACGGAGTGCAAAAAATGAAGGACAAGTGTCGGGATCTCCTTGAAAAGGTTAGCAGTCATTTAAACCGGGTCGGAAATTTTGTTGAAAAACCTGAACCCGAAGAAGACCGGCTTTTCAGAATAGAACACGAACATCTGGAGGATGAAATTGCAGATTTTGTAAAGGCTTTCCGCAAGAACCGCCGGGATGTATTTGAGATCACCGAGCATGTGGTGGACAGCGAGAAACTGATTGGCCTCCTCGAAAACTGATGAGGCTCAGAAAATCTTTGCCTGATAAAAGCTGACGTTCTCCATGTGCTTCAGCCTAATTCCCTGTGTTTTCTTCTGTTTTAGGCGAATTCATCATATGTTGCCTTAAATTTTGCATACAGTCTTCATTCATCATGTCTCGCTTGCGCATCATTTGCATCCAGTCGTTCATGGCAGAAGTGTCCTGCATCATCATTTGCATCATATCATGACGCGCTTGTCTGTTCTGCATGAAATTATGCATTCCGGAGCCCTGCATCATGTGATTCATCATGCTGCCGTCATTGCGCATCGTGCTCATGGCACTCTGGTTGCTTCGTGCTTTGTTCATGAATTCAGAAAAATACTCCTGATTATTAATAATTTCACTGAACAATTCGCTTCTTTTTTCGGGATCGGAGGGAACGCCATTTACTTTTGTTTGCGTTTCACAAGAACTCAAAAGGGACAACAGAAGGAGCAGCAGAATGATGGGAGATTTTTTCATGACCTATGTTTTTGAAGTTCAACTTTCTGAAAGTTATAAGGAAGAAATGAGCTTTCACATGATATTGCTCATATTTAGAATCGGCTATGGAATCTAAATTTGAGATACCAACCTCCTAAAATCATACTACTATGGTAATGAATATTCAATTTGTTAAGATGCCTGTAAGTGAGGCCATGTCTGAATATGTTTCAGGAAAACTTCAAAAATTAACCGAAAAGTATGAATGGATTATAAAAGCAGATGTTTTTTTCAAGCTGGAAAATGATCCGGCTGGAAATGGAAAGGTTTGCGAAATAGAGTTGAGCGCACCAGGACCGCAGCTTTTTGCAGCCTGCAACGAAAATACCTTCGAATACGCTGCAAAGAAGGCGGTGAGAGAACTGGAGCGACAATTGAAAAAGCGCAAAGCCGTCCTTAAACCCTACTAGTGACAATTGTTGTAGCCCCAAGCAACACGTTCACGCTTGCGGGGAGAAATCCCTGCGATAGAAGCCCATCTCACAGATGGGTTTTTCTTTTTTAGAAGAACAGCTCCCTGTGTTCCCACACCTTGTAGATGAATAATACAAGAAAGCCCAGGGAAACCATGAACTCCATAAAGGTGGAGGCGAGGAAACCCACAAACGAGCCAAATGCCGCTTTTAAGGCAGAGCGAGAATCACTTTTATTGATCAACTCTCCAACAAAGGCCCCACAAAAGGACCAATGATAACTCCTAAAGGAATGGGAAGTAGCAAACCTGCAATGAGTCCTAAAGTAGCGCCTGTCATGCCTGCTTTGCTTCCCCCGTATCGCTTGGTGCCCATTGCCGGCACAAGCAGGTTGAGGACGTAAATAAGAATAGCAATAGCGAGGGTTATTCCCAGAAACCAGTAGTTAAGCGGAAATCCGGGGGTGAGATATAGGAAAAAAAGACCCGCCCAGCAAACAGGCACTCCCGGCAATATCGGTACGATACTTCCAATGAGGCCCACGAGCACAAGAAGTGCAGAGGCAATAAGGATAAGAATTTCCATAGGCTAAAGCTCTTCTCGTAAAGCTAAGAAAATCTATTGAGATAAATTTTAACTAAAATATTAGTTACAACTAAATATTTAGTTTTATATTAGCTTCATAAAGCAATAGAAATGAAGCAACTCACTAAAGCAGAAGAAGAGATCATGCAGATCTTATGGCGGTTAAAAGAAGCCAATGTCGCTGCTATCATAGAAGAAATGCCTGAGCCAAAGCCTGCCTACAATACCGTTTCTACTATCGTGAGGATTTTGGAAACCAAGGATTTTGTGAATCACAAGAAGAAGGGAAAGGGCTATATCTACTTTCCACTGGTTGCCAAAGAGACCTACAGTAATGAGAGCATGACCGAGTTGATCAATAACTATTTCAACGGCTCTTTCAGGAGCATGGTGTCGTTCTTTATGAAAAAGAACGAAATGAACACTCAGGATCTCGAGGAGATACTTAAGGGAAATCAATAAAAAGAAAGACTAATGCTGCATTATATTCTACAGGTAATATTCTTTCAGCTCAGCTTTTTGCTGGTGTATGAATTTCTGCTGAAAAAGGAGACCTTTTTTAGTTATAACCGGTTCTATTTGCTCATTACTCCGGTGCTTGCATTTTTTCTGCCCTTGCTCAGAATCCCTGTGCTTGCTGAAGCTGTTCCTCAAAGTGCAAGAATTATGTTACCTGAAGTTTGGCTTGGTGCGGCGAGTAACCAGGCGATCCACTTGCCGGCAGTCATTTTGGAAACCACCCAACCAATGGCCGTAGATTGGATTACCATTATCTATCTTACAGGTTTTGGCATCACTTTCTATTTATTTCTGCGGAAATATATAAGCCTGAACCGGTTATTCAGATTCAGTAGTACTTCGGAAACAAAAGATTTTCGACTCATCGAAATTCCCGATTCCCGAATCGCCTGCACCTTCTTCAATACCGTTTTTCTGGGGGAAGAATTTTCAGAAGCCGAAAAGAAAACAGATCCTGTCACACGAGCTCGTTCATGTAAAGCAAAAACACAGTTTCGATCTCCTGTTTTTCGAGTTTCTGAAGATCTTCTTCTGGTTCAATCCTCTGGTATATCTTTATCAGTCGCGGCTTGCCATGCTGCACGAGTTCATCGCCGATGCAGAGGCTGTAAAGACTACGGCAAAGAGCAATTATTTTGACCAATTGCTGAATTCCGCCTTCAATACCCAGAATATTTCATTCATCAATCAATTTTTTAATCAATCATTAATCAAAAAACGAATAGTTATGTTACAAAAATCAAAATCCAAAGCGATCTTTAAATTCAAGTTTCTGGCCCTGGTGCCGCTCATGCTGGTAATGCTCACTTATGTGGCCTGTTCTGAAGAAGGCACTAAACAAGGTTCGGAAACCGCCAAAATAGAAAATGCTACAGTTAGCATCGAAGTTGGTGATCTGCAAAACCTTTCTTCCGAAGAAAGAGCTGAAATTGTAAATACTTTTGAAGAGATGTCTCAAGATGCTGGTTTCAACAAGGTAAAAGTCACTGACGGCAAAAAAACAGTGACCTTTAACGGTGAATCAAAAAATACAGGAACAGATATTTTGGCAGGAGCAGGTAAAAATACTTCTGACCAACAGGCTCTCGATAAAATTCCTTTTGCCGTAGTTGATGAGGTGCCGGTTTTCCCAGGCTGCGCGAATCTTACCTCCAACGAAGAGCGAAAAAGTTGTATGTCAAATAAAATTACAGAGTTCGTCAATAAAAATTTTGACACTAATGAGGCGAAGAAATATGCTGCGCCTGGTATTAACCGGGTCATTGTTCAGTTTAGAATAAATAAAGAAGGTAAGGTGGTTGACGTACGCGCCAGGGCAAAAACTCCTGAACTTGAAAAAGAAGGCATTCATGTCATCGAGAGTATTCCTCAAATGACCCCGGGAAAACAAAAAGGCCAGCCGGTTTCGGTGATGTATAGTTTGCCAATTATCTTTCAGAATGCTGGTTAGAATTTGTTTTTACATCAGTGCATTAGTGTTGAGCCTATTAAAAGCCGAAGCCCAGACTTCGGCTTTGGCCATTGCCGATAGCCTTTATGCCGTTGGGGAATATGATAAAGCCATTGCTGAAATTCAGCAAATTCAACCTAAATCTGAAAAAGTATATCTGAAACTGGCCAAATTTAGTCGCGCCGACGGAAGGATACGCAGAGGCGCTTCAGAATTATAAGATTGTTCTGGACAGAAATCCGGAGAGAGTTTTGACAGCTGTTAATTATGGCAAATTACTGGCTCATGAAGGACAGCTTAAAGAGGCTGATAGTCTTTTTGGGCGGTTGGCTAAAAAGTATCCTGAAAATGCGGGTTTTAAGTATCAGTTAGGTCTGATTAAAGAAAAGCAGGAGGATAGTACCGCCCTGCAATATTTTAAAAAAACTGTCGCCCTGGATCAAACGCATCAGGGCGCCCTTTATAAACTGGCCAAAAACGAACTTCAGCAGCATCATTATATTCTGGCGGTACAGCTTGCTCAACGAGGGTTGAGAGCTAATTCTGGAAATGTTTCGCTGCTTTCCATATTGGCTCAAACCTATTCAGCGATGGGAAATTATAAAGAAGCGATCCCGCCCTATGAAAAATTGATTGCGCTGGGGAAAGGCAGTGAATTCATCTACAACAAACTGGGATTTGCCTATTATCAGATGGGGGATTATAAGCTGGCGATCGATAATTACAAAGAATCCCTCAATATTGAAGACCGTAACGCGGCAACTCATTATACACTTGGTAAACTTTATGCGCTCACCGGAGATTTGGATAAGTCGGAAACCCATCTGCTAATGGCTATTCTTATCAAAAATCAACCTGTTGATGCCGAATTTCTCAGCCTCGGACTTACGAAAAAGCTTCAGGAAGATTATAAGCCCGCCCTGGATTATCTCAATAAAGCCCTGGAAGAAAATCCGGATAATGAGCGGGCTTTATACGAACGCGCAGTGGTAGCCGACAATTATTTTAAGGATCTACAGACGAGGATAAATTATTATCAGGCTTATCTTAATAAATATGAGGAAAACGGCAGCGCACCCTTTCCTTACTTAGCTCAAAGCCGAATGCAGGACCTCAAAGAGGAACTTCATTTATCTAAATAATACCGGCTTCGCTTCTTCTGAAATCGGTCTCGCCGGCTGAAGGGAATTTCTTTTGACCTTCACTTTTTCCTAAACTGCTTTATTTCACTATTTTTGGATTCCGAAAGTCAAGATTGAATGAAAAACCTTTTACTTCCAGTCTTTATACTGTTGCTTGCTTCCTGTAAATTCGAAACCAAGAAGATCTCTTCAGAAGAAGTTTTTGATCAGGAGTCAAGGTCCCTCAACTGGAAGGAGGTAGATCAATATCCGGCCTTTGAAGACTGTCGCGACGAAACCGACCTGGTCCAGGCCAAAAACTGTTTTCATTCCAAAGTCGCTGAAAATATCTACGCCTACCTGGCAAAGCAGCAGCCCGTTGTAACCGAGAGCATTAACGATACGCTGATGCTTTACCTCGAGATCAGCAAAGAGGGGAAACCACAAATAGATTCGGTGAAAATAGATACTACCGTTACCCGGCAACTTCCTGAAATCCGGGAATGGCTCATCGAGAGCATAGATTCCCTTCCGAAGATCTATCCCGCCAGCAAACGGGGAATTCCGGTTTCTACGGTTTTCAAAATGCCCATTGTTATAAAAGCGGAATGATTTAGTTTTCAGTGCACAGTCGCAGTTGGCAGTGCAAACTCTACAAGCTGTTTAATGGAAATCAGGCTTTGAAATTCTTTCTAATTTCCTGGCTCTTGTTTCCAGGCTCCATTTTCGAACTAATTTTCCAGCTTGCTTCCCACCACGGCATTCCATTTTCTCACCTTCCATTCTTTTACCAGACCATTTTTAACATAAGGATCATTGGCAACAAAAGCCTCTGCAGTTTTTTCATCTTCTCCGCGGAAGATAAGAAAAGCCTGATCTGCGGGACTATCGAGCGCCCCGCCTAAAACCAGTTCGCCTTTTTTGGTAGCATCGGTGGCTAAATCGAGATGTTCAGCGCGGTATTGCCCACGCTCTTCAAGATAATTTTCGCTTAGTGAATAAATAAGGATATAATAATTCATTGTAAATAGATTTTAGATTTCGTACTTCTAACTTCTAAACTGTCTTCCTTTCCAGTCAAAGCCTTTAAAAAGGGAGCGTAGCGCAATAAATGTAGAGAAAAAAGGATAAACAAAACTGCTCCAGAAATAGCTGCGCATTATTTCTTCCCTGCGGAAAAATTTCGCTGCGGAAAAAATGAGGATAAAATCGAGGTTGAATTTTACGAAAAACAGCAGCAGTAACGGCTGAAGCATAAGAGGCCTGAACAGCGCCAGAATTAATCCGAAGACAAGGCTGAAATTGGTCAGAAAAACGACCATTCCTGCCGTCTTTGCGAAGAGGCTGGTGTAAGCCGGTGTTTTCGCTGCCCAGCGAATGCGCTGGGAGATTAGCTGTTGCAGGCTGTGTTGAGGTTCGGTTTCTACGATTGCAGCTTCAGATTTCAGAAATGCAGTTTTTAATCCTTTTTCACGGAATTTCTGCAAAAGAAAAACATCGTCCCCGCTCGCGATATTTTCATTTCCGCTGAAGCCACCGCAGCTCAGAAAAGCCTGCTTTTCGTAGCACAAATTCGCTCCGTTGCACATAAATGGCAACTTCAGGCCAAAGCCACCTGCGCCCGAAGCCTGTAAACTTAGCACATCCATTTCTTCAAAGGCATGCAAAAGAGAGTGGTGTGTTCCTGTTTTTTTCAGGTTTGTCTTTAGACGCACGGGGGCGGCGATCAGCTTTGGATGTTCTTCAGAAATAAGTTCGTTAAAAGCCTGCAACCAGGCTTCTGGGACAATACAATCGGCATCGCTGGTGAGCAGGTATTCAAATTGGGCATTTTCGACAGCCGTTAGAATTGCATCCTTTTTTGGCGAATTTGACCGCCGCTTATTCTGAAGCAGCCGAATCTTCAGATTGGGATGATCTTCAATGAATTTTTCACACCTTCTTTCCGAAACATCTTCAGATTGGTCATTTACCAAAAGAATTTCGAAATAGCTGGCCGGATAATTGATTTTCCGAAGAGAATTAAGTAATTCTGGCAGGTTTTCAGCTTCATTTCTGAAAGGAATGATAATGGAAAAACCAGTTTTCGGCTCCTTATGCTTCAGCTTAAATTCGGGCAATTTGCGCCAGCCGTAGATGAGCGAGCCTATCAGCAGCAGGTAAAGAATTCCGAAGAGAATAATGAGAAAAGTCATTCAGCTGAGGTCAAAAATCGGCAGGGGCAAAGCAGAATTCCGTAGCTTTGCGAAGCCGGTTCAAATTACGTAAATTTTGACGGCATTCATGGCGAAAACATCAGATTTGAAAGGCGAAAGAATCATTTTAGGCATAGATCCGGGCACTACCATTATGGGTTTCGGCCTCATAAAGGTGGAGGACAAGAAGATGAAATTCCTGCAGCTGAATGAGCTGCAGCTGCAAAAATACGACGATCATTATGTTAAGCTGAAACTGATCTTTGAGCGCACCATTGAATTCATCGATACCTGGCACCCGGACGAAATTGCGATTGAAGCGCCTTTCTTCGGAAAAAATGTGCAATCGATGCTGAAGCTTGGCCGGGCCCAGGGAGTTGCCATGGCCGCCGGACTTTCACGTGAAATTCCTATCACTGAATATCTGCCGAAAAAGATCAAAATGGCCATCACAGGAAACGGAAGCGCCAGCAAGGAACAGGTGGCGAAAATGCTGCAAAGCCTGCTGGGATTGAAAAAACTTCCGAAAAACCTCGATTCTACCGACGGGTTGGCGGCTGCGGTTTGCCACTTCTACAATTCCGGCAGAGTGGAAGTTGGAAAGAGTTATTCCGGCTGGGCCGCTTTTGTGAAGCAAAATCCTGGGAAGGTTAAATAATCCCCTGGCCCCCAAAGGGGTAATATATATTGCAATTCCTCAAGTTAAAATGGATAAGAAATTGGTGAATAAGGATCAACAACTCCTCCCCCTTGGGGAGGTCGGGAGGGGATGCGGAATTTACCTCCATATTCCTTTTTGCAAGCAGGCGTGTCATTACTGCGATTTTCATTTTTCTACTTCCCTGAAAAAGAAAGATCAGCTGGTGGAAATGCTATGCCGGGAACTGGAACTTCGGAAGGGCGAGCTGCCGCAAGGAGAGATACAAACCATTTATTTCGGCGGCGGAACTCCAAGCTTGCTGGAGCCGCAGGAGCTTGAGAAGATCTTCGATACTATTTACGCAAATTTTGATATTTCTGAAGATCCCGAAATAACCCTGGAAGCCAATCCCGATGATCTTTCCGAAGAAAAGATAAAGATGCTCGCGGCTTCAAAGATCAACCGGTTAAGTATTGGCGTGCAATCCTTCTTTGAAGAAGATCTGAAATTGATGAATCGGGCGCATAATGCTAAAGAGGCTTTGGCAAGCATTAAGCTCGCGAGGCAGTTTTTCGACAATATTTCTATAGATCTTATCTACGGAATTCCGGGAATGAACGAGAAGCGGTGGAGAAAAAATCTGCAAACTACTCTTGAGCTAGGCGTGCCGCACGTTTCCAGTTATGCGCTCACGGTTGAACCAAATACAGCACTGAAGAAATTTATAGACATTGGAAAGGTAAAACCGGTAGATGATGAAATGGCGAAAGCGCATTTTGAAATCCTGGTGGAGACCTTGAAAAATGCCGGATTTGAGCATTACGAATTTTCGAATTTTGGGAAACCCGGCTATTTTTCACGCAATAATACAGCCTATTGGCTGGGAAAATCCTACCTGGGTATAGGTCCTTCGGCACATTCCTATGATGGAAATTTCAGGAAATGGAATGTGAGCAATAATTCGCTTTACATCAAAGCTCTCGAGAAAAATGAGCTGCCCCTGGAAACCGAAGAACTTTCGGTGACTGATAAATACAATGAGTACATCATGACGCGGCTTCGCACGAAATTTGGAGTTTCTTTGGAAGAAGTCGGGGAGCTATTCGGAGCCGAACTTCAGAAGCATCTTCTAGAAAATTCAACGGTTCTCCTGGAAAAAGGCCTTTTAAGGAATGAAAATGGGATTTATCACGTCACTTCCAATGGGAAATTCCTAAGCGACGGCATCGCGGCAGATCTGTTTTATGTTTAATTTAGCTCTATGACAGCAGAAATTCAGCATGGTGGTAAAACCTTTAATATAGATCTTTCAAAACCTCTCGATATTTCCCTAAGCCTGAGAGGAGATAGCAAGAATCCTGTAGCCTGGTACCTCAATACGCCCAAAATTCAACCTGTTCGGGAGGGTGATTTTATTGGCAAGGTGAGCGAAGGGGCTTCGGTAAACTTCAATAATATAGAATTCAATCCACACGGGCACGGTACTCATACAGAATGCGTGGGCCATATTTCGAAGGAATTTCATAGCATTAATCAGTTGCTGAAAAGCTTCTTTTTTAGTGCAAAACTTATTTCCGTAGAACCGGAGAAAGAAGGGGGAGATTTTGTGATTTCCGAAGAGCAGCTAAAGCAGAAATTTCAGAAGAAAGAAGCCGAGGCGCTTGTCATTAGAACATTGCCTAATTATATCGAAAAGCGCAGCAGGAAATATTCCAATACCAACTGGCCCTATCTGGAGGAGGCGGCCGCGAGGTATATCAGGGAGTGCGGCGTAAGTCATTTGCTCATAGACCTGCCTTCGGTAGATAAAGAAAAGGACGGTGGAAAACTGCTGGCGCATAAAGCCTTCTGGAATTATCCTAAAAATACCCGTTTTGACGCCACCATCACCGAACTGATCTTTGTTCCGAATACCGTGGAAGATGGCGAATATCTTCTGAATTTGCAGATCGCATCTTTCGAAAATGATGCCACGCCCAGCAAACCTGTCCTTTACAAAATTCTGAAATAATGAACCTCATTCTAAAACTGGAAGAAACAGCCATGTTCTTATTAGGTATCGTTGGATTTTACCTTCTTGGTTACAGCTGGTGGTGGTTCCTGCTCTTGTTCTTTACGCCAGATCTGGGGATGATCGGGTATGTCTTTGGTGACAAAACCGGAGCATTTTCCTATAATTTATTACATCACAAAGGCCTGGCAGTCATACTCTGGCTCGCCGGCTTTTGGCTGAAAGTCCCGCTTTTACAATTAATAGGCGTAATTTTGTTTTCACATTCGGCTTTTGATCGTATTTTAGGATATGGCCTCAAATACGGGCGAGGCTTTAAATTCACCCATTTGGGAGAAATAGGTAAATAATATGGAATGGCTTTTTATTGGCCTGGCCGCCGGCGCGGTTGTGGCATATTTTATTTTTTTAGGAGTTAATAAAGATCGCTCCAAGCTGAAAACCAACGAGCAGTCGATGGTGTTGATTGACAAGATCAAGAGTGTTTGTAAGCTCATTACCGTTGAAGGCGATTTTTCTGAGATTTATCATTACGAAAACCTGAAGGAAAAATACCTGAGCCTTTTCCTCGGAAAGAAAAAAGCCATCATCCTTATCAATGCCAAAGCGCATATAGGTTTTGACCTGAGCAAGATTCGGATGGAAAGTGACAATCAGGAAAGGAGGATTATCCTCACAAATTTTCCGCAGCCGGAATTATTGACGGTAGAAACCGATTTTAAATATTACGACAAGCGCGAAGGCTGGGCCAATCCTTTTACTACCTCCGATTTAACCGATATTAACCGGGACGCCAAAAAGCATATAGTTGATAAAATTCCGCAGAGTGGCTTGTTCGAAAAGGCCCGCAAAGAGGCACTGGATACCATTCTTTTGATGGAAAAGATCGTGGAGACCATCGGCTGGAAACTCGATTATACTGCACTTAGCCTGGAGGAGCCTGCGGAGGTTCAGAAGAAGATAGAACAGGAATGAAATCTCCGGTTATCTATAAAGGCTTCGACAGGCTCAGCCTGACAAATACTTAGAATATTAAATGGACATAGAAACCTTCAGAAATTATTGCCTGGCAAAGAAAGGCGTGACCGAAGAATTACCCTTTGGCCCCGACACCCTTGTCTTTAAGGTAATGGGCAAAATATTTACCCTTGCCGCCCTGGATGAGGCCCCGCTTCGGGTGAACCTCAAATGCGATCCTGAAAGAGCACTTCAGCTTCGGGAAGAGCACGACACTTCTATTCTTCCCGGGTATCATATGAACAAAAAACACTGGAACACCCTGGTGCTGGACGGCCGGCTGGACCCGAAACTGGTCCTTCAGCTTACCGACCATTCCTATGAACTGGTAGCGACGGGGCTTACAAAAAAACAACAGCAGGAACTGGAAAATTTATAATGGAAGTACTGGAATTTTATAAAGATCGGAAAAAGAAACATGAAGAAGAACTGTCAAAATACGCCAAAAAACTGCTGGTTTCGAGTCTGCTAAGATTGGCCGTTTTTTTGGCTATTTGTTATGCTATCTATTATTTCTTCGGAAATAGAAATGTGATCATTTCGCTGATCATTGTGGGGATAGCGCTCTTTCTTTTCCTGGTTTCACGACACAGTAATCTGAAGGACAAAAGCAATAAGCAGAAGGAATTGATCAGGCTGAATGAGCTTGAAATTCATATTCTGGAAACCCGGGATTTTTCAGCCTTACCCGAAGGTGTGGAATATGAAGATCCGAAGCATGCTTTTAGCGAGGATATCGATCTCTTTGGAAGAGGTTCTTTTTTTCAGTATTTGAACAGGACCGCTTTGCAGGAAGGAACTTCAAAGCTTGCTGCGCTGCTTACCGAAAATTCCATTGCCGGTATTCCTAAAAAACAGCGGGCGGTAAAAGAACTTGCTGAAAAACCAGAATGGCGGCAGGAATTCACCGCTATTGCAAAATTGGTGAAAACTGATACCCGTTCCTCTTCAGTAGTGGGTTGGTTTCAGGATTACAGGGTTTTTGTGCCTGGTTTAATGAAGTGGTTGCCGCATGTTTTTTCCGGTCTGTCAGCGCTGGCGGTTGCAGCCTACTTTTTCGATTTCATCACGGGAGTGCAATTGCTTCTTTGGTTCTTTGTGGGCTTATTTATTACGGGGATTTATGTTAAAAAGATCAATGAACTCGCGGGCAGCGTAAGTAAAATTCAGGATACATTTCACCAATATCATCAGTTGCTGGCGCTGCTGGAGAAAGAGGAGTTTTCTTCTGAAATTTTGAAGGAAAATAAGCAGCTTATCCGTTCCGAAGAAAAGAAAGCGTCTGGGATCTTCAGGGAATTTTCCCGTGCTATCGATGCGCTGGATCAGCGGAATAATATGCTCTTCGGAATTTTTGGCAACGGATTTTTGCTTTGGGACCTTCGGCAAAGTTACAGGCTGGAGCAATGGATCGAAAAATATCGTCAAAACGTCGAAAATTGGTTTCAGGTGATCGCGTTTACCGATGCTTTCAACAGCCTCGGAAATTTTGCGTTTAATCATCCTTCCTATGTTTTTCCAGAAATCAACAGTGAAAATCAGGGAATTTCGGCTAAGAATCTGGCGCATCCCCTGCTGAATCCGGAGAAGCGGGTAGCGAATGACTTCAGAATAAATAATGAGGAATTTTTCATTATTACGGGAGCGAATATGGCAGGGAAAAGTACCTTTTTGCGGACGGTTTCCCTTCAGATTATCATGAGCAACGTCGGGCTTCCGGTTTGTGCAGAAAGTTGCAGCTATTCGCCCATTAAGCTCATCACCAGCATGCGTACCAGCGATTCACTGAGCGATGATGAATCTTATTTCTTTTCAGAATTAAAACGGCTGAAATTTATTGTGGATGAGATCAAATCTGACCGGTATTTCATCATTTTGGATGAAATTCTTAAAGGCACCAACAGTTCAGACAAGGCCAGCGGCTCGAAAAAATTTGTTCGGAAACTCGTAAAATCGCACTCCACAGGGATCATCGCTACTCACGACCTGAGTTTGTGTGAAATCACTTCGGAATTGACGCAGGTAAAAAATCACTATTTTGACGCTGAGATCATCAACGACGAACTTTTCTTCGATTATAAGTTCAAAGATGGGATTTGCCATAACATGAACGCTTCTTTTCTTCTGCGGAAGATGGAGATCGTTGAAGACTAGCTTCAGACATCGCAGGTTTTGAAAATATGTGAAGTCTTTTCAGAAGCAGGATTTTTTCCGCGGAAATAAATCTCCCTGAGAGCCTGAAAAAATTAACTTTGCCACATCAATTTGAAATTCAATGACTGTAGAAGAAAAATTAAAGGAACGCAGCGATTCAACCTGTGAACTTTGTAGTGCTACCGATGATTTAAGTGTATATGAAGTTCCGCAATCTCCGGAGGAAGGAGAAGAGGCGGCGATCCTGGTTTGCGGCACCTGCCTTGAACAAATAGAGAATCCTGAGGCTGTGGAAGCTAATCACTGGCGTTGCCTGAATGATAGCATGTGGAGCACCGTGCCCGCGGTACAGGTGATGGCCTGGAGGATGCTGGACCGGCTGAAAGCAGAAGGCTGGCCACAGGACCTGCTGGACATGATGTATATGGATGAGGAACTGAAACAATGGGCTATGGCAGAGAAGAAAGCCGAAGCGAATTCCGTTGTGCATAAAGACAGTAATGGAGCCGTGATAGAAGCAGGAGACAATGTGGTGTTGATCAAGGACCTGAACGTGAAAGGCTCAAGCCTGGTGGCCAAACGCGGAACCGCGGTGAGAAGGGTTTCCCTGGTTCACGATAATGCTGAGCAGATAGAAGGAAAAGTAGAAGGACAACAAATCGTGATCCTTACCAAGTTTGTAAAGAAGGTATAGATTTTAGTACTTGTTATAAATTAACCTCACAGATTTTCGAAACCTGTGAGGTTTTTTATATCTCAGAAGCTGGAATTTCTTCCGCCTGATATGTTTACTTACTCATCTCTGTAAAATATTTGTAGAAATACGGAATGGTTTCAATCCCCTTCAAATAATTCCAGATCCCAAAATGCTCATTCGGAGAGTGGATCGCATCGGTATCAAGGCCAAAGCCCATGAGGATGATCTTGCTCTTCAGTTCTTTTTCGAAAAGCGAAACGATCGGGATACTTCCCCCGCTGCGCTGTGGAATTGGTGTTTTTCCGAAGGTTTCTTCGTAAGCTTTGCTTGCCGCCTGGTAACCAATATTGTCGATTGGGGTCACGTAACTTTGTCCGCCGTGATGAGGTGTTACTTTTACGCTTACTGCCTCGGGGGCGATACTTTCAAAATGATTTTTGAAAAGTTCTGTGATCTCTTTCCAGTCCTGGTTCGGTACGAGTCGCATAGAAATTTTGGCGTGTGCCTTAGCCGGTAAAACCGTTTTAGCTCCTTCTCCAATATATCCGCCCCAGATTCCGTTCACGTCCAGTGTAGGCCTGATGGAAGCTCTTTCGGTGGTCGAATAACCGGCTTCTCCATAGGTATCCTTTATCTGGAGTTTTTTCTTGTATTCCTCTTCACTGAAAGGCGCTTCAGCCATTTTTTTCCTTTCCTCCTGAGAAAGCTCTTCTACTTGGTCGTAAAAGCCGGGAATGGTGATATGATTATTTTCATCGGTGAGCGAAGCGATCATTTTGCTGAGAATGTTAATGGGATTCGCCACCGCGCCACCGTATAAACCTGAATGCAGGTCCCGATTTGGTCCGGTTACTTCCACCTGCACATAGCTGAGTCCGCGTAAACCTGTGGTGATGGAAGGCGCGTCTTTGCTTATCATTCCTGTGTCGGAGATCAGAATGACATCGTTAGCCAGTTTTTCCTTATTTCTTTCAATGAACCACCCCAGGTTTTCACTTCCCACTTCCTCTTCTCCTTCGATCATGAATTTCACATTGCAGGGCAGCTCGTCGTTTTTGGTCATAAACTCCAAAGCTTTCACGTGCATGAACATCTGACCTTTGTCATCACAGGCGCCCCGGGCAAAAATGGCTCCTTCAGGATGAATTTCGGTCTCTTTGATCACAGGTTCGAAAGGCGGGGAGTTCCAAAGATCAAGTGGATCTGGCGGTTGCACATCATAATGGCCATACACCAGGACGGTGGGAAGATCTTTGTCGATTATTTTTTCACCGTATACAACCGGCTGGCCGGGAGTTTCACAGATTTCGGCAGTATCGCAGCCCGCGGCCAGTAATTCTTTTTTTACGGCTTCTGCAGTGGCTAACATGTCTTTTTTATAGGCAGGATCGGCGCTGATGGAAGGGAGTTTCAGCAGTTCTATAAGTTCGTCCAGGAACCTTTGCTTGTTCTCCTTTACGTATGCTTTAGTATCTTTCATTCATGTGTGGTTTTGAATTTTTATAAAGATAAAAGAATTTTTTTGCAGAGGTGTTTGTAGATTGAAAGTATTCTGTATATTTGCATCCGCTTACCGAAAGGAACAGCACTGAAATATTGAAATGCGGGCGTGGTGGAATTGGTAGACACGCTAGACTTAGGATCTAGTGCAGCAATGTGTGGAGGTTCGAGTCCTCTCGCCCG